>NZ_JAUXOV010000038.1 GCF_030684215.1 Pseudotabrizicola sp.
CGTCGAACCCTTCGCCTACCTCAAGGCCACCCTGACCGCGATTGCCAACGGCCATCCCCAAAGCCGCCTCAATGATCTCATGCCGTGGAACTTCAAGCCGTCAAGCTAGGCAAGCCGTGATGCCCCGCGAACGCTTACAGATGATACCGTGCGCCCCACGCAGATAGCGTTCCGCTGCCGTGCCAATGATGGGCCGGGCTTCCTGCCAACTCCGTTCCGCATGACGTGCTTTACGTCTTGCCTCCTGCCGTTTTGCCTGTTCGCTCCGTGCGGCACCAATCGGGTTGGGGGTGCGGACATGTTTCACTCCTGATCATGTGTAATCAGGCAGTGCCACTTTCTCCCAAATGGCGCATGGAAAACGATATAGGTCTAACTTTTCCGATAAGAGGCGGGATCGATTTTGAAAAGACTTGCGGCCGCAATCGGCAGCTGAAGATCAGCTCGCTTTTTCCAGATCGCCTCGACTGCTCCGTAATTCATGCTATGGCCGGTACCAATCATGTGAGTCGCCTCTGAAATAACGTCACATGCAGAAGTAGCGCCAACCGTCTCTTGATTTCGCTGTGCATGAAACCCAACACTTACAAGGTTTTGAATTTGGCTCAGAATTATCCGATCTCGCCAAATGTAACTTGCTTTCGAAGGACCTTTGGGTCGAGGAGGTATTTGCACTGCACCAATCGACAATAGCTGTTTCCAAGACCGAACTGCGTCGGACCAAGCATCCGTATTGATTGCCAAAAGGAACCGTAGCGCCTGAAACGCTCCGTAGTCATCCTTCGATTTCTCTACGATTGCCGCGTATTCCTTCTCACTTGCAGGTAGTTCATTGACAAATCGATCAAGGGCCAACATGCCCTCAAGCAGCGCCAATCCTTCATCACTAGGAGAGGGCAATCTCAGCCATTGGTCGCGTAGCACATTTGCTACCATCCTGAGTGCTGTCTGGCGATCCAAAGTTCGGCCATCTAGCTCTTGGGCCCAGTCTCTCTGAGCAAGTCGCGACTTTGAGTTGTAAAGCAGCTGCCAATTTGGCGATTTGGATGACCTTTGTACAGCCTCGAGCATTTATAAAGATGCCGCCAATAGAACCATGATACGAAGGACTGTACAGGGGCGACACTGTAAATCCTCGCGACACGCCAAATGCACTCAAGATATGCTTCCGATTGGCTGCTTTGTTCGCGAGTCGACCATCGTGCCCCCAGCAACAAGCCAGTACACACACTGCACTGTGACTTCTCTTATAAAAATCAAATCTTTAAGTGGTGCCCGGAGACGGATTTGAACCGCCGACACGCGGATTTTCAATCCGCTGCTCTACCAACTGAGCTATCCGGGCACCGGATCCCGCTGCATTTCTGCTTGGGTTGGCGGGTGATACGTCAGGCGCGCGGGGCTGTCCAGAGGCTTTTTCGCCTTTTTCGTGCGCGGCTAGTTGCTGCCTTACTGTCGGGGAAGACGGTCCTCGTCGTCCAGTTCCGGAGGGGTGTCTTCCTCGCCCTCCGGCGCTGGAATCGCATAGCTTTCGGTGAGCCAACGGCCCAGATCGACGTCGGCGCAGCGGCGCGAGCAGAACGGGCGATACTTCGGGTCGGTGTCTTTCTTGCAGATCGGGCAGGTCATGCGAACATGCCCCCCGCCACCTCTGCCAACGGCAGGCGGTCGCGCTTGCGGGTCAGCTCATACAGGCCCAGCGTGGTCCAGCCCGCCAGATTGGCCTCACCGTCGCCCTTGAACGCGGCCTTGATCACCTGATCCAGAATGGCGCGGTCTTTCTTTGACATCGGCGCAAAATCCACCACCACCTGTCCACCAAGCCCGCGCAGGCGCAACTGGCGCGGCAGATCACGGGCAGCGGCGATATTCACCTTGAGGCTGGCGGCCGGGCTGGTATCCGGCCCGGTGTTCACATCAACGGCGACCAGCGCGCGGGTCGGCTCTAGCATCATGTGACCACCGCCCACCAGATCGACGCGCGCGTGCAACAGGCCCGCCACCATCTCATCCACGCCATGTTCGGCAAAGCCACCCGGCTCCATCACGGCTTCATCCGGGGCAGGGTCCAGCCATTCGCGGAACGCAAGGTCATGCGCGCCGGGGCCATCGACCAACAGTTCGGCCTCGCCTTTGATGTCCAGCAGCACCGCCTCGGCAAGCCCGCGCATCGCAGCGATGTCTTCGGCAATCGCGTCAGGTTCGGCACCTTCACAGGACGACCGCAGGATCAGGCCCAGCGTTTCTGACGCGCCCACCATGCCAGCAGTGGCCATGTCAGACAGCGCGTCACGCACCGCCTCGTCCCGGATGCGGCGGCTGATGTTCAGCCCTGGTGCGTCAGGTGTTACGATTGCAAAGCGAGACTTGAACAACAAGCGTGCCGTGACCGGAATAGCCTTGCCGGGTTCGGCGGGGCCGGACACCTGCACCAAAAGGCGCTGACCGGGCGCAATGCCACTGATCTGGCGCAAGAAACCCGATCCTTCGGGCAGCTTGACGAAAATCCCGCCCTGTCCTTTGACCGGACGATCCGCAATAGCGCGGTAGATCGCCCCCGGCAGCGGCGCATCGGTATCTGGGTCCACCGACAGCTCTTCCAGCCGCCCATCAACAACCAAAGCCGCGACCTGCCGCCCGTCGATATCGTCGAGGATAACAACCCGACCCTTCATGCCTGCCTCCAGACCGGATAGCCAATGGCCTCCAGCAAAACCGCTGTTTCTGCGACGGGCAGCCCCATGATCCCGGTGAAACTTCCCTGAATCCACGGCATGAATGCCCCGGCCAACCCTTGAATGCCGTAACCGCCCGCCTTGCCCTGCCACTCACCCGAGGCAAGATAGGCATTCAATTCAGCATCCGACAGCCGCTTCATCTTGACTGCGCTTACAGACTCGCGCGTCAGGATACGGTCGCCGCGACGCACGGCAACGGCGGTAATCACCTCATGCCGACGCCCGCCCAGCAGCGTCAGAAACGCCGCCGCCTCACCCGCATTGGCGGGCTTGCCAAGGATGCGGCGGCCAAGCGCCACCGTGGTATCCGCACAGATGACCACATCTTCCGGCCCGGCCTCGACCGCAAGCACCTTTTCCCGCGCAAGCCGCGCGCAATAGGGGCGTGGCAATTCGCGGGGGTGCGGGTCCTCAACGATGTCGGGGGGCAGGATGGCGTCGGGCGTCAGTCCAAGCTGCGCCAGAAGCTCTTTCCGGCGCGGGCTTGCGGAACCAAGGATCAACCGCAATTTACTTGAAGCGGTAGTTGATACGGCCTTTTGACAGGTCATACGGGGTCATTTCCACCTGCACCTTGTCGCCTGCAAGAACCCGGATGCGGTTCTTGCGCATCTTGCCTGCCATCACTGCGATCAATTCATGGCCATTATCGAGTTCAACCTTGAATGTCGCATTCGGCAGGAGTTCCTTGACGACACCGGGGAATTCGAGAATGTCTTCCTTGGCCATGGTCACTCCAATAAATATGAGCCCGCGGGAACCGCAGGCCATGTGCGGCGCATATGCGCCTGATTCTCGGGGTTTTCAAGAGGATTCTCCGGTCTGGCAATGCTCATCGGCCGTGACAGACCGCTTCGCTTGGCCAGCCGGGCGTATCGCCAAGCGCGCAGCGCCGTCAGGCGCGAAGATCGACCCCCGTGCGTGCCGCCTGTTCTTTCCAGTGCAGATGGTTCAGCACCCGCCCATCGCGCCGCACATGGCGAATGGCGTCAAGGCTCACTTCGGCCACCGCCCAACCGGGCGCGTTCAACGTGGTTTCCGCCAATATCCCGGTGGGCGGAAACCCGGTATCGGGCGGCCCGTAGATCGAGGCTGAACCCACATTTTCATCCACCGCGGGGCAGAAATCACACGGGCCAACCGTGGGCGCATGCGCTACCACGCATTGATTTTCAAGCGCCCGCGCCATTGACCCGATCCGAACACGCGAAAACCCGGCAAGGGAGTCGGTGCAGGACGGGGCCAGCAAAATCTCGGCCCCTTGATCCACAAGATGCCGACCCAAAAGCGGAAACTCGCTGTCGTAACAGATGATTACCCCAATTCGGCCCAGATCGGTGTCAAACGGAGTCAACCCCTGCCCCGCAACCACATCCCACTGCTCTCGTTCAAACCGGGTCATGATCTGCTTATCCTGATGCCCGATGATCCCGTCCGGCGCATAGAGCGTGGCGCGGTTCACTGGGCGCGCACCCGTGAAAAACGGCCGCGACGCGCCAAGGATCAGGCAATCGTGCTGGCGCGCAAGTTCCTGATGCAGCGCGTCAGTGGCCGGACCATGGCGCGCCACCTCGTGCAAAGATGCCTCCAGATCCGCCGCAATCGCACGGCCACCCAGACTGCACAACTCCATCGCGCCATATTCCGGGAACACCAGCAGCTTGGCCCCCTGCCCCGCAGCTTGCGCGACCCAAGCGGACAGCTTGGCGGCGTGGTCATCAAACTGATCAAACCATGTCAGGTCATAGGCCGCCGCAGCGAGGGTAAAGCTTGTCATAGTTCACGCATCCAGAATTGCAGGGGCTTCTTGCTCTCATCCGCATCGCCGACATCACGCCATGAAAATTCGGCAATCACTCCGGGCAAGGGTGCATAGCCACGCCCCAGCCAGAAGGCATCATTGGTGCGGTACTGCGTGGGCCGTGCCGGGTGATGCTCGGGGCGCTGAACCGAGCAATAGGCTACATGGCTGCGCCCCAAGGCGCGGGCGTGATCCTCGCGCAGATCAAAGAACCGGTGGCCCAGTCCAAGCCCGCGATAGTCGGGCAACACCACCGATTCCGCGCCATACAGGATTGTGGTCAACGGCAGGCCAAGCCCAGCGAGGGGGGCCGCGAATTCCGCCGCGTGATCCTCCATCGGGGTCGAGGTCGAGGCCCCGACCAACCGATCCCCGTCAAACGCGCCAACCAGCAAAGCCTGCGCCGACTCGCGGTAGGTCTGCAAATAGTCACGCTCATAGGCCAGCGAGCCGTCGTACAGATACGGCCAGTCGCGGAATACCGCGATCCGCAGCCCGGCCACCGCATCAAGGTGGCGCTCCAACTCTGCGCCCTGCAAGGCGCGCAAGGTGATTCCCGGCGGCAGGTCGTCTCTGCTCATGCCGACACCATCGCCACCCAGTCCGACAGATTGTAAAACGTGGTGATGCGGGAAATCTTGCCATCCCGCAGATCAAAAAAAGCCCCCGCAGGCAGAACATAGCGCTGGCCCCGCGCTTCGGGCAGGCCCGGATCGGTCTGCAGATATTCACCATGCACGGTGAATTCCGCCGCCCCGCGCGCGCCATCAGGAGAGGTAAAGATCATCAGATCGTGCAATTGCTCACGGTAGCTGACCCCCATATGCGCGCAGAATTCGGCGAGTTTCTCGCGCCCGAGGCGGATACCACCCTCATTCACCCGATGCTCGACATCATCGGTGACAAGCGCCAGCATTCCGGCAGGATCGCCCGCGTTGAACGCAGCGTAATAGGCTTTGAGGGTGGCTTCAGCATCAGACATGGCAGGCTCCGGGTTTTGACCGCACGATAACGGCATTGTTCCGGATGGCCAGCAGCTTTTGGCTGGCGGAGGGGTGGGGGCCAGCCCCCACACCCCCGGAGTATTGCAAAAGCAGCAATGATCAGAGGCTTGCGAGTGCCTGTTTGATCGCATCTGCAAGAGAGGTGGTCGGGCGACCGATCAGGCGCGACAAGGTGCGGCTGTCGTCGTGCAGCGCGCCCGTGGCGGCATGGGCGTCGCTGTTGGCAAGGATGCGGGCAAAGCCTTCGGGCAGGCCAAAACCGATGAGGATGTCGGCATAGGTTGCTTCTGGCAGGCTGTCATAACGCAGGGTCTTGCCAGACTGGCGGCCCAGTTCGGCGGCAAATTCGGCCATTGTAAAGGCGCTGTCGCCTGCGAGTTCGTAGACCGCATTGTCATGGCCCGACGTCGTGGCTGTTGCCGCAATGGCCTCGGCATAGTCAACGCGCGCGGCGGCAGAAAGGCGGCCTTCACCCGCAGAGCCGATCACCGCGCCATGCGCCAGGACCGCACCCAATGATCCGGTCAGGTTTTCCAGATACCAGCCATTGCGCAGGATGGTATACGTCAGGCCCGAAGCCTTCAGCGCCGCCTCGGTCGCAATGTGGTCTGCCGCAAGCTGCATAGGCGAGGCATCGCCTTTCAGCAAAGAGGTGTAGATCACCCGGCCAACCCCCGCCGCCTCTGCCGCCGCGATGACATTTCGGTGCTGGCCCGCACGGTCGTCAAAGTCGCTCGATGAGATCAGCACCAGAACATCGACGCCCTTCAGTGCTGCGGCATCCGGGGCGGTGTAGTCAAACGTGCGCGCCTCTGTTCCAAGGTCTGCGGCCTTTTGTGGGCTGCGGGCAAGAGCAATTGGCGAGATGCCACGGGCGAGAAGGGCAGCAATGGCAAGGCGGCCAAGTTGACCGGTGGCTCCGGTGATGGCGATGGTGGTCATGGGGGCTATCCAGTGTTTGGTTGATTGATGACATCAGAATAAATCTTTACTTACGAAACGTAAGTACATACATTTTTGTTAGTATACCGCAGAGGCGCACATGACCCCTTCCGACACCGCACATGTCCTGATTTCGCGTTGGAAAACCGGCAATGTTCTGGCCGCCGACTGCCCGTCTCGCGTGATTTTGCAACATTTGACCAGCAAATGGGGCACCCTTGTCATGGTGACGCTTGCCACAGGGCCGCACCGCTTTGCCCAGTTACGCCGTCGCATTGCGGGCGTCAGCGAGCGGATGCTGGCCCAGACCCTTCAGCAACTGGAGGCAGATGGCTTTGTGCTGCGCGTCGCGCGCGATGTGGTGCCGCCGCATGTCATCTACAGCCTGACACCGCTTGGCACAGAGGCGGCTGTGCCAGTCATGGCGCTGACCGGATGGATTGAGGCGAATTTGTCGAAAATCTGCCCGTCTCCACCGCAATCAGCGCAAAGCCCGGTGCAGAGTGCATTAATTGCGGTCACATGACCGGGGCAAGATTACGTTGTACGGCAGTTCAAAAAGGAGGAAACAGATGCGCGCTTTCGTCCTGATCCCGTTTTTGCTTTTGACGCCGCCTGCTGGGGCCGATGTCCTTCCCTTCAGCACGCCCAGCCGCAACATAGAATGTAGTGTCGGGATGGGCGAAGGCCCCTCTGATATCCTCTGCGTCATTCATGAGAAAACAGGGCCCGACCCCCGACCACGTCCGGCAGGGTGCAGCGGCCCATGGGGCCATCATTTTTCAATGACAGAACGCGGTCCGGTGACAATGACATGCGGTGGACCCGGTCCCAGGAACACCGCGCGCCATGTTGAAATTGCAGATTACGGGGTTACGGGCCGCTTTGACGGCATCACCTGCCTGTCGGAGCGCACCGGCTTTTCATGCAAGAATGCCGATGGCCATGGCTTCTTTCTGTCGCGCGCGAAACGCACCGTGCAGTGATCGACCCCAACTCCACCGCCGCTCAGGCCAATGCTGTGCTGTCTTCGGTCGGGGCCCCGAACCGGCCAATCATCCGGTCGCGGATCTGATCGCGCGCCTGACGATAGGCCGACAGCTTATGATCACGCGACTCGCCAAGCCCTGTTGGATCAAGGATAGGCCAGTATTCGATATCCAGATGAAAATGCCGCGTCAGCTCCAGCGCCATGCGCTGGCTGGCAGGCGAAAGCGCAATGATCAGGTCAAATTGCGATAGATCATCCCCCCATTCCTGCATTTCATCAAAACTGCGGCTGCGATGCCGCGCCAGTTCGATCCCCAACTCCTGACAGACGGCAACAGAAAAGCCGTCCACCTCCATATCGTTGCGGACCCCGGCCGACTGAACATAGGCGCGTTGGCCGTAGAACTTCTTCATCAACCCTTCGGCCATGGGCGACCGCACGGCATTGTGGTCACAGCAAAACAATACAGACTGGGGAAAACCGTCCAAAGACTTACCCCCAGTGCAAAACGCAGATCAGCGTAAAGAGGCGCCGGGCCGTATCGGTATCCACCTCGGCCTTGCCCTCCAGACGTTCCTGCAACACCCGCGCGCCCTCATTGTGGATGCCGCGCCGGGCCATATCGATCGCCTCGATCTGGCTGGGCGGCAAGCGCTTGACCGCCTCAAAATACGACTCGCATATCTGGAAGTAATCTTTCACCACTTGCCGGAACGGCCCGAGAGACAGGTGGAACGCCCCCACCGTCTCTCCCGACTCCGAGCCTACATCAAACACCAGCCGCCCTTCGCGGATCGCAAGGCCAAGCCGGTACGGCCCCGGCGGAACCGGCCGGCCCTCCCGCGCAGGCAGGCCAAAGGCGTTCTCCTCCAGCAAATCAAAGATCGCCACCCGGCGCTCCTGCTCGATCTCTGGTGTCGGGCGGGCAAGACCTTTGTCGTCGATCTCGATCTGGCAGATGCGGTTGGTCGCAGGGTTGGTCATGAGGTCGGCCTTGCTCTCTGTTGCTCTGGTGATGCCCGACCCGCGCACGCGGCGCAAGCCTGTTGCGGTTTCTCACCCGTTCAGCCGGTCCAACCGCGCCCGCACGCTCAGGCCATGCGCCTCAAGGCTCTCACTGATCGCCAGCCGCTCGGCACTGGGGCCAATCGCCTTCAGCGCCTCGGGGGTCATCCGCGCCATGGTGGTGCGCTTCATGAAATCGAGCACATTCAGCCCGCTGGAAAACCGCGCCGAGCGTGCTGTGGGCAGCACATGGTTCGGCCCACCGACATAATCGCCAATCGCCTCAGGCGTCCACGGCCCTAGGAAAATCGCCCCCGCATGCGGGATCTGTGCTGCCAAAGCCTCGCAATCCTCGACCATGATCTCCAGATGCTCGGGCGCGATGCGATTGGCTAACGCCGCCGCCTGCGCCAGATCCTCCACCACAATCACCGCACCGTTGTCACGCCATGACGCCCCGGCAATTGCGCGCCGTTCCAGCGTTTCCAGCCGCGCCTCAACCGCCGCCACCACAGCAGCACCCAAATCCGCATCAGTGGTGATCAAAATGGCCTGCGCGCTCTGGTCATGCTCGGCTTGCGACAACAGGTCCAGCGCGATCCAGTCCGGGTCATTGCCCGCATCGGCAATCACCAGAATCTCGGACGGCCCGGCGATCATGTCGATACCCACCCGGCCAAACACCCGCCGCTTGGCCGCCGCCACAAACGCATTGCCCGGTCCGGTTATCTTGTCGACCGGCGCAATCGTCGCCGTGCCGTAAGCCAGCGCCGCAATCGCCTGCGCGCCGCCAATGCGGTACACCTCATCCACCCCGGCAATTTGTGCGGCCAGCAGCACCAGCGGGTTTACCACCCCGTCCGGCGTGGGGCAGGTCACCACCAGCCGCCCGACCCCCGCCACCTTGGCCGGGATCGCGTTCATCAAAACGCTCGACGGATAAGATGCCAGCCCCCCCGGCACATACAGCCCCGCAGCTGATACCGGCGTCCAACGCCAGCCCAGCGTGGCCCCCGCCGCATCTGTCCAGCTTGCATCCTCGGGCCGCTGCCGCGCGTGATAGGCCCAGATCCGCTCTGCCGCCAATTCCAGCGCCGCCCGGTCCTCGCGCGACACGCGTGCAATCTCAGCCGCAATCTCGGCCGCCGAAAACGCCATGCCCTCCGCCGTCAGCGTCAGCCGGTCATAGCGCGCCGTCAGCTCCAGAACCGCCGCATCCCCACGCGCGCGCACATCGGCAATGATCCCGGCCACAGCCTGATCAACATCTTCGGCCTCTTCGCGCTTCATCCCCAACAGCTCGGCAAAGTGCTGCTCGAAATCAGCATCCAGCGAGGACAGGAACATAGGCATGGCAGCACTCCTTCACGAACCCGCCCCAGATAGCGCGCGCCCTGCCCGCTCTCAAGCGCAAAGCCCCTTAATCTTGGCCCAATTACTCTGGGGGGAGCCGCAGGCGAGGGGCAAAGCCCCTTACTTTGGCAGGCGCATCCAAAATCGCGCCATCAGACTGATGGCCGCACAGGCAAGTCCAATGACCAGTCCCAACCACAGCCCCACTGCGCCAAACCCCAGCGGAAAGGCAAGAATGTAACTCGCGGGCATCCCGATCAGCCAATAGCTGATGGCGGCATAGATCATAGGCACGCGGGTATCTTGCACCCCCGCAAGAAGACCCAGCGCCATCACCTGCATCGAATCCGCGATCTGGAACAGCGCGGCACAGACCAGAAGAGCGGTGCCAACCGCAAGGATCGTGGCCCGCGCGGGCTCTGCCGGATCGATGAACACCGAAATCAGCGGCTCGGGAAACGTCAGGAAAATCGCCACCGTAATGGCAGCAAACACCACCGACAGGCCAATCGCCACCTTGGCCCCCAGCCGCATTCCGGCGTAGTCTGCCGCACCATCAAACCGCCCGGTGCGCACTGTCACCGCATTCGACAGGCCCACATGCACCATGAAAGTCAGCGCCGTGATCTCCAGCGCGATGCCATGCGCGGCCAACTCCACCGTGCCGATCCAGCCCATCATCAAGGCTGATGCCTGAAACAGCCCACTTTCCGCCAGTCCGGTAAGTCCCATCGGCCAGCCCAGACGGAACACCGATGCAAACGCGTCCCAATCGGGCCGCCAGAAGCGGATGAACAGCTGATACCGGCGCAGGCTTGGCAGAAACCCCGCGTAGAGGCACAAGAACAGCAAGGATGCGATCTGGATCACCACCGTCGCCACTGCGGCGCCTGCCACCCCCATCTCGGGCGCGCCCCAATTGCCAAAGATCAGCGCCCAGTTGATCGCGGCGTTCAGCGGCACGGCAACCACCGTCACCCACAGCACAACCTGCGTCCGGCCCAGCGCAGCCAGATAGCTTTTCAGCACCATCACCAGCAATGCAGGGATCATCCCCAGCCCGGCAATCCGCAGATAGGATTGCCCCAGAGCAGATACATCCGTCGCCTGCCCCAGCGCCAGCAACAGCGCCTCGGACCACCAGAACATCGGATAGATCAGCAAACCGAACAGGATCGACAGCCACAGCCCCATCCGGGCCACCCGGCGCACCTGCACCTCGTCGCCCTGCCCTTGGGCATTGGCGACCATCGGCATCACCGCCTTGGCAAAGCCAGATCCCATGATGAACAGCACAAAAAAGCTGGATGCCCCCAAAACCCCCGCCGCCAGCGGCACCACACCATACCACCCCAGCATGATCGTGTCGGTCACATGCAGACCAAACTGGGCAACATGGCTGCCAATCAGCGGCAGGCCCAACGCAAGCGTGGCGCGGGCATGATCCGCCGCAGTCATGGACGGCGCGGGAGATAAGAAGGGTGCGGATGTCATGGCATCAGCGATACGCCGCGCGCTTGCCAGAGGCAAGCGTCAGAGCGACCCGGCCAGCAGCATCAGCGACACCCCTGCAATCACCGCCCCCGCCACCAGTTCCACCCCCGGAAGCAGCCGCGCCAAGCCCGCGCCAGGCAGGGCCGCAAGTGCCCCCTCACGCGCCCAATAAGCCATGGCAGCCACCATCACCGTCACACTTGCGGTGCCCAGACCCATGGCAAAAGTGCCCAGGACCCCGGCCCAGCCTATCCCCATCGCGAAGGTCAGGATCAACAAAAACAGCGCGCCTGAACAGGGCCGCAGCGCAATCGCGCCAATCAACATTGCCGCATCACGCAAGGATGTGACTTGCGCCACCTGCGCCACACTCGGTGCATGCGAATGGCCGCAGCCACAGGCATCCTCAACGTGATGGTGATGGTGATCGTGATGGAGGTTGTCCTCATGCCCCTGTGCAGCAGGATGATGGCCATGGGCATCTTGCGACACACTCAGCGCAGTCAGCCCGCGCGCGCCGCGCCAGACCAGCCATAGCCCCAACCCCGCCACCAGCGCATGAGACACAGGCATCATCGCGGTTTCGGCAAAGCCCTCCATCCGGGGCCGGGTCCACCCCAGCGCAAAGGCCCCGCCCGCAACCAGCACCACCGCCACAGCCGCCTGCGCCAAGGACGAGGCCAAAGCCAGCCCCGCCAGCGTACGAAACCGCACCCGCCGCGCCATGCCATAGCCGCCGATCACCGCCTTGCCATGCCCCGGCCCGACCGCGTGGAAAAATCCATAGGCGAAACACACCGTCAGCAGCGCCGACCACGCCCCCGGTTTCCCAGCCCGCAGCGCGCGCACCGCGCCCGCCAGCGCCTCTTGCACCTCACGTTGCTGCGCACCCGCCCAGCGCGCGACGGGCGCCATCGCCCCGGTTGCCCAAAGCCCCGCCAGCACCAGCGCCACCGCCAGCCCAGCCAACGCCAGCACCCGCCATGGCCCGGTCAGCGCGCGCATGTGATCCGCGCCTCCTCGGCATAGGCACTGCCGATTGCCGGAAACTCACTCTCGGCATCCTCGCCGCCCGCCAATTCATCCAGCGCCGCCTGCAACCGCGCATCGGCCGCCTCGCGGTCCGGCTCATAGACCTGCACCCGACACCCATCAGCCCCGGTCAGAACCGGAGTGTCTGCGATCAGATAGGACGTGTAGAACGACGGATCATAAACCTGCACCACCAGATCCTCGGCCCCCATCACCACAGGCTCGGCCAACCGTCGCAGATGGGTCGAGATCAGACTGCCGTCGCGATATTCGGCTGTCGGTTCCTGCGGCCGTGACAATGCCAAAGGCACCTCGCCCAGCAGCGCATAGGTGTCACCCGCAAACTCTGCATGCCAGTCCATGTCAAACCCGGCCAAGGCTGCCTCTTCCTCCGGGGTCAATTCCCCGTCAAAGTCAGGGTCCAGCCCCTGCTCGGCCACATAGGTCATCGAAAACAGCGAATCGTATTTCCAGCCGATGCGCACCGCCTCGGCCCGACCTTCGGCGTCAAAGATCACCTCAATCGTGGCATCAATGAACACATGCGGATGGGCCACAGCAGCCACAGGGCCACAACAGGCAAATCCGATCAAAAGGGCAAAACCACAGCGCATTTCGGCAGACTAAACCATGCCCGCAGCACATGCCATGGGTCGACGGTGACAAGCTGCGGGCCTTGGCAGAAAGGCGCGCGGCCAAAACCGCCTGCCTAGCCCTTGCGCAAAACCGGATGCGCCACCCGGTCCGCGCTATGCCCAGCCCCGCCAATCACCTGAGCCGCCCGCCCGATGATCAACGGATCAAAGGCCCCAACAACTGCGTGATCCTTGCCCGGATATTCCAGCGTCGACAAAAAGTGCTGCATGCAATTAAGCCGCGCGCGTTTTTTGTCATCCGATTTGACGACGACCCAAGGCGCATCAGCGGTATCGGTGTAAAAGAACATCGCCTCCTTGGCCTCGGTATACTCATCCCATTTGTCCAACGACGCCTTGTCGATCGGCGACAGTTTCCACATCTTCAAGGGGTCAGTCTCGCGCTGCTTGAACCGCCTGCGCTGCTCATCTTGGGTGACCGAAAACCAGTATTTGTAAAGCTGCGTGCCGGACCGGGCCAGCATCCGCTCCAATTCCGGCACTTCGCGCATGAATTCCAGATACTCTGACGGACTGCAAAACCCCATCACCCGCTCTACCCCGGCGCGGTTATACCAACTGCGGTCAAAGAAAACGATCTCACCACTGGTGGGTAAGTGCTGGATGTAGCGCTGAAAAAACCACTGCCCCCGCTCGGTGTCAGACGGCTTGGTCAAGGCCACAACCCGCGCATAACGGGGGTTCAGATGCTCCATGAATCGCTTAATCGTGCCGCCCTTGCCAGCCGCATCGCGCCCTTCCATAAGAATGACAAACTTCTGCCCAGTCTCTTGCGCCCATATCTGCACCTTCAGCAACTCAGCCTGCAACAGAGCCTTTTGCGCCTCATATTGCCGCCGCGCCATCGGGCGGGCATAAGGATAACGCCCTGCCTCGAACACCCGCGCGATACTGGCCTCGGTCACCGGAAAACTGCGTGGCCCTGCAGGCAAATCTGCAACATCACTTGGCGGCACCTCCTGAGCAAGGAGCGGCGCCTCCTGCTGCACATCGGCAAATGGCGCATCGGCCTCGGTCACAAAACCGGAAGGGGTGGTTGTCTCGGTCATCCTTGATCCTTTGCTTTCCTGATCCCTCAAATCTAGCAGATGCTGCACCTCCAGACCTTGATCCCCGTCAACTCCGCCCCACAGATCTGCACCACAGCGCGTCAACATCCGAACATTGAAAACGGCCGCAGCATACCGCATCAATATCCGGCCACTCTGGCCTTGCCCGCCCACCCGCAGCGTGCTGCTATCGCCCCACCTCAAAAGGATACTATTCATGCTGACGATCTATGGCGTTTACCGTTCCCGCGCGATCCGCCCGCTTTGGGTGCTGGAAGAATGTGGCGCACCCTTTACCCATGTGCCGGTGATACAGGCCTACCGCCTGACAGGCACATCCACACCGGGCGCCCCGCTGAACACAGCAATGCCGGACTACCTCGCCGTCAACCCGCTGGGTCAGGTGCCTGCCATGCGCGACGGCGCCCTGCTGCTGAGTGAATCCCTCGCTATCTGCCTGCATATCGCACGCAAATACGGAGGCACCCTGGGCCCCGCATCGGATGACGAGGCCTCGGTGATGGAACAATGGGCACTGTTTGCAGCAACAGCCGTGGAGCCCGCAGCTATCGAAATCCTGTATACTGGCCGCGATGGACAAGCCGACACGCCAACAGGCCAAGGCATCATCCGCCTCGCCGCCGAAAAACTCAAACGCCCCCTCGCCCGGCTGGAGTCGCATCTGGCGACCAGCGACTGGCTGATGAACCGCTTTACCGTCGCCGACATCATGGTCGCCGAATGCTTGCGCTACGGCCAGTCCTATGGCCCACTGCTCAGTGATTTCCCCAAAACTGCCCGCTGGCTCAGTGCAGCCCAAAGCCGACCGGCGTTCAACACTGTCTGGTCAAAGCGCGCAGCGGAACCCGAGTAGGGCGGCCCCCCCCGCGCTTCGCGCTCCTCTCCCCGGAGAATTCTTGCCAAGATGAATGACCAAGACAAAGTCTCGCTTTCATCTTGGCGCAAATACTCCCAAGCGGAGCGCAGCCCCGAGAAGACGCGGCGCAGCCCGCGCGACGAGATAAAAACAATGCGGCGCAGCCGCTCAATCAGATCATGCGTCGTCAGGCAGATCAACCGTGGTCAGGCAGGGCTTCGCGCCAGTCGTGGGCATCGTGAAAACCAAGCACATCGCGGATCTTGCGGTTCGACATCAGGCTGTCCCATGGGCCAAGCTTTTCGGTAACCGGCACATTGGGGAAAAACCGAGCCAGCAGGTCTGCGTTGGGAATGTTCATGCCGTTGGTCGAGTTGCAGGCGTTAAACACCTGATAGCCCAGACCATCATTTTTCAGGCACAAATCAACGATCTGCCCCAGATCGCGGGCATCGACATAATTGAACGCATTTCTGCGCCGCACCTCGGGGGTGGCAAAATACTGCGGGAACAGGGTTTCATATTCGTGGGGTTCTACCACATTGCCAATCCGCAGCGCGTAGATATCGGCACCCGACCGCTGGGCAAAGCTGCGCGCTGTGACTTCGTTCACCTTCTTTGACGTGCCGTAGGTATCCATCGGGTCGATGTCATAGTCCTCGGTCAGCGGGAGCCTATGCGGGTCTGTCACCCCATCGGCAAAGCAGATGCCATAGGTGGTCTCGGATGACGCTACAATCACCTTGCGGATGCCCAGCTTCACCGCTGCCTCGATCACGTTATAGGTGCCCACCACGTTCACCCGCCACGTTTCGGTATCGGGGCACATCATCATGCGCGGCACGGCGGCAAAATGCACAACTGCATCAAACGCCCGCGCGCCCTGCCCGGTTTCCAGCTCGTCATACCCCGCATGGGAATTTAGCGCCGAATAGACCTGGCCCGCATCGGTGATATCGCCCAGCAGATCATGCACCCCAGCCCCGCCCAACGGCACACGGTCAAAATTCAGCACCCTGTGCCCCTGCGCCACCAGATACGGGATCACATGTTTTCCCGCCTTGCCTGATCCGCCCGTGAAAAATACCCGCATGCCATTTCCTCCCTGTTGCGCCCCAAGACCTAGGGCAGGCGGACTGCCCTGACAATGCCCCAACATCTTGCGTCCCCCGCCCTGCAGGTGATCTAATGCACGCACGCCCTGACCCAGAACAAGAATCGAGCATGCCATGGCCAACGACCTACTGTCCGCAGCGACACCCACCTATGATGCGTCCTCCATCGAGGTGCTCGAAGGGTTGGAGCCTGTCCGCAAGCGTCCTGGCATGTATATCGGCGGCACCGATGAGCGCGCCCTGCACCACCTTGTCGCCGAAATCCTTGATAACGCGATGGATGAGGCGGTCGCAGGTCACGCCACCCGCATCGAGATTGAACTGCAGATCGGAAATACCGTCACCATCCGCGACAACGGCCGCGGCATCCCGGTAGATCCGCACCCGAAATTCCCCGGCAAATCCGCACTCGAAGTCATTCTGTGCACCCTGCATGCAGGCGGCAAGTTTGGCGGCGACGCCTATGCCACCTCGGGCGGTCTGCACGGAGTGGGCGCATCAGTGGTCAACGCGCTGTCGGACCACATGCGGGTGGAAGTCGCCCGCAACCGCGAGCTTTACGTGCAGGAGTTTTCACGCGGCATCCCGCAAGGCCCGGTCACAAAGGTCGGCCCCGCCCCTAACCGGCGCGGTACCACAGTTACCTTCCACCCCGACCCGGAAATCTTCGGCAGCCTGATGCTAAAGCCCGCCCGCATGCTCAAGGCAGCGCGGTCAAAGGCTTATTTGTTCTCCGGCGTGGAAATCCGCTGGAAAACCGCTGTCAACGATGGGGAAACCCCGCTGGAAGCCACCTTCCACTTCCCCGGCGGCCTTGCCGATTACCTGACCGACACACTCGCGAAATCCACCACCTACGCCGACCGCCCCTTTGCCGGCAAAGTCGGCTTTACCGAGAAATTCAACGTCCCCGGCTCGGTCGAATGGGCGATCAACTGGACCCCTGCCCGCGACGGCTTCATCCAGTCCTACTGTAACACCGTCCCCACCCCCGAAGGCGGCACCCACGAGAGCGGCTTCTGGGCCGCCATCCTCAAAGGCATCCGTGCCTATGGTGAGCGGGTCAAGAACCGCAAGGCCGATCAGATCACCCGCGACGACCTCCTGACCGGGGGCTGCGCCCTGGTGTCGTGCTTCATCCGCGAGCCACAATTCGTGGGCCAGACCAAGGACCGCCTGGCGACCGAGGAAGCCGCGCGCTTTGTCGAACTGGCCGTGCGCGACCACTTTGATACATGGCTGGCGGCAGATCCGAAATCGGCGGGCGCGATCCTCGATTTCCTGATCCTGCGCGCGGATGAGCGTCTGCGTCGCCGGATGGAGAAAGAAACCGCCCGCAAATCCGCGACCAAAAAACTGCGCCTGCCCGGCAAGCTGACCGATTGCACCGCGAAAAACCGCGAGGGCACCGAGCTGTTCATTGTCGAGGGCGACTCGGCGGGCGGCTCCGCCAAAGGCGCCCGCTCGCGCGAAACGCAGGCGCTGTTGCCGCTCAAGGGCAAGATCCTGAACGTGCTGGGCGCGGCCTCAAATAAGCTGCATGACAATTCAGAGATCCGCGACATCTGCGAGGCACTTGGCGTCCAGATGGGCACCAAATTCAACGTCGACGATCTGCGCTATGACAAGATCATCATCATGACTGACGCCGATGTTGACGGCGCCCATATCGCCAGCCTGCTGATGACGTTTTTCTTTACCCAGATGCGCCCGCTGATCGACAAGGGTCACCTGTATCTGGCCTGCCCCCCACTTTACCGGCTGACCCAAGGCGCGCGCCGGATGTATGTGGCAGATGACGTCGAAAAAGACATCTGGCTTGCCAAGGGGTTGGGCGGAAAGGGTAAAATCGACGTACAACGGTTCAAAGGTCTGGGCGAGATGGACGCCAAAGACCTGAAAGAAACCACGATGAACCCCGCCAGCCGCAAACTGATCCGCGTGACGATTGACGAGGATGAACCGGGGATGACGGGTGATCTGGTGGAACGCCTGATGGGCAAAAAACCGGAACTGCGCTTTCAGTATATTCAGGAGAATGCTCGGTTTGTGGAGGAGTTGGATGTTTGAGGGGGGCCTCCAATGCGGACAATAAAGCGATCAGATACAAGCGCGATGCGCTTACCGAAATTTTGGATCAATAGCCGAGAGTTAGTCGAAATCTTCATAAAAGCGGAATCTCCTGACACTCCAATCAAAGCAGAGATCGAAAAAATTCCCAATGAGATAATTTTGCTTGAGGGAAGCAAGGATTTCATGGAAAACAACCACCTGTTTTCCCTCAATTTTACCGCTTCGATCGGAAGCGTAAGAATTAAAAAAAATAAGTATTCCAAGGAAATTGAGTTTAAAGAGGATGATCGCGCTCTAGCATATTCGATTGCATCAGAACTTGAGACACACGAACCGTGGTGGCAAAATTTCCACGATGCCCGGACGTATTGGAGTGCAATCTCGATTTGTTCAGCCGTTTTACTGATTTTCTCCGCAAATTACACCTTCTCCGAGTTTGTGGTCGCACTTATAATTGGAGTGATATTAGTCACTATAATCACATTTACTTTTGAAAACCGTTTATTTATACCAAAAGTATTTTCGAGAAAACAAGATAATTTTTGGAGCCGAAACAAGGACCGGATAGTTTGGTTGGTATTAGGTGCCGCAGGAACTCATTTTGTAGCAAATTTTGATAAAATATCGGACATACTCAAGGGGCTGAATGATTAAATTAAAGATGCATTGTATTTTGTGGTGGCGACGGGCTGGTCACACGCTGCCACCTTTGCGCTCTTCGCGGCACCTTGGGGAAAAAGTGAAAAAGCTTTATGGGCTGACGCCACAGCCCTCGAAAGGGTCCTTAAGCTTTCACCGATAAACGCACCCACCGAACCACCGCCAACTCCGCTCCACCTTGCCTTCCCTCCCCCAAACCCCCATCTTAATCCCACAGGCTCCGCCCCAACCACCGGGGCACCCCTGATGCCTGCTGCGCCCATGGGGCCAGTGTGCAGCGATCCTTCCGGCATGGGCTGGCGGGAACCTCGGCAGGAAAGGGAACGCCATGGGAAAAGAGAAAAACAAGGGCAACAAGGAAACCAAAAAGCCCAAGAAAGAGGTTGTCAAGGTTCTGGCCACCGCCAATTCGGGGTTGTCCAAGGATGGCACCACCATTGCGGGCAAGCGGGTCAAATAGGCCCGGTGTGGTAGGGCGGGGTTTACCCCGCCTTCCCCCCAACCAATGCACCCCCTGCCACACGCCAACGTGATCATGCGCCACACCCAACCGCGCTACCCTTGAGCCATGCGATGGATGATCCCCCTGTTGTTCCTGACTCTGCCCGCCCTCGCGCAAGAGGTGGATCTGGAGCTTGTGCTGCTGGCCGACGCCTCCGGCTCGATTGATCAGGAAGAGATCGAGTTCCAGCGTCAGGGCTACGCCACAGCAATCACCCACCCCGATGTGCTTTACGCCATCTCATCCACCCTCACCGGGACCATTGCAGTCACCTATGTCGAATGGGCGGCCAACCAGGTGGTGGTGGTGGACTGGGCGGTGATTGACGGGCCAGAGGCGGCGCAAGACTTCGCCGCCCGCCTGCTGATACCGCCGCGCCTTGCCACTGGCCGCAACGCGATTGGTGCTGCGCTGTTGGAGGGAAAGCGGCTGATCGAGGACAACCAGATCACCAGCCTGCGCCAAGTGATCGACTTTTCCAGCGACTCGGTCGGTAATTTCTCTGGCCCCCGTATTGCGGATGCGCGCGCCGAGGTGCTGGCGGCAGGCATCACCATCAACGGCCTGCCCATCCTGCGCGATGGTCGCGCGCAGGATCTTGCGCTGGCCTATGAGGCCATGATCATCGGCGGCCCCGGTGCTTTCGTCGTGGCTGCCACCAGCCGTGACACATTTGCCGCCGCCGTTCGTCGCAAACTGGTGCTGGAGATTGCAGGGACGCCCAAGGGGATGGACCTGGCCCAAGCGGATCAGTCCTGATTACTTGACCTGAAGCCTTTGCAAATGCTCGGCAATCTGAACCAGCCTGATCGGCGTGGGCGTCATGATGCCATCTCCCCCGTCATAAGGCACCGTCTCGCTGTCGAGCAGGGGGCCAAAGTTTGGCATCACGCCGTCGGCCTTGCCGCCCGTATATCCCCAGATCTTGGCCATGACCTGCGTCGTCGGAAAGGTGCCGCCATTGCGCCGCGCCAGCCGGGTCAGATCGGCAGGGCGTTTTGACAGGGTGGCTGCCACCTCGCCACTACCCTTGCCAGAGATCCCATGACAGCTGGCACAGAAATCGGTAAAGTCCTGCTCCCCGGTCGGCACAGGTTCTGGCGTCGCTGCAATCACACAGGCCCCAAGGGCAAGCGCTGCGAACGTGGAAATGATGGGCAACGACTGCGCCATGGCGGTCTCCTTTTCGGAATTGACCCATAGGGTGACAGGGCCGCCGCCCTAGCACAAGGCCTCAGGCGACGCGCCCCTGATCAAGCCGCACAATCCGGTCCATCCGGGCCGCAAGCTCCATGTTATGGGTGGCGATCAGGGCCGCCAGCCCGGTCGCGCGCACCAGATCCATCAGCGCGCCGAAGACCTGATCCGAGGTTGCCGGATCAAGGTTTCCCGTCGGCTCATCGGCCAACAACAAGCGCGGCGCATTGGCCATGGCGCGGCAGAACGCCACCCGCTGCTGCTCGCCACCAGACAGGGCCGCCGGGCGGTGATCGGCGCGCGGCCCCACCCCAACGCGGGTCAGCAGATCCATCGCGCGGGCCTTTGCCACTGCCTCATCCACCCCATTGGCAAGCTGCGGAATCACAATGTTTTCCAGCGCCGAAAACTCGGGCAGCAGGTGGTGGAACTGGTAGATAAAGCCGACATCGGCGCGGCGCACCTCGGTCCTTGTTTTGTCGGCCAGCCCGTTCATCTCGCGCCCGTTAAGCCGCACCTGCCCGGCATCGGGCGTGTCCAGAAGCCCAGCAATGTGCAGCAACGTCGACTTCCCCGCGCCCGAGGGTGCCACCAGCGCCACCACCTCACCCGGCTTGACCGCCAGCGTCGCCCCGCGCAGGACCATCACTTCTGACGGTTTCCCTGCGTTGTACGTCTTCTCGATCCCCGAAAGATCCAGTGCCAGTTCACTCATAGCGCAGCGCCTCCACCGGGTTCATCCGGGCGGCACGGCGGGCCGGAAAGATCGTGACAATGAACGACAGGCCCAACGACAGCGACACGGCAGACAGCACATCAGCCAGCTGGAGCTTGGCGGGCAGTGCATAAATGCCCCGGATCGACGGATCCCAGACCCCGCCGCCCGCCAGATAGTTCACCGCCGAAAAGATCGGGTCGATATACAGCGCGAACAGGCAGCCCAGAACCACGCCAAGCACGGTGCCGACAATCCCGGTGAACGCGCCGCACATGAAGAAAATCCGCAACACAGCGCCTTCGGTCAGGCCAATGGTCCGCAAGATGCCAATGTCGCGGCCTTTGTTTTTCACCAACATGATCAGGCCCGAAATGATGTTCATCGTGGCGATCAGCACAAGGATCGACAGGATAACGAACATGATGTTGTCCTCGACATCCAACGCACGCAAAAACGCGCCCGATGAGTCGCGCCATGTCCACAGGATCGCGTCATCGCCCCCCGCTTGCAGCAAGGGCCCGGCATAGCGGTCGATCGCATCGGGCTGACTGACCATCACCTCAAACTCATCGGCGAGGCCTTCTCGGTTGAAATAGCTCTGCGCCTCGGCAAAGGGCATATAGAGCCGGGTCTTGTCGATGTCATAGCGCCCAGCAGTGAAGATATAGACCACTTCATAGGCATTGACGCGCGGGCTGCTGCCAAAGGCGGTTTTCACCCCATCGGGAGAGATCACACGCACCCGTTCGCCCACCGTCACCCCAAGTTCGCGCGCGAGAACCGACCCGATGGCCACGCCCTCGTCAAACCGCTCGATATCGCCATAGGCATCGGCGCCCAGACCAACACGCGGAATGGATTTGAGGTCATCCGCCGACAGGCCGTAAACCTCGGCCCCGTTGGTCGCGCCTTGACTGGCGACCATGACTTGGCCCCGGATCATCGGCGCGGCCCGGGTGACGCCCGGCACAGCCGCCAAAGCGGCGGCCCGTTCGGTGTAATCAGAAAAGCCCTTGATCAGATTGCCATATTCATCCGCCCGCCCAGCGGAATAGACGGTCACATGGGCATTCGCGCCAAGGATGGTGTCAACAAACTCGGCCCTGAACCCGGCCCGCACCGACAGCGTGGCAATCAGCGCAAACACGGCCAAAGTAATGCCGATCAAGCTGATCCAGGTCATCACGCTGACCCCACCTTCGGCTTTTTTGGCACGCAAGTAGCGCCATGCAATCATCCGTTCAAAGCGGGAAAAGGGGGCTGTCTGGGGCATATCTGCTCTGTCTTTGTTCGCGCGGACAGTGTCGCCAGACGCGGACGGCGTCAAGGCTTGGCGGCCCGGTACGCGCTCACTTCGGCGGGATGCGCGCCTCAGCCCACCGCAATTGCAATGGCGGCAAAGTGCAGCCCCGCCGCAACCGCCACGCACAGATGCCAAATTGCGTTGTGAAACCGCAGCCGGTGCCATTTGTAAAACGCGACCCCACCAACATAGGCAAGCCCACCCAGCACGATCAGCCACAGCGACACACCCGGCAAAGACTCGCGCGCGGGCCCGATGGCCAGCACCCCCATCCAGCCCAGCGCAATATAGGCCAGCACCGACAGCCGGTCATACCGTCCCGGCAGCGCCAGCTTGACGACAACACCCAGCACCGCCCCGGCCCAAACCACGGCCCCCAGCGCCCAGACCATCAATGACGGATCAAACTGCGCAAGAATCGCCGTATATGTCCCTGCAATCATGACATAAATCGCCGAGTGGTCAAACCTGCGCAACATCCATTTCAAGGCAGAGGGCGGCGCCATGTTATAGGCCAGCGAAAAACCAAACATCAGGAAAAATCCGGCTGCGTAAACCGCCAGCGCGGCAAACAGGCCGAATTCGGCCCGCACCAGCACATGATAGAGCAGCGCTGAAAAAGAAATAAGGCCGACCAGCAAGGCCAGCGTGTGCACCACACCATCTGCCACCAATTCGCCAAGAGTGAACGCGCGTTTCATCATTCTGGGGTGGTCGCTGGGCAATGACATGGCAAATCCGAGTTAAGGGCGCTCTTTAAGATCGCCCTCAGGCGTGCCGCGTCAATCCACCAGTGGTCTGACGTTGCGTCAGCGCGCCGCCCAGAGCAGCCCGCGCTTCATCAGTTCGGCCGCAGAGCCATGCTCGATGACGTTGGCCTGATGGCCCAGCGCGTTGTAATAAACCCGCCCCTGCCCCCAACGCTTGGTAAAGACCACCGGCATCTGAACCGGGCCGTTGGGCGAATGTGGGCCTTCGACAAGCGGGAAGTCGCAAACGGCATGAACCTTCACCGCTGGGTCGATGTGCAGATAGTATTGCTCTGTCTCGACCCCGAAATCACCGATCCCCGCCACCAGCGCATCGTCGCTGACCATCCGCACATCGTAGCGCACGCCATCATCTCCCGGATGCGCCACCCATTGCGCCCCGGTCATGAACTGCCATGTCACGTTGGCACGAAAGGCATCGCACATCCCGCCATGACATCCCGCCAGCCCAACGCCCGCCGCGACCGCAGCCGCGGCGTGCTCTGCCTGTTCTTTGCCGATCTCTGACATCGTCCAGACCGGCACGATCAGGCTAAGCTCCTCCAGCCGCGCCGGATCATCAAAGCAGGTCAGCGTGTCGGTGACCTCTACCTCCATGCCAGCCTCTCGCAGCCATCCGGCAAACAGAGCCGCCACCACATCCGGCTGATGCCCGTCCCATCCGCCCCAAGTGATCAGTGCGCGTGCCATGTTGTCCCCTTCATCTTGGCCCGAATACTCTCGGGGGCTGCCCTCAGCGATGCGCCTCGTAAATCTGCGCGATCCGGTCCACAGCGGCCTCGGCCGACATCTCCTCGGAAACGCCTGTGCGGCGGTTGGTCAGTTCCACCACGCCATTGGCCAGTCCGCGCGGGCCAACGGTGATGCGCCACGGCAGGCCGATCAGGTCCATCGTGGCAAACTTTGCGCCAGCGCGTTCCTCGCGATCATCGTACAATGCCTCCAGCCCCTTGGCCGCCAGCGCCTTATACAACCCTTCGCAGGCCAGATCGGTGCTGGCATCCCCTTGCTTGAGGTTCACAATCCCAACCGGGAACGGCGTGACGCCTTCGGGCCAGATAATGCCCTTGTCGTCATGGCTCGCCTCAATGATCGCGCCCAGCAGGCGGCTTACGCCGATCCCATGCGAGCCCATTTCCACTGGCACTTTGGACCCGTCAGGCGTGACCACAGTGGCGCCCATTGCTTCTGAATACTTTGTGCCGAAGTAGAAAATCTGCCCCACCTCGATGCCTCGGCCCACCTTGCGGCGCTCTTCCGGGATCTGGTCGAACAGGGCGGCATCGTGGGTCTCGTCCGTGCGGGCGTATAGCGCGGTGAACTCGCCGCAAATCCCGGCCACCTCGGCGCGATTGTCGAAATCGACCTCGCGTTCGCCCAGCTTCAGATCAGTCACGGCAGCATCATAGAACACCTCGGACTCGCCGGTGCTGGCCAGCACGAGGAACTCATGGGTGTTGTCGCCACCGATCGGGCCGCTCGCCGCACGCATCGGAATGGCGGTCAGGCCCATGCGTTCATAGGTCCGCAGGTAGCTGACCATGTGACGGTTATAGGCATGCAAGGCTGCATCCTTGTCGATGTCGAAGTTATAGCCGTCCTTCATCAGAAACTCGCGCCCGCGCATCACGCCAAACCGGGGCCGCATCTCGTCGCGGAACTTCCACTGGATGTGATACAGTGTCATCGGCAGGTCTTTGTAGCTTCCGACATGGGAGCGGAAGATGTCGGTGATCATCTCCTCATTGGTGGGCCCGAACAGCATGTCGCGGTCATGCCGGTCCTTGATCCGCAGCATTTCCTGTCCGTAATCATCATAGCGCCCGGACTCGCGCCACAGGTCGGCGGGCTGCAGGGTCGGCATCAACAATGGAATATGCCCGGCACGCGCCTGTTCCTCATGCACGATCTGCTCAATGCGCTTCAACACCCGATACCCCAGCGGCAGCCAGGAATAGATGCCCGCCGCCTGCTGCTTGATCATGCCTGCCCGCAGCATGTAGCGGTGACTGACGATCTGGGCCTCGGAGGGGTTTTCCTTGAGGACGGGGAGGAAGTATCGGGAGAGACGCATGAGGGGCGGCCTATCGCTAAAATGGGGTCCAAGGGTTCCTAGCCGCTTCGCGACAGTCAGGCAAGGGCACAGCCTGTTCCCCTTGTGTTACACGCTATGGCCATTTTTGTTATCAATGGCTTACGCATATCAATTTAATCCATTGATAAGATTTGAGGAATAGGGGGCGGCCCTTGCACCGGGGATGATGCAGGCCGCAAGTATCGCGGGTCCGGGGGTTTGGATGAGTGTGCCCATGATGACGCTGCCAAGTGCACCTCAGACTTTCGTAGACATTGTTCACGGTGGCGGGGCAGATTGTTGGCGGGGCAGATTGGTGGCGGGGGCAGCCGTTGGGCAGGAATGATCATCGCCCCAAGTCAGTTAACTGAGAGTGAAGGGCTGGAAACGCCCGGCCAATCTGCACTTTGGTTGCAGTGCGAGACAAGATTGATACGATGGGGGCCGGGATGACGCCTTTTGCACAGTGGCGGGGTTAACCCCGCCCTACCGGGGGTGATGTCGCAGCACTATATCCTTCTCTGTCTCTGCCCTTGCACAGCGCGGCCTCAAAGGTGATATCTTGCGATGGCACACAAGGGGCGCGCGATGGGACTTCCGATTTCACAGCAGGCGAAATACTGGGGCCTTGCCGCTTTGGTGTTTCTGGTCCTGATGTATCTGATGGGCAACGTCTTGGTCCCGTTTCTCGTGGGCGGAGCGATTGCCTATTTCCTTGACCCCATCGCAGACCGGCTGGAGCGGATGGGCATGAGCCGGGTGGCGGCAACGGCGGTGATCACACTTGTCATGTTTCTGGTTGTGGTGCTGCTGGTTCTCGCGGTCATTCCGACCCTGATCCAGCAGACCGCCGCGCTGGTGAATGCCGCGCCAGAGATTGCGCGCAACCTGCAGACATTTCTGACCGACCGTTTCCCTGACCTGTTGGATGAAACCAGCATCATGCGCAAAACGCTGGCTGATATCGGCGATTTCATCCAGTCAAAGGGCGCTGATCTGGCGCAGGGACTGATCAGCTCGGCCATGTCGGTGCTGTCGGCGGTGATCTTCATTGTCGTGGTGCCGGTGGTGGCGTTCTACCTGCTGCTGGACTGGGACAAGATGGTGGCGCGCATTGATGCGCTGATCCCACGTGACCATGTAGCCACTGTGCGACGGCTGGCGGGCGAGATTGACAAAGTGCTTGCAGGTTTTGTGCGCGGGCAGCTGACGGTCTGTCTGATCGTGGGCGCCTATTATTCGGTCACGCTGATGCTGGCGGGGTTGCAGTTTGGTCTGGTGGTGGGGGCCATCGCCGGAGCGGTCAGCTTTATCCCCTATGTCGGTGCGATCATCGGCGGGATTCTGGCCATTGGTCTGGCGCTGTTTCAGTTTTGGGGCGACTGGCTGGCGATTGGCATTGTTGTCGCAATCTTCGTGATGGGGCAGTTCATTGAGGGCAATATCCTGACACCCAAGCTGGTGGGCAATTCGGTGGGCCTGCATCCGGTCTGGCTTTTGCTGGCACTGTCGGCCTTTGGCTCGCTTCTGGGGTTCGCAGGCATGCTGATCGCGGTGCCTGTTGCTGCGGCGCTTGGGGTGCTGATGCGGTTTGTGACGGCTCAGTATCAGGCCAGCCTGCTGTATAGCGGCGTGGCATCCACCGCTGAAATTCCGCTGCCCGTGGTGCGGGATGAGGATGCGCGGTGACGCGGCAACTGGCCTTTGATCTGCCCCCGCGCGAAGCGTTCCGGCGGGAAGATTTCTTTGCCTCGCCCGCGAATGCGCATGCTTTGGCCGTGATCGGGGGCTGGCACGACTGGCCGGGGCATAAAATGCTTTTGGTGGGGCCTGCGGGGGCCGGCAAGACCCATCTGGCACATATGTGGGCCGAAGATGCCGGGGCCGCGATTGTGTCGGCCGCTGATCTTCCGGGGGCCGATCTTCCGGGACTGGCCGGGGCGGGTGCTGTCGCGGTTGAAAATGCAGACGCGGTTGCAGGTGTGCCCGAGGCCGAAGTGGCACTGTTTCATCTGCACAATCTGGTTGTGCAGCGCGGATCTTTGCTTTTGACCGCGCGCACGCCTGCGCGCGACTGGGGGCTGGCCTTGCCCGATCTGAAAAGCCGGGTCGAGGCGGCGTCAGTTGCGCGACTGGACCCGCCCGATGATGCGCTGTTGTCTGCGGTGCTGGTCAAGCTGTTTGCCGACCGACAGACGGTGGTTCAACCCGCGCTGATCCCGTGGCTGGTGGCGCGCATGGAGCGGTCTATTGATGCAGCGCGCGCGCTGGTTGCGGCGATGGATGCGCGCGCACTGGCACAAGGCAAGCCAATTACCAAGACGACGGCGCAGGGGTTGCTGGACACGGATGATGCCGAATGAGACAGTGTCACAAAAGTGCAATAGTTCCGCAGCATAAGACCCGGTCATGACACAGGCAGATTTCCTCAAAGCGCCCTTCCCCGCCCCCGTAGCTCTGCCCGACTCTGAGATCACGGGGCCGGGCCGGTTTTTCAATCGTGAGCTAAGCTGGCTGGCGTTCAACTGGCGGGTGCTGGATGAGGCGGCCAATCCACTTGTGCCGTTGATGGAACGTCTGCGGTTCCTGTCGATTTCGGCCACCAATCTGGATGAGTTCTTTACCGTGCGGGTGGCGGGCTTGCGGGCTTTGGTCAGAACCGGCAATGCGGGTTTTTCCGAAGACGGGCGCAAGCCTGCGGAACAGTTGGTGCTGATACACGCCGATGCGCGCAAGCTGATGCAACGCCAGCAAACCGTGCTGAACGGGCTGAAGCGCGAGATGGAAGCCACAGGCATCTGCATCGTTACCCGGTCCAAGCTGACGGCGGCGGATCTGCGCCATCTGGAGGCGCATTTCCTGCACAAGGTGTTTCCGGTGCTGTCGCCGCTGGCGATTGACCCGGCGCATCCGTTTCCCTTTATCCCCAACACCGGGTTTTCCCTCGCGCTGGAGTTGGAGCGGCTTTCGGATCACCGCACGCTCAAAGCCTTGTTGCCGATCCCGCAGCAGATTGCCCGCTTTGTGCCCTTGCCTGCAAAAGCGGGGGCACATCGGTTCTTGCCACTGGAAGAACTGCTGCTTTTGCATCTGAACATGCTGTTTCCGGGCTATACTGATCGGGGGCATTGCGCGTTCCGGGTGCTGCGCGACAGCGATCTGGAAGTCGAGGACGAAGCCGAAGATCTGGTGCGCGAGTTTGAAACCGCGCTCAAGCGGCGCAGGCGGGGAGAGGTGATCCGGCTGAAGATGACAGCCGGCGCGCCTGCCGACCTGCGCGCACTGATCATGGAAGAATTGCACGTTACCGAAGCCGAGGTGGTCGAGGTGAAGGGTCTGCTGGGCATTGCCGATCTGAAAGAGCTGGTGCTGTCAAGCCGCCCCGACCTATTGTGGCCACCGTTCGTTCCGCGTGTGCCAGAGCGGGTGCAGGACCACGAAGGCGATCTTTTTGCCGCGATCAAGCAGAAGGATATGCTGCTGCACCACCCGTATGAGACGTTTGATCTGGTCATCCGTTTCCTTGAACAAGCCGCCCGTGACCCGAATGTGTTGGCGATCAAGCAGACGCTGTATCGCACCAGTTGGGACAGTCCGATTGTCTCGGCCCTGTGCGAGGCGGCAGAGGCCGGCAAATCGGTAACGGCGCTGGTCGAGTTGAAAGCGCGGTTTGATGAGGCCGCAAACATCCGCCAGTCGCGCCGTCTGGAGCGGTCTGGCGCGCATGTTGTGTATGGCTTCATCCACTACAAGACCCACGCCAAGATCAGCACCGTGGTCCGGCGTGAAGGTGAAAACCTTGTGACCTATACCCATTACGGCACCGGAAATTATCACCCGATCACCGCGCGGATCTATACAGACCTGTCGTTTTTCACGTGTGATCCGGCACTGGGGCGTGATGCGACCAAGGTTTTCAACTACCTGTCGGGCTATGTGCAGCCCGAGGGCTTGGAAAATCTGGCCATCAGCCCGATCAGCCTGAAACCGCGCCTGCTGGAGCTGATCGGCGCAGAGGCGGATCACGCCCGCGCGGGGCGGCCTGCCGAGATCTGGGCCAAGATGAACAGTCTGATCGACCCCGAGGTGATTGACGCGCTCTATGCCGCATCACAGGCCGGGGTAAAGATCAGCCTCGTGATCCGCGGCATTTGCGGACTGCGGCCCGGCATCAAGGGGTTAAGCGAGAATGTCCGCGTGAAATCCATTGTCGGACGATTTTTGGAACACAGCCGGATCGTGTGTTTCGGGTCGGGTCATGGCCTTCCCAGCAAACAGGCGCGGGTGTTTTTCTCCAGCGCAGACTGGATGGGGCGCAACCTGACACGGCGGGTCGAAACGCTGGTCGAAGTGCATAATGATACGGTCAAGGCACAGATCGTCAGTCAGATCATGGCCGCCAATCTGGCTGATGAGGCACAATCCTGGGTACTCCACCCCGATGGCACGACAGTTCGCGAATTGCAGCCGCGCGATGGCAAGCTGTTTGCCTGTCACACGTTCTTTATGGAAAATCCGTCATTGTCAGGCCGGGGCACGGCAGGGGCAAAAGATGTGCCAAAGCTCGCGGCCTTGAAGGAGTAACCAAAACCGACGCACGTGCCGGCCTCGGGCGGCGGATTGCTTGACGCCAACCCGGACCTTGCGCCAAGGTCCGGCATCGACTGCACTGGGGACCATATGACTCGTGACCATGACCAAACCACGCATGACGCGGAGGATGAGGATTTTGGCCCTTTCGGGCGGTCCTTGTTCGAAGACCCGTCAGTGCGGGCCTTAGGCCGCGTTGGTGTAGTGGATGTAGGGTCAAACTCGGTTCGGATGGTGGTGTTTGACGGGGCGGCACGCAGCCCGGCCTATTTCTATAACGAGAAAATCCTGTGTGGTCTGGGCAAAGGTCTGGGCGAGTCGGGCATGCTGAACCCGGCGGGCAAGATCCGCGCACTGGCAGCGCTGAAACGGTTTTCCTTGCTGGCCGAAGGCATGGGGGCAGCGCCTTTGACCGTGGTGGCCACCGCTGCCACGCGGGAAGCCAAGGACGGGCCGGAATTCACCGCGCAAGTGCTGGCGGAAACCGGGCTGCGGCTGCATGTGATCGACGGCGATGAAGAGGCGCGTCTGTCGGCCCAAGGCGTGCTGCTCGGCTGGCCCGAGGCCAAGGGCATCGTCTGCGACATCGGCGGCAACTCGATGGAACTGGCGCGGATCGGCGATGGCAAGGTTGGCAAGCGGGTCTCTACCCAGTTGGGGCCGTTCCGTTTGCAGCAGGTCGAGGGCGGCGCAGACAAACGCCGTGCACTGATCCACCGGGTGCTGACCAGCGTGCAGGGCCAGATCAAATCCGAGGGCGAGCGGTTTTATATGGTGGGCGGATCGTGGCGGGTGATCGCACGGCTGGATATGGAGCGGCGGAATTACCCGCTTACCGTGTTGCACGAATACCGGATGCCTACGAAAGCGGCGCTGGATACGCTGGACTGGCTGGAAGGTGCTGATCTGAATATGCTGCGGGGCCGCACTGGCACATCGGTAGAGCGGATGGAACTGGTGCCGCTGGCCTGTGAGGTGCTGCGCGAGTTGATCCGGGTGTTCAAGCCTTCGGAAATCGACATTTCGTCCTACGGTATCCGCGAGGGGCTGCTGTATGAGCAGATGCCGGATCGTTTGCGCGCGCGTGACCCGCTGATCGAGGCGGCGCGGGCGGCGGAACAGACCAGCGCCCGCCTGCCGGGGTCGGGCAAGGCGCTGTATAATTTCCTGATGCCGCTGTTCAAGGACAAGTCCAAGGACCGTCTGCGGCTGATCAAGGCGGCGTGCCTGTTGCATGACACCACATGGCGCGCGCACCCCGATTACCGCGCCGATGTGTGTTTCGACAACGCAACCCGTGCCAACCTTGGCGGGCTTGACCATCCGGGGCGGGTGTTTCTGGGGCTGTCCTTGCTGCACCGCTACAAGAACAACCGATCCGGCACACGGCTGGAGCCGTTGTTCCGCCTGCTGTCCGAAGATGAGATCCAAGAGGCCGAGGTGCTGGGCAAAGCAATGCGCTTTGGCGCGATGTTTGCGGCAGGTGATCCTGCAGAAGCCGGGCATCTGATCTGGAAGCCGAAAAAGCGCACGCTGGATCTGCAGTTGACCAAGCTTGGCGCCGGCCTGTTCGGTGAGGTGGCACAGGCACGGCTCTCATCGCTGACACAGGCTCTGCGCGCCAAGGGGCGGGTGCTACAGCCAGTTGATGATGCTGCCCCATGAAGCTGCGGCTTGATCATCTGGCGGTAAGCTGCACCGCGCTGGACGCGGGTGCAGCGGCGGTCGAGGCCGCGCTTGGCCTGCCGCTGGTGTCGGGCGGCAGGCACGCGCATATGGGCACGCACAACCGCCTGTTGCGCTTGGGCGATCTGTATCTGGAGGTCATCGCGATTGACCCCGACGCCGCTGCGCCCTCATGGCCGCGCTGGTTTGATCTGGACCGGTTCAGCGGTGCGCCACGGCTGACCAACTGGGTTGCAGCCTGCGACGATCTGGACGCGGCTTTGCTCCACGCGCCGGATGGCGCGGGTGGGGCGATGGATCTTGCGCGCGGCGATCTGCGCTGGCGGATGGGTGTGCCGGATAACGGGCGGCTGCCGTTTGGCGGCGCGTTTCCGGCGCTGATCCAGTGGCAAGGTCCGCACCCCGCCCCGCGCCTGCCCGATACAGGCGCACGGCTGGCGCGGCTCGTCGTGTCACACCCAGAGGCCGTCGCCTTGCGCGCCGCGCTGTCCGGGCTGACAGATGCGCGGATGGTGATTGAGCCGGGGTCTCTGACCTTGTGCGCCGAGATTGACACGCCTCACGGGCGGCGCGTGCTGGCATGATCCGAGATGCAACGCCTGCTGATGCAGTGGCCGTGGCGTTGATCTGGAACCACTACATCCGTGACACCAATGCCACCTTCAACTCGGCCGAAAAGTCAGTCGAGGAGGTGCGCGCCACCATCACCACCCGACTGGAAACCCGCTGCTTTCTGGTCGCGGAACACGCGGGCCGCGTGCAGGGCTTTGCCACCTATGACCAGTTTCGCGGCGGCATCGGCTACGCAAAAACGATGGAACACACGATCCAGCTTGCGCCGGATTCCGGCGGCAACGGCTTTGGCCGGGCGCTTATGGCGGCGCTGGAGGCGCATGCAACAATTGCTGGCGCACATGTGATGGTTGCAGCGGTGACGGGTGAAAACGCAACAGGGCGTGATTTTCATGCGAGAATGGGTTATGTGCAGGTGGGTCTTATGCCGCAGGTCGGGCGAAAATTCGGGCGCTGGATGGATCTTTTGCTGATGCAGAAAATCCTCTCCTGACATCGCGCACGCGCCGCGCTATCCTTTACCCATGTCGATCTGGATCCGCATCGCTGACGCGCTTTCTGCCCTCGCACAAGGCGAGGGCCTTTCGGTTGTGTTTGACCGGCTGCGCGGCGTGCAATCCATGCCGGAAAAGTCGGTGGGCTTTACCATTGCAGTCATTGCCTTGGGGGCCAAGATGGCCAAGGCTGACGGACAGGTTTCACGGCACGAGGTCGCGACATTCCGGCAAATATTCGCAATTCCCGACGAGGAATCCGCCAATGCCGCGCGGGTCTTCAATCTGGCACGGCAGGATGTGGCCGGCTTTGATGCCTATGCCCGCAAGGTGGCCGCCATGTTCCGCCCCGAGGGGCAGGCGCTGTGCGCCGATGACCGCAATGTGCTGATCGACCTGCTCGAAGGCCTGTTTCACATCGCCATGGCAGACGGTGATTTTCACCCCGCCGAAGATGCGTTTCTGCGCGAGGTGGCGACGATTTTTGGTCTGGACGACCGCTGCTACGCCACCATGCGCGCCCGTTTCGTAGAGGGCGCGCCACGTGATCCCTACGATGTGCTGGGCGTGACACCAGACACGCCTCTGGACACAGTGCGCGCGGCATGGCGGCAAGCGGTCAAGGACAGCCACCCCGACTCTATGATCGCCCGTGGCGTCCCGGTTGAGGCCGTGAAGCTGGCGGAACGTCGCCTCATCGCCATCAACGCCGCCTGGAGCGAGATTTCCAGCCGGCAGGCGGCCTGATGTCCGCGCCAGAGAGGCTGCGCATCGCCACCTATAACGTCGAATGGTTCAACGCGCTCTTTGATGATGACGGGCGGCTTCTGGCCGATGCCACACTCTCGGCCCGCTATCAAACCAGCCGCGCCGAACAGGCGGGCGCGCTGGGGATCGTGTTTTCCGCGATGGACGCCGACGCCATCATGGTGATCGAGGCCCCCGATACCGGATCAAAGCGCAGCTCGGTCCGGGCGCTGGAGACATTTGCCCAAACCTTCGGGATCCGTGCCAACAAGGCCATCACCGGATTCATGTCGGAAACTGAGCAAGAGATCACCCTGCTCTATGACGCCGCCCGACTGACCCCGCGTCATGACCCAATCGGCGACCCGGTCGGCAAGAAGGGCAGCCGCGATGCTCCGCGGTTTGATGGCACCTTTCGCTACGACCTGAATTCAGATGCCGCCCCCGAGCTTATCCGGTTTTCAAAACCGCCACTGGAACTGGCGGTTGCAACAGCCGGAGGACGGCAGTTCCGGATGATCGGGGTGCATGCGAAATCCAAAGCGCCGCATGGCGCGCGCACGCCCGAAGAAATCACCCGCCTGTCGATTGAAAACCGCCGCAAGCAACTGGCCGAATGCATCTGGCTGCGCGCGCGGGTGGAAGATCACCTGAGCATGGGCGATGACCTGCTGGTGATGGGCGATTTCAACGACGGCCCGGGGCTGGATACCTTTGAGGCCCTGTTCGGCCATTCCGGGGTAGAGATTGTGCTGGGCGTCGATGTGCCGCCCGAAGCGCGGATGTATGACCCCCATGCCGCGATGGCCCAAGGTGGGCGGATGAACCTGACCCCAACGACCGCGCGCTTCTGGCTGAACCCGCAGAAACGCTATTTCGAGGCGCTTCTGGATTTTATCATGGTTTCGCCGGGTCTTGCCACCTTGCACCCGGCCTGGCGGATCTGGCACCCATGGAACGATCCGGCCTGCCTGAAAACGCCTGAACTCCACGAAGCGCTGCTTCAGGCGTCAGACCATTTTCCAGTTACGATTGATCTGACCTTGCCCTGAGACGTGATTTGCTTTTGTCACGCGCGCGCGGCAATATCTGGTCATGAAAAAGTCGCCCCTGTCCCTTTGCCTGGCTCTGATCCTGACCATGGCCCCACCTCTGGCCGCGCAAACCTTGCCTGCCCCGCAGGTCGAGGAGGAGAAGGGGTTTGATCTGATGGAAGAAGGCGCCAAGTTGTTGTTCCGCGGCCTGATGCGCGAAATGGAACCGGCCTTGAACGAGATGGGCAAAGCGCTGTCCGAGATGGAACCGGCCCTGCAAAATCTGATGGCGCTGATCGACGATATCCGCAATTACGACGCGCCACGCGTGCTCGACAATGGCGACATCCTGATCCCGCGCCGCAAGGATGTGCCCCGCCCTCTGCCCCCTACTCCATCGCTGCCCGAGGGTGAAATCGAGCTGTAAGAGGGCGGCCATCCCCCGCGCGGTGCGCGCCCCCCTGAGTAGTTTGCCAAGATAGAAACCAGAATCTTCCCTATGGGCTTCATCTTGGCCCAAATACTCCCGCCGGAGGCATCCCCGGCCAGACCGGGGCGCACGGGCGGCAGGATCAGCGGCGGGTTTGGCGGATCAGGGTGAGGATATCCTTGGCCGCATTGGGGATGTTGGTACCGGGGCCGAAGATCGCTTTGACACCGTTGTCATACAGGAACTGGTAATCCTGCTGTGGGATCACACCGCCACAGATCACCAGAATGTCCCCCGCGCCCGCAGCGTTCAGTGCCTGCACCAGTTTCGGGGCGAGGGTTTTGTGCCCCGCCGCCTGCGACGAGATGCCGATGACGTGAACATCATTGTCGATAGCATCCTGTGCGGCCTCTTCCGGGGTCTGGAACAAGGGGCCCACATCAACGTCAAAGCCGATGTCGGCAAAGGCGGTAGCAATGACCTTTGCGCCGCGGTCGTGGCCATCCTGACCCATTTTCACCACCAGCATGCGGGGCCGGCGGCCTTCTTCAGTCGCAAAGGCTTCGACATCGCGCTGAATTGCCTCAAACCCGGCATCCCCCTCATAGGCAGCACCGTAGACACCGGCGAGGGTTTTGACTTCTGCACGGTGGCGGCCAAAGGTTTTTTCCATGGCGTCTGATATTTCCCCTACGGTGGCACGGGCGCGGGCAGCGGTCACGGCGGCGTCGAGCAGGTTGCCACCTTCGGCGGACCGGCGGGTGAGCTCGGCCAGAGCGGCCTGACAAGCGGCCTCATCGCGGGCGGCACGGGTGGTTTGCAGCCGGGCGATCTGGCTTTCGCGCACGGCAACATTGTCGATATCCAGAAAGTCGATCAGGTCTTCCTTGGCTTTGCGGTATTTATTGACGCCCACGATCACATCTTCGCCCCGGTCAATCGCGGCCTGACGGCGGGCGGCAGATTCCTCGATCCGCAGTTTCGGCATGCCGGTGGCGACCGCTTTGGTCATGCCGCCCATGGCCTCGACTTCTTCGATCAGTTTCCATGCCTCCTCGGCAAGCTGATGTGTGAGGGTCTCGACGTAATAGCTGCCCGCCAGCGGATCGACGACATGGGTGATGCCCGTTTCCTCTTGCAAGATAAGCTGGGTATTGCGGGCGATGCGGGCACTGAATTCGGTGGGCAACGCAATGGCTTCATCAAGCGCATTTGTGTGCAGCGATTGCGTGCCGCCCAGCACGGCCGACATCGCCTCATAGGCGGTGCGGATCACGTTGTTGTAGGGGTCGGCCTCTTGCAAGCTGACGCCAGAAGTCTGGCAATGGGTGCGCAGGATCAAAGAGCCCTCTTTCTTGGGCTCAAATTCGGACATGATCCGGTGCCACAGCAGGCGGGCGGCACGCAGTTTGGCGGCCTCCATAAAGAAGTTCATGCCGATGGCGAAAAAGAAGGACAGGCGGCCCGCGAAGGCATCAACATCCATGCCCCGGTCGATGGCTGCACGGACATATTCGCGCCCATCAGCTAGCGTAAAGGCCAGTTCCTGCACCAGATTGGCCCCGGCTTCCTGCATGTGATAGCCGGAAATCGAGATCGAATTGAACTTTGGCATCTGCGCGGATGTGTATTCGATGATATCCGCAATGATCCGCATTGAGGGTTCAGGCGGATATACATAGGTGTTGCGGACCATGAATTCCTTCAGAATATCATTCTGAATGGTGCCTGACAACAGACTGCGGTCGACACCCTGTTCTTCGCCCGTCACGATAAAATTGGCAAGTATCGGGATCACCGCGCCATTCATCGTCATGGAAACGCTTACTTTTTCCAGCGGGATGCCGTCGAACAGGATTTTCATATCCTCGACGCTGTCAATCGCCACGCCAGCCTTGCCAACATCGCCCACCACGCGGGGGTGGTCAGAGTCGTAGCCGCGGTGTGTGGCCAGATCAAAGGCGACTGACACGCCTTGTTGCCCGGCGGCAAGCGCCTTGCGGTAGAAGTTGTTCGACTCTTCGGCAGTGGAGAAGCCTGCGTATTGGCGGATGGTCCACGGGCGGCCCGCATACATCGTGGCTTTGACCCCGCGCGTAAAGGGTGCAGCCCCCGGCACACCCCCCATATGAGGCAAGTTCGCCGTATCTTCGGCGGTGTAGAGCGGCTTGACCGGAATACCTTCAAGCGTGTTCCAGATCAGGCTTTCAGGATTTTTGCCCTTCAGTTCCTTGGTGGCAAGGGCGGCCCAGTTTTTCAGCGCATCGGTCATCTGTCTTCTCCGTCATCTACCCTTGGGTTTTGCGCAACACCGCCCTATGTTCAGGGAATGGGGAACCGCATGAAACCGCTTTACATTCTTGGTCTTGCAGCTGTGCTGCCAATTATTGCCTTTGCACAGGACGCAGGGGCCGTTGATCCTTCACCACAGGCGGAGACGCAGGCCGAAGCCGTGATCACGCCCTATGGCCCGCGTGATGCGGCAGATGTGGTTTTTGCCGATCTGCTTTACATGCAACGCCCGGTCGTCATTTTCGCTGACAGCCCCAATGATCCGAACTTCCTGCGCCAGATGGAGCTTCTGGCGCGCGATCTGCCCGCGCTTGAATTGCGCGATGTGGCGCTGATTACCGACACTGACCCCGACGCGCGGGGCGAGTGGCGGCTGAAGCTGCGCCCGCGCGGCTTTTCGCTGGTGCTGATGGACAAGGACCTGAAGCCCGTCATCCGCAAGCCCCTGCCGTGGGAAGTGCGCGAGATTGTGGCCGCCATCGACAAGTTCCCGTTGCGCCGTCAAGAAATGCTGGAGCGCAGCCCGGCGGGACGCTAGGCCACGCTGATGTTGCGCCCCGGCAAGCATCATTCAAACTCCATGATGACTTCGTCCACTTTCAGGCTGGTGCCTGCGCTGGCGGTGATCTTTTTGACCACGCCTTTGCGTTCGGCTTTGAGGATGTTTTCCATCTTCATCGCCTCAACGGTTGCAAGGGCCTGACCCTCCTGCACTTCGTCACCCTCGGCCACAGTGATGCTGACAATCAGGCCGGGCATCGGGCAAAGCAGGAATTTTGACGTGTCGGGTGGCAGCTTTTCGGGCATCAGGGCGTGCAGCTCTGCCTGACGCGGGCTTTGCACCAGCACTTTCAGGTCAGCGCCGCGCAAGCGGATGCGGAACCCCATTGGGATCTTGCCGGTCTTCAGCACCAAGGGCGTGCCATTGACAGTCAGTCGCGCAAGACTGTCACCGGGGGTCCAGTCGGATTCGACCCGCAGGGCTTCGCCATCGCCAAAGGTGACGGTCGATCCTGATTTGTCGGCCGCGATCGTCACCTTGTGCTGGTCGCCCTGAAGGCTGACAACCCAAGTATCCCCTACCCGGCGCTGATGGTTGTCCATTGTGCCAGAAATCTTGGTGCGGCGAATTTCGGCCACACGGTTCATCGCGGCGCAAGCGGCGCCAACGCGGCGCAGGGTCTGGGCATCCAGCGTAGCGCCCTGAAACCCGTCAGGGAATTCTTCTGCGATAAAGGCGGTGGTGATATCGCCAGAGGTAAAGCGCGGGTGGTCCATCACCGCCGAACAGAATGGCAGGTTGTGGCCGATGCCTTCGACCTCGAACGTATCTAGGGCAAGGCGCATTTCGTTGATCGCATCCGCCCGCGTCGGCCCCCAAGTGCAAAGCTTGGCGATCATCGGGTCGTAGAACATGCTGATCTCACCGCCCTCATACACACCGGTATCGTTGCGCACGATACCGGTTTCGGTCGCGCCTTCAACGGGTGGGCGATAACGGGTCAGACGGCCAATGGAGGGCAGGAAGTTGCGATATGGGTCTTCGGCGTAAAGCCGGCTTTCCATCGCCCAACCATTGATTTTCAGGTCTTCCTGACGGAACGGCAAAGGCTCTCCCGCCGCCACGCGTATCATCTGTTCGACCAGATCGACGCCGGTGATCAGTTCTGTCACCGGATGTTCGACCTGCAAACGGGTGTTCATCTCAAGGAAGTAGAAATTGCGGTTGCCATCCACGATGAATTCAACGGTGCCTGCCGAGGTATATCCGACAGCACGGGCCAAAGCGCAGGCCTGTTCGCCCATTGCCTTACGAGTGGCTTCATCGAGGAAGGGCGACGGGGCCTCTTCAATGACCTTCTGGTTGCGGCGCTGAATGCTGCATTCACGTTCGTGCAGGTAAACGATGTTGCCGTGCTTATCGCCCAGCACCTGAATTTCGATGTGGCGCGGTTGGGTGACGAATTTCTCGATAAAGATACGGTCATCGCCAAAGCTGGCAGCCGCTTCGTTCTTCGACGACTGGAAGCCTTCGCGCACTTCGGATTCGGACCATGCAATGCGCATACCCTTGCCGCCGCCGCCCGCTGATGCCTTGATCATAACCGGATAGCCGATTTCGCCACTGATCTTGATCGCTTCATCGCCATCGGCAATAAGGCCCATGTAACCGGGAACGGTAGAGACGCCCGCCTCCATCGCCAGTTTTTTCGAGGTAATCTTGTCGCCCATCGCTTCAATCGCCGGGGAAGGCGGGCCTATGAAGACCACACCTGCCGCCTCTAGCGCGGCGGCGAAGTTCATGTTCTCCGACAGAAAGCCATACCCCGGATGCACCGCCTCGGCCCCGGTCTGGCGAACGGCGTCCAATATCTTGTCGATGACGATATAGGACTGGTTGGCAGGCGACGGGCCGATATGGACCGCCTCATCCGCCATGCGGACATGCAGCGCGTTGCGGTCGGCATCAGAATAGACGGCAACGGTCTTGATCCCCATTTTCTGCGCGGATTTAATCACCCGGCAGGCAATTTCACCCCGGTTTGCGATCAGGATTTTCTTGAACATCGGCTCTCTCTCCCCTCGGACAGGGTCGGGCCAGACCCTGCGCCGCAAATGAAAAGGGCCTCCCAGCCGGTATGGCTGAAAGACCCTGTTTTCGAATTATCAAAGATCAGGCCGCGCCGCGCAGTGGCGGCAGGCAGATCAATAGCAGGCAGGCAAGCCCGGAATGCCGCAGGACACGCCGCCTGCAACTGCGCCAATAAGCGCGCCTTTGGTTTTTGAGCCGCCGGTTGCATCAGCAATGAGCGCACCCGCGGCAGCACCGCCGACAGTGCGAACCATCGCGCTGTTGGTGGGCGACGAATTGCCATAACCGCCGCCTTGGACGCAACCCGCAAGCGAGAGCGCAAGGAGCGACGCAATAAGGATATGTTTCTTGACCATTTTTGACTGCCTCGTGTCAGGGTTTTTATTAACGCTGACTCTACTGCATCCGTAGCTGTGGAAAAGGGGAATTTTCCGTGATCAGCCCCATCGGCAAGCCTTTGCCACTGGCAAAAGGACGGTCCGGTCCCAATGGGGCCGGACCGCAAGGCAATAGAAAGGGTCGTCATGTGGAGACCGGGCCGAACACAAGGTCGCCGGACCGGATAACCCGCAGCCTGCGCGCTGGATGCATTGAATTCAAACACTATTCCGCCGCGCCCTGCATCATGCGCGGGCATTTGCCAGTGCAACGAAAGGGTCGGCGGAATGGCGCGCATCAGTCGTCATCCCCGTCATCTTCATCGTCCCAGATCACATCTTCGGCATCAGCTGCGAAAACAGCCGGAAAGGAGACTTGCGCGATCTTCAGATTGATCTGGAGCAGGGCCTCATAGCTTTCGGGGTCGAACGGATCTTCGGCGGGAATAACCTCACGCCCAAGCAACCAGGACAGGCGACCGGCATCCAGATTGCCCCGCTCAAACGGCTCTTCGCCAAAGCATTGCCACAGCGCGGCCATGAAACCTTCATCGGCCTTGCGGTCGGCAAGTTTGCGGTCGCGATAGCGTTCGCGCTTGATCAGCTTGGCCGGGCCATCCTTTTTGTTGGCGCGGCGGATGGTGAATTGAAAGTCGGTTCCCGGAAGACGGCCAGGAAAGCCGCGGTGTTTCAGCATGGTGTGCCCCCTGTGAATGGATGGGCACAGCCATAGGCTTGTGTTGGCGTCAGGCCAAGGGCCGACGCCAACAAGAATCGTGTCGCCTCACCCTCTGGTTGGGTTTGTATTTGGGCGTTGAGGATTTGGCTGTCGATCAGTGGATGAATCGCGCGGGATTGGAACGCACAAAGGCCGGACCGAATTGGCATGGGTCGCAGAAGACTGACGCCCGTCCAGTTGGGTGCCCGGCGGGCAGCGCGATTCACAAGTTGGCAGGTTCGGATTGTAAGTCGTGCCGGGCGTCTGAGTCTGGCCTGACGGGATGCACACTGGCCCACCGACCTCTGCATAGCCGAACTTGTCGTAGATGGGTTCTGGCATGATGGGCTGTGGCGCGGGTGCTGGCGCACAGCCAGCAAGACCAATTCCGATGATCGCAAAGGGGAGTAGTGATCTAAATTCCATTCCGACTCTCCTATCAAGAGTTTGTGAACGGAATTAGGGTAGATCAAGCTTCTCTGCTCGCCTACCGATTTTTTTGCGTGTGAACGGGGGGATTTCCCTACATTTGGCCAAAAGAGATGGCGACAAGGGTAGGTGTGGGCGGGACAGTCCGACACATGGCCGAAAGCCCGCCCGACCGACTTATTTGTATTTGCCGGTGTAGCTTGGCTCGACCGAAACCGGTTCGTCCACGTAAACGACTTCAGACTGCTTGGAACCGCCACATGCTGCCACGAAGGCAACCATGCACAGGGCCAGGAAAGTTTTCGTGCTCTTCGACATCCTCTACTCCTATATTCTTGGAAGGGTGCTACCGAAGTCCCGATAGCATACCCTTCATCCGAGGCAAAGGCCGCTTGGGTCCGGCCTGAGCTGACTGTAGCGGATTGCCGCCGTGTTTGACATGGGCTGTTTGCCAAGATTGTCGGCTGTGACTCTGCTACATCAGGCAGGTCAAATGACGACAGGGAAACAACCATATCTAGGGCTGGCATCAATAAATCTCCCACATACAGATGCCGTCCTGATGCGTAAAAGCCTCGAAGAACTGCGTTGCTTCTGGGGCCGTTTCTCCAAAGGGCACGGGCTGATCGGAAAAGGATATGATGACCTGCGTTGGTTGCGGGCCGAAATCGGATAACCGGGGCAGCGCAAAGGTCTGGCACAGATGGAAAATATCCTCTGACGCCTCTTCGTAGCCGACGGTTCCGGTGTCCCGCGCGATTTGCGGCGCAATAAAACGAAAGCGCACGGCCAACCCTTCGGGGCCAGGCACATTCCAGACCACGTCTTGCAAAAAAACCGGCTGGCCGGAGGGGACCGGGATCAACGTCTCGTTGCCAAGTTCGATCTGTTGATCGCTCTGCTGCTCTGGCATCGGGTCGGTCATGACCTGCCCTGCCATGCTCTGGTGGCCGTTGCCCCGGTTGAATCTGCCATGTCTGCACCCTCTGTGTCCTGCCGCTGTCAAAGAGGGATGTTATCGTGCTTCTTCCACGGGTTCGCCAATTTCTTCGTGCGCAGCGACGCAAAGGCCCGGCAAATGCGGCGGCGGGTTGATGATGGCATGATCACTTCGTCGATAAAGCCCTTTTCGGCGGCGACGAAGGGGTTGGCGAAACGGTCTTCATAGTCCTTGACCCGGGACGCGATCTTGTCTTTGTCACCCAACTCGCTGCGATAGAGAATCTCCACCGCACCCTTTGCCCCCATCACTGCCACTTCGGCCGTGGGCCAAGCATAGTTGAAATCGGCACGCAGGTGTTTGGACGCCATCACCACATAGGCACCACCATAGGTTTTCCGGGTCAGAACGGTGACTTTGGGCACCGTAGCCTCGGCATATGCGAACAGCAGTTTCGCACCGTGTTTGATGACGCCACCATATTCCTGCCCGGTGCCAGGAAGGAAGCCCGGCACATCGACCAATGTCAGGATCGGAATCTCGAAGGCATCGCAAAAGCGGACAAAGCGCGCCGCCTTGCGGCTGGCGTCGATATCAAGACATCCGGCCAAAACCGTGGGCTGGTTGGCGACAACCCCGACCGACTGCCCCTCCAACCGGATGAAACCCGTGATGATATTGGCGGCAAACGCAGCCTGGATCTCGAAAAAGTCACCCTCATCCGCAATCTTGGTGATCAGCTCTTTCATGTCGTAGGGCTGGTTCGGATTGTCGGGTATCAGCGTATCAAGGCTCTTGTCTATGCGGCCGGGGTCGTCGAAGAACGGGCGTACCGGAGCCTTTTCGCGGTTGTTCAGCGGCAAAAAGTCGATAAGGCGACGCGTTTCGGCCAACGCTTCCACATCATTTTCGAACGCGCCGTCGGCGACTGAAGATTTGCGGGTGTGGGTCGACGCCCCGCCGAGTTCTTCGGCGGTGACTACTTCATTGGTAACTGTTTTCACCACATCCGGGCCAGTCACGAACATATAGCTGGAATCTTTGACCATGAAGATAAAGTCGGTCATCGCAGGGGAATAGACCGCCCCCCCGGCGCAAGGCCCCATGATCAGACTGATCTGCGGCACGACGCCCGAGGCGGTGACATTGCGCTGGAATACCTCGCCGTAGGCAGCAAGACTGGCAACGCCTTCCTGGATCCGTGCACCACCTGAATCGTTTATGCCGATGACCGGAGCACCGTTCTGGATTGCCATATCCATGATCTTGCAGATCTTGGCGCCATGGGTCTCGCTGACGGAGCCGCCCATCACGGTGAAGTCTTGCGAAAACACATAGACCTGACGACCGTTGATTGTGCCCCAGCCGGTGACGACGCCATCCCCTGCGGGGCGGTCCTCCGCCATGCCGAAATCGGTGCAGCGATGGGCGACGAACATGTCGAATTCCTCAAAGCTGCCCTCGTCGAGCAAAAGGTCGATGCGTTCACGCGCGGTCAGTTTGCCCTTTGCGTGCTGCGCATCAATCCGGCGCTGCCCGCCCCCCTGACGCGCAGTTTCGCGGCGGCTTTCAAGTTGGGCCAAAATATCTTTCATCGCGCCGACTCCCCCTGCAGATTTGGGGCACCATAGAAGGCGGACTGTCAGTCGCAAAGCGGATTTGGGAAAATTTGCATAATTTTAGATGGATGACTGATGCAAATTGCAAACTTGAAAAGTTTGCGACGCTGAACTGCGTCTTTTTGTCGGAATCTTGTCTGAATGTCCAATTGGCGGGGTTTTGTCCGCCAAGGCATGGCGCCAGCGCCCAACGCTGCCATGAAGCATGAATATCCGTTCTTGTTCAATATCTTGGTATGACCTCATCCGTTGTGGCCGAGCCACGGCCGCCGTCAGCCCTGCCAAAAGCGTCCCGACTGTGGTCGTCAGCTCAACAAAACACTCGCGCTATCATGTAATCGGACGCCAATCGCATCATTCTCGAAATTTCCCGCCAGGCCTCAGCCTACAGCTGAGATGCCCCACCACCGCAGCGTTTGTCTGAGATGGCGCTCAATCTCGATTACCGACGCCTCGGCGCTTGCGCTGTCGATTGCATCAATAATCGCCAGATGCTCTTCCATTGCCGGAATGACCCTGTCAGGCAGGAACGCGCGCGCGTTCTGGATAACGGTGATCCGGTTGCGGTTCGCCTCATAGGCCTGCCGCAGGAATATGTTGTCGAGACCGCCCGCCATGAAATCATGTAACGACAGGTCAGTTGCCAAGGCCCGGCGCGACAGGTCGGCGCCCGGATGAGTGCGCGCTTCGTCCAGAAGGGCTTCATGCGTCGCCCGCAGATGTGACAATGCGGGCCTTCCAGCGCTCAGCAATCGGCGCACACCTTCAGCTTCCAGAGCGGCACGCATATCCATACAGGCTCGTGTTGTTTCGGGACCAGTCGACATGATAACGAAGCCACGCTTGGGGAGAACTTCGACCAAAGACTGTGCCTCAGCGCGCTTGATTGCCTCTCGGGTCGCGGCAACCGGAAAGCCCAGAGCCTCAGCCAGCGCCGGCATGGTGTGAAACTCGCTGCTGCGCAACTTTCCCATCCGCAGTGCCGCCAACAATGCGGTAAACGCCTGCTCTGATTGAAGATCATCCGGTAATTTCATAGCACCTCTCTCATTCTTACGCTGATCGGCTTTCAAAAAATCCGCAATAGACCTTCTGATATATAAGATGAGTAACATCGTAACCTATCATGTAACATTTTACAAAGGATAGCAACTAAGATGTCTGTAAAGGACGCATTGCACAGCCGGCGCCCCGCGCCCTTACATGGGAGAAGACAATGTCTGACGTAACGACTGATCAAACCGCAGAAGATGCCGCCCAACGGTCCCGCATGCCGCATATCTATGTAATCTTGTTTGTCTTCACAGCTATCGCCGCGCTTCTGACGCATATTATTCCGGCTGGGGTTTATGACCGCATCACATTGCCCAACGGGCGTGTTGCGGTAGACGCCGAGACGTTCCGCTATGTCGATGCAAGCCCGGTAGGGTTTGAAAAGTTCATGATGGCCGTGCCGCTCGGGCTGATGGGGGCCTCGCAGGTGGTGTTCTTTACGCTTATAATCGGCGGTATGTTCATGGTGATCCGGCACACCGGCATCATTGACGTTGCGGTCGACAAACTCACCCGCCGGTTTGCGGGCCATAGTGTTCTGATGATTCCAGTGCTGATGGCGACATTTGCGGTCATCGCTACACTGATCGGCACACAGGAACTGGCGCTGGTCTACGTTCCGGTCATTCTGCCCCTGATGATTGCACTGCGCTTTGACTCTGTCACCGCAGTTGCCACGGCACTATTGGCGACAACAGCCGGATTTACCGCTGGCGTTCTGAACCCGATCAACACCGGGCTGGGGCAGACCATCGCGGAATTGCCACTGTATTCCGGTTTCGGGCTACGGTCCCTGCTGTTTCTTTGCCTGCTTGGTGCGGCCATCGCCTATCTCATGCGTTATGCGCTGAAAGTGCGGGCCAATCCTGAGGCCAGCCTGATGGCGGGTGACGTGATTGAACACGAAAAGCGCATGGCATTTGTGCATGACCTTGAGACACCTGCCATGCGTTTCACAACCCGGCAGATGTGGGGCGGGCTTGCAGTCATCGGCTTTTTTGCGGTCATGGTGTGGGGCGTTCTGTCCCGTGGTTGGTTCATGACAGAAATGGCGGGTCTTTTCGTGGTCATGGGCATCAGTGTCGGCCTGATCGCCGGGCTGAACACGGCCAAGATTTGCGCGGCCTTTAACAAGGGCTTTCAGGATGTTCTGGTCGGCGCCATCATTGTTGGCCTTGCTCGGGCTGTCGCCATCATGCTGGAACAGGGCCAGGTGATGGATACTCTGGTCCATGGGCTGGGCAACCTTGTTGGCAGCATCCCCGCAACCTTTTCTGCACTTGGAATGTTCACAGCGCAGCTGGGATTCAATTTTGTCGTGCCATCGGGCAGTGGTCAGGCGCTGGTGACGATGCCGATCATGGCACCTCTGTCGGATCTGATCGGTGTCACCCGGCAGAATGCGGTTCTGGCATATCAGCTTGGCGATGGTCTGTCGAACATCCTCTATCCCACTTCTGGGTATTTTATGGCGACGCTGGCGCTTGCAGGGGTCAGCTGGGATCGTTGGGTGCGCTTCTTTCTGCCACTGTTCGGTATCTGGGTCGCGATTGCTTCGGCATTCCTGATCTATGCGCAAATGGTGGACTGGATCGGCTGACCGGCCCTTATTCCCGGATCGAAGCCGCCCCCAACCATCGCCATCAAAAAAAGGGGCATATGCCCGCACCTTTCGCCAAAGGTGCGGGCGTATGTTGTTCCGATCCTTGATCTTCCGACGCCAGATCCCCGATCACGGCATGAAGCACAAACGGCCCGTCAGCCCGCCGCATCCGCCACCGCGCCTCGCCACTATACTTGGGCCAATGGCAGGCAATGGCCCCCCTGAAGCTGGAAATGACAGCTTTTGTGTGCTAGGAGGTCTGGGCAAACCAGCAATTCCCGTCCGTCATCATGATCCGTTTCATCCGGGTGTGCGATCAATCCCGCGCCGCCAATGCCGTCAACGGGGCAGAAACACTTTCGAACCGGCTTGGAACCAGAGCACGCGGCGATGCGAGTGGCCCGGCGCTAAGCAGCGACTCGATCATGAGTGCCCCCGCAAGACCGCCGTCCACCAGCGGAATCGGACTTTTTGGGCCAAGGCGGCGCGCAAGACCGGCGTAGACCTCGCCAAGCAGCACGGCGACATCGGCACCATTCCCTGCAAGCCGTTCGACAGCCTCGGTCAACATCGTCTCGACCCCGGTCTTGTCGCCCAGCGCATAGGCGGCAGGGGTCTCGATGACCTGCCAGTCAACGCGGTCACGGTCAAAATCGTATCGGGCCAGCGTGTCGCGGTAGAGCGGCACCGACACCGCCCCGGCGCTGACATACCCGATCCGCTTGCCCACAAGCCGGGCAAAGGCAATGGCCGCCTGACTGATCCCCAGAACGGGGACGCCAAGCAGCGCGCGGATCGCTTCGGTGGCAGGGTCATAGGACGCGGCCATCAGCACCGCGTCCACCTTCCCGGCATGACGCGCGGCAAGATCAACGGCAGCATGGGTTGCCACCGCTTCATCCAAATGGGTGCGGATCACGTCGGGCCCGAAATCGGCGGTGGCCTCGATCACCGTGGCCGCAAGCCCGAGGATCGCGCGTATTTCTGCCGCGACAGTGGCTATGACAAAGGCGGTGCGGTTTGGGTTGAGACAAAGGATGCGCATCATGTTTACCCGTGCCACAGGTTGGGCAACCAGCCCACGAGACCCGGAAAAATGCTGATCAGTGCCACCATAAGCAGGATACACGCCAGGAACGGCAGCACGCCAAGGATCACCGTCTCGATAGAGCCCCGCCCCCGCACACTTTGCACGATATAGAGGTTTATCCCCACAGGCGGCGTGATCAGCGCCGGTTCACACATGAGCACCAGAAAGATGCCGAACCAGACTAGATCATAGCCCAGCAGGGTAACGATTGGCAGCACGATTCGAATGGTCGCGATCATCATGGCCAGCGCGTCGAGAAAACAGCCAGGTTCAGGGCATTGAGGAATTCTGGGGGGCACTTGAGGGGGAGCTGCCGTCAGAAATGCACGACTGGTTGAGCGAGGGTAAAAGAACCATTCTCGAGGCGATAAACGGAATGCCTCTCGAACAAAACAGGGGCGAACGGAATGATTGGTTCGATCGCCTCCGCGCCCGGTTGCCCGACAACTATGCGCAACTCGATGCAGTCCCGGTCGATCAGGTCGTCGAATGGGTGTTCAACAGGTTGGAGCATGCCGACCAGGAACAGTTCGAGAATCTCTTTCCTCGCGGGTTTTGGGCGGATGTAGATGGACGTGAGGAGGGAAGTCTGGCGGGGTTCGCTTTCCTTCTGTTCATACTGGGGATTGTCCGAGACCCGCGTGTCAGCAAAAAGGGAAGGGTACGACGCGAGAAGCACTTTCTGGGTCAGTTTCGAGATTGCGAACACATCGAGGCCGCGAGCCGCTGTGCGGCTTTCATCACTTTTGAAAAGGGTGCGGGGAGGCTGGCGAAAGCCGCCTTTGCCTATGCCGGCGTGCGGACAGAGGTGATTTGTGTGGAAGTCCGCGAATCCTGAGGACCAGAGTTTCTGGACGGGGGGCTTCCTCCGGCATTCCCATCAGTCTCATTGGCGTTCCCGCGTCTGATCGCGATCTTTCGGCAGTTTCCTAACGGGCGTGATCGACCACGAGCGGGGAATCTCAAGTATATGTTTTAAAAACAGGTGCTTGTAAGAAAATCCGGCAGGGTTCAAAAATAACTATTGACACGGTGCGCAGCAAAAACTGCCGCCTTGCGCATTCATATGCCCCTTATACAAGAAACTGAAAAGGTGTTGGCGATCCCGGAGGGACTCGAACCCCCGACCCGCTGCTTAGAAGGCAGCTGCTCTATCCAGCTGAGCTACGGGACCGATGCGCTCTTTTTGCGCGAAGCGAGCGCTTTAGACAAGGCTGCGCGTCATGAAAACCGAATTGGGATCGTCGGTGTAGCCTTCAAAAGGCGGGCATTCGGTGAAGCCCGCATTTGCATACAGCGCACGGGCGGCCACAAAGGTGGGCTGGACCCCGGTTTCCAGCGATACGCGGGTAAAGCCCTCGGCGCGGGCGGCATCGACCAGATGTTCCAGCATCCGGCGAGACAGACCCCTGCCCCGCACCTCTGCCAGGATATGCATGGATTTGATTTCCGCATGGGTGTCGTCGATCCGCTTGAAAGCCCCCATGCCCACCGGATCCCCTTCTTCGCGCATCACAAAAAACCAGATTCCGGGGTTCGCCAATTGGCTCGCATCCATCATGTGAATGCTTTCGGGGGGCGTGTCGGCATGCATGTCTGCGGTATGGCGCTGCATCAGCAGGCCAAGATCGGAGCCAAGGGGCGATTCCAGCGCAATAGTGGCGATCATATGGGAGACTCGGTTCGGGCTTTGCCCTTACAGAGACCCAACTTTCCTGCACAATCAATACATCATTGATCACGCCCGACAGTTTCGCCAGAAATGCCGGGCGTTTTCAAAGCTTTTGCGCCAGATCTTCAAGCAATCGCGCCACGGCTTCGGCACCCGGATCATTGTGACCGCTCAGCTTGTCCGCCGAAAGATAGCTGGAGCGTCCGGCCTTTGCGCGCGTCATCGCGGAAGTGCCATCCGCCCCCTGACGGGCCGCAGCGGCGGCAGCCGCAACCCCGTCGGGCAATGCGGCAAGCGCAGGCGCCAAGGCATCTATCATGGTGCGGTCGCCCGCTGAAGCGCCGCCCACCTGTTGCACGCGGTCCAGTCCAGCCGACAAGGCACCGACCCAATTCTTGCCACCCGCCGCCGCGTCCCCCGCTGCGGTAAAAAAGATCGCCAGCAAGACACCCGATGACCCGCCCATCGTCTGACTAAGCTCGGTGCCGATCGCGCGGTACATCTGCGTGGTATCGGCCAGCGGCAGCCGGTCCAGCGCTGCAGCCAGTGCCCGCGCCGCGCCCGCAAGGGTTGACCCAGTGTCACCATCGCCCGATTTCGCATCCAGCGCATTCAGGTCCACCTCGGCTGCAATCAACGCGCGGCAACATCTCGCGATCAGATCGGCGCGCTGCGGATGCGGCGACGGCTCAGGCTTTATCGGGGTCAGCCCATCGGGCAAAGGCCGCACGCCGACCGGCCCAAACCGGTGCAGCCCCGGCCAGGCTGCGGGCGCCACCGGCGCGGCAAGGGCGAGTTCCTGCTCGGGCGTGACCGGCAGCAGCGAAACCGAAAAGCCGTGCATATCCAGCGAGGTCATCAAGGCCGCCGGCCCGATGATCCATTTCACCCGAGAGCCAAGCGCTGAGCGCCCCAGTTCTTCGGCCAGCACGCTCATTTCAAGCGGCGTGGTGCCGCCAAGGTTGTTCAGCATCGCCACATGGTCACAACTGGCCATATGTGGCAACAGCCGATCCACCACCATGGCCATCGCCGCCTTGGCACCGGTAAATGCCACCTGCTCGATCCCCGCCTCGCCATGGATGCCAAGACCCAGTTCGGCCTTTCCGGGGTTGATCCGGTCTTCCTTCGGGCTGCCCGGCACCGTGCAGGTGTCGAGCGACATACCAATCGAGATTGCCCCGCGGATCACGGCCTGCGCAGCGGTAGCGATCCTTTCAAGGTCGGCCCCCGCCTCGGCCATGGCACCGGCGATCTTGTGAACAAACAGCGTGCCCGCAACGCCGCGCGCCTGCGGAAGCTCGGGCAAGGCGATGTCGTCATCGACAACAACCATGGCCACCTTTAGCCCAAAGGCGCGGGCGCGCTCGGCGGCAAGGCCAAAATTCAGCCGGTCTCCGGTGTAATTCTTCACGATCAACAAACAACCGGCAGACCCGGTCACCGCAAGAATTCCCGCCAGAACCGCGTCGACCGAAGGGCTGGCAAAGACATCCCCACACACCGCCGCCGTCAACAGCCCCTGCCCGACAAAGCCCGCATGGCTGGGCTCATGACCGGACCCACCGCCAGAAACCAGCGCGACCTTTGATCTGTCCCAATCCGCCCGCAGCACCACCTTGATATGCGGAAAGCCATCCAGTCGCACCAAAGCACCACCCGACGCGCGCAGCACGCCGTCAATCGCCTCAGTGATCAAAGTTTCTTTGGCATTCATGAACTGTTTCATGCGGCGACTCCTCAGAGGCGGTTGCCGTCCGCGTCAAACCACAACGGGCTTTGCGGACGGATGGCGATCGTGTCCCCCGAAGCCAATGGCGTGTGAGGGTCTGCAAGGGTAATGATGTCATGCGGGCCAAAGGCAAGATGCAGCCGGGTCTGGTCGCCCAGCCGCTCGACCCGCCGCACGGTCGCGGGGTGGCCTTCGCCGATCAAGATATGTTCAGGACGCAGCCCCATCTGTGTTGCATTGGGCGGCGCACCGGGGCCGAAAGTATCAGCCGGCAACAAGATCATGCGCGGCTGGCCCAGTCGGCTGGCGACATAGGTGCTGACCGGATCCTCATAGATTTCGCGCGGGGTGCCGAACTGCACCAGACTGCCCTGATCTAGCACGCCGACATGGGTGGCCATGGTCATCGCCTCGATCTGGTCGTGCGTGACATAAAGGAAGGTCGCGCCAAGCTCGGCATGAATGCGTTTCAGCTCTACCCGCAGATCAGCGCGAAGTTTCGCATCAAGGCTGCTGAGCGGCTCGTCCATCAGATAGATCCGCGGCTGGCGCACCAGCGCCCGCCCGATCGACACGCGCTGCATCTCGCCGCCCGACAGAGCCGTGGCCTTGTTGTCCAGTTTATGCCCGATCCGCAGCGCCTCGGCCACTGCCTGCACGCGAGAGGCAATCTCCGGCTCGGGCATGTTGATCACCGGACTGCGCAACGGAAAGGCCAGATTGTCGCGCACCGACAGATGCGGATAAAGCGAGTATTGCTGGAACACCATCGCCACATCGCGCTGTGCGGGCATGTCGTTCACAACCGATGCACCCCCGATGGCAATGGCGCCGCTGTCGGGCCGCTCCAGCCCGGCAATCAGCCGCAGCGTGGTGGTCTTACCCGCGCCAGTGGGCCCAAGCAAAACCACAAAAGCACCATCCGGGATGGTCAGCGACACATCGCGCAGCGCCTGCGTGGCGCCAAAGGACTTCGTTACACCGCTCAGAACAACCTCAGCCATGCTGCACCGCCGCATTCGCCGCCGTGCGGAACGCCCGCCCGGACGCTGCATCAAACAGCGCCAGCGTGCCCGCTCGGAACGAAAGTCCTACCGTATCTCCACTGCGCACCACCTGACCCGAAGGCGCGCGGGCCTTGACCACACCATGCGCGCAGTCAAGCGTGATGATCTGCGACGTGCCAAGATATTCGCTGGCCAGAATGCGTCCGCGATAAGGGCCACTGTCTGACAGGGTGACATGCTCGGGGCGCACACCCAGCACCAGATCGCGCGGGCTGGCCTCTTGCTGCACTTCAGACATGGCGATGGTCACCCCGCCCAGATTGACTGATGTATCGCCCGCCCGCACAGCCCCCTGAAAGCGCAGGAAATTCATCGACGGGCTGCCAATGAAATCGGCAACAAACAGTGTGGCGGGGTGGTCATAGATATCCTGTGGCGTGCCGAACTGCTCAACCACCCCATGATTCATCACCACGATCTTGTCGCCCATCTGCATCGCCTCCAGTTGGTCATGCGTGACATAAACCGTGGTCGCCCCCATCCGGTCATGCAGGGCGCGCAATTCCTCGGCCATGTGCTCGCGGAACTCGGCATCAAGCGCGCCAAGCGGCTCGTCCATCATGAAGGCCTTGGGGTTGCGCACTATCGCCCGGCCCAGAGCCACCCGCTGCCGGTCGCCGCCCGACAGTCCGCCCACCGGCTTTTCCAGAATGTCGGTGATACCCAGAATGCGCGCCACCTCGGCCACCTTGGCCTGCACCTGAGCGCGAGGCACGCCTTGGCTCACCAGCGGATAGCTGATGTTGCGCCGCACGTTCATATGCGGGTAAAGCGCGAACATCTGAAACACCATGGCAATGTCGCGCTGTGAGGCCGGGCGCTGCGACACGTCCTCGCCGTCCATCAAAATCTCGCCACTGGTCGGCAGTTCCAGCCCGGCGATCATCCGCAAGGTGGTGGTCTTGCCACAGCCCGACGGCCCCAACAGCATGAAGAATTCACCGTTGCCAATGGTGAAAGACGAGCCCTGCACTGCGGTAAAGGCACCGAATTCCTTGCGCAGATTGCGGATCACGATTTCGGCCAAGGCTCTACTCCGGGAAATGGCTCGTGATGATGAACATCACTGTGCCAATAAGGGTCACGATAAAGCTGTAGGTAAACGCCCACAGAAAGAACGGCTGCATCAGCATCACCACACCCAGCGCGATCAAAACCGTCGACAAATTTTCCCACGACCCACGCCGCAATCGCAGAAGTCCGGTCACAAAACTGCTCATGATTTTGCCTCACTACCTGTTCTTAAATATCCCCGCCGGAGGCACCCCCGGCCAAGGCTGGGAGCCTCCGGCGGGGGTATTTTCCAACAGAAAATGCAGTGCGCCCTCATTTGCGCACCGCGCCGAAGGTGATTCCGCGCAGCAGGTGTTTGCGCAGCAGGATGGTGAAGATCATCACCGGCAGCAGGAACAGGGTGGCACCAGCGGCCACGGCCGGCCAGTCCTGACCGCCGACCCCGATGATCGTGGGGATGAAGGGTGGCGCGGTCTGGGCCTTGCCGCTCGTCAGCAGGACGGCGAAGGCATATTCGTTCCAAGCGAAGATCAGGCAGAAAATGGCGGTTGAGGCAATCCCGGTGGCCGCCTGCGGCAGCACCACTTTGCGGAACGCCTGAAACCGTGTGTAGCCGTCAATCAGCGCGGCTTCTTCGTATTCGCGCGGGATCTCGTCGATGAAGCCTTTGAGAAGCCAGACCGCAAGGCTGATGTTCACCGCCGTATACAGCAGGATCATGCCCAGATGGGTGTCTGACAGCCCCAGTTCTCGATACATCAGATAAATCGGGATCGCGACCGCAATGGGGGGCATCATCCGGGTGGAGAGGATGAAGAACAAAAGGTCGTCTTTCAGCGGCACCTTGAAGCGCGAGAACGCATAGGCCGCCAGCGTCCCCAGAAAGATCGACAGCGCAGTAGAGCCAAAGCCGATGATCACCGAATTCATGAACCGCTCGCCAAACCGGCTTTGCCCGGCGATGACAGTGCCGCTTTGGCGGACGATCTTGTCATACCAGGTCTCGGGCGGCGGCAGGGCCGCGAATTGCTCGGCCCCAATGCGGGTGCGGGTAGTAAACAGGTTGACGTAGCCTTCAAGACTTGGCTCGAACAGCACGCGTGGCGGGTAACTTATGCTGTCGGGGCCAGATTTGAAGCCAGTCGAGATAATCCACAGCAGCGGCAGCAGCGTGATGATCGCATAGACCACGACCAGCACGGCAGCGACGGATTTTGACGCGCGCGAAGGCTCGGTGACGGAATAAGCGCTCATCTTTGCTTAACCTTGTTCAGGGCTTTGACATAGACCGAGGCCAGACCAAAGACGGTGACGAACAGGATGATCGCATAGGCGCTGGAATAGCCGGTGCGCCACTTCTCAAACGCTTCGCGCTTCAGATCGATGGAGGCCAGCAAGGTTTCATTGCCCGGCCCCCCGCCTGTCAGCAGCACCACCATATCGAACATCTTGAAATTCTCGATGCCACGGAACAGCACCGCCAGCATCAAAAACGGCAGCACCATTGGCACGGTGATGGTCCAGAACTGCCGCCACTTGCTGGCGCGGTCCACTTCGGCCGCCTCATAAATATAGTCCGGGATCGACCGTAAGCCTGCCAGACAGATCAGCATGACAAAGGGCGTCCACATCCAGGTATCCACGATGATGATCGACCATTTCGCCAGTCCCCCCGGCCCCAGCATCGAGAACGAGCTGGCAGGTGTGCCGGTAACAAGTTCGATCATGTAATTGAACAACCCGATCTGCGGCTGATACAGAAACGTCCAGAAATTGCCCACCACGGCGGGCGACAGCATCATCGGCAGCACGATCAGCGTGGTCAAAAGGTCATTGCCCTTGAACTTGCGGTTGATCAGCCAGGCCAGAGTGAACCCGATCAGCACCTGCAACGTGATGGTCCAGATCAGAAAATGCGCTGTGGTCTGCATATTGGCCCAGATGCCTTCACTGGTCAGGATACGCTCATAGTTGCGCAGTCCCACCCATTCCACCTCGCGCCCCGGACGGTTGGCTGCATAGTTGGTGAAGGACAACCGCACGGTCCAGATCAGCGGGAAAATGTTGATCGCCAGCAGCAAAAAGATCGTGGGGGCCACAAACAGCCAAGCGATGGCGCGGTCTGACAACCCGCGCACGCGGCGTGCCACGATGCGCGGTGTGGCACGCGCCATTCGGTCGATCGGCGTATCGGTCATGGGAACGGTCCTGCGGGGACAAAAGGGGGTGGGTGCGTCGGGAAGACCCCGGCGCACCCGAAAGGCAACTTACAATTTGCCTTCGTCTTCAAATACTTCGGTCCAATCAGCGATCAGACCATCCAGCGCCTCTTGTGCGGTGCCCTGATCGGCCACCACGTAGTTGTGCAGCCTGTCCTGCATCGCAAGCAGAAGTGAGGCATAGGCCGGTTCCTGCCAGAAGTCGTAGACGTTATCCATCGCTGCCAGAAAGTCGGCGGCAAAGGGGGCACTGTCCTTGAAACCGGGGTCATTCAGCACCGAAACATGGCAGGAATAGCCGCCCATCGACCACCATTTCTGCTGCACATCCGGCTGTGCGAACCATTTCACGTATTGCAGGGCGCCCTCAACATTGTCGGAGTAGCTGACAACCGAAATGCCCTGACCACCTAGGGTCGATGCGGGCTGGTTCTGCGCCGGGTTCACGAAAAAGTCGATCTTGTCGCCGCCCACGGTCGGGTCAGCGGCAAGCCCCGGAAAGAACGCAAACCAGTTCATCGCCATTGCAACCTGACCGGATTTGAACGCATCAAGCGACTGTTCCATATAGGCATTGTCATAGCCGGGCGGGGTGCCGGTCTTGTAAAGTTCCTTGTAGAACTCCAATGCCTCGACCGCTTCAGGCGAGTTTACCGCGCCCTCCATATCATATTGGCCCGGGGTGTTTTCATACTTGAAGCCCCAAGCATAAAGCGCGCCAGTGGCCCCCATCGTAATGCCCTCGGACCCGCGCTCGGTAAAGATCGACGCGCCGTAAACGGTCTGGCCGTCAATTTCACGCCCTTGGAAGAATTGCGCAATTTCAAGCAGTTCCTTCTGGGTCTGCGGCTCTCCCAGCTCGCGTCCGGTTGCTTCAAGGAAAGCGGCACGGATGTCGTCGCGCTCGAACCAGTCCTTGCGGTAGAACCAGCCGTTTGCGTCGCCCATCGCAGGCAAGGCGTAATAGTTCGGTTCACCCTTGGGCCAAGTTGAATAGGCATAAACGGTCGCCGGGGCAAAGTCGTCCATGCTGATGGATTCTGCGGCAAAGAAATCGTTCAGCTTGATGTAATGGCCGTTTTCCGCCCCGCCGCCAATCCACTGGCTGTCACCGATCAACAGGTCACAAAGCTGGCCACCGGAATTGAGTTCGTTCAGCATCCGGTCGGCAAAATTCGGCCAAGGCACGAATTCGAATTTCATCTTGATGCCGGATTGTGCCTCAAAATCCTTGGACAATTCGACAAGTGCGTTGGCCGGATCCCAAGCGGCCCAGCACAAGGTCAGTTCATTGGATTGAGCCGAGGCGACGCCGGCAGACAACAAAGCGCCAACCGCGGTTGCGGTCAAAAGTCTTACCTTCATTGGTTTTCCTCCCTGAATGCAAACGCACAAGGACGCCCCTCCTTTGGCCGCCATCGGGATTGCTGGCCTGACGATAGGCAGCGAAACTGCTGCTGTCCATCATTTTTGAGGTACGCACATCATTTGGCGAAAAACGGCATTTCAAACCGCTTTGATAGCGCCCGTCAGGGGGTCAGGGGCAGATTTTCGCGCAAGATAATCTCTAGCCTGAGGCGTTCTTGCGATTCGTTTATGGGTTGCTGATCCACCTTGGCCTGCAAGACCCGCAAGGTGCTGCGGGCCAGATGCCCGACATTCTGGGCGATCACCGCATCCAGCCACCCCGCCTGCAACGCTGCAATCGTGTGCGGCGTCAGTTCGTGCCCGATTGTGACGACACGACCAAGCAGGCCCATTTCCGACAAGACCTGCGCCAAGGCCCGGTGACCGCTGCCCAAAAGGTAAATGCCGCCAATCGGCCCGCTGGAGGAAAGCGCCTCGCGCATCACCTGCTGCAAGATTTCGGGGGCGCCATGTGATTCCAGGGTCTGCCCCACCTCGATACCGGGAAAGTCGCGCAGCATCACCGCATCAAAACCGCGCCTCCGTTCGATACTGTCGCGCAACAGCATGGATTGCGCTATAACCATGACACGGGGGGTTTGGGCCCCAAGAAAGCGCCCCATCAGCAGGCCCGCTGTGCGCCCCGCGGCATAGCCGTCGATCCCGACATAATGCGCAGCACCGCTGTTGGGCAGATCAGACACCATGGCGACGACCGGAACACCCGCCGCATTCACGCTGCGCAAGGCATCGCGCACCACCGGCGTTTCCGGCGCCATCAGCGCAACACCAGAGATCCCCCCCGCCACCAGATCCGACAGGATCGCGGCAAGTACGTGCATGTTTGCGCCGGGGTAGCGCACAAGCTCGACCTGCATGCGGGCTGCCGAGGCAAGTGTGGCCTCCTGCCCAATCGCATCATGCAACGTATCCACGAACTGGCTTTGCGTGTCCGGCAGCAAAATGGCGACCCGCGAATTGCGACCCCGCGCCAGATTTGCGGCCGCCATGTCGCGCACATAGCCCAATCGGGCGATGGCGTCATTCACAGCGGCGATGGTCTTGTCCCGCACACCAGGGCGTGCGTTCAACACACGGTCCACTGTGGCAAGGCTAACCCCGGCCTCTCGTGCGATATCTGTGACGGTTGGCCTGCCCATAATTCAGGCATAGCGCCAAAATCTGAGGTACGTCAATCAGATGTATTCTGTCTGGCTCATGCCATGATCAGGATGGCGCGAAAATCATTGACATTGGTCAGGGTGGGGCCAGTCACAACCTGACCATCCACACTGGCAAAAAAGCTGTGCGCATCGTTCCTGTCAAGCGCAGCTGCGGAGCTTGCACCTGCGCGCGACAGGGTTTCGGGCGAGATCAGCGCGCCCGCCACCTCTGCCGCGCCGTCAACACCATCAGTGTCACAGGCAATGGCATGAATGCCGCGCGCTGCGTTCAGCGCAATGGCCAGCGCCAGCGCATATTCCGCATTTGGTCCGCCAATGCCATCACCGCGCCGCGTCACCGTCAACTCTCCGCCTGACAAAAGCAGCACCGGCTTGGCGCCGGGGTGCAGGCCATCCCTGATCGTCAAAGCCATGGCCGCGTGATCCGCGGCCACTGCGCGCGCCTCACCTTCCAGCGCATCACCCAGCAGCCGCACCTCGCAGCCCGCCGCTTGCGCAAGGGCAGCGGCAGCGTTCAGCGATTGCAGCGGGGCTGCGTAGATCTGGTTGACCACCTGTGACATGCGCGGATCATCCGGCGACACCACGCACGAGCCGCGTTCCAGCGCCGCACGCACCGAAGCAGGCACCGCGATCTGCCATTGGTCAAGAATGGCCATGGCATCTGCGGGGGTGCTGGCATCGCCCACCGTGGGGCCAGAGCCGATAAACGCCGGATCATCGCCCGGCACATCCGAAATCATCAGCGCCAACATCTGCGCCGGATAGGCAGCGGCGGCCAGCTGCCCGCCCTTGACCCGGCTAAGGTGTTTGCGCACCGTGTTCATCCGGTCAATCGGCGCGCCCGAGGCCAGAAGCGCAGCATTCACCGCCTGCTTTTCCGCCAGACTGACGCCCTCAACCGGGGCCACAAGAAGCGCCGACGCGCCGCCCGAAATCAGGGCCAGCACGAAATCATCGGCTCCAAGGCTGGTCAGCAGTTCCAGCATCCGCGTGGTGGCCGCCTGCCCTGCGGCATCGGGCACCGGATGGGCGGCTTCGACAATCTCGATCCCGGCGCAGGGCCGCGCATAGCCGTAGCGGGTGATCACCAGCCCGTCGCAGGGGCCCCAGGCCGCCTCGACCGCCTCGGCCATCCGGGCGCTGGCCTTGCCTGCGCCGATCACCACCACGCGTCCCTTTGGGCGGGGCGGCAAATGTTGGGCCAGACTGCGCATCGGGTCGGCCACTTCAACCGCGCGGTCAAACAGGCGGCGGAGAAATGCGGCGGGGTCGGTGATCATCTGGCATCCTCGGGTCAGTGCGCCCGCCTGTATAAGGCGGGGCGAACCCGGCAATCAATCCTTGGCTTTGTCCGGGCAACGCAATCGGCCGCGCATCTCGCCACTGTCGCCTTGCAGGCTGCTGTCGATCAGGGTGCAGCCAGTGACCTCGGGGATCAGGGTGATCATGGTGGCGCGAATGCCCTGATGCTCGCCCCGGCGGGCATAGCCAAGGCGGATGATTTCGACCGCACTGCCCTTTTGATAGACCGTATAGCTGCGCCCGTCGCGGGTCACATCGGTGCGCTGCGCCCCAAAGAACTGCGGCGCGGGCTGGGCACCACAGGCGCCGAGGAGGATGAAAAGGAGAAGCGGGAGTATTTTCATCCCGCCACTGTGCCGACCCATGGTTAACACCGCGTTAAGCCGGTGGTGGCGCAGGGAACCAAAGCTGCGGTCAAACGTTGGCAGACGACATCACCCGAGAGGATACCCCATGCCCCGCATCACCACCCTGTCCCTGCTCGCCGCCCTCACCCTCTCCGCCTGCGGCACCGTCGCCGGAGCGGGCCGTGATCTGCAAGTGGCAGGCGCTGCGATCACACAGGAAGCGCGGGCGGCTTCGCGCTGATCCGATTGAGACGTGTATGGGAAAGGCAGGGCATTTACCCTGCCTTTTTGTTTACGTTGTGTAGGAGCCCCCTCAGCACCTTCATTCCGACCCCAAATATTCACACGGCACGTTAAATAAATTTGTGGCACGTCATTATGACGCACGGTTGACCAAGGGGACCGCTGATAATAGTATCGATTAACGGATAAGCGCGTGCGATTCGAGGGTAACTACTGTGGATACCAATATCTTGAGAAAACTGATTGCGATGAAAGACGAAAAATTGTCCGCTTTGTCGCACGAAATCCCTGCAGTAAGTCATCAACTACGTGAGGTAGCCCTAAAGGTCGAAGCCCTCAAACGTCAACTTAGTGAGCTTGAACATTTGAGGGCCACTACCTCAGACGAGAAAGCAATGTTAATGCAGGCGATCGGCGACATCCCAAATGAACTTCCCGATAAACCGTCGATGGCGCAGTATACTGGCGATGATCTTGAAGTGCGCGTTGAAAATCCAGACACGTCAGAGAAGACGTCGTATGATTTAAGAAAATTTGACCTTAGCGATGGAGAGCCTAAAGTAAGGCAACATACGATTGATGTTCGCCGCTATGCAGTCTTGATTACATTGCGCACTGGACCGCGCTCCACATCTGAACTCATAGACGAATTTGCGCAACTCGGCTTCCGCGTCGCACAAGAGAACGAGGTTGCAAACCTATCGGCAATTCTCTCGCGGACCTCATTTTTCAAATCAGTGGGCCGCAGGTGGCATCTGGACACCCAAAAGCTCCTGACAGCGCAAAGAGGGGCTACGTAAACAAAAGGCTCCCGACTTCGTCGGGAGCCTCTCGAGATTTGGCGTCGTAAAAACTGAGTCAGCCCGACGTCGCCGAACTGTCAAAGAGAACTAGCCACACTTTAAGCAAGTCAAAGCTAGAGCAAAACTCCTTGATTAGCAAGACACGCTGACTGAGAGAAAAGGAGACAAGCATGGTACCTAGTTTTGTAGTTCCGCCAGGAAAAAAACTCATTTTCCGAAAGTGGCGGATCTGCCAGATAACCGGCAGAAAAATTTACGCTAAGACAGCATTTCCGATGCTCGTAGACAAGTAGCGCCGTGGGTGAGCGGCGCAAGGCGCTCACCCATCCATCTTAAGCGCCGAAATAAACGCCTCCTGGGGAATCTCCACCTTACCAAACTGCCGCATCTTCTTCTTGCCGGCTTTCTGCTTGTCCAGCAGCTTGCGCTTGCGCGACGCGTCGCCGCCGTAGCATTTCGCCGTCACATCCTTGCGCATCGCGCTGAGCGTCTCACGTGCAATCACCCGCGCGCCAATCGCCGCCTGAATCGGGATTTTGAACATGTGCCGGGGGATCAGCTCTTTCAGCTTTTCCACCATCGCGCGGCCCCGTGCCTCGGCCCGGTCGCGGTGCACCATCATCGACAGCGCGTCGACGGGTTCTTCGTTCACAAGGATCGACATCTTGACCAGAAAATCCTCGCGGTATTCGCTGATCACATAGTCAAAGCTGGCATAGCCCTTGGTCACCGATTTCAGACGGTCGTAGAAGTCGAACACCACCTCGGCCAGCGGCAGGTCATAAACCACCATCGCGCGACTGCCGGCATAGGACAGGTCAAGCTGAATGCCGCGCCGGTCCTGACACAGCTTCAGGATATCGCCCAGATATTCATCAGGCACCATGATGGTGGCCTTGATGCGCGGCTCGGTGATGTGGTCAATATAGGTCAGGTCGGGCATGTCGGCGGGGTTGTGCAGATCGCGCACCTCGCCGTCTTTCATGTGCAGCTTGAACACAACGCTTGGCGCGGTGGTGATCAGATCAAGGTCATATTCCCGCTCCAACCGGTCGCGGATCACCTCAAGGTGCAGCAGCCCGAGGAAGCCGCAGCGAAAGCCAAAGCCAAGGGCGGCGCTGGTTTCCATCTCGGAGCTGAAAGACGCGTCGTTCAGTTGCAGCTTTTCAATCGCATCGCGCAGGTCTTCAAAATCGGCGGCATCCACCGGGAACAGGCCGCAGAACACCACAGGCTGCGCAGGTTTAAAGCCCGGCAATGCCGTCTCACAGCCCTTTTTCTCGGACGTGATGGTGTCGCCCACACGCGTATCGCGGACCTGCTTGATCGACCCGGTCCAGATCCCGATCTCGCCCGGTCCCAGCTCTTCAATATCCACCATCTGCGGTTTCAGCACCGCCAGCTTGTCAACACCATACACCGCGTTGGTCTGCATCATGCGGATGCGGTCGCCCTTGCGGATCGTGCCGTCGATGACACGGATCATCACAACCACACCCAGATAGGCGTCGTACCACGAATCCACCAGCATCGCCTTGAGCGGCGCGTTGCGGTCACCCTTTGGCGCGGGCAGACGTGTAACAATCGCCTCCAGCACATCGGGAATGCCAAGGCCGGATTTGGCCGAAATGTTGATCGCGTTTGAGGCATCCAGCCCGATCACATCCTCAATCTGCGCCTTGACCCGCTCGGGTTCGGCGGCCGGCAAGTCGATCTTGTTCAAGACCGGCACAATCTCATGCCCGGCGTCCAGCGCCTGATAAACGTTGGCCAGGGTCTGCGCCTCAACCCCTTGCGACGCATCAACCACCAGCAAACTGCCCTCAACCGCGCGCATCGAGCGGCTGACCTCATAGGCAAAGTCAACGTGGCCGGGGGTGTCAATCAGGTTCAGAATATAGGTCTTGCCATCCTTGGCCGGATACTCGATCCGCACCGTGTTGGCCTTGATCGTGATCCCGCGCTCGCGCTCGATATCCATACTGTCCAGCATCTGCGCCTTCATATCGCGCGCAGCCACTGTGCCGGTCATCTGAATGAGCCGGTCAGCGAGGGTGGATTTACCGTGGTCAATATGGGCCACGATGGAGAAATTGCGGATGAGATCAAGTTGGGTCATGCGCGGCATATAGCTTGGAAATATGGGGCCGGGAAGAGGGTTGAGGCGTTTGCAGGCAGGCCCTGGCGCAATCTGCCGCCTTGTGACGGATCTGCCCGAATGATTCTCTGCCTTTGAGGGCTTCGCTGGCCAATTGCGCCACGGCTACCAAAGAACCCTGCGTTGATGCAGGGCCGAAAGCGGCCTGAATGCCGCATGATCTTGTGGCCATTTGCGCTCTTGCCGCAAGGGGTGGCCGCTTTGGGCAATCCTCCGCCCAGCCGCGCTGCGGCATTGAAAAACCCCGGACGAATCGGCATGATGGGTGACAGAAAAACGACCAGTGGCGGAGGTTTTCCCCGTCCCCGGCAATGAGGCAGAAAACGATGATGAAACCTGTTGTCCTAGCAGCCTGTGCTGCCGTGGTGCTCTCCATTTCAAGCGGCATTGCATTGGCCGGTCCAATTGAGCGGGCCTGCATGAACTCTGATCGCAAAGCCGCCAACCGCTCGGTCTGTGCCTGTGTGCAGCAGGTCGCCAACATGACCCTGCGCGGGCCAGACCAACGCAAAGCAGCAGCCTTCTTCAAGGATCCGGACCGCGCTCAAAAGGTGCGCATGTCAAAGTCGGACAACGACAATGAATTCTGGCGTCGCTACAAAAGCTTTGGCCAACAGGCCGAGGCCACTTGCGCCAGATAGTGCAAAGCGCACCCGTCAAAGCCATCCCAGCGAAAGCAGCCCTGCCCGTCCCCGACAGGTGGGGCTTCGTTATTTCTTGCCTGCGCACGTGCGGAACAGCGTATGGCCCCAGCAACACAAAGTCGCCCGCGCTCACATCAAAAGCAAAACCCGCCGCGCAAATCTGCGGACGGGTGTTGCAGTTCAATCAGTAAAAGATCAGGCGGCGGCCTGAGCCTTTGCAATGTCTTTTTTGATCTTCAACGCAGCACCGGACAACTCGACATCCTTGGCTTTGGCCAGAAACGCATCCAGCCCGCCACGATGATCAACCGTGCGCAAAGCTGCCGCCGAGATGCGCAGCTTGAACGACTGGCCAAGCGTGTCCGAAATCAGGGTGACTTCGTTCAGGTTCGGCAAGAAACGGCGACGCGACTTGTTGTTCGCGTGGCTGATGGTGTTACCGGTCATCGGGCCCTTGCCCGAGAGTTCGCAGACGCGCGACATCGTCACTATCCTTCAAGTCAACGCCAACACGGCGTAATGTGCAAAATGAGCAAGGCCGCGCAGGCGCGACCTCGAATTCGATGGCTGCGTTTACGCGCGATTGTCCCCCTCGTCAAGCGATTCACCCATGCCCCAGCCAAGTATTGGGGCGCTGCCCCAAACCCCGGAGTGTATGGAAAGCAGCAATGCCAAAGGCCTGTGCTTGTCATTGCCGCTTTCCAAATACTCCCGCGTGGAGCGCACAGCCGAGGCGGTCGGCCGCAGGCCAGAGCCGAGACATAAATAACGCGCGCGTAGCGCGCTCATTTTGCGTCACGTTCCGCGGGGCTTTGCACGCAAAGTCGGATCAGCGGCGGTTGGGTCTTCGGGCCATGGGTGGCGTGGATATTGGCCCCGCATATCCTTGCGCACGTCAGAATAACTGTTTGCCCAGAAGCCCGGCAAATCCAGCGTGACCTGCACAGGACGCTGCGCGGGCGACAGCAGGGTGATTCGCAGCGGCAGGTGTCTGGGACCGACAGTCGGGTGCCGCGTCACCCCGAACATTTCTTGCAAGCGCAGTTCAATTGACGGGTGATCGCCGTCATAATCAATCGGCACCTTGCGGCCCAAGGGTGTCTCGAAACTTGCCGGAACCTGTGCATCGGTATGCGCCATCCGTTCCCAGCCGATCAGCGCCTTCAACGGGTCGGTCAGATCCAGTGCGCGCAGATCGGCCTCGCTGCGTTTGTTGCTCAGATAGGGAAGCAGCCAGTCTTCAGCGCTGGCCAGCAATGCGGCGTCGTCAAGATCGGGCCAGCCATCGCCTTGCGCCAGCCGCAATCGGGCCCGAAGGCGACGGGCCGCCGCAGACCATGTCAGGCCGATCTGGCGCACACCATCGAGGGCCGCGCGGGCAAGAATGTCAGATGGTGGATCGGTCCAGTGCCGCTCGGCCAGCACCAGCGTGCCAAAGCGTTCCTGCTTGCGGGCAAGCACCTTGCCATCCCGGCGAGACCATTCGCAGACATCGACCCAAGTGATCTGGTCGGTGAACAGCGCGCGTATTTCGGCCTCCGGGATCGCCACTGCCTGCCTGAGCTGCGCCTCACGCGGGTCGCCGTCCAGATCGGTCGCCACGATCAACCGCGCGCCAGACAACATCTGACCCGCCGCCATTGCCGCCCCCTTGCCGCCCGACAGCAGCCAGCGCGGCACATCGCCTGTTCGGCGCAGGCCAATGCGGTCGGGGTAGGCAAGCGCCGCCATCTGGGCGGGTGACAGGTCTGGCATCCGGGCCGTTGGCACCATGCGCGCAAGCCGGCGCGCCTCAAGCCGGATGCGCTCAATGGTCGGGCGGTGCGCCTCGGCTGGCGGTTTGTCGATCGCTTTCAGTCGGGTCAACATATCCACCCCCACCCCGCGCAACGGGTCACGCTCGGCCAAAAGCGCTGCCAGCGGGGCCGCGTTCGGCCCTGCAATCACCAGCATATGTGCAAGCCGAGGGTGCAGCGGCAACGCCGCCAGCGCGCGACCATGGGCCGTGATACCGCCCTTTGCATCCAGGGCACCCAAGCCTTGCAACAGGGCTTGCGCCTCGGCCAGCCCACCGGGATGCGGCGGGGTAAGGAACGGCAGATCAGTCGCGCCCCACAGCGCCAGTTCCAGCGCCAGCGGGGTCAGATCGGCAGCTTCGATCTCGGCCGGGGGAAAGGCGGCAAGGCCGCCCTCTTCGCCGCGCGTCCACAGACGGTAGCACACACCCGGCGCCACGCGCCCTGCCCGGCCCCGGCGTTGTTCGGCCTCGGCCCGTGTCACCCGTTCCGTCACCAGCCGCGACATGCCAGAGGCCGGATCAAACCGCGCCCGCCGCGCCCGCCCGCCATCTACCACCACCCGCACGCCGGGGATCGTCAGTGAGGTTTCTGCAATAGATGTCGCAAGCACCACTTTGCGGCCTTCCGCGGGGCCAAGGGCAGCCTGCTGCGCCGCAAACTCCATCGCGCCGAACAGCGGCCGGATTGTCAGTCCAGAGGTACCCTGCAATTGCGCCTCAACCCGGCGAATTTCACCCTCACCGGGCAAGAACACCAGCACATCGCCGTCGGACACCTCGTCCAGCGCCTGCCGGACCAGCGCTGCGACTGCAGCTTCATAGCGCAGCGAGGCATCAGGCGGGCGGGGCAGCCAGCGGGTTTCCACCGGAAACGCGCGGCCCTCAGAGGTGATAAGCGGTGCATCCCCCATCAACGCAGCAACGGGGCCTGCGTCCAACGTGGCCGACATCACCAGCAATTGCAGGTCCGCACGCAGAGCGCCCCGGATTTCCAGCGCAAGCGCCAAACCCAGATCGGCCTGCACAGAGCGTTCATGAAATTCATCAAAGATGATCAGCCCGATACCGGGCAGTTCGGCATCTGACTGGATCATCCGGGTCAGAATACCTTCGGTCACCACCTCGATCCGGGTCTTCTGGCTGACCTTGGCCTCGCCCCGCATGCGGTAGCCGACGGTCTGGCCCAAGGGGTCACCCAGTGTGTCGGACATGCGGGCAGCGGCAGCGCGGGTGGCAAGGCGGCGCGGCTCCAGCATCAGGATGCGGCCTGCTGTCTGCGCCAGCAACGCCAATGGCACGCGGGTTGTCTTGCCCGCGCCGGGCGGGGCTTGCAGCACGGCAATGCCCTGCTTTGCCATCGCGGCTTGTAGGGCCGGGATCACCTCATCAATCGGAAGCGGGTCTGAGGGGGGCAGCGTATCGGACATGTGCCGGGGTTAGGGCCAGCAGCCACGCAGATCAAGGGGCCAGCGCATCCCGTGCCACGGGGATCAGTTGTCGCGGGTCATGCGCGCGGGGCCAAACAAGCTGTCCATAGACACCTCTGTCACCCGCAATTTGCCATTTTCGGCAGGGCGATAGGTCACCGCAAACGGAAAAGAGCCGCGCTTGGCCAGTTCCTCGGCCGGATACCCGTCAATCCGACGATATACACCCTGACACATCAGGCCATCACCAACTGCCGCAGGCGATGACAAGGTCACCCGACTGATGCGATGCCCGTCAAACATTTTGAAATCCAACTGGCAGGCGCGGGCGGGGTCTGTGTCACGCAGAATGGCATATAGCCCTGTCAGCGGATCAATTGCGCCGTTGTGTTGCGCGGGATCGACCACAGGGGCCTCAGGCGCGGGTGCATCCGCCTTGACCACTGTTGCGACACCGCCTTTGAACGCCAGTTCGGCCCCCCGCCCCTCGCGTGCGCCGTCGGCTTGCGCGGAATAGCGGGCAGGTATCAGGCGGCCATCGCGCTCTGCTCCTTGCGCGCGTGTGATCACGCTGAACGACCGAAACAGCCCTGCCAACCCGGCCGAGGCGGTGTTGGAGGTCAGCGCATAGCTTGCCCCATCATGGTTGGCCGCAAGCGTCATCTTGCCCGCCGTCAGGCCGCTGACTGAAATCGTGTACTGCGCTGATGATGTTTCTTGCGCGGCAACAGGCGCGGCAAGCCAAAGGGCGATAAGCCCGGAAACAACATATCGCGGCAACATGGCAGGCTCCTTGCGGGAAGGGTCGGCATACAGGGGACGGTCTGGCATAGGACTAAACTATAGGGCATGAAAGGCAGATGAAACGATCTGGGTGGCCAAAGTGGCGGGAAACTGCCGCAAGCGGTGCCAGATCAAGCAGATGTGACGGATGGGCGCGCAAATGGAAATGACCGAACTGGCCAAAGCCGTAATCGCCGGGGACCGTCGCGCCTTGGCACGCGCGATCACGCGGGTGGAAAGCGCGCGCGCCGATCACCGGACCGAGGCGGTGGAACTGGTTGCACAGGCGCGCGCAGCAGGGCGGCAGGCCCTGCGCATCGGGCTGTCGGGTACGCCGGGGGTGGGGAAGTCCACCTTTATCGAAACCTTTGGCATGATGCTGGTGGCACAGGGCCTGCGCGTGGCCGTGCTGGCGGTGGACCCGTCTTCGGCCCGGTCGGGTGGGTCAATCCTTGGCGACAAAACCCGGATGGAACGGCTAAGCCGTGAGCCTGCCGCGTTCATCCGACCGTCCCCTTCGCAGGCACAGATGGGCGGTGTCGCGCGCCGCACGCGTGAGGCGGTGGCGCTGTGCGAGGCGGCAGGGTTTGATGTGATTCTGGTAGAAACCGTGGGTGTAGGCCAGTCAGAAACCGTGGTGGCTGAAATCTGTGATCTGTTCATCCTGTTGTTGGCCCCAGCGGGGGGCGATGAGTTGCAGGGCGTCAAGCGCGGCATCATGGAAATGGCTGACATGATTCTTGTGAACAAGGCCGACGGCGATCTGAAGCCTGCCGCCATGCGCACGCGGGCCGATTATGCCGGGGCACTGCATCTGTTGCGGCGCAGGCCACAAGACCCCGAAGGCTTTCCCCGCGCCCTGTGCGTGTCAGCCATCACTGACAGCGGCTTGACCGAGGCTTGGGCCGACATGCAGGCACTGGCAGACTGGCGCAGGCAGCATGGGCATTGGGAAACCCGCCGCGCGCATCAGGCCCGGCACTGGTTCCGCGAAGAAGTCCGACAGGGCTTGCTTTCGGTGTTGGACCGCGAGCCGGCAAAAGGGTCCATGGCTGCCCTTGGCACAAAGGTCGAAGCCGGAGCCTTGTCCCCCGAAGAAGCCGCAACGCAGATGCTGGCCCTGCTGGGCCGGGGCTGACAACAGTTCAGCGATCAGGCACGGCACGGCGCAAACAGGGGGGCTTTGCGGCTTTTTTGGCCCGTACCACCCGAATTGTGCCTAAAATAGGGAAAAAGGTACGCTTCTGATGAAATTGACCCGGAAAAGCTATGCATTTTTTGCATATCGGCTTTGGCCAATCTGCGGATTGTGCAGGCGCAGCATTTGCTCCATCTTATGATCAACGGAAGGGGCGGATGGGCCGCCTTGACCGATCCGAAGATGATGAAGAGGATACGATTATGGCTTATACGAACACGCAAACGATTGCTGGCATTCAAGTCGGCGGATGGATGGGCGATGTTCTGGCCAAGTGGAATGTGGCCCGCGAACGTCGTGCGGTCTATCTGCAAACCCTGAACGAATTGTCGGCAATGTCTGACCGCGATCTGGCAGACATCAATGTCGCCCGCGTGTCGATCGAAGACATCGCACACGAAGCCGCTTACGGCAAATAACACGTCGCTGTCGATGACGACACAAGACGTCATTCGCAGCGATACCGACCTCCTGAAGGCGCTCTCCTCCTCCCTGCGCCAACAGGTTTTGCGGCGAACCGGTCCTCCCCCGGTTCGCCGTTTTCTTTTGTGCGACGGGCGGCGCCGTTAGCGCTGACACAATCTGTGAAGATCGGGGGGCTGGTTCCGCCCCCGCGCCCGGTTTACGCAAAGCACGCAAGACAGGGAGAGCCGGCATGACCATGACAGAAGCACGGCGCGCACGGTGGGCGGTGGCGGTAATGTTTACGGCGGCCGGGTTTGTCATGGGGGCATGGGCGCCGCAGATCCCGCTGCTGTTACCACGCCATGAGATCACCGAATTCACGCTGGGCATTCTGATACTGGTGCTGGGCGTAGGCGCGGTGGGGGCGATGCTGTTCACCGGGCGGCTGATCGGGCGGTTCGGGTCTGTGGCGGTGTTGCGCGGCTTTGCGCTGTCGGCCTCGGCCGCGCTGCCCGTGGTGGTGTTTTCCCCTTCGATGCCGGTGCTGGTTCCGGCCATGGCTCTGCTTGGCGCGTTGATCGGCTGCATGGATGTGGCAATGAACGCCAATGCGGTCGAAGTCGAACGCCGGCTGGGCCGGGCCATCATGTCATCGTCACACGGGTTCTGGAGCCTTGGCGGCTTTGTCGGCGGCTCTGCCGGGGCTTGGGTGATCGCGCATTGGGGGGCCGAAGTGCAGGCGATCCTTGTGGCCATGGTCACGGCTGCAATGGTGGTGGCTGTGATGCCGATTTTGCGCGGCGAGGCCCCTGCCCCGGCGATCCCGACCATTGGCACAAGGGAAAAGCGCATTCTGTTGCCGCGCGATGCAGGGCTTTGGCTGTTAGGCGCGATGGCACTGCTGTCGATGGTGCCCGAAGGTGCGGTGCTGGATTGGGCGGCACTGTATCTGCAAAAGGATATGGGGTCAGACGTGTTCCGCTCGGGCCTTGGCTTTGCGTTTTTCGCAGGTGCCATGGCGATCATGCGCTTTGCGGGTGATGGCGTGCGCAACCGCTTTGGCGCGGTGCTGACCCTGCGTATATCAGGGCTGGTGGCGGCGGCAGGCATGATGCTGGCGGCGGTCGCCCCCGGTGATACACTGGCGATTGCCGCGTTTTTCATCACCGGGCTTGGGGTCGCCAATATGGTGCCGATCCTGTTCTCGGCGGCCGGCAACTATCCGGGTGTGGCCTCTGGCACGGCGATAGCTGCGGTCACGATGATAGGCTACGCAGGCATTCTTGTGGCCCCGGCCAGCATCGGCTTTGTGGCCGAGGTCATTGGCTTTCGTGTCACCTATGCGGTGCTGTCGCTGTTGCTGATCGTGGTGGCCTTGCTGTCAGGGCGCACCGCAGGCGCAGATGAGTTGCGCGCCGTTGCTTAGCCAGACCCGCATTCAAGGATTGCGGTCGTTCGCCACTCGGCTATTTAACGCTCTATGACGCAAAACCTTGCCCACCGCGACCGCCTGCCGCCCGATCTTGTGACCCTGCTGGCCGACTGGCCGCGCGCGGGATGGTCTGACGTGCCGGGGTTTGAGGGGCTGGCAGCGTTTTGGCTGGACCGTCACCTTGGTTTTCGCGATCTGATGTCGGGTCTGCGCCAGGATGCCGAACATATGGCCGAAGGCAAGATCGACCCAAACCGCTGGCAGGGCCGCCTGCTGCGCGGCGGCGAGCAACTGGTGCAGGGGCTGATCGGGCATCATCAGATTGAAGATGCCAGCTACTTCCCCGCCATGGTCAAGCTGGAACCCCGGCTTGCACGCGGGTTTGACATTCTGGACAGGGACCACCATGCGCTGGATGGGTTGCTGGATGGGTTTGTGACCTCAGCCAATGCTGCCTTGCAGGCCGAAGATCTACGCGAAGCCGCCTTGGCCTTTCACGCCTCGCTGGCCCCGTTTGAGCGTCAGCTGATCCGGCATCTGGAGGATGAGGAAGATCTGATCATCCCCGTCATCCTCAAACACCAGATGGGCTGAACCGGGCGCGAAAAGCCACCCGTTACTTGCCAAGGCACCAGCGCATGATCGCCTTTTGCGCGTGCAGCCGATTCTCGGCCTCGTCAAAGATCACCGAATGCGGGCCATCCATGACAGCGCTGGACGCCTCGTCGTTGCGATGCGCCGGCAGGCAATGCATGAACAGGCTGTCAGGCTTGGCCTTCGCCATCAGCGCTTCATTGACCTGATAGCCGCGCAACTGGTTGTGGCGGCGTTCCTTGGCGGATTCGGGGTCATGCATGCTGACCCAGGTATCGGTGACCACCAGATCGGCCCCGATCACGGCAGTATGCGGATCGCGCTCGATCTGCACATCCGACCCTTTGGCGCGGGCGAATTGCACGAATTTATCCTCCGGGTCCAAGGGTTCTGGTCCGGTGAAGGTGAAATCAAAGCCGAACTGTCCGGCGGCATGCAGGAAAGAGGCCGCAACATTGTTGCCATCGCCACACCAGACCACCTTTTTCCCGGCAATCGGCCCACGATGTTCTTCATAGGTCATAACGTCCGCCATGATCTGGCACGGGTGCGTGCGATTGGTCAGGCCGTTGATCACCGGGACAGTGGCATGTTCAGCCATTTCCAGCAGCGTTGCTTCTTCAAACGTACGGATCATGATCAGATCGACATAGCGCGACAGCACGCGGGCAGTGTCGGCAATCGTCTCGCCATGGCCCAGTTGCATTTCCTTGCCCGACAGCACCATGGTCTGCCCGCCCATTTGCCGGACGCCAACGTCAAATGACACGCGGGTGCGGGTCGAAGGTTTCTCGAAGATTAGCGCCACCATATGCCCGGCAAGCGGCTGGTCATCATCCGGCGCGCCGCGCGGACGACCATTGCGGGCAGATTTCATCGCATGGGCCGAATCGATCATGGATCTGAGCTCGGCAGCGTCGGTTTTGTGGATATCAAGGAAGTGTTTCATATCATTTCGTTTGTTTGGCGGAGATTCCGAGGGCGCTGGCCCCCGCTCCGGCGATTTCTAGAACCGATGGCGCAACCCCTGTCGCACCCCGGCGTATTTTTAACCGGATGAACACGGATCAGAGGGTTGCTTCGAGATCAGAGGCGATGGCGTAGAGGCGGGACAGGGCCTCGGTGATATCAGCGTCGGGGATGTTAAGGGCGGGCAACAGGCGCAGCACATTGTCAGCGGCGGCGACGGTCAGAATGTGACGGCCATAGCCCGCCTTGACCACGTCGGCGTTGGAAACCACACATTTCAGGCCAAGGATCAGGCCTTGGCCCCGGACGGCCTCGAAGACCTTGGGATGGCTGGCGACAAGACCCTCCAACCCCTGGCGGAACTGCGCGGCCTTTTGGCTGACGGCATCGAGGAAAGCGGGGTCTGATACGATTTCGGTAACTTTCGCGCCGATGGCGCAGCCCAAGGGGTTGCCGCCATAGGTGGAGCCGTGGCTGCCCGCCGTCATACCGCTTGCGGCGTGTTCAGTGGCCAGCACAGCGCCAAGGGGGAACCCCCCGCCGATGCCTTTGGCAACCATCATGATATCAGGTGTCACCCCGGCCCATTCATGCGCGAACAGTTTTCCGGTGCGGCCCATGCCGCATTGCACTTCGTCAAAGATCAGCAAGGTGCCCGTGCTGTCGCACAGATCGCGCAGGCCCTTCAGGCATTGATCAGGCACCGGGCGGATACCGCCCTCGCCCTGAATAGGCTCGATGATGACGGCACAGGTCTGGTCGGTGATCGCGGCGCGGATTGCGTCATGATCGGCCCATTTGATCTGCGTAAAGCCAGGCATCAGCGGGCCGTAGCCTTTAGTCATCTTCTCAGACCCGGCTGCGGCAATTGCGCCGGTGGAGCGGCCATGAAAAGCACCCTCAAACGCGATGATCTGGGTGCGCTCGGGATGGCCAGCCTCATAGTGGTGCTTGCGCGCCATCTTGATCGCCAGTTCCGCCGCTTCGGTGCCGGAGTTTGTGAAAAACACGGTGTCGGCAAAGGTGCGGTCCACCAACATCTCGGCCAGACGTTCCTGTTCGGGGATCTTGTAGATGTTGGACACATGCCACAGCTTTTGCGCCTGCGCGCTCAGGGTCTCGACCAGCGCGGGGTGCGCATGGCCAAGCGCGTTGACCGCAATGCCCGCCCCCAGATCAAGGTATCGCGACCCGTCCTCGGATGTCAGCCAGCTGCCTTTGCCCGAGACAAAGGCAAGGGGCGCGCGGTTGTAGGTGGGTAGAACGGCGGGGATCATGGCACAAGCCTTTCGGGATCTGGCGGAACCGGGGCGATGGTCTGCCCTGAACACAGGGGAAGCCAAGGCGTAACGGGTGGCCGAGGGGGGTGTCAATGTGGGGGAGGCCCAGAACGCCGGGCCACGCGAAGCCAACCGCTCAGAAGCGTCGGGGACGTCGGATAAGGGCGTGCCGCATGGTCATGGGGCTTGGTTAGGTCAAGATTTGCCGCCTGTAAATGGAAATCTGGGGCACACAGACAGCGGGCAGCGCTTGATCTTCACCCTGCCAGCTTGTATCCCGTGCCGTCGCGGTTAGAATGCGCGGCGATAGACCAGTCGGCAGCCCAACAGCGGAGATCACCATGTCCTGGACGGATGAGCGGGTTGAAACGCTCAAGAAGATGTGGGCCGAAGGCCAGTCGGCCAGCCAGATCGCCAAGGAATTGGGCGGTGTGACGCGCAATGCAGTAATCGGCAAGGTGCATCGTCTGGGCCTGTCGAACCGCGTTGGCAGCGGCAAGGACGAGACCGAGGATGAGGCACCCGTTGCCACAAAACCCGAGCCAGCGTCCAAGCCCGCGCCGGAACCGCGCCCCGAGCCTGTGGCCGCGGCCCCGCGCCCGGCACCAGATCGCCCGGCAGCAGCGGCCCCGTCAGCACCGTCCAACGTGACGCCGCTGCCGATCCGCAAGGCGATTATTCCTGCTGGTCAGCCTCTGCCGCCGCAGCCCTCGGCCAATGAAATCAGCCCGGAAGCATTGGCTTCGGTGCGCGAGGTGGAAAAACACGCCAAGCGCCTGACGCTGATGGAGCTGACCGAGCGCACCTGCAAATGGCCAATCGGCGACCCTGCGACTGATGATTTCTGGTTCTGTGGTCTGCCAAGTCTGCCCGGCAAACCTTATTGCGAGGCGCATGTCGGAGTCGCCTTCCAACCAATGAGCGCGCGGCGCGACCGTCGCCGCTGACCAAAGGGCGGGGCGGGCACAAAGCGCCGCCCTGCCGATGGGTCAGTACAACCGCCCCTGATGTGATCTCTGGCAGAATGTACAAGGCCAAGCGGTCCGGGGCATTTGATAACACCTAGCTGTGTCTGGCCCGGCTGTGGCGGTTTCCCCCATTGGTGGCATGGCCACCCCTATAACAACGAACTTTCCCTTGGATTCACCCACCCGGCTCCGGCGCAGCGCGCCTTGGATCGGGTTGATCATTGAAATACATATTCAATATCCATGATTTATAATTGATCCAGATCACGGATTCGCAATTGGAACCATTCTAATACTCACGGTGCCATCATCAGACAAAGTGAGATCTACCATGAAACAGACGATGTTCCTTGCCCTTCTCACCTCGGCGCTTGCGGGGCCTGTCATGGCCGATGCGCTGCGTGATCGGGCCGCGGGTGAGTTCAAGCCCCTGCCCTCGACCATTCCCGCTGTCAAGGATAACCCGGTTACCCCCGAAAAGATCGAGCTTGGCAAAGCTCTGTTCTTTGACCCCCGCCTGTCGGCGTCGGGGGTGTTTTCCTGCGCGTCTTGCCATAACCTTGCGACGGGCGGCGATGACAACATGGAAACCAGCGTCGGCCATGGCTGGCAAAAGGGGCCGCGCAATGCGCCCACCGTGTTGAACGCGGTTCTGAACGAAGCACAGTTTTGGGACGGGCGGGCCGATGACCTTGCGGCGCAGGCAAAAGGGCCAATTCAGGCCGGGGTAGAGATGGCCAACACTCCGTTGCAGGTAGAGATCACGCTGAAATCAATGCCGCAATATGTCACCTGGTTCACGACGGCCTTTCCAGGCGAAGACTCTCCGGTGAATTTTGACAACATGGCCAAGGCGATTGAGGCGTTTGAGGCCACCCTGATCACGCCCGCGCCATTCGATGCCTGGCTGAACGGCGATGACAACGCCCTGACCGACGACGCCAAAGCTGGCCTGACCCTGTTCATGGACAAGGGCTGTTCGTCTTGCCATTCGGGTGTCAACGTGGGCGGCCATGGCTATTATCCCTTTGGCCTGATCGAAAAGCCCGGTGCCGAGATTTTGCCCGTCAACGACAAGGGCCGCTTTGCCGTGACCGAAACGGTGGATGACGAATACGTCTTCCGCGCCTCACCCTTGCGCAACATCGCGCTGACCGCGCCCTATTTCCACTCGGGCAAGGTCTGGGATTTGTCGGTCGCGGTCGAGATCATGGCCGAAAGCCAACTGGGCGAATCACTGCAACCCGAGGAAACCCTGCAGCTTGTGGCGTTTCTGGACAGCCTGACCGGCATATTGCCACCGGTCACGCTTCCCGTATTGCCCCCAGAGACAGGCGATACGCCGCGCCCGTCATCCGAAATAAAGTAAGCCATCCGGCACAATCAAACAGGCGGCCAAAAGGGCCGCCTGTTTCAGTTGCCCCCCCCCAGAAGCCTTTCCAGCAAACGCCCGGCTTCGGCATCAATCGCCTCTTGTGCGCGGCGGCGGGCGGCATCTTCCAGACTTTCGCCATTCTGCCGCACGATACCAAGTTCTTGCTCGGCCTTCCGCGCAAGTTCGACGCGCGCTCGTGCCTCTGCTGCGGCGGCCTCCGCCTTGGCCCGCGCTTCAAGTTCCTTGGCCTGTTCTTCAAACCGCTCGCGCGCAAGGGCTTCCAGATCCAGCCGGAATTTTGGATTTGCCCAGGTGCCGGTGATCAACAACGGCACCATCACCCCGCCCGACCCATCAACCGCAGCAAGGGCCACTGGGCGCAACCGATAATCCAGGGTCCGCGCCCCCAGATTAACGGCGCCATTGCCAGAGGCTGTCACATAGGGCGCTTTGAACACCATGTCGTTGTTGGTCAGCACCCCCTTATCGATCACAAAGCTGGCAGAAACGGTTTCAAAAATTGTCTTCTGACCTGCACCCACATAGCCCGTATCAAGAGTGCGCAACATTCCGGCAAGATCGAGACCCCGCAATTCGCCCTTGCCAAGACTCACACTGCCCGAGCCTGAAAAACTCCGCATGATTGCGTCAATCGAATTACCAACCCCAAGGAATTTCAGCCGCAGATCACCGTTTCCGATCAGCCGGTCATAGCCCCCCAGATCAATCAGCAGAGGCTGCATCGCCAGTCCGGCCAGCACCAGATCCCCGCCCACAGACAGGCCACCACGCCCGTTCACCACGAATTGACCGCTGACAGTGCCCTGATAGGCCGCAATCTGGCGCAGATCAAAAACGGCCCGCGACCTGTCTATCGTGGTCACAACCCGCGTTGTGCCAAACTTCGCCACCCCCAGATCAAGGCTGTCCGCCGTGAGGGCAATCGATGCATCCATCACCCCCAAAGCCGACACATCAATGGTCGATGTGGGCCAACCAGCCGCTTGCGTGCCCCCACGCGCGCCGCCGCCTATATCGCCCCCCTGTCCGCCCATCGCCACCGCCAGCGACAAAGCCCCGGCCGAGACTTGCGCCGACAACTTCGGTCGATCCCCCGCCGTGGTCAGGTCCGCGTCCAGCGTCAGCCGGTTGTCATCCAGCCGAAGCGCCCCACCGCGCAGATGCACCGACAGCTTGTCCGTCAGCGTCACCCGACCCGACGCCTCCACCCGGCCTGCGCCAAGCCCTTGTGGCAAAGTGGGCCGGGCCACACCGGCAAGCCGGGTGATGGCAGACAAATCCGCAAGCGTTGCGGCAAGCTCCCCTTCGGCCGTCAGGGGCTTCCACCCCGCACGCCCCGCAAAACGCACATCGGCGCTCCCAGCGGTCAACGCCAGATCGACACCCCCTAGCCGACCTTGCAGAAAAGGTGCGAACTCTGCAATTTTCAGGGCCGCTTCAAACGGCTGCCCATTCAGAATTGCGTCAAAAGTGAAATCTGCCGTTCCCAGAAAGGCTGGTATGCGCGCCTGCCCATTGACCGCTGACACCGTCACGCGATGGCCTGCGCCATGGTCAATATAGGTGAATCGCCCGTCCGAAACTTCTGCCATATCCAGCGTAAAGGGGGTACCCTCTCCCGCCATTCCAGCCTCGGCGCTTCCGTCGTTTCGCCCCCCGAACACCCAATTCTCACGGCCGTCCCGCGCGCGTTCCAGAATGACCTGAGGCGCCTGCGCCCGGATACCGGTGATCTTGACCTCTCCCGCCATCAGCGCTGCCATATCCAAAGATATGCTCAGCCCTTCCGCCCGCAACATGTCGCCTTCTCCAGACCAGTCAGCGTTTGACACCGATACCGGCCCGGTCTGTACCCCAAGCGTGGGAAAGAAACTGGGCCGCACAGCGCCTTCGATCACCAGCCTGCGTCCGGTGATTTCGGCAAAGCGTTCCGCAGCCAGTGCGGCAATTCGCTCTGACGGGATCATGAACACTGCGGCCACAGCCAGAAACACCAGCAGTGACAGGGCAAGAACGGAACGGATCAACCAGCGCATCGCACAACCTTTTTCACGGGGCTACTCGGAATCTACGCCTCAAAGCCCCTTGCTCGCAACGGATCAGCGCCACCGCGCCGACACAGCCACCCCCATCAGCGGCAGGTCGCCGATCGGCTCAGTTCATCGTCACAGGACGTGACCGCATCCGCGCCACCGTTTCGCGTTCGGCCCGCTTGCACAGATTGGGCGGCAAGCCCTTTTCCAACAGGGCCAGATCCTGCCAGACCATCTCCCCCATCCGTTGAAATGCCACATCCAACGCGCCCGCGCGATGCGCCGAAAGAAGAAACCCCGGCAGTGACCGGACCGGATGATCCGCCGCCAAAGGCTCCTCGGGAAACACATCAGATGCCGCCCGGATATGCCCCGAGGCCACCGCCGCCATCAGCGCCGGGAACTCCACCACATCAGCCCGGCTCAGCAAGATAAAGGCCGCCCCCTTGCGCATTGCACCAAAAGCATCTGCCCCCAGAAAGCCCCGGTTTTCCGATGTGACCGCCGCAGTCACAAAGACCACATCCGACTGCGTCATCACACTGTCCAGCGTGGCAGGTGCCGCGCCCGCGTCCAGAATCCGCGCATCTGGCAACCACGGGTCATGAATGCGCAGACGGGGTCGAAAGCCCTGTAACACCCGCGCCACCGCCTGCCCCAGATCGCCAAAACCGATGATCCCGACCTCCGCCCCCGACAACAGGCGCGCGCGGCCATTGCCCGCCCCGCCCCAAGCCTCGCGCCCGGCGCGGAAATCCGCATCGGCCCCGTGGATATTGCGCAGCAGCGACAACGCAAAGCCCAGTCCGATCTCGGCCACCGGCTCGGCAAACACCGCCCCAGTCGTCACAACATGAATGCCGCGCGAAAAAACCAAATCATAGGGCATGTTGTTGATCAGATTGGATTCCACATTGAAAATGCAGCGCAAAGACGTCAGCCGCGCCAAAAGTTCTGCGTCCAACGGCGGCTGTCCGATAATGTAGCGCGCCGCGCCCAGCACCGCATCGTCCAACCCCGGCAATGCCTCATCGGTGGTCTCCACCAACCGATAGCGCGCCCGCAAATCGTCCAGCCGTGCCGGCGTGAAAATCAATTCCAAAGTGCGCGGCAACGGACAGCACAGCACCAATGGCCGTTCCACATCCTGCATGGTCAAATCCTCCCCTTTTCCACACCCTTCCGTGCTCCGCTGCAAACCACAACCCCCTGCCATTGCTGCTTTCCAAATACTCCCGCGCGGAGCGCTCCCACACCTGCCCCCGACCCACCGCCCGCCAGCGCAGCCCAAAAGACCCGCCGAGGGCGCCGGGGTGGGCGTGAGGGAGGTGCCTGAGGCGGGTCTTACCCCCTATCCGCCCGCGCAAAACAGGGATATAGAGCGCGCCATGTCTCAAAATCCACCAAACCTTCGCCCCGATCTGGCCCCTAAAGCCACATTCTCCGAGGCCCCCCGCCCGGGCCAGCCGACCATTGGCATGGTCAGCCTTGGCTGCCCCAAGGCACTGGTGGATTCCGAACGCATCCTGACCCGCCTGCGCGCCGAAGGCTATGCAATCAGCCCCGATTACAAAGGGGCCGATGCGGTGATCGTCAACACCTGCGGTTTTCTTGACAGCGCCAAGGCCGAAAGCCTTGAGGCCATTGGCGAGGCTTTGCAGGAAAACGGCCGAGTGATCGTAACCGGCTGCCTTGGGGCGGAACCCGAATACATCACCGGCGCGCATCCAAAGGTGCTGGCTGTCACCGGCCCCCATCAATACGCAGCAGTGCTTGATGCTGTTCACGCCGCCGTGCCCGCGAAGCCCGATCCGTTCATCGACCTTTTGCCCGCAAGTGCTGTCAGCCTGACCCCGCGCCATTACAGCTATCTGAAGATTTCCGAAGGCTGCAATCACAAGTGCAAATTCTGCATCATCCCCGACATGCGCGGCCGTCTGGTCAGCCGCCCGGCCCACGCTGTTCTGCGCGAGGCGGAAAAGTTGGTCGAGGCCGGGGTGCGCGAATTGCTGGTGATCTCACAAGACACATCGGCTTACGGCGTTGACCGCAAGCATGACCTCTCGCCTTGGAAAGACGGTCAGGTGCGCGCGCATATCACTGATCTTGCGCGCGAAATGGGCAAGTTGGGTGCTTGGGTCCGGCTGCATTACGTCTATCCCTACCCCCATGTGCGTGACCTGATCCCGCTGATGGCGGACGGGCTGATCCTGCCCTACCTCGACATCCCGTTTCAGCACGCACACCCCGACACGCTGCGCCGCATGGCCCGTCCTGCCGCCGCCGCAAAAACGCTGGACGAAATCGCCGCATGGCGGGCAGCCTGCCCCGACATCACCCTGCGCTCTACATTTATCGTCGGCTACCCCGGCGAAACCGAGGCCGAGTTTCAGACCCTGCTTGACTGGATGGATGAAGCACAACTCGACCGGGTTGGCTGCTTTCAATATGAAAACGTTGCAGGCGCGCGCAGCAACGATCTGCCCGATCACATTCCTGCCGACGAAAAGCAGAATCGCTGGGACCGTTTCATGGAAAAGGCCCAAGCCATTTCAGAGACAAAGCTGGCGGCAAAGGTTGGCCGCACCCTTCAGGTCATCGTCGATGAGGTCGACAGCGAAGGCGCCACCTGCCGCACTATGGCTGATGCCCCGGAAATTGATGGAAACCTGTTCATTGACGACGGGTTTGACGGGTTGACCCCCGGCGACATAGTCTCTGTCACTGTTGATGAAGCGGGCGACTACGACCTGTGGGGCCATCTGCAGCGCTGAAGACCAGACCCGAACTTGCCATCGTTCTGCCTTATTTGTTTGCCGTTTCAATGACACAAACCAAGCGCGCATGGGTTGCCCGCACAAACAGGGCTGATCAAAAAAAGGGGCTTGCTGCCATGACAGAGTTGATGATCACGCCAGTCATCTTGTGTGGCGGTGCCGGAACGCGGTTGTGGCCGGTGTCGCGCAAGTCCTATCCAAAGCAGTTCTCGCCGCTGATGGGCCAAAGCAGCCTGTTTCAGCAAACGGTCAGCCGCGTTCAGGCAGATGGCTTTGCGCGCCCGTTGATTGTCACGGGCGATCAGTTCCGCTTTATCGTTGTGGAACAACTGGCCCAAAACCGGGTGGACCCTGCCGCCATTCTGGTCGAACCATCGGCGCGCAACACCGCCGCTGCCATCCTGTCCGCGGCGCTCTGGCTTGCCGCACGTGACACCAACGCGCTGCTTTTGGTGCTACCCTCTGACCATGTGATCCCCGATGACGCAGAGTTTCGCAAGGCGGTCCAAGCCGGGCGGCCTGCCGCACAGGCCGGGCAGATTGTAACATTTGGTATCACACCCACCCGCGCCGAGACCGGCTATGGCTATCTCGAACTTGACGTGCCCTCGGCCCCCAATACCCCCGTTGCGCTGCGCAGCTTTGTTGAAAAGCCTGATGCCGCGACCGCGCAGATCCTGCTGGAAAGCGGTCGGCATTTGTGGAACGCCGGGATTTTCCTTGCCAGTGCCAAAAGCCTGATCGCGGCATTTGCCGACCATGCGCCCGACATGCTGCCCGATGCACAGGCGGCCGTAGATGGCGCGGTGGCCGACCTTGGCCTCACCCGCCTTGCCTCTGCCCCTTGGGAGCGTTTGCGTGATATTTCAGTCGATTATGCCATCATGGAACATGCCAAAGGTCTGATGGCCGTGCCCTACGCCGGGCGCTGGTCTGATCTGGGGGGCTGGGAAGCGGTCTGGCTGGAAAGCGGGCCGGATGCGTCGGGCAATGTCACAACCGGCGGCGCGATCCAGATGGATTGTACCGATACTTTGCTGCGCTCAGACTCTGACCGGATGGCCGTTGTGGGCATTGGTCTGTCAAACATGATCGTTGTCGCCATGCCTGACGCCGTGCTGGTGGCCGACAAATCCCGCGCGCAAGATGTCAAAGCTGCGGTCGAAGCGTTGAAATCGGCCGGAACCATTCAGGCAACCGAATTTCCCCGCGACCATCGTCCTTGGGGGTGGTTCGAAAGCCTGACCTTGGGCACCCGCTTTCAGGTCAAGCGCATTTGCGTCAAGCCGGGCGGGGCACTGTCGTTGCAATCCCACCATCATCGAGCCGAACACTGGATCGTCGTCGAGGGCACGGCGCGCGTCACAATCGGCGACACCGTTCGCCTGCTGAGCGAAAACGAATCTGTCTATGTGCCGCTTGGGGCGGTTCACCGTCTGGAGAATCCGGGCAAGGTGCCTGTGATGATGATCGAAGTGCAGACCGGCACCTACCTGGGCGAAGATGACATTCAGCGCTATGACGATATCTATGCCCGCAGCTAAAGGGCGGCACCGGATATAGGGGCACCTTGGCGTTTTCCGGGTATATCTGGGGGGTTTTTGCCGAGATCATCGGCAAGACCGGCGCAAAACTGTGGATAAGCCCGACCTAATTGTATTTAGGTACTGTCCCTGTCACGCTGCCACGGTTAGACCGGATTAACCGGAAGATTGCACGTCAGGAACCGCGCGTGGGTAAGTCTGTCAGTATCTGTTTGGCCGTCATTGGGTCGCTTTCCCTTGTTGGCTGCACTTTGCCACGGGGCGCTGCGCTGCAGTCAGAAATTGTGCGCAACGCCGATGCGCAAGACAGCACCTTTAGTGTTGTGCCGGTGACGCGCGAAACTTTGGCGGCGATTACCAAATGGCCCGGAACCGGCGGTGGTGGATTGGCCGGTTGGATCGGCGCGGGTCGCGGGTCGGATGGCGGCCTGATCCGTGCGGGTGATGCCGTGAACATCACGATCTGGGACAACGAAGAAAATTCCCTGCTTGTGCCGCCCGGAACAAAACGGATCGAGCTTGTAGGCACCGTTGTTTCCTCGGCGGGAAGTATCTTCGTGCCGTATGTGGGTGAAGTTTCGATCAACGGTCAAACCCCTGATCAGGCCCGGCGCACCATCGAAAGCAAAGTGGTGACAGTTGCCCCTTCGGCTCAGGTGGTCCTTGCACGCGGGGCCGGCAAGCAAAGCGCGGTCGATCTTGTGACTGGCGTGGCAAGGCCGGGGGTTTACCCGATGGACGGGCGGCAACAGACCATCCTGTCGGTGCTGGCCGAGGGTGGCGGCATTCAAAGTGGGCTGCGCAACCCGATTGTCCGGCTGATTCGCGACGGCAAAACCTACGAGATCGCGGCGGATCGCCTGCTGGCAGACGGGGCGCAGAACACTTCGATGCGGGGTGGCGACAAAGTCCTCGTGGTGGCGGATGAACGCTATTACACCGCGCTCGGCGCAACCGGAACTGAACGGTTGATCCATTTCGAAAAAGATACGCTGACAGCGCTGGAAGCAATCTCGATTGCGGGCGGCATCTCGGACGGCCGCGCAAACCCCAAGGGGGTTCTTGTGTTGCGCGACTATCCTGCCAATGCCTTGCGCACCGACGGATCTGGTCCGGCGAAAACGCGGGTGGTCTTTACCATTGATCTGACCACAGCCGACGGCCTGTTCTCAGCGCGCACGTTCCGCATCTATCCAAAAGATACCGTGATGGCCACGGAATCCCCAGTGGTTGCATTGCAATCAGTTGCCGGTTTGTTGGGCAGCGCAATTGGTTTGCGCAACGCGGCATCAGCAAACTGAGCTTTGCACGTTTAGCGGGTTGAGCAACGGCGGTTGAGTGGGTAAGCCTTGCGCCAAGTTGTAAATGAGTAGGCGACAATGACGATTGAAAGCACCTTTTTAGAGGGCGTCTTTACGATAAGCCCGAAGCGCTTTGGCGATGACCGTGGCTGGTTCACCGAAAGCTGGAATGCGGACCGCATGAAAGAGGCGGGTCTCGACCTTCCCTTTGTGCAGGACAATCACTCATTTTCTGCGCGCAAAGGCACATTGCGCGGCCTGCACTATCAGTCGCCCCCGCGCGCTCAGGACAAACTGGTGCGCTGCACGCGCGGCGCGATTCTGGATGTCGCCGTTGATTTCCGCGCAGGCTCGCCAACGTTTGGCAAGTGGCTGGGGGTAGAGCTGACGGCTGCAAATGGAACGCAATTGCTGGTTCCCAAAGGCTTTTTGCACGGCTTCGTGACCCTGACCGAAGATGTCGAGGTTCAGTATAAATGCACCGATGTTTATGCTCCCGATTGCGACGGGAACGTACGTTGGGATGATCCGACAATCGGAATTGACTGGGCAATGTGCGGCCCCTTGCCCGACGAAGGGCCGCAGCTTTCAGCGAAAGACGCCATCGCGCCGCTCTTTGCTGATGTCGCATCTCCCTTCCGCTATGAGGCTGCCGAATGAAACTTCTTGTCACCGGCGGCGCTGGATTTATCGGTTCGGCCGTCGTACGTCTGGCCGTCGCACGCGGGCATGAGGTCGTCAATCTGGACGCCCTGACCTATGCCGCCTGCCTTGAGAATGTCGCCGAAGCTGCACACTCGAACCTTTATACCTTTGAAAAGGCTGACATTCGGGACCGTGCCGCGCTTGATGTGATCTTTGCACGCCACCGGCCTGATGCGGTGATGCATCTGGCCGCTGAAAGCCATGTTGACCGCTCGATTGACGGTCCGGCTGATTTCATCGAAACCAATATCACCGGCACGTTCAATATGCTCGAAGCCGCTCGGGCCTATTGGCAAACCGAAGGCCGCCCCGCAGGGTTTCGGTTTCACCACATCTCGACGGATGAAGTTTTTGGCTCTCTTGGGGCCGAAGGACAGTTCACCGAGACCACGCCCTATGACCCGCGCAGCCCCTATTCGGCCAGCAAGGCATCCAGTGATCATCTGGTGCGGGCATGGCATGAAACCTACGGCCTGCCCGTGGTGATGACCAATTGCTCAAACAATTACGGCCCCTACCACTTCCCCGAAAAGCTGGTGCCGGTCATTATCCTCAACGCTCTTGCTGGAAAGCCGCTGCCAATTTACGGCAACGGCGCGAATGTGCGGGATTGGCTGTTTGTCGAAGATCACGCCGACGCGCTCTTGCTGGTCGTACAAAAGGGCGTGGTTGGACGCAGCTACAACATCGGTGGCGAAAATGAGCGTACCAATCTGGAGCTGGTTAACACCCTCTGCGCCATTCTTGATGCCAAGCGCCCGAAATCGTCTGGGGCCTATGCTGACCAGATCACCTTTGTCACCGACCGCCCCGGCCACGACGCCCGCTATGCAATTGACCCAAGCCGCATCCGCGAAGAACTGGGCTGGCGCCCGTCGGTGACGGTGGAACAGGGGCTGGAACGCACCGTAGACTGGTATCTGGCCAATGAGGCATGGTGGCGCCCGCTACAAACCCGGCAGGGAGTGGGCGAGCGGCTGGGGATCAAAGCGTGATCGAAGAGATCTGGCCAAAACGTCTTCAACTGCTCAAGTTCTTTGACCTGCGGAATGCCAGTCTGAACCGTCTTTTGCCAAAGCTGCCCTCGCGCTGGCTGGTCTGTGAACTGGACACTTCTGCCGATTACGGCAGGTGCCTTCGCGAAGGGGCAACGAGGGCCATCCTGCGAACCCTGACGAAACGTGCGATGTTGCACGATACGGTGTTGCGCCGGTTTGCAGAGGCGCAGAAGAAAAAGGAAATGGCTTGGTGATGACCCTTCTCACTTTTGGTTCTACCGGCCAGGTGGCTACGGAACTTAGGCGTCTGGCACCGGATGCCACATTTCTTGGCCGTGATCAGGCCGATCTTGCCGATCCGGCCGCCTGTGCGGCGGCCATTCGGGCGCACCGACCCTCTGTTGTGATCAATGCCGCCGCATGGACGGCGGTGGATAAGGCCGAGACCGAAGAAGCGGCGGCGACGGTGGTGAACGGCGATGCACCGACCGCGATGGCGCAGGCCTGTGCGGCGCTGCAAATCCCGTTCCTGCACATCTCGACCGATTACGTCTTTGACGGCGCGGGCGATGCGCCTTTTACCCCGGATCATCCGACGGCCCCGCTTGGCGCTTATGGTCGCTCCAAGCTGAAAGGCGAAAACGGCGTGCGTTCGGCGGGTGGCAATCATCTGATCTTGCGCACAAGTTGGGTTGTTTCAGCCCATGGCGCAAATTTTGTGAAGACCATGCTGCGCTTGGGTCGCGAACGGGACGGCCTGACCGTTGTGGGCGATCAGATTGGCGGCCCGACGCCGGCAGCCGCGATAGCACAGGCTTTGCTGACAGCCGCCAAAGCGATGCAGGCAGGTCAACAGGGCGGCACCCATCATTTCAGCGGCGCACCCGATACATCCTGGGCCGATTTTGCGCGTGAGATCATGGCGCGTGCCGGGCTCACCTGTCAGATCACCGATATTCCGACCAGCGCCTATCCCACGCCCGCGCGCCGTCCTGCAAACAGCCGGATGGATTGCAGCGCACTGAAAAGCGCCTTTGGCATTGATCGACCGGATTGGCGCCTTGGCTTGGACAATATTTTGACGGAGCTTGGCGCATGACACGCAAAGGTATCATTCTGGCTGGCGGATCGGGGACAAGGCTTTGGCCAATCACCATGGGTGTGTCCAAACAACTCTTGCCAATCTATGACAAGCCGATGATCTATTATCCACTGTCTGTCCTGATGCTTGGTGGCGTCCGCGAAATTGCCATTATCACGACACCAGAAGATCAATCACAGTTTATGCGTTTGCTTGGCGATGGCACCCAATGGGGGCTGACCCTCACCTATATCATCCAGCCCTCGCCGGACGGACTGGCACAAGCCTATTTGCTCGCGCGCGATTTTCTGGATGGCGCGCCTTCTGCTATGGTGCTGGGGGACAATATCTTTTTTGGCCACGGATTGCCGGAAATGCTGGCCAGTGCGGATGCACAGACCATTGGCGGCACTGTTTTTGGCTACCGCGTGGCAGACCCTGAACGCTATGGCGTGGTGGCATTTGATGCCGATGGCAAGGCGCAAGAGATCGTTGAAAAGCCCGACGTGCCGCCGTCAAATTACGCTGTGACCGGACTGTATTTTCTGGATGGCCGCGCGCCTGAGCTGGCGGCCAAGGTTCAGCCCTCCCCGCGGGGTGAGCTGGAAATCACCGAGCTTTTGCAGATGTATCTGCAAGAAGGAACGCTGCAGGTCGAACAAATGGGGCGCGGCTTTGCGTGGCTGGATACCGGCACACATGGCAGCTTGCTGGATGCGTCAAACTTTGTCCGCACCCTGCAAATGCGACAGGGCCTTCAGGTCGGGTGCCCGGATGAGATTGCCTTTGTTCAAGGCTGGATCAGTCGCGATGACCTGTCTGCGCGCGCAAAGATTTTTGCCAAGAACGACTATGGAAATTACCTTATGCAACTCGTCAAAAGCCACACGTGAGTCACAGACCGCTTGTGCAAAGGAGAGCGTGATGAAGATTGCCGTAGCAGGTTTGGGATATGTGGGTCTGTCCAATGCGATCCTGCTGGCGCAGCACCATGAGGTTGTCGCCGTCGATGTTGTCCCGCAACGGATTGACATGATCAACGCGCGGCAATCTCCGATCGTAGATCCCGAGATTGAGCATTTTCTTGCAAACGTGCCTCTCCGACTGCGCGCAACGCTTTCCATTGAAGATGCCTATTCCGACGCGGCTTTTGTGATTATAGCAACGCCCACCAATTACGACAGCAAGACAAATCATTTTGACACGCGCTCGGTGGAATCTGTCATCTCAGATGTGCGCAAGGTCAATGTGGATGCGACCATTGTCATAAAATCAACCATCCCGGTTGGTTTCGTTGATCGCATGCGCGCCGAAATGGCGACGGACAAGATTATCTTTTCGCCTGAATTTTTGCGCGAAGGTCGCGCGTTGCAGGACAACCTGCATCCATCGCGAATAATCATTGGGGCGCAAACCTCTGAAGCAATAGTTTTTGCAGAGATGCTGCGCGACGGCAGCAAAGAACCGAATACACCTATTCAGTATACTGGCTCCGGTGAAGCTGAGGCGATCAAACTTTTTGCGAATACCTATCTCGCCATGCGAGTGGCCTTTTTCAATGAACTTGACAGTTATGCCATGTCCTTCGGACTTGATGCGCGCGAGATTATTGATGGCGTCAGTCTCGACCCGCGCATTGGGTCTCACTATAATAATCCCTCTTTTGGCTATGGTGGCTATTGCCTGCCAAAAGACACGCGCCAACTTCTTGCGAATTACTCTGAGGTGCCTCAGAATCTTATTCGGGCGATTGTGGATGCGAACAGCACCCGAAAAGATTTCATTACCGAGCAAATTCTAGCAAGACGGCCAACGCATGTTGGCATCTACAGGCTGACAATGAAAGCTGGCTCTGATAATTTTCGGGATAGCTCCATTCAGGGCATCATGAAGCGCATCAAGGCCAAGGGCATTGCAGTAACCGTTTATGAACCCAGCCTTCCGGCCGAAACTTTCTTCAACTCGCCGGTCGAAAAACGCTTGGATGTTTTCAAAAATACCTGCGATCTGATTGTCGCAAACCGCCTGACCGGCGATCTGGAAGATGTGTCGGAAAAAGTCTTTACGCGTGATTTGTTTGGTGGCGATTGATCCCGGCACTCTGGGTTCACACTAAAACACCGCCGCAATTAGCCCAATCGGCGTTTGAGGTGGCGTATCGGTTGGATAAAGGTCTGATGCCTGCTGTGAACCTTTGGGTGGCTTCATTTCATCGGGCGACGGTGTGACGCGAAGTTTTCCGTGAAATAGGTCCTGTAATCACCTGCCAAGGCATTATAAACCTGAAATACCACTTGCCTCCAGATTGCAGAGACCCAATGGCCAAGACCGCGAAGAAGAAGCCCAAGGAAGCGCCTCGAAAAGTTGGGGTGATCGTGCTTGGCATGCACCGCTCTGGCACCTCGGCTTTGGGCGGCGTTTTGACCATGCTGGGTTGCGATGCGCCAGCCACACTGATGCCGCCGCATCCGACAAATCCCAAAGGCTTTTTCGAATCCAAGGCCCTGTGGGGTCTTAACGACGATATCCTAGAAGCCGCAGGCTCATCCTGGAAGGATTGGCTGCCTTTCAATTCCGGCTGGCTTGCCTCGTCCAAAGCGGATGCCTTCGCAGAGCAGGTCAAAACTTCGGTCCTCTCTGAATTTCCCGATTCGCGGCTGTTTGTTTTGAAAGACCCCCGCATGTGTCGGCTTTTGCCGCTTTATCTTGATGTTTTCAAACAGATAGACGTCCGCCCCGTCATCGCACATGTGCATCGGAACCCGCTGGATGTGGCGGCGTCGCTGCATGCCCGTGACGGACTGGATCCTGAACTCGGTCTGTTGATCTGGTTGCGGCATGTTCTGGACGCGGAACGCAACAGCCGTGGACTGAGACGCAGTTTCCTGTCCTATGATCAGTTGATCCAGAACTGGGGCGGCGTGGTTGATCGGCTGGGCAAAGAGCTGAAAGTCAGCTGGCCACGCCTTTCGTCTTTGGCGGCCGCCGAAATAGACAGTTTTCTGACGCCGGATCTGCGCCACCACGAGGCCGCGAAAGAACAGGTGTTGGAGAACCCGCAAGCCTCTGCGTGGATCCGCGACACTTACGCTATCTTGCAACGCTGGGCGGACCATGGCGAAACCGAAGCGGACCGATCCGAACTGGACACCATCGCCGCAGAATTCTCACGCGGGGCCACCACCTTTAGCCGATTGATTGACCATGGCCTCGATGCCACGCAGCAGGCGGGCAAAGTTCAGGCGCTTTTACATGAGGTTGCCCAGTTGCGCAGCGCCCTTTTGCAACGCCAGCATGAAGCACAGGAATGGGCAGACCGCACTCAGAAGGCAGAGACCGACCTGAAAGCGAAGGCTTTGGTCGAGGCAAGGTTTGCGTCCGAAATCACTGAACTCGCCGCAAGACTTGCGCGGCAAGGTCAAGATCTGGACATTCACCAACAACAGCGCGCACTCTGGGCGGATGAACGGGCAATGCTGCGCAACACCACGGCAGAGCTGGAACGTGGCCTGACGTCGCAAGGCGCGCTGCTGCAGCAAACCGCAGACTCGGCAGAGATCTTGCGGCAAGACGTGGAGGAGCAGCAGAGGCAAATGGCGGATCAGGCCCTTCACATTGCGCAGTTAAGCCATGTCCGCGACGCACTTCTGAACAGCACGTCCTGGAAGCTGACAGCACCTTTGCGCCGCATCATGCATCTGTTTCGCAAAAGCGATTAAGCGACACATAGCAAAAATGCGTGGCAAAAATCGTTAGGTGCAGCAAAGTATGGAGGTCACATGGAGGCGATGCAAATGACAGTGCAAAAGGTGCTGGTTACCGGCGGCGCGGGATACATCGGTTCACACGCTTGCAAGGCGCTTGCCAAGGCCGGCTTTGTGCCAGTGGTGTTTGACAACCTGTCCACCGGTTGGGCCGAGGCAGTCAAATTCGGGCCATTGGTGGTGGGCGACCTGTTGGATCAGGACGCGGTTCGTGCCGCGTTTGCCGAACATCAACCCGTTGCTGTCATGCATTTCGCGGCCCTCTCGCTGGTCGGGGACAGCATGAAAGACCCCGGACGCTATTAGCGTGTCAACGTGACGGGTGCATTGAACCTGATCGAATGCGCACTAGAAGCTGATTGCAAAAAGATCGTCTTTTCATCGACATGCGCAACCTATGGTGATCCGGACAGCCTTGAATTGACCGAAGACACGCCTCAGGCGCCGATCAATGCTTATGGCAAGTCAAAGCGGGCCATTGAAGACATCTTGCGGGATTTCAGCGCAAGTCACGGGCTGGATCATGTGATCTTTCGCTATTTCAACGTGGCGGGGGCGGATCCAGAGGGCGAACTGGGGGAACAGCACGATCCTGAAACCCACCTGATCCCGCTTTTGATCGCCGCTGCTCTTGGCAGGCGCGCCGCCTTGACCATCTACGGCACCGATTATCCGACCCCCGACGGCACCTGCGTGCGTGATTATGTGCATGTAACGGATCTGGTCGATGCGCATATAAAAGGCTTGCGTTGGCTTTTGGACGGGCGGGGCAACCGCGCGTTCAACCTTGGCTCCGGGCACGGGTTTTCCGTGCGCGAAGTCATCGACGCCGCCCGCCTTGTATCGAACGGCACTGTTCCTGTCATCGAAGGTGCACGCCGCGAAGGGGATGCCACATCTCTTGTGTCAGGCAGCAAGCGCGCACAGGAAGAATTGGGTTGGTCGGCAGTAAGGTCCACCCTGCCCGACATGATTGGCGACGCGTGGAAGTGGCACCTGGGCCGGGGCTTTAATCGCTAGCGCATACGCATTGGCGGTCAGACGTTCATATTTTTGAGATGCCTCGCAACGCCTTCCGAGACGTCCTCATAGGTTTGAATTTCGCCGTTCTCCAGCACAATGGCGAGGTTGCAGATGCGCTTCACGAACTCCATCGAGTGCGACACGACAATCGCACCGGATTGGCTCATCCGCTCCATGAACAGGGCTTCGCTTTTGACCTTGAACCCGGCATCGCCGACCGACGTGACCTCGTCCACCAGATAGGTGTCAAAACGAATTCCCATCGACAAACCAAACGCCAGTCGCGACCGCATCCCCGACGAATAGGTCCGCACGGGCATGTAGTAATGCCGACCCAACTCGGCAAAGTTTTCGACGAATTCGACCAGAGCATCGGTTTCAACACCATAGATGCGCGCCACAAAGAGCACGTTCTGCGCGCCCGTCAGTTCTGGATGAAACGATCCTGCAAACCCGACCGGAAAGGAAATCGTACCATCCGACCAGATTTTTCCCGAGGTGGGCACCTGTGTTCCGGCGATCATCTGCAGCAGCGTGGACTTACCTGCGCCATTGCGACCAAGCAGGGCAACCGACGTTCCTGTCGGGATCACGGCGCTGATTTCGCGGGCAACCGTCTTTTCTTCGCCCCGTACGCGAAATGTCTTGGTGACTTTATCCAGAACGATCATGCGGTTGTTCCGATGACCTTTGGGGCCACCCTCTTTTGTGCTCAGCGCCGGTCGCGCACGCTGTAATACACCAGCAGACCCATCGCCCAGGCCAATGTCATGAAAATCAAGGTCAGCAACGACATCTGAAAGCGCATGGGATAGATGCTGGTCTCTGCAAATGTTGCCGGCACATGGGCGACAATATAACGCGACTTGCGTTGTGCCTCACTCAGCGCACCATCATGCGCGACCTGCGAGACCCGGTAAGCTTCTTCTGCAAACTGCCGCTCGGCAGCGAAACGCTCATATTGCGCGAAAAGAGCCGAATAGTTCTCACCGCCGGGGCCCTGGCCGCCGGGCCCGAACTTTGCCTGCTCCTCATCGACCCGGTTGCGGATCGCCTGAATGCGGCGTTCACTTTCCAACGTGCGCGGGTCTGTCGACTGGCCTTGAAGCTTCAGCAAATCAAGCTTGATAAGTTCGTCGGCCAACTGGGCGTTAAGCGTGTTCAGCACTCCAAGCTGGCTTTGCGCAGCGCTGGCCGGGTCCACGATTTGCGTCCGCAAACGAAACGCTGTCATGGTTTCGCGCGCAGATGATAGTCGTTCTTCGGAGCGTTTCAGTTCTTCAGCGGTATACCTTGTGGCGTCCCGTCGCGCTTCGGCCGAAAGCGTGTTCACCAACTCGCTAGAGCGCCGGAAGATCGCTTCGTTGATGGCGTTCGAGAGAAGCGGATCATGACTGTAAACCCGGATCTGAACCAAACCCGAATGTGTGTTCAGCTCAACCTGCCTGCGCCAATGCTTGTGGAGATCCTCGATCGAGCCGCTTTCATCGAAAGAAAACACGAAATCCCAAGGCCACCCGGCTGAAAAGGCCGCAATCAGATCTACGTCTTGGGCGACTCTTTGAACCATCTGTTGGCTCATGATGTACTCGGACAGAATTTCAATGTCATTGCCAGCCGAACCCGACAGCTTGGTAAGCCCTCCCAGCAGACCAAGCGAGGACTGGATTTCCTCTGTCCGAACCGAAAACGACATGCTTGACGCATACTGATCGCGCGCCAGAGCGAGCAGATAAAAGACGGACAAGATGGTTGGAATGATCACAACCGCAATAAAGCTGATCCCGATTCCGTAATGCCGGTTTTGCAACCGCGCGGGGCCTACTGCGGCTGGGATTGACGGATTTCTCGGATTGGCAGCAGCAGGTGCGGGTGCTTTTGGAGCATGGGCCGGCGCGTGAAGGGGTTGCGTCGCAGACCCGATCTTGGCTGCCGGATGAGCGGGTGGCGGTGCTGCGGATGGCGCTTTTATCTGAACAACCTGCCCAGACGGCACAGCGTTGGGCGCAGCCACACGGGCCGCAGGAACGATCGGCTTGGGCTGCCCGACAGAGGGCGCTGATGGGGGAGGGGCAGCTGCCGCCGAAGCGCCCGCTTGCCCGGCAAGCGGTTGCGCTGCCGTGCGAGGAACAGGAGGCGCCTGAACCAAAGCCCCCGAATCAACTGGGGGTTGCGCAGAGGGCTTAGTTGCAGGCGGGACCGGTCCGGCCCCAGCGGCGGGTAAGTTGGTCAATCAAAAATCCCTTTGTCCAGACCACAGCCGATGGAATGCTCGACTGCAGGCCTTTCAGCCGACAAGGCCAGAACGGAACAGGCAAAGCCCTGTCCAGTTGCAGGACTTCGGACAAACCCCACACACACCATCATACCCAATCCTGAATTGCGCTTGTCCCTCTTATCATACATAACCCGGTCAAGAACTTCCAGACGCTCTGTTACCGAGGCACTTATGACGGCAAAGCCCGGCCAATGGCCCAAGCGAACGCTTGACGCCGATACAATGCGCGCCCGGAAATATCGGATGGGCCGCACGATTTCGGCCCTGATGCTACGCGAAATGGCGACCAGTTACGGCCGGTCGCCGGGCGGGTATGTGTGGGAAATCCTTGAGCCCACGCTGGCTTTGGCAATCATGACCGCGCTTTTTTCAGCGTTTATCACAACGCCACCTATTGGTGACAATTTTCCGCTGTTCTTCGCCACGGGCTTTTTGCCGTTCATGCTCTTCAACGACACCGCAAACCGCATGGCCACCGCCATCAACTTTTCACGCCCGCTGCTTGCTTACCCATCCGTCACCTTTCTTGATGCGATGCTGGCTCGGTTGATCCTGCACACTTTGACCAACACTCTGGTGTCGATCATCGTCTTCAGCTTCATAATCTTTGTGCTTGGCGCGACAGTAAGACTTGATATGGCGACGATTGCACTTGCCTATGGCTTGGCGGTTGCGTTGGGGTTTGGGATTGGCTCTCTTAACAGCTATCTGATGACGTCTTTTCCACTGTGGGAACGCGCATGGCAAATCGCAACGCGCCCGCTGTTCCTGATCTCAGGCGTGTTCATGACCTTTGACAGCTTGCCGGAATTTGGGCAGGAGATCCTGATCTGGAACCCGCTGGTCCATATTGTCGGGCTGACAAGGGCAGGATTTTTCGCAAACTATTCCGCGGATTATGTATCTGTAACCTTTGTCCTTTTGATTGCTCTGACAACAGCTGTGTTCGGGTTGATGCTGTTGTACCGCCACCATCGCAGCCTGTTGGAGGCGTGATCCGTGAAAGCGGCGCAGGGTGAAAGTGTGGCCATCGCCATGGGCCTCTATAACGGCGGGCTCCATCTGGACGAGCAACTGGCCTCTGTCGCTGCGCAGGACCATGCCAACTGGTCGCTGATCATCAGTGACGATGGCTCTACTGACACCAGCGCAGATCAGGTGCGGCGGTTTGCCAGCGGCCCAGGTCAGGGCCGGGTCTCGCTTGTTCAGGGGCCGGGCAAGGGGTTTGCGCAGAATTATTTGTCCTTGCTGCGCCATCCTTTAACCCGACAATGCAGCCATGTGGCGTTATGCGATCAGGATGACACATGGCTGCCGATGCGCCTTGGCCGGGGCCTTGACGCGCTGCGCAGCTTTGTCGGCCGCCCTGCGCTTTATTGCGCGCGCACGCTTGTCTGTGATGTGGATCTGAACCCGCTGCACGTCTCGCCGAAATGGCCGCGCCCCTTTTCGCTGCGCAATGCCATGGTGCAGAATGTGGCCTCGGGCAATACGATCATGCTGAACCGGGCAATGGCGGACATCGCCGCCGAAGCCGCTCCTGCCGCACAGACTGCCGGGATCGCGGCACATGACTGGTGGCTTTACCAACTCGCCAGCGCCAGCGGCGCGCAGATCGTGCAAGATGATCAGCCCGTCCTTCACTATCGCCAGCATGACCGCAACACGATGGGCCGGAATGACACGGCGTCCGCCCGGCTGGATCGGCTCAAGCAAATACTGGACGGCACATTTTCGCGCTGGATCGATGCAAATTGTCAGGCCCTCATGGCGGTACCGCAGTTTCTCGAACCAGACGCGCAGACAATTCTGGGCCAGTTTCCGGCAATTCGCTCGGAAAGAGCCGCGGTACGGCTCAAGGCATTTCGGGCCATCGGTCTGTACCGCCAAGGGCGTGCGGATGACATGGCGCTTCGGGTCGCTGTGGCTTTTGGCCGACTATAGACCCTAATCCTGCCATCTTTCCTTGATATGTGCGGTCAACCTCAAGAGGATGTGCATGATCGGTGATACGTGGTTTTTTGTGAGCGAACAGGCATGATCTTGCGTTTTATGGGCGCTGCCGTCTTTATTTCTTTGGTATCTGCTGGGGGCGCCATGGCGACTAATCTAACGTGTACTTTGCTGGCCGGAGACCCATCTGCAAGCCAACGGCTCTGTGATGCGGTGCAAGCCAGACTTGATAGCAGCGCAAGTGGTCAGTTCGATCTTCAGGTGCTTCAATCAAGCCAAACCTTCTTGCAGGCCCGATTGTCGCATACCGTTGCGAAAAAACGGGTCGATGGGCCAGAGATGACGGTTTCCATAATGGATCGCGACTCTTTCCCTGACCAAGTTCTGACTCAGTTCGCTGCCAGTCTGGTGTCAAGCATCTCTGCTGCGCCGTAAACCTTTCGCCTGAACGCCCCTGCCAACCAAGACCGGAGCTATTACCGATGTGCATCATTTGCAGCACCCTTCGCCCTTATCAGCCGGATTGTGACTACGCAGAGTTCACAGATTTTCCGCTTTTGGCGTCTTACACCGAGACAACCGACGCGCCCTCCACGCCATCAACGATGTATGTGATCAACCCTGGCGACTCTTTCGCGGGGACATACAGCAATGGATCAGATGTTGATGTCATTGCCGTCAATGTCGTCGCAGGCCAAACCTACACGGTCTCTCTGACCGGAATAGCGAACGCAACCAACCCCGCTCCTGACACGTATTTGCGGATCCTGAACGGAAACGGAACCGTCATCCACTTTGACGATGACGGCGGGCCCGGATACAATTCGCAGATCACCTTTACCGCAACCACAACCGGCTATCACTATATTCAGGTCAGCCAATTTGGCGTCAGCTCTGGTACCGGCACGGATTCAGGTGTTGCAGGGTCGTATGCCGTTGGTGTTGCGGTCGGGACCACGCCACTCCCCCCGCCCGCCCCGTCAGGACAAGTCGCATCCATTCAGGATATGGCCACATATTTGACCCAAGGATATTGGGCCAGCACGGGTTACAATGGTGCCCCGCGCGCGTTTGACGTCGCGCCCGGCGGGACTCTTTACGTCGATATCAGGGGCCTGACCGCCGACGGCCAACGCCTTGCGCTTCAGGCGCTGGATGCCTGGACACAAGTGACAGGGATAAATTTCAGCACGCAAATTCCGGCCGGACGTACTGCGCATATCACGTTTGACGACAATCAGTCAGGTGCATTTGCATCGTTCCAGACGATGGCAACGTCATCACCTCGGCATTTGTCAACATTTCTACCGCATGGCTGGCAGACAATGGCACCGGGCTGTCTAGCTATAGCTTCCAGACCTATGTGCACGAAATCGGCCATGCCCTTGGCTTGGGTCACGCCGGAGCCTACAACGGCTTTGCGGTTTACGGTCGGGACCAGACCTTTGTAAACGATAGCTGGCAATTGTCGGTCATGTCCTATTTCGATCAGTCCGACAACTGGACCATTGATGCAACGCTTGCATCTGTGATCACGCCGATGACCGCCGACATTCTGGCCATCCAGTCACTTTACGGCGTCGCAACCACACTGCGGACGGGCAACACCACCTATGGTGAGAATTCGACAGCGGGCAGCGTCTTTGATCGTTTCAGCGAAATCAACAACGACGGCAATCCAAACGAAACCGTCACAATGACGATCGTTGACAATGGCGGTATCGATACGCTTGATTTCCGCAGGGACACGAACAACCAACGCATCGACCTGCGCCCCGGCGAGACATCTGACGTGTATGGGCATCGTGGAACACTAAGCATTGCCCTTGGGACCATTATTGAAAATGTCATGTCAGGGTCAGGTGATGACCAGATCACCGGCAACGCTGCCGATAACTTGATCCAAAGCTTCGCTGGCAACGACACAGTTCATGGCGATGACGGCAACGACACCATCTATGGTGGCGATGGCAATGACTCGCTGTTTGGTGGCTTTGGCTTCGACACGATATATGGCGACGTCGGCGACGATTACATCGAGGGCGGCGGTCAGGCTGATCAACTTCATGGCGGCGATGGCAATGACACCATTTTTGGCGGTCAGGGCTTTGATGTGGTGTCGGGCAATGCCGGTGATGATGTGCTTTACGGCGGCACCCAAGAAGACTGGATGTTCGGCGGTACGGGCAACGATCTGGTCTTTGGTGGTGACGGCAATGACTTCATATTCGGCGGGCTTGGATTTGACACCATAAACGGTGACGCTGGCGATGACCGGATCGAAGGCGGAAACAATGCCGACCTGCTTAGTGGCGGCGATGGCAATGACACCATTTTTGGCGGCCAGGGCTTTGATGTGGTGTCGGGCAACGCCGGCGATGATGTGCTTTACGGCGGCACTGAAGAAGACTGGATGTTCGCCGGCATTGGCAACGATCTGGTCTTTGGCGGTGACGGCAATGACTTCATATTCGGCGGGCTTGGCTTTGACACCCTCCACGGCGACGCTGGCAATGACCGTATTGAAGGCGGCGACAATGCCGATCAGCTCTTTGGTGGCGATGGCAATGACTCTCTCTTTGGCGGTCAGGGCGTCGATCTGCTGAACGGCGGCAATGGCAACGACGTGCTGTATGGTGGAACCCAGAACGACACGCTGATCGGAGGCAGCGGCAATGACACCCTGTATGGCGGGGACGGGGCAGATCGCTTTGTCTTTGGCACCGGCAGCGGCGTCGATGTGATCGGCGACTTTTCCCCCACCACCGCGGGCGAAGTCATCGCGCTTATCGGCATCAGCGGCATGTCCAGCTTTGCCGATGTACAGGCGGCAACCACCGCATCAGGCGGCAATACCGTGATTGATCTGGGCGGCGGCAACAGCATCACCCTGATCAACGTCACCCCAACCGCTCTGTCAGCCGACGATTTCGTCTTTGCATGAGATCTGAAACCTAACAGTGCCCGGGCCAGAGCGTTTACGCATCTGGCCCGGGCACTGGCAAAACTGCGGGGCAAAAGCCGCAAAGCTGCCACAGTCGCGAAAACCACCATTAACCGCATGACCCCAATATCAACCCTGCACAGGGGTGTGCGGATGTGTGGGGTGCGACATGGTCAGACTGACGTCTGTCACCGTTTTCGGTGCAGCGCAGGCGGGGGGGTCCCCTGCGATTGTGGATCTGGATATCGTCATCATAAACGGCCAAACCCGACTTTACGCTCTGACTGCGGGTGGGGGACGACTGCTGGTGTATGACCTGGACGGGCGGCTTGTGTCCAGCGCGGTCCTGCCCAGCTCGCTTGGGTATTTGACCACTGCGCAACTGGAGGTGCTGACCGCCGGGACCATGTCCCTTGCGGTGCCTTTCGGTCTTTCCAACAGCCGGTCGGGCGTATTGCAGGTGAATGCTGCGGGTGATCTCTTGGGCTTGATCAGCTATGCAAGCGGCGGCGCCTTGCCGGTCGATCTGCGGCAAGTCACATCGCTTCAGCTTGACAGTGGCACACTGGTATTCGGAACCGCCCCCCTCACGGGCCGGATCACGGCATTCCGGTTGGGGACCGATGGCACATTTACCCCAACCGCCGATGTGGCGCTGCCCGGCACGACGCCTGCTGTCGTAACGACCATGACAGCTGCGATCACTCCGGATGGGCCTGTTCTGCTGACGGCCACCGGATCTGGGCTGTATATCCACACCATCACCGCAAACGAAGGTCTGACCCTACGCAGCGCCTTGCCTCAGATCAGCGGGCTTGGACTGGCCGAGATTTCCTCGGTCGCACTCGTCACCACTGGCGCCGGAACAAGCTTTGTGCTGGCCGCCGGATCGGGCAGTTCATCGCTGGCCGTTCTGCGCCTTGTCGGCTCAGAACTGGTGGTGGTCGATCATATTCTCGATACCCGCACCACCCGCTTTGGCGGCATCACAGTTCTGGAAGCCATCGAGATTGACGGGCGCATCTTTGTCGTGGTCGCCGGTTCGGATAACGGATTTTCGCTTTTTACACTTTTGCCAGACGGCCGCCTTGTGCACCTTTCGACACAAGTAGACAGCCTGCACACCACGCTCGATTCTGGCGGAGCAATCGCCCTGTCCAGCAGCGGAACAACGCTTTCAGTCTATGTCTCGGGCGGAAATGGCGAGGGCGTCACCCGGCTTGATTTCGACATCGGCACGGTTGGCGTGGAACGCACCAGTGGCACGGGCCAGATTGACGGGACGGCGGGCAACGATGTGCTGATCGCGGGCACAGGCACGACAAGACTGGTCGGCGGCGCAGGCGATGACATGCTTGGCTCAAACGGACAGGCCGTTTCCCTGACGGGGGGCGCGGGCGCCGATATTTTTGTACTTTCTCCGGTTGACGGCACCATCCACATCACAGATTTTGACCCGTCTCAGGACAGGCTCGACCTGACCCTGTTTCCGATGCTGCGCAGTCTGGATCAGGTTGCCATCCGGTCAACCGCCACGGGTGTGGTGCTGACTATCGGCACGACCGTCATCCAGATCACCAGCGCGAATGGGGCAACACTGGCGCTGACCACCTTTTCTGACCATATCGTCTTGCCCGTGGACCGGCTTGGTGACTTTCGCACCACGCTGCCGCTGCAGGGCACCGACGCAGCCGATGCTTTGGTTTTGGGCCTGACGGCGGCCTCTGTCTCTGGCGAAGGCGGCGATGACACCATTACCGGAAGCCCCGGCGATGACACCCTCTATGGTGGCGCAGGGGCCGATCATCTGTACGGCGGTGAAGGCAATGATTTCATGAACGGCGGCTCGGAAAATGACCTGCTGTTCGGAGGTATTGGCAATGACACGCTGTATGGCGAGGAGGGCAACGATACTTTGCAAGGCGGGCGCGACCATGACCTGTTGTTCGGCGGAGTTGGCGACGACTATCTGACCGGCGAAAATGGCAATGACACCCTCCACGGTGATGCGGGCAATGATACCCTCTACGGCGGGGCAGCCAACGATCAGCTTTTTGGCGGCTCTGGCAGCGACAGCCTGTTTGGCGGAACGTCCAACGACCAGCTGTATGGCGGCGACGGCGCAGACATGCTGCACGGTGACGACGGCGACGACACGCTTTACGGCGGTCCGCACAACGACACGCTGTATGGTGGCGCGGGTCACGACCGCCTGTTTGGTGACGAAGGCTTTGATACCATCTACGGCGGTGCCGGGAACGACTATATCGAAGGCGGCTTTCAGGCCGATTTCCTGCATGGCGACGATGGTGACGACACCATCTATGGCGGTCAGGGCTTTGATGTGATCTCAGGCAATGCGGGGAACGACCTGCTTTACGGTGGATCAGAGCAAGACTGGATCTTCGGCGGTTGGAACAACGACACGATTTATGGCGGCGATGGCGATGACTGGTTGTTTGGCGGCGTAGGCTTTGACACAATTTACGGCGGCGCCGGGAACGACCAGATCCAGGGCGGGGACGGTGCTGATCTTCTGCACGGTGACGATGGCAACGACACGATCTTTGGTGGCCAGGGGTTTAATGTGGTTTCTGGAAATGCAGGCGATGACGTTCTGTTTGGCGGAAACGGTCAGGACTGGATGTTTGGCGGCTGGGACAACGACTTGATCTATGGCGCTGCGGGTGACGACTTTATCTTTTGCGGAACAGGTGATGATACCGCCTACGGTGAGGACGGAAATGATGATCTGAGTGGAGCCTGGGGCGACGACGTTCTCTATGGCGGGGCGGGGAATGACACGCTGCGCGGGGGGGAAGGCAATGACATTCTTTACGGTGGAGACGGGGCAGACCGCTTCAATGTGAACGGCGGTGGCAACAACCACATCATGGATTTCAATCCGGCTCAGGTTGGCGAAGTCATCGTTATCAACGGATATGGAATCGCTGGCGGTTGGACCGAACTGCGCAGCACCCGCATGACGGACACGGCCGAAGGCGTCTTTATCGATCTTGGCCAAGGACATAGTGTCGTTTTGGCTGGCCTTACAATCGCTCAGCTCTCAAGCGACGATTTCGTTTTCTAGCGGTCACCCGCACGGCACGGCTCTCCACCCTTGCCCCATCCTTTGCGATCAGTATAGACCGGGGTAACAAGGCCTGTCTTGCGTCCGACCCTGCCACAGACTGCGGTCAAATGCTTGCACGATTGGAATTCAGGAGAGCGTATTGACCCGAACACCCTTTGGAAATTTGTTCATTAACGCTGGTGCAATGAAGTCGGGCACAACTTGGCTGTACTGGGCGCTGCGGTTTAACAAAAATCTATACTTCTCTCTTGAAAAAGAAGTCCACTATTTCCATCGCAAATATATCGACTCGTCTATCCTGAATGATGTGCATCGAATTGCCCAGATCAAGAACCTTTACGTTCACGAACTGACGAGTGATAAGACCGGAATTGAGGAAATGCGCGAATATGCGCGCTGGCTTACGCTCTATTTGCGCAGCCCGATGGATGATGATTGGTATGCAGAAGTCATCCGTCCACCGCAGGATCAGAGCTGGTCATGTGATTTCTCAAACCTGTACGCCCAGCTTCCGGCATGGGCGTGGAAGGACATTGCAACGTCTTGTGCGCAATTGCGGGTGCTGTTGTTGTTGCGCGATCCATTGCACCGGCTTTGGAGCCACCTGAAGTTCGATCTGACATATAACGGGCAACTGGATCAGTTGCCAAATTGGTCACCCCACCAAGTCAGCGACTATCTGCGCCAACCGCATATCTGGTATAATGCTGAATACGGAGAGATCATCCGCCGACTTCAATCTGGTTTGACCGGACCCGAGCTCAAATTCATGTTCCTGCCGGAAAAGCATACCGATGCGCTTGGCTTTTTGCGCGAGATTGAACACTTTGTCGGTGTGCAAGAGGCCGCCTATCCACCGTGGGTTCTGCGCGACAAGGTCAATCAGTCAGACCCACTGCCAATGCCGGACTTCTTTCCAGACCTGTTCCGCACAGATGTTGATCGGATCAAAGACGAAATGCGTGATGCCGGAATAAATCCACCAGAGACCTGGCTGTAAAACCATGGCAGCAAAACTCAGAGAAATCCTGTTCAACCGCGCAACGGTGCGCGCATTCTTCAGGGTGCTGAAAACCGACGGACCAGTCGGGACATGGCGTCGGGGCTGGGCTTTTCTTCGGCGCGCGAGGGCGGCGGCACATGACAACTCTGTGTCCGCTCTCAACCACCAGTTTCCGCTCATTCAATTCTGGTCGGACATGTCAGTTGCAAATGCGATGTCTACTCAAAAGGTCCCCGCATTGCTGACGCGGCGGCGCACGATCGCCATGATCGGCGACCTGAACCTTCAGCAATGCAAGAAATACCGGATTGAACAGCTGACCGAGCTGTGGGGCACGGTCGGAGTTGACTATCAGTATGCCCATTTTGAAGACATTCCGCGTTGCATTGCTATTATGCAAGCTGCAACACATTTGATGCTGTATCGGCTTCAGCGGCACGATATCGTCACCAGCTATCTGTATGAAGCCCGCCGCCTGCGCTTGCCGGTGCTTTACGATATCGACGACCCGCTGTTCTCGGTCGAGGCTTATGCCACTTATGGCAACATGGCCGTCCTGCCGACCGAAGTGAAACAGCATTTTCTGGCACAGGCCCCGCTTTACCTCGATATCCTGAATGCAGCCGATATCCTCAGTTTTTCCACCCCCGGCTTGCGCGACCACGCCATGTCACTGTCACCACGACCTGCCTTTGTGCGCCGGAATTTTGCTGACCGCGAGACGCTGGAGGCGGGCAGAACGGCACTCCAGTCTTCTTTTGCGGAAAAATCCGCCGCCGACGGTTTCACCCTGTGCTTTGCCTCTGGTTCACAGGGCCATGAGGCTGATTTCCAGACCATCGCGCCGCAGGTTGAGGCGTTTTTGGGTGCCGCCCCCAACCGCAAGCTGCTTATCCTGGGGCATTTCCAGTCAGAGCTGCTGTCAGAAAAACTGCAAAGCCAGATCGAAACCCGACCGTTTTCCGATTACGCAACATACCTTGGCCACCTGGCCCGCGCCGATGTGGCCGTGATGCCCTTGGCTGATGATCTGTTCAACCGCTGCAAAAGTGCGGTCCGGGTCATTGACGCGGCCGCCGCGGGTGTTCCGTCAATTGTCAGCGCCACAGGCGACCTTGCCGCCATGATAAATCCCGGCAAGACCGGGTATATTGCGGCAACGCCTGATGATTGGACAGGTGCGCTTGAGACACTGGCGACCGATAAAGCTGTCACAGCCCAAATGGGGCGCAACGCTCGTCTTGTCCTCGAAGACCTTTGGTCGGCCCGAGCGTCGCAGCCAATCATAGATACGGAACTGGTGGGCTGGGTAAAGGAATAGCGGCATGCGTATTCTTGTGATGAACGTCCACTTCACACCCTACACCTATGGTGGGGCGACCGTGGTTGCCGAAGAGCTCGCCTTCGCGCTTCGTACCCATCACGGGGCCGAGGTTTTTGTGATTTCCTCCGTCTCGCGTCCGGATCTTCCGGCATATGCCATTCAGCGCGTTGAAGTGCAGGGCATGGCCCATTTCATGATCAACCTGCCTTGGGCGCGGACCATTCAGGAAATCGAGTCAAATCCGCGCGTTGCGGAACGGGTTTCCCAGATCGTGCAATTCGTGCAACCAGACATTGCACATGTGCATTGCGTGCAAGACCTTGGCGCCGCCAGCTTGGCCGCGCTCAAGGCGGCCGGGATTCCGGTGGTCCTTTCGGTGCATGATTTCTGGTGGGTCTGCGAGCGCCAGTTCATGATACGCCCCAACGGCCAGTATTGCGGCCAGGATCCGATCAGGATTGACCGTTGCCGGGGCTGCGTTGACGATGTGACCCGCACGCATGCCCGAAACGCAATGCTGGGCCAGGTGGCTGCGTCCTGCGATCTGATCACCTATCCTACCCATTTCGCCATGGATCTGTGTCTTCGGTCCGGTCTTGGTGATCCGTCGCGCTCTGTGGTGCTGGAAAATGGCATCAAGCCCCCCGGCCCGGATTTCGCCGCAAAGCAGGCCGCGCATCGCGCAGCGGGCAAGCCCTTTACCTTCGGCTATCTCGGGGGGCCTTCAGATGCAAAGGGCTGGCCTATGTTGCGGCGCGCGATGCTGGAACTGGGCCGCGACGATTTTGAGTTCCACATCGTCAATGGCTCCCCTTGGAGCAACTGGTGGGACGGCCATGATCTGTCCAAACTGCATGGCACAACCCGCATCATCCCACGTTTTTCGCAAGACCGGATCGACGATTTCTTCGCCGGAATAGATTGCCTTTTGTTTCTTTCGCAATGGAAAGAAACATTTGGCCTTACCATACGCAAGGCAATCTCCCGCGGGATCCGCGTGATCCAGACCGACAGCGGTGGCACCGTTGATCACCCTATGGCCGATCCACTGCGCCTGATCCCGCTGGGCCAGCAGACCAACCGGCTAAAGGCAGAACTCATCCGCGTTCTTGATACGCCAGATGCCCATCCGGCGCCGGTTGCTGTCCACACATACCGGCAACAGTCGGATGCTCTGGTCAGGCTGGCGCAGAGTGTGATGACCGCCGCCAAAGGTGCCAACACCTGACAGGGGCTGTCACAGGTCCAGCCAAGCTTCATCGCGTTTGCTTGGGTTCAGACACGCACACCGCCCCCCCAAGGCAAAGCAATCGGGGGGCGGTATAAAATCGAATGCGACACGCGCTAGACTGCGGCAATCCGGCGACGGGCATCCTCCAGCACAGTGGCGATTGCCTCTGGCCCCTTGGCCGCCGCAATTTCGGCCAGCGCCTTGCGGCGCAATCCGGTCAATGCGCCAACCATAGCCCTCTGCGTCTCGGCGGTGTTCACGATGCGCAGGGCCAGATCCGTAACGGTCTCGTCCGTAAACGCAGCCTCGGAAATCAACAGAGCATCCGGCTGTGCATCCGGGTCTGCCAAGACGGCGCGGGCCGACTGTTCCTTTTCCCCCCAAGACAGCATTTCCGCCAAGGGCACCTGCGCAGTGTGCCGTGCCATAGCCACCTCGACGGCTTTGGTCACAGTCTGGACAGCATCCTGACGCGCCGCTAACAGCAAGCCGGTTTCCACCTCATCCGCCGAAATAATGCGCTTGAAATCAATCTTCGACATTGCAGACCTCCTCAATTTCATACAGCGGCAACTCCAGCACGCCGTCCGCCTCAACGTCCAACGGGGTGGGAAACAGCGTGTCAGATGGCGCATTTGCCCCGTGCGGCAAAATAAGCGTCATCTCCAACCTGCCAGCGTGCCGCTTCACATCCGAAGCAAGCCATTCGCAATCCACCGCATCGCGCGGCAGAACGGCACCCTCCGGCAAGGGCGAAAAATCAAAGTCCTCACCATTCAAGGTCAGAACATCGCCCACGACAGAGGCAGTCAAAGGCACGTCCATACGCACCGGGGAAAGGGTAAGTTTCATCGTCATCTCCTCAGACCCAGCGACCAATGGCCATAATGTGCATTACATCGGCGCGACGGGCGTCATTTGTGCCACGCGCCGACACCGTGACAGCAGTGGCGCTTGGGGCCGCGTCCAGCATCACGACGGATTGCACCGCCGCAAAGGCATTGCCCGTGACAACCGGGGCCACAATAAAGGCGACAGGAAACGTCCAGTTGACACCCGCACTCGACGAAGCTGCCAATGTGCGCCAGCATGTTTGCGTGCCATCGGCAAAGCGCACATAGTCACCATTAGAGTTGGCCCCGCGCTCGACAATCCGCCCGTCAGGCACCCCGCCCGCATGACTGACCGCACCAACGATTGTCTGCGCGTTATATCTGCGACGCCATGGCTGCCATGTGCCGCCTGTCTTGCGCCGGGAAAAACGGTCCCCGCTCGGAATCTCCAACGTTTGAAACGCGGTGTTTCCGTCCCACTGCCTGTGATCAAGATACCACCCCGCGCCCAAGGACGGTGTAGGCGAGGCCGTCGAAAAGGCCCCTGTGCTCAGGCGATACCCGCCGTTGACTGTGATGGCGTCGATGTCTGTCGCATAGACTGCCGAAGATGCCCCCAGCCCATAATCCCCCACCTTCAGCAGCCGTCCGGCGGCAATGTCAGTCGTGCTCTGCGTCACGGCTGATCCTGAAACCGGCACACTAATCTGGAACGCTGAAGCCGACAAAAGCGCCCGCGTCACGCCGCCAGCAACCATGCCGATCTGGTCATCCGCAGGACGAAACAGCCCCATATCACCATCACCGACAAAACTGACCGACGGGACCGCTGCACTGCCATTTGGCACCGATGCCCCCGCAGGCAGGTTGACCCGCCCCGACAGGGCATCGGTGCGCAAGGCCTCGGTCCAGCTTGCCCCATCGGCGCTGACCTTGAGCGCAAAATCATTGGTCCCGGCCAGCCCCATTTCAGCATGCCCGGAAAACCCGCTTTGAAACAGCAGGCTGGCCGTGTCCACCGCAGCAGCCTTGTTTATCTTTACCTGATGCCCGCCGCCTGCATGGTTCAGCAATGTTGCCGCCGCATTGACAGACAAACGGTTGACAGGATCCGCTGTCGCCGAGATCCCCAGTTGCGTCACCTCCAGCGGCTGCTGCGCCGCTGACCGCCAGTCTGTGCCATCAAAGGTAACCAGATGCGATTCCGCCAGAACATGCGCCCGCCACCCCGCCAAGGGCGCAAAGAACGACCATTGCCCATGCTCACGCAAGGCAATCTTGCCGACCTGCCCCGACCATGCGCCTGTCGCTGCCATTGCCACGATATGCCGGTCGCCTTCCAGCGGCGTGGCAGGTGGTTCGGTGCGCGTTCGGTCCTGAACCACCATTTGCACGATCACATCAAGAATGCGCAGGGCTTCGTTATGTGTCACATGTTTCTGTGCCTGAGCAGGCAGGATATAAGGCATCGACAAAATCGGGCTGTCATCGGGCATCGTCATCTCCACAATTGGGCTGAGACGGACGCTACTTCGAACTGCTCAATACACTCTGACCCGTCCGCGCGCTGGTCCGGCCCGAACCGCAACACGCCCCTAAATCGGCCCCGGCACTCCAAGCGTTGACCGCCGCGCCAGAACCGCCTCGCGCCATGCGATGAAACTGACCGCGCCCACGATCACCGCACCGCCCAAAAGCACGAACGGGTCAATCGCCTCGCCAAACACCGCCGATCCAAGGATCGTGGCCCAGACCAATTGCAAGAACACAACGGGTTGCGACACCGCAATCGGAGCGGCGGCAAAGGCGCGGCTCATGCAGTAATGGCCACCCGTTGCACAGGCCGCAACCACGGCCAGCCATGCCAGTTGTGACAAGCTGATCGGCACCCAGACCCAATAGGCCAACGGCGCCAACGCCAGCGTCACCACCAAAGATAGCATCGCCACAATCTGCCCTGCACTGGCAAGCGAGGCCAGACGCTTGGCAAACAGATACGAACCCGCAAAGAACACCGCCGCAAAAACCTGTGCCAGATGGCCGTCTGTCACCTCACGCAGGCCGGGTCGCAAAATGATCAGCGCTCCGATCAATGCAACCACAATCGCGACCACCCGGCGCGTGGCCAGCCGCTCGCCAAAGAACACCACCGTACCCAGCGTCAGCAAGACCGGGTTCAGATATCCAATCGCCGTCACCTCGGCCACGGGAATGCGTGCCATTGCATAAAACCAGCACACCACCGCCGCCACATGCACCACACCACGCCCCAGATGCAGCCGGACATGCACGCCCGGCACGCCCGTCCGAAGCATCGCAATCAAGGTGGGCGCCAGAAACGCCGCCCCCCACGCAAAGCGCACAAAGGCAGATTGCACCGCAGGCAGATCGGTGCCCAAATAGCGCACAATTCCGGTTACCCCCACGAAACAAAGGCCCGAGCCAAGCATCCACAGAATTGCCGACAGGGGGCGGGCATCGGTTTTTGGCATGATCATCGCCATACCCTGCGGTCCTGCCACGCCAGAGACAAGCGCGTTATTGTATCCGTAACATCTGGCCCGCCGCAGTCCGCATCGCCTGCGTCAAGGGCCGGATCGCCCCGGCTGTCAGCCGCGCAAACTGCCAGTGCAACGCCACATCATATGCCGAGTCCGGCACCATCTCGACCAGACGGCCCGCCGCCAGATGCGCGGCCACCAGCGGCTCCGGGTTCAACCCCCAGCCCAGACCCAGCAAACAGGCATCCACAAAGCCATGAGTTGACGCAATCCGGTGACTGGGAAACCCGGCGCGCAGCCCCAGCCGCCGTGCCGCCACCCACTGCGCCTGCAACCTGTCCTTGTCCGAAAACGTCAGCGCGGGCGCATGGGCCAGCGCCTCGGCCGTCACGCCAGCAGGAAAGCACCGATCCATATAGCCGGGGCTGGCGGTCGCAATATAGCGCAGCGCCCCAAGCGGCAGTGTATCACAGCCCTGCAACGGTCCAGCATGGGCGGTCACCGCCGCCACCACCTCACCCCGCCGCAACCAGTCCTGGCTGAAATCCTGATCATCAATGACCAGATCAAACAGCACACCCGGCACCTGCGCCAGCGCGGGCATCACCCAAGTCGCCAGACTGTCGGCATTCACCGCGATCCGAAGGGCGACCTTGCCCGCCTGCACCCCCGGCAAATCCACGGCAACCTGCTGCTCCAGCAAAACGATGTCATCAAAATGCCGGATCAGCCGCAATCCTGCATCCGTCGCTACACTTGGACTGCCCCGCCGGATCAACAGGGCCCCTGCCCGATCTTCCAGCCCGCGCAGCCGCTGTGACACCGCCGATTGCGTCACCCCCAGATCGGCGGCGGCCAGATCGAATGACCCGCGCCGATGCACAGCCGCCAGCGCCGCCAGTTGCAGGGGATCAAAGATCAGCACAGCTTATCCATCATCAGAAAGATGAACTGGATTAATCTGTTCGCCAAGGGCTATGTCAAGCTATCTCAGAAAAGGCCCAGCCATGACCGCCCTCTTTGCCGGATTTTTCACCGCCCTGTCCCTGATTGCCGCCATCGGCGCGCAAAACGCCTTTGTTCTGCGTCAGGGTCTACGGCGCGAACATGTGCTGTTCGTGGTGCTGGCCTGCGCGCTGTCTGATGCCCTGCTGATCGCCGCCGGGGTCGCGGGCTTTGGCACCCTCGCAACCCTCGCGCCGTGGATCACCACGGCAATGCTTTACGCCGGGGCCGCATTTCTCATCGTCTATGGTGCATTGCGCTTCAAAGCCGCGCTCAGGGGCGGCGAGGCGCTGCGCCCTGCCCACGGCACCGTGGTCAGCCTTGGCCGCACCTTAACCACCGTGCTGGTGCTGACATGGGCCAACCCGCATGTGTATCTGGATACGGTCGTGCTGCTGGGTGCGATTTCGGCGCAATATGCACCACAACACTGGATCTTCGCGACCGGGGCCATTGCCGGCAGCTTTGCGTTCTTCACCGCCCTTGGCTTTGGCGCGCGCCTTTTGGCCCCACTTTTTGCCAACCCAAGGGCTTGGGTCTGGTTAGAGATGATTGTGGGCCTGACCATGTGGATCATCGCAGCAGCGTTGATCTTCGGCGCATGAACGCGGCGCTGGAGCGTTTGGCGTCAAATGCAAAACGGGGGCAGCTCGCGCTACCCCCGCTTCAAATGTCAAACCGAACGGTTCGACCTGATAAATCAGGCCAGAGCCAGGTTGGTTGCCGATTCGCGACCATTGCGGTCACGCTCCAGATCGAAGGTCACAGCCTGACCGTCGTTCAGGGCACGGATACCAGCGCGTTCCAGCGCGGTGATGTGCACGAACACGTCTTTCTGGCCGCCTTCTGGCGCGATAAAACCGAAGCCTTTGGTTGCGTTAAACCATTTCACGGTGCCATTAGCCATCGTGAGATCTCCTGTAGTATACGCCACCCACAACATGCGGTGGCCCGGCCCAGAGTCGTCTAGATCGTGTGACTGTGGGCCGAAGCAGACAGAAGACCGAAAGAGAAGAAGCTTTGCCCTTCGAACCTACGCTCTTTTTGCCGTAATTACAAGGGCACATGTCTGCAGCCTCGGGGATCCGCCCCCCGATCTTCGGCCATCTTCCGCCAAGAAAAGTCCCCGAAGGGCCCGCAGATCGGCGCTTAAAGCTGCGCCGCCACGTATTCAGGAATGTCGAAATTATGCGTGACCGTCTGCACGTCGTCATCTTCTTCCAGCAGATCAATCAACCGCATCAGCTTTTGCGCGGTGTCCAGATCCACTTCGGTCAAAGACTGCGCTTTCCAGATCAGTTTTGACTCGGTCGACTCGCCCAGCGCCTTTTCCAAAGCGTCCGATACATCGTTCAGCGCCTCGACCGAACAGTAAATCCAATGCCCGTCCTCATCCGACTCGACATCATCCGCCCCCGCCTCCAGCGCGGCCATCAGCACCGTATCAGCGTCCCCGACCGACGCCGGATATGAGATCTCGCCCACCCGGTCAAAGCTGTGCGCGACCGATCCGGTGGTGCCCAGATTGCCGCCAGCCTTGCTGAAATACGACCGCACATTGCTGGCGGTGCGGTTCACGTTGTCAGTCATCGCCTCAACGATGATCGCAATACCGTTCACGCCGTAACCCTCGTAGCGGATTTCGGTGTAATCGGCCCCGTCGCCCATCTGGCTTTTCTTGATGGCCCGGTCGATCACATCCTTGGGCATCGAAACCGCTTTCGCAGCCTTCACGGCCAGACGCAGGCGCGGGTTCATGTCCGGGTCGGGCATCCCCATCTTGGCCGCAACGGTGATTTCCTTTGCCAGCTTCGAAAACATCTTAGAGCGCAGCTTGTCCTGCTTGCCCTTGCGATGCTGAATGTTCGCCCATTTTGAATGGCCAGCCATGACCCTGTCTCCTAAACCGTCTGATCGGTGATGGTTTCCCTTACACCAGCCCGCCTGCCCGCCGCAAGGCTCAGCCCAGCGCGGCCTTTACCTGAGCAAAGGCCAGCCCCATCAGCGCCTGCGCTGACTCAAACGTTCCCGCCTCAGCATAGACCCGGAATTCCGGCGCGTTGCCAGATGGGCGCAGATGCACAACCCCACCACCCGCCAGTGTGGCTCGCAGACCGTCCGTCCGGTCCACCGACGCAACCCGGCCAAGCGGGGCCAGAAACGCGTCCAGCCCGCCTGCCGCCAACCGCGCCAGCAATGCCTGCGACACCTCCACCGGCACATGCTCCAGCCGGTCAGTCACGGTGAACCGTGCAGGCTCCTCGGCCACCCGCGCCGCCAGTGACCCGGTCCGCTTTGCCTCAATCAGCGCTGCCACAATCGGCAGCAGGCTGTCGCGCGTCATCAGACGCGGCAACGGCCCGTCAGGCCCCGCCGCGTCAAAGCCCAACAAGAACCCTCCGTTCGGTTCATAGCCAACCACGCGGCCCCCCGCCTCATCCATCGCGGCAATCACAAAGGGCGACCCGATGCGCGTGCGCACCACCCGGCCAAACCGTCCCGACAGATCGACGCCCGTATTGGCCGATACCGTAGTCACCACCACATCGGCCCCCACCAGCGCCGCCGTGATCTGGCCCAGCACATCACCCGGCACGATCTGCCCGGTGGCATCCGCGACCAAAGGACGGTCACCATCGCCATCGGTCGATACAATCGCGTCCAGCCCACCAGACTCTGCTGTGGCCCAGGCCACGAACTGCGCCCGCACATCCGACGGCACGGCTTCGGTATCCACCGGCACAAACACGTCTGACCGGCCCAGCACTGCAACCCGCGCGCCCAGCGCCTCCAGACAAGCGACTATCCCCTCACGGCTCACCGCCGAATGTGCCCAGACGCCAACCCGTAGCCCATCCAGACAGCGCCCAAAAGCCCCGCGATACCGCGCCGCCCAATCGCCAGTCGTCTGAAACGTGCCGCGCCGCAATCCCGTCAGCTCCGCCGCTGCGCGCCCCAGACCGCTCAGAATGGCGGTTTCTTCCGCCTTGGTGATTTCTCCCCCTGGCACATAGAATTTCAGCCCGTTGCGATCGGCAGGAATATGGCTGCCTGTCACCATGATGGCCGCCGCTCCCGCCTCCATCGCCGCCATCGCCAGTGCGGGCGTTGGCACGGCACCACAATCCGTCACCGCGACCCCTTCGGCGCGCGCCGCAGCAATTACCACCTCGGCCAGCATGGGCGAGCTGTCACGCAGATCCCGCCCCACCCACAGACCCGTGCCCACCGGACAGACCGTCAGAAAACTGCGCGTATAATCGGCCACCAGCGCCGGGGTCAGCTCTGTGACCAGCCCCCGCAGACCACTTGTTCCAAATTTCGGGGCCACAAGATCACTCCTTCACCGGTGGAGGGGATGCAAAAACCCGGTCCACACCCGCCGGATCGGTGATCACCACCTCTGCCAGCGGTGCCACCACGCCCTCGGCCCCCAGCGCTGTTGTAAGCTCTGTCCAGATTTGCCGCAGGATATTGGGATTGTCGATCACCCGCACCGCATAACCATAGCCCGGCCCGCAGGTCTCCATCCGCCCGACAGGGGACGCCGCCCAGTTCGCGCGGCAGACCGTGCCATCCGACAGGGTCAGCGTCAGCACCTCGGCCGACAGCCGCGCCGCTTGCGGCACCGGGTTGCCCGGCACGGTAGAAACACAACCCGCCAAGGCCAGAAAAAGCACCAGATAACGCATCAGTTTTCCCTTCAGAACGGAAAGAACAGCGGGATCAAAGCCGAAATCGCCACCATCATCACCAGATTGAGCGGCACACCGATCCGCAGAAAGTCGCTGAACCGATAGCCCCCCGGACCATAGACCAGCGTGTTGGTCTGATACCCGATCGGCGTCGCAAAAGAGGCCGAGGCCCCAAACATCACTGCCACCACGAATGGCCTTGGATCAACCCCGATCTGCGCCGCAAGTCCAATCACAATCGGTGTCAGGATCACCGCCACCGCATTGTTCGACACAATTTCGGTCAGGATCGAGGTCAGGGCGTAGACCACAAAGATCAGCAAAAACGGTGGCAAGCCCTGCATGAACGGGGCCACCGCCCCCACGATCAGCTGCACCGCGCCCGAATGATCCAGCCCCGCGCCCACCGCCAGCATGGCAAAGATCAGCGCCATCAAGCGGCCATCGACAAAGCTGAAGGCCTCATCCGCATCAATGCAGCGCGTGACCAGAACCACCCCCACACCGATCATCGCCAACAGCAGAATGGGGGCCACATTCATTGCCGACAAGCCGACCACCGCCGCCAGCACCAGAACCACAATCGGCGCCTTGGTGCGGCGGTAGGCCCGGTCCGACGGCTCCGAGATATTGACCACATCCATTTCCGACGCCAGCCGCTGAATATCGGCCGGCGCGCCTTCCAGCAGCAGCGTGTCGCCGACCTGCACCACCAGATCATCCAACTGCCGCCCGATGTTCTGGTTCTTGCGATGCACCGCCAGCGGGTAAACCCCATACCGCCTGCGCAAGCGCAGACTGCCCAAAGACCGCCCCACCATCGCACAGCCCGGCGTGATCAGCACCTCTACAGTCGAGGTCTGGACCGAGGACAGCTTGTCCACCATCCGCAGTTCCTTCGACTCTTGCAGCGCCAGCACCTCAGACATCGGCGTGCGCAGCACCACCCGGTCGCCGACCTCCAGCTCTACCTCGGCCAGTTGGCGGCGCAGCGATGCATCACCGCGCAACACATCCACCACCCGCATGTTGTCGCGTTTGAACAGCCCCACCGCATCGACCTTTTGGCCAATGATCGGGCTGTCTTCCGGCACCGCAAGTTCGGTAAAGAACTTCATCCGGCTGCGGTCGGTCAGCATCATCGCCATGCTGTCGCGGTCGGGCAGCAACCGCTTGGTGAACAGCGCCAGATAGGTCAACCCGACCAGCGACGCCGCAATCCCCAAGGGTGCAATCTCGAAAATCCCGAACGGTGCCAGCCCACGTTCACGCGCCACCCCATCCACAACAATGTTGGTAGATGTGCCGATCAGCGTGATCGTGCCACCAAGAATTGCCAGATAAGACAACGGAATCATCAGCTTGGATGGTGACAGCGACAACTGCCGTGCGATCTGCATGAACACCGGGATCATCACCACCACAATCGGCGTGTTATTCATGAACGCCGACATGCTGATCACGCCCAGCGCAATGACCACAAGCGCCGCCTTCGGATGCGTCTTCACATAGCGCAGCGCATATTGCGTTGCCGTGTCCAACGCCCCCGTGCGTACTAACCCGCCCGCAATGATGAACATCGCCGCAATCGTCCACGGCGCCGCATTCGACAGCGAATTGACCGCATCGGCCTGCGGCAGAATGCCCAGCACCAGCATCAGGCACGCGCCACCGATCCCCGTCACCTCTACCGGATAGGTTTCGCGCACAAACAGCACCAGCATGCCCGCCAGAATGGCCAGCGCCACATAGGCCTGCATCGCCTGATCCAACTCGATCCCCAGCATCATTCCCCCTGATCCGCGCGTGCCACGGCCCTTGGCTGCACCAATGCCACGCCAGACAGCATCACCACAAGCGCGACCCAGACCAAAGGCTGCAACCGCTCACCCAAAAGCAACATCGCCCAGATAACGCCTGCTCCGGTGACCAGATACGAGCATTGTGCCGCAAAAACCGCCCCCGCGCGCGAAGCCAGCCAGACATAGCCCGCATAGCACAGCGCATGTGCAACGCTGGACCCGACCAGCCCCCACTCCGCCACGCCCCACGCGCCACGAGGGTCAATCCATTGGCCGGTCGCCAGCGTGACCGGCAGGCACAGGATCATCCCCACCAGACTGGCCATAAACATCGCCTGCACCGCATCCATGCCGCCAGTGCCGCTACGGGCGACGTAATTCGCCTCCATCGCGTAAAACAGCGGCCCTATGAGCGCCAGCGGGATAAAGGCCAGCAGATGCCCCGGCAACCCGGCCCCCGGCGCTGCGATCATCGCCACCCCGATCAACCCCAGCATCAGCCCGGCAACGCGCGCAATCGAAAACCGGTCCATCCCCAAGGCCAGCGCGATGGGAAACGACAACATCGGCACAGCAGAAATCAGGATCGACATGATCCCCGAAGGCAAGTGCTGCACACTGGTGTAGAACGTCGCATTCGGCACCAGCGTGCCAAGCACCGCCACCACCAGCGCAAAGATCAGCGCGGGCCGCGTGAACAAAAGCCCCTTGCCCCGCGCCAGCGACATCGTGCCCAGAACCAGTGTGCAGATCACCAATTGCCAGAAGATCAGGCCAAACGGCTGATACCCGGTGCTGGTCGCCAGCTTGCCCAACGGCTGTGTCAGCCCCCAGCCCACGCCCAACGCCACCAGCACAAGGGCAAACAGACGGTGGTTGCTCAAGGGTGCGCCTCTTGCAGCCGCCCACCCACGCGGATCATCCGCACCCTGACCGCTTTGCCCGTGCGGTCATCGGTTTCCACAAACACACCAGACAGCGTCGCAGGCCCGCCCGCAGGCTCGAACCGCGCTTTCGGCATGCCGGTGATAAACCGCCGCAACGGCTCCAGCTTTTCCATCCCGATAACGCTGTTGTAATCGCCGCACATGCCCGCATCTGTCAGATACCCGGTGCCGCCTTGCAAAATCTGCGCATCCCCGGTCGGCACATGGGTATGCGTGCCGACAACAAGGCTTGCCTGCCCGTCGCACCAATGCCCCATCGCCATCTTTTCACTGGTTGCCTCGGCATGCACATCGACAATCGCCGCCTGCACCAAGCCGCCCATCGGGTGCGATCGCAGCACCTGCTCAATGGCCGAAAACGGGTCATCAAACGGGCGTTTCATGAACACCTGCCCCAAGACCTGCGCCACCAGAACCTTACGGCCTTGGGTCGCGGTAAACACGCGCCAGCCCTTGCCCGGAGCGACTTTAGAGAAATTGATCGGCCGCACGATGCGCGGTTCCTGCTCGATAAACGACAGCATGTCCTTTTGGTCAAAGGCATGGTCGCCCAGCGTCAGACAATCCGCCCCTGCCGCCAGCAAGATCTTGGCGTGCTCTGAAGTCAGCCCCGCGCCCGAAGACGCGTTCTCGCTGTTCACCACCACAAAATCGAGGTTCCATTCCAGCCGCAAACCCGGCAACCGCTCGGCAATCGCCGCGCGCCCGGTCCGACCCATCACATCGCCAAGGAAAAGCATTCGCATACGCACCGATTAGGCCCCGCCGCACCGCCCTTCAAGCAAAATCAGCGCGGGCGATGCGCGCCGTTGACGCGGGCCGCCACCCCGCTACCCTTGGACCATGAAAACCCTCCCCCCCGCTTTGTCAGACTGGTTCACCGCAAAGGGCTGGACCCTGCATCCGCATCAGTGGGACATGCTGGCGCGCGCGCCCGATCCCGCCACCCTGCTGATCGCGCCCACGGGGGGGGGCAAAACCCTCGCAGGCTTTCTGCCCACCCTTGCCGAACTGGCTCAAACACCCGCCAAGGGCCTGCATACGCTCTATATTTCCCCACTCAAAGCGCTTGCCGCCGACATACGCCGCAACCTGCGCACCCCGATAGAGGGCGCAAACCTGCCGATCCGGGTCGAAGACCGCACCGGCGACACCACCTATACACAGCGCCGCCGCCAACGCGCCGACCCGCCGCATATCCTGCTGACCACCCCGGAATCGCTGGCGCTTCTGCTGTCCTATGAGGACGCGCCGCGCATCTTCGCCGGGCTGCAACGGGTGATATTGGACGAGCTGCACGCGCTGGCCGAATCCAAACGCGGCGACCAGATGACCCTGCTGCTGGCCCGCCTGCAAAGCCTGTCACCCGGCCTGCGCCGCGTCGGCCTGTCCGCCACGGTTGAAGACCCGCCCGCCTTGGCCCGTTTTCTGGCCCCGAACACCGGCATCCTGCTGGCCGATCCCGGCCCGCCGCCGGACATTCAGATGCTGGAAACCGACACCCCCCCGCCATGGGCAGGCGGCGGCGGGCGCTATGCCATTGCCGCCATTCTGGAGCAGGTCAAACAGCACCGCACCACGCTGATCTTCCACAACACCCGCGCGCAGGCCGAACTGTTCTTCCGCGACCTCTGGCTCGCCAACACTGAAGACCTGCCCATCGGCATCCACCATGGCAGCCTGTCGCGCGAACAGCGCGAACGGGTAGAGGCGGCTATGGTCGCAGGTGCCTTGCGTGCCATCGTCTGTACCGGCAGCCTAGATCTGGGCATCGACTGGGGCGATGTGGATCTGGTGATTCAGGTCGGTGCACCCAAGAACGTCAAATGCCTTGTGCAGCGCATCGGCCGCGCCAACCACCGCTACAACGCGCCGTCCAAGGCGCTGCTGCTGCCCGCCAACCGGTTCGAAGTGGTGGAATGCAAAGCGGCCCTTGATGCCGTGCAGGGCGGCACACTTGATGGTGAACCCCGCGGCCCCGGTCCGCGCGATGTGTTGTGCCAGCATATCCTGCTGACCGCCTGCTCTGGCGCCTTCGACGCCGACCATCTCTATGCCGAGATCCTCACCGCCGGCCCCTACGCGGCCCTGACCCGTCCCGAGTTTGACGCCACGCTGGATTTCGTCGCCACCGGGGGCTACGCGCTTCGTGCCTATGACCGCTGGCAACGGCTGAAGCTGACGGGGACCACATGGGCCTTGCGCGACCCGCGCGCAGCCGCCGTGATCCGCCAGAACCTTGGCACCATCATCGACACCGAAACCCTGAAGGTGCGCCTGAAGAACCGCTCCGGCGGCACGCCCTTGGGCGAGGTTGAGGAAGCCTTCGCCGCCACCCTGACCCCCGGCGACACCTTTCTGATCGGCGGACAGGTGGTGCGCTATGAAGGTTTGCGCGAAATGACGGTCGAGGTCAGCAACCAACCCGGTCGCGATCCAAAGGTCGCTGTGTTCAATGGCACAAAATTCGCCACGTCCACCCTGCTGACCCAGCGGATTCTTGACATATTCAAACGAGACCGCTGGCCCGAGCTGCCCGCCCACACCGCGCAATGGCTGTCGCTGCAACGCGAGGTGTCACGCCTGCCCAATGCCGAGACGCTGCTGTGCGAAAGCTTCCCGCATGACGGGCGCGAACATCTGGTGGTCTACGGCTTTGCAGGCCGCAACGCCCAGCAGACCCTTGGCCTTTTACTAACCAAGGCGATGGAGGAAGCAGGACTTGCGCCTTTAGGCTTTGTGGCCACCGATTACGCCACGCTGATCTGGGGTATCGACGCGGTGCATGACGCCAAGCCCCTGTTCAACCTGACCGCCCTGCAACAGGGCTTAGAGACATGGCTGGCCGGAAACGCCGTGATGAAACGCACCTTCCGCGCCAGTGCCATCATCGCCGGCCTGATCGAGCGCAGCCATCAGGGTCGGCGCAAATCGGGGCGACAGGCGACGTTTTCGTCCGATATCCTCTACGATACCTTGCGCAAATACGACCCCGACCACTTGCTGCTGCAAATCACCCGCGAAGAGGCGATGCGCGGCCTGATCGACTTTTCCCGCATCGAAGACCTGCTGACCCGCGTCGCCGGACGGATAGAAACCCGCCGCCTGCCCCGCCTGTCGCCGCTGTCGGCCCCGCTGTTTCTGGAACCGGGCCGCATCCCCGTGCAGGGGATGGGCCGCGAGCGGCTGGCCGATGAGGCGGCCCGTAAACTGATGGAGGCGGCGGGACTGGCCTGACTCGTCGCGCTTGGGAAGCGGTGGGATGCCTCCGGCGGGAGTATTTTGAAAGCAGCAATGCACAGGGGGGATTGTCTTGAGCCTGGTGCGCGGGCAGACCCGGTGGCATGAGCCACACCCTGACCCTTGCCCATGAGTCGCTAGTCGCCCGCCCCTCGGGCGCGCTGTTCTGGCCCGAGCGCCGTCTGCTGTGCGTGTCGGATCTGCACTTGGGCAAATCCGAACGGTTTGCGCGGCGGGCGGGCACCCTGCTGCCACCCTATGAGACGCACGAAACCCTGCTGCGGCTGGAAGCCGAGATCGAGGCGACCGGGGCGGGATCGGTGATCTGTCTGGGCGACAGCTTTGATGATGCCGCCAGCCTTGACGGGATGGAGGAGAGCGACCGGCTGTGGCTGACCCGGTTGATTGCGGGGCGCGACTGGGTCTGGATCGCGGGCAACCACGATGCCGGGCCGCTGGAGATTGCCGGCAGCCACCGGGCCGAGGTGCGGCTTGGCGCGCTGACGTTTCGCCACATCGCAGAGCCGGGGGCGCGGGGCGAGGTTTCAGGCCACTACCACCCCAAGGCGCGGCTGGCGGGCAAGGCGTGGCGCTGTTTTCTGGCCGATACCGCGCGGCTGATCCTGCCCGCCTTTGGCACCTATACCGGCGGGCTCTGGGCTGACGATCAGGCGCTGACCGGGCTGATGCAGCCCGGTGCGCTGGCTCTGTTAACCGGCGGCACCGCCACACGCGCCATCCCGATGCCGCGCTAAACGGTCAGCCCGTCCGGTTCCGGCAGACCATGCGCCCGGCAACAGGCAGTAAGTGTGTTTGCCAGCAGGCAGGCAATGGTCATCGGCCCGACACCGCCCGGCACCGGGGTGATTGCCCCCGCCACCGCTGCGGCAGACGCAAAATCGACATCGCCCACCAGCTTTGCCCGACCGTCACGCTCCACCCGGTTGATCCCGACATCAATCACCGTGGCCCCCGGTTTGACCATATCGCCGGTGATCATCTCGGCACGCCCCACTGCGGCCACCAGAATATCGGCCCCGCGACAAACCGCTGCCAGATCCTTGGTGCGCGAATGCGCAATCGTCACCGTGCAGCTGTCACCCAGCAGCAGTTGCGCCATCGGCTTACCCACAATATTGGACCGCCCGACCACAACCGCATTCAGCCCCGCCAAAGACCCGTGATGATCGCGCAGCATCATAAGGCAGCCCAGCGGCGTACAGGGCACCATCGACTTTTGCCCCGTCCCGAGCAGCCCAACGTTCGAGATGTGGAACCCGTCCACATCCTTGGCCGGGTCAATCGTGTTGATGATCAGGTCAGAGTTCAGATGCCCCGGCAGCGGCAGCTGCACCAGAATGCCATGCACCTTCGGGTCAGCATTCAGGGCGCGCACCAGCGCCAGCAGATCGGCCTCGGACGTGTCAGCCGACAGCTTATGCTCAAAGCTGACCATCCCACATTCAACCGTCTGCACGCCCTTGTTGCGCACATAGACCTGTGAGGCCGGGTCTTGCCCGACCAGAACCACGGCCAGCCCCGGCACCACGCCATGCTCCTCGGCCAGACGCGCCACATGGGCGGCCACACGAATGCGCACCCCCGCAGCAAAGGCCTTGCCGTCGATTACCACCGCGCTCATGTCAGTCTTCCTTTCGCATGCTGTCCGGGCCAAGGCGGTTTTCTTCGCGCGCGATGGACCAATCAATCAACCGCCGCCACAGCTTTTCCACCAGCTCGGGCGGCAGGCCGTAGGTTTCAGCGTGGCGGCGCACATTCTGCACCACCTCTTCGACGCGCGACCCGATCCGGGCGGGCAGATCCACCTCGGCCTTGATCTCGGCGGCGCGGTCGATATAGCCCGCCCGCTCTGCCAGCAGCCGGACGAGGTCATCGTCCAGCCGATCAATCTCGGCCCGGATATGGACCATGGTTTCACACTCGGCAGGTTTGCGCATCGGACACTTCCCGTTCAGATCAGCCATAAATCTGCCCCGACATAAGGCGCAGACCGGCAAAGGGCAACGCGGGCTTTTGCCTCAGAACAGGCTTCAGAACAATCCTTCCACATCCCCATCCGCGTTCAGCCGGATCACCTCGGCCGATGGCACGCGTGGCAGGCCGGGCATGGTCATGATCTCACCGCAGATGGCCACGACAAAGCCAGCGCCCGCCGACAGCCGCACCTCGCGCACCGGGATTGTATGCCCCGTGGGCGCGCCGCGCACGGTGGGGTCGGTGGTGAAGCTGTATTGCGTCTTGGCAATACAGATCGGCAGATGACCGTAGCCCGCCGCTTCCCACGCTCTCAGCTGATCGCGGATCGCAGGGTCCGCCAACACCGCATCGGCGTGATAGATCTGCTTGGCAATCGTCTCGATCTTGTCAAACAGCGGCATCGCATCGGGGTAGATCGGCGCGAAACTGGCGGCACCGCTTTCCGCCAGCTCCACCACCTTATGGGCCAATTCCTCAATGCCGGCGCTGCCTTGCGCCCAATGCTTGCACAAGATCGCCTGCGCGCCCTGCCCTGCAACGTAGTCCTTGACCGCCTGCACTTCGGCATCTGTGTCGGTGACGAAATGATTGATGGCCACCACCACCGGCACACCAAAGGATTTCACATTGCCGATGTGGCGGCCAAGGTTGGGGCAGCCCTTTTGCACCGCCGCCACGTTTTCGGCCCCCAGATCGGCCTTGGCCACGCCGCCGTTCATCTTCATGGCGCGCACCGTGGCCACGATCACCGCCGCCGCAGGCTTCAGCCCCGCCTTGCGGCACTTGATGTCAAAGAACTTCTCGGCCCCAAGGTCCGCACCAAACCCGGCCTCGGTCACCACATACTCACCCAGCTTCAGCGCGGTCGTGGTCGCAATCACCGAATTGCAGCCATGCGCGATATTGGCAAACGGGCCGCCATGCACAAAGGCCGGGTTGTTTTCCAGCGTCTGCACCAGATTGGGCTGCATCGCGTCTTTCAGCAGCACAGTCATCGCGCCATCGGCCTTGATATCACGGGCATAGATCGGCTTTTTCGCGCGGGTGTAGGCGACCACAATATCGCCCAGCCGCTTTTGCAGATCCTCCAGATCGCGCGACAGGCACAAAATCGCCATCACTTCCGACGCCACAGTGATGTCAAATCCGGTCTGGCGCGGAAAGCCGTTCGACACGCCGCCCAGCGACACCACCATGTCACGCAGCGCCCGGTCGTTCATATCCATCACCCGGCGCCAGACGATACGGCGCTCGTCAATCTCCAGCTCGTTGCCCCAGTAGATGTGGTTGTCGATCATCGCCGACAGCAGGTTGTGGGCGCTGGTAATCGCGTGGAAATCGCCGGTGAAATGCAGGTTCATTTCTTCCATCGGCACGACCTGCGCGTATCCGCCACCCGCAGCCCCGCCCTTCATCCCGAAATTCGGGCCAAGGCTGGCCTCGCGGATACACACAACCGCCTTTTTGCCAATGCGGTTCAGCCCGTCACCCAAGCCAACCGTTGTTGTCGTCTTGCCTTCCCCTGCCGGGGTCGGGTTGATTGCCGTCACCAAAATCAGTTTGCCATCAGGCCGCCCCTGCAAGGATGTGATGAACCCCTGTCCGACCTTGGCCTTGTCATGGCCGTAGGGCAGCAAATCCGCCTCGGGTATCCCCAGCCGCGCCCCGATCTGTTGGATCGGCAGCTTTTTCGCCGCGCGGGCGATCTCGATGTCGGACGTAAAGGCCATGTCTCTCTCCCAAGGTAAGGCATGCGCCTTTTTTGCGGCGCTTGGGGCCAGTCTTACCGGGGCAAGAGCTTAAAACAGCGGCATTTCCGACCTGAAACCGGCCAAAATCGCCGCCTTTTGTCGCGTATCGCCTATGCGCGCCGCGCCTCGGCCAGATGCGCCCAGACCCGCTGGTCGGGAATATGCAGCGATACCGCCTCGCCCAGCATGAAAACCCCCTCACGCTCGACCCAGGCCGTCACCCCGCGCCGCCCCTTGGCCGCCGCCTTGAACTTTGCGCCAAAGCCCGTATGCACCGCCTCAATCGGCTTGCCCGGCAGCACGCAGGGGCGGTTTTCCATATCCACCACCAGCGTTGCCCCCCCGGCCCCCTGCAACCGCGACGACGGCGGCAGATGGGTGAAATCCGGCAGGCCCTGGATCACCATGGTCGCCCCTACCAGAGCCGGGTCCAGCGCCTTCAGACCCATCCGCTGCGCAATATCGGCCAGCTCTTCCGCCCCCAGCAGGCAAAACTGCCGCGTGTTGCGAATGACCGTATCGCGCGGATACTGCGCCTTGACCCGGCTGCACGATGGCCGCGTCAGCCCGCCATGCGCCTCACCCTCCGGCCCGCCGAACCCTGCACGCAGGCTGCTCACCGGATCAGAGCGCAACTGCCGGTCGCGGTCGGGCACCATGCCCAGCCAGATGATCCGCCCCACAAAGCCGGTTGGTTTCAGCGCAGCCATATGAATTCCCTTACACCGTGGCCAAAGAAAAGCCCCGGAACCTGCTACGGTTCCGGGGCTTTTGCAATCAGATCAGACCGGACCTCAAACCGAAGGCTCCGGCTCCAGCCCGCCCGAAGCCTTTGGCTTCAGCTTTGGAATGCTCGGAATGGAAGCCAGCCCACCGCCCGATGTCGGCTTGTCGGCATCATCATCGCCGCCCAGCTTTTCGCCCGCGACAACCTTTTTGATCTCGTCACCGGTAAGCGTTTCATATTCCAACAGACCCTGTGCCAGACGCTCAAACTCGGTGTTCTTCTCAAGCAGGATACGCCGCGCGGTGTCATAGCCCTCATCGATCAGGCGTTTCACTTCCTGCTCAATCAGACGCTTGGTTTCAGCCGAGACCGAAAACCCGCCGGTATTGCCGGAATAGCCCTCTGCCGCTTCGGCATAGTCCACGTTGCCCACCAGATCCGACATACCCCAGCGCAACACCATGGCCCGCGCCAAAGCCGACGCTTGCTGAATATCACCCGATGGCCCGTTTGACACCGAATCTTCACCCCATTTGATGATCTCGGCGGCCTTTCCGGCCATGGTCATCGCGATGCGCTGTTCGCACTGGTCGCGGTGCCAGTTCAGACGGTCCATCTCCGGCAGGCTCATCACCATGCCAAGCGCACCGCCACGCGGAATGATCGTGGCTTTGTACACCGGATCGCACTTCGGCAAAGACATGCCCACAACCGCGTGGCCAGCCTCGTGATAGGCGGTCATTTCCTTCTGGTCCTGTGTCAGAACCATCGACCGACGCTCGGCCCCCATCATCACCTTGTCTTTGGCATTTTCAAAATCGTCCATCGCGACAAAGCGACGGCCAATCCGTGCGGCCATCAGCGCCGCCTCGTTCACAAGGTTCATCAGGTCAGCCCCCGAAAAGCCGGGCGTGCCGCGCGCAATTGTGCGCAGGTCAACATCCGGGCCCAGCGGGGTCTTGCGCGCATGCACGCCCAAGATCTTTTCGCGGCCCTTGATGTCGGGGTTAGGCACATGGATCTGACGATCAAAACGGCCGGGACGCAACAGCGCCGGGTCCAGCACGTCTTTACGGTTAGTGGCCGCAACGATGATCACACCCTCGTTGGCCTCAAACCCGTCCATCTCGACCAGAAGCTGGTTCAGCGTCTGCTCACGTTCATCATTTCCACCGCCGATGCCCACGCCACGCGCACGGCCCACAGCGTCGATCTCGTCGATGAACACGATGCAAGGCGCGTTCTTTTTGGCCTGCTCGAACATATCGCGCACGCGGGATGCACCCACGCCCACAAACATCTCCACAAAGTCAGAACCCGAGATGGTAAAGAACGGCACTCCGGCCTCACCGGCAATGGCACGCGCCAGCAGGGTTTTACCCGTGCCCGGCGGGCCAACCAGCAGCGCCCCTTTGGGGATCTTGCCGCCAAGGCGGCTGAATTTCTGCGGGTTGCGCAGGAATTCCACGATTTCCTCAAGTTCTTCTTTGGCCTCGTCGATGCCAGCCACGTCATCAAAAGTCACGCGGCCATGCTTTTCGGTCAGCAGTTTGGCGCGCGATTTGCCAAAACCCATCGCCCCGCCTTTGCCGCCGCCCTGCATCCGGTTCATAAAGAAGATCCAGACACCGATCAGCAACAGGAACGGCAGGAACGTCATCAGAATGGACACCAGCCCAGACTGTTGCTGCGCCTCGGCCCGCACTTCCACGCCCTTCGATACCAGACGGTCGGTCACATCCGTACCCTGCGGCACAATGGCGGAATAGGTGTTGCCATCGCGCCCGCGCACCTGAAGCCGTTCGCCATCGATGACCACGCTGGTCACTTCACCCGCATCCACGCGCTGCACGAAATCCGAATAGGAAATCTGGCGCGAAGATGTCGTTGTCTGATTCCCGCTAAAAAGATTGAACAGCGCAAGGATCAGAAAGAACAGAACGACCCAAAATGCGATATTTCGTGCATTGCCCACGAAGCGTCTCCCCACATGTCCGCTGCCCGGAACGGGGCTGCGGTCTTCCTTCCTAAGATAGACAGAACCGCGCGGGGTTCAATGCGATAACAGGAATAAGCCGAAACCTGCCGTCAATGTCGCACTATATTCTGCATCTGACCGCAGCAATGGCGCTGCAATCAACCGATCTGCGTCCCAAACGCCCGGCGTGACCAAGGCCGCATCACGGACAATCCCCGCCGCGCGCCAGTCCGGCAACTGCGCCAGACCCACAGCGCCCACGGCACGCACCACGCCTTCGCCGGGCCCTGTCACCCGCCAGCGCTCATCCCAGACCGCGCCCAACGCCACCTCTGGTCCTGCGCTGCGCGGCTCACGCACCAACAGTGCCCCACTCGTGCGATGCACCAGCCGACAGCCCCACAACGTCGCGCCCCGCCCGCCTATCAATGCCTGCACCATCCGGGCAAGCGCCTCCGCGCGCGGCGCATAATCCGCGCCCGACAGCCACAACAGCCCCGCCTGCACCAGCCGCCGCGCCACCTCGCCCGGCAACGCGGCAAAGCCCGCCCGGTCGATCTCCAACGCGCCCGCCCGTTCCACCACCAGGCGCCCCGCCGCCTCGGCCACCAATCTGCGCAGGTCGGCCTGCACCGCCGCCAGATTGCGCGCCACCATGGCCAGCCCCGGCGCGGTAATGCCCACCTCATGCAAAGACGCCAGCGCAAGGCGCATCTTCACGCGGTCAAAGCCCGGATCGTCATTGCTGGGATCATCCACAAACCACAAACCGCGCCGCTGCACATAGGCCCGCAAATCTGCCCGCGTCGCGTCCAGAAACGGCCGGTGAAACGCCACACCTCCCTGCTGCCAGCTGGGCCGCATCCCGGTCAGCCCGTCCAGACCCGCCGCCCGCGCCAGCCCCAGCAGCACCGTCTCGGCCTGATCATCCGCCGTATGCGCCACCATGACCGCGCTGATCCCGCGCGCTGCTGCCCATTGGGCCAGCAAGCCGTAGCGCGCGCGCCGCGCCGCATCCATCAGGTTGCCCGTCACCGCGCCATGCGACCAGACAAGCACCTCATGCGCCACCCCCAAGCCCGCGCAGACCTGCGCCACCTGATCCGCCTCTGCCGCTGCCTCCGCGCGCAAGCGATGATCGACCGTCGCCACCGCCAAAGGCCGCTGGGCCACCGCCGCCATCAGGTGCAGCATAGCGATGGAATCGCCGCCACCCGATACCGCCAGCCCGACAACACCCTGCCCCGGAACGGTTGAAAGCGCCCGACGGGCGCTTTCAATCAAACTCCGGTCCGGGCCGTCGCTCACTGGCACTGATATCCTTGCATCGCCAGCTGCGCCTGCGTCGCGGAAATGGTGCCGGGGTATCGCACCCCCACTTCAGCCAGCGTAACGCAGGCCTCGGGGGTCTGACCCAGAACGCCCAGCTGCTCACCCAGCTTCAACAGCGACTCCGCTGCGTATGGCCCGTCGGCATTCACCGAAAACGCCTCCAGATAGGCCCGCGCCGCATTCGAGGTTTCGCCAAGCTGCACCAAAGCTTCGCCCCGGCTGAACTGCGCCTCCTGACTCAACGGCGAGCCAGGATAGGATTGGGCAAAGGTCGCAAAGAGGTCCGCGGCGGTGCGAAAGTCACCCTGACCGAGCACCGCCCGGGCCCGGTCAAAATCAGCCTGTTCTCCGATGGCAAGCTCGGCTCCACCCGCGAACGGGGCAGAAGGTTCTTCAATCACAACAGCATTGGGCGATTGCGCAGGGGCAGCAACGCCACCACCTGAACCACCGCCCAACGTGGGCGTCGTGCCCACGCTTGCGATGTCACAGCCCGGCGTTGCTTCGCACAACCGGAACTCCAGATCGCCGATCCGGTTGGTGCCATCCGTCACCACCCGGCTCAGCCGCATTTCGATATCCTCGGCCCGCGCGGTCAACCGCGACAGCGTCGCCTCCATCGTATCCATCCGCTCCAACGCCGACCCGCCAGCCAACGCCCCGCCAGAGGCACCAGTCTGCACCAACTCGGATTTCAACCGGTTGAACTCTGCCGAAAGCAATCCCAGCTCGGCCCGAATATCCGCCAGCGTCTGCGCGCTGGCCTGCGAAAACGCAGGCCCCGCCATCAGCACCAGCGCGGTTAAGGCAGCGCGCAGCATCCGCTTACATCCCCGCGCCCATCGACAACACCGTCACCGAACGACGGTTCTGCGAATAGCACGCCTCGGTCGAACACACCTCGATCGGGCGCTCTTTGCCATAGCTTACGGTCCGCATCCGACCTGCCGCAACACCCTGCGAGATCAGGAAGTTCTGCACCGATGCCGCCCGGCGCGCGCCCAGCGACAAGTTATACTCGCGCGTGCCCTGCTCGTCGGCATGGCCCTCGATGATCACGGCATAGCTGCTGTTGGTGTTCAGCCACTGCGCCTGCCCGGTCAGCACCTGACGGCCTTCGGCAGTCAGCGTATGCTGATCAACCGGGAACAACACACGGTCACCGACGCGCTGGTTGAAATACGCAATCGAGCGCGGATCATTCGGATCGCCAAGGCCGGTGGTATCCACAAAGCCACCGCCGATGCCGCCCGCACCACCTGCGCCGCCCGCCCCTGCGCCACCAGCGCCAAAACGGTCAGGGTTGTTACAGGCTGCCAGCCCAAGGGCAGCGACAAGGAGAAGGGCCTTGGGAAGAAGCGACATACTCAGTTTCCTTTATTCTTGGCTCGATGCCATGATCGTATCAGGTTTCGCACGCCCTGTTAATCGGGCGCGCAAGGGAAAGGGTCAGGGCAGCAGGGGCGACCACGCCGGGTCCGATGCTGCGCCCTCGGTCGGAATCTGGCGCAGGTTGCGCCCGGAAATATCCACCGAATACAGCGCCGCCGATCCGCCCGCACCGCTGGTTTCACGGGTGAACATGATCACCCGGCCATTCGGTGCCCAAGTCGGGCCCTCATCCAGGAATGAGGCCGTCAGCAAACGTTCTTCACTGCCATCGGTGCGCATCACACCGATATGGAACCGGCCCTGATGCTGCTTTGTAAACGCAATCATATCGCCACGCGGTGACCAGACCGGGGTGCTATAGCGCCCCTGCCCGCCCGAAATCCGCCGCGCCTCACCGCCAGTGGCAGACATGATATACAGCTGTTGCGTGCCGGAGCGGTCGGATTCAAACGTGATCTGGCTGCCATCGGGGCTAAAGCTTGGCGCGGTTTCAATCGACGGTGCATTGGTCAGCTGGCTCAGGTTCCCCGAGCCAACGGTCAGCATATACAGGTCAGAGTTGCCGCCGCGCTCAAGGCTGAACACAATCCGCCCACCATCGGGCGAAAATCGCGGGGCAAAGGTCATTGTGCCCTGCTGTTCGGCAAGGGTCTGGGTGCGCAAAGACCCCACATCCATCAGCGTGATGCGCGGAAATCCGGTGGCATAGCTGGTGTAGAGGATACGGTCACCCGTGGGCGAGAACCGCGGCGCCAGAACAATGGAACTGCTGTCGGTCAAATACTGCACATTCGCGCCGTCGTAATCCATCACCGCCAGCCGCTTCAGCCTTTGGTTCTTTGGCCCGGACTCGCTGACATAGACCACGCGCGTATCAAAATACCCGCCCTCGCCGGTGATCCGGCTATAGGCGGCATCGGCCACCTTATGCGCCATCCGCCGCCAGCTTTGCGGGGTGCCGGCAAATTGCAGGCCCTCGCCCAGTTGCTGGCCGCTGAACACGTCAAACAGGCGGAACTTTACCACGATCCGTCCGCCCGACACCGTGACGGCCCCGGTGATCACGGCCTGAGCGTTGATCGCCTTCCAGTCTTCATAGGCGATAGAGCTGTCAAAGCTGCTGACCCGGCTGATATGCGCCTCACGCGGGATTTCGCGGAACAGACCTGTGCCCGACAGGTCACTTGCTATCACGCGGGCGATGTTGCGCGCGTATTCGCCTGCGCCGCCCTCGTCCACAAAATCGGGCACGGCAAAGGGCAGCGGCTCGATCACCCCTTCGGTGATCTCGATGCGCAGCGGCCCCGATTGTGCCTGCGCCGGGGCTTGCACCCCGAACAGGCCCATCAAGGCTATGGCAAGAACGGGCGCAAGCGCACGGATCGACAAACTGTTTACTGTCATCATGGCCTCGGGTTTTCCTCGGTCTGTTGCGGGCAGCATAGCGCAGCCTTCGCCGGGGTTAGGGGGAAAAGGAACAGGGGTCGCCCCGTTTCAGCATCTTTTGGCGTAAATGTGATCATCGCATCCGCATCCCGTCCGGGTTGAACACCAGTTCCATCTCGCGCCACTGTTCGTATTTCTCGGGCGGCAGCGGGAAACCACCTGCGCCACAACGAATAATCGCCCGCCGTGCCGCTTCAAACGCGCCACGCGCGCCTGCATCCGTGCCACCGGTCGAGCTGATCAGGCGAATCGACCCTGCATCCGGCACCCCGGTCTGGAGAACAGAGACGTAGACCACGACAGTCGTGTTCAGCGCATCCGACGACAGGCTGCCCACATTCCAGCACTGCTGCACCGCAACCCGCATGGCGTCGCGCTCGCCACTGGTCATCGGTGGGCCTTGCGGCGCATTGGTTGCGCCGCTGGGGCGCGGCGTTTCTGCGGGTTCGGCCAGTGCCTCGGCCAGCGCCGCCGCCACTGCATCCGCATTGGTATTGGGCGTGGGTGTCGGGGTCGGCGTTGGCCGTGCGGTTTCCACCGCCGGGGCCTCACTGCGCGCCGGGCGGCCGCGTGGACGCGGGCTGGTCGGCGGCGCACCAGACGCCGCAACCTGCTGATCGCGATTCGCTTCGGTTTCCAGCACGGTGCCCGCTTCTTGTTGCTGCGCTTCGGGCTGTTCCGGCTCTACCACATCGGGCACGTCCACCGGGTCGGGCGTCACCGCCGGGGCGGGGGCTTCAGCCACCTCTACCGCGGGTTGGGGCGCATCCACCGGCACAGGGGCCACACGCGGCGCAGGCTTGGGCCGCGGGCTGGAGGTTGGCGGCAGCGGGACCTCGGGGATCGGGTCCGGGTTCACCGGCAAGGGCAGCGCATCCGCTACACCGTTGTTTTCCGGCAAAGGCTCGGGCACGGGCTCTGGTTCCGGCGCAGGCGGAGGGGTCTGGCTGGGCGCAGGCAATTCCGGCACCACGGGCGGCGGCGGCTCTACCACTGGCGCAGGCTCTGGTTCCGGCGCAGGGGCGGGCGGCTCTGGTGCGGGTTCCGCGGTCGGCGCAGGCTCGGGCGTTGACGGCGCTGCCGCCACCATCGCATCAAACTCTGCCGCCGAGATCAACGACACCTCTGCCACCTCGACCGCCGGGGCATCCTTGCGCGCAAACAGCCAATCCCCCAGAATTACCCAGAGGATCAAGGCCGCATGGCCAACGCCGGAAATGAGGGTGCCCGTCTGCATCGCGCGCGTTGCTTCCCAATCGGCCCTAGTTGCCGCTGCCGTTCATGGCAGGCCCGTCCGTATCGGTCACCAGACCGATAGAGTTGAACCCACCCGCGTTCAGCGCGCCCATGACTTGCGCCACCCGCTGATAGGGAATGGCCCCATCGGCGCGCAAAAACACCTTGTTGCTGGTCCGCTCTGCCGCAATCGCCGTCAACCGCACGATCAACTCGCCCACTTCGACATCAGAGTTCTGGATTAACGTCCGCCCATCCGCCGTCAATGTGATCGTCAGCGGCTCCTCTTGTTCGGTCGGCAAGGCACTGGCCGCCGTGCGCGGCAATTCCACTGGAACGCCCACCGTCAGCATCGGTGCGGCCACCATGAAGATGATCAACAGCACCAGCATCACATCGACAAAAGGCGTGACGTTGATCTCACCCATCGCCGCCGACTTGCCGCGACGCCGGCGATTCGACCCGCCGCCCGATTTCTGTTGAACCCCACCACCCATGGCTCAGGCGTCCAACTGGCGCGACAGGATCGTCGCGAATTCGTCGGCAAAGCTTTCATAGCCGCCCAGGATCCGCTCACTGTCGGCGTTAAGCTTGTTGTAGAACACCACCGCCGGAATAGCCGCGACCAGACCGATGCCCGTCGCCAGCAATGCCTCGGCAATACCGGGGGCCACGACGGCAAGGTTGGTGTTCTGGCTGATGGCAATCTGCTCAAACGCGTGCTTGATCCCCCAGACCGTGCCGAACAGCCCGATGAACGGCGCGGTCGCCCCTGTGGTCGCCAGAAACGACAACCCGTTGTTCAGCCGCTCGCTCTCGCGTGAGATTGCCACATTCATCGCCCGGTCAATCCGTGCCTGCGCCCCCGCGATCAGCGCACCATCCTGCCGGTGGCTGCGCCGCCACTCCAGCATCCCAGCAGCAAAAATCTTTTCGCTTGATCCGTCCGGCGTCGGCCCGATCTTCTCAAACAGCTCATCCAGCGGCTCGCCCGACCAAAAGGCCCGGTCAAACACCTCGGCCTCACGCCGGGCCAGACGATACATGATGTGCTTTTGCACGATCGTGGCCCATGACCAGAATGACATCACGATCAGCATGATCATGACGACTTTCACCGTCACAGTTGCGCGTGCAAAAAGGGCGATCAAAGAGAAATCAATCTCCTGCGCCATCGCAAGGGTTTCCGTTTCCATTACGCCTGCTCTTGTTATCGGGGCCTTATCGACCGCCTGTTACCAGTGATTCTATCTGGAAATGAAGCGGATTGCCAACACATCTGCGTCACAAGGCGGTGGATTGCTGAAACATGCAGCACGCGCGCAGGGCATGGCGCAGGCCAATGCCGAAATCAGCAGCTCAGCCGCCCTGCAACGCGGCCCTTACCGCCGCAGGTATCCGTGCCGCCCCCATCGCGGGCCCCACACAGACCAGCACCACGCGGGCCGCAAACAGCCGCACCTCGCCGCGCCAAACCGCCTGATCCAGCACGATCTTGGCCCCCCCCAACTCGACCAACTCGGTGGTCACCGCCAGCAGATCATCAAACACCGCAGGCCGCAGATAATCCGCCTCTACCCGCCGCACGGCAAAGACAATTCCCTCCTCCGCCCGCAGCCGCCCCTGATCAACCCCAAGCGAGCGCACCCATTCACTGCGCCCCCGCTCGATGAATTTCAGATAGTTGGCGTAATAGACAATCCCCGCCAGATCGGTGTCCTCGTAATAAACCCGAACGTCATGCCGATGCGCCACAGCCGATCCTTTCTTTTTCAAACCGCGGAACCCGAAGCCCCCCGCCACGTTCCCGACCGCCATAACCGGAGTTTGCCATGTACCGCGCCGCTTTTCTTGTCGCCCTGACCCTCGCCACCCCCGCCCTGTCCGAACAGATCGGCCGCGTCGGTGTGGACTGGGTTGGCAATGACATCATCATCGAAAGCGTGCCCGACCCGAAAGTGCAAGGCATCACCTGCCATGTTGCCTATTTCGACCGCTCCCTGATTGACCGGCTGGCAAATGGCAACTGGTTTGAGGATCCGTCTTATTCTGCGGTGGATTGCGTCCAGACCGGTCCGATCACACTGGGCAATATCGCCCGGGACCGCAAGGGCGAGACGGTCTTTTCCGAACGCCAGTCGCTGATCCTGAAATCCCTGCGTGTCACCCGCATCTATGATGCGACCAACAATGCGCTGGTGTATCTTGCCCATGCAAACGAGCTGACCCAAGGCTCGGGCAAAATGTCTATGTCGGTCATCCCGCTGGGCAATGTGGCGGACAATCCGGCCGCTAATTGATCGCGCCAATCCGCGCCAGCAACCGTAGCGCGTGGCTTGGGTCTTGCGCCATCACCGGCAGCGCCCGGTCATAGGCGGCGCGGATAACGCCTGCAATCTGCGGCTTCAGCACCGCCACCTCGCCCACCAGCCCAAGGGGCGAAGTGCCGACAAAGGCACGGTCGCTCCACAGCAGGATCGACTGCACGGCCTGCGACAATGCCAATATCTCGGCAGGCACCGCAGACAGATGCTCGTCCATCCGCAAAAACACAAAACAGGCCCGGATCGCGCCGTTCTGGTCAAACCGGAACACCCGGTACTGATTGGCCTCGGCCGCCTCCAGCCGGTCCAGCAACGGCCCAAGCCCGTCAATCAGCCGGTCCAGATTGGGCACACCGCGCAACTCATCCCAGTCCCGCACGAAAAAAAGCATCAGGTTCGCGCCGAGTTCCGGGTCTGTCTCCGACATTTCATGGCCGGCCAAGGCCACGACCGCCTCAACGGCACCCTTCACGACCCGCAGCGTCGCGTCATCGACCCCGAACACCACCGGCACAATGGGCCGGCCCCAGCGCGCGCATAAAAAGCTGCCATCGCCCCGCGTGAACAGGTGTCCCACTTCGCCCGCGTCCATGCTGCCCCTCCGCTTGCCTTGCCCGCACTTAGCGCCGCTTGCCGGTCGTGACAACGCCCCCGAATTGCTGCTTGGCAAATACTCCCGCGCGGAGCGCATTCAACATCACCACCCGCGCTGGACTCGAAAGCCAAGAGACCCGATATAGAAGTCATGTCTCTGCCCCCCGGATTCCTAGATGAACTGCGCACCCGGATCTCGCTCTCGCAAGTCGTAGGGCGCAAGGTCACATGGGACATGCGCAAGTCGAACATGGCCAAAGGCGACTGGTGGGCACCCTGCCCGTTCCATCAGGAAAAATCCGCCAGCTTTCACGTCGATGACCGCAAGGGTTTCTATTACTGCTTCGGCTGCCATGCCAAAGGCGATGTGCTGACCTTCATCAAGGAAAGCGAAAACACCGGCTTTATGGAAGCAGTTGAGATTCTGGCGCGTGAGGCCGGGTTGCAGATGCCCGCCCGCGACCCGCGCGCAGCAGAAAAGCAAGACCACCGCACCCAGCTTGTGGAGGTGATGGAAGAAGCCGTCAAATGGTTCCGCCTGCAACTCAAGACAGGGGCGGCGGCAGATGCCCGCGCCTACATCGCCAAACGCGGATTGACCGAAGCCGCAATCGACCGTTGGGACATCGGCTTTGCGCCGGATGGCTGGCATGGTCTTTTCAAGGCGATGACGCAAAAGGGCGTCTCCGCCGACCTGCTGGTCGCGGCCGGGCTTTGCGCCAAACCGGATGATCCCAAGCGCGAGCCTTATGACCGATTTCGCAACCGTATCATTTTTCCCATACGCGATGCCCGTGGTCGCGCCATCAGCCTTGGCGGGCGCGCAATGTCGGCCAGCGACCCTGCCAAATACTACAACGGCCCGGAAACCGATCTTTTTGACAAGGGCCGCAACCTCTACAACCACGCCCCCGCGCGTGAGGCGGCAGGCAAGGGTCTGCCTCTGATCGTGGCCGAAGGCTACATGGATGTGATCGCCCTGTCCGAGGCCGGATTTCAGGCCACCGTGGCCCCCCTTGGCACCGCCGTCACCGAAGACCAACTGCGTCTGATGTGGCGTATCTCGGATGAGCCGGTCATCGCGCTGGATGGCGACACGGCAGGCATCCGTGCCGCCCTGCGCGTCATCGACCTTGCCCTGCCACTGCTAGAGGCGGGCAAGGGCCTGCGCTTTGCAATCATGCCACCCGGCCTCGACCCCGATGACCTGATCAAGCAACAGGGAGCCGCGGCGATGCAAAAGGTAATCGACACCGCGCAGCCGATGGTCAGCCTGCTGTGGAAGCGCGAAACCGAGGGCAAAAATTTCGACAGCCCGGAACGCAAGGCAGCACTTGATAAAACCCTGCGCGCCGCGCTCAAGCGCATTGCCGATCCGTCGATCAGGGGCCATTACGGCGAGGAAATCAAACGCCTGAGGTGGGATCTGTTCGGCACCTCCGCCCGCCCCTTTACCCCGCGCCCCCCCCGCGCGCCGTGGCAGCCGGGCCAAAAGGGTAAACCGTTCCAACCCGTGGCCCCGATGGCCAGCACCAAGCTATCCCTGCTCGCCACCCCCGCCGATCTGGTGCAGGACTCTTTGCGTGAAGCGGTGGTTCTGGCCACCTGCATCCACCACCCCAACCTGATCGCACAATTCGAGTCCGCTATCGAGCGGCTGGATTTCGTCGGCATTGGTCATGACACTCTGCGCAGTCTGATCCTGTATCACCAATCCGCCCCAGATCTGCGGGCGATCCTGATGGCCGAGGCTCCGCACCCGACCGAGGCCGTCCTGCTGCACCCCCATGTGCGCATCACCGCCGCCATTGGCGCAGACGCCCCCGATGACGCCGCCGAACACTGTCTGGCCGAGGCCTTGGCAAGGTTGCAAGCTGATCGCGCGCACCGCCTTGAAATTGCCGATGCCGAAGACGATGTAACAGGCGTGGCTGATGAAGGCCTCACCTGGCGCGTGTCCAAAGCCGCCGAGGCAAGACACTCCGCCGCACGCGGACCACAAGATGCCAAGGGCGAATCGGTGATCGCCCCGAATGGCATTGAACTGGACCGAGATGAACTAAATCGTGCCCGGTCGCTCCACGACTCGATTGATTTCACACGTGGCGGCCGTGGTGGTAAGCATTGAGTAACCCTTTTCCGGCCCTCTCGGGCAAGAAAATGCGCCATTCGACCTTTAATCCGGCGTGATTCGCGGTATTGATTCGGAAACGTCCGCACCGATTCGCCCTTCGCGCCCTCAAGGAGCACCCATGGCCCTGAAAGACACCGACGACGGCAAACCCGAAGCAGACGAGGCCGATGTCTCTCTCGACATGAGCCAGGCCGCCGTCAAGAAGATGATCGCCGACGCGCGGGAGCGTGGCTACATCACTTACGAACAGCTTAATCAGGTCATGCCGCCAGAGCAGGTGTCGTCGGAACAGATCGAAGACGTCATGTCGATGCTGTCCGAGATGGGCATCAACGTGATCGAGGATGACGAAGTCGAAGACGCCGAACCGGTGATCGGTGGCGATCTGGTGGAAACGTCTTCCACCTCACGCGAGGTGGCCGTCGCCGGCAGCACCACCGAAACGCTGGACCGCACCGATGACCCGGTACGGATGTACCTGCGTGAAATGGGCAGCGTGGAACTGCTGTCACGCGAAGGCGAAATCGCCATCGCCAAGCGGATCGAGGCTGGCCGCAACACGATGATCCTCGGGCTTTGTGAAAGCCCACTGACCTTTCAGGCCATCACCATCTGGCGCGACGAACTTCTGAACGAAGATATCCTGCTGCGCGACGTCATCGACCTTGAGGCCACATTTGGCCGCAGCCTTGACGGCGAAGAAGACATGGACGGCGCGATCGGCACCCCCGGCCTCGAAGGCGTAGATGTCACCGCCGCCGCCGCACCACGCCGCACCGAAAGCGCCGAGCCGGAACTCGACGCCGACGGCAACCCGCTGATGGGCAGCGATGACGACGACGATGATGACGAAGCGTCGAACATGTCGCTGGCCGCGATGGAAGCCGCACTCAAGCCAAAAGTGCTTGAAACGCTGGCCGTCATCGCCCGCGACTACGTCAATCTGGCCGACATGCAAGAAGCCCGCATGAGCGCGACACTGTCCGAAAAAGGCAGCTTCTCCGCCACGGATGAAGCCGCCTACCAAAAACTTCGGTCTGAAATCGTGGTGCTGGTGAACGAGTTGCACCTGCACAACAACCGAATCGAAGCGCTGATCGACCAGTTGTATGGCATCAACCGCAAGATCATGACCATCAACTCGGGCATGGTGAAACTGGCCGATGCCGCCCGGATCAACCGTCGCGAATTCATCGACGAATATCAGGGCTATGAGCTGGACCCGTCATGGTGCGACCGCATGGCCGCCAAAGGTGGTCGCGGCTGGCAGGCACTGATGGAACGCTCGCGCGACAAGGTTGAAGAGTTGCGCGCCGAGATGGCCGTTGTAGGCCAGTATATCGGCGTCGACATTTCCGAATTCCGCCGCATCGTCAATCAGGTGCAAAAGGGCGAAAAAGAAGCGCGTCAGGCCAAGAAAGAAATGGTCGAGGCCAACCTGCGTCTGGTGATCTCGATTGCCAAGAAATACACCAACCGGGGCTTGCAATTCCTTGATCTTATTCAGGAAGGCAACATCGGCTTGATGAAGGCCGTGGACAAGTTCGAATACCGTCGCGGCTATAAATTCTCGACCTACGCCACATGGTGGATCCGTCAGGCGATCACCCGGTCGATTGCTGATCAGGCGCGGACCATCCGTATTCCGGTCCATATGATCGAGACGATCAACAAACTGGTTCGCACCGGCCGCCAGATGCTGCACGAAATCGGCCGCGAACCGACGCCCGAGGAACTGGCCGAAAAGCTGCAAATGCCGCTGGAAAAGGTCCGCAAGGTGATGAAGATCGCCAAGGAGCCGATTTCCTTGGAGACGCCTATCGGCGATGAGGAAGACAGCCAGCTTGGTGACTTCATCGAAGACAAGAACGCGATCCTGCCGCTGGACAGCGCCATTCAGGAAAACCTGAAGGAAACCACGACCCGCGTTCTGGCCTCCCTGACGCCACGCGAAGAACGTGTGCTGCGCATGCGCTTTGGCATCGGCATGAACACCGACCACACGCTGGAAGAAGTCGGCCAGCAGTTCAGCGTGACCCGCGAACGCATCCGCCAGATCGAGGCCAAAGCCCTGCGGAAATTGAAGCACCCAAGCCGCAGCCGCAAGCTGCGCAGCTTCCTCGACCAATAACCAAAAGCGCCCCCCGGGGCGCTTTTTCTTAGCTCAGGCACAGAATGCGAAAGCTGCGATACGTCGTTTACAAGATCACCTTCCCAAACGGAAAAATCTATGTGGGCAAGGATATTGGCGAGCCGGGTCACGCCTTGCGGTATTTTGGGTCATGGCACAATGAAAGCGTCGAAGCCGATTTCACCGTCGAAGACCTGCGCGACTTCACACTGAGGAAAACGATCCTGTTTGAAAGTGACGACAAGCTGCTTGTCACGCAAAAGGAGAGCGAGTTCATCCGAACCCTTCGTTCAAACGACCCAGACACCGGCTACAATCGGTCTCATCGCCCGCGCCGGGTCTCGCAGCCGTAGGGCGGGGTTCACCCCGCCATCCCGGCCAAAACCCGCGCCCCGCGCTTGCCCCTCCGGGCAAAACCGATCATTCTGGCCAAAAGCCCGGAGTCGCCCCATGCCCTCATTCCTCTCGCGCCTGTTTGGCAAAACCGAATCCTCGCCCCCCGCCAAAGGCGCCGAGCCGGTCCTGCACAACGACTTCCGCATCATCCCCGCGCCGATCCGCGAAGGCTCTGTGTTCCGCATCGCCGCCCGCGTGGAAAAGACCATCGACGGCACGGTCAAGACCCACCAGCTGATCCGCGCCGACACCCGCAATTCTCTGGAAGAGGCCGCCGAGGCCTCGGTCGCCAAGGCAAAGCAGGCCATCGACCAGTTGGGAGATACCCTGTTTTCCTGAACGCGCCCTTGTAGGCGCGCGCGCTCTGGCCGGGCGCGCCGTTTGCGCACCGCCAGCCCCACGTCAGCCATACCTTTGCCATACGCAAAACAGATGCAAATCCGCCCCGCCTGAGTCCTGCGCGCCACACCCTTCCCCCCCAGATGATGCGGCGCAAACTTCGCCCTAGCCCAAATCACAGGCTTACCCCTATAGTCTGTGGATAAATACCCGGGGTAACACCGGGATTAGAGGCAGGCACATCAACGATCAGCAAGGAGGGGGCCCATGCGCTGCCCATTCTGCGGCAATATCGACACCCAGGTGAAGGACTCTCGCCCGGCAGAGGATCACGTTGCCATCCGGCGGCGGCGTTTCTGTCCGGCCTGCGGCGGTCGCTTCACCACCTATGAACGCGTGCAATTGCGCGACCTTGTGGTGATCAAATCCTCTGGCAAACGCGAGGATTTCGACCGCGACAAGCTGGAGCGCGCCATCCGCATTTCAATGCAAAAACGCCCCATCGATCCCGAACGCATCGACCAGATGATCTCGGGCATCGTGCGCAGGCTGGAATCCATCGGCGATACCGACATCCCGTCGCGCACCATCGGTGATATCGTGATGGAATCCCTCGCCCGCATCGATACGGTGGCCTACGTGCGTTTCGCCAGCGTTTACAAGAACTTCCAGGCGGCTGATGATTTCGACAAATTCGTCAGCGAACTGCGCCCCGGCGAAAAAGCGGAAGAGTGACAGCGACCGATCGCGACACTGACCACATGGCCCACGCCCTCGCGCTTGCCGCGCGGGGGCTTGGCCGCACTTGGCCCAACCCTGCCGTTGGCTGCGTGATTGTGCGCGACGGCCGCGTTCTGGGCCGGGGTTGGACACAACCCGGCGGCCGTCCCCATGCCGAACGCCGCGCGTTGGATCAGGCCGGTGACGCGCAGGGCGCAACCGCCTATGTCACACTCGAACCCTGCGCCCATCACGGCAAAACCCCGCCATGTGCAGAAGCCCTTATCGCTGCCGGGCTCACCCGCGTTGTCACCGCCCTCACAGACCCAGACCCCCGCGTGTCAGGCAAAGGCCACGCCATGCTGCGCGCGGCAGGCATCGCAGTCACCGAACATATCCTTGACGATATGGCACGCCGCCTGAATGCCGGTTTTCTCAAACGCGTGACCCAAGGTCTGCCCTTCGTCACCCTCAAACTCGCCGCCACCATCGACGGGCGTATCGCTACATCAGACGGCGAATCCCGCTGGATCACCGGCCCGCAAGCCCGCCGCTTTGTCCACAGCCTTCGCCTCAACCATGATGCGGTTATGGTCGGCTCCGGCACCGCCCGCGCAGATGACCCAGATCTGACCGCACGCGACATCGGGGCGACGCATCAACCGATCCGCATCCTGCTGGACCGCAACTTGTCCCACCGCCCCGACAGCCGCCTTGGCGCGACAGCGCGTCTGCACCCGGTCTGGATCCTGCATGCGCTCGACGCGCCCGAGCCCGCACAACACGCCTGGGCCGCGACCGGCGCACGCCTGCTACCCTGCACGACAACCGGACCCCATCTCGATCTGTCCGCTGCACTGCGCATCCTCGCCACCCAAGGCATCACCCGCGTTCTGAGCGAAGGCGGCGGCACCATCGCCGCAGCCCTGGTCAAAGCGAGTCTCGTCGATGACCTGATTCACCTGACCGCCGGCAGACTGATGGGCGCTGATGGCACCGCAGCTCTCGGCCCATTTGGCCTGACACAGCTCGCAGACGCTCCCGCGTTCGACCTGCTGACGCACCAGACACTCGGCCCGGACACCCTCACCCATTGGAGGCGCGCCTAAAAGCTTGCTGCTTTCCAAATACTCCCGCGCGGAGCGCATCCACCGCCAACCGCAGTCTCAGCCCTCAAACAGATCGCCCTGCCCCGGAACCTTTGGGGCCTCCAGCCCCAGATGCCGCCAGGCCTTGGCCCCCAGCATACGCCCGCGCGGTGTGCGCAGGATCAGCCCCTGCTGCAAAAGATAAGGCTCGATCACTTCCTCAATCGCATCGCGCGGCTCGCTCAACGCGGCAGCTATGGTTTCCACACCTACAGGCCCACCACCATAATTTTCGGCCAGCAGCACCAGATAGCGCCGGTCCGCGCTGTCCAAACCCAGATGATCCACTCCCAGCCGCGTCAACGCCCGGTCGGCAAGCGCGCGCGAGATCCGCCCGCCTTCCTCAACCAGCGCGAAATCCACCACCCGGCGCAACAACCGCCCGGCAATGCGCGGCGTCCCCCGCGCGCGGCGGGCAATCTCGCGGCAGCCCTCGGGCTCGGCCTGTACGCCCAGAAGCCGCGCGCCACGGGTGACAATCTCATGCAACTCCGCCTCGGTATAGAACTCCAACCGGGTCGGAATCCCGAACCGGTCGCGCAGCGGCGTCGTCAAAAGCCCCAGCCGCGTGGTCGCCCCGACCAGCGTAAAGGGCTGCAACTCGATCCGCACCGTGCGCGCGGCCGGTCCCTCGCCAATCACCAGATCCAGCGCAAAATCCTCCAGCGCCGGATACAAAACCTCCTCCACCACCGGGCTCAACCGATGAATCTCGTCGATGAACAGCACATCGCGCGGCTCAAGGTTGGTCAGAATCGCTGCCAGATCGCCCGGCTTGGCCAGCACCGGGCCAGAGGTCATGCGAAACCCCACTCCCAACTCACGCGCCATAATCTGAGCCAATGTGGTCTTGCCAAGACCAGGAGGTCCATGGAACAGCGTGTGATCCATCGCCTCACCGCGCATCCGCGCGGCCTCGATGAACACGCGCAGATTGGCCCGCGCCTCCGCTTGCCCAATAAATTCGTCCAATCCCTGTGGCCGCAAGGCGCGGTCAGTGTCTTCGGGAAGGCGCTCAGGGCGCAGGGCGGGGTCTGGTTCCAACATGGCGGAACAATCCCCGAACGCCCGCCCTTTTGCAAGCCGCTAGATCAGGCCCAAGGCCCGGATTTCGGGGCAACCTGCCCACCCGCACGCGGCACCGACGACCGCGCCACGCCGCGCATTGCCTCCAACGCAGCAATCCGGTTGGCGGTATTGGGATGGGTGGAAAACAACTTGTCATGGGCATGGGCATGCAGCGGGTTGATGATGAACATATGGGCGATTGCCGGATTGCGCTCTGCAGCGTTGTTGTCGATGCCCTTGGCAAAGGCCTCGATCTTTCGCAGCGCATCAGCCAGCCAGGACGGATTGCCGCAAATCTCGGCACCCACCCGGTCGGCCTCATATTCGCGTGAGCGCGAAATCGCCATCTGCACCAAGGCCGCCGCCAAAGGGGCAAGGATCATCAAGGCAATCGTCCCGATCATCCCACCGGGCCGCTCCCGGCTTCCACCAAAGAACAATGCGAAATTGGCCAACATCGAAATCGCCCCGGCGAACGTCGCTGTGACCGTCATGATCAGCGTATCGCGGTTGCGGATATGGGCCAACTCATGCGCCATCACCGCTGCCACCTCTTGATCGGTCAGCCGCCGCAGCAGCCCCGTGGTCGCCGCCACCGCCGCATTCTCCGGGTTGCGCCCGGTGGCAAAGGCATTGGGCTGGTCGGTGTCGATCACATAAACCTTGGGCCGCGGCATCCCCGCCCCATCCGCCAGCCGGTTGACCATCCGCACCAACCCCGGCGCGCTGGCCTCATCCACAGCCTTCGCCCCGGTCATCGACAACACGGCCTTGTCCGAGTTCCAGTAAGCAAGCACGTTCATCGCCGCTGCGATTGCCAACGCAATCAGTGCGCCGCTGGTCCCGCCCAGCATCGCACCCAACCCCATGAACAGCGCCGTCAGCGCCGCCATCAACATGAATGTCTTGGCGTATCCACCCATTGCAAACCCCTTCCGATCAACCCCCGATATGGGAAATGGCGCAGGCCCTGAAAAGACCTTCGGCCTTCATCTTGGCCAAAATACTCCGAGGGGGCCGCAGGCGGGGGGCAGCACCCCCTACTTCGGCGCAAGCAGTCGCAGCGCCTTGCGGATGATCGTGGCAGTGTCCGCCTCTGGCTCCTCCCCCGCAATCGTGGCGACTGCCTGCGCGGCGTCGCCCTGCCCATAGCCAAGGTTCAGCAGGGCCGACAGCGCATCAGCGGTATAGGCCGCGCGCAACGCATGGCCCTCCCCGGCCCTGCCAGGCTTTTTGGCGGCCGCATGTGCCGGCGCGCGCGCATCCGCTGCGATGTCCTCGATCACGCTATCGTCCACCTCGGCCCGTGCCGACAGGCTGACCCCCGCCGCCATCACCGACGGGGCCTTGGCCTTCAGCTCAAGGATAACCCGCTGCGCCAATTTCGGCCCCACGCCGGGGGCTGCCTGTACCGCGCGGGCATCGCCCAGCGTGATCGCGCGCGCCACTCCCTCTGGCCCCAAGGTGCCAAGGATGGCCAGTGCCGCCTTGGCACCCACACCTTGCACGGTCACCAACAACCGGTGCCATTCCTTTTCCAGCATGCTTGGAAAGCCAAACAGTTGCAGCAGGTCTTCGCGCACCACCAACTCGGTATAAAGCGACACTGCCTCACCCAAAAGTGGCAGCCCAGCCATCGTGCGATCCGACACATGCACGATGTAGCCCACGCCGCGCACGTCGATCAGCACCTCGCCCGTGCCGCGCCAGTCCAACCGACCCGAGATTTTCCCGATCATCCTGCCGCCCTTTTCAACGCGGCCTCAAGCCGGCCTGACGATTGCACATGATGCGCGTGGCAAATCGCGATTGCCAAGGCGTCTGCCGCATCCGGCCCGGCGATCACAACGCCCGGCAAATGCAGGCGCACCATGTGATCCACCTGCACTTTGGCCGCGTGCCCCACGCCCACCACGCATTTCTTCACCGCATTGGGCGCATATTCCCCCACCGCCAGCCCGAACTGCGCGGGCACCAGCAGCGCAATACCACGCGCCTGCCCCAGTTTCAGCGTGGCCACCGCGTCTTTGTTGACAAAAGTATGCTCCACCGCCGCCGACTCCGGCTGCCAGATCCGCAGCACATCGGTCAATTGCGCATGCAGGCTGCGCAACCGTTCGGCCAAAGACCCCTCGGCCCCGTCCGAATGGCATATGCCATTGGCGACATGGGTGATCCGCGCACCGGCCACGTCGATCACGCCCCAGCCAAGGTTTCGCAACCCCGGATCGATTCCCAGAACCCGCATGCCTGCCCCAGCCCCTGTTTTCCAGATTTCCTGCTTTTCCAAGGGTTAGCACGAAAGGGGAACATAGGCCAAGCCAATTCCAGATGCCGGTATTGCCCTGCAATCAGCTTGCCGGTTTGTCACTCAATCGTTATGCACACGCAGCAAAAGCGACCTTCCGCATATCAAGCGCGACGAAACCCTGCCGAAAGCCGCCGAGCCCTTAAAATAAAGGCAATATTGGGGTGGCGCCTCATGCAAATGGCGCATGGCAGCCATGCCAAGACGCCATCTTGCTTTGCGCATGCAGCATTGTTATCTGGCACAATGAGTGCAAAAACGCCTCTCGTATAAGCAGTTTAAAAAGGATAACCGCCATGGCCGCCTATCAGACGTCCCGCACGGCGCCGTTCGGCGCCATCTCGATTTTCCGCGCCGTTCAAGGTGTCGGCAGCATGTTTGCCGCCGTTTCTGCCTGGAACGATGCTCGCATCACCCGCAAGGCCCTGTCCAAACTTTCGGACCGTGAACTTGATGATATCGGGCTGTGCCGCGGCGACATTGAGACCTTGACCCGCTAAGCCAAAGGCTTTGAACAAGGGTTCAGCCGAATGACAAAGGCCGCCGAGCATCGCTCTGGCGGCCTTTTTGTTGGTTTGCCATTCTCAGGCCTGACCGCCCATAATCGGCGCAGTCAAAGCGTCATCTGTCCAGCCGCGCGAACAATGATATCTGACGGGCCAATGCCGTTGTCACCGGATCGGCCTGCATGAGCCAACCGCCAACCCGGTCCACGCCTTGCCCCGACAGCAGCCCCGCGACGCGGGCATCATAGGCAGGTGCGCCCAATTGAAACAGAAACATCGCCTTCAGGGCAGTGCCAAAGACAAGTGCAAGGAACACAGGGCGCAGGACAGGCAGCCGAAATTTGCGGCGATATCTTGGGTCTGACCGGGTGTAGAAGGAACGACCCAGCGTCCCTTCCGCTTCAAAGCCACGGCCTTTTGCGCGCCCATTTTCAATACGCGCAATGCGCATATTGAATTCCGCGATGCTAGGGTCCGACATGACCAGTCTCCACACTCATACGCCCCACAGATGAAGCCTAAGGCGGAAATGTGGCTATAATGGGGCAAAAGTGGCGGCGTTTTGGCGACAATCGCCCGGCTTTGTCTTACAATCGCCGCATAACCAGTGTGGACCACTCACCGATGTCGTCACGCCCGGCCAGTTCATGCCCGGCAGCGACATAGGCCGCCGTGACGGCCTCGGCCTGCACAACCAGCAGACCTGACAGAATGCACAGCCCCCCCGGCGCCAGATGCGCGGCCATTGGCGGGGCCAGTTCGATCAGCGGGCCTTTCAGGATATTGGCAAAGACCAGATCAAACGGCGCGGCCTCGGCCAGACGCGGATGGGCAAAGCCCGCCGCCTCCATACACTCAATGCGGCCATCCAGACCGTTGATCGCCACATTGGCGCGCGCCACATCAACCGCCACCTCGTCGATATCACTGGCCAACACCAGCGCATCAGGCAGAACCGCCGCCGCCGCCATCGCCAGAACCGCCGTTCCGCAGCCGATATCGGCCACGCGCGCAGGCGCAAAGCCCCCGGTGAACAGGCGGTCAAAGGCGCGCAGACAGCCCAGAGTCGTGCCATGGTGCCCGGTGCCAAAGGCCACCGTCGCCTCGATCTGCAAGGCCACGCGGTCCGGCCCCAGATCCGCCGCGCGGTCGGCATCATGACTGCCGAACACAAAGAACCGCCCCGCATCCACCGGCGACAATTCGCGCCGCACCTTGGCCACCCAGTCAATTTCGGGCAGTTCCGAAATGGCAAAAGGCTTGGCCCCATGTGCGACGCCAAGCGCATCCAGCATCCCGGCATCGGGCTGGTCAAGGAAGTAAGACCCCACCTCCCACAGCCCGGAATCGTCCTCGATCTCAAACGCGCCCACGCCGTAGGGGGCCGGTTCCATCGTCTCGATCGCCTCGGCCAAAGCCTTGGCGGCGGCCTCACCCGGCAGGGTGGTCAGTGCGGTAAAGGTGCGCTGTGCATGTTCGCTTACGCTAAAGGGCGTGGCCCCAAACGCTTGCGCCAACACGTCCAGCAGCGCCGCACTGGGTTCTTTGGCAAACAGCGCCACCACACGGGCCAGACCGGGCGTTTCCGCCTCGTCATAAATTTCGACCTCCAGCGGCTCTGGCTGCATCCGCTCCAACGCCTGCGCCAAGGCTTCGGCGGCATCATCACCGGCAATGGTGGTCAGGACGGTATAGGTGGGCATGGCAAAACCTCGGACAAGTGCGCCTCAGGGCCTAGCCGCCGCCGCCCGTGGCGTCAAGCCGAGTGCCACCGCCCCGTCCGCGCAACACCCGCAAGACCACGCTGACCAGACGGCGCGGGCCAAGATCAGCGTAATCCATCTCACCAGCCAACAGCGCCAGATAGCGGCGCTGAAAATGATCAGACGACGCAAGCGCGCGCAGCAGGCGGGGTTGCAACAGCGGGTGATAGACCAGTCTTGCCAGCAGCCGTGCCCGCACAAGCTCGGCCCGGATCGGTCGCATCCGCACCTGATACCGCCTGAGCGCAGTTTGCGGCGCGCCCGCCGCCAGCGCTTCTGCTGCCGCTTCTGCCGCCAGTTGCCCCGACAGGATCGCCCAGCCAATCCCTTCGCCCGTGATCGGATCGACCAGCCCCGCCGCATCGCCCGCCAGCAGCACTGCACCCCGACCCGGCACCGCGTTAGAGGCACCTGACGGCAAGTGATGCCCCTTGATCTTGACCGTCGCCGGGTCGACGCCGCGCGCGCGCAGCCAGTCGTGGAACCGCGGGCGCAGGTCCTTGTCCTGCACCGAGACGCCACCGATGCCCAGCGTGCGGCCACCGGTTTTCGGGAAGACCCAGCCGTAACCCCATGGCAACGCGGTCATGTCCAGCTCTGTATCCGGCCCCGGACCGCCCGGCACCTCTGCCTCCAGCGCAAAGCCGATGGTGGCGGGGTCAAAGGCCCGGCCAAACAGCGCCCGCGCCACCGCTGAATGCACGCCATCAGCCCCAATCACCACCGGCGCGGTCAGCACCCGCCCATCCGCCAGCACCACCCGCCCCGCGTCTGGCACGCAGTGCGCCATACGATGGCCGCAATAATCCACCGCGCCCGCTTCTATCGCACGGGCACGCAGGGCCGCATCAAACCCCGCCCGCATGGTCATGTAAATCGCCGGGGCCTGCTCCAGCCGGGCCAAGGTCTCAGTACCGTTGGAAAACCGCACTGTCCGGCTGATGTGGAACAACCCCGCTGGCAGATCACCAAACACTGCACAGGCATAGCCATGCGCGCGCGCCGTCACCCCGCCGCCGCACAGCTTGTCACGCGGAAACGCCGCCTTGTCGATCAGCGCCACCCGCAACCCCGCACGGACAGCGGTGATAGCCGCAGCAGAGCCCGCAGGCCCCGCCCCGATCACCAGCACATCAAAGCCGGGCGGCGCCAAGATCAGGCCGAAACGCCGGTGCCAATCGGGCAGGTCACGCCCGTTCCCCCAATGCCGCAATAGCCGTTCGGGTTCTTTTGCAGATACTGCTGATGATAGTCCTCGGCGAAATAAAACACTGGCGCGGGCAGGATTTCCGTCGTGATGCCCCCGCGCCCTGCCGCGTTCAGTGCCGCCTGATACACCACTTTGCTCGCCTCGGCCGCCTGCGCCTGCGCGTCGGTATAGGTGTAGATACCCGACCGATAGGTGGACCCCATGTCATTGCCCTGCCGCATGCCTTGGGTCGGGTCGTGGCCTTCCCAGAACAGCTTGAGCAACTGGTCAAAAGACACAACAGCCGGGTCAAAGATCACCCGAACCACCTCATTGTGCCCGGTCAACTGGGTGCAGGTTTCCTTGTAGGTGGGGTTCGGCGTATAGCCCGCAGCGTAGCCTACCATGGTCAGCCACACTCCGGGATGCTGCCAGAACTTGCGCTCCACTCCCCAAAAGCAGCCCATGCCGAACATCGCTTCTTCCATACCTTCGGGCACCGGCGATTTCAGCGGCAAGCCGGAAATGAAATGCGTCTCTGCGGTCGGCAGCGGCTCTGCCCGGCCCGGAAGCGCGTGTTTGGGGTCAACCATCTGCGATTTGGTGCGGTTCATGAAGAACATCTTGAAACTCTCCTAAAGCCAGACTGGTTATATAGGGTAAGCCGCACGAAACGCCACTCACTGTGCAGCGACAGGCAGCCCCCGGCCAAAAATCGTCTCATAGCCCGGTTCGGGGTGACGCGGAATCAGCAACACCAGTCCCAACGCAATCAGCGCCATACCCGCCCCCAAAAGGAATACGTAATCGGGCGAGGTGGCCCAAAGATACCCCATCGCCGCCGGCAAAAACACTGCCGCGATGTGGTTGATGGTGAACGACACCGCCGCTGTAGGGGCAATATCCGCCGGATCAGCGATTTTCTGAAAATAGGTGCGCAACGCAAAGGACAGCGCAAAGAACATCTGGTCGGCGATATACAGCGCGCCCGCAATCACGATGCCCCAGCCAAACCAGTAAATCCCACCGTAGAACAGGAACACCAGCGTCAGCCCGGTGTATTCAAACGCCATCACGCTGCGCTCGCCAAAGCGGCCAAGTGCGCGGCCCATGGCGGGGGCGGCAACCATCTGCAACACATAGTTGATCAGCAAAAGCGCCGTCATCTCTGACACTTTCATGCCAAAGCGTTCCACCATCATGAAGCCGGCAAAGACCACAAAGATCTGCCGCCGCGATCCGGCCATGAATTGCAGCGCGTAAAACAGCCAGTAGCGCCGGCGCAAAACGATGGAATTGCGCTGTTTGATCGGGTTCACAAACTGCGGATAGGCCAATGCCGCGAATAGCGTCAGCGCAATCGTCGCCCCGCCAGACACCATATAAACAGTATCGTAGGTCAGATTGAACCGGTCCCACATCAGCACTAGCAGACCGTAGGCCAGCAGCGCCGCCCCAGATCCCACCGCCACGATGCGCCCCAACACCTGCGGCGCGCGCGATTTCTCGACCCATTGCAATTGCAGCGACTGGTTCACCGTTTCAAAATAATGAAACCCGATCGACGACAGCAAGGTGACAATCAGCAGCCCGCCAAAGCTTGGAAACCACGCGGTCACCGCCGTGGCCAGTCCCAAAAGGAACAGACTGCAGAGCGCCAACACCTGTTCGCGAAAGATCAGCAACAGCGCGATCACCAGCACGGCCAGCAGGCCCGGAATCTCGCGCACTGTGTGCAGCCAGCCGATCTCCACGCCCGTAAACCCGGCGATTTCAATCACAAAGTTGTTCAGCACCGCCGACCATGTGGCAAAGGCCAGCGGCATCGCCGCTGCCATTACATACAGCAGCGCTTCCGGCCTGCGCCATCGCGGCAAAAGGTGGGCATCATCAAGGGATATACGTTCAAACATACCCAATCTCCTACACCCGAAGCCCGACCGCCGCCAAGGGCGCGATTGTGTTGGATACAGCCCCGCCCTTGCGCATGCCCCGCCCCCCGCTTACCCATAAGAAAAACGAGGACAGCTGCGTGAGCCTTGGTGTGTTTCTGGCGGTCCTCGGGGCGGCCTTTCTGCATGCGCTGTGGAACGCGCTGATCAAACTTGGCACCTCCAAGGTTGGCACGATGGTCATTCTGTCGGTTGTCGAGGTGCCCATAGGCTTGGCCGTTGTGGCCCTGTCGCCGCCGATCAACCCCGCCGCGATCCCTTGGGTCATTGCCGCAGGCTGCACCCATTTCGCCTACAAGTTTTTCCTGACTTACGCCTATGACCGGGGCGATCTGTCCCGCGTCTACCCCATTGCGCGCGGGGCGGCCCCGATGGTTGTGGCGCTGGCGGGGGCCATGATGCTGCCCGATGCGGTCAGCGCGCGGCAGTATGTTGCCATTGTGGTGTTGGGCCTTGGCATCCTGCTCATGGCGCGCGGTGTGTTTTCCAGTGGCGAGAACCGCCGGATGCTGCCCTTTGCCCTTGGCTCTGCGGCCGCAACTGCAACCTACACGATGATTGACGGCATGGGCGCGCGCATATCGGGCGCGCCTGCCGCCTATGTGGCTTGGGTCTTTGTGGCCGACGGGATTATCTTCACCCTCGGCATGCTCGCCCTGCGCGGCACGTCAGTTGTGCCGCGGGATCGCAGGGCGTGGGGGTTTGGCTCGGTCGCCTCAGCCGCCAGCTACGCGGCCTACGCCGTTTCCATCTGGGCCATGACCATCGCCCCAATCGCCGTGGTCGCGGCCTTGCGCGAAACCTCGATCCTGTTTGCGGTGCTGATCGGCTGGATCGCCTTTGGCGAAAAGATGAGCGGCGAAAAAGCCGTTGCCGCCGCCGTCATCGTTGCCGGAGTGCTGCTGACCCGGCTTTAGCGCCGGCCCAACCGTTCGGGGATCACCTGCTGGGCGATCCCGGCAAAGGTCAGGTAAAGCGAGGTCACAATCAGCCCCCAATGCGCCCATGACGCGGGATGAAAGTCTACAAAGGCCGCCCATCCGGCAAACACCACCCACAAAAGCGACACTGGCAGCGAGATGTTGCGCCACCGTTTCGTGCGCGTGGGGTGAATGAACTTGAGGTTGCAGAACATCGCCACCGTCAACGCAATCACAATCGCCAGAACCAACCCGGTTCCGGGGGCCACTGCAAACAGCACCAGCACGACCATATTCCAGCAGGCCGGAAAGCCTGCAAAGGATTTATCCTTTGTCTTCATGCGAGTATCGGCGAAATAGATCACCGAGCCATAGACGATCACGATAATCGCAATCCACCCCGTCCACCCCGGCAACAGTCCCGATTTGAACAGGGCATAGGCAGGAATGAACACATAGGTCAGGAAGTCAATTATCAGGTCAAGCAGAACCCCATCGTAATTCGGCCAATTCTTGTCAACCTCATAGCGGCGCGCCAAGGGGCCGTCGATTCCATCGACGATCAGGGCAACCACCAGCCATAGAAACATCAGGCTCCAGTTTTCCTCAACGGCTGCCAGCATGGCAAACATCGACAAAACCGCGCCAGAGGCGGTCAACAGGTGGACGGATAGGGCTTTGTAACGAAGATCCATCGCGATTTGATGGAGCAATCCGTTGTCGGGTGCAACCGCTGTGGCGTGGATCACGCGCGCGGATGTGACTTTTCATAAACTTCCATCAGTCGCGCCGCATCCACTGCCGTGTAAATTTGCGTGGTCGACAGAGACGCATGGCCCAACAATTCCTGAATCGAGCGCAAATCCCCGCCCGCTGACAAAAGATGCGTCGCAAAGCTGTGGCGCATGGCGTGCGGCGTGGCGGTTGCGGGCAGACCAAGCTGCATCCGGGCCTGCTCCATCACTGCCGAGATCAGCCGCGCATTCAACGCACCACCGCGCGCGCCGCGAAACAATGCCTGATCTGCCGCCAGATCAAACGGGCACAGCCGCACATAATCCGCCACCGCCGCCCGCGCGACCGGTAGCACGGGCACCAGCCGGGTCTTGTTGCCTTTGCCGGTGATCCGCAAGACCTCTGGCAGCGGGTGCGCCGCACCGGTCAGGCCAAGGGCTTCGGATATTCGCAACCCGCAGCCGTAAAGCAAAGTCACCACCGCCCGGTCGCGCGCGCCGATCCAGTCCTCAAAGCCCTGATCGGCCACGGTGTCGATCATATCTTGGGCGCCCTCTACCGACAGCGGACGTGGCAGCTTGCGCTTGAACCGTGGAGCGCGGGCCGACAGCACCGTGGTCGCATCCACCCCGTTCCGGTCGGCCACCCAAGCAGTAAAGCTCTTGACCGAACTCAGCGCGCGCGCCAGTGACCGCGCCGACAATCCGCGCGCGCGTTCATGCGCCATCCACGCCCGCAAATCACCCTGTGGCAGCCCCGCCAACCCCGCCAGACCCTCGGTTCCGCCACGATGGATCGCCAGAAAATGCAGGTATCCCGTCACATCACGCAGATAGGCCGCAACCGTATTCTGCGCCGCCCCATGCACCCCCGAAAGCTGCTGGCCCCATGTGGCCAACGCCTCGCGCACCTGGGGCGAGATTGCCGTCATGACAGCCAGCGGCGCATGGTCCGTTCAAACACGCCAGCGAAAAACGCCAGCAAATCCGTGCCATGCGTCGGCTTGAACTGATGCGGGTCTTCGGACCCCATAACCAGCATGCCGGGCAGACGCCCCTTGCCGAAATCCAGCTTCAACAGCGCCTCAGACCGAATCCACCCCGCACGGTCACCATAGATTGCATCCGACGACGGGATCGTCTGGCGCAGCGTCACCGGGCGCAGGGGCACGTTGCGCCCGCCCGACAGATATTCACCGACAAACCCCGGCTCGGCCACAAACAGCACCTCGCCCAGTTTCCGCAGCGCCGGGTCTTCAGCATCCTGCACCGATTCCAACACCAGCCGGATGCAATCCACCCGCAAGGTTGCCGCCACATCCGTCGACAGGTTTTTCAGGAAATCCTCAAAGCTCAGCGGGTCCAGCATCTGCAGAATCGCGCGGTGCACCTGATTTGTCCCGGCCAGATTCTCATAGGCCGCCGCAATCACCGTGCGGTGCGTGTCTTCTAGCCGGTCCAGGCGGTTTTCCAGCCGCTCCATCGCAATGCCACGCAGATCGACGATATTGCTGCCCATGGCCCGCTCGTTCGCGCCGATCAACGCCGCCATCAGGTCGCGGTCTTCGAGAATCGTCTCCGGCTCCGCGATGATGCGGTCACGCAGGTCTTGTTCGATCATGGTAACTTTGTCCGGCTTTTCTTGGTCAATTGTGCCGCACCATAGCGGAAACAGACAAGACTGGCGAAGGATTTCCACGCCGCCCCTGCGCTCACAGCCGCATTCCGCAGCCGTCCTGTATCTGATATGTCGCGCAAACGTGACATAAGGGGGCGACATGACCCATCTATTGATCCTCTACACCGGCGGCACCATCGGCATGGTGCCCGGGCCCGACGGCTTGCAGCCCGGCGCGGGCGTGCTAGAGGCCGCGCTTGCCACTCTGACACCTCCCGGCGTCACCACCAGAGTTGAACACTTCACCCCCCTGATCGATAGCGCCAATATTCGCCCAAGTGACTGGAATCACATGCTCGATCGGATCGATGCGTGGCAGGGCGACGGGGTGATCATCGTGCATGGCACCGACACCATGGCTTATACTGGTGCGGCTTTGTCATCGGCCCTGTCAGACCTGCGCCTGCCCGTCATCCTGTGCGGCTCGATGGCACCGCTGAACACGGGCGGTGATGCCGAGGCCAACCTGTCGCTGGCGCTGACCTCTGCCCTGACCGCACCGGCCGAGGTCTGGTTGGCCTTTGCCGCCCGGCTTTTGCCCGCCGCCGGGCTGGTGAAACAAGACAGCCATGCAGCGGATGCCTTTCGCAGTATCGCTCAAGCCCCCCTGCCGGCACCAGCCCGCCGCTTTGCCGACCGCAGGCTGGCGATCCTGTCGCTTTCCCCCGGCCTGCCCGCCGCCGCGCTTGGCGCCGCCTTGGCCCAGTTGGATGGCGCGGTGCTGCGGGTTTACGGCGCAGGCACCATGATGCAAGATCCTGCCTTACTGCTGGCCCTGCAAAATGCCATCGCCAACGGCAGCCGCCTTCGGGCGGTCAGCCAATGCGAAAACGGCGGGCTGATGCCCGCCGCTTACGCCGCAGGTGCGGCGCTGTGGTCTGTCGGTGTGGACGATGGCGGCATCGAGACGGCCGAACTTGCGCTCGCCCGTCTGTGGCTGTCGCTGTCGTGATTACAGAATTTTCTGGCCGGTCTTGGCCCAGTCTTTCATGAACTGATCCAAGCCCTTGTCGGTCAGGATATGGCTTGCCATCGCCTTGATCACATTCGGCGGTGCGGTCATCACATCCGCCCCGATCAGCGCGCATTGCGTGACGTGGTTCGCCGTGCGCACCGATGCAGCCAGAATCTGGGTGTCATAGCCATAGTTGTCATAGATCTGGCGGATGTCGCTGATCAGCTCCAACCCATCAAGGTTGATGTCATCCAACCGCCCGATGAACGGGCTGATAAACGTTGCGCCCGCTTTGGCCGCCAAAAGCGCTTGATTGGCGGAAAAGCACAGGGTCACGTTGACCATGAAGCCTTCGCTCGACAACACTTTACAGGTTTTCAACCCGTCCCAAGTCAGCGGCACCTTGACCGCGATATTCTCGGCGATCTCGGCCAGCTTGCGGCCCTCGGCGATCATATCTTCTGCCTTCAGCGCCACCACTTCTGCGGAAACCGGGCCCGAGATGATCGAACAGATCTCTTTGGTCACCTCCAGAATATCGCGGCCGGATTTCAGAATAAGCGACGGGTTGGTGGTGACACCATCCACCATGCCAAGGTCGTTCAGCTCGGCGATCGCCTCAACATCGGCGGTATCTACGAAAAATCTCATGGGACGCGTCCTTCGATGGGTTGCGAGGGGTTCGATGGGGGTTTACCCCATGACAGAGCAAAACAAAAGATAGGTGTGAGCGCTAACAGTGGCAGATCGAACCTATTCTACAGGCCAAACTGTCGGGGTGCTGACAACCGAAGCCCTCGGGCGGTCGGGCCTTGGGGTGCTGGATTACCGCGCGCCCGAAGGTGGCTGCGGGGATGGCGATTTTGTCGAGGTGCCGCTTGGCCCGCGCAAGGTGCTGGGCGTGGTCTGGGGGCCGGGCGAGGGCCGCTTTGATCCGGCCAAACTGCGCAGCATCGCACGCGTTCTGGATGCAAGGCCGATGCGGGCGGAACTGCGCAGCTTTCTGACCCGCGCCGCCGACTACACCCTCACCCCCCTGCCTGCCATGCTGCGCCTTGCCACTCGCGCGCCGGGGCTGATGTCGGGCGCTGCCACCCGGCGGATCTACCGCCTGTCCGGCCCGGTGCCGAACCAGCTGACCGACGCCCGCTTTCGCGTGATCGAGGCGTTGCGTGACTATGGCGGTGCCGCAGTAACGCTCGCCGAACTGACCGAAGCCGCAGGCTGCACCGCTTCCGTCGTCAAGGGTCTGGTGGCCAAGGGCGTGCTGAGCGAGGAAGACGCGCCCAAAGACACCCCCTACCCGCCCCTGAACGCCCGCGCCGATGGCCGGCTGGCGGGTGATCAGATCGCTGCAGGCGACGCGATGGTCGCTGCCGTGGACAGGGGGGATTACTCCTGCACCCTGCTGAAAGGCGTGACGGGTTCGGGTAAAACCGAGGTCTATCTGGAAGCCGTGGCCGAATGCCTGCGCAAGGGTCGGCAGGCGCTCGTCCTCTTGCCCGAAATCGCCCTGACCGCCGATTTCCTGACCCGCGTGCAGGCCCGTTTCGGCGCGCGGCCCGCCGAATGGCACTCTGGCGTGACCATGACCGAACGCCGCCGCTTGTGGCGCATGGTGGCCGAAGGGGGGGCATCTTTTGTGGTGGGCGCACGGTCGGCGCTGTTCCTGCCGTTTCAGGATCTTGGCCTGATCGTGGTGGATGAAGAGCACGACACCTCATACAAACAAGAGGAAGGCGTGCTGTATAACGCCCGCGACATGGCCGTGCTGCGCGGCGCGATTCAGGGCTGTTCTGTGGTGCTGGCCTCGGCCACGCCATCGCTGGAATCCTGGGCCAATGCCGATGCGGGCAAATACCTGCGCCTTGATCTTGGCGCGCGCTACGGCGCGGCCGAAATGCCCGAGATGCGCGCCATCGACATGCGGGCAGAATCGCTGTCGCATGACCGTTTCATCTCGCCCACCCTTGCCGCCGCCGTTACTGCCCGGGTGGCAAAAGGCGAGCAATCGCTGCTGTTTCTGAACCGCCGCGGCTATGCGCCGATCACGCTGTGCCGCGCCTGCGGTCATCAGGTCGGCTGCGACCACTGCGATGCGCGCATGGTCGAACACCGCTTTCTCAAGCGGCTGGTGTGCCACCAATGCGGGGCGACCAAACCCGTGCCAACCGAATGCCCGGCCTGCAAGGTGACCGGCAAAATGGCCGCCGTCGGCCCCGGCGTGGAGCGTCTGGCCGAAGAGGTAACCGCCCGTTTTCCAGATGCCCGGGTGGCGGTGCTGTCATCCGACCTGTTCGGATCAGCCCGCGCGCTGAAAGCCCAGATCGAGACGATTGCAGCGGGCGGCGCCGACATCATCATTGGCACGCAAATCGTGGCCAAAGGCCATAACTTTCCTCTGCTGACCCTCGTCGGCGTCATAGACGCCGACCTCGGGTTGCAGGGATCAGACCTGCGGGCGGCGGAGCGCACCTTTCAGCTGATGCGGCAGGTGGCAGGCCGGGCAGGCCGGGCAGAGCTGCGCGGCACTGCCCTGCTGCAAACCCACCAGCCCGATCACCCGGTGATCCGCGCAATCCTTGGCGGCGATGAAGAAGCGTTCTGGAAGGCCGAAGCCGCCGAACGCCTTGCCGCAGGCGTGCCGCCCTACGGCCGGATGGCCGGCATCATCCTGTCTGGCCCGGATGTGGCACAAGTCTTTGACATCGGGGCTGAACTCGCCCGGCGCGACGGCCCGCTGCGCCAGATCGGCGCACAGGTCTTCGGCCCCGCCCCCGCCCCCATCGCCCGCGTTCGCGGCCGCCACCGCGTGCGTCTGCTGGTCAAGGCGGACAAGGGCAGCCAACTACAAGCCGCGCTTACCGCATGGGTCGCCCAAGTAAAGCTGCCTGCCAACCTTCGGCTTGCCATCGACATCGACCCGCAAAGTTTCTACTGACACTGCGCGGGTTGCGGACGCGCTCCGCGCGGGAGTATTTTCAAATCCGCAAACCCCCAACGCGCGCGCAGGATGATTTTCTGCTTCCCAAATACTCCCGCGCGGAGCGCGTCGGTCGATCAGGCCGGGATTGCCTTGTCAGGATCAGCCCAGAACCGTGTCGCAGCGCTTGCATACGCCGGGGTGTTTGTGGTTGCCGACATCGGGCAGGATCTGCCAGCAGCGCTGGCATTTCTGGCCCTGAGCCGCCCCAAACACCACACCGACACCCGGCACATCCGGCAAGGTAAACGCGCCCGGCGGGGCGGCGCCCCAAGTCAACGCGATCGCCGAGGTAATGGTGACCTGCGCCATATCAACTGCTGACAAGGCAGCCTTCAGCGCCGGAGTCTCAACAAAAACCACCGGAGCAGCTTCCAGCGATGAACCGATCACCTTGGCGGTACGCTGCACCTCCAGTGCTGCCGTGACCACGCGGCGCACCTGCCGGACCTGTGCCCATTTCGCGCCCAGCGCATCATTGCGCCATGCGGCCGGGGTTTCGGGGATATCCGTCAGGTGGACCGAAGACTCCTCGCCGGGGAAGCGTTCCAGCCACACCTCCTCCATTGTGAAGACAAGGATTGGCGCAAGCCATGTCGTCAGCCGGTGGTAGAGGATGTCCAGCACCGTGCGCGCCGCGCGGCGGGTAAGGGCATCGGGCGCATCGCAGTAAAGCGTGTCCTTGATGACGTCGAAATAGAACGCCGACAGGTCGGTAGTCGCAAAGGTGAACACCTTCTGGAACACGCCCTGAAAATCATAGCTGGCATAGCCGCTGCGCACGTCCTGATCCAACTCGGACAGACGGTGCAGCACCCATTGCTCCAGTTCCGGCATCTGATCCATGGGCAAGCGCTCGGCCTCATCAAAGCCGTTCAGCGCACCCAGAAGGAAGCGCATGGTATTGCGCAAGCGACGATAGCTGTCGGCCACGCCCTTGAGGATCTCTTTGCCGATCCGCAGATCGACCGTGTAGTCAGACTGCGCCACCCACAGCCGCAGAATATCAGCGCCGTATTCGTCGATCACCTGTTGCGGCGCGACCGTATTGCCCAACGACTTGGACATTTTCATGCCCTTTTCGTCCAGGGTGAAACCATGGGTCAGCACGCCCCGATAAGGCGCGCGCCCCTTGGTTCCGCATGATTGCAACATCGATGAATGGAACCAGCCGCGGTGCTGGTCGGTGCCTTCCAGATACAGATCGGCAATGCCATCGCTTGCCCCATCCTCACGGTCGCGCAGCACGAAAGCGTGGGTAGAGCCACTGTCGAACCACACATCCAGCACATCGAAGACCTGTTCATATTCCACCGGATCGACAATGCCATCCAGCATCTTTTCCTTGAATCCTTGCACATACCAGACATCTGCGCCCTCAGCCTCAAACGCGGCCTTGATCCGGGCGTTCACGTCGGCGTTTCGCAGCAGGAAGTCGGGCGCCTCAGGGCGCGCGCCTTTCTTCACAAAGCAGGTCAGCGGCACGCCCCAGGCGCGTTGGCGCGATAACACCCAGTCGGGCCGTGCCTCGATCATCGAATGCAGGCGGTTGCGTCCGGTCTGCGGGGTCCATTGCACCAACTGGTTGATCGAGTTCAGGGCGCGGGTGCGGATCGTCTCGCCATAGGTCGCCATGCCATCGTCCAGTGTCTTGTCGATTGCGACAAACCACTGCGGGGTGTTGCGGAAAATCAGCGGCGCCTTCGACCGCCACGAATGCGGGTAGGAATGCTTCATCTTGCCCTTGGCCAGCAGCGCCCCCGCCCCGGCCAGCGCGCGGATGTTGGACACATTCGCCGGGCCTTCCTTGCCCTCGGGTGTCAGGATGGCTTGGCCACCAAACACCGGCAGGTCAGCGCGATAGCTGCCATCAGCCTCGACGTTATAGGTCATAGGCAGGCCGAATTTCAGGCCCATCTGATAGTCGTCATCGCCATGGCTGGGCGCGGTATGGACAAAGCCGGTGCCCGCATCATCGGTGACATGATCGCCGGGAAGGAGGGGGACGTCAAAATCCCACTCGCCCGCGCCGCCCTCAATCCCGTGATAGGGGTGGGCGCAGACCATGCCGGCCAGATCCTCGGCCGTTACATCACACAGCCGCCGCACCATTTCTGGCCCCGCCAGTTTTGCCTGTGCAAAGACGCCCTCCGACAGCGCATCAGCAAGGATCAGCCGGTGGCCTATGGTCAGCTGGCTGCTCTCGGGTCGCCCGATGATCTCGTAAAGGCCATAGGCGATGCCCGACCCGAACGAGATCGCGCGGTTCTGCGGGATGGTCCAGGGCGTGGTGGTCCAGATCACCACATCCGTCTTCATCTTGGTAAAAATACTCCCGCCAGAGGCGCCCGACCGAATGACCGGGAACCGCACCCAGATGGTATGCGAGGTGTGGTCGTGATATTCCACCTCCGCCTCGGCCAGCGCGGTTTTCTCCACTGGCGACCACATCACCGGCTTGGATCCCTGATAAAGCGACCCGTTCATGACAAACTTCATGAACTCGTCCGCGATCACAGCTTCGGCGTGGTAATCCATCGTCAGATACGGGCGGTCCCACTTCCCTGTGATACCAAGGCGCTTGAATTCATCGCGCTGGATGTCGATCCAGCCTTCGGCAAAGCGGCGGCATTCCTGACGGAAATCAACGATATCCACATCGTCCTTGTTCAGACCCTTGGCGCGGTATTGCTCTTCGATCTTCCATTCGATCGGCAGACCGTGGCAATCCCAGCCCGGCACATAGCGGGCGTCGCGGCCCATCATCTGCTGGCTGCGCACCACCATATCCTTCAGCACCTTGTTCAGCGCATGGCCGATGTGCAGGTGCCCGTTGGCATAGGGGGGGCCGTCGTGCAGCACGAAAGGCGCGCGGCTTTTGCCCGCATCGCGCAAGCGGTCATAGACCCCCAGCCGCTCCCACCTTGCCAGCCATTCGGGTTCCCGCGCGGGCAATCCTGCGCGCATGGCGAAAGTGGTTTCGGGCAGAAACACAGAGTCGCGGTAATCGGTGGCAACAGTTTCGGTGGCGGCAGTTTCAGGCGTATCGGCGCACATCGGCGAAATCCTTGGAAGGGGGCGTGGAGACAGCGGCCAGAACCGGCCGCGCGCAAGGCAAAGGGCATCCCGGACGTTTCAACGAAGCCGTCAAAACGCCGGGCGGCTAATTCGCGCTATGATCCGGGTCATCCACATGCCGCGCCTTATACGCGGCAGATTGGCGGTGGTCCAGATCACCGCTTGCACTTGCTCAATAGTCGCGGCAAGCCTGCGACATGCGAAGCACCATTGCCATCATCGGGGCCGGGGTGGGCGGGTTGGCGAGTGCCGCCCTGGCCCAAGATGCAGGCCATTCGGTGACTCTGTTCGAGCGGTTCGACAACCCGCGCCCGCTCGGCTCCGGTCTGGTCATCCAGCCAGTGGGACTAGCCGTGCTGGATGCCATCGGCGCAGGTGCGTCGGCGCGCCAGATGGGCCAACCGATTCACCATATGCTGGGGCATGAAGTCTCGGGGCGCGAAGTGCTGAACGTCGCCTACCGGCCATCCGCCCCCGGTCTGGCGCTTCACCGCTCGGCGCTGTTTCAGGCCCTGTGGGATCAATGCGTTGCGAGGGGCGTTCCGGTGATCACCTCGGCCACGGTTCAAGCGGCCCCCCAGCTGGCCGACAAGCGCGAGGTCACGCTGACAGACGGCCGCCGCTTTGGCCCGTTCGATCTGGTGGTCGATACCAGCGGCGCTACGTCGCGCCTGTCGCCGCTAAAATCGCGCGCCCTGCCCTTTGGCGCGGTCTGGGGCACGGTGCCCTGGCCTGATGGCACCGATTTCGCCCCCGATCAGTTGCGCCAACGTTATGCAGCCGCGCGTACTATGGTTGGCGTGCTGCCGCTGGGGCAGCGCCCCGGCCTGCCGGGTCGCCATGCCGCGATCTTCTGGTCACTGCCCGTCACCGCCCTCGATCACTGGCCACAGACCGATATGGCCGCATGGCGCAATCAGGCCACAACCCTTTGGCCCGAAATGGCCCCGTTCCTGTCACCCCTGACCCAAAGCACAGACACGACCCCGGCGCGCTATACCCACGGCACCCTGCGCCGTCCCTATGCACAAGCAATGGCCTTTGTCGGAGACAGCGCCCACCGCGCCAGCCCGCAGCTGGGTCAGGGCGCGAATATGGCGCTTTTGGATGCCATGGCACTAGTTGTCGCGCTGGATACCGACACCCCCCTGCCGGCCTATGCCGCCATGCGCCGCTGGCATGTGCGCACCTATCAGGCGATGAGCGCGGTTTTCACCCCGATGTATCAGTCAGACAGCCGCAGCCTGCCGCTGTTGCGCGATTATCTGCTTGCGCCTTTGGCCCCCCTGCCCGGCGTGCGCCGTCTGCTGACCCGTCTGGTGTCGGGCGATATGCTGCCCCCCTTGGCCGGACAGGCTTTTCCAAAACCGTGACTGGACACCCCCGCCCCGCCGCCTATCATCGCGACAAGCAAAGGGAAGCACATGAAAGAACCATCCGTAAACGTCCTTGGCGGCACGCTGGAGCCGTGCTCCACCGCGCCGATGACCGGCTTTTTCCGCAACGGCTGTTGTGACACCGGCCCGATGGACCGTGGGCTTCACACGGTTTGTGCGGTGATGACGGCAGAATTTCTGGCCTTTTCGAAATACTTGGGCAACGATCTGTCTACCCCGCGCCCCGAATACGGCTTTGCCGGGCTTAATCCGGGCGACCGCTGGTGCCTGTGCGCCGGGCGATTCCTGCAAGCGCATGAAGAAGGGGCCGCCCCGAATGTGAACCTGAAAGCGACGCATCAGATCACTCTGCAGGTGCTGCCGCTAGAGGTGCTTGAAACTTACGCCGTCTAACCCCCCGCGACATCTGGCCCGATTGCAGCGCCAAACAAACAGGCGCACCCCTGCCCCATGATCCCGCCCCGTTTTCCCATCACCGCCCAACAGATCGACACAACACTCGCCGAGTTCTACGCCTGCGTGCGCGAACACCCCGGCCTTGGCCCGGTGTTTGCCCGCCATGTGCAGGACTGGCCCGCGCATGAGGCAAAAATCGCCCGGTTCTGGCGCAATGCAATTTTGTTTGAGCGCGCATATGACGGCAACCCGATGGCAGTGCATATGGCCGCAGGCGATGTGCGCGCGCCGATGTTCGGTGTGTGGCTGGGGCTGTTCGATTCGGTCCTGAACCGCAGCCTGCCGCCCGACACCGCCGCCGCATGGTCAGCCCTTGCGCACCGCATCGGGCGCGGCATGCATATCGCCATTCAGGATCGTGACAGCGCAGGCCCGCCAAAACTGTTCTGACCCTCCTGCCAAAGAAAAACCCCGCAAGACAACGCTTGCGGGGTCATTCAATCAAACGGTCAGCGCCGCTCAGATCTTCATGTCAAAGCCAAGATGCTTGGCCACGGTAAAGATGTCCTTGTCGCCCCGGCCACACATGTTCATCACGATGATATGGTCCGCAGGCAGGGTTGGTGCGATTTTCATCACATGGGCAAGGGCATGGCTTGGCTCCAGCGCCGGGATGATCCCCTCCAGCTTGCATGACAGCTGAAACGCTTCCAGCGCCTCCACATCGGTGATGCTGACATACTTGGCACGGCCCACGTCATGCAGCCAGGCATGCTCCGGCCCGATGCCGGGGTAATCCAGCCCGGCGCTGATGCTGAAACCCTCAAGGATTTGCCCGTCTTCGTCCTGCAACAGATAGGTGCGGTTGCCGTGCAACACGCCGGGGCGGCCTCCGGTCAGCGACGCGCAATGCTCCATCCGGTCATCGACGCCCTTGCCGCCCGCCTCAACCCCGATGATGTTCACCGTCGGATCGTCCAGAAAAGGGTAGAAAAGCCCCATCGCATTCGACCCGCCGCCAATCGCCGCGATCACAGTGTCGGGCAGACGCCCCGCGCCTTCCTGTTCGGCCAGCTGCCAGCGCACTTCCTTGCCGATGATGCTCTGGAAATCGCGCACCATCGCCGGGTAGGGATGCGGCCCCGCCACCGTGCCGATGCAATAAAACGTATCGCGCACATTGGTCACCCAGTCGCGCAACGCATCGTTCATCGCATCCTTCAGCGTGCCGCGACCGGACGTCACCGGCACCACCTCGGCCCCCAGAAGCCGCATACGGAACACGTTGGGCGCTTGGCGCTCCACATCATGCGCGCCCATGTAGACCACGCATTTCAGCCCGAACTTGGCGCAGACCGTCGCAGTCGCCACCCCATGCTGACCAGCCCCGGTCTCTGCGATGATCCGGGTCTTGCCCATGCGCCGCGCCAGAATGATCTGCCCCAGCACATTGTTGATCTTGTGCGCTCCGGTGTGGTTCAGCTCGTCGCGCTTCATGTAGACCTTGGCACCGCCCAGGTGCTGCGTCAGCCGCTCGGCATAATACAGCGGGCTCGGTCGCCCCACATAATGCTTCCACAAATCATCCATCTCGGCCCAGAATTCCGGGTCGGTCTTGGCGAATTCATAGCGCTCTTGCAGCTCAAGGATCAGCGGCATCAGCGTTTCCGACACAAAGCGTCCGCCAAAGATGCCAAACCGCCCAGACTCGTCCGGCCCGGTCATAAAGCTGTTGATTCCGTCCTCGGCCATGGCCTGCCTCCTCATATGTCTTGGCTTACCTAGCGCGCCCATAGGGTCGGGTAAAGCCGCGCGATGGTGCGGCAATAACGCTTTCGTTATCGCGCGGCCTGAAACTCGGGCCGGCTGTCTTACGTATCCGCTGTGCAATGGCCAATCCGGCCTCCCATACCAAATCGGAGTGACCCCATGACACGTATCCTCACCGCCCTTATGGCAACCGCTGCCCTCACCGCGCCCGCCTATGCCGAGACCGCCCTCGGCCTGACCGGCGACAGAACGCTGGTGATGATCGACACGCAAACCGCCGCTGTGACCGGAACTGTTGAAGTGCAGGGCGTGACCCGTCTGTACGGCATCGACTACCGCCCCGGCACCATGACCGTGATCGGCGTGACCGATGAACAAGCCATCGTTGTGATCGACCCGATGACGGGCGAAACCACGCCGCTGTCGATCATGAACACGATGATGGACATTGCCGATGGCGCCCCGGTCATCGTCGACGTGAACCCGGCCGCAGACCGCCTGCGATTCATGTCAGGCAGCACCAATCACCGCATCAACATGGATACCGGTGAAGTGACCGTTGACGGCGCGCTGAATTGGGACGGTGCCGACGCCAACGCAGGGTCCGGCCTGATGGTGGCCGCAACCGCCTATACCAACAGCTTCGGCAAGCCAGAGAAAACCGCGATGTTCAACATCGACACCGGCATGTCGGCTCTGCTGCAGCAGACAGCCCCGAACGACGGCACCAACGCCACGATCGGGATGCTCGGCGCGACCCTCACAGGCCCGGTTGCTTTTGACGTCTCCACCACGGCAGACGGCACCAACACCGCCTGGCTCGCCGCCAATGGCGGGTTGCACACGGTAGACCTCGCCACCGGCGCTCTCACCGGCACCTGGGCCATCACCGGCACGGATCAGGTGCTGCGCGATCTCACCGTGATGCCCGCGATGTAAGCCCGCAGCGCAGAACAGTCCGACAAAGGGGGCGTTTTTCGTCCCCCTTTTTTTCGCGCACGCCTTGCGATTTTATCTTGGCAAAATACTCCCGCCAGAGGCTCCCTCAGGGGCCACAGGCGCAGGCACAGCAAACCTTACCGCAGCCTTGGCACCGCAGGCGCACGCGTCGCCGCGACAAAATCCGCGATGCGCGCCGCACCCTTTACGCCGGGTGACACCTCCACCCCCGACGACACATCCACCTGTCGCGCATTGGTCAGCCGGATCGCCTCGGCCACATTGTCCGGCGTCAGCCCGCCAGCCAGCATCCATGGCCGCAGCCAGCGCCGCTGCGCCACCAGCCGCCAGTCGAACGACAGCCCGTTGCCCCCCGGCAGCTCAGCATTTTTCGGCGGCTTGGCATCGACCAGAATCTGATCGGCCACAAGGCTGTAATCCAGCACCGCCGCCAGATCGCCCTCATCCGCCACGCCCACGGCCTTCATCACCGGCAAACCATAGCGCGTGCGGATTTCTGCCACGCGGTCGGGCGACTCGTGGCCGTGAAGTTGCAGCATATCCAGGGGCATCGCCTCGGTGATCGCATCCAGCGCGGCGTCGTCGGCATCCACCACCAACGCCACCTTGGCCAAACCGACAGGTGCTGCCAGCGTCAGCTCACGTGCCTGCGCAATCGTCAGGTGCCGGGGGCTTTTGGGAAAGAACACAAACCCGGCATAGGCAGCGCCTGCTGCCGCCACAGCCGCAACATCGCCAAGGGTCCGCAGACCGCAGATCTTGACACGGATATCAACCATGATGCGTCAGCCAACCTTGCGCTGATCAAGCAGGGCCAGAATATCATCCTGCTGTTCGGGCTTGGTGTCGCGCATCACAGCCAGTTCCCGCTCCAACTTGGAGACCTCGCGTGATTTGGTGCTGGCCTCGGCCCGGTGCTTGTGTTCCCGGAACCACTCCCAGACAAAGCCAATCAATACGCCCGCCAGAATGCTGGCAAAGATCACGGCATATAACGGCAATTCCAACTGCCATCCCAACCCGGCAAATGCGGCCAGATCATCGGGCAAAGCCCGCAGGGTCACCGCCGACCGATTGGCCAACGCCACAGTCAGCAGCATGATGGCCAAAAGGCCCAGCAGCACAAAGCGCAACATCCTGATCATGGGCACCCTTTCCGATAACAGGTCATAGGCCAAGTATCGGCTGTCAGGCCGTCAGGCGCAAGGGCAGCGCCACAAGCACGGCGTCAAACCGACTATCCTCAGCCGCGTCCGTTCAGACGGTCGCGCAGCAGTTTGCCGGTCTTGAAGAACGGCACCTTTTTGTCTTCAACCTCAACGGCCTCACCGGTGCGCGGGTTGCGACCCACACGGGCGTCGCGCGACTTGACCGAGAATGCGCCAAATCCACGCAATTCCACCCGGTCACCTTTGGCCAGCGCCTCGATGATTTCCTCAAACACGGTGTTGACGATGCGCTCGACATGGCGCTGCGTCAGGTGCGGGTTTTCATCCGCAATCTTCTGGATCAGTTCCGAACGGATCATCCGAAGTGTCCCCCCTGTGGTCGGTTCGCGCTCAGATCACGCAAATGCTGCCGCCACTGTGATTATTGTGAACAGACTATAGGCAAAAAAATCTGCGCCACACAAACGAAAATGCAGGAATCCCCGTAAGATACAAAAAGGCCCCGCCTTTCGGCAGGGCCTTTCGTGAACAATGGCAGGTAAAGCCTTAGTTCTTGTCGCCTTTGAGCGCTGCGCCAAGGATATCACCCAAGGACGCACCCGAATCGGACGAGCCATACTGCTCAACCGCTTCTTTCTCTTCTGCGATCTCGCGTGCCTTGATCGACAGACCCATGCGGCGGGTTTTCGGGTCGATATTGGTGACGCGAACGTCAACCTTATCGCCAACCGAGAACCGCTCAGGGCGCTGGTCGCCACGGTCACGGCTCAGGTCGCTGCGGCGGATGAACGACTTGGCGCCGTTATACTCCACCTCGACGCCACCCTCTTCGATCGCGGTCACTTCGACCGTGATCACCGAGCCGCGTTTCACGCCGTCAACCGCATCGGTAAAGGTGTCTTCGCCCAGAGCCTTGACCGAGAGAGAGATACGCTCTTTCTCGACATCGACTTCCGAGACGGACGCCTGAACGGTGTCACCCTTGCGGTAGTTGGCAATGGCGTCTTCGCCACGCTGGTCCCACGACAGGTCGGACAGGTGAACCATGCCGTCGATGTCGTTGTCGAGACCGATGAACAGACCGAATTCGGTGATGTTCTTGACTTCGCCTTCGATGGTCGAACCAATCGGGTTGTTCTCGGCGAACACTTCCCACGGGTTGCGCTGGGTCTGTTTGAGACCAAGGGAAACGCGACGCTTGGCAGAGTCGATTTCCAGAACCATGACGTCAACTTCCTGGCTGGTCGAGACGATCTTGCCGGGGTGGACGTTCTTTTTGGTCCAAGACATTTCCGAGACGTGAACCAGACCTTCAACACCGGCTTCCAGCTCAACAAATGCGCCATAGTCGGTGATGTTGGTGACGCGGCCCTTGTGGACCGAGTTCAGCGGATAGGCGCGCTCAACTGCATCCCACGGATCTTCCTGCAGCTGCTTCATGCCGAGGCTGATACGGTGAGTTTCCTTGTTGATCTTGATGACCTGCACTTTGACAGTTTCACCAATGGCAAGGATTTCCGACGGGTGGTTGACGCGACGCCAAGCCATGTCGGTGACGTGCAGCAGACCATCAACGCCGCCCAGATCAACGAACGCACCGTATTCGGTGATGTTCTTGACCACGCCGTCCACTGTTTGGCCTTCGGTAAGGTTCCCAATGACTTCGGCGCGCTGTTCGGCACGCGATTCTTCAAGGATGGCGCGGCGCGACACAACGATGTTGCCACGGCGACGGTCCATTTTCAGAATCTGGAACGGCTGCTTCAGACCCATCAGCGGGCCAGCGTCACGCACCGGGCGGACATCAACCTGAGAGCCGGGAAGGAAGGCAACAGCGCCGCCCAGATCCACGGTAAAGCCACCTTTGACACGGCCAAAGATCGCGCCATCGACGCGGGTTTCCGAAGCGTAGGCCTTTTCCAGACGATCCCAAGCTTCTTCGCGCTTGGCTTTTTCACGGCTGATCTGGGCTTCCCCGCGCGAGTTTTCAACGCGGTCCAGATAAACCTCGACTTCGTCGCCGACATTGATGTCAGGCTGCTCGCCGGGGTTTGCGAATTCTTTCAGATCGATGCGGCCTTCCATCTTGTAGCCGACGTCGATGATGGCCTGGCCCGCTTCAATCGCGATGACCTTGCCTTTGACAACCGAACCCTCTTCGGGGGTGTCAATTTCGAAGCTTTCCTTCAAGAGGGCTTCAAAGTCTTCCATGGTAGCTTTAGCGCACATATGCAGTTTGTCCTTTTTCGTGGTTTTCTGGCCTTGCGGTTGGCTCCGCCGGTCTTTGATCGCCCTGGCTACAAACGTGGAACGCACCGGTAAACCGGTCCGCACGCGCGCGTCAGGATGGGGGCCTATAGCCCGTCCGGGCCAATGTGGCAAGGCTTTGCACGCAAAAGGCGCGACATCCTGCGATGTCGCGCCTGTCAAAAACCGGGTCCGCCCACAACGGGAGTGTTTTGCCAAGCGGAACGGGCAAGCGCCGCGGCGGCAGATCCGTTCAGGCGACTTCCGTCACCAGTTCAGCCAGCGGCTTGCGCACTTTCTTCATGCCTTGCAGCCAATCACCCTCGGCCGCACGGTAGCCCAGCGGCACCAGCGTAACCGAGCGCAGACCGCGCGCCCGAAGACCCAGAATTTCGTCGACCTTTGCAGGATCAAAGCCTTCCATCGGGGTGGCATCCACCGCCTCGAATGCGGCAGCGGTCAGACCGATGCCAAAGGCGATGTAGGCCTGACGCGCGGCGTGCTCAAAATTCGCCTCGGCACTTTGGGCCAGCATCTTGGCTTTCAGGCTGTCGAAATACTCGGCAACAGCACTGCGCGGGATGCCGCGCTCGGCCACGGTCTGATCCACAACGGCGTCAATCCGTTCGGCGGTGTAATTGTCCCACGCGGCAAAAACCAGCACATGGCTGCCATCGGTGACCTGCGCCTGACCATAGGCCGCCTCGCGCAGCTTTGCCTTCACTTCGGGATTGGTGACCACAATTACCTCAAACGGCTGCAGGCCGCTGGATGTGGGGGCAAGCTGGATCGCCTCCAGAATGCGGTCAACCTTGTCTTGTGCGACAGACCTGGACGGGTCCATTTTCTTGGTGGCATAGCGCCAGTTCAGTTTTTCATTCAGCATCTTGCGTGACCTTATGAGGACGATCCGTGCATGGACCGGCTTTTGTGTTCTGTCACTGACTTAGGATGAAGGGCGCCGGAACCAAAGTGCGCCTGCGCACAGCGGCTGTTCAGACTTCGGCTGTCAACGCGGGCTTTGTTTCGGCGCGGCACGCAGATGTGCCTGAACATGCGCGATTGCCCGCGCGATCGCCGCGTCGATGGCAAGCTCAGACGTATCCAGAACCAGCGCATCATCGGCAGGTTTCAAAGGCGCAGCGGCGCGGCCCATGTCTCGGGCATCGCGTTCCCTCAGCGCGGCCAGCACCTGCGCCTCGTCGCCGCCCAGTTCCAGCCAACGCCGGTGCGCCCGCACTTCGGCGTTGGCGGTGACGAAAAGCTTGATCTCGGCCTCGGGGCAGATCACCGTGCCAATGTCGCGGCCATCCAGCACCGCGCCGCCCTCACGACGCGCAAAGCGGCGCTGAAACGCCAGCAATGCAGCCCTAACTTCGGGGATCACCGCAACACGGCTTGCCGCCTGCCCTGCCTCAAGCGTGCGCAAATCATCGCGGGCCAAATCTTCAACCGACAGCGTTTGTGCCGCCAGAACCGGATCGCCGCCCTTGACGCCCACGGCACGATAGAGCGCGCCCGTGTCGAGATGTGCAAAGCCAAAGGTCTCTGCCACCGCCCGGCTGATGGTGCCTTTGCCCGCCGCCGCAGGCCCGTCAATGGCGACTGTAAAGATCATGCTGCCCCACCTGTTCTGTCAGACCTTGACCGCTCACGGCCCGAAACGCCTCCGGCGGGAGTATTTCAAAAGCAGCAATGCAAAGACGATCCTGACAATTGCTGCTTTCAAAATACTCCCGCCGGAGGCATGCAACGGTGCCCCATGGCGCACCCTCAAAGCAGGCGCGCCTACCCCCGGCGGATCGAGGCCCCAAGCCCGTTCATCAGCCCTTCAAAGATCGGGAAGGAGGTGACGATAGGCGAGGCATCATCGACCGAAATCTCGTGCCTGGACGCCATGCCGGCGACAAGGAAAGACATTGCGATGCGGTGGTCCAGATGGGTGGCGCAGACCGCGCCGCCAGGCACGCCGCCCGCCCCCATGCCATGCACGATCAGCGTGTCCTCGTCTTCCTCGATCTGTACGCCGCAGGCTTCCAGCCCGCGCGCCATGGCGTCGATGCGGTCGGATTCCTTGACACGCAGTTCCTTGACGCCGCGCATCACGGTCTTACCGGTCGCAAAGGCGGCCACAACCGACAGGATCGGGTATTCGTCGATCATCGACGGCGCGCGCTCTGGCGGCACCTCGATGCCCTTCATGTTGTCACTGAACCGCACCCGCAGATCGGCCACCGGCTCGCCGCCTTCGGTTCGCGGGTTCTGGAATTCGATCTCGGCCCCCATCTCGGACAGGGTGATATAAAGCCCGTTGCGCGTCAGGTTCTGCGACACCCCCGGCACCAGAATATCAGAACCATCAACGATCAGCGCAGCACAGGTCGGGAACGCTGCCGAGGACGGATCACGCGGCACCGCTACGGCTTGCGGACGCAGCTCGGGGTGGCCCTTCAGGGTGATGACATGGCCCTCGGCAGTCTTTTCCACCGACAGATCGGCCCCAAAACCGATAAGCATACGTTCCGAATGATCCCGCGTCGGCTCGCGCTCGATCACCACCGTCTCACCCGGCGCGTTCAGACCGGCCAACAGCACAGCCGATTTCACCTGCGCGCTTGCCACCGGCAGCGCATAGCGCACCGGCACCGGGTTGGCGGCCCCCACCACCGTCATCGGCAACCGGCCACCCTTGCGACCGTAAGCCTGCGTGCCGAACAGCGACAGCGGGTCAGTCACCCGCCCCATCGGGCGTTTGCACAAAGACGCATCGCCGGTAAAAGTTGCCGTCATCGCGGTGGTCGCCATAGTGCCCATGATCAGTCGAACGCCGGTGCCCGAGTTTCCACAGTCGATCACGTCCGAAGGCTCTGAAAACCCACCCACGCCCACGCCATGCACCGACCATGCGCCAGCGCCGTGCTGCACCACCTCTGCCCCAAAGGCCCGCATTGCCCGCGCTGTATCCAGCACGTCCTGACCTTCCAGCAGCCCGGTGATCTTGGTCTCACCCACCGCCATCGCGCCAAAAATCAGCGCACGGTGCGAGATGGATTTATCGCCCGGAACGGCGGCAGTCCCCTTCAGCGGTCCGCTTTTCGCGGAAGTCATCGGTTGCGCATCGCCATGGCCGGACATCATCTTCTCCCGAATGTGAACGCCCGCGTGATAGCGCAAGCAGCGCCGGCGGTCCATGGGGGGTTGATGTCGTTGCGTCAGAGCGCATATCGGATGGGTATGAAACGTCGCAATTTCCTCAAAGGGACCGCCCTTCTTACCGCCCTCGGGTTGGGCGGGGGCACAGCAGCCATGGCCATATCCTCATCGCGCAACCGCTACTATGGCGGCCCAGCCTCGGATCATTTTGACGGCACACGGTTTTTCAATCCGGGGGGCACGCCGCCTTCTGGCTTTTCGGATCTGCTCAAATGGCAGTTTGGCGGCACGCGTGCCAAATGGCCTGAACAGGTGCCGGTTGCCGCCAGCAAACCGGCCGCGCTGGCAGATGACCTGACCATCACCATGGTCGGCCATGCCACAATGCTGATCCAGATGGCGGGGGTGAATATCCTGACCGATCCGGTCTGGTCAGACCGCGCCAGCCCCTTGGCCTTTGCCGGGCCAAAGCGGGTGGCAGCACCCGGCATTGCCTTTGCCGACCTGCCCCGGATTGATGCAATCCTGCTCAGCCACAACCATTATGACCACCTTGATCTGACCACGCTGGCCAGCCTGCATGCCGCACATGCACCGCAGATCATCACGCCACTTGGCAATGATGCGATCATCCGCAGCACCATTCCAGATGCCAAAATCACTGTGGCGATTGGGGGCATGTGACACCGTTCGGCCCGCTGAGCGTACATTTTGAACCCTGCCATCACTGGTCCGCGCGGGGCATGGGCGACCGTTCCATGGCGCTTTGGGCGGCGTTCGTGATTGCGGGACCGGCTGGCAAGGTGCTGCACATCGGCGACACCGGCTTTGATCGGGGGCGACCCTACCGCGATCTGGCGGCCCGTCACGGCCCAATCCGCGCTGCGATCCTGCCGATCGGCGCTTATGAGCCACGCTGGTTCATGCGCGGCCAGCACCAGAACCCGGCCGAGGCGGTTGAGGGCTTCCTCATGTCGGGAGCGGCCCATGCCATCGGCCATCACTGGGGCACCTTTCAGCTGACGGATGAGGCCCGCGAGGCGCCCCTGGTCGCCCTAAACGCCGCCCTGTCGGCCAGACAGATCGCCCCAAACCGTTTCCGCCCGCTTGCTCCGGGTGACGTCTGGGCTATTCCTGCGGCTTAACCCGCGCGGCGGAAGGTCAAATAATACGGGTCGCGGCCTTCGCGCAGGGCCTTTTGCTCATAGCGGGTGGAAATCCAGTCTTCCCACGCAGCGCCCTGCCCGGTCTGGCTGATCAGCTCAAACCCCGCCTGCGGCACTTCTTCGAGAGTCTGGCGCACATAGTCGGGAATATCGGTCGCCACCCGGAACTCTGCCCCCGGTTTCATCACGCGGGCCAGCAGCGCCAGATATCCCGGCGTGACAAAGCGGCGGCGGTGATGGCGGGCTTTGGGCCATGGGTCGGGATAGTTCAGAAACACCTTCTCCACGCTTTCCGCTGGCAGCACATCAAACAGATCGCGCACATCGCCTGGGTGGATCGCAAGGTTCGTCACCTCCGCCTGCCGGATCTTGCCCAGTAGCATGGCAATTCCGTTCACAAACGGCTCGCAGCCGATGATCCCGACCTCCGGGTAGCGCGAGGCCATATGCACCAGATGCTCACCGCCGCCAAAGCCCACCTCAACCCACAAGGGGCGCGGGCTGGCAAAGACCTTCCCCACGTCCAGAGCCGAGCGGGCCGGGTTATCCGCAGCCGTCACCCCCGGCAGGCGCAGGGACTCCAGATCATTTTCCAGATAGTCCTTTTGGCTCGCGCGCAGGGTCTTGCCATGCACCCGGCCATAAAAGTTGCGACGTTCCGCTGGGTCTGTCATGCGCTGTGATCCTGTTCCCGACTTTGCCGCGCCTAGTGTCAGGCCAGACCCGGCGGGTCAAGGCTTGGCCCGCACCCGGCGCGCCCAACACCTATTCAAACGTAGGGGAATCAGGGGCCAGTCAGCCCCAGATCATCAAGGCCATTGCCGCCCCCCGGTGCGTTTTACTGCTGCACGGGCACTGATGAACCGCGGCTTGGGCCACCGCGAAAAGCGCGCCGCTCCATATCCCATTCCAGCCAGTTCAGATAGCCGATCAGCTCTGGCATGGTCGGCTCAGATCGCTGGATGTAATCGCGCGCCTCACGCATCCCTGCGATCAGAACTGATGACGGCAACGGCGATTCCGACCGGGTCTCGCGGCGGTCATTTACCTCCCACCGGGGGCCACCCAACCAGACGGCAGCAAACATCACCTTTGCCCGCACAGGTTCGGTCCCGCCAACAACCAGCGAGTCGTAGAACACCCGGTGCGTTTCCTGCCAGGTGCGCGAGTGATACGCAGCACCTGTCTCATTGCCCACACCGCAAAACGCATCATGCACGACAGCGGCGTTGATGAACTCCCGCGACCGGGGGGCGCCGACGATCGGAATGAACACCGCCGGAATTGACGCCCCATCCGTAAGGGTCGCGCGGGGGGCCAGCCATTGCCGCCCCTCTCCATCCACAAATGCCAGCGCCTCTGCCATGGGGCGAAACTCCAGCGCGCGGCCCGGCAGACGCACCACACGGTCTTCCAGCCGGACCGGAGAGTTGCGGAAAAAGCAGGCGGCAGAACTATCCGCCACAGTCTGGCATTCACGCGCGCCGGAGGCCAGCCGCGATGCGGAAAGCTGATCTTGCGACGGCACGCATCCCGCCAGAACGCTGGCAACGGCCAGTGCGGAAAGCACCTTCAAAACGGCAAAAAATGACATTGATCCATCCTGCAACCGGGAAGGAGAAAACCAAAGCCCCGCGCGCCCAAAATCATGGGGCGCGCGGGATAGACGCTTTAAACGGCCTTTTTCAAAGCCTCGACCAGATCGGTCTTTTCCCAGCTGAATCCGCCATCCGCTTCCGGTGCGCGGCCAAAATGTCCGTAGGCGCTGGTGCGCGCATAGATCGGGCGGTTCAGGTTCAGATGCGTGCGGATGCCGCGCGGGGTCAGGTCCATGCAGGCCGCGATGGCGCGCTCGATCTGGGCGGCATCCACCTCACCTGTCCCATGCGTGTCGACATAAATCGACTGCGGCTCCGCCACGCCAATCGCATAAGACACCTGCAAGGTGCAGCGATCCGCCAACCCGGCAGCCACCACGTTCTTGGCCAAATAGCGCGCGGCATAGGCGGCCGAGCGGTCAACCTTGGTCGGGTCTTTGCCCGAGAACGCGCCGCCGCCATGCGGAGCCGCACCGCCGTAGGTGTCCACAATGATCTTGCGCCCGGTCAGCCCGGCATCGCCATCAGGCCCGCCGATCACGAAAATGCCCGTCGGGTTGACGTGCCAGATCGTGTCATCCGTCAGCCAGCCATCGGGCAGAACCTCACGGATATAAGGCTCCACCATGGCGCGGATATCGGCCGAGGTCTGGCTTTCCAGCGCATGCTGCGTGGACAGCACGATGGATGTCACCTCTACAGGCTGGCCATCTACATAGCGCAAGGAAAGCTGCGATTTTGCATCCGGGCCCAGCGTCGGCTGTTCACCCGATTTGCGCACCTCTGCCAGACGGCGCAGAATGGCTTGGGCGTATTGCAACGGCGCAGGCATCAGTTCCGGGGTGTCACGGCAGGCATAGCCGAACATGATCCCTTGATCGCCCGCCCCGTCCTTGTCGACGCCCTGCGCGATATGGGCCGACTGTCCGTGCAGATAGTTCTGCACCGTCAGGGTTTTCCAGTGAAATTCTTTCTGCTCGTAACCGATGTCCTTGACGCAGTCGCGGACAATGCCCTCGACCCGTTCCAGCATCGCATCGGTGGCCTCCTTGCTCGACAATCCCACCTCACCGCCAACAACCACGCGGTTCGTCGTCGCAAAGGTCTCGCAGGCGACGCGCGCATTGGGTTCTTCGGTCAAAAATGCATCAAGGATAGAGTCCGACACCCGGTCACAGACCTTGTCAGGATGACCCTCGGAAACGGACTCCGAGGTAAACACGTAATTCTTGCGGCTCATGGGGTAGTGCTCCATTTGATTGATCCCCGTCACGCCAGGAAGCCGTTGTGACAGTTCAGCCCCGTGCCTAGGGCCAATGCAGCAAAGCGTCAAGCGACGCCGGGCCTCCTGCGCCAGCCGGACAAACCAAAAAGCATAAGTATTGCTACAATTGCCGGGCCTTCGCCCCATACCGCATAGGGTGTCACGCCAAGCGCCCCCGGAACGGATGGCACATCCAGATAGCCCGCCGTGCCAAATGGCAGTGCCTGCACCACGCGCCCGCGCGCATCAATCACCGCCGTCACCCCGGTGTTGGCGACCCGGATCAGCGGCAAACCCTGTTCAATTGCGCGCATCCGTGCCTGTTCAAAATGCTGGAACGGCCCGGTCAGCGTGCCAAACCACGCATCATTGGTGATTTGCAGCATCCAGTCCGGGCGCACGGACGCGCCACGCGGGATCTGAGGAAACACCGCCTCATAGCAGATCAGCGGCAGCACAGATCCAAGCTCCGGGCCCAGATCCAGCACCTGCGGCCCGGTTCCCGCCGAATAGCCATTGCCGACCTGTGCCGCAAAAGCCCCGATCCCGAACCACTCTTGCAGCAAATCGCCCATCGGCATGTATTCGCCAAATGGCACCAGATGAAACTTGTCATAGGTCGCGGTCAGCGCGCCCTCACCCTCCAGCACCCGCAAGGAATTCCAGCCTCGGTCGCCCTCAACCCGCTGAATGCCGATGGCAACCTTGTTGCCACCCGACGCCGCCGTGATGATCGGCGCCACCTCGGGCGAGAACTCCAGCAGATAGGGCACCGCCGTTTCAGGCCAGATCGTCATATCCGCAGGCGAGCCATCACGGGTCAGATCAAGCTGGCGCTGGAACAGAATGCGCGCCTGATCCGGGTTCCATTTCAGATGCTGCTCGGCATTGGGCTGTACCAGCCGCAACGATGCAGCACGTGGGGCAGGTTCCGGCTGGCCAAGGTGCCAAAGGCCAAAACTCATGCCCGCCACCAGCGCCACGGCGGCAACACCCGCCCCCCACCAGCGCCCGATCAGCGGCAAAGCCGCCAGTGCCAGTGTTACCACGGTCAGCCCCGTCGCCCCCCACAGCGCCACGGTCTGCAACACCGGCACCCCGTGCCACATGTGCCCGACCAAAGCCCAAGGAAACCCGGTCAGGATATAGCCGCGCAATAGCTCCACCGCGCCCAAAGCCGCCGCAAGCGCCAAGGGCCGCAGCACAAACCGGCAGGCCACCGCATTCGCCACCCCCCAGAACAGCCCGAAACCAAAGGCCATCAGCACCACCGCAAACGGCGCCATCCAGCCATAGACCCACGGATCAATGAAAAACGGCGACACGATCCAGTTCAGCGAGGCCCCGAAATACCCCGCCCCCACCAGCAGGCCGGCCCAGAACGACCCCGCCACCGATGCGGGCCGCATCATCCGCGCCATCGCCCAGATCAGCGCCGGAAACGCCAGATACCACGCCGACAACGGGGCCTGCCCCAAGGCAATTGCCGCCCCTGCCAGCACATCCAGTGCTGCAACCCGTCGGTCAGGGACCGCTCCAATAAGCCTGCGCCGCAGGCTCAAGATGCGACCTTCTCCATCACCACGGGCACCGCAGCCTCAATAACCGGATCAGGCAAACTGCCCGGCAAACGCAGCCGCAACCGCTTGATCCGGCGCGGGTCAGCATCAACCACCTCAAACTCGGCCCCGGATTCATGTGGCACGATCTCACCACGCGCAGGCACCCGGCCCGTGCGCACAAAGACCAGCCCGCCCAGCGTGTCGATCTCCTCGTCATCCTCGTCATGGCGCAGCTTGAACCCGATCGCGGCCTCAAACTCCTCCAGTGGCGCGGTGGATTGCACCAGAAACACGCCGGGCTTTTCCTCTTTCCACAACAGACCTTCGTCCTCGTCGTGTTCGTCCTCGATCTCACCGATCACGGTTTCGATCAGGTCTTCAATGGTCACCAACCCGTCAACCCCGCCGTATTCGTCAATGACCAGCGCCATATGCACCCGCTCTCGCTGCATCTTTTGCAACAAAACGCCGATCGGCATCGACGGCGGCGCATAAAGCAACGGTCGCAGCAATTTGCGCAACGAGAACCGGCCGGACGAGCCAAAGCCATGCTGCAGGGCCAGATCCTTCAGCAACACCAGCCCCTGAGGATGGTCCAGCGTGCCCTTATACACCGGCAGACGTGAAAACCCCTGCTCGCGGAATACTTCCACCAGATCATCGCGGCCAATATCAATGGGAACGGCGGCAATATCCACCTTGGGGATCGCCACATCATCAACCCGCAACCGCCGCAGGTTGCCCAGCCCCGGCACCGACCCGCCACCAGACGCAACCGCAGGCACAGAATCGTCAGACTTGCCACCCGACGGGCTGTCGGCCCCCGAAAACACCCCCATCAAACGTCCGAAAAAATTTCTACTCGGAGGTTGGTCTTCTTCGACCTGCACATCAGACGGCGCGCCTTGCGCCGCCATAGACCCGTCGTGACTACTGCCCATTGATCCTTGTCCTAAAAATACCCTCACTTCGGGCGCGCCTTCAATATGGGTCATCGACCCCTAAAGTGGCAAGTATCGCCACCTCATGTTTTTCCATCAGTGCTGCATCGGCATCATCAACGTGATCATAGCCCAGCAAATGTAACACTCCATGAACAACCAGATGCAGGACATGATCGGCCAGCGGCTTGCCCGCCGCCTTGGCCTCCCGCGCACAGGTGTCATAAGAAATGGCAATGTCGCCCAAGGACCAAGGCTCTGCTGCCTCGCCTGCAAGGGGCCGCGCAGGGTCTGCCCCCGGCCCATCTTCGGCCAGATCCTCCGATGGCCAGCTCAGCACATTGGTGGGCAGCGGCTTGCCACGAAACTCTGCGTTCAGCACCGAAATCCGCGCATCATCGCAGCCCATCACACAAAGGGTAAATCCCGGCTCCGGCATTCCCAGCCCCGCCAGCACCGCAGAGGCCGCACGCAGGGACAAAGACTCCAGCCCCAGCCGCTCCCAACGGTCATCTTCAATCACACAATCGACCAGCGGTTCCATGCCCGCGCCCTACCCCAACCAACCAAAGTGAACAAGCCAAACCAATGGCCCGCCCCTTCATCCTGGCGAAAATACTCTCGGGGTGGGTCCGGGGGGCAGACAGCCCCCCGGCGTTTTCAGCAGCCCCCGACGTCAGGCCTGTGGCGCCTCGTCCGACTCATAGGCCTCGATGATCCGCGCGACCAACGGATGCCGCACAACATCTTTCGATGTAAAGTAGTTGAACGTCACGCCGCGCACGCCATGCAGAATGCGCTCGGCATCGGCCAACCCCGACGGCATCCCACGCGGCAGGTCAACCTGTGTGCGGTCGCCAGTGATCACCATGCGGCTGCCCTGCCCCAGACGGGTCAGAAACATCTTCATCTGCATGGTGGTCGCGTTCTGCGCCTCGTCCAGCACCACAAAGGCGTTCGACAGCGTGCGCCCGCGCATGAAGGCCAGCGGCGCGATTTCGATGCGCTTCTCCTCCATCAGCTTCTGCACCTGCTTTGCCGGCAGAAAGTCGTTCAGCGCGTCATACAGCGGCTGCATGTAGGGATCGACTTTCTCCTTCATGTCGCCGGGCAAAAAGCCCAACCGCTCGCCCGCTTCCACCGCCGGGCGCGACAGGATGATCTTTTCCACCGCGCCGGAAATCAGCATGGTGACGCCGACCGCAACCGCAAGATAGGTCTTGCCCGTGCCCGCAGGCCCGATGCCAAACCCAAGCTCATGGCTGAACAGGTTTGCCACATAGGCCTTTTGCGCCTCGGTCCGGGGCTCAATGGGTTTCTTGCGGGTGCGGATCTCCATGCCGGGGTTGAACAGTTCAATCTGCTCGCCCTCAGCGTTCAGGGTCGACTGACCCAGACGCATGGCCCCGTCAATGTCGCCTGCGGCGACGGTGCGGCCGGATTCAAGCCGGGCATACAGGCTGCGCAGCACTGCCGCCGCCTGCTCTCGCGCCCCCTTGTCCCCAATCACCGCAAGACGATTGCCTCGTCGCAGAATATGAACGCCCATCTGGTGTTCCACCTGCGCAAGATTGCGATCAAACTCGCCGCACAGATCAATCAACAAACGGTTGTCCGGAAATTCGAGAACAGACTCGATCATGTCCTCGGGCTTGGTCGGGGGGGTCAGCGCGCTGATGCCCAATGAGGTCTCCTTTATCTAGGGCCTGTATGTATGGTGCGCCGCGTCACATGATCTGGCAAGCACCGATTTCGTGTCGCTACGACTTTATGTCCAGCCACCGCACGAAATTGTGACACCCGCCCAAAAAGCAGGCAAACGATCTGGTGGCCGAAAAACCAAAAAGGCCACGGTTTCCCGTGGCCCCTTAGACGCTTTCACAGGTGCAAGATCAGTTCGCGCGCCGCACCACAGTCTTGATCCCCGGCCCAGAAACACGATCTCTGACGCCGGGTGACCCGGTTTGATAGTTTTTCAGAACCGTGCCCGGCGGGTAGAGGTTGTTACAGACCGGCAGGCCCGAAACCGGGTCGTAACGCGGTGTGGAATAGCCTTCCAGACCGTCATCCATGATCCAGTTCTGACACCCATCCGGATCATAGGCGATGGCCGCCTGGCCATTGCGCAGAACGCCAGTGTCGCGGCCCTTGTCCAACCCGGTCGCGATGATCGAATCCGGCCCGCTATAGCGCTGCGTGCCCTCGAAACTTTCGGTCACACAGCCGCTCAATGTCATAGCTGCAAGGGCTGCGCCGATTTTGAATGTATTGTTCATGCTGATCACCACCGGTAGCAGACGACTTCGACCCGACGATTCTTCTGCATGCCAGCAGCCGAATTGTTCGAGGCGATGGGCTGACGTTCGCCAAAGCCGATTTCACGCTCAACATGCGCACCGGCCGACCGGGCGACATTCGCCACAGCAGCAGCACGGCGCTTCGACAGACCCATGTTGTATTCATCCGATGCACGGCTGTCGGTGTGGCCATAAATGACATACCCAAACGCACCGGCAGACTGGAAGAACGACTGCAACCGTGACCGCCCCTGCGCAGTAAGCTGCGCGCTGTCGGTTGCGAACATCTGGTCCGTGTTTTCCACCAGACAGGTGTTGCGCTTCAGACAGACCGGCTTGCCGGTTTTCGGGTTGCGACGAGGGACCATATAGCCCTCAAGTCCGCCATCAGCCCACCAGTGCATGCAACCGTCATCGTCGATCCACACACCCCATTCAATTTTTCCGACGACCTCAGGGGCGCCCTGCGCCATGGCGGATGTCGCACCCGACATACCGACCGCGAGCGCAGCTCCCCCAAGGATCATCCGCAACGCTTTGGAAAAACGTTCCACAGCAGCAGCCCCCTTCATTGTGACTAGTTACACGCAGACATATTAAACCAGAATTGCCGTCGAGAAAAAGTGAAGTAAAGCGAAATCTGAACAATTCAGGGCATTTATGTGGCAACCCTTAGGCGTTCGGACTGTTCAGGCCGCAACATGTTGCGCCATTGTCCCCAAAATGAAAACAATCTGCGGCGGACCGCAGCACTGATCAGATTCAGGAAATTCTTACCGCAGACAGCGAGTTGGCAGACGAAGCTAACACACGAACCTGCGCAAGCTCGCCCACTTTTCCCGTCGCATCGTTGACGTGAACGGCGTGCAGGTGGTCAGATTTGCCCACCATCTGACCGGGCTGGCGTCCGGGCTTTTCATACAACACCGTCACCTCGCGCCCGACCATCGCTTCCTGCCCCGCCCGCTGCTGCTCCAGGATCAGCGCCTGAAGCTGTTGCAGCCGCGAATCCGCAACCTCTGATGGCACCGGTGCTTTTTCAGCCGCCGGGGTGCCGGGCCGCGCGGAATACTTGAACGAATAGGACTGCCCAAAGCCAACCCGACGCACCAGATCCAGCGTATCGGCAAAATCGGCGTCCGACTCGCCCGGAAAACCCACAATGAAATCAGACGAGAACAAAATATCCGGCCGCACCGCCCGGATCCGGTCGATCACCCGGAAATAATCATCCCGCGTGTGCTTGCGGTTCATCGCCTTCAAAATCCGGTCAGACCCCGACTGCACCGGCAGATGCAGATAGGGCATCAGCTGCGGCACATCGCCATGCGCGGCAATCAGATCATCGTCCATGTCATTGGGATGGCTGGTCATATAGCGAATGCGCTCCAGCCCCTCCACCGCACCCAAGGCCCGGATCAGCCGCCCAAGGGTCCACGAACCGCCCTCGCCCAGCCCATGATAGCCGTTCACATTCTGCCCCAGCAGCGTAACCTCACGCACCCCGCGCGACACCAGATCGCGCGTCTCCCGCAAGATCCGGTCCACGGGGCGGCTCACCTCGGCCCCACGGGTGTAGGGCACCACGCAGAACGCGCAGAACTTGTCGCAACCTTCCTGCACCGTCAGAAACGCAGTCGGCCCGCGCAGGGCTTTGCGCTCGGGCAGGTGGTCAAACTTGTCCTCGGCCGGAAACTCGGTATCCACCTGCGGCCCCTTGGCCCGCGCCAAAGCGGGCAGGCGGTGATAGGCTTGTGGCCCGACCACAATATCCACCAACGGCATCCGCCGCTGAATCTCGGCACCTTCGGCCTGTGCGACGCACCCCGCCACCCCGATTTTTAGATCGGGCTTGGCATCCTTCAGCGGCCGCAACCTGCCCAGATCGGAAAACAGCTTCTCGCTGGCCTTTTCACGGATATGGCAGGTGTTCAGCAGCACCATGTCGGCGTCTTCCACCACATCGGTCAGCGTATAGCCATCCGCGCCCATGGCCTCGGCCATGCGCTCGCTGTCATACACGTTCATCTGGCAGCCGTATGTCTTGATGAACAGCTTCTTGGCTTCGGTCATGGCTCTACCCCGCCGTGGATCAGCGCGTCTTCTACCGCGAACCGCAGTTGGGCGCAACGCGCGGCGTCACGCACCAACCCCTTGCCAAACGGCGGCCCATCACCGATTCTACCGTCAAAGGCGGGTCACCGCCCGCGACAGAGAGAACACATGCGCCACAGTGGATTGACCCAGTTTCTGACCGTTGCCAAAGGCATCATCGACAAAGGTCCGGTCGCCCTGATCATGGCCGAAGACGAGGTAGAGGTCGACACGACCCTGCGCCACCACCTCACTGCGGGCTTTCCAACCGTGCTGCTGCTGGCCCCGCCAGAGATCACGCTGCACCCCCGGATCGAAAACGCGGTTCACCGCATGGATCATGATGTTCATGCCGAAGGTGCCCTTGTCGCGGCTGTGAACGCCCTGTCCGACGCGGTGCCCGACGTCTGGCTGTTCTACTGCTATAATGCCGAGTATCTTTTCCACCCATTTTGCGAAACCCGCAACGTGCAGGAAATGCTTGCCTTTCACACCGAAGAACGGCGCGAGGCGATGCTGGCCTATGTCATCGATCTCTATGCAGGCGACCTGAACCGCTTTCCCAATGCCGTGTCACTGCATGACGCGCATCTGGACAAATCCGGGTATTACGCGCTTGGCCGCCCCGATGCTCTGAACCAGAACCACCCCAAGGAACGGCAGCTTGATTTCTTTGGCGGTCTGCGCTGGCGGTTTGAGGAACATATCTCACCTCAGCGCCGCAAGATCGACCGGATCTGCCTGTTCAAAACCAGACGCGGCCTGACACTGCGCACAGATTTCACCCTCTCGGATGAGGAGATGAACACCTACGCCTGTCCGTGGCACAACAATATCACCACTGCGCTGGTGTCGTTCCGAACCGCAAAAGCCTTGCGCAGCAATCCCGGCTCCCGGTTTGACATCCACGATTTTCGCTGGCGCAACTCCACCGCTTTTGAATGGCACAGCCAGCAACTGATGGATCTGGGCCTGATGGAGCCGGGTCAATGGTTCTGACAGCAACCTGACTCCGGTCTTCTCTGCCATACCAAGTTGCCGCATTGACAGGGATTCGCCGCAATATTGCCATTTGCACGCGCCGCAGATGTGATTCTTAAGTATTATCAGTGGTTTTCGCCGTCATTCGTTCTTTTCGACGGTTGGCAGCGTTGAGCGCGCCCCATTGAACAAAGCATCCGACTGCAGATACTCTTCTGCTTGTCACCGATATCAGGTCCATGCACATCGAACCCCGAGCACTGCCTCAAACACTGGACTACATTGAGGGGGAGGCACCCGCGTCTTTCCTGTCTCGTCTTGCCATGGCAAACGGATCCAATCTCACAGAGCTGGCCAGCATTTTGGGCGTCAAGCTCGTTGACGTCATCGACGGGGCGCCGGCTACGATTGGGTGGTTGGCGCTGGTCGGTGGGATTGAACCCGACCGGATCGCACGGTCGACCTTTCGGCGGATCGGGACAAGGTCTTTTGCGCGAGGAGGGCATCAGCTCCCTCGCCAGTCCGTTGTGTACCAGATCGCGCGGATTTGCCCGGCCTGCTTGCGAGAGGATGCCCGTCTCTCTGGCCAAGCCGACCAGATCGGCATGGGCTTTCGGTCCAATTGGCAGGTGCCATTCCTTCGAAGCTGCACCCGCCACAATGTTGCGCTTGTCCCGGGTTGGTCTTGTGCTGATCGTGTTCATCGCCACGATTTTGCTTCCCGTGTCGGGCTCATCCTGCCGGCAATCCTGATAGGCGCGCTGGATGGTGCTGCGGTCCCGCCCTCGCCTTTCGAGCACTGGATCGAACAGCGTCTTGCTGGGGAAACTGGGGACCATTGGCTTGACCAATTCGATTTCTACGCCGCAGCCACGTTTTGCGAGCTCTTGGGTCGGGCGATCCTCCTGGATCGCGTCTCAAAGAATTCAAAGCTGACTGAAATCCAGTGGCGGCACGCGGCAGACCTCGGTTTTCGCAGTGCGGCTGCAGGACAAGCCGGAATTCGAAAAGCGCTGCTCGATGTCCAGGAACGCGGCGGATCACCGAATGATGGCCCCCATGCCAGGTTCGGTCCACTCTACGATCGCTTTTCGCGAGACCTTGATGGTCCGGAGTTCGACCCATTTCGCAAGGTCCTTCAGGACCATTTGCTAACCACGTGGCCGTTGGCCGCAGGTGAAAATGTGCTTGGGACATTGGTGGAGAAACGGCTCCTGCACTCCGTCCGATCCCTCGCAAATCAGACCGGTCTGGGCACGGCGCGCTTGCGCAAAGCCTTGCTTGACGCGGGGTTGGTCGCAGAAAGCTCGCCCCGGTCAGACGCCTGGGACGTGTTTGACGCCAAGACCGCAGAGACCCTGGTGATTCCGATGCTGGAGGGCCTCGGGCTTTCTGACGTAGTACAAAACTTCAATTTCCCCCGCGACCAGTTTGAAGTCATGATAGGCGCTGGCTTCATCAAGTCCCTCCCCACCGGGGAAGGCACCTACCCCGCCTTTCTCGCTTCCGAAATCACGGCCTTCCTCGGGGTTTTTCTGGGCGTGGCAACGCCAATGTCAGCCGCCCAGCATGACTTTACAGACATCCCGACGGCGGCGAGGCGGCTCCTGTGCTCATCCAGGGACATCGCCCGTCTGGCGATCGAAGAGCGGTTGCAAAGGATTGGTAGACACACTGGTCGCAGCGGCTACTTATCGATCCTCGTGAACGTGCGCGAAATCCAACCCCTTCTGTTGCGCGAAACGGCGATCGGCATGACTGTCGAGCAGGTTTCCGAGAGCCTTGGTCTTGCCGCAGGGGAAGTGCGCGCTCTGATTAGGGATGGCGTCCTGCTGGCCACACTGGCACCCAATCCGATCACGCAGAAACCTCAGTATTACGTGACCGATGCGCAACTGCGCGACTTCTGTTCGACTTTCGTCACGCTGAAACACGTAGCGGCTTGGCTCGACCTCGATCGCGACATGACGCGGAAAGAGCTCCAAGCATCAAAGGTCAGGCCTATCGGACCGCCAGAAAGACCCTATGGTTTTGCCTATCGACGCATCAAGATAGGCGAGCGGTTTGCCTCGACGTGGCCACGGTCAACCAGGCTGCCCCGCACGCCGTCAATGGTCGACCAAGGCGTTACCGCTCCCGGACCGGGCCTTGAGGGTTTTTAGAGGGGGGCTTCGAGCCGCGCGATTTCTTCTGGTGCGCCCTCGAAGACGTAAGGATTGAGGATGGCCCGACCGGCAAGTCGATCCTGTTCGACCCTGGTCAAACCAGCCTCCGCCGCGACCGTCCTGAAGTAGGAATGGATGGTCCGAATTTGTCCAGCAATGATACTTATTGCTTTTTCCTGACGAAGGCCGAAGTTGCCCGCCGCGGCCAACGCTGATGCCAACAAGCTGCGGCGATCTTCTCCGTTTACCGCCATGGCTTGGTTGGCCTCACGTCCCAGCCTCGGGCGCGGATCGATGTCGTAGGCCGGAGTAAGACTGATCGTTTCGCCATCCCAGAAGCAGGCATGATTGCGCGCATGGTCATCGGTGTTTCCCACCAAGATGTTGAAGCACATCCGCGACCAGAGTTCAGCCATGTCGCCTGCGGGGTCACGTGCGCGATGCCGAAGAATCTCGGCGGTAGCGGGGTAACTCGCATAGCGTGCCCCGTTTTCGTCCAGCCCTTGAAGGGTGAGGGAGGAGATGATCACTTTGCGCAGCCAAAAGGACTTTTCTTTGACCCTGTCAAACCTTTCGACCAATAGAACGTCTTTGCCCTCAACCTCGGCCAGGTCGACGTTCGCCACGCTCAGACCCGCCAACTTGGCAATGCGCATGGCGACGAATTCGCCACGAACGACGTTGAGGGTGTCCCGTGAGGAGGAGAACTTCGCAATAAGTTTGCGGCAACCATCCACCAGCAAGGCCTTCGGGCGTGCCCCGCCGATCGAAGTGCCATGACGCAGGGCAGCTTCCAGCTCTGCGGAAAGGGGGATGCCTTGCTCGATGGAAGCAGCAGCATTCAGAAGATCGGCGAGGCTGGCGTCCTGTTGAATGCGCGCAACATACTCAGTCGGTGAGGCCTGAAAATCGAGCGCACCGATCCGGTCTGAGCCAGACAGCAAGAGATAGCTCAGTTCATCGAGGTCCCCTGTGTCGACATCCGACCCTCTGCTGTCGAACTGCCGGTACAGCACCACCCGCCGCCCCCATTGATCGGGTGCGGCGTCGCGCAGCGCACCGGCAATCACATGCGGCGCTTCCGGCACGATGATGGAACTGCCGAGTGGCAACTCAGGAGTCCAGATCGCAATTGCATTCGTTCGGGCGAGATAGCTGCGGCCGTATGTGAAGCGGTAAATCCCATCGACCAGATCAATCCTGCCGCAGACCACCGGCTCGGCCTGTCTCGGGAGCCAGATCCAGACGAAGGCGGTCGACGCCGGCTGGTAGGGTTTAGGCTTCATTGCTAAGCTCTCCGAATTACTCGACTTGTCAGAAATCATTGTCGGGCTTGCTCTGCGAAGCTTGGAAAGCCCTCCGCGGCAGCAGTGCGTTGATTTCCCGTTTGTGGGCCAGCAAGGTGCCGAGCGATCCCACGGGCACGTCGAACAGCGGGATGCCAAGCACAACGGCCGCCTCAAAGGCCGCGCCAATGGAGGTTCCGGGCTCCCCCGCTTCAAGTCGCTGGATCACCCCCCGCGAGACTCCGGTTCGCACGGCAAGCTCAGCCGAAGTCATGCCTCGTTGGACCCGTGCTGCACGAATCATTTCGCCAAGAATGCTGACTGCCTCTCGAGCATGCGTCGAGACCTGCGGAGCTTGCTTCATCTTGGAAGTTGATCCTCAAAAGAGCCTTAAAGGCGATATGAGATCTATATATAGATCAATTATGGCTTTGTCGAGACTCTGGCCACAACCTGCTGCAGACCACCAAATCGCCAGATCAGAAAGGCTTCGCGCGCGCGGCTTCCCCATAGATCTGGTCGATGGTTGCGACGCTTATTTCAAGGCACCTATTCCGAATGCAGGAAGGATAGTGTCTGATGAAACCTGCAGCTTTTGGAGATTTCTAACATGACCCGAAGACCAACCCTTGATGACATACAAGCTAAACAAGCGGCATTCATCGGCCCCCCGCCACCGCCACAGATACCAAAGTTCACGCGTACTTCGGATCGCGAGGCTGTCTACAAGATGATGCTGGACGATCTGATATCGAAGATCGCAAAGAACAGCCGTCAGGCGCTGAGAAAATAGGGAATTGCCTCAATACCCTGAAAACGCTCACCCAGAACAACGCATGGCCTGTGTGCCTTGTGTTGTCCGGGACCGAACAGCTCGAGCGGGTGCTGAACGACGACTACCAGCTCGGCCGCCGCCTGAACACCATGAACCTCGCGCCTCTGAACTACGCGACGGATCGAAAGAGACTCGAGAAAATTGTCAAAACCTACATCGACGGGGCTGGCCTTCAGGACAATGCCTCAATGACTGACAACTTTTTGCCGCGCATGATCGTGGGAACGTGTGCGCGGTTCGGGATCTTCATCGAGGTTCTGATTGAAGCGGTTCGCTGCGCGGTTTTTTCGGAGTCCCCGTCGGTCGAGCTCGAGCATTTTTGCGCGGGGTACAAACGGCGCGCAAGCTGTACCGCTGAGTTCAACCCGTTCATTTCTGTCGAGTGGCGGAAGATCGATGCCAGCAAATTGTTCGAGAAGGAACCACCTCCCTCCACACCTCGGAAACGCACGCCCCGGGTGGTCAACTCCGATGATGAATAGCCGATCGACGGCGAAGACGACAAAGTGGCCCGGTGCATGCACCGGGCCTTTTCATTTCCGGGCGAACACACCAAAATCAATGAGATTTTGCGGGTTGAATCTATGGCAAATGCGGCGCTCTTGCTGCTCGGAATTTTGCCACACCCAATAAGATCATAAATTATCGCTTAACTTCAATACTTTATGAGATAACGATTTCGTGATCAGAAAGATTTGCGGCATCCGGCCTGACCGCGACCACGCCCGCCATTGCTTGCCCGAGAAGACGCGCGGCACGCGCGCGACGAGACAAAAACAGCGCGGCGCAGCCGCTCCTTCAGATCAACCGCCTCAGCCAGAGACCTCGGCAAGCAGCTGGGCATTCCCGCCCGAGGCCGTGGTATCAATGCAGGCGTGTCGCTCCAGCGTGACATGGGCCACATCCGGCATCTCGGTAATCAGCGGCAGGATCGGCCCCGACCGCCCCGCAAGCGCGCGGGCATAGTCGCGGGCCGCCGCCTCGTCTCCCCACCAGATCGCGCCGGAAAACCCTAGGGCGCTGCCCAGCGTCTCCGGCGTCAGTCCGGGCACTTCAACGGCCAACCCGCCCAAGGCGCGAACGGCCTCGGCCTGCGCCATCGCCTGCGCCGCCGTCGGGCCAAGGCACAAGATCGGCGCACGCGCCACGCGGGTCAGACGATTTGACTCCCCCGTAGGCCCCGGCAGATCAACCGTCAGCGGTGCCGGCGTCGCCTGCGGCGCACTCAGGGCCGCGCGCAGCTGCGCATCGCTCGTCACCGCCGAAGCGGTATTCCCCGCGTTTTCGGGCGCTGCCGCGCGGGTGAAACGATGCAGGTAATGCGGCCCGCCTGCCTTTGGCCCGGTGCCCGACAACCCCTCACCACCAAAGGGCTGGCTGCCCACCACCGCGCCAATCTGGTTACGGTTGACATAGATATTGCCCACGCGCAGGGCCGCCACCACCTGCTGCACCCGGTCGTCAATCCTTGTGTGCAGACCAAAGGTCAGCCCGTACCCGGTGGCATTCACCGCCCCGATCACCCGGTCCAGATCGACCGCCCTGAACGTTGCGACATGCAGCACCGGGCCAAAAATTTCGCGCGCCATGGCCGCAATGCCCGGCACCCGGATCACCGTAGGGCCCACAAACGTGCCCCCCCGAGGTGCCGCCATTTCCTTCATCACCCGCCCCTCGGCGCGGGCCTGCGCCACATAGGCCGCAATTCCCGCCTGTGCCTCAGCGTCGATCACCGGTCCCACATCGGTCGCCAGATCCCACGGATCGCCAAGGCTCAGATCGTCCATCGCGCCGAACAACATCTCCAGCACCGTATCGGCAATGTCTTCCTGCACATACAGGCACCGCAGCGCCGAACAGCGCTGCCCCGCCGACTGAAAGCTGGATGCCAGAATGTCGCGCACGGCCTGTTCTGGCAGCGCGGTCGAGTCGACAACCATCGCATTCAAACCACCCGTTTCGGCGATCAACGGCGCGCCGGGGGCCATATGTTCGGCCATGCTGGCCCTGATCTTCATTGCGGTATCCGTGCCGCCGGTAAAGGCTACCCCCGCCACCCGCGTATCCGCCGTCAGCATCGCCCCGACTGCGCCATCACCCGGCAACAGCTGCAAAGCCGATACCGGCACGCCCGCCTTGTGCAGCAAACCCACCGCAAACGCCGCGATCAGCGGTGTCTGTTCCGCAGGTTTGGCCAGCACCGCGTTTCCAGCCGCCAGCGCCGCCGCGATCTGCCCAGAGAAAATCGCCAACGGAAAGTTCCACGGGCTGATGCAAGCAAAGACACCCCGCGCGGGGTGGCAAAGCGCCGCCGCCCCATCGGCATAATAGCGCAGGAAATCCACCGCCTCGCGCAGTTCTGACACCGCATCGGCGTGGGTTTTGCCCGCCTCCCGCGCCAAGAGCGCAAAGATTGGCCCAAACTCCGCCTCATACAGATCGGCCGCCCGGTGCAGCACGTCGGCCCGCACCCTGGCCTCTGCCGCCCATGGCTCGGCCAGACGCAGCGCGGTATCCACATCCGGCCCCGCCGCATCCGTCACAAACCCCACCCGCGCAGCCGTGGCCGGGTTCAGCACCTCATGCCGCAACCCGCCCGCAGCCCGGCCTGCCAGCATCGGGGCCGCCTCAAACACCACATCGGCAAACGGCGCGCGCGCTGCCTCCACCGCCGCCAGATCCGGCGCGGCGCTCAGGTCAAACCCGCGCGCATTGCGGCGGTCGCCAAACAGCTCCGGCCCGGTCAGCAGCGCCTTGTTGGGCAGGGTCAGCCCCACCACCGCCGTCAACGGGCAGGCGGCGACGCGCAAGGGTGGCACATCCTCATCCACGATCTGGTTGACGAAACTGCTGTTGGCCCCGTTCTCCAGCAATCGCCGCACAAGATAGGCCAGCAAGTCACGATGCGCCCCCACCGGCGCATAGATCCTGCAGCGCGTGCCGTGGTCACTCAACACAATATCATGCAGCCGCTCGCCCATGCCATGCAGGCGCTGGAACTCATAGGCCATCGCATCCACGCCCATGTCTTCGGCCATGTGCAGCACCGCCGCGACCGTATGCGCATTATGCGTGGCAAATTGCGGATAAATCCGGTCGGTCATACCCAGCAGTTTGCGCGCATTGGCGATATAGGACACGTCCGTCGCCTCTTTGCGGGTGAACACCGGGAAAGACTCCAGCCCCAGCACCTGCGCCCGCTTGACCTCGGCGTCCCAATAGGCGCCCTTGACCAGCCGCACCATCAGCTTGCGGTCCAGCCGTTCCGCAGTGTCGTGCAGCCAGTCAATCACCGCGCCTGCGCGCCGACCATAAGCCTGCACCACCACGCCAAACCCGTCCCAACCGGCAAGCGAGGTATCGGCCAGCACCGCCTCGATCACCTCCAGCGACAATTCCAGCCGATCGGCTTCCTCGGCGTCGATGTTGAATCCGATGCCCGCCGCACGCGCCAGCCCCGCCAGTGCGCGCACCCGCGGCACCAGTTCCGCCATCACCCGCGCGCGCTTGGCCACCTCATAGCGCGGATGCAGCGCCGACAGCTTGACCGAAATGCCCGGATTGGCGCGTATGTCGTTGCCCTTGGCGGCACCCGCTATTGCCGTGATGGCGCGCGTATATGCCAGATGATACCGCCGCGCATCGCCTTCGGTGCGGGCCGCTTCCCCAAGCATGTCATAGCTATAGGTATAGCCCTTGCCCTCAAGATCACGCGCCCGGTCCATCGCGCGCTCAATCGTCTCGCCCAGCACGAAATTGCGGCCCATTTCTTTCATCGCCTGCGCCACCGCGCGCCGGATCACCGGCTCACCCAGCCGTTTGACCGCGCCGCGCAGGTGCCCAACCACCCCCGGCTCGCGGTCGTCCAGCACCTTGCCCGTCAGCATCAAGGCCCATGTAGACGCATTCACCAACGAAGACGCCGACCGCCCCAGATGCCGCCCCCAGTCGCTTGGCGCGATCTTGTCCTCGATCAGCGCATCCATGGTTTCCGCATCGGGCACCCGCAACAGTGCCTCGGCCAAACACATCAGCGCGATGCCTTCATCGGTGGAAAGGCCGTATTCGGCGAGGAAAACCTCCATCAACCCCGGCTTGGCGCTTTTGCGGATGCGGCTCACCAGATCGGCCCCCTGAGCCGAAATCGCCACCCGCGCCTCGGCTGGCAATGCGGCCTCGGCGATCAGCGACTGCACCAGCGCTGCCTCATCGCGCAGCGCCTCATTCTGTATGATCATCATGGCAAGGGCGGGGGACTCATGCGGCATCTGGCATCTCCTGTTTGGATCATCATACCGCGCTATTCAAAGGCTGTTCACCCGATTATCATGCCTGCCAAAGCCATTCCGCCCGCAAATCAGGGAATTTTCGATGCCAACTGCAGAACCCGATCTGGACCGTTTCGACCACGCCATCCTGCGCGTCCTGTCCACCGAGGGCCGGATCAGCGCGGTAGAACTCGCCCGCCGTATCGGGCTATCAAAAAGCCCGACCCAAGCGCGGATGAAACGACTAGAGGAATTGGGCGTAATCACCGGCTACCGCGCCGGACTGGACCCTATCAAAATGGGGCAAGCTCATGTCGCCTTTGTCGAGGTCAAGCTGGCCGACACCCGCGAAGCTGCGTTGCAAGCCTTCAACAAGGCAGTGATGACAGTGCCCGAAGTCGAGCAATGCCACATGATCGCCAGCCGGTTCGATTACCTGCTGAAAGTGCGCACGGCAGATATTCAGGCCTATCGCCGCGTGCTGGCAGAGCGCATCAGCGCCCTGCCCCATGTCACCAGCACCTCAACCTATGTGGCGATGGAATCGGTCAAGGAAGGCCCGATCTGACCGGCCATTGCCGCGCACCAACGTCATCACGCAGGCCATACACGAACCAGACGTGGCGCAGCCTCAAAACACACCGGAAATTTTCTGCGTTTTCAATCGTTTGCCGCCACGACCGGGCCGGGCGCAGCGGCAGACCCATACCTTGGGTCAGGTGCGGAACAGATCCTGTTCAACACCCGCCGCCTCGAACAGATAGTCGCGGCTCGCCTCCAGCTCGGCCCGCAGTTTGGCGATGTCATGGCCCAGCATCATACCCTGCCACTTGCGCACCACGCCCGCGCAGATCACGGTCGACACGTTGGACCGCTCCATCAGCGTGACCACGGCCCCCGGCACATGGTTGAGTGGGGCCACGTTCAGCGCGGTTGCGTCCAGCAGGATGATATCGGCCTCTTTGCCCGGAGTCAGGGTACCGGTTTTATGATCCAGCTTCAGACCCTTGGCCCCTTCCACCGTGGCAAAGCGGATCACGTCCAGCGCCGACAGCAGCTTTGGATACTCCTCGCCCCGCAGCGCCTTTTCGTTGGCGATCATCCGTTGCAGCGTGATGGTGGACCGCATCTGCGTGAACATATCCGCCGTCATGGTGCATTCCACATCGGTCGAAAGCGACGGCTGCATCCCCATATCCAGCGCCTGTTGCAGCGGCGGGTTGCCATGGCGCATCTGCATCTCGATCGGCACCGAAAGCGAGATATGCGCCCCCGCATCCGCCGCCGCCTTCCATGCCAGATCGCTCATCCCCGTCATATGGATGAAGATGTTATCAGGGCCAAACTTCCCCGCCATCGCCAGCCCGTCAAAGGTCGGCTGCATGCCGAACGTACCCACCACATGCAAGGCAATCGGAATGCTCAACTCCCGCCCTATGGCCCATGCTTCCTCGTGGAACGGCAGATAGATCTCGCCCCCCATAACCATCGACAAAAGCTGGTTATCACTCGAGAAATGCTCGGTTTTTACCCGTCGCGCGTCGCCCGGATACTTGGCCAAATCGCCCCAGCCTTCAAAGTATCCCAGCACCGCCCGGCGTCCGGTATCGCGCAACGCACTGATCGCGGCGTCGGTGTGTTCGGGGCTGTGATGGATCTGGCTGACATCCATCACCGTGGTCACACCCGCATCAATCTGTGCGATGCCGCCGAACAATTCCGAAATATAGACATCCTGCGGCCGATACAGCACCGAGAACTTTTGGAGCATCCATTCGTAATAGTTGGCAGTGCTCTCCGGGCGGCCATCGTTGACCAGAATCGCATCCGACAGCAGACTGCGCAGGGCGGTTTCAAACTGGTGGTGATGGGTGTCGATGAACCCCGGCATCACCACATGGCCGGTGGCATCAATCACGGCCGCGTCGCCCGCGTCGATCTGCGCCGCGACGGCCACGATCTTTGCCCCTTCCATCAGCACATCTCCCTTGGCAAAGTTGCCCACAGCGGCATCCATCGACAGCACATGACCGCCCCTGATCAGCGTGCGCCGACCCGGCTGGCCGATCCCCACTGGCATGGGCGCTACCGACAGGGCACCCACAGCCGGGCGCGTGGCAGACGCGCCGCCGCTGTCAGCCGGGGCCTTGGTACGGGTATCACAGACTTTGCACATCCCTTAATCCTCCCAGATTTTCGTATAGCGAAATTTTGTTCGCATTGATCACAAGACAAAGATCGCCCTCGCAAAAGGGCCGGCCCTAGCGCGTGTCAAAAACCGCCGAAAGTGCCGGCACCCGCGCCGCCGCGGCACCAATCCGGCTAGCCGCCGCGCGCAAATCGGCTAGGCGGTTGGCAACCATCTCATCCGGCGTCACCATCCCAGAATATCCCGATGAATTCAGAGCGGCCACGACATGCCCTTCAGCACATCGAATGGGCACTGCCAAGGCGGTAATCCCGTAGTCCAACTGATCGACCGTGGTAGCAAATCCCGTCTCGCGCACCTGATCCACCAGCGCCCGCAGCGCCACTTTGCTGGTCACGGTGCGTGAGGTCAGGGCCACCGGCGTCATAGCCGCCAGCGTCCGCTCCAGTGCCGCGTCATCCAAGCCCGCCATGAGCACCCGCCCCAGACTGGTGGCATGTGCCGGATAGCGCGCGCCCACCACCGCCGTTGCCCGCCGCGCGCGTTGGGTGGAATGATGCGCAATATAGATCACATCGGCCCCGTCCAGCATCGCAACAGAGGCGGCATCGCCATGCGCCTCGACAATCTTGCGCAGTTCCGGCAGCAGCAATTCATCAATACGGGCGGCGAAATAGAACCCCGACCCAAGACTCATGACCTTTGGCCGCAGATGAAACCGCTTGCCGTTCTGGCCCACGTAGCCAAGCGCGCCCAGCGTGATCAGACTGCGCCGTGCAGCAGCGGGTGACAGTCCGACGCGACGAGCGATCTCTGAAAGGGTCATGTCGGGATGGGCGGCATCAAAACATTCCAGCACCGCCAGCCCCTTGGCCAGCGCCTCGACAAACTCTGCCGGCCGTTCCGATTCCATCGTGCCACTCCCGTCCATGACTTAACCCTCTGGTGCAAGAACGAAATCAAAGCGGCACTTGGCATCCGGCTTTTGTTCGGTTGCGGGAAGGGTGTCGGTCTTTTTCACTGGTTCCAGCTTGGCGATCAATGATTTTCGCACCCCGAAGACCGCGTCATTGTCGATGTATTCGGTGTTTTCAAAGAAAAGCTCGGTCGTAATGGCGCGGTAGCCTTTGGCGCGCACGATGTAGTGCAGATGCGCTGCCCGCCATGCGTGCCGGTTTCCCGCTCGTAACAGATGCCCCACGGGGCCATCATAGGGCACGGTGTACGGTTTGGGCAGCACTGTGGTATACCAATATTCACCAATATCATTGGTGGTGATCAATCCGCGCAGATCATACTTGTTCTGTCCTGAAGCTTGCTCCTGAATAGGATACGTGCCCGACCCATCCGCCTGCCATGTGTCAATCAACGCCCCCGCCAGCGGGTTTCCCAGCGAATCACGTACCACGCCATGCACCAGAATGGTCGCCCCATCGCGCCCCTTGGCCAGATCGCCCCCCAAGTCCAACGTGGGCGCATTGTCCAGATAGAACGGGCCAAGGTTCGATCCTTCGGTCGATCCGCCACGGGTATTGATCATGTCAACCAGCGCAGACAGACCCAGCACATCCGACAGCAAGATGAACTCATGCCGCTCAGGCGTTGATATCTGCCCGCAATCGTAGAGGAACATCAGAATACCCATCCACTCCTCATGGGTCATGTTCACTTCGCGGGTATAGTCGTGCAGATGGTCAATGAAACCCTCGAGCAGAAATTTGAACCGGCTGCCCTCTTTTGTCCGGAACGACTCTTTGACCGCTTCTGCCAGTGTGAACTGATTGATCTCTTTCACGGCGTAGCTCTCCCCCGGAAATCTGCTGTTGACGGAAAGTTAGAACGCTCCATAATATTCGGCAAGTGAATTTTTATTCGCAATGCGAAAAGGGAAGCCCGCAATGAGGATCGGAAAGCAGGACAACGCCCGGACGGCCATTGCCACGTCGGACGAGGATTCGATCACCGTGCGGGGCCATGATCTGGTATCAGACCTGATCGGGGAGATCGACTTTACCGACTACTTCTGGCTCTTGGTCTGCGGGATACGCCCGACCGACACCCAGAAAACGATGATGAACGCCTGTCTGGTGGCGATTGCCGAACATGGGCTGGTGCCTTCGGTTCAGGCCGCACGGATGACGCTGGCCGCCGCGCCCGAGGCATGGCAGGGCGCGATGGCGGCCGGGCTGTTGGGCATGGGGTCGGTGGTGGCCGGTTCTTCGGAAACGGCGGGGCGCTATCTGGTCGAGGTTGTCGCCGCAGGCGGCGACGAGGCCGCCGCTGTCGCCTCACTTGAAGCCCTGAAAGCCGCGCGCCAGAAGGTGCCCGGCCTTGGCCATCCGCAGCATAGCTCGGGCGATCCACGCGCAGAAAAACTGCTTGAAATCGCAGACAAAATCGGTGTGTCCGGCCAGCATGTAACGGCCTTGCGTCTTCTGGGGGCCAAGGCGCCCGGCATCATGAACCGCCCGCTGCCAATCAACGTCTCGGGCGCGATCCCGGCGGTGATCCTTGATGCAGGCTGGCCGCTGGAGGCGATGAAGGCCGTACCGCTGCTCGCCCGTGCCGGTGGACTCGCCGCGCATCTGTACGAAGAATCGCAGCGCCCCATCGGTTTCATCCTGTCGCACAACGCCGATCTGGCGATTACCTACGACGGGTTGACCACGAAATGAGGCCGCTCAGGAACATCCGCGTCATCGAAATGGGCACCTATATCACCGGCCCTGCGGCGGCTATGCAATTGGCCGATCTTGGCGCCGATGTGATCAAGGTCGAACGCCCCGGCGAGGGCGACCCGTTCCGCGCCTTCAAAGGCGGGCTTTATTCCCCGCATTTCCAAACCTACAACCGCAACAAACGCTCTATCGCGCTTGATACCAAAGCACCCGAAGATCTAGCTGTGTTCAATGATCTGATCGCGAGCGCGGATGTGTTCATCCAGAATTTCCGCCCCGGCGTGGCCGAGAAACTGGGCGCAGGCGAGGATGATCTGCGCGCCATTAATCCGCGCATCATCTATTGCGCCATTTCCGGCTTTGGTACGTCGGGTCCGGCCCGCGACCGGCCGACCTATGACACAGTGGCGCAAGCGGCCAGCGGATTCCTGCGTCTGATGACACCGCCCACCAACCCGCGGGTGATCGGCCCGGCCATCGCCGATGCGGTCACCGGGCACTATGCCGCGACCGGCATCCTCGCCGCTCTGGTAGACCGAGGGCAAACCGGAAAGGGCAGCCGGCTTGATATCTCGATGCTCGAGGCAATGTGCCATTTCAATCTGGACAGCTTCACCCATTTTTACTCGGTGAACGAGGTGATGGGCCCGCTGTCCCGCCCCGTGGTCAGCCAGTCCTACACCTTTGAATGTGCCGACGGGAAATGGGTTGCCATCCACATGTCCAGCCCGCCAAAATTCTGGACCGGATTTTTGGAAGCGACCGCCCAGCCCCACCTGGCGACCGACCCTCGCTTTGCCGACCGGTTGGAGCGGATCAAGCATCAGGACGACCTGATCAGCCTTATGACACCAATCTTCAGACAGAAGCCCCGGGATCACTGGTGCGCCGCACTCGAGGCTGCCGAAGTCCCCTATGCCCCCGCCTATGACAGCGATGAAGCGCTGGAGGATCCGCAGGCCCGCCATCTCTGCATCAAGGTCAGTGCCGACCATGCGCAGATGGGCACCTTCACCACCGTCCGCGCGCCCTACAGCTTTGACGGCGCGGCCCACACCACCGTTTTGCCGCCGCCCTTGCTTGACCAGCACGGGCAGGAAATACGGAAGGAACTGGCGCGGATCAAGGCAGGCTTCACCTGATCAAATCCGGCGTGGCCACCGTTGGTTTCGCTCACCCCGAACGTCCGGCAACCCACGCTCTTCCAGCGAATTGCTGCTTTCAAAATACTCCCGCCGGAGGCTCCGACGGGAGTATTTCAGAAAGGTAAAACCACGCCTCTTACACCGGATTGGGCAGCGCGCGTCCATCGGCAAAGGCGATGAGGTTATCCACCGCCATCATTCCCATGTTGCTGCGTACATCCAAGGCGGCCGTGCCAAGATGCGGCAGCAGCGTGACATTTTCCAAGGCCAGCAGCTCAGGGTTGATCTGTGGTTCGAACTCATAGACATCCAGCCCCGCACCGGCAAGCTGGCCCGCAACCAGCGCTGCGGCAAGAGCGGCCTCGTCCACCACATCGCCGCGGCTGATGTTCACAAGGATGGCGTGTGGCAACATCTGCGACAATGTCCCCGCGTTGATCAGATGATGGGTGTCCTTGCCTCCGGGCACGGCCAGCACCACCACATCGGCAGCCATGGCCTCGGACAGGCTGACCTGACGTGCAGGCACACCGGCTTCGGCCACGGGCGAGCGGTTGTAGAACACCACCTCCATCCCGAACCCGGCCTGCGCGCGTTTTGCAATTGCCTTGCCAATGCGCCCCATGCCGATGATGCCAATACGCTTGCCCGAGACATTCATCCCCAGCATCTGGGTCGGGTGCCAACCTTCCCACAGACCCGCACGCACCATGCGCTCGCCCTCTCCGGCGCGGCGCGCGGTCATCAGAATTAGCGTCAGGGCAATATCAGCCGTCGCATCAGTGACAGCGCCGGGCGTGTTTGAAACGACCAACCCGGCGGCGCGGGCGGCGGTGACATCGATATGGTTGTAGCCCACGCCGAAATTCGCCAGCATCCGGGCGCGGGGGGCAGGCACGTCGGCAAAGACATCCGCCTGAAACCGGTCGCCCAGCGTGGGCAGGATCAGGTCGAAATCGCGCAAGGCCGCGCGCAGTTCATCGCCCGTCAGCGGCATCGTGTGTTTGCGCAGTGTCACATCAAACCGGGCGCGGGCGGCATCAACCACCGTTTCGGGCAAGGGGCGCGTGATCAGCAGTTTCATCAGAACATCCTTCCGCCCACAGGCACAGTTTGATCGGGCGTCAGCAGCACCACCTCACCCTCCGCATCAGGAACCCCAAGAACCAGCACTTCAGACATCACCTTGCCGATTTGTCTGGGTGGGAAATTGACTACGGCAACCACCTGACGCCCGATCAGCGTCTCTGGCGTATAGTGCCGCGTCAGCTGCCCGCTCGACCGCTTTTCACCAATCTCACCGCCGAAATCCAGCCAAAGTTTGATGGCGGGTTTGCGCGCCTCGGGAAACGGTTCGGCGCGGGTGATCACGCCCACGCGGATATCGACCTTTTGGAAATCATCATAGCTGATCATTTGCCCAGCTCCCGCCCCCGGTCGGCAGCGGCCTTGACAGCATGGCGCAGCAGGGCCGGAAAACCCGTGTCCGGCGCCATCAGAACCGACAGCGCCGCTGCCGTCGTGCCGCCGGGCGATGTGACGTTGATGCGCAGCTGTGATGCAGTTTCAGGCGCGAGATGCGCCAACTCCCCCGCGCCGGTCACGGTAGCGCGGGCCAGTTGCATGGCAAGACCGGCGGGCAGGCCCTCTGCCTCGCCCGCCGCCGCCAGAGCCTCGATGAGGTGAAAAACATAGGCCGGGCCAGAGCCTGAAACCGCAGTCACCGCGTCCATCTGATGCTCGCCGTCCAGCCGGACCACCTGCCCCACCGCCGACAGCAGAGCTTCAGCAAGATCCAGATCAGCAGGCAGGGCGGCGGCATTGCCGACAATCGCCGTGATCCCGCGCCCTACGGATGCAGGCGTGTTGGGCATCGCGCGCACAATATGAGTGCCGGGACCAAAGGCCGCTTCATAGGTGGCAATCGTCGTGCCGGCCGCCACAGTCACGATGAGCGTGTCGCCCCCCCCGAACCCGGCAATCTGCGGCAACGCATCGCCCATCATCTGCGGCTTGACCGCGATCAGCACGACCGCCGGGGCATCAGGCATGCCGCCATTAAGGGTCAGCCCCTTCTGCGCAAGGGCCTTGAGCCAGTCTGAAGGGTTTGGGTCTATCACCCATGCAGCCGCCGGCAACAAGCCGTTGTTCAGCCAGCCTTCCAGCATGGCCGAACCCATCTTCCCGCACCCCAGCAGCACAAGGCCCCGGCGGTTGATCAGTTCCATATTCATCTCAATCCCCGTCTTGGTGGGGCAAGGTTAGGCGCGGCCATAGGCCTCGGCAATGGCAACCTTCATCGCATCGGCAGGAGTCTTGTCGCCCCATCCCACCAACTGGAACGCCGGATAGAAGCGTTCCGCCGCCATCACCGCGCTGGAGATCAGCCGGTCAATCTGCTCCGGCCCCGCAACCTGCCCACCGGCCAGCACCAGTCCATAGCGCCAGACCATCAGCTTTTGTTCGGTCCAATAGGTGAATGCACCGGTCCAGACCATATCGTTGCAGCGGTTCAGCACATCCAGAAGACCTGGCAGCTTGCCCTCGGGCGGCTCCATCTCGAACGTGCAGATCAGGCGCAATGTCTCATCCTGTGCCGACCAAGCAAGGGTCAGAGAATAGGTGCGCCACTGCCCTTCGACCGCCATCGCGATCTGGTCATCGGTTACCCGGTCAAACTCCCACGCATGGTGTTCGGCAAGGGTTTCGACGATGTCGATAGGGTGCATATCGTCGTATGACATGAAATCTTCGGAAAGTGACATTGCCCGGCCTCTTGATGATGCCTTTCGCGGGGGCTGACCCACGAAATGCTGGGTGTCTGGCAAGGCTCTGCGATTACCCGACAGCGCCATACTAGATATGGTGTTGCAGAAGCGAAACCCTGTAAAGCGTTTTCTTGGCAAATCTTCTGTGGACAAGTTGGGGGACTGTGGCTCACCACGCAAATATGCATGGTTTGACAGACAAACTGACAGCACAGCGTAGGTCAGCGCGGCACCTTTTTCCCCGAGGAGGAGGCGCAGCCCGACGACGAGACAAAAAGCGTGCGTCCGCCCCTTAGGCGGACGCTCCGCTTCAACCATGTGGGGCCGTTAAGCCGCGTCCAGCAAGCCACGGCCTTTCAGCAGCGCTTCAACGCCCGGCATCTTGCCACGGAATTGCATATACAACCGCTCGGCATCATCGGACCCGCCCGCCGAAAGGATATAACGCTCCAGCCGGGCGGCAGTGGCCGGATCAAAAGGATCGCCGACTTCCTCAAACGCGGCAAAGGCGTCAGCGTCCATCACTTCCGACCACATGTAGGAATAATAGCCCGACGAATAACCGTCACCGGAAAACACATGCGCGAAATGCGGTGTTGCGTGCCGCATGCGGATGGCGCGCGGCATTCCCAGCGCCTCCAGCACCTCGGCTTGCTTTTGCATCGGGTCCGCCGGGGCCGGGCCTTCGTGAAACGCGAGATCCACCAACGCGCTGGCCACAAATTCTACCGTGGCAAAGCCCTGATCATAGGTGCCCGCGTCCAGCAGTCGCTTCAGCATCGCCGCAGGCATCGGCTCGCCCGTCTGCCAATGGCGCGCGTGTCGCTCCAAAACCGCTGGCACCTCCAGCCAATGCTCATAAAGCTGGCTTGGCAGCTCGACGAAATCGCGCGCAACAGAGGTGCCCGAGATAAAGCCATAGGTCACGTCCGACAGCATCTGATGCAATGCATGGCCAAATTCGTGAAACAGCGTGCGGGCGTCATCATAGGACAAAAGCGCCGGATCGCCATTGGCGAAGTTGCAGACATTGACGACAATCGGCCGCACCTCACCGCCCAGCTTACGCTGCGAGCGCATCGCCGAACACCACGCGCCCGACCGCTTGGACCCGCGGGCGAAATAGTCGCCGAGGAACACCGCTACATGCGCGCCCTTGCGTGTCACCTCCCATCCCCGCACATCCGGGTGGTAAAACGGCCCTTCCATTTCCCGGAATTCCAACCCGAACAGCCGGTTGGCACAGTCAAACTGCGCCGCCAGCATCGCATCCAGGGACAAAAAGGGTTTCAGCACAGCCTCGTCCAGATCATGCTCTGCCCGGCGCCGCTTTTCGCTGTAATAGCGCCAGTCCCATGGCTCCAGAGGCCCGTCGATGCCGTCAGCCCGCAGCATTGCCTCCAGCACCGCCGCATCCGCTTCGGCCTTGGTGCGGGCTGGCCCCCAGACCCGCATCAAAAGATCACGCACCGCGGCAGGCGTCTTGGCCATCTCCGGCTCCAGCTTGTAATCCGCAAAGCTGGCGTAGCCCAAAAGCGTTGCCCGCTCGTTCCGCAACGCCAGAGTTTCGGCAGCAATGGCGCGGTTGTCATGGGCGTTGCCATTGGCCCCGCGCGCGCCCCACGCTTCATAAGCCCGCTGGCGCAGCGCCCGGCGCGGGGAAAACTGCAAAAACGGCACAATCAGGCTGCGGTTCAGCGTGACGACCGGCCCAGCGGCATCGCGCTCCTGCCCGGCAGCGCGGGCGCTTGCCACCACAAACTCCGGCAATCCCTCCAGATCAGCCTCGGCCAAGGGCATGAACCAGTCCCGCTCATCCGCCAAAAGGTTCTGGCTGAACTGGGTACCCAGCACGGCAAGGCGCGATTTCACCCCCGTCAACCGCTCCGCCGAAGCCCCCTCCAGCAGCGCGCCAGAGCGGACGAACATCTGGCGATACAGCGTCAGCACGCGCATCTGTTCGGGCGTCAGCTCAAGGCCATCGCGCCCCTGCCACAAGGTCTCAATGCGGGCAAACAGCGCCTTGTTGTTCGACACTTCCGATGAAAACGCGCTCATCTTCGGGGCCAAATCGCGCATCAAGGCTTCGCGCGCCTCATTCGAATCTGCCCCCGACAGGTTGTAGAACACCCCCGCCACCCGGTCCAAAGCGCCCTCAGCCAGTTCCAACGCCTCGATCACATTGGCAAATGTCGGCGCATCGGTGCTATCAGCGATCGCCGCGATATTCACCCGCGCCTCGGTCAGGGCCGCGTCAAATGCAGGGGCGAAATCCTCATCCCGGATCTGGTCAAACGGCGGCAAGCCAAAGGGCGTGGTCCAGTCTTGCGCGAAAATAGTGCCTAAAATGGTCATTGGGGTCTCCTTTGCCCCAATAGCTAGGCACGCCAGCGGCAAAGGTCCACACCCGATGAGTTTGCTGCTTTGCAAATACTCCCGCGCGGAGCGCTCTTGCCCGCTACCCCTGACGAAACCGGTCCAGAAGCTTTTGCATCGGGCTACGACTGTCCACGTCTTGCACCACAGGCGCGGGCTTTGCCTCTGGCGCTGACTTCGCCTGAGGCGCGGCAGAGACCGCAGATTTGGCCCTGTCCGAAGACCGGGGCGGCGCCACACGCAGGGCGACCGCGTTCATGAACTTCTGCCCGTCCCCGGCCGCCAGATGGGGCGCACCGTCTGAGATGCCGCGCAATAGATCATCCAGCCAATCCTGATCGGCTTTGGCAAAGTCGTGCAGCACATAGGCCGCCACCGCATCCTTGTGGCCCGGATGCCCGATGCCCAGCCGCACGCGGCCATAGCCCTCGCCCACCGTTGCGCTGATAGAGCGCAAACCATTGTGCCCGGCATGGCCGCCGCCCTGCTTGATCCGGCATTTTCCGGGGGCAAGGTCCAGTTCGTCATGCAGCACTGTGATATCGTCCAGCCCCAGCTTGTAAAACGCCATCGCCCCCTGCACCGACTGACCCGACAGGTTCATGAAGGTGCCGGGTTTCAGCAGCAGCACCTTTTCCGTGCCCAGCCGCCCCTCGGCGGCCTCACCCTTGAACACAGACTTCCATGGACCAAACCCATGGTCCGCAGCGATGCGTTCCACGGCCATGAAGCCGATGTTGTGCCGGTTGCCTGCGTATTTCGCACCCGGATTGCCAAGCCCGACGATCAGTTTCATTGCGCACTCCTGTTGCCCCTTCCTTGACGAAGCGGGCCACAGCCGTCAAGCATCGGGCGGGAAAAGGAAGCCACCATGCGCTTTACAGTCGTTTCTTCTGTCCGCAACGAAGGGCCTTTTCTGGTCGAATGGGTGGCGTGGTACCGGCGTCTGGGCTTTACCGATATTGTTGTGGTCACCAATGATTGCACCGATCACTCTCCCGCATTGTTGGATGCGCTGGCACCTATGGGCGTCACGCATCTGCGCCACGATGTTCCCGACCGCACCAATATCTGCGCCCGCAAGCTCGAGGCGGCAAAGGCACTGCCGCAGGTCAGCGAGGCCGATTGGGTGCTGGTCTGCGACGTGGATGAGTTTCTGGTCATTCACCGGGGCACCGGGCGGATAGATGACCTGATCCCGCCGAACGCCGATTTTCTGGGCATGGCGATCAACTGGCGGGTATTCGGAACCTCGGGGCGGGTCGCGTGGCAAGATGGACTGACGCATCGCCAGTTCCTTTCCACCAGTGAAAGCCAGGACTTCCCGTCAACATGGGTCAAGACCATCCATGCGCATCCGGGCTGGTTCCGGCGGCTGGCCGAACATGGACCAAAACGGTTGCTGCCGCGCCGGGCGTCCCGCTGGGGGCAACCGGGGATGCGCTGGGTCAATGCCGATGGCGAGGATCTGCCCGAATGGCAGCCGGGTGGCGACTACCTGCGCCGCGTTCCGATGAACCGGGTCAGCCATGCGACGGCGCAGATGAACCATTACATGATCCGGTCCGAAGAAAGCTTCCGTCTGAAAAAGGGGACGCTGTCTTCGGTTGCGGGCAAAGATCGCTATACCGACGGCTTTTTTGACCGCTACAACAGGAATGAAGTGCCAGATGACAGCGCCTTGCTGCATGCCCGCGCGTTTGATGACGCTCATGCCGCGATGATGGCCCTGCCCGGCGTTACCCGCCTGCACCACCTGTGCTGCGCCGATTACGTTGCGCAACTGGCCGCCAAAGCCGGCCTAAGGGCCGAGGATGACCCGCGCCACGCACATCATCTGGCTTTGGCCAACGCCTGAAAAGGGTGCAGTGCACAAAGGCTCGGGCCACTGCGGCGTGGTCAGCTTTGCCATCGCGGGCGGGCTTACCCTGCCGCGCGTCCCACGCCTCGCGACAGATAGGCCCGCTGGATCATCGCTGCCATTTCCAGCACCACAGGGCTGTGCACCGGGTCTGCAACATACATGTTCACCTTCATCCGTTTCAGGTCCGGCAAGGTACCACCATGACTGATCCGCTCCACATAGGGCGGCTCTGATCCGGCCAGCACGGTATGCACGGCAAGGTCTGCGCTGACGCTGGCCTCAATCGTGCGGGTGCTGTCGCTTTCGACCGCCATCTGCCAGGCGATGCCCGCATCATCCAGCGCCGCCTGCACGCCCTGGCGGAAAATGCAGTTATGCTCATAGGCCAGCTTCAACGGTCGCCCCTTCCACGCAATACCCCCCGGCGCGCCAACCCAGACCAAGGGTAATTCGGCCAGCGTCACGCCGCCCGGTTCCATCGTGTCCTCTGTCGTCAGGATAATGTCGCACTCGCCGCGCCCGAACTGCGCCTTCAGCACGCGTGTAAAGGACGAAATCAACGACACTTTCATCCGCGGGAAAGTACGCGCGAAATGCTGCAACACCTGCGGGATCACCGGGTAGACGATATCATGCGGCACGCCGAGAACCACCTCACCCTCATGTGGATCACGGGTCAGGCGGCCCATCACTTCGTCATTCATCGCCAGCATCCGCCGCGCATAGCCCAACAACTGCTCCCCCGCCGCCGTCAGGGCCACCTGCCGGCCCGAGCGGTCCAGCACATCCACGCCCAGCATCTCCTCCAGCCGCTTGATCTGCATCGACACCGCCGATTGCGTCAGGTTCAAAAAGCCCGAGGCCCGCGTGACCCCACCGGCATCAGCCACCGCCACAAAAGACCGCAGCGCGGTCAGGTCCAGATTACGCGCCATATCACAAATCCTGATATGAGAGTTCAAAAGCATTCACTTTCCTAATGTCATTGATTCGGCTATCTGAGGCAAGTGATTTGAGACCACAGCGCGTCTCATCACGCCTGATGATGATCCTGAAAGGAAAGACTATGTTTGCCTCGCTCCACACCGCCACACTTGCCACCCGGCGCGTGCAGTCGGCTGGTAGCGCCCCGCGCCTTTGGACGCTCGTGCGCTCGGCCCTTGCCGCGCACCGCCAGCGCCAATTTCTCGCCCGGCTTGATGACCGCACCTTGGCTGATATCGGCCTCACCCGCGACCAGGCGGTAAGCGAAGCCGAACGCCCGATGTGGGACATTCCGGCCAACTGGAACAACCGTATTCTGGCCTAAGCCAACGATCGCGACCGAATTGGGGCTTTTCCACTTATGTTTCGGTCGGAAATCCTTGAAATTGGCGGCATCCTTCCCGATATTAACACCATAAAATCCCGTGCGGACAAACCGCGCGGGGCACGGGGTCAATTTCGGAGGCATTTACATGGCTGACTATACAACGATCCGTACGGCCGGCGCAGGTGCCCGCGCCGCTCAGATCGACGAGGGCCTGCGCGCCCATATGAACAAAGTTTACGGGCTGATGTCCGTCGGCATGGTGCTGACGGGTGGTGTCGCTTGGGCTGTTGGCACCAACGATGCGATGATCAGCGCCATCTTCGGCACGCCCCTGAAATGGGTGGTGATGTTTGCGCCGCTGATCATGGTCTTTGCCTTCAGCGCGATGATCAACCGTCTGTCGGCAGCCGCAGCACAGTTGTTCTTCTACACTTTCGCAGCCCTGATGGGCCTGTCGATCAGCTTCATCTTCGCCGTCTACACCGGTGTGTCGATTGCGCAGACCTTCTTTGCCACCGCCGTCGCCTTCGCCGGCCTGTCGCTTTACGGCTACACGACCAAAAAAGACCTCTCCGGCATGGGCACGTTCCTGCTGATGGGTCTGATCGGCCTGATCGTGGCGTCGATCGTGAACATCTTCCTCGGCTCCTCGGCGCTGCAATTCGCGATCTCGGTCATCGGCATCCTGATCTTTGCGGGCCTCACCGCCTATGACACGCAAAGCATCAAGAACGAGTATGTGCAGCATGCGGCATCGATGGATGATGAGTGGCTTGGCAAAGCCGCGATCATGGGTGCGCTGCGGCTCTACCTCGACTTCATCAACATGTTCATGTTCCTGCTGTCCTTCATGGGCAACCGCGAATAACACCCCGGATACCCCGGAACAAAAAGCAACCAGATCGGGCCGCCTTCGGGTGGCCCTTTTCTTTTGCGAGCCCTCCCGCCACTCTGGGCGCAAAGGAGGCCCGCATGCCGCATTTCCCCCTCGACCAGACGCTCACCGACCAGTCCAACGGCAAGGGCAGCCCCTGCGGCCCCTACCGCGCGCATCTGCTTTCCGACACCGGTGGGCTGACCCAGTTCGGTGCCTTCATCGAGATCCTGCCGCCCGGCTCTGCGTCCTCGATCAAACACTGGCACGCACATGAGGATGAGATGATCCACATGCTGGCGGGAGAGGCCACGCTGTATGAGGGCGACACAACCATCCTGATGCGCCCCGGCGACACCGCAACCTTCAAGGCAGGCAGCCCGCAAGGCCACTGTCTGCAAAACCACAGCGCAGCCGAGGCCCGCTATCTGGTGATCGGCACCCGTGGCCCATCCGACGTGATCACCTACCCCGATCAGGACCGGGTACAACACTTCATCCGCAGCCCCGAAACCCGGCGCTGGACAGATGCCAACGGGCGACCCGCAGACTCGCCCTACAAGACCCCGCACTGACCGGAAAAGCGCCGCAACATCCGCGATCAACGGAGAAAACCTCCCCCACGACCTCAAAATGCAAAAGGCCGCCCAAAGGCGGCCCTCAGTCAAAAAATAGCGCGATCTTACTTGATCTTGCCTTCCTTGTATTCGACATGCTCCCGCTTGACGGGGTCATATTTGCGGACCGTCATCTTTTCGGTCATGGTCCGGGCATTCTTTTTGGTGACATAGAAATGCCCGGTGCCAGCCGTCGAGTTCAGACGGATCTTGATCGTCGCCGGTTTGGCCATAGTCGTCTCTCCTGCATCGGGGAAACACCGTTGCCCCGCGAAATCCTTGAAGCCCGCCTTTTACCCGTGCCCCCGTCAGAGTCAACAGCCAAACGTCGCCCCCTGTGATCTTATTGAGCGCGCTGTGCGCGCAAGCTTTTTATCTCGCCTCTGCGGCGGTGCCGCAACCGGCTCGGGCAGTGCGCGCCGCGCGGGGATATTTAAGAACAGGTAAGGGTCATTTTCTGTTTTCAAATATCCTGGGGGTGAGGCGAAGCCGAGGGGGCAACGCCCCCTTGCAAGGGTAGGACAAATGCGCGGATGGCCTGTAAGCCGGATTCTGTCCAAGGCTTTCGCCTCTGGATGACCATTCCTCTGCCACATCTGTTGCCAGATGCAGTCAAGCTGCCAACCCGGGCCTCTGGGCTGAAGCGTCCCTGTGGAGGTCTCTGCTGTCGTCGCCGGCTTGCGCCTTTGACCGTCGCAGACCTTTCCACACAAGGCCCCTATTTGGCGTTGCTCCGGGTGGGGCTTGCCGTGCCGGTTCTGTTGCCAGTCCCGCGGTGGGCTTTTACCCCACCGTTTCACCTGTTCCCTGCCAAGCCGAAGGCGAACCTTCTCAAACAACAGGGAAGTCTGTTCTCTGTGGCGCTTTCCCTGGGGTTGCCCCCGCCGGGGGTTACCCGGCACCCTTGCTTCATGGAGTCCGGACTTTCCTCGAAGGTTTGCACCCCCGCGGTCATCCAGCCATCCGCGCGAGGACCGCTTACGCCTGTGCGTCTGCCTCGTCAACGCCAAAGCGCAGTGCAAGGTTGTTGGCCATGGCTGTATCCGCCAGACAAACTGGCCCGGTTGCGCCGGGCCGAAAGCGCAACCGAAAGGCCCGAAGCACCACGTCTTCTCCCAATGCTGGGTAGCCAAAGCGGCAGGCTTGCGAGACGAAGTCGCGCGCCGGAGCGCCCGGCGTGGCGAGATCAGGCCAGACCGACAGGCCCTGTCGTGCCAGCCGTTGCCAGTCAAAGCGCGTGCCGGGATCAGATTTACGGTCGGGCGCCATGTCGGAATGACCGATCACCCGGTGTGGCGGGATAGACCAGCGGGTCATGATGCCCTGCAACACGTGCTCCAACGCCGCCATCTGCGGTTCGGGGAAGGGCTCATTGCCACGGTTGTCCAGCTCGACCCCGATTGAATGCGAGTTTACATCCGCAACCCCGCCCCATTCCCCCGCACCGGCATGCCACGCGCGATGGGCTTCATCGACCAAGGCGTCAATCGTGCCATGGCGCGAGATCAGCCAATGCGCAGACACCTCGGCCAAGGGGTCACACAGTCGGTCGCGGGCAGCGGCGCAGCTTTCCATCGCGGTGTAGTGGATCACGATCAGGGATGGCACTGCCCCCCCGCGCCGCTCGCCAAAGTTTGGCGATAGCCGCCGGTCGTCCATCATGGACGACGGCTGCCGCTCGTCCTGATCGGACGAAGGCTTACTCACCGCAGGCGGTAGGGGCTCGGGTCCCAGGCGCAGGCGTAGCCGTCGCCATCGGGGTCAAGGCCCAGCCGGTCACGCTCTGGCCCGCCACGTTCCAAAAACGCCTGTTGCGCCAGATCCGGCGAAGCATAGCCTGCGCATTTCGCCGCCGTATTACCCCCGCCAAAGCCAGAGCGCCGGTAGAGCTGCGTTCCGCGCGGGTGGCTGGTGGCCAGCGCATAATCAACAATATTCGGCCCTGCGGCCCCCGAGCGAACGGGCAAGGCCCCGGGCTGGATGACCTGATACTGCGCACGGTTGCGCTCTATCCTGGCCCTGTCGCTTTCGATGGTTTCCCGGCCTGCAACCGCGTCAAAATCGTTTTCGTCTGAAATGCGCGCGCCCCCGGCCCGCGCCATTTCTCCGGACTCCACCCGTATACCTGCAGGCGCATTGCCGCGGGGACGGTTTGCTGACGTGTCAACCGCCGTTGCACCAATCACGGCACCCGTCGTCGGGCCTGTCGAAGGGACAATACCGCCACGACCATCAGCCCGGTCAATCGCCGCGCCGATCTGGTCAGCGGAAAAGCCGGGCGTCACAATGGGTTGTGGGCGCGACGCCGAAGCATCACGTTCTCGCATGTAGGAGTTATAGTCTTGGAACCCAACCCCAGCCCCACTGTCCGGCACCGCTGGCGCACAGGCCGCGATGGTCAAAGGCAAAAGCAAAAACAGGGAAACGCGCATGATCAGACAGACCCAAAGGTTAATTCAACGGCGGCAATTACCACCATTTGGCAGGCTTGGCCACAAAACCCGCTGCTTGCTCCAGCACATAGGCGTGATTTAGCAACTCTGCCTCTTCCCAAGGCCGGCCGATCAGCTGCAATCCCAGCGGCAGGCCCTTGGCATCCAGCCCAACGGGCACCGCCACCCCTGGCAGACCGGCAAGGTTCAGCGTCACCGTGAACACGTCATTCAGATACATCTCGACCGGGTCCGCCCCGCCCTGCTCGCCCAGACCAAAGGCAGACGACGGCGTGGTGGGCGCAAGAATCGCGTCAATGCCCGCTGCGAACGCCTGCTCGAAATCGCGCTTTATCAGCGCCCTCACCTTGCGCGCCCGGTTGTAATAGGCGTCATAGAACCCTGCCGACAGCACATAGGTGCCCGCCATGATGCGGCGCTGCACCTCGGGCCCGAACCCTTCGGCGCGGGTCTTTTCATACATCTCGGTGATTCCATCGCCCGCCGCAAGTTTCGCGCGGTGCCCATAGCGCACCCCGTCATAGCGGGCGAGGTTCGACGACGCCTCGGCGGGCGCAATCACATAATAGGTCGGCAGCGCATATTTCGTATGCGGCAGGCTTATATCCACGATCTCTGCTCCGGCCCCGCGCATCATATCCATGCCCCGGTCCCACAGCGCCGCAATCTCGGCCGGCATGCCGTCCAGCCGGTATTCGCGCGGAATACCGATCTTCTTTCCCCGAATATCCCCGGTCAACGCCGCCTCAAAATTCGGCACCGCCAGATCGGCAGATGTCGAATCCTTCGCGTCATGTCCGGCCATCGCGCCCAGCATGATCGCTGCATCGCGCACCGATTTGGTCATCGGCCCCGCCTGATCCAAACTCGACGCATAGGCCACCACGCCCCAACGCGACACCCGGCCATAGGTCGGCTTGATCCCGGTAATCCCGCAGAACGCCGCTGGCTGGCGGATCGACCCGCCGGTGTCGGTGCCCGTCGCCGCCAGACACAGATCTGCTGCCACCGCAGCGGCAGAACCGCCCGAAGAACCGCCGGGCGTCAAGCGCCGCTCATCGACCTTCCACGGGTTCACCGCAGGGCCATAGCAGGACGACTCGTTCGACGACCCCATCGCGAATTCGTCCATGTTCAGCTTGCCAAGGCAGACCGCCCCCGCCTCCCACAACTTGGTGGTCACCGTCGATTCATACTCCGGCCGGAACCCGCGCAGAATGTTCGACCCGGCCTGCGTTGGCACACCCTTAACGGCGAACAGATCCTTTACCCCAACCGGAATCCCGCACATCGCAGGCGCATCACCCGCTGCCAGCCGCCTATCTGCCGCCCGCGCCTGCTCCAGCGCCATCTCGGGCGTCTTGTGGACAAAGGCGTTCAGCCCGTCGCCCGCATCCATCGCGGTCAGGCAAGCCATCGTCAGATCAACCGCCGTCACCTCACCCGCGCGCAACGCATCGCGCGCCGCCGCAATCGTCCAGCTATTCGCGCTCATTCCACCACCTTCGGCACCGCAAAAAACCCCTCACGCGCATCAGGCGCGTTTTTCAGCACCGCCGCCTGCTGATTGCCATCGGTCACCACATCCACCCGCCGCTTCAGCCGCATCGGCGTGACAGAGGTCATCGGCTCGACACCCTCTACATCGACTTCCTTCAACTGCTCCATGAAGCCAAGGATCGACGACAGCTTGTCGGCCAAAGCGGGCAGATCGCCCTCCTCAACCCGGATGCGGGACAGTTTCGCCACCTTGCGGGCGGTGTCGATGTCGATGGACATGGGAGGCCCCTTTTCGTGCAATATCCCGCATCGTTTAGCCCCACGCCCCACAGGCTGCAAGCCCGGCAAACCATCACTGGCCTTGTCAAAGTGCCCCCGCGCCCTCAATTTCACCTTCAACCCCATGAAGGATCCCCCCCATGCAGATCACCTGGCTTGGCCACTCCGGCTTTCGGATACAGATTGAAAACGCCGTCCTGCTGGTCGACCCGTGGCTTGACGGCAACCCGATGTTTCCCGCAGACCGCCGGGCCGATGCACTCGCAGGCGTCACCCATGTTTTCCTGACCCATGCGCATGGCGACCATGCCTCGGACGCGCTGGCCATTGCGCGCGAAACCGGGGCCACCCTCGCCGCTATTCATGAGCTTGCCGAATACCTCAAACGTGAGGGCGCTACAGATGTTATCGGCTTTGGCAAGGGCGGCACGCTTGTTGCAGGCGGCGCCAAGGTGACGATGGTCAACGCCTCGCATTCCTCCAGCATCGACTTTGCCAGCGGCAATGCCATCGCGGGCGGGTCAGAGGCAGGCTTCATGATCGCGGGCGAGGGTCAGGTGATCTACCTGTCAGGCGACACCGACATCATGGCCGATATGGACTGGATGGCCGATTACCACAAACCCAGCATCGGCATCCTGTCCTGTGGTGGGCATTACACGATGGATATGGCCCGCGCCGCCTATGCCGCCCGGCGCTATTTCAACTTCCGCACCGTGATTCCCTGCCATTACAAGACCTTCAGGCTGCTCGCACAAGACGCGTCAGAGCTAAAGGCAGGCCTGCCCCCCGGCACAAACATGATTGAACCGGTGGTGATGGAGCCGATCACCTTTTGATGGCGCGGCCGCAAACCCCTGTGGCTGCGCGGCACCATTCGGTGGTGGCGTCCCACTGCCACCGCTTCAGCCAGACAGGTCAGAAACTGCCTGTCTGGCCCTGGCCCCGACGCCCTGCAAAGAACCCGCGCATCAGCGCTTCCGCGTCCTCTGCCCCGATCCCGTCGTAAACCTCCGGCACGTGATGGCACTGCGCATGTGCAAACACCCGCGCGCCCACCGTCACGCCACCAGACTTCGGGTCCGCCGCACCATAATACAGACGCCCCACCCGCGCGGCCGAAATTGCCGCCGCGCACATCGGACACGGCTCCAGCGTCACATACAGATCATGCCCCGGCAGCCGCTCCGACCCCGCCAGCCGGCACGCCTCGCGGATCACCAGCACCTCGGCGTGGGCGGTCGGATCGCTCAGCGCGCGCGTCTGGTTGCCCGCCCGCGCCACAACCACGCCATCGGGCGACACCATCACCGCCCCCACCGGAACTTCACCGCGCACAGCCGCCGCCCGCGCTTCCTCCAGCGCCAGTTCCATAAACGAGGTAAACCCGCGTTGCTCTTTCATCTTGGCTCAAATACTCTCTGGGCTAGCCAATCGGGTTCGCCATTGGTCCGAAAGACCAATTGGCTTGGGGGCAGACAGCCCCGGGACTGGCCACCAAAGCCGAGGATGACAGTCATGGCCACAAATGAAAAGCCACCCCGCCCGAAAGCCGCGCCCAAGGCCGCCGCCAAAACCTCCCCCGAAGGCGAGCGCATCGCCAAGGTGCTGTCGCGTGCCGGGATCTCGTCGCGTCGTGAGGCCGAGCGGCTGATCGAGGCGGGCGAAGTGACCGTCAATGGCAAACTCGTCACCTCGCCGGCCCTAAATGTCACCGCCGCCGACAAGATCACCGTCTCCGGCCAACCTGTCGGTGCGCCCGAACCCGCACGGCTGTGGCTGTATTACAAGCCCGAAGGTCTCGTCACCTCCGCCTCCGACGAAAAGGGCCGCGACACCGTTTTTGATAACCTGCCCGAAGATATGCCTCGCGTGATGTCAATTGGCCGCCTCGACCTCAATTCCGAGGGCCTGCTGCTTCTCACCAACGACGGCGCGCTGAAACGTCAGCTGGAACTGCCTTCCACCGGCTGGCTGCGCAAATACCGCGTGCGGGTCAAAGGCAACCCGACCGAGCCCGAGATCGAACCTTTGCGCAAGGGCATCACCATCGACGGCGAGCGCTTTCAACCGATGGAGGTCAAGATCGACCGCCATCAGGGGGCCAACGCCTGGCTGACCATCGGGTTGCGCGAAGGCAAGAACCGCGAGATCCGCCGCGCCATGTTTGCCATCGGCATGACCGTGAACCGGCTGATCCGCGTCAGCTATGGCCCGTTCCGCCTGAACGAGATGGAGCCGGGCGATGTCGAGGAAATCAAGGCGCGGGTGATGCGTGACCAGTTGGGCGCACTGATTTCCGGCCAGATCGAAGACGCCTCCGACGCGCAGACCAAGCCGAAATCCCGTGTCCGCACCACCAGCCGCACCGGATCTGACAGCGACCGCCCCGCCCGCATCTCGCGCAGCGCAGCAACCAAACCCGGTGAAAAGCCCGCGCGCCCCCCCCGGCCAGAAACGGCAAAATCCCCGCGCGCAGCTGCCGCAAAACCCGGCGCGCGCAGTGACACTGCAAAACCCGGCCCCCGCACCAGCACCGCCAAATCCGCCCCCCCCGGCACCATCAGCAGCCAACGCGGGCGCAAGGTACTTGGTCAGTTGTCGGATGCCTGGGCCAGCGCGACCAAGCCCGCCCGCCGCACCACCACCGAAACAGCCGAAGGCGACACCGCCGCCAGACCGCGCAGCCGCACCACCACGGGCGGCAAGCCCAGCACCCGCAATGCGCGCCCCGCCGCGCCACGCGGCGCAGGCCCGAAACCGCCACCGCGCCGGAAATAGTCCTGGCGCGGGGGACAGATCATGCCACTTCCCCCCGCGTCGCCTCTGGCAAGGGGCTGTTCCATCCCGTATACTCGAACGGATAGGGCCGGGTTTTCCCCATGCCGCCGCCAGAATGAGGCTGAAATGTCCGGAAACGGGATGCAAACCCTGTCTTTCATCCTGCTCATTGGCCTTGTTGCCTATGTGGCCTTTGGTGGGGGGCTGTAATGGCACAACGTTTCGGTGGAAAGTTCAGCCCCGGCGCCGCGCCCGATGCCAAGGGCACTTTGCCACCCGCTCATCCGTTTGATGGCAAACAACCGCTGAAAGGCGCGGGGCGTGCCCAGTTTCTGGGCATTTCGGCGCTGCTTTTTCTGCCTGCCGCCTTTACCGGCACGCCCCGCACGCTGATGTTTGGCCTTGCCGCAACCGCGCTGATGCTGGCGGCCGCCTTCCTCACGCGCGAAGGAATGAAGGCCCATGCCGCCTTTGACGCGCGCAAAATCGCCCGCCGTCCGGCCTTTCCGCGCAAGATCTTCGGCTCTGTTCTGGTCGGTGCCGCATTGGTGGCGGGCGGGTTGATGTCCCATGACGGCTTGCTTTACCCGCTGTTGTTCGGGCTTGCCGGGGCGGCGCTGCATTTCAACACCTTCGGCGCCGATCCCTTGCGCGACAAGGGTGCCGAGGGGCTTGATACCTTCCAGACCGACCGTGTCGCCCGCGCGGTGGATGAGGCGGAAAAACACCTGACCGCGATGCGTGATGCGATCCTGCGCGCGAATGACCGCCAGCTGGAAACGCGGGTGGACCGTTTCGCCGCCGCCGCCCGCCAGTTATTCCGCACAGTCGAAGATGACCCCCGCGACCTGACCGCCGCCCGCAAGTATCTGTCAGTCTATCTGCTGGGCGCGCGCGATTCGACCATCAAGTTTGCCGATCTTTACGCCCGCGCGCGTGACACGCAGGCACGCTCCGATTATCTGGCCCTGCTGGATGATCTGGAAACCACCTTTGCCGACCGCTCGCGCAGCCTGCTCAACGACAACCGCAGCGATCTGGATGTCGAAATCTCGGTCTTGCGCGACCGGCTGAAAACCGAAAACTGACCCATTCCCAATGTGACGCCAAAAGTGAGAGTGATGCCATGACCGAAACCGTCCGTGAACAAGCCGCCCTTGCCTTGACCCAGATCGAGGAAGTCACGGCCGTCATATTGCCCGAACCCATGGGCGAAATCGTGCCACTGGCCACCGCCAGCGGTGAAAAGGCCGATGGAATCCGCACACGAATGGCTGAACTGGATATGGAAAACACCCAGTCGATCATCTCTTTCGGATCAAAGGCGCAGGCCGAATTGCAGGTGATCAGCCAGGAAATGCTGGCCGACGTCAAAAACAAGGACGCAGGTCCGGCAGGCGACAGCTTGCGCAAGATCGTGACCACGATCCGCGGCTTTGGTGCGCAGGAACTGGACATGCGCCGCGAACGCAGCTGGTGGGAACGGCTGATCGGAAAATCGGCCCCCTTCGCCAATTTCGTGGCCCGCTATGAAACCGTGCAGGGCCAGATCGACAAGGTTACCGAAGACCTTCTGCGCCACGAACATACGCTTCTCAAAGACATCCGGTCCTTGGATATGCTGTATGAAAAGACCCTGAATTTCTACGACGAACTCGCGCTGTATATCGCGGCGGGTGAGGCGAAGCTGGCCGATCTGGATGCCACAACCATCCCCGCCAAAGAGGCCGAAGTGGCGGCAGCTCCTGAAAATGATCAGGTGAAAAAAGCGCAAGAACTGCGTGACATGCGCGCCGCGCGCGACGATCTGGAGCGCCGGGTGCATGACCTGAAACTGACCCGTCAGGTCACCATGCAATCGCTGCCCTCGATCCGTCTGGTGCAGGAAAACGACAAGTCTCTGGTTACAAAAATCAACTCGACGCTGGTAAACACGGTTCCCCTTTGGGAAACGCAGCTGGCGCAGGCCGTCACCATCCAACGCTCGCGTGAAGCGGCCGAGGCGGTGCGCGGCGCCAATGATCTGACCAACGAACTGCTGACCAAAAACGCGGATAATCTGCGCGAAACCAACCGGGTCGTGCGCGAAGAAATGGAACGTGGCGTGTTCGATATCGCATCGGTCAAACAGGCGAACGAACAGCTGATCGCCACAATCAACGACAGCCTGCAAATCGCGGATGAGGGCAAGGCCCGCCGCGCCAGTGCCGAAGCCGAGCTGCACAAGATGGAGGCCGAATTGCGCGATACCCTTGCATCGGCCACCGCACGCAGCGTCCCCCAGCAGCCCCAAGGATAACCTCAACCTGATGCGTATGACTGCCATCTTTCGTCTGGCTGGCTCTGCTTTGTGCGGGTTGGCGCTTGTGGGCTGTGTGGCCAACCCTCAGGCTCCGCACAGCTCACCCAACGCGCCCACGCGCCCAAGCTCTGCGGCGGTCGTGACCCCGCAAACGCCGCCCTCTGCGGCGAGTATGGCTGTGCGTCAGCATTATGCACGGGTGCAGGCAGATCTGCTGTCGAATGGGCTTTTGCGCACCGATGGGGGTGGACGCGATACGCCTTTTACTGACCGCATGCTGGCAGAAAACTTCATCCGCATTGCCCTTTATGATGAATATGCGCGCGGGCCTTCGGGCCCCGTGCAGCGCCAGACCGCCAGTCGCCTGCGCCGTTGGGAAACCCCGGTGCGTGTCGGCCTGCGCTTTGGCCCGTCTGTCAGCGCCAGCAGCCGCGCCACCGACACGGCCCGAATCCGGTCCTATCTTGGGCGTCTCAGCCGTCTGACCGGCCATCCGATTGCCCTGAACGATTCTGAGCCCAATTTCTTCATTCACATCGTGAATGAGGACGAACGCCGCGCGCTTGGCCCCACCGTGGCGCAGGCCCTGCCCGGCCTGTCGGCAAGCGAGGTGGCGGGCATCACTAATATGCCGCTGTCAACCTATTGCCTTGTTTACGCGATGTCCGAGGGCACTTCGGGCCGCTACACCCGCGCTTTTGCGGTGATCCGGTCCGAGCACCCCGATCTGTTGCGCCTGTCATGCATGCACGAGGAAATTGCCCAAGGCCTTGGCCTCGCCAATGACAGCCCGCGCGCGCGCCCCTCGATCTTCAACGACGATGAGGAATTCGCCCTGCTTACAGGGCAGGACGAGTTGATGCTCCGCATGCTCTACAATCCCGCCCTTCGCACTGGCATGACCGAATCCGAAGCGCGGCCGATCATCGAATCCCTTGCACGTGCCCTCGTTGGCGGCGAAAGTTGACCTGCCCTGACGGGCAAAAGGAGAGTTTCCATGGTTTTTGATTTCCTCAAGGGCGAATTCATCGACGTCATTTCCTTTCTGGATGACACACGCGACACGATGGTCTGGCGGTTTGAACGCCGGGGGCAGGCGATCAAATACGGCGCCAAGCTGACGGTGCGCGAAGGTCAGGCGGCGGTGTTCGTGCATGAAGGCCAGCTGGCCGATGTTTTCGGCCCCGGCCTATACATGCTGGAAACCAACAACCTGCCGATCATGACCACCCTGCAACATTGGGATCATGGCTTTTCCAGCCCGTTCAAGTCCGAAGTCTATTTCGTCAACACCACCCGGTTCAACGATCACAAATGGGGCACCAAAAACCCGATCATGTGTCGCGACCCGGAATTCGGCCCGGTCCGCATCCGTGCTTTTGGCACCTATTCCATGCGTGTCAGCGACCCCGCCCTGTTCCTGCGCGAAATCGTCGGCACCGATGGGGAATTTACCGCCGATGAAGTGTCCAACCAGATCCGCAACATCATCGTGCAGGAGTTCAGCCAGACCATCGCCAAATCCGGCATTCCGGTGCTGGACATGGCCGCCAACACCCGCGATCTGGGTCGCATTGTCACAACTGCAATCAACCCGACAGTGGCCGAATATGGCCTGACCCTGCCGGAATTCTACATCGAAAACATCAGCCTGCCGGAAGAAGTCGAAAAGGTGCTCGACAAGCGCACCTCGATCGGGATTGCAGGCGATCTGAACAAATACATGCAGTTCAACGCGGCCGAAGGCATCGCCAACCCCGCCTCTGGCGCCGGGGCAATGATGGGTGCCGGCATGGCGGCCGGAATGGGTGCCGGCATGGCGGCCGGAATGGGTGCGGCCATGGCGCAACAGGCCGGCCCATGGGGCGCGCCACCCGCCGCCCCCGCCGCAGCGGCGACACCACCGCCGCCACCGCCACCGCCCGCCACAACCCTCTGGCATGTGGCCGAAAACGGCGCGACGAATGGCCCGTTTGACGAAGCCACCCTTGCAAGCATGGCCACCTCTGGCCAGATTTCACGCGCCAGCATGGTCTGGACGGCAGGGCAGGACGGCTGGAAAATGGCCACAGATACGGCTCTGAAACGCCTGTTCGACTCCGTTCCGCCACCGCCGCCCGGCAAATAACCGAGACATGTGATGGCAGAACAGGAACACCGTTGGCCCTGCGCAAGCTGTGGCGCAGACCTGCGATATTCCCCCGGCGATACCGCGCTGAAATGTGACCATTGCGGCCATGTCCAGACCCTGCCCGATGTAGCCCCCGCGCGGCACTCGGCGCTGGACGAGTTGGACCTGAACCTTGCCCTGCAAAACGACCTGCCCCCCGCCGAGATGGAGGAGGTGCGAATTACTCCCTGCCCGTCCTGTGGATCGCAGGTCGAATTCCACGGCGCCGCGCATGCCACCGAATGCCCGTTTTGCGCCACGCCCGTGGCCATTGGCACCGGCACCCAGCGCCTCATCAAACCCCAGGCGGTTCTGCCGTTTGTCCTGACCGAAAGGCAGGGGCGCGAGGCCATGGGCAAATGGCTGGGCGGCCTGTGGTTCGCCCCCGGCGGTCTGGTGGAATACGCCCGCAAAGGCCGCACGCTATCAGGCCTTTATGTCCCCTACTGGACCTATGACGCCGCCACCCGCAGCCGCTATTCCGGCGCGCGGGGCGAGCATTACTATGAAACCCGCACCGTCACCGTGCAGGTCAACGGCAAGTCTGAACGCCGTCAGGAACAGGTGCGCAAAACCCGCTGGCATAGCGCCTCTGGCTGGGTGTCGCGCCGGTTCGACGATGTTCTGGTGCTGGCCAGCGGCTCTTTGCCCCGCCGCTACACCGATACGCTGGCCCCATGGGATCTGGGCGCTTTGCTGCCCTATTCCCCCGACTTTCTGGCTGGCTTCACCTCGGAAGGCTACACCGTGAGCCTCGCGGACGGCCAGACCATCGCGCGCGACGTGATGGCCGCCCAGATTGCGCAGGATGTACGCCGCGACATTGGCGGCGACGAACAACGGATCGACCAGATCAACACCGCCTATTCGGCGGAAACGTTCAAGCACATCCTGCTGCCGATCTGGATGGCAGCCTATAAATACAACGGCAAAAGCTACCGCTTTGTCGTGAACGGCCAGACCGGAAAAGTGCAGGGCGAACGCCCTTACTCGGCATGGAAAATCGCCTTTGCCGTCATTGTCGCTGCCATCATCATCGGCGGGATCGCGTATCTAAGCCAGATGTAGCACAGGCCCGCCCTTTCCGATCCAGCCGCAATCGTTTAGAATCGCGAAACAATAAAAAGCAGGGGCAGGTCATGCAAACGAACAGACGCGTCTTCACTTTGGGCTTGGGTGCGTTGTGGTTGTCTGGCTGCGTCAGCGGCGGTGGTGGCGGAGGCATGGCCTCTGTGGTCTCGCGCGCGGCAGAACCCGGCATGTCGCCCGTCGCCAACGCAGGCTTTGACACCTGGGTCAACGGCTTCAAATCGCGCGCCGCAGGCCGTGGCCTGTCGCAATCCACGATCGACACCGCCTTTCGCGGCGCAGGCTACCTTCCCGGCGTGATCGAGCGTGACCGCAACCAGACCGAATTCAAACGCACGCTTGAAGATTACCTCGCCATCGCCGCCAGCCCCGACCGTATCGCCAAAGGCCGCGCGGCCCTGGCCCGACACCGTGGCACGCTGTCGGCCATCGAATCGCGCTACGGGGTCGAGGCAGAGGTGGTCACCGCCGTCTGGGGTCTGGAAAGCCAATACGGCGAACGTCGTGGCACCGTGCCCGTGATCTCGGCGCTCGCTACCCTCGCCTATGACGGGCGCAGGGGGGCATTCTTTGAACAACAACTGACCGCCGCCCTGCGCATCTTGCAAAACGGCGACACCACGCCTGCCAACATGACCGGCAGCTGGGCAGGTGCCATGGGCCATACCCAGTTCATCCCCACCAGCTATCTGGAATTCGCGGTGGATTTCACCGGCGACGGCCGCCGCGACATCTGGGCGGATGATCCGACCGACGCGCTCGCCTCTGCCGCCGCATACCTGTCGCGCTCCGGCTGGCGCAAGGGCCAGCCCTGGGGGATCGAAATCCGCCTGCCTGCAGGCTTCAACACCGGCGTCACCGGGCGCGGCAAAGGGCGCAGCTCTGACGCATGGTCCGGCCTTGGCGTCACCACGGCAGACGGCGGCCGCCTGCCCAACCACGGCACAGGCTCGATCATCCTGCCACAAGGCGCAAACGGCCCGGCCTTCCTGATCTTCAACAACTTCAACGCCATCGCGCGCTACAACAACGCGGTGAACTATGTGATCGGCGTGGGCCATTTGTCCGACCGCCTGCGCGGCGCCGGACCAATCCGGAGCAATTTCCCACCGGACGCCACCGGCATGACGATGGCCGACCGGCAAGACCTGCAACGCCGCCTGACCGCCGCAGGCTTTGACACCGACGGCAGCGATGGCGTGATCGGCGCAAAAACCCGCGCCGCAATCGCGGCGTTCCAACGCGCCCGCGGCCTGCCCGTCACGGGGGAGCCTTCGCTCTCCCTTCTGCAAACCCTGCGCGGCTGACCCGGCAGACGGGGGGCTTTCCGCCCCCCGCCCCCCCCGGAGAGTATTTTAAAAGCACCAATCCCCCCTTACCTTGCGAAAATACTCCCGCGCGGCACGCGCGCGACGAGGCAAAACCCTGCGCCCAAAGCGCGCTCCTTCAGATCATCGCCGGCCCCGGGTGCTTCCTTAGGCCGTTGACTCGCCGCCCTGCCCGCGCAATAGCGCAAGTCGTCCCCGAACGGAGGCCGTTATGTTCGACCCAGACCGCGTTTTGCCCCATGCCCGTATCCCGGAATTGCCAAACCCGTATTTCGGCAAGGTGCGGGATTGTTACGATCTGCCCCCCACTGCAGAGTATCCGGACGGCAGGCGCATCCTGATCTCGTCAGACCGGATCAGCGCCTTTGACCGCATTCTGGCAGCCATTCCCTACAAAGGGCAGGTGTTGACCCAGACCGCGCGCTACTGGTTCGACCACACTGTGGATATCTGCCCCAATCATGTGCTGGGCTATCCCGATCCGAATGTAGTCATCGGCCGCCGCGTCACCATTCTGCCGGTGGAAATCGTGGTGCGCGGCTATCTTGCGGGCACCACCTCTACCTCGGTTTTGACCCAATATCGCGCGGGCCATCGCAGGCTTTACGGCCACACCCTGCCTGATGGGATGCGCGACAATCAGGTCTTGCCGCAGCCGATCATCACCCCGACCTCCAAAGCCTTTGACGGCGGCCATGACGAGCCTTTGACCCCCGATGAAATCCTCGCCCAGGGCCTGCTTACTCCGGCCCAGTGGGATGAGGTTTCAGCCTATGCCTTTGCGCTTTTTGCACGCGGGCAACAGATGGCGGCAGAGCGCGGGTTGATCCTTGCCGACACCAAGTATGAATTCGGCACCGATGCGCAGGGCCGCATCCTGATCGCCGACGAAATCCACACGCCGGATTCCAGCCGCTACTGGCGCGCCGACGGCTATGCCGCCGCCTTTGAGACCGGCACCCGGCCGCCCAGCTTTGACAAGGACGTGATCCGCGCTTGGGTCGCTGCCCGCTGTGATCCATATACCGACCCGATCCCCGAGATCCCTGCCGACATCATCGCGCAGACCGCACATGTCTATATCGAGGCTTATGAGGCCATCACCGGTCAGACCTTCCACGGAGACCACGCCGGTCCCACGCCGCTTGACCGTATCCGCGCCAATCTTTCGCCGTGGTTCACCTGAGATCCCAGCTTTGCAAACAGCGTTTTTCAATATAATCTAGCCATATACTTTCGGTAACTTGTTGTGTTTAAAGGATCCCTCATGGCGCAGTCTGGTGATCGTGATGCACTGGCATTGATGAGCGGTTTTGAGGGAGATTTCCTGCTCTCTGTCCTGAATGCATCGCCCGATTGCGTAAAGCTGGTCGAACCAGACGGCACATTGTCCTTCATGACCGAAAACGGCATGTGCGCGATGGAGATTGATACCTTCGACATGGTTGCCGGCCGCCAATGGTTTGACCTCTGGCCTGACCAGATGCGCACCACACTGCAAGACGCAATGACCCGCGCCCGCAACGGAGAGCGTGTCAGCCTTGAAGCCGAATGTCCCACCGCCAAGGGCACTCTGAAATGGTGGCACATCACAGTCCTGCCGATATCCGGCCCCGACGGCGTTGTTCACAAGCTGCTTGCCGCATCGCGCGACATCACCGAACGCGTCTTGCGAGAGCGTGAACAGCTTGCCTATGCCAAAGCCCTGGAACAAGAGTTGGCAGAAAAATCCGAACTGCTGATGCAGCGCGATTTTCTGATGCGCGAAATCGACCACCGGGTAAAGAACAGCCTGTCACAGGTTGCCTCTATCCTGCGTCTTCAGGCGCGCCGCTCCTCTGATACGGTGCGCGCGGCACTGGATGAGGCCGCCCGCCGCGTCGCCTCCATTGCGCGGGTGCATGAGCAATTGCAATCCAGCACTGATTTCAAATCCATTCCCGCCGTGCCGTTGTTGCAGCGACTTTGCGACGAATTCACGCTGTCCTATGATCGCCAGATCCCGTTCTGTGCCACTACAGTTGATGATCTTCCGATGCTGTCCGAACGCGCGTCAGCTTTGTGCATCATTGTAAGTGAACTGGTGGCCAATGGCGTCCGCCATGGTATCGGGCTCGATCAGGTGTCTGTGCATCTACATCAGACCGATACCAGAGCAGAAATTCGTGTGATCAATACCGCCAGTGGTCCCCTTGCAAGAAGCGATCATGCCGGATCCGGTCTGGGCACATTGATCTGTGAGACCTATGCAGCCACCTTGTCAGGCTCTCTGGACTGGCATTATGATGCGGGGAAAATGACAACCACACTGGATTTTTCTCCGGCGGCGTAACCAATGTTTGCGCTAACAGCCGTAAAGCGGGTATGAAGCTATACGCATTTGCGAACCGAACCTGCCGGAGGCTCCAATGATTCTCAGCTGTGGCGAAGCCCTGATCGACATGCTGCCCCGCACCGCCACCACGGGCGAGGCGTGCTTTGCCCCCTACGCAGGCGGCGCCGTATTCAATACCGCCATTGCACTGGGGCGGCTTGGCGCGCCATCGGCGTTTTTCTCCGGCGTCTCGACAGATATGTTGGGCGAAATCCTTGCCGATACGCTGACGGCCTCACAGGTCGACACGCAATTCCTCGCCCGCTCGGACCGGTCCACGACAGTTGCCTTTGTCAAACTGGTGGATGGTCAGGCCACTTACGCCTTCTATGATGAAGCGACGGCGGGCCGCATGCTGTCAACCGATCAACTGCCCAGCCTGCCCGGCGATGTCTCGACCTTGTTTTTTGGTGGCATCAGCCTTGTGAACGACCCCGCTGCCAGCACCTATGAGGCGCTTCAAACCCGCGAGGCGGCAACCCGCGTCACCATGATCGACCCCAACATCCGCCCCGGCTTCATCGCCGGGCAGGAAACCCAGTACCGTGCCCGGATCGAACGGATGATCGCCCGTGCCGATATCGTCAAATTATCAGATGAAGACCTGCACTGGCTGATGGGTGCGGGCGATCTGACAGCGCTTGCCCGCCAGATCATCGCCACCGGGCCAAAGGTGGTCTTCATCACCGAAGGGGCGGCGGGCGCACGGGCTGTGACGGCCAGTCAGGATCGTTTTTTCGCAGCCACCAAGGTCACCGTGGCCGATACGGTCGGCGCGGGCGACACCTTCAACGCGGGCGCGCTGGCCGCGCTGCATCAGGCCGGGGTCCTGACCAAAACTGCCCTCACCGACTTGTCTGATGCCACGCTTGATGCGGCCCTGTCCCTTGGCACCCGCTCTGCCGCCATCACCGTCAGCCGCCCCGGCGCCAACCCGCCTTGGGCGCATGAAGTGTGAGGGCGGTTCTTCAGCGCGTCAGCCGCGCCTCGGTCAGCGTTGACGGCACCATCACCGGCGAAATCGGCCCCGGCCTTCTCATCCTGATCTGCGCAATGGCGGACGACACCGATGCGCAGGCCGATGCCATGGCCACCAAAATCGCCAAGCTGCGTATCTTCAAGGATGACGAAGGCAAAATGAACCTCTCGGTGAGAGACATCGGCGGCGCGGCCCTGATCGTCTCGCAATTCACCCTCGCCGCCGATCTGCGCGGCAATCGCCCCGGCTTTTCCACCGCCGCCACGCCGGACGAAGGCAAACGGCTCTACGACTATTTCACCACCCGCATCGCCGCTACAGGCATCCCAACCGCCAACGGCATCTTCGGCGCGGATATGGATGTCAGCCTGAACAACGATGGCCCCGTCACGATCTGGCTCGAAATCTGAGCCCTGCTTTCCACACGTCATTACCTGTTTGAAAATATCCCGGGGTCCGGGGCAGAGCCCCGGGGGCGCCGCGCTCACAGCGCCTCTTGTCCAAAACCACGTCGCGGTTGATTGGATAAGGGCATGCCCTAACGCACGATCAACTCCAGCGGGTCATACAGGCTCTCGCCATCCCCCCATGCGGCGGTGGGCAGGCTGTCGGGCTTGAACCTGATCCCGCCCAAATCCTCCCGGCTGAAAAACCGCCGCTCGGTCACCACGCCTTCAGGGTCGCGCCATGTGTCACTGATCTGGCCTCCGACGATCTCACAGCGGAAATACAGATCCACCTGATGAAAGCCGCGCCTTGGGTCATGAAATTCATTCACCAGGCACGGCGCGCCAACTTCGACGCTCAACCCGGTTTCTTCCCAGATCTCACGGATCAAATTGTCATGCAGCGATTGGCCCACCATCGCACCGCCGCCCGGCGCGCACCACAGGTCAGATACCCCGCCGCGGTAGGCGTTGACCAATAAAAGCCGGTCATCGGCCAGAATAAGCGCGCGGGTGGCAAGGCGTGGCGAGCGGTGTGACATGACCGCAGCCTGTGACGTTGCGCACCATTTGTCCACTCCCCCTTGGCATCGCCACGAAAGATCGCCATTTTGCGGACATGTTGCGCGCGCTCACCCTTGCTGCCTTGCTGGCCTCACCTGCCCATGCAGATTGTGTGGTGCTTCTGCACGGGCTGGCGCGCAGTGATACGTCGCTGATCCTGATGGCTCAGGCGCTCAACAACGCGGGCTTTCGCACCGTCAACCAGGCCTACCCCTCAACCAGTGCCGCGATCCCTGATCTGGCTAGTTTTGTGGGTGAGGGCATCGCCTCCTGCGCGCTGAAGCCGGACGAGCAGGTGCATTTTGTCACCCACTCCATGGGCGGCATTCTGGTGCGCCATTACCTGACCGACCACCGCCCCGAGGCGCTTGGCCGTGTGGTGATGCTGGCCCCGCCCAATCAGGGGTCTGAACTGGTGGACGCGCTCTCTGATACCGCGCCGTTTGACTGGGTCAACGGCCCCGCAGGCGCACAGCTTGGCACCGATCCGGGGTCGATCCCCCTGAACCTGCCAAGGCCCGACTATCCCTTGGGCATCATCGCGGGCAACCAGTCGCTGAACCCGGTCTATTCCAGCCTGATCCCCGGCCCGGATGACGGCAAGGTCAGCGTGGCCTCGACAAAGGTGGATGGCATGACGGCCCATCTGACCCTGCCCGCCACGCACACCTTTCTGATGATGAACCCGGTTGCGATGCGCGAAACCATCCTGTTTTTGCAAACCGGGGCCTTTGATCCTGCACTCACCTATGCCCGTGCTGTCGAAGACCTGCTGTCGCAGAACTGACGCAGGCAAATCGCGTTCCCCAAGCCGCGTGAATTCTGGCACCTGCGGTACGCTCAAGCTTGACTTCGGCCGCAGGTAAGGGTGTATCGGCGCGACGACGACTGAACCCTTGAAAGGGGATTACCGATGCACGCCTATCGCAGCCATACCTGCGCCGCCCTCAACACTGCCCATGTGGGCGAAACCATCCGCCTGTCGGGCTGGGTGCATCGGGTGCGCGATCACGGCGGCGTCTTGTTCATCGACCTGCGCGACCATTACGGCATCACGCAAATTCTGGCCGACAGCGACAGCCCGGCCTTTGCCGATATCGAAAAGGTCCGCGCCGAATGGGTGGTCCAGGTTGAAGGCCGCGTCAAAGCCCGCAACGCCGCGCTAATCAACCCCAAATTGCCGACCGGAGAGATCGAGGTATACGCCACCGGCATCACCGTGCTGGGCGAGGCCGCCGAACTGCCGATGCCGGTGTTTGGCGAAACCGAATACCCCGAGGAAACCCGCCTCACCTACCGCTTCCTCGACCTGCGCCGCGACGGTATGCACCGCAACATGATGCTGCGATCCAACGTGGTGCGGTCCATCCGCAACCGGATGTGGGACATGGGGTTCAACGAATTCCAGACGCCCATCATCACCGCATCGTCCCCCGAAGGCGCGCGCGATTTTCTGGTGCCGTCACGCCTGCATCCGGGCAAGTTCTACGCCCTACCGCAAGCGCCGCAGCAGTTCAAGCAGCTGATCATGGTTGCGGGCTTTGACCGCTATTTCCAGATTGCGCCCTGCTTCCGCGATGAAGACCCCCGCGCCGACCGCTCGCCGACCGATTTCTACCAACTCGACATCGAAATGAGCTTTGTCGAACAGGAAGACGTCTTCGCCGTGGTCCAGCCGGTGATTCAGGGCCTGTTCCAGGAATTTGCCCCGGAAAAGCCGGTCGATTCCAACTGGCCCCGTATCGCCTACCGCGACTCGCTCCTGTGGTACGGCTCCGACAAACCCGACCTGCGCAACCCGATCAAGATGCAGATTGTGTCTGACCATTTCGCAGGCTCCGGCTTCGCCGTCTTCGCCAAACTGCTGGAGCAAGAGGGCACCCAGATCCGCGCCATCCCCGCCCCCAAAGGCGGCAGCCGCAAATTCTGCGACCGCATGAATGCCTTTGCCCAGCAACAGGGCTTGCCGGGCATGGGCTATATCTTCTGGCGTGAAGCCGAAGACAAATCTGGCATGGAGGCCGCAGGCCCCCTCGCAAAGAACATCGGCCCCGAACGCACCGAAGCGATCCGCCAGCAACTCGGCCTCGGCCTTGGCGACGCGGCCTTCTTCCTTGGTGGCAAGCCCGACGCCTTTGAATCCGTCGCCGGACGCGCCCGCAACGTCATTGGCGAAGAACTCGGCCTGACCGAGAAAGACACCTTCCGTTTCGCATGGATCGTCGATTTCCCAATGTATGAGAAAACCGACGACGGCAAAATCGACTTCAGCCACAACCCCTTCTCCATGCCCCAAGGCGGGATGGACGCGCTGTTGGGCGACCCGCTGGATGTTTACGCCTACCAATATGACCTTGCCTGCAACGGCTATGAACTGCTGTCGGGCGGCATCCGCAACCACAAGCCGGAAATCATGTTCAAGGCGTTTGAACTGGCGGGCTACCCGAATTCCGAGGTTGAAAAGCGCTTTGGCGGCATGGTCAAGGCGTTCAAATACGGCGCCCCGCCCCACGGCGGTTGTGCGGCAGGAATCGACCGCATCGTCATGCTGCTGGCCGATACCACCAACATCCGCGAGGTCATCATGTTCCCGATGAACCAGCGCGCCGAAGACCTGCTGATGAACGCACCAAGCGATCCCACCAATGACCAGCTGCGCGAATTACGCCTGCGCGTGCTGCCGAAAGACGCCTGATGTATCACGCCACCGTCCCTGTTTTTCGCCACTACCTCGCCCAGATGGCCGGGATCGTGGAGAAAGCGGGGCGGGCGGCGATGACTGCGCAAATTGCTGACAGCTTCACCGCGTCACAGCATTTCGCCACCGCGGCGGGCTTTACCCTGCGCATCACCTGTCCACTGGCCGGGCGCGCGGTGCCCGACCTGCCGACCGCCCTTGCGCCACGCATGGCGGTGGCCCGCGCCACGCTTGGTGCGATGAAACCCGCCGAATTTGACGGCGCGGCAGATCGCGTCATCCAACATCGCGCAGGTTTTACCGATCTGGAGCAATCTGCGCATGACTTTGTGTTTCTATACGGCATGCCAAATTTTTTCTTCCATATGACAATGGGTTACGCCGCACTTCGGGCTTCTGGCATCCCATTGGGCAAGGGTGATTTCGATGGTTTCCATGGCTATCCCCCGGATTTCATCTTTGAATAATCCCGTCTGACGCCGCGCTGGTGCATATCCCCGGTGCAAAGGGCCGCGTTTGCCCTTATCCTGCACGCACCTCAAGGACGGCCCGATGACCCAAGACAAGACCACTGCCGCCTTTCGATTTGGCTATGGCCTGCCCCTGCCCGCTTTGGCTCCGGCGGAACCTGCGTCAATGCTGGCTGCGTTGCGCGGGCCCGATACCATGGCCACCACCTATCCCGGCCCCCGTCTGGATGACCTGACCGAAACACTGGCCCGCGCGGACAGCATGTTGCGCACCTCACGCCGGGCTGAAACCGCCGAAGCGAACGCCGCCCGCCAGGATTATCGTCAGGCCATCGCCCAGTTGGAGGGCGTGACCCTGATGGCGGCCAAGACCACCTTTGCCCGCGCGCTGGATGCCACCGACGGCTTTCGCGAACGCCTTGTGCAGTTCTGGGCCGACCATTTCACCACCGTCGCCCGCTCGCGCCGTGACAGCCCCCTGCCCGCCACGATGGTAGAGGAAGCGATCCGCCCCTACATCACCGACCGCTTTGCCGATATGCTCAAGGCCGTGATTCAGCACCCCGCGATGCTGGGCTATCTGGACCAGTCGCGCAGCTTTGGCCCCAACTCGCGCATCGGTCAGCGCCGGACCAAGGGTCTGAACGAAAATCTGGCGCGTGAACTGCTGGAATTGCACACCGTCGGCAGCGGCTACACCCAAGATGATGTGACGCAAATGGCGGCCCTGCTCACCGGGCTGACCGTTGGCAAAAAAGGCCCCACCTTCGATGCGCGCCGCGCCGAACCGGGCCCCGAAACCGTGCTGGGCACGGTCTATGAGGGCGACACGCTGGCCACGGTGTTAAAGGCGCTGGATGATCTGGCCGAAAACCCGTCCACCGCCGCGCATCTGGCGCGCAAGCTGGCAATTCATTTCGTGTCAGACCAACCCAACCCTGATCTGGTGCAGGCCCTTACCGACGCTTGGCGGATTTCGGGTGGCGATCTGCTGGCGGTGACGGAATCGCTGCTGACCCAACCCGCCGCTTGGGGGAAAATGCAGGAAAAGGCCCGCCAACCCTTTGATTTCATAGCTGCCGCATTGCGTGCACTGGGGTTGGATGGGGCTGATGTGATGCGCATGGCCGACGATGTGTTCCGCGAGGTGATCCTGCAACCGATGGCCGCCATGGGCCAGCCGTGGCAATCGCCCCCCGGTCCCGATGGCTGGTCCGAGATGGCAGAGGCATGGATCACCCCTGAAACCATGGCCGCCCGGATCACATGGGCGATGGACATGCCACAGCGCCTGATCACCCCCCTGCCAGACCCCACGGCGCTGATGACCCGCTGCCTTGGCGCGCATCTGGGCGAGCGGTTGGCCTGGGCGGTGCCGAAATCCGAAAACATCCGCGAAGCGGTGGGGCTGGTGCTGGCCAGCCCCGAATTCAACCGAAGGTAGCCCAATGGACCGTCGCCTGTTTCTCAAGGGCCTGACCGGCACCGCATGCTCACTCGCCGCTCACCCGATGATGACCACCGTCACGCTGGCCGCATCCGATGGCAGCGCGCCGTTGGGCGATCACCGGCTTATCGTGGTTATACTGCGCGGCGCAATGGACGGGCTTGATCTGGTCCGCCCCTCGGGTGACCCGCTGTTCGCCGGCTACCGCCCCACACTGTCAGCAAACCAAGGCCCTGATCTGACAGGGTATTTCAGTCTGAACCCCACACTTACCGGCCTGATGCCCTTGTGGCAGGCCGGGCATCTGGGCTTTGTGCAGGCCACATCAACCCCTTACCGCGACCAGCGCAGTCATTTCGACGGGCAAGATATCCTTGAGGCCGGCACCGGGCTTGATGTGCCTAACGCCGCCGTGCGCGATGGCTGGCTCAACCGGATGCTGCAATCAGTCCCCGGCCTGCGCGCGCAGACCGCTTTTGCCATCGGCACCGATTCTGCCCCTCTGCTGCAAGGCCCTGCCCCCGTCAGCAACTGGCAACCCGATCTGCGGTTGGACCTGTCGGCGCAAAGCCGTCTGCTGCTCGACCACATCTACCATGATGACGCCCTGTTCCGCGATGCCGCGACCGAGGCCGTGTCGCTGACCGAAAGCATCGACCTTTCCCGTATGGATGGCATGGCCAGCCCCGGCGCGGGGGGGCGGCTGGCCGATATTGAGCGCCTCACCGATTTTGCCGCCGACCGCCTGCGCGAAGATACCCGTGTTGCCGCGTTTTCGCTGAACGGATGGGACACACACCGCAACCAGTCCGGCGGCATCACCCTGCCCTTGCGCCGGTTGGAGCGGGTGGTCCTGCGCATGTCCGAACAGCTTGGCCCCGACATCTGGGGCAAGACCCTGTTGCTGGCGATGACCGAATTTGGCCGTACCGTGGCTGAAAACGGTACCAAGGGCACCGACCACGGCACGGGCGGCGCCATGCTGATGGCAGGCGGCGCGCTGAAAGGCGGGCGCGTCATGGGCAAATGGCCAGGGCTGGACGAGTCCGCGCTGTATCAACGCCGCGATCTGATGCCCACGTCGGATGTGCGGGCTTGGGCGGCTTGGGCCATGCGCGGTATGTATGGCTTTGACCGCACCCTGCTGGAAACCAATGTTTTCCCCGGCCTTTCCATGGGCGATAACCCCGGCCTTCTGGCCTGACACACCGATAGATTCCCCATTGCGCCCCGCCCCACAGGCAAGACATAACCGTCCGAGGATCATACAGGGCGCGGGAATGCAGATACAGGCACCACAGGGACACTTGCTTGCAAACTGGTCTCCCCCGCCGCTTCCTCCCGCCGGGCTGACGCTGGAAGGCAAGCGCATCCGGCTGGAACCGCTGGAGGCGGATGACCACGCCGCCGATCTGTTCGCCGCCTTTTCCGGCCATGATGCCTTGTGGGATTACATGCCCTATGGCCCGTTCTCCTCGGCCTCGGCCTATCACCGCTGGGTAAAGGATCATCAGGGCCGCAACGACCCTGTGTTCTTTGCCCTGCGCGACGCCACCACAGGCCATGCCGTCGGCGTCACCTCTTACCTGCGCATCTCACCCGAGGCGGGCAGCATAGAGGTCGGCCACATCTGCCTGTCACCTGCGCTGCAACGCACACCCGCCGCCACCGAGGCGATGTATCTGATGATGGACTGGGCCTTTGCTGCCGGATATCGGCGTTATGAATGGAAATGCAACGCTTTGAACCTGCCGTCGCGCAGCGCGGCGCAGCGGCTTGGCTTCAGCTATGAAGGTATTTTCCGTAACCACATGGTCAGCAAGGGACGCAACCGCGATACCGCATGGCTTTCCGTGATCGACAGCGAATGGCCTGCCCTGCGCGAAGCGTTTGCCGCATGGCTGTCCCCGGTAAATTTTGACGCAACGGGCAAGCAACGCGAACGCCTGTCCGATCTGTCCCGGTTGGTGCGCGCTGCGTCTGATCCCGGCGTCTAACACTGTCAGAAGGCCGCGCTGTCGCCCAGACGGCGCTGCACAAGGCTGCGCAACCGCGCGACACCCTCATCCCCCCGCGCAGCCGCCCCGGCCGCTTCAGCCAGATCCGTGTCTCCCGCGCTGCGCGCAATGCCGGCAACAAAGCGCGCCAGATAGCCCCGCGCCGCGGCATCCGGGGCGGCTGCCAGCAATGCCGCCGCATGGACCAGATCATCGCGCAGGGCCAAAGGGTCAGCTGCAACGTTGAACGGATCGTCGTCATCGCGGACGGTGGGGGCAAAGCGTCCCGGCACATGGCGCAAAATCGCCCGTTGAAATGCACCAAGGCTGTGAAGCGGTTTTTCCAAAAACCCTTTGGCCCCCGCCGCCAGCGCCAGCGCCCGCCCGTCCGGGTCCCCCGACAGGCCCAGAACCACCTGCACCCGCCCCGAGTTGCCCAGATCCCGGATCAGCCGATCACCGCGCCCGTCGGGCAAGCCCAGATCAACAATCACCACATCCGGGCAATAGGTGCGCAGATGTGCCCACGCTTTTGCAATCGACTCCGCACGCCGCAACCGCGCGCCAGAACGCTGGCATATCAGCCGCAACGCATCAGAGGCAAAGCGGCTGTCTTCAACCAGCAGAATCGTGATGCCCGCCAAGGGCAGTGCTCCCACCTCCGGGGCTGCAACCCCACGGGGCAGAAAGGCTGGCCGCGTGGCGGTTTCCAGTCGGTTTGACACAGGCATGGCGATCCCCCAGCATGAAAGCGGCAAGATCAATCTGACGTCAGAATCGACTAACAACCCGTTAAACACAGGCAAGGCTCTGCGAAATTCCCCCCTGCGACGGATCGGCCCCTTGCCTCACACCGCGCCCCCGCCCATAACCTCGCCAACTCGCCCGAAGGAGACACCCATGATCGGCCGCCTGAACCATGTTGCCATCGCCGTGCCAGACCTTGCCGCCACCACCGCCCAATACGCAGGCACGCTGGGCGCGTCGGTGCGCCCGGCGCAAGATGAACCCGACCACGGTGTCACGGTGGTCTTTATCGACCTGCCCAACACCAAGATCGAACTGCTGTATCCCTTGGGCGAAAACTCTCCCATTCAAGGCTTTCTCGACAAGAACCCCGCAGGCGGTATCCACCACATCTGCTATGAGGTCGAAGACATCCTCGCCGCGCGTGATACGCTCAAAGCCTCTGGCGCGCGCGTGCTGGGAACGGGCGAGCCGAAGATCGGCGCACATGGCAAGCCGGTGCTGTTCCTGCACCCCAAAGACTTCAACGGCTGCCTGATCGAGTTGGAACAGATATGACCATCACCGCTGCTGCCGTCCTGTTCGCCGTTGTATGGTTCATGGTGTTCTTCATCGTGCTGCCGCTGCGCCTGACCACCCAAGGCGACGCCGGCGTCGTTGTGCCGGGCACACCGCGCGGCGCACCGCTTGATGAAATGGTCGGCCGCAAGGCCAAGGTAACCACGCTGTTCGCCATCATCGTCTGGGGCATTCTGGCCGCGATCATCACCTCGGGCGTCATTTCAGTACGGGATTTCGACTGGATGGGCCGGATGCCCCCAGTATCCTCCACCCCAGTATCCTCCACCCCAGTATCCGCCACCCCATGATCCGCGCGCTGAACTCGGCCAGCGACCGCGCTGCCGTGGCAGACATGCTGACCCGCGCGCAAGACTACTACCAGCTGTGGAAGGGCCACGCCCCCGGCCCGGTCGAAGTGGAGGAGGTGTTCACAGCCACCCCACCCGGTTGCGACCCTGCCGCCTCACACCGCCTTGGCCTTTTTGTCGACGGCACCCTGTCAGGTGTCGCCGAACTCTCCTTCGGCTTCCCTGCCCCCTCAGATGCTTACCTCGGCCTGATGATCCTTGCTTCACAGGCGCGCAGCCAAGGCCACGGCGCGGCTTTCCTTGCCCAGATCGAATCCCTCGCCCGTAACGCGCAGGCCCAACGGCTCTACCTTGCCGTGCTGGGGGCCAACCCGCGCGGCGCGGCGTTCTGGGCGCGCATGGGTTTCGTGCCCACGGGCCTGTCGCGCCATGACGCACAGACCGGGCACACCATTCACCGTTTGCTCAAAGCACTCTGACGGCTCGCCAAGGCCACGCCACCCAATATCAGCGCTGACGCCGCCCAGAACCGCCAACCCACGGCCTCCCCCATCACCAAAGCCCCGCCCAGCGCCGCCAGCATCGGCACGGTCAGCTGTGCCACACCCGCCCGCGCCGCACCCAATTCAGGCACCACCCGGTACCAAAGCGCATAGCCAAGGCCCGAAGTGACCGCCCCCGACAGCACCGCCAGCCACAGGCCCGCCACGCTCATCTGCATCTGCCCCACCAGCAGCGCCACCGCGATCACCACCGGGACCGACAGCACAAAGTTCCATGCCGTCGCCCCCAGCGCATCGGTAGCCCCGCGCCCGGCCAGCGAATAAATCCCCCAGCCAAAGCCCGCGCAGGCCATCGCGACAGCGCCCGCCACCGGCACCTCTGCCCCGCCCGGCGCGACCAGCCCAACCAACCCGGCAAAGGCAAGCCCCGCCCCCAGCCAGCGCCGCCCCGGCACCACCTCACGAGACAACACAGCCCCCGCAAACATCGTCACCTGAACCGCGCCGAACAGGATCAGCGCGCCCACCCCGGCCCCCAGCGCCAGATAGGCGACCGAGAACCCGACCAGATAGACCACCAACCCGAACACCCCTGGCAACCGCCCGCGCCACCCTGCCCAGACAGCCCCGCCGCGCAATCCCACCAGCAGTGCCAGCATCACCGCCCCGGCCACGACACGCACGGCAGCAAAGGCCAACGGGTCCATTGCCCCCGCCCCCACCGCCATCCGGTTCAGCACCGAATTGGCCGCGAAAGCCAGCATCGCCAGCGCCGTCCATCCCAGCAAACGCACACCGCTCATGGCTTGCTGCTTCCCCAAATACTCCCCGCGCGGAGCGCATCTGCCCTATCCAACCCACACCGCCCCGGACATCCCGCGCAACGCATTGCCCACCCATAGCCGCACCCTTGGCAGATCTTCCGCCATCAGCACCTCCTCGGGACAACCCGTCTCTGCCCGCAGCACCCCTGGCAACAGCCCGCTGCGCAAGGGCGGAGTCCGCACCCCCGCGCCGCGATCGAAAAACAGCGTGGTGATCGTGCCGTCACAGACCTCTCCCCGCTCATTGAGAAACACCAGCTCGTCCAGACCCGCAGGCAACCCTGCCCGCGCCCGGTCATAAACCGCGCGCCGGGTCGATTTCACCCCAAGCCACGGATCACCCGAAAACAACCGCTCCGCCGCCAGCCCCAACCGCCACTGTCCAAGCGCAGGCGGCACCGCGCCCACCTCAACCTCGACCACTCCGGCACAGTCCAGCGTCAGCCGCAGCCGCGCTGCCTGCCCCGCTGGCCCCGCAACAGATAGCGCAGGCACCGCCCAGCCCAGCGCCACAGCCCCCGCCGTCAGCCGTGCGACATGCAGCGGCCAGCGCGGCACGCAGGCCCCGTCCCAAAGCATCGTCTCAATCAGCTTCAGTCCCGGCGTGTCAGCCCCGTCGCGTAGCGTGCTTTCCACAGCGCCTCCTCCCATTCGCCGTCTTCGGTGGAATCGTAGACCACGCCCCCACCCACATTCAGCCGCACCTCGCCATCCGGCCAGACCCGCAAAGTGCGAATGGCAACAGACCAGCACTGGTCACCATCCGGCCCGGCCCAGCCAACCGCCCCGCAATAGACCCCGCGCGGCTCGTCTTCGACCTCATGGATAATCTCCATCGCGCGGATTTTCGGCGCGCCCGTGACAGACCCACACGGAAACAGCGCCGCCATCAGCCCCGGCAGGCCCGCACCGGGCAACAACCGGCCCTGCACGCGGCTGCTCATCTGATGCACCGTCGCGAAACTTTCCACCGCGAACAGTTCCGGCACCTTGACCGATCCCACCTCTGACATCCGGGCAATATCGTTGCGTAGCAGGTCCACGATCATCAGGTTTTCGGCCCGCGCCTTGTCGCTGGCGTGCAACTCCCCGGCCAGCCACGCATCTTCCACCGGGTCATCAGACCGGGGCGCCGTGCCCTTCATCGGGCGACTTTCAATCACTCCGCCCCCCACGCGAAAGAACAACTCGGGGCTGCGTGACACCACCACCGGCCCCACGCCCAGATCGACAAAGGCTCCGAACCCTACCGGTTGCCCGACCCGCAGCGCGCCATAAAGCCCCAGCGCGGTGCCGCCCAGCAGCTTTGATGCCATCGGAAAGGTCAGGTTGATCTGGTAGCAATCCCCTGCGGCGATATAGTCCTGCACCCGCTCGAACGCCGCCGCATAGGCCTCGCGCGCAACGCAGGGCACCAAAGGCTCCAGCGCCACGCCGCGGCCCTCCTCGGCCGCGCGGGCAAACATCGCACTTGGCTCCTCGGGCGCGTCAAACGCCGCAAGACACACCAGCGGCCCGCGCCGGCCCGTGGGCATCAGCGCCGCCAGTTTCGGCTCCAGCGCATAGCCCGCCTCATAGGCGATATAGCCCGCAATCCACGCGCCCTGCACACGCGCCGCTTCGGCGGCGGCAATACATGCCGCGACCTCATCGGCCTCATGCGCCACGAACACCCGCTGCGGGCGCAGAAACGCAACGCCTTGCCCTCCCGGCCCATGTTCAATGACAATCATCGCCCGAAATCCGCCAGTTACACCGCATCTGCATCTAGCACGCAGCCCCCCACCGGAACAGGCCGCAAGCGACCCCTTCGCAAAGGGTTGCGCCTTGCCGCACAACCCCCTAAACCCCCGTCAATTTGCGCAGACCGCACGAATCCGCGACCCGGTGTTACCGGGGCCCGCGATCAGCCATGGACAGGGGCCACCGATATGCCGAAAAGAACCGACATCAAATCCATCATGATCATCGGTGCGGGCCCCATTGTCATCGGTCAAGCGTGTGAATTCGACTACTCAGGCGCACAGGCCTGCAAAGCGCTGCGCGAAGAAGGCTACCGCGTCATTCTGGTAAACTCCAACCCGGCCACAATCATGACCGATCCGGGGCTGGCCGATGCGACCTATATCGAACCGATCACGCCCGAAGTCGTCGCCAAGATCATCGAAAAAGAACGTCCCGACGCGCTTCTGCCCACCATGGGCGGCCAGACCGGGCTGAACACAGCGCTGGCGCTTGCAGATCTGGGAATATTGGAAAAGTTCAACGTTGAACTGATCGGCGCCAAGCGCGAAGCCATTGAAATGGCAGAAGACCGCAAGCTGTTCCGCGAAGCGATGGACCGGATCGGGCTGGAAAACCCCAAGGCCACCATCATCGCCGCCCCCAAACTGCCCAACGGCAAATACGACATCAACGCCGCGATCCGCGAAGCCATCGACACCCTCGACTACGTCGGCCTGCCCGCCATCATCCGCCCCGCCTTCACCTTGGGCGGCACCGGCGGCGGCGTCGCCTACAACCGCGATGATTACGAGGCGATCTGCCGTTCGGGGCTGGAAGCCTCGCCCATGGCCCAGATCCTCGTCGACGAATCCCTCCTCGGCTGGAAAGAGTTCGAGATGGAGGTGGTGCGCGATACCGCCGACAACGCCATCATCGTCTGCGCCATCGAAAACATCGACCCGATGGGCGTCCACACCGGCGATTCCATCACCGTGGCCCCCGCACTGACGCTGACTGATAAGGAATACCAGATCATGCGCAACGGCTCGATCGCCGTGCTGCGCGAAATCGGGGTCGAAACCGGTGGCTCCAACGTGCAATGGGCGATCAACCCCGCCGATGGCCGCATGGTCGTCATCGAAATGAACCCCCGCGTCTCGCGCTCCTCGGCGCTGGCCTCCAAGGCCACCGGCTTCCCTATTGCGAAAATCGCCGCCAAACTGGCGGTCGGCTACACGCTGGACGAGCTGGACAACGACATCACCAAAGTCACCCCGGCGTCGTTTGAACCCTCCATCGACTATGTCGTGACGAAAATCCCGCGCTTTGCCTTCGAGAAATTCCCCGGTTCGGAAAACAACCTCACGACCGCAATGAAATCGGTGGGCGAGGTTATGGCGATTGGCCGCACCATCCACGAATCGATGCAAAAGGCGCTGGCCAGCCTGGAAACCGGCCTCACCGGCTTTGACGAAATCGCCATTCCGGGTGGTCCCGACCGAGCCGCCATCTCCAAGGCGCTGTCGCTGCAAACCCCCGACCGCCTGCGCGTCATCGCGCAAGCCATGCGCGACGGCTTTACCAACGACCAGATCAACGCCATCACCTCGTTCGACCCATGGTTCCTCGCGCGCATCCGCGAAATCATCGACGCCGAGGCGCAAATCCGCCACGACGGCCTGCCGCTCGACGCCACCGGCTTGCGCAAACTGAAAATGATGGGCTTCACCGACGCCCGTCTGGCCACCCTCACCGGCCGGGATGAGGCGCAAATCAGACGCGCCCGCGTGCGCCTCGGCGTCACCGCCGTCTTCAAACGCATCGACACCTGCGCCGCCGAATTTGAGGCGCAAACCCCCTACATGTATTCCACCTACGAATCCCCGGTCATGGGTGACGTGGAATGCGAGGCCCGGCCATCAGCCGCCAAAAAGGTCGTCATCCTCGGCGGCGGTCCCAACCGCATCGGCCAAGGGATAGAGTTCGACTACTGCTGCTGCCACGCCTGCTACGCGCTCACCGATGCGGGCTATGAGACGATCATGGTCAACTGCAACCCCGAGACCGTCTCCACTGATTACGACACCTCCGACCGCCTGTATTTCGAGCCGCTCACGCTGGAACACGTCCTCGAAATCCTCCGCGTGGAACAAGACAACGGCACCCTGCACGGTGTCATCGTGCAATTCGGCGGCCAGACCCCGCTGAAACTGGCACAGGCGCTTGCGAACGAAGGCATCCCGATCCTCGGCACCACCCCCGACGCCATCGACCTTGCCGAAGACCGCGAGCGGTTCCAGCAACTCCTGAACACTCTCAACCTGAAACAACCCATCAACGGCACGGCGCGTTCGCGTGACGAGGCCTTCGCTGTGGCTAAACAGGTCGGCTATCCGCTGGTGATCCGCCCCTCCTTCGTGCTGGGTGGCCGCGCGATGGAAATCATTCGCGACGATGCCCAGCTGGAGCGGTATATCCGTGAAGCCGTGCAAGTGTCCGGCAACAACCCGGTCCTACTCGACAGCTACCTGTCCGGCGCGATTGAGGTTGATGTGGATGCCCTCTCTGACGGGCACAACGTCCATGTTGCGGGAATCATGGAACATATCGAAGAGGCCGGCGTGCATTCGGGCGACTCCGCCTGCTGCCTGCCCCCCCACTCGCTCTCCGCCGACACCATTGCGGAACTCAAGACCCAGACCGTCGCCATGGCCCGCGCGCTGAACGTGGTGGGCCTGATGAACGTGCAATTCGCGATCAAGGACGGCACCATCTATGTGCTGGAGGTGAACCCCCGCGCCTCGCGCACCGTGCCCTTCGTCGCCAAAGCCACCGACTCTGCCATCGCCGCCATCGCCGCCCGCCTGATGGCCGGCGAGCCAATGTCGAACTTCCCGCTGCGCGCGCCTTACGCCTCAGGCGTCGGCCCCGATACTGACCTGCCGCTGGCCAACCCCTTCACCCTCGCCGACCCGATCACCCCGTGGTTCAGCGTGAAAGAGGCGGTGCTGCCCTTCGCCCGCTTCCCCGGTGTCGACCCGATGCTCGGGCCTGAAATGCGCTCCACCGGCGAGGTCATGGGCTGGGACCGCACCTTTGCACTGGCCTTCCTCAAGGCGCAAATGGGCGCAGGCACCATCCTGCCAGAACAGGGCCGCGTCTTCCTCTCCGTGAAGGACATGGACAAAACGGAAAGCCTGGCCAGCGCCGCCCGCGACCTCGTGACCATGGGGTTCGAGATCGTCGCCACCAAAGGCACCGCCATATGGCTGGCATCGGTCGGCGTGACCACCACCCCCGTCGCCAAAGTCTATGAAGGCCGCCCCAACATCGTGGACCGCCTGAAAAACAACGACATAGCCCTCGTCCTGAACACCACCGAAGGCACCCAAGCCATCAACGACAGCCGCGATATTCGGCGCGTGGCCCTGATGGACAAGATCCCGTATTTTACGACCGCAGCGGCGAGCATCGCAGCGGTCGCGGCGATGAAGGCACGCGGTGAGGGGTATGGGGTGCGGACGTTGCAGGGGTGAGGCTAGATTCTCGTGTAAGCTGGCTAATGTTTTGATTTCGCAAACGAGGATCGTTAATGTGCAAAACGTAGAACAAATTTTGGAATAAACTAGATGCTCAAATCTTGCCGCAGAGGATTTTCTTCAGTTGGGTCGCTTTTTTCTAAGAACCTTCCATTTCTAATTTTCATATGCGCCGCCGCTCTTTGGGTGATTTGGGCGCTGTTTTCACAATTTATCTTTGGAAAAATATTCGATGATGAGCGCTTTGAAGTAATTGGACAGTGGGGAGACTCTTTTGGTGCACTGAACGCGCTTATTTCAATTTTTGGTTTTACAATGGTTGTTCAGACTTTGACAGAACAACGAAAAGCGTCTGCTAGACAAGCAGAAGATACACACATCCAACGTTTTGATGAGAATTTTTTTGAGTTGCTGCGCTTGATGCGAATTGTGCGAGAGGAAGTTACGTTTTCTTACTCACCCGGCTACCTCAAAGCTAGAAACTTAAATCGAAACCCAAAGTTAACTGCTGCTCCAAGGACGGGCAGAAAAGCGTTTGTTGCATCTGTTTTGGAATTCAACCACTGGGCAAAACTGTCTAATTCGCCAAAGCAAACAAGCCAGACGCTATCGATAATTTACTTATCCCGCATACACAACAGAAGTGAAAGCACGCTAGCTCCATACTTCCGGCTAGTTTACACTATTTTGGGAAAGTTGCGTGATGATACAATTCTGTCTGACGCACAGAAGGCTGAATATGGAAACATTCTGCGCAGTCAACTCACAAGTACTGAAATAAAGCTCATCGCAATAAATGGCCTTGCTCCAATTTCAAAAGATATGCGTGACTTGATTGTCCAATTTCGATTACTTAAGTATCTGCCTCTTGGTAAGACCCGAAAGCTACTTTGTGAGATGTACCCGCCAGAGGCGTTTCTGGCTAGAGAAAGCTGAATTTGCTAAGAGTCTATCTGAATAACCATATTTGTTCAGATTTCTTTTCATCGTTCTGAGTTACTCAAAGTTCAGGCCGTAAGGAATTTTAAGTGGTGTTTGTGTAATCTTTGTTAAACTAATTCAGTCTCCACACAAGGCCGCGCCCGACCTCGGGATGACGCGGCCACGCCAGTTCTAGGCACCTTATTCATCCCCCCACCTCCCCCGAAGTTCTAGGCGCACCCGTTGCAACGCGCCCTCCCGGGGGGAGGTCCACTCTCGGCGATTGTAAAGACAATCGCCTGTCGAGCGGTGGGGCGCGGCCCGGCGGCGTTAAAGCGCCTTGATTCCGGGCCAAGAGAAGAAGACGTAGGGCGGATCATCCCCGCGCCTGCGAGTGAAACAACTTACCACAAGCCCCCTACTCCCCCCGCCCCGCCCGCCGCAGATCCGCCTCCAACGCCGCCCGGTCGCGCCGCGCCCGCTCCTCCAAGCCCGCCACCTCCTCCTCCGTGCGGTAGGGCGCAGAATAATCCACCGCCTCCGGCCCCTTGATCACCCCCGCCAGACGGGCATGCATAAAGGTAGACAGCACCTCGGCCATGCGTGTCGTGTGCCCGGCCCCCATGCTGCGGAAAAACCGCAGCACGTCGGCCTGCACCCACAGCGTCAGCTTGACCTTGCGGCCAGCGCCCACACCTTGCGCGATGGCGTGCCACTCCTCGGGCACGGCCTCCGCGCCGCGTGCGGACCCGTGCAGCGCGCGTTCCAGACTGCGCAGCCCCTCGGCCATCCGGTGATAGCTGGCGTTACGATTATCGTCCCCTTTTGTCATGGCGCACCTCCGCCGCCAGACTGCATCACAACCGCCGCAAAACGGGTAAACAGCCCGCGCGCTGACGTCATGACGCAGGCCATACGCAAGCCATACCCGAACCCTATAAAAACCAGACCCTTGACTTCTGCCACAAAAACCCTCATTTCCCCCCTATCCGAAGCCCGTGCCGCGTGAGCACCGAAAGGCCCGGATACAGGTTCCCACCATCACGCAGGGGCGCCGACGGCGCGCACGGTCTCCCAAATTGTTGGGGGGCGAGGACCGCCTGCTTTTTGTTTGATGGAACGACCCAAATGACCACTTTTGCCGATCTTGGCCTCAGCGACAAGCTGCTGAAAGCCCTTGAGAAAACCAACCTTCAGACGCCGACGCCCATTCAGGCGCAGGCGATCCCCTATATCATGCAGGGCCGCGACCTGATGGGTCTGGCCCAGACCGGCACCGGTAAAACGGCAGCCTTCGGTCTGCCGCTCTTGCACCGCTTGCTCGATATCGGCCACCCGCCTGGCCCAAAGAACGTGCGCGCCCTGATCCTTGCGCCGACGCGGGAATTAACCTTGCAAATCAAGGACAACCTTGAAGTCTTCACCAAAGGCACGCCCGTAAAAGTGACGATGGTTGTGGGCGGAGCATCGCTGTTTCGGCAGGCGCAAGCCCTGTCCAAAGGCACCGATGTTCTGGTCGCCACCCCCGGTCGTCTGATCGACCTGCTGGAGCGCGGCGATGTAAAGCTCGACCAGTGCGGCTATCTGGTGCTGGACGAGGCCGACCACATGCTCGACATGGGCTTCATCCATTCCTTGCGTAAAATCGCCAAGCACATTCCGCTGAAACGCCAGACCCTTCTGTTCAGCGCGACGATGCCAAAGGATATCTCAGAGATTGCAGACACTTACCTGCGCGACCCGATCCGTGTTCAGGTCACCACCGCAGGCAAAACCGCCGACAAGGTGACGCAAGGCGTGCACTTCCTGCCCAACGGCGACAAGGCCCGCGTGCTGGAGGATTACCTCAAGAAGCACCCGACCGAACAGGCGCTGGTCTTTGGTCGCACCAAGCACGGCTCGGAAAAGCTGATGAAACTGCTGGCGGGCTGGGGATTCAAGGCCGGGTCCATCCACGGCAACAAATCGCAGTCGCAACGCGACCGCACCCTGACCGAATTCCGCAATGGCGAGTTGGATGTGCTGGTGGCAACCGATGTCGCCGCGCGCGGTATCGACATTCCGACCGTGCGCCATGTCTATAACTTTGACATGCCCAACGTTCCGGAAAACTATGTCCACCGCATCGGCCGCACCGCGCGCGCCGGGGCCGAGGGAACGTCGGTCAGCTTCTGCGCACCCGCTGAAATGGGCGAATTGCAAGCGATTGAAAAGCTGCTGAAAAAGCCTCTGCCGATCCTTGGCGGTGCGCCTTGGGCGGCTGATATCGTGGCGGCGGCACCCAAGCCCGGTCAGAACCGCGGCCAACGCCCTGCCCGTCCGCAAGGTGGCCGCCCACAAGGCGCAAAACCTGCTGGATCAAAGCCGCAGCAGGCACGTCCGGCCGCCAAGCCAAAGCCCATGGGTGGCGGCAACGCACCGCGCCGGGCTGAAGGTGGCAAGCCAGCGGGACAGCGCCGGACTAGCTGACCTCATCTTCAAGGTTCAGCTTCATTTCCAGCAGAACCTGCTGAATAGCCAACGTCTCGCGCAGCATCCGCTTTGCCTCGTTGACCGTGATAACGCCGTCGCTGATGGCGGCGTTATACTCGCTCATCAACATGGCAAAGCGCTGCGCGAGCACCACCACATCCTGATTAACGCCCTTTGAGGTCGCATTGCGCTTTTCTCCATCGTAGGAAAGCGTGATCCCGCGCAGATCAGCTAAGGCTGAGGTCACATGCGGGAACCGCGACCCGGCCTCAAGCTGGGCCACTACGTCGATCGGCATGAAACGATCATCATGTTCGTTGGAATCCGAGTAGTAGCGCCCAAGGGTCGCTTTTGACTTACCCGTCAACTTGCAAGCAGCCTCAATCCCAACATCCTTGACCAAGGCTTCGCTGTGCTTTTTTAGATAGGTTTCAACCGACATGTCACATACTCCTTCATCTCCCAGCACGGGGAAATCACCCATGCTTTTCCCATTAATGATAAAGTAAGAGATTGTCATAGATAAAGATGTTCTGGGTGTTTTCCGGAATAGTAGTGAGTTGCCGATGTCCCCAGCATCGGTTTGGGTGGGGGTCCGTCGTGCTTTTGTCCCGCAGGGGGTGGCTGCAAGGCCATGCGGCGGGCCCGTCATTGGTGTCAGTTCCGGGCAACCGGTGGTTATGTAACATGATGGCCTGCCGCGCCCCTACCTGTTGTTTTATCTATCCGCCCGTCGCTGAAACAGCGCGGGTCACGCTTGCGGGGCGCTGACGGAATCGGATAGGGCCTCTGCCATGGCAAAACTGTACTTCAACTACTCCACCATGAACGCAGGCAAATCGACCCTGCTGCTGCAGGCCGCACATAACTATCGCGAGCGTGGGATGGAAACCTATCTGATCACCGCGCAATTCGACAATCGCGCAGGTGAAGGGCGTATTGCCAGCCGGATCGGCATAGGCGACCCCGCCGATACCTTTGCCGCAGGCGAGGATATGCTTGCCAAACTGCGCGCCCGCCTTGCGCTTGGCCCGGTATCCTGTGTCTTCATTGACGAGGCGCAGTTCCTGACCAAAGAGCAAGTGTGGCAACTGGCCTGCGCGGTGGATGATCTGGGCATTCCCGTCATGTGCTACGGGTTGCGGGTCGATTTTCAAGGCCAGTTATTTCCGGGGTCGGCAGCACTTCTGGCCTGGGCGGATGAAATGCGCGAAGTACGCACGATCTGCCATTGCGGCAAGAAGGCCACGATGGTGGTGCGCAAAGGCCCTGACGGGCAGGCGCTGCGAGACGGGGATCAGGTGGTGATCGGCGGGAATGAAACCTATGTCAGCCTGTGCCGTAGACATTGGCGCGAGGCGGTCGGCGATTGAGTGCCCACCCATCAGGCCTCTCAACCCCATTTGCTGGCGCCAACCAGAAAGACCGTCAGGCCTGAGGCGCGACCGGTTCGCCCGCCTTGGCGCGCAGGGCGATCATGCTGCCCGCCGCAGCGATCAGCACCATCCCAACCATGGCCATCGGCATAAGCATCTCGCCCCACAGAACCCACGACCAAAAGGCCGAGGCTGGCAGGATAACATACTCCATCACCGACGCACGCCCCGCATCTGTGATCTGATACGCGCGGATCATCATACCCACCCCCAGCAGCGACCCGGCTGCCTGCACAAAGGTCCACCACAGGAATGGCATGGTTGGCGCCACATAGCCACGCATCAAAAAGCCGTCTGGTCCCGATGGGGAAACCAGCGGCAATATGGTTAACGCCACCATACCGATGGCACCGAACAGGCCGAGCATGCCAAAGAAACCGGCAACCAGCGTTTCCGCGCTTTCCTTTGGGCACCACTCACGGGTGGCAACATTTCCCAGCGCGTAAAGTGCCCCGGCCAGAACCGGCAGAATGGCAGCCGCCGACGCGCCAGACATCGCCTCGGGTCCCAGCACCAGAATAACACCGACAAAGCCAACGGCCACTGCCAGTATCCGCACCGGGCCAATCGCATGGCCATAGGCAAAGCGCGAAATCAGCAACACAAAGATCGGCGCGGTAAACAGCCCCGCTGCAACAATAGCCACCGGCAAAAACGCCAATGCGCCAAAATAGATCACCATCGCCAGCCCATGAATCAGACTGCGGGCCACGACGGCAAGCGCATTTACCGGGCGCAGACGCATGCCCAAAAGTGGCACTGCAAGCCCCAGCAAAGCCATCGCCATCAGCGTGCGGGTAAAATGGAACTGCCAAAGCCCATGCTCTTGCGCAATCACCCGCACATAATTGTCGGTAAAGCCGATCAGCATGGCATACCCGCAAATCAGCCCTGTGGCGGCGAGTGTTCTGTCCTGTGTCACGGGGGGCATGGCGGGATCCTTCTTCTTTCCCATCTTGAAGTCTGTCCACTGCCATCCAGCGCGCCCAAAAACGACATTTGCCACACATTATAGGCAAGGCTGGAGGCATCCTGATCTGATGGCGGGTGATTGTGGCCAGAACAGCCTTCGTCTAGTGTTATCACCATGACAGGCAAAGCACCGCGCGCCATGACGGCCTTGAAAAAATACACCCGGCTGGAAAGCAACGGGCTGTGGCGTGACAGCCCGCTGGCCCAACGGCGTGAGGTCATTGTGGCCTTTCGCGAGGCGACACTGGTTTTGTCTGATCCCAAAAGCGGATCGGCTGTCAGCCATTGGTCTTTGCCCGCCATAGAGCGGCTTAACCCCGGAGAAAACCCCGCCCTGTTTGCCCCCGGCGCCGAGGCCATCGAGACGCTGGAACTGGATGATCGCGACATGATTTCTGCACTGGAAACCGTGCGCAGTTCACTTGCTGGACAAAGGCCAAAGCCAGGGCGCTTGCGGGGTTTCTTGCTAGGGTCCGGCACCTTTCTGGTGCTTGGGCTTGGGATTTTCTGGCTGCCCGATACGTTGATGAAACACACGGCCTCTGTTCTTCCTGCGGCGACACGGGCCGCGATCGGTCAGGCTGCAATGGCAGATGTCCAGCGCCTGACCGGATCACCTTGCACAAGCCCCTTGGGCAGTTTTGCTCTGACCGATCTGGCAGACAAACTGTTCGGGCCACATCGGGCGCAAATCCTGATCCTGCGAGAAGGGGTGACACGATCTGCGCATCTGCCCGGCGGCACCATTCTGATCGGGCGCAAAATTGTGGAAGATGAGGGCGGCCCCGATCTGCTTGCCGGACTCGCCCTGACCGAGCGTTTGCAGGCCGAGTTGCGTGATCCGATCCTGCCAGTGTTGAAACACGCCGGACTGACTGCAACCTTCCGGCTGCTTACGTCTGGTGCGTTGCCGGATTCGGCTTTGACCGGATATGGCGAGGTGCTGTTGCAAGACAAGGGTGTGGCGGTGCCCGAAGATGTGGCGCTTGCGCGGTTCAAATCGGCAGGTGTATCAAGCACACCCTATGCCTACGCCATCGACCCAAGCGGCGAGTCCACCATTGGTCTGATAGAGGCCGACCCATTGGCAGGTCTGGTGCCAGAGCCCCTGATGGCAGACGGGGAATGGGTCAGCCTGCAAGACATCTGTTCGACAAATTAATAGGGCCCCCGATCACTGGATCAGGAGCCTTTTGGAGTTTGCGGAAAGGCTCAGCGGATGAAAGCGTCGTTGAACCCTGCACGTCGCGCGGCAGATAGCGCAGCCTGCGCCTCGGCCCGCGAGCCGAACGGTCCGGCCATGACAATCTGCAAGGCCTTGCCGTTTTTCGATGTCTTGGAGCGAGCGACTGGCAGACCCAGGCCCGACAAACGCGATGACGCACCATCGGCATTGGACGGCAGGCCAAAGGTGCCAACCTGCACATAGCTGCGCCCGTTTTCCGGCTGCTGTTTTACTTTGGGCGCGGATGGTTCAGACTTTGACGAGGCATAGACCCTGCGGATCACAACCTTTTTGCCTCTTGGTTGGGCCCCATCTACAACCAATTGTGCGGGGACATCGCGCGTCCAGACCTCATCTTGCTGCTCCCACCCTTGGCGGGTGCCTATGGCGCGATTTGGGTTCAGACGATCATCGGTAAAGGCTTTCTTATAGCCCTTTGGCACTGCGTGCTGATCCTGCGTCGAGATAGCAACGCGCTGCTGTTGCCGGGTTCCGATTTGCGAGGCCGGGTCTGCGCCTTCCAGATAACCGGACGGGGAGACGGCGGCCGCGCCATCAAGCAGCCGGGGCGCGCGGGCATTGGCGATATCGCCATCGCCACGGGTGCAAAGCACAATGCTGCCGCCACTGTGCAACCGAAACCGCTCGGCGACCGGGGCATTGGTGTAGCACCCAATCTTGCCGGAACCGCCGGTCGTTGCGACCCGATCAGCCTGCTGTTGGTTCGAGGGCTGTGCAACTGGTTGTTGAGCCACCCTTGGGGGTGGGGCAACAGCAACAGGGGCTGGCACATATGCAGACGGCGCAACCGTTTTGGGCGCCTGCACGCTGCGAATGCGGGGTGGGGTGGTTATGCTGGCGACCGTATCCATCGGGCGCCGGGACATCGGGGTAGGTTCTGGCGCCGGGGTTGGCGCGGCGCGCACCACCGGTGCAGGGGCCGCTTTTGGTGCGGGATCCGTGACCACAACCTGATTATTCCCGAAGGTCGGCGGGTATCCACACAGCGGCGCGCGGTTGCGGCTAACGCGCGGCACCCAGTTGGTGCGCCCCGAGACGCCGGCACGCAAGAAAACGCAGCCGCGACTGTCCACATATTGCTGCCCCTGAAAGGAGGCAGGTGGCTGCTCTCGCGGGCCACCAAAATCACCGGAGGACTGAGCATTGGCAACACTCAACCCAGCCACGACCGCCAAAATGGCAACCGGAACAAACTTCAACACCATGACTACCCCCAAGTAGCGTATGGGGGATACTGGAATAATATTGTTTCCGAGTAAAGGGCTTAACCCGCTATTTTGTGCCGAACATCCGGTCGCCCGCATCCCCTAGCCCCGGAACGATATAACCGTGATCATTCAAGTGGCTATCGACCGAAGCTGTCACGATCGGAACATCGGGATGCGCCTCTTGCATCCGCTTGATACCTTCGGGCGCGGCCAGAAGGCACAGGAACCGCAGGTTCTTGGCACCATTGTCTTTCAAAAGCTGCACTGCCGCGACTGACGAATTGCCCGTAGCCAGCATCGGATCGACCACGATGCACACACGGTCCTCCAATTGCGTCGGCACCTTGAAGTAATACTGCACCGGCTGAAGCGTTTCTGGGTCACGATACAAGCCGACAAACCCCACCCGCGCCGCCGGGATCAGTTCCAGAATGCCATCCAGCAACCCATTGCCCGCCCGCAAAATCGAGATCAGCGCCAGTTTTTTGCCCTCAATCACCGGCGCGTCCATCGGCTCCAGCGGGGTGTCGATGCGTTTTGTGGTCATCGGCAGTTCGCGCGTGACCTCATATGCCAAAAGCAGACTTATTTCGCGCAATAGCTGGCGAAAAGACGCGGTGGACGTGTCTTTTTCACGCATCAGGGTCAGCTTGTGCTGGACCAGAGGGTGCGTAACGACGGTCAGATGGTCCAGCATGATCAAGGCTCCAGAATTTTGGCGATGCGCGTCTTGGTATCGGCATCACAGAAAGCGGCGTCAAGCGCCGTTCGGTTGAGGGTCGCGAATACACCATCGTCCCAGTCAAACGCCCGGTGCAGGCCCTCAAACTCTTGCGCCATGGTGGTGTGGAAAAACGGCGGGTCATCGGTGCTGACAGTAACCTTCACTCCCCGCTCATAAAGCTGGGCGATGGGGTGGCTGCGCAGATCGGGGTAAACCCCAAGTGCCACGTTGGAACCGGGGCACACCTCCAGCACGATGCCGCGTTCGGCCAGTTCGTCCACCAACGCCAGATCCTCAATGGCGCGCACGCCATGCCCGATCCGTTCAACGCCCAGATCATTGACCGCTTCGCGTACCGAATCCGGCCCGCCCCACTCTCCGGCGTGCGCGGTTAAGCGCAATCCCGCCTCACGTGCGCAGTCAAACGACCACAGGAAATCTGATGGAACCAGAACCTTTTCATCGCCCGCAATGCCGAACCCAACGATCCAGTCGCCCGCCGTGTCCGCCGCACATCGCGCGGTTTCGCGGGCCTTTTCCGGGCCGAAGTGGCGAATGCAAGTGATGATCCCACGCAGGGTGATGCCCATTGTGCGCTCGGCCTGATCGGCGGCCTCGCGGATCGCATGCAGGTATTCGCGCCATGCGCCAATATCGCGCCCGCCACAGAAATCGGGGCTGAGGAAGGTTTCGGAATACACCACACCGCTTGCCGCACTTTCCTCCAGCACGGCAAGAGTCAGGCGGGCATAATCTTCGGGTGATTTAAGCGCGCTGGTGGCGGCTTCATAGACCTTCAGGAAATCCCAGAAATCCTTGTATTGATAATTGCCGCGCTCGTCGAAAATGCCCGAAATATCCAGCCGCTTTTCTTTGGCCAGACCACGGATGAATGCCGGGGGGGCTGCGCCTTCAAGGTGCAGGTGAAGCTCAATTTTCGGGGTCACAGGAAGGATACTCCGGGGGGGTGAGATGGAACGCCAAGATGGGCCGCAATGCTTGCGCCGACATCTGCAAAGCTGCACAGGCCGATGGGCCTTGCGCCAAGACCATAGCCAATCACCGGCACCCGTTCGCGTGTGTGTTCGGTGCCCCTGAAGGTGGGGTCATTGCCGTGGTCCGCCGTAAAAATCACCAGATCGCCGGGGCCAAGGGTTGCCAGAAAGCGCGGCACTGCGGCATCAAACCGTTCCAGCGCACGGGCATAACCCGCCACATCGCGCGGGTGGCCATAAAGGCTGTCAAATTCGACAAAGTTGGCAAAGGTCAGTGATCCGGTCTCGGCTTCCTCTCCCAATCGAAGCAGATGTTCGAAAAGGTCAGCGTCAGACTTGCCCTTGTGCAGCTTTCCTATGCCCCGCATCGAAAAGATATCCCCGATCTTGCCGATAGCATGTGTGGCCCGCCCCTGCCCGAGCACCCAATCGAGCAAGGTATCGGCTGGCGGTGCTATGGCATAATCGCGGCGGTTGGCGGTGCGTTTGAAATCGCCGCAACCGCCCGTGAACGGCCTCGCGATGACTCGCCCAACCCTCATTGCATGCAATGTCGGCGCAAGGTCGGCGCACAGGGTCAGCAGGCGGTCAAGCCCAAAGGCTTCTTCATGCGCGGCGATCTGGAACACGGAATCCGCCGACGTATAGCAGATCGGCCAGCCCGTGCGCAGATGGGCCTCACAATGCGCTTCGATGATCGGGACGCCCGAGGCGTGACAGTTACCTAGAATACCGGTCGTCCCAGCCAACCGGCACACCTCTGCCACCAGATCAGCGGAAAAAGCCGGTTCGGTTGTGGGAAAATAGGTCCAGTCCCAAGGCACCGGAACCCCGGCCAGTTCCCAGTGACCCGATGGAGTATCCTTGCCGCGCGACACCTCTGTTGCCGCCCCCCACAACCCCACCGGCGCAGCCCCCAGCCCCGGCGCATCGGCACCAGAGGCCAGGCCAATCGCCGCCCCCAAGCCAAGCGCGTCAAGGTTGGGCATCTGCAACAGACCGCTGCGCCCTTTGTCCGCATGACCCGCGGCACAGGCCTGCGCAATATGGGCCAGCGTATTGGCCCCGTCGTCGCCAAACTCAGCAGCATCGGGCGCGCCGCCGCAGCCCACGGAATCCAGCACGACCAGAAACGCGCGCGCCATCAGGTGATCCTTTTCAGCACAAGCGGCCCTTCGTCCAACACAGAGGTTCCGACTGTATATGCGGCCTGCACTGCCTTTATCGCCGCATCTGCCGCCGCCTCTGTCGCGGCGTGCACCATTCCCAGCGGCACCCCGGCCCCGATCTCCTCGCCCAGACCGATCAAGTCGGACAGGCCGACGGCGGGGTGAATACGGTCGCCCTCGCGCAGCCGCCCGCCGCCCAGATGCACAACTGCATGACCCAACGCCTCGCCATCAATGCGGGAGATATAGCCGTCGTCCAGCGCGGGCACCTCACGCACAATCGGGGCAGCGGGCAGACGATCCGGCCAGCGTTCCACGAAATCGGCAGGGCCGCCTTGTGCTGCGACCATGCGGCCAAAGACCTCGGCAGCGGCACCGGTTTCCAACGCTTGGGCGATGCGCCCGGCCCCGTCTTCGGCATCCGCCGCCAAGCCTCCCAAGGCAAGCGCCTCACCGCCCAAAGCACAGGTCAGATCCCACAGCGCCGCATTGACCGACGTACCGGTCAGCGTCTCCATCACCTCTATCACCTCCAGTGCATTGCCCGCAGCGGTTGCAAGCGGCTGCGACATATCGGTGATCAGCGCGGTCGTCATACAGCCCGCACCCTGCGCCGTGCGGACCAGCGCAAGGGCCAAAGCTTCGGCCCGCTCAGGCGTTTTCATAAAAGCGCCCGACCCGCATTTGACATCCAGCACCAGCCCCTCCAGCCCCGCCGCCAGCTTTTTCGACAGGATGGAGGCGGTGATCAGGTCTATGCTTTCAACCGTCCCCGAGATATCGCGGATGGCATAAAGCCGCTTATCGGCAGGGGCCAGATCGGCGCTTGCCGCGACAATGGCGCAATGCACACCCTTCATCTGCTTTAACAGGTGGTCATCTGTCAGGGTGGTGCGGAAACCGGGGATCGCTTCCAGCTTGTCCAGAGTGCCCCCCGTATGGCCCAAGCCCCGGCCCGATATCATCGGCACATAGGCCCCGCATACAGCCAGCGCGGGGGCCAGCAGCAACGAGACGCAATCGCCAATCCCCCCTGTGGAATGCTTGTCGAGCACCGGGCCGGGAAGATCCCACTCCAGCACGCGCCCGGAATCGCGCATGGCACGGGTCAGCGCGACGCGTCCTCCATCCGAAAAGCCACGCAACAGCACCGCCATCGCAAAAGCCCCGGCCTGCGCATCGGTCACCGCGCCAGAGGCCAAGCCTTGGGCGAACCAAACCAGTGCCTCGGCCGAAGGGGTTTCCCCATCCCGCACTTGTGCAATAATGCCGCGCGCATCCATCAGGCGCGGTCCATATGGGCGGCGGTGAAGACGCCGGGCAGCAAATCGCCCACGGTCAGACTGCGCTCTTTTCCATCGGTGGTGCAAAGTGTGACCTTGACCCCTGGGGCAGCAAATTCCGCAATCTTCTGGCGGCAGCCACCACAGGGCGGCACCGGATCCGGGCTGTCGGCGATCACGCAAACCTCGGCAATGCGCGTATCACCCCCCGCAATCATTGCGGCAATCGCACCCGCTTCGGCGCAGGTGCCTTCGGGATAGGCCACGTTTTCCACGTTGCACCCTACATAGACCGTGCCGGTTTCCGTTCTCAGCGCCGCCCCCACCTTGAAACGGGAATAGGGCGCATAGGCGTGCAGGCGAACATCGGTGGCAGCTTGCAAAAGGGTCATCTCAGCCTCGGTTCTTGACCAATTGGTCGGGAATTGTGGGCGCATGCCGCCCAAAGCGCAAGGGTCACAGAAAGGTGGTGGCGGGATTGCCCGGCAAGCTTACTTCCAGCAGTTCCAGATCATGGGTCGAGGTGGAATAGCGCGTCGCCATCCCCGGTGGAATGACAAAGGCATCGCCGGGTGAAAGACGGTAGGGGTCTTTGCCCTTACCCTCCAGCGTCAGTTCTCCCGCCATCACAAAGGTAAAGAGGATATCGCCATTGTGCCGCGTCCAAGGTGCCGAACTGCCATCTGGCCGCAGCACCTTTACGCTGGCAACCCCGCGCGTGTTGTCGTGGATCGTGGTATCACGCGCCACAAAGCCCGGCAGGCGACATGGCACAAACTCCCCCTCGCTGCCCCGGTTGAACACAAACTGCTGCCCCTGCCATTCGCGATCGGGGCGCAGATGCGGGGTGGGCAGGGTCATCTCATGGTCAATTTCGGTCACATGTTCGGCGGGAACGCCGATTTCGATCACCTCGATCCCGTCACTGGCCTCCAAAACCCGGTGGCGGATTTCCGGGGGCTGGATAAAGCAATCCCCCGCCTGCAACCGGATCGGTCCGCCCTGATCCTCGTAAACCACGTCGACCCAACCCTTGATGCAGAAAATCAGCTGAAAACCGACCCGGTGAAAATGCACCATATCGGGCACCGGGCCACCATCGGGAATGCGGATATGGCTGGCAATCATCGCCCCGCCCAGACGGCTTGGCACCAGATCGCGGTAGTGCATTCCGGCGCGACCAATGATCCACGGAGCCTGATCAGCCAGACGGCGCACGACAAAGGCATGATCTGTTTGCGGCAAAACCAACGGCGGGTTCAGCGCATCAATCTCAATCCGCGTGCCATTTGGTGCGGTCAAATGGCGCTGACCGCCCGCAAAGCCATCAGGGTCTTCGGTCAGGATGCGGAGTGTGCCTGGGCTTTCGGTTGCACCCTTCTGGATGCGCAGACGCAGGCCATGGCCCGACAGCACCGCAACCTCGGGGTCGTCGGCGGGGTAGATCATATCCAGCCGCATCCCCAGCACCTTGGTGTAAAACGGCAGATCGTTTCGCAGCTCTTGCGTCGGCAGCAGGATCTCGGCACGGATTTCGGCAGATGTCTCAGGCTTGGATGTCGCTGGCATGGATTTCCTCAGAGTTTGCAGCCATGCTGGTCCGGGCATGCAAATTTTGCAAGCCGGAGCAGCGTTGTTGGCGCTATCATCCGGTTGGCGGAATAAAAAAAATAGTTTAAGGCTAAACCAAATTTTGCGGGAGGCAGAAATGGAAGAAGTGCGTCAGGACAACGCCCGTCAGGCGGCGCTGGATTATCATGAATTTCCCAAGCCGGGAAAACTGGAAATCCGTGCAACCAAGCCGCTGGCCAATGGCCGCGACCTGAGCCGCGCCTATTCCCCCGGCGTGGCAGAGGCCTGCCTTGAGATTAAGGCCGATCCGTCCACCGCCTCGCGCTACACCTCACGTGGGAATCTTGTGGCCGTTGTCTCGAATGGCACGGCGGTTCTGGGCCTTGGAAATATTGGGGCTTTGGCATCCAAACCCGTGATGGAGGGCAAGGCCGTCCTGTTCAAAAAGTTCGCCAACATCGACTGTTTCGACATCGAGGTGAACGAATCCGATCCTGAAAAGCTGGCCGCTATCGTCTGCGCGCTGGAGCCGACGTTTGGCGCGATCAACCTTGAAGACATCAAGGCACCCGATTGTTTTATCGTTGAACAACTTTGCCGTGAGCGGATGAACATTCCGGTGTTCCACGACGACCAGCACGGCACGGCCATCGTTGTCGGCGCGGCGGCGACCAATGCGATGATCATCGCGGGCAAGTCCTTTGATCAGATCAAGATTGTCTCGACCGGTGGCGGGGCGGCGGGAATCGCCTGCCTTGAGATGCTGGTCAAGCTGGGGGTCCGGCGCGAAAACATCTGGCTCTGCGATCTGGAGGGTCTGGTCTACAAAGGGCGCACTGCCCAGATGACCCCGCAGAAAGAGGCGTTTTCCCAAGGCACCACCCCTGCGACGCTTGGCGATGTGATCGGCGGCGCGGACCTGTTTCTTGGCCTGTCCGGCCCCGGCGTTCTGACGCAAGAGATGGTGGCCAACATGGCCCCCAACCCGATCATCTTTGCGCTGGCCAACCCAAGCCCGGAAATCCAGCCGGATCTTGCGCGCGAAGTTGCCCCCGGTGCGATCATTGCAACCGGGCGGTCTGATTTTCCCAATCAGGTCAACAACGTGCTGTGTTTCCCCTTCATCTTCCGCGGTGCGCTGGATGTGGGCGCAACCACCATCAACGACGAGATGAAGATCGCCTGCATCGAAGGCATCGCGGCCCTCGCCCGCGCGACCACCAGTGCCGAGGCGGCGGCGGCCTATAGCGGCGAAAAGCTGTCATTCGGGGCCGATTACCTGATCCCCAAGCCGTTCGATCCGCGTTTGATGGGCGTTGTTGCCAGTGCTGTGGCCAAAGCCGCGATGGAGACCGGCGTTGCCACCCGGCCGCTGGCCGATCTAGAGACTTACAAGACCAATCTTGACGGATCAGTTTTCAAATCCGCGATGCTGATGCGCCCGGTGTTTGATGCCGCACGTCAGGCTGAGCGCACCATCGTCTTTGCCGAGGGCGAAGATGAGCGGGTTTTGCGCGCCGCCAATGCGATGCTGGAAGAAACCACCGACCTGCCGATCCTGATCGGCCGCCCCGAGGTGGTCGAGGCGCGTTGCGAACGGGCGGGCCTGCCCATTCGTCCGGGCAAGGACTTTCATCTGGTGAACCCGGAAAACGACCCGCGCTATCGCGACTATTGGGGCACCTATGCCGAGTTGATGGCCCGGCGCGGCGTGTCGCCTGATATTGCGCGGGCGATCATGCGCACCAATACCACCGCGATTGCCGCCGTAATGGTGCATCGTGGCGAGGCTGACAGCATGATCTGCGGGACGTTTGGGCAATATCTGTGGCACCTGGGCTATGTCCGGCAAGTGCTTGCGCGCGGTGGGTTGCAGCCGGTGGGCGCACTTTCCCTGATGATCCTTGAGGATGGCCCGCTGTTCATCGCGGATACCCATGTTCATGCAGAACCAACCCCGCAGCAGATCATGCAAACGGTGCTTGGGGCTGCCCGGCATGTGCGGCGGTTTGGCCTTACGCCCAAGGTCGCGCTGTGCACGCAAAGCCAGTTCGGCAATATGGAGAATGAACGCGCACAGCGGATGCGGGCGGCTCTGGAAATGCTGGACGCACGCGAAGCGGACTTTTCTTACGAAGGCGAGATGAATGTCGATGCCGCGCTGGATCAGGCCCTGCGCGACCGTCTGCTGCCCGGAAGCCGCTTTGACGGCGCAGCGAATGTGCTGGTCTTTGCAAGCGCCGACGCGGCCTCGGGCGTTCGGAACATCCTGAAGATGAAGGCCGGCGGGCTGGAGGTCGGGCCGATCCTGATGGGTATGGGCAACAAGGCCCATATCGTGACCCCATCGATCACTGCGCGGGGCCTTCTAAACGTCTCGGCCATCGCGGGCACCCCGGTCGCGCATTACGGCTGACCTTGGCTGTGCTGGGGCGGGGGCTGTCGTGCCCCCGCCCCGACAGATTCGCGGCACAGGAGCGTCGCGGGGCGCTAAGTTTGCAAACTCTCGCCAAATTAGCACCAAACATGCAGGATATCCGCGCTTTGCAAAAGTTTGCACCTTGCAGAGTGCCAATTTTGCAAACATTTTGTCGCATCCCGTAGATGTCAGACGGTAACAGCGTTGCATGAACGGGCTGCGATGCCGTAACAAAAGCGCCAAGCGTTGGGAGGAGGCGCGGGCGATGGGATATTCCGACATCTATGCAAAATGGCAGGCCGACCCCGAGGGGTTCTGGATGGATGCGGCGGGGGCTATCGACTGGGTGCAAAGGCCGACCCGCGCCCTGAACGACAGCCGAGCGCCTCTATATGAATGGTTCACTGATGGCATGGTAAACACGTGCTGGAACGCGGTGGACCGTCATGTTCTGGCCGGACGTGGCGCGCAACCCGCCATCATCCATGACAGCCCGGTGACCGGCACCAAGCATGTCATCACCTATGCCGAGTTGCTGGACCGGGTCTCGCGTCTGGCTGGGGCGTTGAAAGCCAAGGGCATTACCAAGGGCGACCGGGTTATCATCTACATGCCGATGGTGCCCGAAGCGCTTGAGGCGATGCTGGCCTGTGCCCGGCTTGGAGCAATTCACTCGGTTGTCTTCGGTGGCTTTGCCGCTGCCGAATTGTCGGTGCGGATCGACGATTGCAAACCAAAGGCAATTATCGCGGCCAGTTGCGGGATCGAGCCTTCGCGCGTGGTGCATTACAAACCGCTGCTGGATGGCGCGATTGAAATGGCCACCCACAAGCCCGATTTCTGCGTGATCTTACAGCGCGAACAAGAGGTTGCCAATCTGATTGACGGCCGGGATCTGGCCTGGCACAGCTTTCAATATGGGGTAGAGCCTGCCGATTGCGTGCCCGTTGAAGGCAATCACCCAGCTTATATCTTGTACACCAGCGGCACCACCGGGGCGCCCAAGGGCGTGGTGCGCCCGACGGGCGGCCATCTGGTGGCGCTGAACTGGACCATGCGTGCGATTTACAATTGCGGTGTGGGCGATGTGTTCTGGGCTGCGTCGGATGTGGGCTGGGTCGTGGGGCACAGCTATATCTGTTATGCACCGCTGATCGCCGGCAGCACCACGCTTGTCTTTGAGGGCAAGCCTGTGGGCACACCCGATGCGGGCACGTTCTGGCGGGTGATCGAAGAGCACAAGGTCAAGTCGTTTTTCACTGCCCCAACCGCGTTGCGCGCGATCAAACGCGATGATCCCGAAGGGCTGCTGATAAAGGATTACGATACCTCCAGCATGCAGGCTCTGTTTCTGGCCGGCGAACGCGCCGACCCCGATACAGTAGACTGGGCCGGGCGACATCTGAATGTGCCGGTGATCGACCATTGGTGGCAGACCGAAACCGGCTTTGCCATTGCCGCAAACCCGCTGGGCCTTGGCCTGATGCCGATAAAGGTTGGCAGCCCGTCGGTGCCTATGCCCGGCTTTGACGTGCGGGTGCTGGATGAAGGCGGGCACGAGGTATCACCGGGCACTTTGGGCGCGATTGCAATAAAGCTGCCCCTGCCCCCCGGCACATTGCCAACCCTTTGGAATGCCGAAGACAGGTTCAAGAAATCCTATCTGTCGCATTTCCCCGGCTATTATGAGACCGGGGATGCGGGCTATGTCGATGCTGATGGCTATCTTTATATCATGGCGCGCACCGATGATGTGATCAACGTGGCAGGCCACCGGCTTTCGACGGGCGCGATGGAAGAGGTTTTGGCCGGGCATAAGGATGTGGCTGAATGCGCAGTGATCGGGGTGGCCGATGCACTTAAAGGCCAGTCGCCGCTGGGTCTGTTGTGCCTCAACAAAGGGGTGGACCGTACGCCAGCCGATGTGGTGGCCGAATGCGTGCGACTGATGCGCGAAAAGATCGGCCCGGTCGCAGATTTCAAGCGCGCCGTTGTGGTGGACCGTTTGCCAAAAACACGCTCGGGCAAGATTCTACGCGCGACGATGGTGAATATTGCCGACGGCAAGCCTTGGAAGATGCCCGCAACCATTGATGATCCGGCCATATTGGACGAAATCACGATCGCGCTGCAAAGCCTTGGGCTGGCAAAGAGCTGAAAAGAGCGGGAATGGCGCTGGACAGCCGCAAGCCATAAGGTAGACTCGCGTTATGGTTGACCCGTTTGCACTGCCATTGCTTGATCCGACACCGCAGCTGACACTGTTGCGCGCGGCCCTTACCCGGCTTGCGGGCAGCACATTGCCAGCTACGGCACGGATGGCACTGGCCGAGGCGCAGATGGCGCTAAGTGCGCTAGAGACCGTGATGCTGAATGGCAGTGCTGCGATTGACCGCAGTGTGTTTGACTCGCTTCTGGCGATGGCGGGGCCAGACATCGCCCCCGAGCTGGTCGCCCAGATGGCGGCGGACCTGCGGGCGGTGTCGATCGCTCTGGCGCGGGGACTCGCGCTGCCGGACCTTGAGGCGATCAAGGCGCAAACACATGTCTTGGTGGCTTTGGCCGGATCGGCAGGGGCACGGGGCCTGGAACAAGGTGCGCAACGGGTGAACCTGGCTGCGCATCATGGTGACACCGCACAGATAAACGAGATGGGTCCGGGCCTTTTGGCCGGGTTGGGCACGCTTATTGCGTTTGTCGAGGCCACGCAGATCACGCCGGGCGGGAAAAAATGACAGGGGTGGCGCCTCCGCTGCTGCTGATCGAAGACACGCCGTCTTTGCAGATGGTGTACCGCTCTGTGCTGCAAACAGCGGGGCACTCGGTGCGTGTGGCCTCGACCGCAGCTGAGGGGATGCGGCTGTTTCAAGAGAGCGGGGCGGTGACGGTTCTGCTCGACCTGATGTTGCCCGACCGCAACGGACTGACGCTGATGCGCGATATGCTGGTGCTGCGACCAGAGGCGCGGATCATTGTGATAACGGCCAATGCCAGCATCAACCGCGCCGTCGAAGCCATGCGTGCCGGGGCGCATGATTTTCTGGTCAAGCCCTTTGACGAGGCCCGCTTTCTGGGGGCGGTGGCCAATGCGGGCGGGGTGGCCCGCACCTTGCCGAAAGGGGCCGAGAAGCGCGCGGCAAAGGCCGAGCCCGAAGTGGTGGCAGAGGCATTCATCGGATCATCTCCCGCCATGCAGCGGGTACAGGACACGATACGGTCGGTTGCCACGTCAATGGCAACTGTGTTTATCACCGGCGAAAGCGGAACCGGAAAAGAGCTGTGCGCCCTTGCTGTGCATGCGGGCAGTCCGCGTGCGAACGGGCCGTTCATTGCGCTCAACTGTGGGGCGATTCCACAAGATCTGCTGGAATCCGAAGTGTTTGGCCACATGAAGGGCAGCTTCACCGGGGCGATATCTGACAAACCGGGCGCAGCGGCGGCGGCGGATGGCGGGACGCTGTTTCTGGACGAAATTTGCGAGATGGCGCCGGCTTTGCAGACCAAATTGCTGCGGTTTCTCCAGACCTCGACCGTGCAACCTGTTGGCGCAACACGGCCAAGCAAGGTAAATGTCCGCATCGTTTGCGCCACCAACCGTGACCCGGTCGAAGCTGTACGACGCGGCGAGTTCCGCGAAGATCTGTATTACCGGTTGTTCGTGGTGCCGGTTCATATGCCAGCCTTGCGCGACCGCGGCGATGATGTTGTCGAAATCGCTGAAATGGCTTTGGAGAGGTTTGCACGGGAAGAAAGTCGGCGGTTTGATGGCTTTGCACCTGATGTGCTGGACCTGTTCCGTCGGTTGAGCTGGCCGGGCAACGTGCGGCAGGTGCTTAACGTTATTCGCAACATTGTCGTCTTGAACAAAGGCGGGCGGGTGACGCTGGATATGTTGCCCGGTTCTTTACACCGCGAAGGGCCCGTCGCAGCACTGGCACCGGATCATGCCGGGGGCGATGGGCTGAACAGCCTTGTCGGGCGCAGCATGGCCGAAATCGAGCGGCTGGTGATTGAAGAAACCATCGCCCGCAACGGGGGGTCGGTGCCGCGGGCAGCGCGGGTGCTGGAATTGTCGCCATCAACCATCTACCGCAAGCTGGAAGGCTGGGGCGTTAAGCCTTAGGCCGAAACCTTCAGGCGAATTGCTCGACCAACAGGCGTTCTTCAAGGCCGTGGCCGGGATCAAACAAAATGCGGTGGCAAATCTCGGGTTCTGACCGGATTTCCACCGACACCACATTACGCACCGACCGACTGTCTGCATCGGCCATGACCGGGCGTTTGTCAGGGTCCAGCACATCCAGCCGCACAACTGCGGTTTTCGGTAACAAGGCCCCCCGCCAGCGACGCGGGCGAAAGGCCGCAACGGCAGTCAGCGCAAGCACATCGGACCCAATCGGCAGAATCGGCCCGTGCGCGGAATAGTTATAGGCGGTTGACCCGGCAGGCGTGCAAAGCAGCGCGCCATCGCAAACCAGCTCTTCCAGCCGCAACTTGCCATCGACATAGATCGCAAGCTTGGCGGCCTGCGGCCCGGCGCGCAGGATCGACACTTCGTTGATGGCCAGTGCCTCAACCACCCGGCCATCGGCGGTGGTGGCGCGCATGTGCAAAGGGTTGATGGTGGTTTCTTCGGCCAATGCCAGACGGTCAGACAGACCGTCAACCTCAAACCCGTTCATCAAAAAGCCAACTGTGCCGCAGTTCATGCCATAAACCGGCAGGCCCGCACTTTGGGTATCGTGCAGGGTTTGCAGCATGAACCCATCCCCCCCAAGCGCCACAACAACGCTGGCATGACCAAGCGGCGTTTGACCATGCCGGGCTGTCAACTCGGCAAGCGCCGCCTGCGCGATGGGTGTTGGGCTGGCACGAAAGGCGATTTTCGATGTGGGCACGGCGGTTCTCCCTTGAGCATAGTCTTGACGAGGTGCGGAGGGGAACTCAACCCTTACTGATTAAACGCTTAAAGCGTTTGGCATGGCGACGGCGGCAAGGCGCAGTGGATGCGTCAACGACCTTCATCAAACGCGCCACAGGGTAGATCAGTTCCGGGCAGAGCCATATCTGTCGCCGCTGCAGTTTCTGGCAATGCCGCCTTTCAGCCCGGATCAGAGGGTTCAGGGTGAAAATCAGCCTGCATGTTCAGATAGCAGAAAGAGGCCGACCAAGTGATCAGTAGCAATCCGTTCAATGACTCAAGGCCAACGATCAATCGAAGCGCGCCCAGCGGATAGATTTCGCCGATGCCAAGTGTGGTGTAGCTGGTCGCCGAGAAATAGAGGAAATCCGTCACCGTTCGGGCGAACGCGCCCTCTATCGACCCAAAAGCCGGAAAGTGGAGCAGCCCCGCCAGCACAGCAGCGTAAAGCACCACTTCAAGCAGATGTGCGGCCAGACAGGCGGCAATCACAACGAGAATGCGCTGCCGGGGCCTGATCCGCAGGCGCGGCAGGTTTGCCCCGGTCAAGCGGAGGATCTCGTAGTGAATCAGAACCGTGGCCGCGAGAAGGCACGGAATAAGTGCTAAAGTCAGTGCCGTCGCCATCCGAACCACCTTTCAGGAAATACCCTGCGACAATGCAGGTATCCTTGGCCTTGCACCAGCCTGGGAATTTTCGGGCCGATCCGGCAAACGGCAGGAACGCCCGCACAGGGCCGTGAAAAGAGGGCGCGGCCAGATCCTGCTGCGCGCGGCTTTCGCCTCTCCCCCTGACCCAACGTCGCCTTCCTCTCTGCAAAATTTCGCCCCCATCCGGGGATGCGTCGTTTTCCTCCCTTTCCTGATAGCGGGGCTTGGTCTAAATGGGCGCTATCCCGACCCCCGGATCTGGCAGGAGACGCCCATGAACGCCCCGCACCGTGACAACGGCTTTTTCACCGAAACTTTGGCTTCGCGCGACCCCGAGCTGTTCGGCTCGATCACGCAAGAGCTGGGCCGTCAGCGCCATGAGATCGAGTTGATCGCCAGCGAGAACATCGTAAGCCGCGCCGTGATGGAGGCGCAGGGTTCGGTCATGACGAACAAGTATGCCGAAGGCTATCCGGGCAAGCGCTATTACGGCGGATGCCAATATGTGGATATCGCCGAAAATCTGGCGATCGAACGGGCGTGCCAGTTGTTTGACTGCGGCTTTGCCAATGTGCAGCCGAATTCCGGTTCTCAGGCCAACCAAGGCGTTTTTCAGGCGCTGTTGCAGCCGGGCGATACGATTCTGGGCATGTCTTTGGATGCGGGCGGCCACCTGACCCATGGCGCGGCGCCAAACCAGTCGGGCAAGTGGTTCAACGCGGTGCAATACGGCGTGCGCAAGCAAGATCTGCTGCTGGACTACGATCAGGTGCAGGCTTTGGCGACCGAGCATAAGCCCAAGATGATCATCGCTGGTGGATCCGCCATTCCGCGCATCATCGACTTTGCGAAAATGCGCGAGATTGCGGATTCGGTTGGCGCCTACCTGCTGGTCGATATGGCGCATTTCGCAGGCCTGGTTGCGGCGGGGCTGTATCCGTCGCCCTTCCCTTATGCCCATGTGGCGACCACCACCACCCACAAGACCCTGCGCGGGCCGCGTGGCGGGATGATCCTGACCAATGACGAGGCTTTGGCCAAGAAATTCAATTCGGCCATCTTCCCCGGCATTCAGGGTGGGCCGCTGATGCATGTGATCGCCGCCAAAGCGGTCGCCTTTGGCGAGGCGCTGCGGCCCGAGTTCAAGACCTATCAGGCACAGGTGATCAAGAACGCACAGGCGCTGGCAGACCAGCTGATGCAGGGCGGCTTGGACATCGTGACCGGCGGCACCGACAGCCATCTGATGCTGGTGGACCTGCGGCCCAAGGGCGTGAAGGGCAATGCGACCGAGAAGGCCCTGGGCCGGGCACATATCACCTGCAACAAGAACGGCATCCCGTTTGACACCGAAAAGCCGACGATCACCTCTGGGGTGCGCCTTGGCACCCCAGCGGGCACGACTCGCGGGTTTGGCGAGGAGGAGTTCCGCCAGATTGGCCGGTGGATCACCGAAGTTGTGGACGGTCTGGCGGCCAATGGCGAAGATGGCAATGGCGAGGTCGAGTCCCGCGTCAAGGCCGAAGTTGAGGTGCTGTGCAAGCAGTTCCCGATTTACCCGGAACTCTGAGCCTTGTGACTTTGCAAAATTGACAGATATTGGGCGCGGGGGATTCCTTCGCGTCCCTTCTCTTTTGCAACCGTGGCATGGTTGAAACAGAAAACACCCACAGCCTTGAACGCAGCCTTGGCGACTGGGCGCGGGGGAGGTTGCCTTTTGCGCTGGCCGAGTTTGTGATGTTCGTGCTCAAGCAGGGCTGGGCCTGTCTTTTTGGCGGGCTTTTGTTGCTGGCGATCATTGGCACAAGGCTGATCTGGCAGGCGGATTGGCCGCTGCACCGCTACGACGCGCTGTTTGTCTTTGCCATCGCTACGCAGGCCGCCTTTCTGGCGCTGCGACTCGAGACATGGGATGAGGCGCGGGTGATCTTGCTGTTTCACCTGACCGGTATGGTGATGGAATGGTTCAAGGTCAGAGCCGGATCATGGGGCTATCCCAAACCGGGTCTGTTCATGCTGATGGGTGTGCCACTGTTTTCGGGGTTCATGTATGCCGCTGCCGGCAGTTATATGGCCCGCGTCATCCGTATTTTCGACATGCGCTTTGCCCCTTATCCGCCGTTCTGTATAACGCTGCTGCTGGGGGCGGCGGGGGCATCCAGCCTCGCGCTTTGGGTCGCAGAGAATGTCGGCACCGCTACCGGCACCTGGCTTTACGCCAGCCAGATGCCAGGGCAATGGGTCAGCCTTGGCAAGCTGGGGTCGTGGTATCTGCTGCTGTATGTGGCCTTTGTCACTGTCACGCTGGTGACGCGCGCGGCGTTGTTTCCCGCAGCCTTGGCAGACGGAAAGAGCGGATCAAATCCCGCCCTTCATCCGCTGAACCATCAAAATGACCCCACCAAGAACCAATAGTCCAAGCGCCAGCGTCGCAGCCACGCTGATCAACAGGCGCAACCGGGCAGAGCCATATCGCAGGGACGTCAAATGCCGCAGACAGGTGTCATAGCAGGTGGCAACGCGCGCCTGATCAATTTGCACAAGCAGTTTGGGATTTTTGGATTTTTCTGCTAGATCAGCTAGTTCCTTGGCCTGTGCGCGCACAGACCGTGGCAAAAGTCGCCCGCCACGCCGCAGCTTTTCGGACAATCCCTTGCCCCGCACGCCAAGGCGTTCTTCCATCAGCCCGGCAATCCGGTCTGCCATTTGCTGGATCGTGACTGCGCTCATGCCCTGCACCTTTTGTCGGGACTCTAGGGGCGCGAGGCGAAATCCTCAACTGCTCTGGCGGCACGCGGCAACTGGCATTAAAGAGGTGGCATGCTTGCCACAATCCACCACCCCGCCGCCACCCCTTCTGATGCTTTGCCGCTGGTCATCGCCCATGGCTTATATGGCTCTGGGCGCAACTGGGGGGTCATTGCGCGGCGGCTCGCAGATGTGCGCGATGTGGTGGCGGTGGATATGCGCAACCATGGTGACAGCCCGCGCGACCCGGTCCATGCCTACCCCGAGATGGCCGCCGATCTGGCGCAAGTGATCGACAGCCTTGGTGGCCGGGCAGATCTGCTGGGGCATTCGATGGGCGGCAAGGCAGCGATGCAGCTTGCGCTGACCGATGGCGCGCGGATCCGGCGGCTGGTGGTGGCCGATATCGCACCTGTGGCTTATGGCCACGACCAATCACATCACGCCCAAGCCATGCGGTCCCTTGATCTGACCGGTGTGACCACGCGGGGCGAGGCGGACAAAGCGCTGTCCGAGACAATTCAAGACGCCTCACTGCGTGCGTTTTTCCTGCAATCGCTGGATATGAAGGCGCAAGACGGGCCCCGCTGGCGGCTGAACCTTGATGTTCTTGAGGCCGAGATGACCAAGATCGTCGGCTGGCCGGGAACGCAAGGTACCTTTGACGGGCCTGCGCTGTTTCTGACAGGCGCAGACAGTCACTATGTCAAACCTGAGCACCGGGACATCATCAGGGCACTGTTTCCCGCCGCACGTTTTGCCAAGATCCCCGGCACCGGCCATTGGCTCCACGCCGAAAAGCCGCGCGAATTCGAGGAAACGGTCAGGGTCTTCCTGACAGCCTGAGGCGGCGATCAGGCCAATTGCTTTGCGACGATCCAACTGACGGGAAACGCTGCAAAAAAGCCGATTGTGGCGGCAACGATGATCGGTTGCAGGGTATCAAGCCCTGTCGTCAGGGCAACGATGACCGCAATACCCATCAGGGATGGCGCGATAATCGAGAAAAGAAGTGCTGTCAGACGGGTCATCGTGGCCTCGGTGCTATGGGCATTTGTCAGATGATACCATTTTGCGCGCAGCCCCGGCTTGACCAAGATCAAGCTGGGGCGTTTTTGTTCAGCGACAATCGCAATTTTTGCGGAACCCGACCCAGTTGCGTGGGTTGAATGGCACGGGTGACGGAAGACACGGGGCAATCGCTTGGCCCGTGGGGCTGCCTGCGGTAGAAGATAATGATCCGGGGACATATCCGTCATGAAGCTTTTTCAGTGCCAGTGCTGCGGCCAGATCCTGTATTTTGAAAACACGGTATGCCTGCGATGCGGCAATGTTCTGGGATATTTGCCGGACGAAGACCGCATGCTCGCGGTTCAGGCCGAGGGCCCAGTCTGGCGTGCCCTGCCGGATCTGCAAGTTGGCAGGCGGGAAAGCCCAGACCCTGGCCCGCTGCGGTTTTGCCGCAACTGGGAACGCAGCGCCTGCAACTGGATGCAGGCCTCTGATGGTGTCGGGCAAGCGGGTTTTTGTCTGGCGTGCCAGCACAACCGTACCGTGTCAACGTCATACCGCCGCGCGCACGGGGCGGCCGGGGTATCATCCGGCTGTGCTGCTCAAGCTCTTCATCTACGGCTATCTGAACCGGATCCCCTCCAGCCGCCGCTTGGAGGGTGAAGCAGGTCGCAATGTCGAGGTGATGTGGCTGACCGGGCGGCTGGTTCCCGATCACAAGACCATCGCGGAGTTCCGGCGGCAGTTCGAAGGATCAGAAAACGATCCGGGGGATCGTTTTCCCTGAGAACGGTCCGGCCATCCGGAAGACCTGCGCGAAATTCGTCGAGTTGTGCCGCCGGATCGGCGTTCTGAAGGGCGAAGTCGTCGCCGTGGATGGCAGCAAGTTTAAGGCCGTCAACAATCGCGACCGGAATTTCACCAAGGGTAAGATTGCCAGCCGCCTCGCGCATCTGGAAGCCGAGGTCGGCCGCTATATCGAGGAGGCCGACCGGATTGACCGTCAGGAAACCGGTGCTGCACGAACGGAGCGCGCCGCGCATCTGACCGGCCGATATAACCGCATCTGCAAAGAGATCGAGCGCCTGTTGGAGATGGAAGAGAAACTGGCCGATGCGCCTGACGGGCAGATATCGCTCACTGATCCGGATGCCCGGGCCATGGCAACACGTGCGCAGCATAGCGGGCATGTCGGCTACAATGTTCAGAGCGTGGTTGATGCCGAAACCCACCTGATTGTCGCGCATGAGGTCACAAACCAGGGGCATGACCGGGACCTGCTGACAAAGATGGCCAAACAGGCAAAGGCCGCATTGCAGCGTGAGGATATGCACATCCTTGCCGACAAAGGCTATTTCAGCGCCCTCGAAATCCTTGCCTGCCACAACGCCAGCATCACCGCGACCGTGCCGCGATCGGACACATCCGGCGCCCGGTCCAAAGGGCATTATGTGAAGGCTGACTTTGCCTATGACCACAGCGCTGACATCTATCGCTGCCCGGCGGGACAGGCGCTGACACACCGCACCACAACCGAGCAGCAGGGTCTGCAAATGCGGCGGTATTGGACAAATGCCTGCAAGACTTGCGCCCTCAAAAAACACTGCACCACAGGATATGAGCGGCGGGTCTCAAGATGGGAACATGAACATCTGGTCGAGGCATCGAATGCCCGTCGACGCAGCCCTGCCGCCCCGATGAGCGTGCGCCGCTCGACGGTCGAGCACCCGTTCGGCACGATCAAGTCCTGGACGGGGCCCTGCCATTTCCTGACCCGGCGGTTGGGTGGCGTAGGCACAGAAATGGCGCTGAACGTGCTGGCCTACAACATCAAGCGCTTGGTCGCCTTGGTCGGGATCAAGGGGCTGATGGCGGCAATTCCGGGGTAGATCGGATCAGCACGGGCTTCCATCGACGGTTCAGCGTGCTCCAAGGCTTCTTTTCGAGCCCCAAGACGCGTCCACAACCAAGTTTGCGGCCAATCCGAGCCAGAATCCGCGTGCAGGCCAAAACCGCGCCCGTCGCGACCCTTGTCACCGAGTTTTCACACAGCCTCCGCCCACTGCATCGGTCATGCCACAAGCGCGAAGGATTTCTGCGCAAGTGCAGCGAATGACCGGAAGGTCCACAAAGCCGACATAGCGCCTGAGTGCGCCCTTCATCCCAGCTTGCCAATATACCCCTGCACAAACCCCACAATCTCTGCCGCTGGCCTTGCGCCTGCCAGACGGGCAACCTCACGGCCCCGGTGGTAAAGGATAAGAGCCGGGATGCCACGGATGCCGGCGCGTTGCGAGATGGCGGGGTGGTCTTCGGTGTTGAGTTTGGCGAGACGGGCATGTGGGGTCAGCGTCTTGGCGGCTTTGGCGAATTCGGGGGCCATCATCCGGCAAGGGCCGCACCATGGCGCCCAGTAATCGACCAGAATCGGCAGGTCGTCATTGCGGGTGGCCTTGTCATGGCTGGTGGCGTCAAGCTCTGCAACCTTTTCCGTGACCAGAACATCGCCGCAACTGCCGCATTTGGGGCGGTCGCCCGCACGGGTGGCGGGGATGCGGTTTATCTGGCCACAGGTAGTGCAGGCGAGTTTCAGGCTGTCTTTGCCAGCGTTATTGGCGGTCTGGTTGTCGGTCATCGCGGCCTCATATTCTATATGCTGAATATATTGAGCACCCTTTCCCCTCTTGCAAGGGGGCGAGAGAAAAAAGCGATGGGTCAGAGCAGATCTTCTTCCTCACCCGTTACGTCGATGCCCATAGACTCTAGCCCCGCCTCCAGGTTCTCGGCCAGATGCGGCATGCCGGTCAGGTAATCCGATGTGGGCGTGGTGGCTTGGGTATAGGCGGTAGCGAGGGCCTCGGCAAAATCTTCCGGCTCGAACGCGCCGCGCCCAACCCATGCCAGGGCAGTCAGATGAGCTTTTTCATCCTCATTCAGGTGTTCGATAAAAGCGTGCAGTTCGGCGGAGGCAACAGGGCCTTCGCGATGCTGAAAGATGATCTGAACAACTTTGGACGGGCTGATTTCAAGCATGGTCTTTCCCCCTGCCCCATGCTGCGCCGATAGGGGCGTATGTGCAAGGTTGCGATGACAGTTTCGGCAATAAATGCGTGCGCCCCGCGCCTGTTCATCAGGCGCGGGGCGTCGGGGCTATTCTGCAGCTTGCGCATAGCTTTCCACCGGCGGGCAGGTGCAGATCAGGTTTCGGTCACCATACACGTTGTCAACGCGACCAATGGGCGGCCAGTATTTATCAACCCGGAACGACCCCGGCGGGAAGCATCCTGCCTCGCGGCTGTACTTGCGGTCCCAGTCGGCCACGAGATCGTTGACCGTATGGGGGGCGTGGCGCAGCGGGCTGTCCTCGGCACTGATCTCGCCATCTTCTACCGCGCGGATTTCTTCCCGGATGGCCAGAAGGGCGGTGATGAAGCGATCGATTTCAGCCTTGGTTTCCGACTCGGTTGGTTCCACCATCAGCGTGCCAGACACGGGCCAAGACATTGTGGGCGCGTGGAAGCCGTTGTCGATCAGGCGTTTGGCAATGTCATCGACGGTGACGCCGACCTCGGCAAAGGGGCGGGTATCGAGAATGCATTCATGCGCCACCCGGCCCTTGTTGCCCATGAACAGGATCGGGTAACCGCCCGCCAACCGCGCCGCGATGTAGTTCGCATTGAGGATCGCCACGCGGGTCGCCTGTGTCAGCCCGTCGCCGCCCATCATCAGGCAATAAGCCCAACTGATCAGCAAGATAGATGCAGAGCCGTAGGGGGCGGCGGAAACAGCCCCATCGCCGCCCAGTTCGCTGTGGCCCGGAAGGTAAGGCGCCAGATGCGCGCCCACACCGATTGGCCCCATGCCCGGACCACCTCCGCCATGCGGGATGGCAAAGGTTTTATGCAGGTTCAGGTGGCTGACATCTCCGCCGATCTTGCCCGGTTTCACCAGCCCGACCAGCGCATTCATGTTTGCACCGTCGATATAGACCTGCCCGCCCTGGTCGTGGGTGATTTTGCAAACCTCGCGCACTGTTTCTTCAAACACTCCATGGGTTGATGGATAGGTGATCATGCAGGCCGCCAGACGATCGCCGGCGGCTTGGGCTTTGGCGCGGAAGTCTTCGACATCAATATCGCCGTTGGGCGCGGTTTTCACCACCACCACATCCATGCCGACCATCTGCGCGCTTGCAGGGTTGGTGCCATGGGCCGAGGTGGGGATCAGGCAGACCTTGCGCTGCGCGTCGCCGCGCGCCTTGTGATACGCCTGAATCGTCAACAGGCCCGCGTATTCGCCCTGTGCGCCGGAATTGGGCTGCATCGACATCGCGTCATAGCCGGTGATTTCGCACAGCTTGGCTGACAGGTCGTCAATCGCTTCCTTATACCCCAGCGCCTGATCGGCGGGCGCAAAGGGGTGAAGCGACCCAAATTCCGGCCAGGTGATCGGCATCATCTCTGCTGCGGCGTTCAGTTTCATTGTGCACGAACCCAGCGGGATCATGGCGCGGTCCAGCGCCAGATCACGGTCGGACAGACGGCGCATATAGCGCATCATTTCAGACTCGGCCCGATTCATGTGAAACACCGGATGGGTCAGGTAATCGGTGGTGCGCACCATGTCTTCGGGAAAGCCAAGGGTGGCACGGTGCGGCGGCACGCCCTCGATGCCAAAGGCGCGCAGGATGCGGACCAGCACCCGTTCATCGGTAGTCTCGTCCAGCGCGATGCCGACGCGATCAGTGCCGATCTTGCGGAAGTTCAGCCCTTCGTGCCGGGCGGCGGCAAGGATACCGGTCTGGCCCACGCCAACCTCTACCGTGATGGTATCGAAGAACGCGGCGGGTGAGACTTTGGCCCCGGCGGCTTTCAGCGCGCGGGCAAGGCGGGTGGTCAGAAAATGCACGCGTTCGGCAATGGCGCGCAAGCCAAGCGGGCCGTGGAATACCGCATACATGCTGGCCATCACCGCCAGCAACGCCTGTGCTGTGCAGACGTTCGACGTGGCTTTCTCACGCCGGATATGCTGCTCGCGGGTTTGCAGCGACAGGCGGTAGGCCTTGTTGCCGCGCGAGTCGATCGACACGCCGACGATGCGCCCCGGCATTGACCGTTTCAGATCATCACGGCAGGACATAAAGGCGGCATGCGGGCCGCCATAGCCCATCGGCACGCCAAATCGCTGCGCCGAGCCGACGGCAATATCAGCCCCCATCGCGCCCGGCTCTTTCAGCATGCACAGCGCCAATAGGTCGGTCGCCACAATCGCAAGTGCCTTGGCGCCATGCAGGGCGGCGATCTGGTCGGTGAAGTCGGTCACATGGCCAAAGGTGCCGGGATACTGGAAGATTGCGGCAAACACCGCTGTGGGGTCCAGCTTGGCCGGGTCGCCGATAATCACTTCGATACCAAGCGGTTCCGCCCGGGTCTTGATCACGCCGATGGTCTGCGGGTGGCAGTTTCGGTCGACAAAGAAGCCGCGCGCTTTGGATTTCGCGCTGCGTTCGGCCATGGTCATCGCCTCAGCAGCCGCTGTCGCCTCATCCAGCAGGGAGGCATTGGCCACCGGCAGGCCGGTCAGGTCAGCCACCATGGTCTGATAGTTCAGCAACGCCTCCAGCCGTCCTTGGGCAATTTCGGGCTGATAGGGGGTGTAGGCGGTATACCACGCCGGGTTTTCCAGAATATTGCGCTGGATCGCGGGCGGCGTCACTGTGCCGTAATAACCCTGCCCGATCAGGCTGGTCATCACTGTGTTGCGCTTGCCCACGCTTCGCATCTTGTCCAAGAGTTCATGCTCGGCCAGCGGCGCCCAGCTAAGCGGGGTGGACTGGCGGATCGACGATGGCACAGTTTCGTCAATCAGCGCATCCAACGTGGGCACGCCAACCGCTTTCAGCATCGCCTCCATCTCGGCAGGCGACGGGCCAATGTGGCGACGGTTGGCGAAATCATAGGGATTATAGGCGACGGGGGTATAAGTCATGGCTTGCCTGCGAATATCAGCGTGCGGGCGGGCGCAGGATAGCGCCCACCGTCTGTTATCAAAGCGGGGAAGGGATCAGCCGATGAAATCGGCGTATTCGTCTTCGTCCATGTAGTCATCAAGGGCTGAAAGATCGTCGATTTTCATCTTGAAGAACCACGCCTCGCCGGTCGGGTCTTCGTTCACCAGCGCCGGTTTATCGACCAGCTTGGTGTTGACCTCGACAATCTCACCATCCAGCGGGGCCAGAATATCCGATGCCGCCTTGACGCTTTCGATCACGCAAACCTCGTCGCCCTCGGCCACCATGGTTTCGGTTTCGGGCAGTTCAACGAACACCACATCACCCAATTGGGTGGCGGCATGTTCGGTGATGCCGACGACAACCAGATCGCCCTCGACGCGCATCCATTCGTGTTCTTTGGTAAATTTCATCGCAAAGCCTCAGCGTTTGTAGGTGGTTGGATGGAAAGGAAGCGGGGTAACGATGACGGGCATGCGCTTGCCGCGCACTTCACCCTCCAGCGTCGTGCCGGGGGTGGCATGGCTGGCCGCCACATAGCCCATGGCGACGGGCGCGCTCACCGAGGGGCCAAAGCCGCCCGAGGTGACCTCGCCCAACGGGGTTCCGTCAGGGTCAAAAAGCTGCGTGCCTTCGCGCATCGGCGCGCGGGTTTGCGGCAACAGCCCGACGCGGCGGCGCTCCGGGCCGTGGTTCAGCTCATGCAAGATACGCTCGGCACCGGGAAAGCCTCCGGCGCGGTCCCCACCTGTGCGGCGGGATTTCTGAATCGCCCAGGTAAGCCCAGCCTCGACCGGGGAGGTCATGGTGTCGATGTCATGGCCATACAGGCACAACCCCGCTTCTAGCCGCAAACTGTCGCGCGCGCCAAGGCCGATGGGCATGACGCCATTGGTCGCCAGCAGGGTGCGGGCAAGGTCGGCTGCCCCACCATCGGGCACCGAAATTTCAAAGCCGTCTTCGCCGGTGTAGCCGGAACGGCTGACCCACATCGGGCCAAAGGCGGTGTCAAACACCCGTACATCCATGAACCGCATCTCGGCCACACCGGGCACCCAGGCGGCCAGCGCCGTCTCGGCCCCCGGCCCTTGCAGCGCCAGAAGCGCGCGGTCGGTGATGTGTTCCACCGTTGCAACGGATGACAGATGCGCCGTCATATGGGCCACATCGGCCTCTTTGCAGGCAGCGTTGACCACGACAAACAGATGATCGCCCCGGTTGGCAAACATCAGGTCGTCCAGAATGCCGCCCTGTTCATTGGTGAACAGGCCATAGCGCTGCCGCCCCTCGGCCAGACTGGCCACATCAACGGGCATCAGCGCCTCGAACGCGGCCACCAGCGTGGCCATGTCGCCCTTGGGCCGCAGGATCACCTGCCCCATGTGGGACACATCGAACAGACCGGCGGCAGCGCGCGTGTGCAGATGTTCTGTCATCACGCCGGCGGGATATTGCACAGGCATGAAGTACCCCGCAAAGGGCACCATCTTGCCACCAAGCGATGCATGCAGATCGTGCAGCACGAGCTGTTTCAGGTCAGACGTATTCAGGTCGGCCATTCCGCCCCCTCTTGTTCCGCCGGACAAGACATTCCGGCACCGTTCGGACAGACTGATCCCTGCCCTGCGATGCCCCCTCTGTCCCTGCCAGCTACGGCGCCTGAGATCATTATCCCTTCGGCGGGCCGCCCTGTTACGGGTGGGGCCACTCTCCAGAGTTCCGGTGCCAAGAACGGTCCCTTGCGCCTGAGAGTTTACCGGGGCGGTTGCTCCTTCGGCACCGAGACCAACGCAAGCGCTGCCCCGGATTCTCCCGATCCTGACAAGGCAGATCTAGCGCGGCCCTGCGCCAACTGACAAGAGGGAAAACGAAAGCGACGCATCAAACGGAAAAACCGACGCGCGGCGGCCTATGCCGGGTGCTGGTCGATCACCCGAAAGGCAAGCCACAAAGACACAATGCCAAACAGCACCCCGCCAAAAGCCTGGCCGATCAGCACGCCCTCGGCGCCCCAATAGGCTGCCAGCCAGATGGCAAAAGGCACGGTGCCCAAAGTGTGCCGGCCCCAGTTCAGCAAAGTGGACTGAAACGGGCGGCCAAGATTGTTGCACGCGGCGTTCGAGATGAACAAAAGCCCGTTGAAGAAAAACAGCAAACACAGCGGCCCGCAAAACAGGAACACCAGATCGCGGGTGACGCCTTCGGCATGAAACAGATCAGCAATCGGACCGCGCAAGCCGAACAGCAACAGCGTCACAATGCTGATCACCACCGCAGTAAAGATGACCGCATCCCAGACTGTGCGCCGCACCCGGTCCATCTGCCCGGCGCCTGCGTTCTGGCCGATAATCGGCCCCACCGCCCCCGCCAGCGCAAAGATCACCCCCAGGGCAACTGGCGTCAGCCGCCCCGTAATGGCCATGCCCGCCACCGCCGCCTCGCCATAAGGCGCGATCAGCCGGGTCACAAAAGCCTGCCCCACCGGCGTGGCCAACTGGGTAAGGATCGCTGGCCCGGCAATTCCGGCCATGGCGCCGGTGTCTTCGGTCAGCCCCGCCCCGGTCACAGCAGTGAACCCGCCATATCTGCGCCACAGCGGCCACAGCGCCATAACAGCAATCACCACACGCGACAGGTTCGCCGCCCAGGCCGCGCCCGAAAGCCCCCAGCCAAAGCCGAAGATCAGGATCGGGTCCGCAATCGCCATCGCCACCGCACCCCAAACGGTCACCATCATTGACCGCCGGGCATCGCCATGGCTGCGCAACACCCCCGCCCCGGTGATGCCCAGCATCAAAAACGGCTGCCCGATCATCGACAATCGCAGGTAATGCACCGTCGCCTCGGCCGTCGCCCCGGTTGCCCCCAGCAGGTCCACGATCGGCACCAACAGCGCCCAGACGACCCCGGTAAACGCCACCCCAAGCCCAAGCCCCAACAGCAGCCCATTGGTCGCCCGCCGCCGCGCCAGATAGGCATCGCGCTGGCCAAGCGCGCGCGCCACCACCGCAGACACCGCAATCGAAATCCCGATGCCAAAGCTGGTGGTAAAAAACAACACCGCCCCAGCATAGCCAACCGCCGCCGTCGCCACCGGATCCTGCAGCCATGAAATGTAAAGAATATTAATCAGATCAACGCTGAAAATCGCCATCAATCCGACCGAGGATGTCAGCGACATCACCACAACATGCCGCATCAGGCTGCCGGTCACGAACCGTGGCGTGGCTCCGCTTTCTCCGTTCACGACCGCACCATCCCGGCTTTCATCTTGGCAAAAATACACTCGGGGGGTCCGGGGGGCAGACAGCCCCCCGGCGCTTTCAGAAAGCAGTGCTCGGGCGTTCTGTAGCTCCCCGGTCGCCTTCAGCCAATCAAAGGCTGGGACGTTTGAGCAGCAACGGCAGCACATCGGCCATTTCAGGACCATGTTCCTGACCGGTCATCGCCTTGCGCAGCGGCATGAACAGGCCCTTGCCCTTGCGGCCCGTGGCCTCTTTCACCGCCGTCGTCCACTGGCCCCAAGTGTCGCGGGTCCAGGGCTGGGCAGGCAGCAGGTCAAACGCCTGCGCGACAAACGCGCGGTCCTCATCTGCAACCAAAGGTGTGGCTCCGTCGCGGAACAGGGTCCACCATCCCTCCAGATCAGCCAGCACGGTGATATTGCCGCGCGCCACCTCCCAGAACCCTTCGGCCTTGTCGGCGGGAACGCCCAGCGCCGCGATGCGCGCTTGCACAGCGCTGAACGGCAGGCCCTGCACATGATGGCGGGTCAGGGGGAACAGGTCTTCGGCGTCGAATTTGGTAGGGGCAGACCCGAAGCTGCCCACATCAAAGCCGTCAATCAGCTCGTCCATCGACCCGACCAGTTCCACCGGTTTGGAAGACCCCAGCCGCGCCATCAGGCTGAGAAGCGCCAACGGCTCCACTCCGCGCGCCCGCAGGTCGCGCAGGCTGAGCGTGCCAAGGCGTTTCGACAATTCCTCGCCCTGCGCGCCGGTCAACAGCGAATGGTGGGCGAAATCGGGCGGGGTGCCGCCCATCGCTTCCATGATCTGTATCTGTGTCGCGGTGTTGGTCACATGGTCTGCACCACGCACGATGAAAGTCACCCCCATATCAATGTCATCGACCGACGACGCAAAGGTATACAGCACCTGCCCATCCCCACGGATCAGCACCGGATCTGACACCGACGCCGCATCAATCGACACCGGGCCAAGGATGCCATCGGTCCATTCAATCCGGTTCTGGTTCAGCAAAAAGCGCCAGTATCCGGCGCGGCCCTCGGCCCGCAGTCTGGCTTTGTCATCTTCTGACAGGTGCAGTCCGGCGCGGTCATAGACCGGGGGCTTGCCCATGTTCAGCTGTTTTTTGCGCTTCAGGTCCAGTTCGACCGGGGACTCGAACACCTCATAGAACCGGGCCTTGGCCTTCAGGTCTTCGGCCGCCTCGCGGTAGCGGTCCATGCGCAGCGATTGCCGCTCTACCCGGTCCCAGTGCAGGCCCAGCCATTCCAGATCGGCCATGATCGCGTCAGAGTATTCCTGCTTTGACCGTTCCTGATCGGTATCATCCAGCCGCAGAATGAACTGACCGCCTGACTTGCGGGCGATCATGTAATTCATCAGCGCGGTGCGCAGATTGCCGACATGGATGTATCCAGTGGGCGACGGGGCGAAACGGGTAATCGTGGGGCGGGTCATCGGGGCTCTCCTGCAACCGCTTCTCCCTGTCACAGTGCCTGTGAATTGTCCAGTTTGCGCGCGGGGCTTCTCTGGCCCTGCGAGCGCGCTTATATCTGCCCCATGACCCATACCTCGCCCGGCGCGATTGCCCCCGACCTTGCCCTGATCGAACAGCTTGCACATGGCGCCATCGCGGGCCTGCCCGGCCCATATCGCGCTGCGGCCACACTGGTGCGCCTGCGGATCGAAGATTTCGCGCCAGATGAGATTCTGGAGGCGCTGGAGATTGACGATCCCTTTGACTTGACAGGGCTTTATGAGGGAATTCCGCTGACAGAAAAATCTATCACTGATCAACCGATGCAGCCCGATGTGATCTGGCTGTTCCGCAGGCCCATCTTGGATGAATGGCTCGACCGGGGGGATGTGTCGCTCCAAGAGCTGGTCACCCATGTTCTGGTGCATGAGCTGGCGCATCATTTCGGCTGGAGCGATGAGGATATCGCCCGCATTGATCCTTGGTGGGAATAGCGCAGGACATCAGATGCGCGTCAGCGCGCGACCAGCGCGCGCCACAGCACAGGCAATGACGGGGCTGTGAATGGCCCGTGACCTGATCGGGGCTACACTGCTCGGTGATTGCATCACAGGAGGTTTCTCTATGACAACGCCCAAAATGACCCGCCGTTCGGCCTTGTTCGCCGCTGCCGCCGCGCCTTTCGCACCTGCCCTGTTTTCCACCCCGGCCCATGCCGCCGCCGAGATGATGGGGGCCGCCATGCCATCCTTCAACCGTTTCAAGCTGGGTGGGTTTGAGGTGACGACGCTTTTGGTGGGCAGCCGCCCGCTGGAGAACCCGCAGGAAACATTCGGCACCAACGCTTCCCCAGAAGACTTCGCCGCGTTGTCCGAGGCAAACTTTATCCCTTCGAACATCAGCCAGAATTTCTTTACCCCCACCATCGTGAACACCGGCGCCGAACTGGTGCTGTTTGACACCGGACTTGCGCCCGACGCGATCACCGGGGTTCTAGCGGCTGCCGGGTATACGCCTGACCAGATTGACGTGGTGGTGCTGACCCATATGCATGGCGACCATATCGGCGGCATTGCGGGCGATGCCGGAGCGACCTTTGCCAACGCGCGCTATGTCACCGGATCTGTCGAGCATAACCACTGGACCACCGCCGGGAATGAGGGCTTTGACACCAAAGTGGCCCCGCTGAACGACCAGATGACATTCCTCGAGGATGGCGGTTCGGTGGTGTCTGGCGTGACCGCGATGGCCGCATTCGGCCACAGCCCCGGCCATATGGCCTATATGCTGGAAAGCGACGGTCAACGTCTGGCACTGATCGCCGATGCGGCCAACCACTATGTCTGGTCGCTGCAAAAGCCCGATTGGGAAGTGCGCTTTGACATGGACAAAGCCGCCGCCGCCGCAACACGCCGCGCGCTGTTTGGCATGCTGGCCACCGACAAAGTTCCGTTTGTGGGCTATCACATGCCCTTCCCCGGTATCGGCTATGCCGAGGCGATGGACGACGGGTTCCGCTATGTGCCGGTCAGCTATCAGATGATGCTGAATGGCTAATCAACAGTTCTGCCCATCGGGAAGACAGTCTTGACCAAGGCACCAAATGTAAAAGGCGCGGCAGGTTTTCCTGCCGCGCCTTTTAGGTCGTGCCGTAAGACAGATTATTCAGCGTCTTCAGCGTTGTCTTCCGACCGCAGACCCGACGGGGCCGCAATGTTGGCGATGACAAAATTGCGCGCGATCGACGGCTTGACGCCCTCGGGCAGCACAACGTCGTCGATGTGGATGACGTCGCCGATGTTCTTGCCAGTCAGGTCAACCGTGATGTGATCCGGGATATCCCCGGCGGTCACTTCCAGTTCGACTTCCTGACGCACAACGGTCAGCGTGCCGCCACGCTTCAGGCCGGGAGCCTTGTCCTGATTCTCAAAGTTCACGTGAATGAACAGGTTGATCCGCGACGTGCGGCGCAGGCGCATCAGGTCGACGTGGGTCGGAAGATCCTTGACCACATCACGCTGCACACCGCGGCAAATCACGCGGACGTCTTCCTGACCTTCAACTTTCAGGTTGAACAGCGTCGAAAGGAAACGACCTTTGCGCAGTTTGGTCAGAAGATAGTTGTATTTGATGTTAAGCGGTTGCGGGTCTACACCACCACCGTAAACAATACCGGGCACGAGTTGCTCACGACGAGCTTGACGGGCGGCCCCCTTGCCTGTCCCCGTACGTGCCTCGGCGATCAGATCAGGGATCTCACCAGCCATTGCAGTTCTCCATATAAATAAGTCCACTGCCCTCCAAGGGTGCGCAGCGCGACCGGGGGGCTATAGCGGGGAATCAGCGCGGGGGAAAGTGTAAATCGCCTTTGGTCATTGACCCCTGAACCATCGCCTGCGCCAGATCTGCAATCGTGCGCCTTGCAAAGTGGCGGCGCAGCACCGCTTCTGCCTCGGCCACCGCTTCGGTCATGGTGGAATGCAGCGCAGCGACGATGGCGCAGCCCTGCTCCGCCACAATCGGTTCAACCGTCATCAGCGGTGCGCCGATTGCCGCGTAGACATCGGCCACGGTGATGCTGTCGGCCGGTTTCGCCAGCCGCCAGCCGCCCGCATGGCCCTTGCCCGACACCACAATTCCCTGCACCCGCAACAGGCCCAGTACGCGGCGCACCACTACCGGGTTGGTGGCGTTGTGTCCGGCAATCACCTCTGACGTAAACGTCTGATCCGGGACCGCCGCCATATGGCCCAGCGTGTGCAGGGCGAGAGATAGCTTGTTGTTCCGCTTCATGTAACTATTGTAGTTACATGATTCGTTTAAGGCAAGGAAAAGTCATGGGCAACGATATTGATGTGGCGATCGTGGGTGGCAGCTTTGCCGGATTGGCGGCGGGCCTGATGCTAGCCCGGGCGAGACGACGGATTGTCGTGTTTGACGAAGGCCACACCCGCAACCGCTTTGCCGATGCAGGCCATGGGTTTTTTGGCATGGACGGACTACCCCCGGCCGAGATGCAACGGCGCGGGCAGTCTGATCTGCTCAGTTATCCCAGCGCCCGCATTATGGCTGCGCGTGTCAACGCAATCAGCGGCCAAGATGGGGATTTCATCATAAACGCCAGTGAGAACTGGCGCGCAAAAAAGGTGATCCTTGCCCATGGCATGCGTGACATTCTGCCCGACATTCCGGGGCTGGCGACAGGTTGGGGTCAATGGGCCATGCAATGCCCCTATTGCCACGGCTATGAGGTCGCCGACCAGCCGACCGGCATCCTGATGACCAGCGCGACCGCACCGCATCACCTGACCATGCTGCGCGACTGGACCGATGACTTGGCGCTGTTTTGCAACGGCCACCCCTTGCCGGATGAAGCGCGCGCCAAGGCAAAGGCTTGGGGCATTCCGGTTTATGACATGCCAGTGGTTGCCATCAAGGATGACGGCGCTTCCCGCAGCATACTGCTCGCAGATGGGGTGCAGGTGCAGCGGGCGGTGTTGTATTTAGTGTCTCAATCTGAACCGTCCAGCGACCTTCCCGCCCAACTGGGCTGTGCGATGGAACAGGGCATGACAGGCCCCTTTGTCAGTGTGGACATGATGCAGCGCACCTCTGTGGCCGGGGTGTTTGCGGCGGGCGATCTGTGCCGCCCGATGTATGGCGCGCTGTTTGCTGCGGCCGATGGGGCAAGAGCAGGCACCGCCACGCATCACGCATTGCTGTTTCCCGAGCCATAAACGACCCTCGCATGTCGCCGGCAAACTGCTCTGGGTCGCCCAAAGGATGGCGGCGCGAAGGGGGCTCTGCTAGACGCAGCAGGCAAGAACGGAGTCCCCCCTATGACCAATATCCTGACAGTCGCGCGTGCGCCGCTGGCGGCTTTTGCTGCCATGGGGGTGGTCTGGGGCACCTTTGCAGCGGCTTTGCCCGACATAAAGGCGATGCTGGGGGTGGACGAGGCCGAGCTTGGTCTGCTGTTGCTGTTCACCCCGCTGGCAGCGGTCACCGCCATGCTGTTGGCCCCGGCTTTTGGCGCGGCGATGGGGCGGATGGCCTTGCCTTTGGCGGCTGTGACAATGGGTCTGGGCATCGCATTGCCGGGGCAGACCGCCAGCTTGTTGTTGTTTCCGCTGGCTATGATGGTTTGCGGCGCGGGGACCGGCCTGACCGATGTTTTGATGAATGCCCGCGTGGCCGAGCTGGAAAACACCCGCAAGATCCACCTGATGAACCTGTGCCATGCGGCCTACAGCTTTGGTTATGCGGGTGCGGCGATTGGCACCGGGGCTATGCGGGGGGCGGAATGGGGGCCGGGTTGGGTGCTGGGCACCATGGCGCTGGTCGCCGGGGGGCTTGCGTTGAACACTTGGGAACACGATGGCAAGATTGACGGCCTGCGCAAACCTAAAGGGCCGGGCGTGGCCGGGTTGGGCCTGTTGCCTGTGCTGGGCGGCGGCGTGGTGCTGATCGCCTTTATGACCGAGAACGCAGCCGAGGCATGGTCGGCGTTGCATATCGAGAAGACCCTTGGCGGCAGCCCCGAACAGGGTGCGCTGGGGCCAGCGGCGCTTGCGCTGACCATGGGGTTTGCCCGGTTGGCAGGGCAAGGGCTGGTGTCACGCGTTAACCCGTATCGGCTGCTCACGGGTGGGGCTGTGATTGCGGCAATCGGGGCAATGGGGGCTGCGGCGGCACAGACGCCGATGATGGCCTATGCCGGGTTCATCGTGATGGGGCTTGGCGCATCTGTCATCGCCCCCACCGCCTTTTCGCTTGTCGGCAGGCTGGCCCGGCCAGAGGCACGGGCGCGCGCCGTCGCACGCGCCACCTTGTTTGGCTATTTCGGCTATTTCTTCGGCCCGCCGATGCTAGGCTTTATCGCCGGAAGCTTCGGGCTGCGTATGGCCTTTGTCTTTGCCGCCTGCCTGCTGCTGGCAGTGCTGGTCCTGTCGCCACTGATGGCGCGCACAAACCGATGATTACTGCCAGCCGTCAGAGAAATCCTTGGGGATCAGAAGATTGTGGCGACCAAGGTTGTGAACATCGCGCTCACCACACAGCGCCATGGTGGTGTCCAATTCCTTGCGGATCACCTCCAGCGATTTGGTAACCCCGGCCTCTCCCATTGCGCCCAGCCCGTAGATGTAACTGCGGCCAATCATGGTGCCTTTTGCCCCCATCGCCAGCGCCTTCAACACATCCTGACCCGAGCGGATGCCTGAATCCATCCAGACCTCCACCCGGTCACCCACGGCATCTACGATGCGCGGCAACATGCGGATCGACGATGTCGCTCCGTCCAGCTGCCGCCCGCCATGGTTTGACACGATAATCGCATCAGCCCCGAAATCGGCGGCTTTGCGGGCGTCATCCTCGTCCAGAATCCCCTTGATGATGAACTTGCCGCCCCATTGGTCACGGATGCGGGCGATCTTGGTCCAGTCCAGTTGCGGATCGAACTGATCAGAAATCCAGCTCATCAGGCTGGAGGTATCCCCGACCCCCTTCACATGGCCAACGATATTGCCGAACTGGCGGCGTTTGGTGCCCAGCATCTCCAGCCCCCAACCCCATTTGGTGGCAAGGTCCAGCAGCACAGGCAAAGTCAGTTTCGGGGGGGCAGACAGCCCGTTTTTCAGATCCTTGTGCCGCTGGCCAAGAATTTGCAGATCAAGCGTCAGCACCAGCGCAGAACACTTGGCATCCTTGGCACGCTGGATGATGCGATCAACGAAATCTTCGTCCTGCATGACGTACAGCTGAAACCAGAACGGCTCAGGCGAGTTGGCCGCGACATCTTCGATGGAACAGATCGACATTGTGGAAAGGGTGAAAGGCACACCGAATTTGGCAGCGGCACGGGCAGATTTGATCTCGCCATCGGCGGCCTGCATTCCTGTAAGACCAACCGGCGCAAGGGCGACGGGCATCGTGACCGGAAACCCTGCCATGGTGCTGGCGACATTGCGGCCCAGCATATCCACGGCGACCTTCTGGCGCAGGTGCAGCTGCGCAAAATCCGACGTGTTTTCGCGAAAGGTCTGCTCGGTATAGCTGCCCGATTCCGCATAGTCGTAGAACATCTTGGGGGTACGACGTTTGTAGATCCGCTTTAGATCCTCAATGCAAGTAATCACCGGCATCACCACCCCCTCGGTTTTGGTAAGCCCGTGTTACCAATTGGCAAGGCTCAGCGCAATTGCAAAGACAAGATGGCCAAACACGGTTCCCCCCTTCGCCAAGATGCGCTAGCACCCGCAGTTAAGACAGGAGTTCATCATGACAGCAGCGGTATTCATTGACGGCGAGGCAGGCACAACGGGGTTGCAAATCCGTGAGCGTCTGATCGGGCGCAAGGATATTCAGTTGGTGCAGGTGGACCCGGCGCGGCGCAAAGACCCCGACGCCCGGCGTGAGGCGTTTGCCGCCGCTGATGTCGCAATCCTGTGCCTGCCCGATGCGGCGGCGATAGAAGCGGTGGCGCTGTGCGAAGGCCTGCCCACGCGGATCATCGATGCCAGCACTGCCTATCGCGTCAACCCGGAATGGGCTTACGGCTTTGCCGAACTGTCGGCGGCCAACCAGGCGCGGATCGTGTCCGCCGCCCGCGTCTCCAACCCCGGCTGCTTTTCAACCGGGGCGATTGCCTTGCTGGCACCTCTGGTTGCGGCGGGGCTGGTTGCCCCGGATGCGGCGCTTACGATCAACGCGGTGTCGGGATATTCCGGCGGCGGAAAAGCGATGATTGCCGAGTTTGACGAAGGCACGGCGGGCGCGTTTTTTGTGTATGGCCTGGACCACAAGCACAAGCATATTCCTGAAATGATGGCGCATACCGGGCTGTCACGGCGGCCGATCTTTATTCCGTCGGTGGGTAAGTTTGCCCAAGGCATGATCGTTCAGATCCCGCTGCATCTGGCGGCAGGCCAGACGGCCGGTGACCTGCACGCCGCACTCAGCGCGCATTATGCGGGCGGGTCGTTTGTGAAAGTGGTCGACGGGGCCAGCCTGCTGCCCCGCGTCAACCCTGAGCGGCTGAACGGCACCAATGTGATGGAACTCTCAGTCCATGCCAGTGCAGAAGGCGACCGCGTAGCTCTGCTGGCCACGCTGGACAACCTTGGCAAAGGCGCCTCGGGGGCGGCGGTGCAGAACCTAAACCTGATGCTGGGCATGGACGAAGGCGCCGGGTTGTAGCGCGGGTTTCCCTCTGCGCTACAAGACATATAATAGTTTAAGATCAAAATCTTAGCTAAATTATTTGTACGTTTTGTTAGCCATTGCCCGCCCCCCTTCTGACCGGATACCGGCGCGGATGGGGGGCTTTGGGGATAGACAGCGCGGCGCGCTTGCGCCTAGGGTTCGGGCCAACTCCGCTTTTTGCCCGAGAAATATCCCGATCATGCCACACGCCCCCCTGAACGACGCCTTTGTGATCCGCACGGAACAGGACCTGCGGACTCTGTTCCCGGCGACGCATGACCTGGCGCTGCGAAAATGCCAGGACCATCTGGACAAACATGCGCGCGAATTTGTATCGCGCGCGCCCTTTGTCTGCATTGGCACCCAATCCCCTGATGGGCGCGCCGATGTCAGCCCGCGCGGCGACCCCTGCGGCTTTGTGAAGGTGCTGGATGACCGGACCCTGCTGATCCCGGATCGGCCCGGCAATAACCGGCTGGACACGCTGAGCAATCTGATCGCCAACCCGGCCATTGGCCTGCTGTTCATGGTACCGGGGTTTGACGACACGTTGCGGATCAACGGGCACGCACAGGTGACTCGCGACCCGGATCTGCTGTCCGGTCTGGCGGTGAACGACCGGCTGCCCATGGTGGCCATCGTGGTCAGCGTGAAGGAAGTGTTCCTGCACTGCGCCAAGGCGTTCCGCCGGTCTGGCCTGTGGAACCCGGATCAGCGGCAGGATCGGCGCGAGATGCCATCGCTGGTGCATATGATCCTGGACCAGACCACGGGTGCGCCAGAACACCCGGATACACTTGCAAAGCTGGAAAGCGATCTTGAGGACGCCTATCGCAAGTCGATGTATTGAGGCGAAATCCGGGCGGGGCGCAGGGGCGCGCCAGAGCGCTCATCGTTCACTTGCGGTCACTCTTCGCGAGACGCGACCGTCAGGGAGCGTGGAGAGCGCGGCAGGTCAGGCGGCATGCGCCCCTGCCGCCAGAGCCGCGACATTCGCCAGCACCTCGGCCACAGGTTTCCCTGCGCCAATATCTTTCACAATCGCAGAGCCAACCACGCAACCATCAGCCACGCCTGCAATCGCCTGCGCCGCCTCTGGCGTGTTGATGCCAAAGCCGACAATCACCGGAAGGTCGGTCGATTCCTTGATACGCGCCACCTCTGGCCCCACATCCGCTGCTTGCGCGGCGGCCGCGCCGGTGATCCCGGTGACAGAGACGTAATACACAAAACCCGACGTGTTTTTCAACACAGCGGGCAAACGTTTGGCGTCGGTGGTCGGAGTGGCCAGCCGGATGAAGTTCAACCCTGCGGCCTGTGCGGGCAGGCACAGTTCGGAATCTTCTTCAGGCGGCAGGTCAACCACGATCAAGCCGTCGATGCCGGCCCCCACCGCATCAACCAGAAAACGATCCACCCCGCGCGCATAGATCGGGTTGTAATAGCCCATCAGCACAATGGGCGTGGTGGTGTCAGTGCTGCGGAAATCGCGCACCATATCCAGCACCTGATCCATCTTCATGTGATGGTCCAGTGCGCGCTGCCCCGCCAGCTGGATCGTCGGGCCATCCGCCATCGGATCAGTAAAGGGCATACCCAGTTCGATGATATCGACCCCTGCCCCCGGCAGACCCTTCATCACGGCCAGCGAGGTGGCCACATCAGGGTCACCCGCCATGATGTAGGCGACGAAGCCCTTTTTCCCCTGCGTGCGCAGGCGTGCGAAGGTTGCGTCGATTCTGGTCATGTCTGGCCTCATCCCGTTTGTCCCTTTGCGGTTTGCACGGGCGGGCGGGGAAAATCAATGCCAGTCAAACTTTGGGGGCACGAGCGCGGCCTGCTTGATCCCGCGCCATATCGCGCTTATGAGCCAATCCATTGCGGAATGGAGAATATCATGGGTTTCAAAATGGGTATCGTGGGTCTGCCGAATGTCGGCAAATCGACCCTGTTCAATGCACTGACCCGGACCGCAGCGGCGCAGGCTGCGAATTTTCCGTTCTGCACCATTGAACCCAACGTCGGCGAAGTCGCGGTGCCCGATGCGCGACTGGACAAGCTGGCGGCGATTGCCGGGTCAAAGCAGATCATTCCGACGCGGATGACCTTTGTTGATATCGCAGGCCTGGTGCGCGGCGCGTCAAAGGGTGAGGGGTTGGGCAACCAGTTCCTTGCCAATATCCGCGAATGCGATTCCATCGCCCATGTGTTGCGTTGCTTTGAAGACGGCGACATCACCCATGTCGAGGGCCGGATCGACCCGGTCGCAGATGCCGAAACGATTGAAACCGAATTGATGCTGGCCGATCTGGAAAGCATCGAGCGCCGCCGCGTCAATCTGGGCCGCAAAATCAAGGGTGGCGACAAGGAAAGCGCCGATCAGGACCGCTTGCTTGCCATGGCCCAAAAGGTGCTGGAAGAGGGCAAACCCGCCCGCACCATCGACGTCGCCGCCGACGACATGCGCGCATGGCGCCTCCTGCAACTGCTGACTGCCAAGCCGGTGCTATATGTCTGCAATGTCGAAGAATCGTCTGCCGCCTCGGGCAACAGCCAATCAGCCCGTGTCGCCGAAATGGCAAAGGCCCAAGGTGCCGCAACCGTCGTGATCTCTGCCCGGATCGAGGAAGAAATCAGCCAGCTTCCCGAAGATGAAGCCACGATGTTCCTTGAAGAAATGGGCCTGCATGAAGCCGGGCTGGACCGGCTGATCCGCGCGGGCTACGAATTGCTGGGCTTGCAGACCTATTTCACCGTCGGCCCGAAAGAGGCCCGAGCCTGGACCATCCTGAAAGGCACCCTCGCGCCACAGGCGGCAGGGGTGATTCACGGCGACTTTGAAAAGGGCTTCATCCGTTCCGAAACCATCGCCTATGTCGATTACATCGCTGGCAAGGGCGAAGCTGGCGCGAAAGAGGCAGGCAAATTCCGCGTAGAAGGCAAGGCCTACGAGGTCAAAGACGGCGACGTGCTGCACTTCCTGTTCAGCGGCTGACAGGCCCGTTTGCCAAAAAACAGCCTCCCACGTTGGGAACCAGAAGCTGGTTTGCGGTGAAATCTGTCTTGGTTTGCAACGGAAAAAGCGGACCTGTGCAGCGCAGGCCCGCTTGCATCACAAGCCCCACAACCAAGCAATCGGACCGTCCCCACGGCCGGCATCGAACCGGCAAGCCATACGGCGGGAGATTTTAAGTCTCCTGTGTTTACCAATTTCACCACGTGGGGTGACGGGTCCGAGGCTGCCCTTTATCAACTCACGTCAAGCCGATCAATCGGCCTTTAACAGCACCCACGCAGCTTTTGCCGACCATGGTCCGGAGCTCAGTGTGCCTGGAACAGCGCGGGTCTGTCTGTCAGGCGCAACGACTGTTCAAACACTTAACCGATGACGGGTGGCCAACAGTACGCCTGAAACGCATTTACCAAGCCAATCGCCATCGCCGCAGCGCGGCAATTGACATGGACCCGCATCCTCCGCTTTATGGCGCAAAGCTCATACCGGAAAGGTCACCATGAAAAAGGTCTATCCAGATGCCCGATCAGCGCTCGACGGGTTGCTGTTTGATGGGATGCTCATCGCTGCTGGGGGCTTTGGCCTGTGCGGCATTCCTGAACTGCTGATCGCGGCGATCCGGGATGCGGGCACCAAAAACCTGACCGTTGCGTCCAACAACGCGGGCGTTGACGGCTTTGGCCTTGGCGTGCTGCTGGAAACCCGGCAGGTCAGCAAAATGATCTCCAGTTACGTCGGCGAAAACGCCGAATTCATGCGCCAATACCTGTCTGGTGAGCTGGAGCTGGAATTCAACCCACAAGGCACGCTGGCTGAACGGATGCGCGCGGGTGGCGCGGGCATTCCCGGTTTCTACACCAAGACCGGCGTTGGCACGGTGATCGCGACCGGCAAACCGGTGATGAATTTCGACGGTCAGGATTACATCATGGAACGCGGCATCGTCGCCGACCTGTCGATCGTCAAGGCGTGGAAGGCCGATCCGTCGGGCAATCTGATCTTTCGCAAGACCGCGCGCAACTTCAACCCACCTGCCGCCACCTGCGGCAAGATCTGCGTGGTCGAGGTCGAAGAAATCGTACCGCTGGGCGCGCTTGACCCCGACACGATCCACCTGCCCGGCATCTATGTACACCGTATCATTCAAGGCCAGCACGAAAAGCGCATCGAACAACGTACCGTCAGAAAGGCATCCTGATCATGTGGGACCGCAACCAGATGGCCGCCCGCGCGGCGCTTGAACTGCAGGACGGCTGGTACGTGAACCTTGGCATCGGCATCCCGACGCTGGTGTCGAACTACATCCCCGAGGGGGTGGAGGTGACGCTGCAATCGGAAAACGGCATGCTGGGCATGGGGCCGTTCCCGCTTGAGGGCGAGGAAGACGCCGACCTGATCAACGCAGGCAAGCAGACGATCACCGAACTGCCGCAGACCGCGTTCTTTGATTCTGCCCAATCCTTCGCGATGATCCGCGGCGGCAAGATCGCCATGGCCATCCTTGGCGCGATGGAAGTGGCGGAAAACGGCGATCTGGCGAACTGGATGATTCCCGGCAAGCTGGTCAAGGGCATGGGCGGCGCGATGGATCTGGTCGCCGGCGTCGGTCGCGTGGTGGTGGTGATGGACCACACCAGCAAACACGGCGAGTCCAAAGTGCTCAAATCCTGCACCCTGCCGCTGACTGGCCGCGCGGTCGTGGACCGCATCATCACCAACCTCGGCGTGCTCGATGTCGTCCCCGGCGGCCTGAGACTCGTCGAACTGGCTGATGGCGTGACCGAAGCCGACCTGCGCGCCGCCACAGAGGCCACGATTGTCGACTGAGCC
>NZ_JAUXOV010000043.1 GCF_030684215.1 Pseudotabrizicola sp.
CTATCGTCTCCACAACCAGCATCCCGCAAAACGTCCCCCGAATATTCCTCGGGCGGACTATGGACCCACGCCCCGATGGAGGGGTCCCTTTTGGACGCCGATCACTCCGGTAGCGGGGTCCTTATTGCGCGCCGATCAACATCTTCGGGACCGTCCCTTCGACAAGACCCGGCAAAAGCCCGTCGGGTGACGCGTGCACGGTGGACGGAACGGACGCCGGAAACCCACAGAGGACCGGGGTGGAGCGGGCAGCCCCAAAGGGGCAACACGGCCCGGACTGACGCGGGGTTGCGCGCAGGCAACCGAACGGGATTAGGGGATTGTCAGTCGAAGGGATGGCCCGGGAGACAGAGATGCGCGGGGAGCCCATGCCAGACCCTGTCACCTTGCCAATTCGGACAGCCTGACCCCCAGTTCAGCACATCACTGGCGACGGAAACGGAGACCACCAGCCTTTGCCACCCCTTGCCTTGCCTAGCGGGAGTTGCGGCACCCGGCCGCGACGCGCTATCGATACTGGATCATTCAGGACATGGACCGCATCAATGGCTGATTACGATCTCGAGGCACTGTCGCTCAGCGAGCTGAAGAAAATGCAGAAGGACGTCGCCAAGGCAATCTCCACCTATGAGGATCGGCAGAAGGCGGAAGCCCGCGCAAAGGTGGAAGATCTCGCCCGGGACCTGGGCTACTCCCTGGCCGAACTCGTCGGCACCGATGTGAAAACCTCGCGCGCGCCTGCCGCGGCGAAATACCGGCACCCTGAGAATCCGTCGCATACCTGGTCCGGCCGGGGTCGCAAACCGCAGTGGTTCGTGGAGGCGCTGTCAGGGGGCGAGACCGCAGAGGACATGGCCATTGACTGACGGATGGAGCGACGGGGCCGAGCCCAAAGATCGGAACACCCGCTGGCCGAGGCCCAGGTTGCGCCGCGTCAGGACGCCACCGACTTCGACGCCGTCACCGGCAAGGGCGTACGCGGAAAGGTTGGTGGACGCGCGGTGGCACTTGGCAACGCCGCAATGATGCAGAAATTGGGGCTGGACATCGGTGAGGCTGAAGCCAGGGCCGATGTCCTGCGTGCCGAAGGGAAGACGGCCATGTTCATCGCTGTCGATGGCGCGCTTGTCGGCATTGTGGCAGTTGCCGACCCGATCAAGGACTCGACGGCGCAGGCCATCAGGGAACTACACGCACAGGGACTACGGGTCATCATGGCCACTGGCGACAACGAGCGAACCGCGCAGGCAGTGGCGGGCAAGCTGGGAATTGACGAAGTGCGCGCGGGTATCCTGCCCGAGGGCAAGAAGGACCTGATCGAGCAGTTGCGTCGCGACGGCCACAAGATCGCGATGGCAGGCGACGGGGTGAACGACGCCCCGGCGCTCGCCGCCGCCGATGTCGGGATTGCCATGGGCACCGGCGCGGACGTGGCGATGGAAAGCGCAGGCATCACCCTCCTGGGCGGCGACCTGATGGGCATCGTCCGGGCACGAAAACTCGCGCGCGCCACCTTGCGCAACATCAAGCAGAACCTGTTCTTCGCCTTCGCCTACAACGCGCTTGGCGTTCCCATCGCAGCAGGGCTGCTCTACCCGGTTACCGGCCTTCTGCTCTCACCGATGATAGCGGCGGCGGCCATGAGCTTGTCGTCGGTCTCGGTGATCACCAACGCCCTGCGGCTACGGCAGGTCGACCTTTGAAGGCTGACCGTGACGCGGGCAAAACGGAGCGGCTCTCGCCTTGGGACATGCACTGAAACAGACAGGATCAAGTGACTGCGCGGCGTGCGCTACGCGACCCGCACAGTCTCAGCTGGCGTTCTCAGCCAGCCATGTGGTCATTTGCTCGATCTCGCCGACCTGCGCGGCAATGATCTCTTCGGCGAGTGCTCGCATCTGCGGATCGTCGCCATGCGCGAGCAGCACCTGCGCCATGTCGATTGCACCTTGGTGGTGAGCGATCATCCCGCATGCGAAGGCCACGTCGGCATCCTCCATCATCATGCCCTCGTGCATAGCCGGCATGCTGATCATCATCCGGCGCATGTTTTCCTGCACGTGCTCGGGCATGGTTTCGAGGTCCATACCCATCATGCCCATCATGCCACCCATCTGATCGCCCTGCATGGCGCCATGATCCATAGCGGTCGCAGAGATACACTGCGCGGGCAGCTGGAAGTCCGCGTCTTGCGCCGAGGCAGGCACATAGAATGCGGTCGCTCCTAGTGCAGCCGCAGCAATGACTTTCGAGATTTGCATTTGAGTTCTCCTGATTGCTAAAGTTTTCTGGGCGAACGGTCCGCCATCAAGCCGCTCTTCACGGCGCAAACGCGGCACATGTGAGCGTCGCTACTATGGCGAATTCGGTGGCGCCGGACACAAGGCCAACGCTTTTCTTGACCAGATCGCCGTCCAGCAACATGGAGGGGCAGAGCGAATGGGTTGGCATGTGCACATTCTTGCCGCACCCCTCACTCGCCGTGTTATCGATCTGGGACTTACTTTTACCGCAACCCGTACGTTGGTTAATGCCCAAGTTGTTCAAGTCAGTGGAAGGTCAAGGGGCGGTTCAGCCGCCCTGCTATTCAAACTTCCCTAACCCGCGCGGTCAAGCGGTACCGCGGGTCACCCGACTATGGTTGACGCGCGTGCGGAGCCCCCGCCCCCCGCGAATGCTCCGAACGCGCGCGTTCATCCAGTGTCGGACGATGCTGCGGTAGAACCAGTCACGGAGCGGGCCAAACGCCTGACTATGCTCTTCATAAAATACGTCCGGCGTCTCGAACGTTCCGAAGTCGCGGGCGATGCCGGTCTTCTGGATGTAGGTATCGCGCCCCGTCCAGTCGACCGGCGGTGCGCTCAGACAGTCCGTTCCTGCGCCATATCCGCAAAGGCTCTCGGTGCCGACAAAAGCGTCCTGCAACCGCCGAAGAAACTGGCTGTCGAGGATGAAGCCTTCTAGGTTGATCCACCTTCCGCCGGCCCAGACCTCGACCCAGGAATGCAAGATCTCCGCAGGCGCGATCGGATAAACAATCTCCGGTACCACACCACGCTGGAGCGCCTTGTGGATGGTGAAGCCGTGCAACCGGCACGGCACATCGAGCGCGCGCAAGAGGGCCATCAAGAGCGTTCCCTTCGTGTTGCACTGGCCGTAGCCGTCGGCCAGCACCTCAGAGGCGGCGATGTCGTCTGCCCGGTTGTAGCCGAAGAGGATCTCGTTCCGAACGAAGTCGTAGGCGGCGCCGATGCGGTCATGCTCGGAGAGTTGGCGCCACCCCCTCGCATCGATCAGGCGGACGATGGCCTCCGCACGGAAATCCAGAAGCGGCGTGGGCTCAAGCGGGTGGGTGCGGTCGATCATGATGGGCTCCTTCGAATCGGCTCATGATCGGTGTAATTGCTACAGTCACTGTAGCTTCAAGCGATTTTTTCACGCCGCTCTTGGCGCCGCGAGGATGATGGCGGCGCCGACAAGGCAGAGGGCCGCCCCGGCAAGGTCCCAGCCGTCCGGCCGCTGACCCTCCGCACCCCACATCCAGAGTAGCGACGCGGCAATGTAAACCCCGCCATAGGCGGCAAAGGCGCGCCCCGCGAAGCCTGCCTCGACCTGCGCGAGCAGCCAGCCGAAAAGCGCAAGGCTTGCTACGCCCGGCACGAGCCAGAACATGGACGCGCCGCTGCGCCACCAGGCCCAGACGGCGAAGCAGCCGGCGATCTCGGCCAGCGCGGCCAACGGGTAGATCAACGCCGCCGGCATCCTCAAACGCCCTGTCCGTGATCCGTCAGGCAGGCGGCATGGTCCCGCAGAACCTCAAGGACGCGGCAGTCCGCGACGGTGTCCCGGCTGCATTCCCCGAGCATGCGCTTGAGCTCCTTGCGCAGGGCGTCCAGCCGGGTAATGCGGACCTCGACCTCCTTGAGCTGGCGGTGCGCGATGCGGTCCACATCCGCGCAGGACCGGTCCGGGTTGTCGGAAAGGTCCAGCAGCTCACGGATCGCCTCGAGCGTGAAGCCAAGCTGCCGCGCATGCCGGATGAATGCGAGCCGGTCGAGATCGCTGTCCCCATACCGACGTTGCCCGCCCTCCGTCCGCCCCGGTTCCGGCAAGAGTCCGATCTGTTCGTAGTAGCGGATGGTCTGCACCTTGGTGCCAGTGCGCTTGGCCAGCGTGCCGATGGTCAGCATGAAATGCCCCCCTAATTGCTACAGCCTTTGTAGGTTTGGTCGAGGCGATTCACAAGCCGTCACGAAAGCGTCAGCGCCCATCCCAAGGGCAAGAAAACGCTTGAACCTCTACCTACTGTAGCTTGTAAGCAGGCACCAAAATGAAGAATTGCGAGGCATTTCTGGCAGATGACGGGACTTCAGAAGGGTTTGTGGGCGGCAGTGGCCGTCGCCGCGCTTGGCGCGGGCGGTCTGGCTCTCTTCGATGCCCGGTCGCCGGACACGACGGCAAGCGCAGAGGCCAACGCACCGGCCTCGGTCGTGGCGGAGTTCGAGTTGACGGGCCATAACGGCGTTGCCCGCACGGCCGAGGATTTGCGCGGCCAGTGGAGCCTCGTCTTCTTCGGCTTCACGAACTGCCCCGACATCTGCCCCACCACCCTGGCGGAGATCGCGCAGGTCATGGACGACCTCGGTGCGCAAGCCGACGCGGTCCAGCCGCTCTTTATCTCGGTCGACAGCGAACGCGACCGGCCCGAGGCGCTGGCCGAGTACGTCCCCCAGTTCCATCCGTCTATTCTGGGCCTCGCCGGCACGCCGGAGCAGATCGAGGCCGCCGCCGCATCCTTCAAGATCTTCTACGAGCGCGTCCCGGAAGAGACCGCGCCGGACGGCTACACGATGGGGCACACCAGCCAGGTCTTCCTCTTCGACCCAGAGGGCGCTTTCGTGCGGCTATATAGCTATGGTACGCCTGCGCCGGAGATCACCGCCGATCTTCGCGCGCGGATCGATGCAGATGGATAGGCTGCGCGGCGAACCTGCCCTGTGGCTGGCGTGGCTCCTGGCCTTTATTGCCTCGCTTGCCGTGCTCTTCATCGGCGAGGTGCTGGGGCAGACGCCCTGCTCGCTGTGCTGGTTCCAGCGCGCCTTCATGTTCCCGCTGGCGGTCCTGCTCGGCCTCGGCCTCTGGTGGCGCGACACATCGGTCGCACGCTACGGCGTGGTGCTGGCGCTGGCGGGCGCCGCCGTCGCCGTCTGGCATTTGGCGTTCTATGCCGGGCTGATCCCTGAGCGCATCCAACCCTGTGCCGCAACCGGCCCCTCCTGCACCGACGCCAACCAGCTGATCCTCGGCGTGCCAATCCCGGCGCTGGCCGTCCTGTCCTTCCTTGCCATCGCGGCGCTCTGCGCCCTCTCGCGAAAGACTGTCCCCGCATGACCCGCAGACCGCTCATCCTCTCTATCCTCGCGCTGGCGCTCGTCCTCTTCGCGGGCGGCGCATGGTTCGTCTCTCGTCCGGACGCACAGGTCGCGACCGTGCCGCCCGAAGTGGCCGAGGCGCTGGTGCGGCCATGGTCGCCGGTGCTGGGGCGTGATGATGCGCCTGTCACCATCGTCGAGTTCTTCGACCCGGCCTGCGAGGCCTGCCGCGCCTTCCACCCCATCGTGAAGGACATCATGGCCGAGCACGGCGACGCCGTGCGTGTCGTGGTGCGCTACACGCCGTTCCATGGCGAGGTCTCGGAGGTGGCGATTCGCGTTCTGGAAGCCGCCCGGATGCAGGGCGTCTTCGAGCCGGTGATGGACGCGCTGATGCGCGAGCAGCCACGTTGGGCGTCGCATGGCGGGATGCGGACTGACCTGATCATCCGGATCGCGGGCGAGGCCGGGCTCGACGTCGCGGCGGCGGAAGGGCAAATCCGCTCGCCCGAGGTGGTCGCAGTGCTTAACCAGGACCGGGCCGACGTGCAGGCGGTCGGTGTCCGCTACACGCCGACCTTCTTCGTGAACGAGCGTCCGCTCGAGCCGTTCGGCGAGGCCGAACTCCGCGCGCTCGTTGCGGAAGAAGTCCATCGGACCGGGTCCTGACCGGATGCAGACCAGAATTTGGAGACTGAACATGAGACCATTCGGCATCGCTACCCTTGTCCTCTCGCTTCTGGCTGCGGCGCCACCTGTCCTTGCCGACGGGGATGACGTGGTGATCGAGGACGCGTGGTCACGCGCTTCGATCGGGACGAGCCGGCCCGGCGTGGCCTATATGACCCTGCGCAACACCGGGGCCGAGCCCGTCATGGTAACCGGAATGCGCACCGACCTTGCAATGATGCCGATGATCCATGCCACCACCACCGATGCGCAGGGCGTCACCCGCATGTCGCACATGGAGGAGGTGGAGATCGCCGCGGGCGAAGCCGTCGCGCTTGCGCCCGGTGGTCTTCACGTGATGCTCATGGACCTGCAGCGTCCGATGGTCGAAGGGGAAAGCTATACCCTGTCGGTGATCTTTGCCGACGGGACGGAAGCCTCGATCCAGGTGCCGATCCTTGGCATGGCGTCGCGGGGTCCAGCGGACTGATGCGGCGGCGTGCGCTCCTGCGATACGGCACGCTTGGCCTTGCCGCCGTCGCGGTGACGCTCTTCGCGGGCTGGTGGCAGGTCGAGGGCCCCGGTGCGCCGGACATCGCCATGGGCGACCGGCGTCCGCTGCCGCTGACAAACATGGACTTCACGCTGACCGACCATGAGGGGCGACCTGTCGGTCCCGAGACCCTGATCGGCCGCCCGTCGCTCGTTTTCTTCGGCTTCACCTGGTGCCCGCAGGTCTGCCCGACGACGCTCGCAGACATCTCGCATTGGCTCGATGGTCTCGGCGCGGAAGCGGGGATACTAAACACCGTGCTCATCACGGTCGATCCGGAACGGGACACCGCCCAGGCGATGGCCGAATATGTCGGCTATTTTCATCCTCAGATCCGCGGCTGGACGGGCACTCCTGCGCAGATCGCGCGCGCGGCGGAAGGCTTCCGGGTGCGCTACGAGAAGGTTGCGCTCGACGGCGGCAATTACACGATGAACCATACGGCAGGTGTGTTTCTGTTCGATGCAACAGGCGCGCTGGTCAGCATTATCGACTTTCACGAACCCCGCGAGTTCGCGCTCCCCAAGATCCGCCGCGCGATGGAGCGCAGCGAGCCCGGGACGGGGTGAGAAACGTCGTGCAGGAAATTTCCGAAACCCTCTTGAACCTACAGTTGCTGGAGGTCGTACGTTACGATCAGATGACGGAGACCGTGCCATGAACGAGATCAGCCAGCCCGCGACGGCCCGCGCCGCAGCCTCCACCTGTGACGCGGGCGGCTTCGTCCTGCCGGGCGATCCGCCGCCGCGGTTGGCCTCTGCTGCGGCGGCATCCTGCTGTGGCGGAAGCGGTGAGACGGCGGCGGCCTCCTGCTGTGGTCCGTCCACGGGCGTGGATGCACCCACATGGCGCCGCGTTGACTGGATGCTCTGGGGCTCGGGCGCGATCATCGTGATCTCCTACCTCGCGGGTTTCGTCCTGCCGCACGATGCGCCCCTCGGGCTCGGCGTCTTCACCCACGGCGTGCAGGAGATGATGAATCTGATGTGGTGGGGCATCCTGGTCGGCATGCTTGCCGTCGGCCTGATCGACCGTGTGCCCCGACAATTCGTCATCGGCGTCATCGGCCGTGACCAGGGCGCGACAAGCCTCGTGCGCGCGGTGCTGGCGGGCGTGCTGCTCGACCTGTGCAACCACGGCGTGCTGATGGTCGGTGCCAAGCTCTACGAACGCGGCGCGAGCCTCGGGCAGGTCTTCGCCTTCCTGATCGCCTCGCCCTGGAACTCGTTGTCGCTGACGATCATCATCGGCGTGCTGATGGGGTGGCAGTGGATGGCGGTCTTCCTTGTCGCGTCGCTGGTCATCGCCTTCGCCACCGGCCTTATCGTCGAAGCGCTGGAACGCGCAGGCCGCGTGAAGCCGAACCCGAACCGCGTGGACCTGCCCGCCGATTTCCACGTCTGGCGCGAGGCAAAGGCCGGCTTGCGCGCCACCCGCTACGATGCCGCCTTCGCCCGCGACATCGCGCGCCGGTCTGTCACCGCAAGCCGCATGGTCCTGCGCTGGTTGTTCTTCGGCGTGGTGCTGGCGGCGCTGATCCAGGCGACGGTGCCGACCGAGGTCTTCGCGACGTGGTTCGGCGCGACGCTGCTCGGGCTTTTCACCACGCTTGTTGCCGCCACGATCATCGAGGTTTGCTCGGAAGGATCGGTGCCGATCGCCGCCGACCTGATGACGCGGGCCGCGGCGCCGGGCAATGCCTTCACCTTCCTGATGGCGGGCGTGGCGACCGACTACACCGAGATCCTTGTTCTGAGGGAGGTCACGGGGCGGCTGAAGGCCGCGCTGCTGCTGCCGCTGCTGACCGTGCCTCAGGTTCTTGTGATCGGCTGGGCCTTGAACGTGGCGGGATGACAAAGCACAAAACCGAGACCGGAGGAAAGATCATGCCCATATTGTCCCGCCGCAGCCTGATTTTCGGCGCCGCCAGCCTCGCCGCCCTTGCGCCGAAGTTGAGCCTTGCGCAGGGCGCTCCTGCCATTCATGTCCTGAAGGATCGCAACTGCGGCTGCTGCGAAGCCTGGGTGCAAATCCTGCGCGCCGATGGTATGACGGTCACGACCGAGAACAGCTTCGGCACGCTTCTGATCCGCCACAAGCTCGACAACGGGATCCCGCAGGAGATGATCTCCTGTCACACGGGCGAGACCGACGGCTATTTCATCGAGGGGCATGTTCCGCCCGCAGATATCCGGCGGCTGCTCGAGGAACGCCCGGATGCGGTCGGCTTGGCTGTTCCTGGCATGCCCTACGGCTCTCCCGGGATGGGGCCCGAGGAGAGTCGCGAAGCCTATGACGTGTTCCTGATCCGCCGTGACGGCAGCACCGAGGTATTCACGAGCTATGAGGCGGCTGCCTGACCTGGATAATCACGCTCAAAGTTGTGATGCCCAACGTGGATGCTCTTCGTCCACAACGAAGGGATGCGCGTGGCGCCGGGCGCCATGCAGGTGTGGATGATCGAGCGGCAGGTTTTCATGCGTATGCTCGAAGCTGTCGAGATCGCCGGACGGCCATTGGCGCAGCGCGGTCAGCGCGCCTATGCCAGCCAGAGCCGCCAGCAGACCCAGCGCAACAACGGGCCCGAACTGCGTCATCAGCCATCCCGACAGCGGATAGGTCAACAGCCAGCAGGCGTGGCTAAGCGCGAATTGCGCGGCAAAGAGCGCGGGGCGGTCCTCGGCATGCGCGGACCGGCGCAACAACCGGCCCGAGGGCGTGAGCACCGCCGAATAGCCTAAACCCACTAGCAGCCATGCCGCCAGAAGGAACGGCCATTCGAGGCCGAGGGCCGCCATATCTGCGGCAAGCGACAGCAGCGTCAGCACCATCAGCGCGGCACCGGCTACCATAACTGGCCGGTCCGGCACGCGGTCCAGAATCCGCGGCAGCACGAGCGCCGCGATCATCGACCCTGCGCCGAAGGCGAACATCGTCCAGGCCAGCGCCGCGGCATCCAGCCCCAGCGTACTGCGCACCAACACCACCGAATTGACCAGCACCATCGCGCCCGCCGATGCAGCAGCGAGGTTCAGCGCCAAGAGCCCGCGCAGACGCGGCGTGGCAAGGTAGATTCGGATGCCGCGCGTGGTGCGGTCATAGACGCCGCGCGGCGACGACGGTTTCGGGCTAGGCAGCAGCACCGAGACAACCAGCACCGCCGAGGCCGCGAAGCCGACCACGGTGCCCAGGAACAGGGAATTGTAGCTCATCACCGCCAAGAGCAGCGCGGCGAGGGTGGGGCTTGCGATGTTCTCCAGATCATAGGCCAGCCGCGACAAAGACAGCGCGCGGGTGTAGCGCGCTTCCTCCGGCAACACGTCCGGGATCGTGGCCTGAAAGGTCGGCGTGAAGGCAGCCGAGGCCGATTGCAGCAGGAAAATCAGGACATAGACCTGCCAGACCTCGGTGACGAAGGGCAGGCACAGCGCAACCCCCGCCCGGACCAGATCGAGCGTCACCAGAAGCGCTCGGCGCGGCACCCTGTCGGCAAAGGCCCCCGCGATGGGGGCGATGCCGACATAAGCCACCATCTTGATGAAGAAGACGGTGCCCAGCACCATCGCCGCGTCATCCCCCGCGAGGTCAAAGGCCAGAAGCCCCAGCGCGACCGTGGCCAGCCCCGTTCCGAGCAGTGCGACGACCTGTGCGGCAAACAGGTGGCGGTAGGTGCGATCGGCGAGAATTTCCAGCATCGGTGCGCCTTACAGATATCGGGCGATGGTCTTGAGCTCCGCCCGGTCTTCGGGCGAATGCTCGGTATCCAGACAATGGTCCATGTGGTCATGGATCAGCGCGCGCTTGGCATTCACCACGGCTTTTTCCACGGCGTGGAGTTGCTGCGCAATCTCGAGACAGGGTTTGCCCGCCTCGATCATCTCGATCACGGCGCGGAGGTGGCCATCGGCACGTTTCAGCCGGGCGATCAGGGCGGGGTGGGTTGCATGCAGTTGCGATTCTGACATACATATAAAGTATCCCCCCTAGGGGGATATAACAAGACGGCACCGCACGCGTGCCGCAAGAGTTTTGGGCAGGCTTTCGTGACGCGGACAGGGCAGACAATGGCAGGGCGGATCATGACGGCACTTCTGTGCCTGTCACTGTTGTGCTGGTCGATCCTGCCCAGCCTGTCCCATGTCCCTCGCATCGCCGAGACGATTAACGAGCATGCCCAGATGATCGCCGATCACGGCCATAGCCACGGGTTCCAGGAAGACCTGCTCTGGGCGCTGCACGGCCATAGCCACGACGCAGTCGATCACGACCACAGCCCGGCTCTTGCAGTCATGGCCGCCAGCGGCGGTATCTGGCCCGACGCACAAGATGCTTGGCGCCTGCGGGCGTCACAGTCGGGTCCGCACCGCATTTTCCGGATTGAACGACCTCCGCGTGTCTGACCAGCCGCTGCGCGAAATGCGCAGCGGGCATCGTCAGACACCATCAACAACGGAGTTTTCTTCATGCGTTCGACTTCATCGGGCCTTCGCGCGCTGGCATCTTGCCGCGCCACGGCTCTGATCCTCACCGTGCTTGCGGTTTACGCCTTGAGCGTCGCCCAAGCCCTCGCCCATAACGTCACTGCCGGTGACGCGGGCTATATCCAAGAGATTTGGGGGGTAAAGATCATCCCGTTCATCTATCTGGGCGCCAAGCACATGGTGACCGGATATGACCACATCCTGTTCCTGCTGGGCGTTGTCTTCTTCCTCTACAAGATGAAGGACGTGGCCATCTACGTCAGCATCTTTGCCGTTGGCCATTCGGTGACGATGCTGCTGGGGGTCTGGTATGGCTGGGGCATCAACGCCTACATCATCGACGCGATCATCGGCCTGTCCGTGGTCTATAAGGCACTCGACAACCTCGGCGCCTATCAGAAGTGGTTCGGGGTCCAGCCCAACACAAAAGCGGCCACACTGATTTTCGGGCTGCTGCACGGCACGGGTCTGGCATCCAAGATCCTGGACTACGACATCCCGCAAGATGGGCTGCTGCCCAACCTCCTGGCGTTCAACGTGGGCGTTGAAGTGGGCCAGTTGCTTGCCCTCGCCGTCATACTGATCGTCATGGGCTATTGGCGGCGCAGCCCGAATTTCATGCGACAGGCCACGGTCGCGAATGTGATCATGATCGGCCTCGGACTTTGGCTGACCGGCATTCAAGTCGCCGGCTACCTGGCCTCAACCTGAATTCTGGACATTGGAGAGTAATATGAACAACGCACCCAAACCCAACCTCGAAGACCTGCCAAGCAAGGCGCAACTGTTCCGGTCAACCGTGATCGCGGGCATCGGGGCTGTGGTGATTACGGTCACCGTCTATCTGCCCGCAGAATATGCCATCGACCCGACCGGGATAGGCCGCGTTCTCGGGCTGACAGAGATGGGCGAGATCAAGGTTCAGCTGGCCGCAGAGGCCGAGGCGGATCGCCTGCTGGACGAGCAGCGTGCCCGGGATCAGTCCTCAAGTGTTCTTGACGCCGTCTTCGGCCTGTTTGTCGGCACAGCCCACGCGCAGGAGGCTCAGGTCGCTTGGCGGGACGAAGTCACATTCACCCTCGAGCCCGGAGCCACCGCAGAAATCAAGATGACGATGGAAGCGGGAGATGTGGCCGAATACTCGTGGACCGCGACGGGCGGCCGGGTCAACTTTGACCTGCACGCCCATAGCGGCGGTGAGTCTGTCGATTATGAACGTGGCGCCGGTAAAACCGAAGGCGCAGGCAGCATCGAAGCCCCCTTTGCCGGTGATCATGGCTGGTTCTGGCGCAACCGCGATAGCACGGCGATCACGATGACAATCCAGTTGCGCGGTGAATACAGCGGCGTCGTGGAGACATACTGATACAGGCTGCGGTCATTTGCGGCTTCGTCCGTGGGTGGCCGCCTTTCAGTGGCCATACCACTCAATCCGAATTGGTAAGTCGGTATAACCGACGAACGGTCCGGGGCGCACCTGCGCCGAGCCCGGGCCCTCGGGAAGTGAGGCCGAAGCCTCACCCGAAGGGATCGTATTCCGAGACGATCACGACCTCGTCACCGTCGATTTCATCGGCGGGGACGGCGCCAAAGGTTCCATCCCCTGCCTGGAAGACAACGATCGAAACCATGAGCGTGGCGGCGAGGGAGGCGGCGAAGGCGTGAGCATCTTTGCGGGACATCTGTTTGGCTCCTGTCTGGGAGGCGGGGGACCATCCCCCGCGCGACAGGACCCCGCAGGCCCGAAGACTGGCTGACATCACCGGGTGCGTTCGGCTTGCCCGAATCCACCCGGCGGCACGGGCTTGCCCGTAGTCCGACCCCGCGCGGGTTGATCTCGAAGACAGGATTCGGGGCAAGGAAGGGAATGGCGAGCGGGGGATGGTGCCCCAACGTCAGGAGCCGGTTGTCCCGCTGATGCTTTTAACGCCGCCAGCCTCCCGGGCAGGCTCTTGGTTGGTAGCCT
>NZ_JAUXOV010000081.1 GCF_030684215.1 Pseudotabrizicola sp.
GCCATGTCACCCTTGGGCGCGGCATCGAAAATGTCACAAACGAACAGGTCTGCCTGTTCGAGACGATCAGGCAGCAACGGAGACTTTGTTTCGTTCGTGATTTCACCCACCATGCACCTACCTTCGTGATTTCACACACGCCGTCAAGACCCTTCGTGATTTCACACACGGCAAGGGTGCTTTCGTGACTTTACACACGTTTCTTCGTGACTCTGCACACGCCCTTTCGTGACTCTGCACACAGGGCATGTCTGAAATACCATTAATATCAAATGATTATGGGCCACTTTCCATAGCGTAACACATATTTTAACACCATATAACACTCACACATGGCAGAGCTTCAGGGTCATCCCCCATAGAAAACACAAGCTAACCGACCACTTGCGTTCTCCTTCAGCCACTCGCCCCCAAGAACGGCGCAGGCAGTGCCGCTGACTGCCATAAAGCGGGGCAGAGCGATGGCCAGGCAAAGCACCAGGACCAACCCAAAGAGTGCTATGAATGGGATGCGCTTCTTCCGGCGCCCCGCACTTGCCTGATCGTCCCGCAGACGTTGAAGCACGGCCTCTTCCTGTCGGGCCAGATCATCCAGAGTGCGGCGGGTATCTTGCCGATCAGCAGCGAAGCCGGAGTGCAGGGCTTCCAACCGATTGAGAGGGACGACCAATGCCTTGTCGATCTCGTTGCCGATATGGCGGCCATAGCGTTGCGGATCAGTGTAGGACTTAGCCGCCTGTGCGGCATCCCGACTTTCCAGCGCGGTCTTCTGGACCGTCACGAGGGTTTCCCCATGCTGATCTAGCTTCTCCGACATCTTGGCGACGACGACGCCCAGAAGATCCACGGTTTCACTGAGCACGGCGAGGGATGGGGCAGGGGCGGCAGAACCGGGGCTGGGCATTGTGATTTCCGTGATCAGGGATGTGCGGTGAGTGTTATGAGATCAGCGATAGGATTTAAGCGTTCAGCGTTGCGGGTTCAGATTTAGGATTTGTGGGTTGCGCATCCGGTGACAGGTAGAGCCCGTCAAATTCCCTGTCCGCGAAGTAGCGCAACTTGCGGGCGATGATCACCGGCTTGCCCTGGACGCGCAGCAACTGGACCGAGGGGTCAATCTGCATGATTTCATCCGGGGTCATCAGGTCACGCGCCGCGATGTGCTGGGTGGTGGTGGCGATATCACCGGGCCGGTGGCTTTCGGTCTGATAGCCGATGGTTTCCTTGCCCATGCTTTGACTTAGCCATTTGGCCGTCTCAAAATCGTTCACCCCGAAGGTTTGCAGCACGCCCGCGTTGGCAACGAAGGTATTGGCCCGCGCGCCGTAGAGGTCTCTGAGCTGGCTCATGTCCTGAAGGATCGGCCAGAGTTGCAGCCCATAGCCCGCCATCAGCCCCATGGCACGCTCCACCGCTTCCAGACGGCCCAGAGCTGCGAACTCATCGAGGAGAAACAGGGCGGGCTGTTTCAGGCGCGCAGAGCCTGCCTGAGCGGCTTCCGCATCCCTTGCGATGTCCTGAAGCGCCTGGGCCACCAGAAGGCGCAGCCAGCGGCTGTAGGCATCGAGGCGGTTCGGCGGCAGGACGAGGAAGATCGAGGTCAGGTCATGCTGCAGGGAGGAGAGCTGAAAGTCTGAACGCGCCGTGGCGGCTGCGATGCGGGGGCTGTCGAGGAAATGGGTGTGGCGCTGCGCCGAGGACATCACCGAGGCCGCTTCGCGGTCGGATTTGCCGAGGAAGCGGTTGGCAGCGCGGGCGATCAAACCCCCGGCTGCGGTGCTGTCCTGCATCAGCTCCAGAAGGGTGCGGAATTTTTCTGGCGGCAGGGTCAGATATTCCCGCACGGTGGCGAGGGTCTTGCGGTCCTGATCCTCGTGCGCCACGGCGAACATGATCAGCCCTGACAGCAGCGCCTTGGCCTCTTCATTCCAATGCGCTTCCGAGACCTGGCCGGGCGGGTCCATCACCAGGGCTTCTGCCAATGAGGCGGCATCTTCGCCCATGTCGAGGCTTTCCGCGTCAAGCCGCCCGAGGGGATTATAGGCTGAGGCGGGCATGCCGGTGACGCCGAAGGGGTCGAGGATATGAACCGCGCCGAACCGCTTGCGCGCCTCGCCCGCGATCTTCGCATTCTCGCCCTTGGGGTCGATCACCAGCACCGAGCGTTCAGCCAGCAGCAGGTTCGGGATCACCGTGCCAACACCCTTGCCTGCCCTTGTCGGGGCGAGGGTCAGCAAATGCGCCGGTCCGTCATAGCGTAACAGCTTGCCGGTATCGAGGTCGCGCCCGATCAGGAGGCCCGCGCCGCCTTCGAACGCTGCGCGTTCTTTCCGGGTGGCAAAGCGCGCCGAGCCGTGGCTGTCCCCTGCCTTGCGCCCCCAGAGTTTGATGCCGGTCCGGTTCGACCAGTCACTTGCGCCGATGAACCAGCCGGTAATTGTCATCGGCCAGAACACGAACCAGTGCCAGAGGGCTTCGCCCATCGGCACGTCTGAAAGGATGATGATCACGATCAGCCAGGCGAACCAGGCAAAGCCGGTGGCGATCACCATCCAGACAAAGAACCATCCGGCGAGGATTGGGGTGACAACAACGAGGAGGGACAGCCGCGACAGCAGTCCCAAGGCGGAGAATACATACTGCAAGATGATGAAGTCCGGTTGGAAGGGCAGGGAGGCCAAGCTGCGCTTGGACCTTACGAGGGCTGACTCTTTGAGGAAGCCAGATGCTGCGTCCGCTTCTGCAGGGACGCGGGCAGGGCGGAACCCGGAGCGGCGGGCGGCGGGGCAGGGGGAGGATCTTCTGCCTTGGCGGGCTGCTTCGCATCCCAGCCTTCGAAAGCCTTGCGGTCCTGTTCGCGGGGTAGGTTGCGGATCAGGCGTTCGATCATCGCGGCAGCATTGGAATCCCGTTCCGCCAGATCGACCAGAGCGCCGCCCAGGATGATCTTGCGCCGGGTATCCAGCTTGCGCGCCTTCGTCGCCTCCCGGTTCTTCAGGGCGAGGAGGCGCGCCTTGGCCTGGGCATAGCGCTTTTCGGCGCGGTCTAATTCTGTCTCAGCCATTCGTACCTTCACACACGCCGAAATTCAAAACATCTTGGGGTTGAATGGAGCATTGACGGGGCAAGGTCAAGCGGTTACCCGTAGGCCGAATAGGTCAAGGGCGCACTTATGCAAACTCTCCATCGCCTGTGGCGCTTCCGAGATTTGCGTGCGGTCTCTCCGGGGGCATGGCCCCCCGCCGACGGCGCCCCCAGTCCGGCGCTTGCTGCACCGGATCAGGAAGAGCGTCCCGCCTTCCCGAACCCTTCCCGGCCAACCTACGCGGTTGGATTGCGTCCCGCTGTCCCTGCCGCCCTCGTTGGAACTGGCCCCGAGAGCGGGGCGGTTCCGCGATGCCACCCGTGTCAGCGGGCGATCTGGTTCAGCCTGCCCCGAGAGCGGGACAGGCTACCGGATCGGGTTTGCCGCGCTGCGCTTGTCCGGCAAACGGTTGCCCATCCTGGCGATGGCCCCGCGCGTCACTGGCAGCATGATCGCCCGCCTGTCGGCGAGGCTGCATGTCTGCCTGTTTGCGCGGTGGCACGCGTGACCGGAGGGTCAGCAAGCCGCATGCCAATTTGCATAGGTGCCTGTTTGCCTGCCCGGCTATCTGCCTGCGTTTGCCCGTCGCCGGATCGGTAGGGCGCGTGCATGGCGAGCTATCACCTCTCGGTCAAGACGGTCAAACGTAGCGCCGGACGATCCGCCACTGCGGCGGCGGCCTATCGGTCGGCGTCCGTCATCGAGTGCGACCGCGAAGGGCGCATGCACGATTACACCGCCAAGCGCGGGGTAGAGGCCTGCTTCATTCTCGCCCCCGATGATGCGCCGGAATGGGCGCAGGATCGCGCCGCGTTGTGGAATGCCGCCGAGGCGCGAGAGACCCGGTCCAATTCGGTGACCGCCCGCGAATGGGAACTGGCCTTGCCGTCAGAGATATCGGACTCGGCGCGGATCGACATCGCGCGGGCCTTCGCCGCGCAGCTGGTCGAGCGCTATGGCGTCGCGGCAGATGTAGCGATCCATGCCCCGCACCGCGAGGGCGATCAGCGCAATCATCATGCCCACATTCTGACCACCACCCGCGTCTTGTCCGCCGAGGGGCTGACCGACAAGACCCGCATACTTGATGCGGCAAGCACGGGCGGGCCGGAGATCGAGGCCATGCGCGGCTACTGGGCCGAGTTGCAAAACCACGCCCTTGAGCTGGCGGGGCAAGAGGAGCGCGTCGATCATCGGTCATTGGAGGTGCAGCGCGAAGAGGCATTGTCCCTTGGTGACACGTTGAAGGCCGAAGAACTGGACCGCGAGCCGGAGCTGAAGCTTGGCCCCGCTGCCAATGCCATTGAGCGCCGCGAACAGCTGACCGCCGAGGCCGAGGGCCGCGATTACGCGCCGCTGACCCAGAGGGGCGCACGGGTGCATGCGGTTCGCCAGGCCAAGGCGATTTTTGTCGAAATGCGCGAGCGGTTGGAACTGGCGCGAGATGCCTGGGCCGAGGCGCGCGAAGAGGGCCACGGCCACGTCAGCGCCGGGTTGGCGGCGTTGCGCGCCGTCGCTGGGCGGCAGGCGAAGGAACTGGACCAGGACGAGATCAAACAGCGCTTGGCACGCATTGCCGGGCGTGATCTTGGCGCGAATGAATCCGCCCATGATGCAGGGGCAGACGCTATCCGCGACCGGCTCAAGCAAGTGCTTGGGCGGGACAAGCCCGATCCGAGGATTGAGCAGCAGCGAAAGCTGGAGGAAGAGCGCGAAAAGCAGCGTCAGCTTGAGCTGGAAAGACAGCGCGTACGCGATAGGGATCTGGGTTGGGAGCTGTGAATCGTGCTAGTGCCCTCGTTAACATAAAAAAAGTCCCGCAGTTGCTGGGCGTTCTGGCACTGTATCACACATGCTTGAATGGCACTTCATAGTGCGGGTGCTACCTCCCCTAACATCACATCTATGGAGTTCGTCATGTCACTTCGGAAGATTTATGTTACCAATTTTGCCGTATTTTCGCTGCTTTTGCCGCTAGCTCCACCAAGCTTTGCAGCAGGCACCGAGGACGGATCGTATCAATCAACAGTTACTGCCGTGCCCGGTAGCTACGCTGAGGCTAAAAAACTAATATCCGAAGCCAACTATAGTGAAGCGCGCACTATGCTCCAAGGCATCACTTCCGCCGAGCCGAGCAATGCCGACGCCTGGAACTTGTTGGGGTTTTCTTCGCGCAAACTGGGTGATTTGACGGCGGCATCGAAAGCCTATTCCCAAGCCTTGAAATTGAACCCTGGGCACTTGGGCGCACTGGAATATCAAGGTGAGATGTATATCCAGATGGGTGATTCGACCAAGGCGAAGGCCAACTTGGTCACCTTGCAGGGGCTATGCGGCAATTGCGAAGAGATGCGGGATCTGCAGAAAGCACTGACTGCTGCTGGAATTTACTGAATCAATAGGCCCCGCTTGGTCAGGCGGGGTGACTTAGTGCGTGCTTAGGTCCGCTGGGTGCAAATCTGGGGGCTTCGCCACGCTACCAATTAAAAAAAGTGGTCGGACATTGTCCGGCCACTTTCAATTTGCGGGGCTTCACTCAAGCCTGCGCAGTAATGAACTCAATTAGTCCCGGCCACTCTGCTGTGCGCCATATCCGCCCGGACCGGCTTCATAAGGTGTGCCGTCAAGGTGGTAGTCTGCAGCTGGTTTGTTGTACTTTTCTTCGCCGTTCTTGCCGGTTGCGAACACGGCCACATGGCCAGGATGCAGTGTTCCCTGCTCTTGGGCTCGAAACGCTACGCCGCCTGATTTCTCCACACCATTGCTACCGGTAGTGACGGACTGGCCGTCTGCGACGGCGCTTGACGCCGACAAGGCCAGAAGAACGGCGGTAACTGTCAGTTTTTTATGCACTTAAATGCCTCCAGAATGGGTTAATGTTTCACAATTCGCATATGGAGTGGACCTTTCATTTGTCCAAAAACGTTCTCGTGAAGGACCAGAAGAGGATCGCTATTAGTCTGGCAGACCATAGTTAGTTGGGGTCTTACATCCCTAAAACGGTCGTTATTGACCAAGACAGAAATGCTTGAGTTTTGTTCCTGCCCGCAGACCTAACACCCGGAGACATTGTGAGGACCTCGACCAGCAAGATGTATCTCGCGCAGCAGATGCTTTCCCTTCTCGAGGAGGGATCGAAACCGCAAAATCGCGCCGCACTGGTGCAGGTGGGTTTCCTTTCTCGCTGGGAATCCGAGCGGGAAATGGTCGCGAAGAGCCCATTGCCGTCGTTGAGCGTCGTGCCCTAAGCGTTTTCACCGGGATCAGGCGCGGGCCAGGAGGGCACCGGGGCGGGCGCGTGCGATGGATTGGGTGACGAGGCCGGTCAGCACTGCCTTGATCACATCGCCGGGGAGAAAGGCGAGGGCCAGCAGGGATGCCTCGGACCATGTCTTATCCAGCACGATGGACATGCCGGTGATGCCGAAGACATACATCACGCCGATGCCGCCGATTACCCCGCCTGCGGTGGCCGCCCAGAACGGGGGCAGCGTGGTGCGCTCCATGATCCAGCCGGCGGTGAAGGCAGCGAGTGGGAAGCCCACGAGGAAGCCCACCGAGGGGCCGACGAAGACGCCAAGGCCGCCGCGCCCGCCTGACAGCAGCGGCAGGCCGAGGGCGACGAGCAGGAGGAACAGCAGGACCGCCAGCAGGCCACGCTTTGCCCCAAGTACGGTGCCGCAAAGCATGATACCCAGCGATTGTGCGGTGACCGGCACGGCACCCGCCACATAGAGCGGCGGCACGAGGCCCAGCACGGCGATCAGGGCGGCGAACAGGGCGATATAGGTCAGGCTGCGTTCCATTGGATCCTCGGGGGGGCTGGGATAACCCTGCTTTAGCCTACGCCGCCACGGGCGTGCAAGCCGCCACCGCTGCCGCCTGTAAAACCCGTCAGACAAGCGTCTGTAATCGGCTGGTGCAGTTTCAGGCAGTCTAAGCAAAGGATGCCAAGCGCCCGCATCGCTGGCGGTCTGTCAGGACAAAAACCTCTGGTCTTAATGAGGTGGTCAAATACGGTTGTTTCTGTCCCGACCCCCTGCCCTACCCAGCATCAAGGGCTTAGACTGGACAAAAACCCATGACTAAACCTTTGCGGTTTTGGGAGGTTTTTGGCAAAGTGCAGCATGATCATCGGATACGCTCGCGTTAGCACGGAAGACCAGAACCTGGACGGCCAGCTCGACGCCTTGAAGGCGGCGGGTGCCGAGAGGATCTTCGCTGACAAGATCACCGGCACGGCCCGCAGCAGGCCCGAGCTGGACCGCTTGCTCGATCAGCTTCGCCAAGGCGACGTGATCACCGTCACCAAGTATGACCGCCTCGCCCGTTCCTTGCGTGACCTTCTCGATATCGTGGACACGATCCAGGCGCACGGCGCGGGTTTCCGGTCGCTTGCCGAAGACATCGACACCACCACGCCCGCCGGTCGGCTGGTGTTTCATGTCTTTGCGTCCATCGCCCAGTTTGAGCGGGAGCGGATTTCGGAGCGGACCAAGGAGGGGCTGGAAGCGGCGCGTAAACGTGGCCGCGTCGGGGGCAGGCCCCCTGCCCTATCGACTGCCCAAAAGGCTGAGGTGCGCCGAATGCGCGATGAAGAACTGAGGCCGCTGCCCGAGATCGCACAGCTTTTCCGCGTCAGCGTGAAAACCATCCGACGCACGTGATGACACCGTTCCACCTTGGCCGCTGTATCACTGTTCTGTGCTCATTCTGCCATACGGTGCGCACTTGTGTTAAGAACAAAAAAAGAACATTGTTGTAATTCGTGACGTTACAGAGCACGGTTCCTAGAACGATTTCCGGGAAAGAAAACGATAGAAATGGCCGCGAAAACAAGGGTGAAAGCACCAGCCCATCCGGGCAGCTTCGTTTGTGCCGAGGTGATTCAGCCACTTGGTTTATCCATCACGGACGCCGCGCAGATTCTGGGCGTGACACGACCTGCATTGTCGAAGTTCCTGAACGGACGGGCGAGTCTTTCGCCGGAAATGGCGCTGCGGATCGAAAAGGCGTTTGACATTTCCATGGACACGTTGATGCGGATGCAGAGCAGCTACGACATCGCCGAAGCGCGCAAGAAAGAAGGTAAAATCAATGTTCTCCCCTTCCAAGGAAGACCGCATCTCATGCGGATGAAGTCCGCATGAGTATCGCCCTTGTTTCCGAAAAGCCGCAACGCAGGAGCAAAGCTCCTGACCTTGGACTTGCCCGGCAAGAGCTTGCCCGCGCTCGCGTTGTCGCCCGCGCATGGGCGGAGACTGTAGCGGAGGCACAGCGCACGGACCTCGCGGCGCTCTTTGCGCGCAAAGCTATCGAGTTCTTTGGCAGCCAAGTGGTCGCTGGACTTTATGTCAGTAAACCTTTTGCAGCCCCTACTGGTGAGCTGGACGACACGGCTCTGCACCTTGCGCGGTCAATGGGCCGCATGGCTGCCCATCTCCCGATACTTGAGGGCTGCCACGCCCTTACAAGCCTCTACACGGCCCTGCTTCCAAGCCGGGAGCGGAGCGCCATGGGTGCATTCTATACGCCGCCTGCCCTGACCCAGAGGTTGCTCGACCTTGCTGAGGAGGGAGGGCTCGACTGGACGACAGCCCGTGTGCTCGATCCCGCGAGTGGCGGGGGTGCGTTTCTTCTCGAAGCTGCGGTTCGGATGCGCGCCCATCTGAAAGACAGCGATCCCGCCTTCATCCTCGCGCAGCTTGGCCACCGGCTTTCAGGTCTGGAGCTTGATCCCCATGCGGCCGGATTATCCCAGACAGCGTTGGAGATTATGCTCTCCGACCTCGCCAGGGCGAGTGGCCGCGAGGTGCCGGTGTTCGTCAAGACATGCGACACCCTAGAGGAGCCACCCAGGCCCATCTATGATCTGGTGGTCGGAAACCCCCCCTATGGGCGGGTGCAGCTGACACCAGCGCAGCGACAGCGCTACAGTCGCAGCCTCTTCGGCCATGCCAACCTTTATGGTGTATTCACCGACGTGGCGCTTCGCTGGACCCGGCCAGGCGGCATTGTCGCCTACCTCACGCCGACGAGTGTGTTGGGGGGGCAATATTACACGGCGCTGCGTCGCCTGCTGGCCGAGGAAGCGCCTCCGGTCGCGATAGATTTCGTGCACGCGCGCAAGGGAGTGTTCGAGGATGTCCTGCAGGAAACTCTGCTCGCCCTCTATCGCCGGGGTGGTGAGCGCGGCAGGTTTCAGGTCCATTATCTTAATGTCGAAAGCGAGCTACGGGTTCGGCTCACGAAGAACGGAACGGTCGGTCTTCCGAAGGATACGGGCGCACCGTGGATTGCTCCTCGCGATCCCCGTCACGTTCGTCTGATTGAGGCGGCAGAAGCTATGCCGACGCGCCTTGCGGATTGGGGGTATGAGGTTTCTACTGGTCCCCTCATCTGGAACCGCTTCAAGTCGCAGATGCGTGCCCGAGCAGGCCGAGGGCATTTCCCTCTCATTTGGGCCGAGGCCGTGACACCGGACGGGTGCTTCATTTTCCGGGCCAATAAGAGAAACCACAGTCCATACTTCAAGACGGAGCCAGGAGATGACTGGCTTATCGTCAACAAGAGCTGCGTTCTGGTGCAGCGCACCACGGCCAAGGAGCAGCTGCGCCGCCTGATCGCAGCCGAGCTGCCCGCGATGTTCATCGAGACCCATGGGGGTGTCGTTGTCGAAAACCATCTGAACATGGTCCGGCCCATCGGCATGCCAAAGGTCTCGTCCGCTGCCGTCGCCGCCGTTCTGAACAGCGATACGGTCGATCAGATGTTCCGCTGCATCAGCGGCAGTGTCGCCGTTTCCGCTTTTGAGCTTGAGGCCATTCCGTTGCCCACGGCGGATGCCATGGCACAGATCGAGCGCCTTGTTACGAGCGGGGCGAAACGGACTGCGATTGAGCAGGCCCTTCTTGGCCTCTACGGGGGTAAGGTATGAGCTTGCCCCACGTTCTGTCTTGGCCTGAGATTCATGCCCGTCTGCCAGTAATTTTCCCGGATGGATCAGCCAATCGGGAACACTGCATTTGGGAGATCGCGGCGAAAACCATCTTCGTCATGGCCTATGTCGGGGCGGTCGAAGGTTTGAGCGTCTGGATAAGGCCCGATCAGGTCACGCGCATGACCGACGACCAGGCCGCAAAACTAGATGCCGAAGCGCGTGGCGCATGGGCGAAGGAATCGATGAAGCCCAGCAAGGCTGACGTGCCGGGTCGCTGGTATGCGGTCAACACGCGCGAATCTATCCGCGACGATACGATCCGCTATGCCCTGATCCAGAACGGTGCTGTCATCGATAAACCGGGCCTTTCCACCACCTCACCGGCGGGCCGCTATGCCTTGCAGGCGGAGTTTGCTGATCTACTGGCACCAGACATCGATGAGGCGACATTTATCGCTAAGGCGTCTGCGTGGCGCGGAAAACATTTGAACGCTGGTGCATTGGCGCGCATCGCCATCGTGCGCAGGGGAGCAGCAGGTGGCGGCCAGTATGAGCTTGTCACCTTCCCCAACGGTGAGACTCGCCGCTTAACGACTGGACCGAGCGCCGATATTTCGAAGGCGGTTATTGAGGTGTTCGCGCCGAAATTTCTTGAGAAGCCAGGTGTTATTTCGCTCAGCGAGAGTGGCAACAAGGTCGTTGCCCGTGATGACGAGCTCGCTAAGGCCATTGGCCTGGTAATTCCGGCTGACAAGAACCTTCCCGATATCGTCCTTGTAGATCTTGGCCCATCGCATCCCCTCCTTGTCTTTGTGGAAGTGGTGCACACAGACGGGCCTGTGAATGACACCCGAAGAACAGCGCTCCTGCTGATCGCTGAGGGTGCGGGCTTCCCTCCTCAGCACGTTGCATTCGTCACGGCATTTCTGGATCGTGCATCCCCGGCTTTCCGCAAGACGGTTAGCAGTCTCGCTTGGGGCAGCTACGCTTGGTTTGCCTCTGAGCCTGACTGCCTTGTCGTGTTCAGCGGCAGTCCGCTACAGATCAAAGGCGGCTAAGGCTGCGGCCTTGAGCGCGCGGCACAAATATCTATATCTTTAAAGTTAACACTGTAGATATATGCAACGTTAACATTGACATTAAAGATGACTTGGACCAGAGTCGCCCTATGTTTGTAATCACCTTCGCAAACCCGAAGGGCGGATCGGGGAAAACCACCTCCGCCATGTTGCTCGCCGAGCAGATCGCCCTTTCGGGTGGCAGGGTTGCCATTCTCGACCTGGACCCAAACGCCAACATCCTTGCTTGGGCAAGGGAGCGTGAAGAAGCGGGCAGAGACCTGCCTTTTGCCGTTCATGCCCGCCCGCAGGTGGAAGACACCGTCGCCTTGATCGACGGCATGGAAGCAGAGGCGGATTATCTCATCATCGACCTTGAGGGGTCGAAGGATCAGATCGTTACATTCGCCTTGTCTCGCACGGACCTGTGCATCATTCCTATGGACGGTTCACCTATGGAAGCACGGCAAGCAGCTCAGGCCGTGCGCCTTGTCGAAACCACTTCTAGGATGATCAGAAGCCCGATTGCCTACACGTTGCTTTTTGCGCGCACAAACGCTGCCTTCCTGACAACCGACGAAAGAGACGTGCGGCAGGAAATGGAGACCAACAATATCAACACTTTGCCCGTGCGGATCGCGCGCCGCGCGCCCTACACCCGGATTTTCCGTGACAGCATGTTGCTTGCGGAGCTGCCCGATCTGGTGGCTCAGGAGATGAAGGGTAAGACGGCATCTGCGACCGAAAAGGCGCAAAAGCAGGTGGCTTCTGCCATCGAGAACGCCCGCGATTATGCTCAGGCCGTCATTGATACCCTTATGAAAGCGAAGGCAGCATGAGCGGAAAGTATGGGTTTGGTGGAGGCATCGAGCTTCCTAAGATTGACAGCTCCAAGCCCCGTGCTGTGCCCGATCAAGGCGCGCTGAAAGAGGCAGTAGAAGCAGGCACAACGCTTGGCTTTGTCAGTCGTGAACCTTCTGCCAAACGCAGGCCTGGGCCAAAACGAACCGAAGCGCAGGACAAAGTTTCTATTCCTGGACCGAAGCGCGTCATCGACCAGTTTCGCGCATTCTGCAATGAACAGAACGTCACGCTTTGGGAAGGGCTGGAACTGCTTTTGCAGAGCAGGGGCCGCTAAGGGCGGCCCCGCCGCTCATACCACTTCTTGCAGAAGCCTAGGAAAGCTTTGTCAGGATTTTTGGGGGCATCAAGCCCACCATCCGCCATCCAGCTGCGCCATTCGCTTTCAAGGACATAGACATCCCAACCGGGAGCCACCACGCGCGCTTCCGTCAGGGCGTCCGGGCTAATGCGCACGGATGCAAAACTAGGCACGCCCGCAGTTTGCTGGTCTTCCAGCATTGTCCCGCGATTGGTGAAAGTGATCATGTCCTCGCCCATCTGGACGCCATAGTCAGGGATATGGGCATGCTCTTTGTCATGCTCGACGATGTTCTGAATTAGCCGGCGAAACTCCCGCAGGGTCGATGAAGAGCCGCATTTCCTCTGCAGGACGGGCAGGGTGATACGCCATTCCTTCTTCTGTCCACAGTGCTTGCGCGCCAGCTCATACAGACGGCGCTCAATCGGCTTCCGCAGCCGAAAGTAGTCACGGTGGAAGGTAAGGACTTCTTTCGCCCGGATCGCATTGAACACCCAGTCCGAAAGCTGAACTTCAATCTCTTGCATCCGCCCGTCGCGGGTTTGCCGCACGATCCTTGCGCGGTCGATGATGCTGAAAATGTCGAGCTGTTCAGTCTCACCCGTTACGATGTTTGTTTCAATCTGCGTGCCTTGAAGCCGGATCAACGCACTTCGCAGAGCATCATAGCCACGGCCATCAGTGACGCGGTTTGTTGCCTTCAGGAAGTCGTATGCCTTCATTCTCAGTGTCTTGGAGGGCATTTTTCCGTCATTGATCGCGGCCATTAGCTGGCTGATACAGTAGATCAGGACATCACGGTCATGGATGGTTGCCAACCCTTCGGCGGAGGGCTTCACTTCCACAAAATTCTTACCGGTTTCGTCTTCGTATCTGCGGATACGATGATCGGGCTTGGTCGAAAGTGAAAAGATCGGGTGCGCCATCGAAGCCATGTCACCCTTGGGCGCGGCATCGAAAATGTCACAAACGAACAGGTCTGCCTGTTCGAGACGATCAGGCAGCAACGGAGACTTTGTTTCGTTCGTGATTTCACCCACCATGCACCTACCTTCGTGATTTCACACACGC
>NZ_JAUXOV010000050.1 GCF_030684215.1 Pseudotabrizicola sp.
GCACTGCCTCGATCCGCCGCATCCATTCCCGCCAGCGTAGATCGGCCGGCAGATCGGCCAGACCACGGTCGAAAACCGTCTCTGTTCGGGCGCTTTTCATCGTCACAGCCCATACAGGCGGAAGGTTTCGCGACCGGTCAGTTCGCGGGCAGCACCCAGACTGACCAGCCGGTCGCACAGCCGCCGCGCAGCTCGGTCCGACATGAAGGTCAAGGCCGCAGGCGCCAGCGCATCGCGCGACAGGAACAGATCGACCGCCCGGCCCGCCGCCTTGGCCCGCAGCTTCGGGGCCACCGCCTGCAGACGGGCCGACGCCCGGGCCAGATCGCCGGCCAGCGGCAGCGCCTGCCCGACGGCAAAGACAACGGCGCGGTGACAAGCCAGCCGCAGATCATCGCCCCGCACGCGCAGATCGCGGGGCTTGAGCGTCAGCGCCAGAAGCGGCAGCACATGGGTTGCCCCCAACGCTCTTGCCAACGCCGCATCGGCTAGGATCAGGGCGGCGACCTCCATCTGCGGATGATCGGTCAAAACCGCCTCGACGACCTGCGCCGCGCGGTCCACCGGTGTCGGTCCGGTGGCATCAAGGCAAAGCGCGATCCGCTCTGCCGCTATTCCTTCCAGCGCATTGACCAGATGCGCGACCGAAACCGGCCGCGCCGCCGCGCGTGACCACTGCCGCGCGATCCGCCCCGCCGGGCCGGGGTCGTCGCCCGGTCCCGTCAGGTGCAGCGCATCGCGCAAGGCGCCCTGCCCTTCCCTTCGCCCCGCCATTGCAGCGCAGTTCCCGGCCGCCGCCAGGGCCAGACGATCGCGCCACAGCGCCAGAGGCACACCCCCCGACGCCGTTGCCTGACCCAGATGCGCCAGCGCAGCCCCGGACCGGAAAGCCGCAGCCTCCGGCGTTTCTGCAGGCGCAGAGACGATCCAGCCCGGCAGCGGGGGCAGCATCGGCAAGGTTTCCAATGGCTCGGTGCGCGGTTTTTCCATGCCGGCAGCCTATATTGGGACGGCGCTTTCTGCCAGAGAAATGCATCAATAGCGCCGCAGCTTTGTCAGCGCCTTTACGTCCAATAAGATTGCATTATCGGACATAAATAGATCGTGCGCTCCGAAATAGAGAAATGCCGACGACATTGCTCCCGGACGCGCCGGGTGGCGCTGCGGGCAGCGTCGCTTCTTCCCCTGCCATTCAGGTGCCGGGCTCCTGAGCACATGTTGGAGACACACTCAATCCGTCGTTTACTCCTGACATCCGCAATTGCAAAAAGGCCCCCTGCCCCGTGCCACTCATCGGATACGCGCGCATTTCCACCGAAGATCAAACCGCCCTGCCCCAAGTTCAGGAGCTGCGCTCCGCAGGCTGCGTGGAAATCGTGGAGGAACAAGCATCTGGCGGCAGTCGCACGCGGCCAGTTCTGGCGCGCGTGCTGGATCAGCTGCGCATCGGCGATACGCTCGTCGTGGTTCGGATCGACCGCCTTGCCCGTTCACTTTCTCACCTCTTGGAAATCATCGAGCGGCTGGAGGCGAAAGGTGCGCATTTCCGGTCCTTGCAGGATCCGATCGACACGGCGTCGCCGCAGGGCAAGTTTACACTTCAGGTGTTGGGTGCGGCCGCAGAGTTCGAAAGGGCGCTGATCCGCGAGCGTACCAAGGCCGGGTTGGCCAGCGCACGAACCAAAGGCCGGGTTGGCGGCAATCCGGGCCTGCGCGCCCGGGATCCGGCGGCGCTGCGCAAGGTCAGGCTGGCCCGGCAGGACGGCTATATGGAGCGGCTGAACGAGACGGCGCAGGACTGGGTCCCCCATGTCGGTCGCCTGCGCCCCGACTTAGCTTGGGAAGACGTGGTGCGCATCGTCAACGGCCCCCTGCCCCGCGAACGCCACTGGACACAAAGCCGCTTGCTACGTGCCGTGAACGCCTATGTGCGCGACGGCTTCCTGCCCGAGACGGTCTTAAACCGCGCCGGCCGCCGCGAAACGGACGACCGCCTCCCCGCTATCGTCGCCGCCATCAAGGGCGCGTATCCGGACGTCACGCTTCAGGCGATCTGCACCCGACTGGAAGCGATGCGCGAGCGAACGCCCCGCGGGCGGACAAGCTGGCAGCCGTCATCCGTGAAGATGCTGCTGGAGCGAGCCGAGAGGCTGGGGCTGCTTGAGTGAAGTCGCGGGAATCGGTCGCACGATTCTGAAGATCTGCGTTACGTAGGCGTTGACAATACATGTTGTGGCCATGACATCGCTGGCTACGAACTGTTGAAGTGCTGTACGAACAAGGTTACCTAAGACGCTGATACTTCACGGTTTTTTCTCGTCAGAAATCTGCCGTCTCAACGCCTTTAGGCCGCTCAACGGATTGGACTGGATTTACTCACCAAAGCTGTTAAGGTCTACAAAACAATAAAGACTTGAGGGCAGTGATGAGCGGGATACGAGCCTCCCAAAGATTCGATGTCATGTCCAAGCGGCTCGGTAGCCGGTTGCGTGAACATGCGCAGGAGACGTTCCCACCGGATGCCCAGAAGGGTCTCCGTCGCTTCGCGATGCGGGAAGCCGCCGATCTGCTTCGGATCAACCAGAACACCTTCCGCCATCATGTGTCAAATCTCGAAGGCTTTCCGGAAGGCATCCTCG
>NZ_JAUXOV010000020.1 GCF_030684215.1 Pseudotabrizicola sp.
CCGCGACACTCCATTCGACCCACGCACCTCCATCCGGTGCTCGTTTTGGTGCTCCATGGCAAGCCTCCCACAAACTCAGTTGCAGGACGGCATGCCCGAAGTCACATCAAGCCGAAACCACGGGGCTGGCGCACCGCTTACTGTGTGTAGCGGTGTAGCGGAAGAAACAGGTGCGATGGCCATGGTGGGTCAGCGCCGATCCCCGAGCATACAGGATGCCGCTCAAACGGTGATGCTCTACATCCGGTTTCCGCTGTCGCTCCGGAACGTCGAGGATCTCTTGCATGAACGCGGCCTCAAGATCAGCCACGAGACCGTGCGGTTTTGGTGGAACAGGTTCTGTCAGATCTTCGCCGTTACAAATCATGACTCCGGGACGGTTCGGACCCAGTCATAAAACGGTCAGAGCTTTCGGTCCGGGGCTATACGGTGCAGAATGCTGGTCATGGCATGGTGCCAACTTTCAAGTGCGCCGTCTTGCCTTAAGTGCGAAACCATCTGTTCGGTGATGCCACCAGGCGTGCCGACTCCGTTGCAGATGGCATCGAGTGACTTGTCTGACTGCAAGAACACCTCGGCATTTCCGCGCAGGGTTTCGGCCACAAGGGAACGCGCGACGGCAGGGTTTAACCCCTCAGCCTCATACCAGGCTGCAAGATGGCGCATCAGAAAGACGCTTGCGCCTGACATCGCGCCAAAGACAACAGCGGTTTCAAAGCTGTGAGCGTCCGGCAATTCATGAACCGGGCCGCAGTCGGCGAAGAATTCGGCCCAGACTGAGCCTTTCGGATACAGAAAGGTTGGGCCGACAGAAAAGGCATTGGCATATCCTGGCATCATCGAAAGCGTCACCTCTGCAGGAGCGACGGATAAACGCAGGTCCTCAAGTTTGACTTTGGCCGCCATTGCCGAACACACCACCTGTCCCTTGCGAAAAACCAGCCCGCGCAGGATTACTTCCCCCTCTGCCGCTGGCAGGCAAACAAGGATGTGGTCACATTCATCGACCAGCGCCTGATTACTCTCAGCGACTTCGCAGCCAAATCGTGCCGCGAGTTCCGCAGCCTTTTCAACGCCCCGCGGTGAAAGCACAAACGCATGCCCACCCTTCTGGGCCCCCTGCACCAGATAGGAGGCAAGATTGCCAACCCCCAGGATGCCGACCTTCATGGCATCTCCTCAAGAACCTCGGCAATTGCGCGGCCGGTTGCAGCTATGTCCGCCTCTGTGTGTACGATCGATGAAAGGGAATGCAATGTGGCTGACGGGTTCATGTATATCCCCTTGTCCATCAACCGCAGGGTAAAGTCGCGGAATTTCATGCGGTCGACATGGGTGCAGAAATCCCGGAAATCATTGATTTCTTCTTGGTCCGTGAAAAATATCTGAAACATGGAATTCACGCCCTGCACCAAGATGCCGTGGCGATTGCTGGCCTTTGCCACACGGCGCACTTCGTTGGCCATGGTTTGGCCCAGATCCTTGATCTTGGCAAAGCCGGCCTGATTGTCGGCCAACATGGTTTCCAGCATCACCTTGGTTAGATGCAGGGTGAGACGTCCGGCGTTATGGGTGCCGTAATGCAGAACCTTACCCCATTCGAGGCCCTTCATGATATCTGCCCGTCCGCCGATCATCGCCATCGGCAGGCCGCCCCCCAGCGCCTTGCCATAGGTCACGATATCTGGACTGAGCCCATACAGCTCGGCCGCTCCCCCGGCAGAGAGGCGGAAACCCGTCACGGTTTCATCAAGGTAGAAGAGGGCACCATACTGGTGACACAACTCCTGCATTCGGTTGAGGTAACCCGGTTTAGGTGGGATCACCCCCATGTTGGACATGACCCCTTCCGTCACAACGCAAGCTGCCTCGTGGCCATGGAGCGCCATTGCACGTTCCAGGGCTTCGACGTCATTCCAACGCACCACAATGGTGTCTTTCCATGCCGCTTCGGGAATGCCGGAACTGTCAGGAATGCGGATCGGATCGTTTGGGTGCCCGAGCAAGGTGGGGGGCAGGGGATTTGTGTTGACCAGAACTGCATCCCACCAGCCGTGATAGTGACCTTCGAACTTTATGATCTTGCGCCGACCTGTGTGGCCGCGAGCCAAACGGAAGGCCGCCATCGCTGCTTCGGTCCCGGTATTGGCAAACCGCACCTTGTCCACATGGGGCAGCAGGCTGACCAACATTTCGGCCACTTCGACCTCAACTTCGAGGGCGGTGGCGAAATGGGTGCCGCGGGACACCTCGCGTGTGATGGTCTCTACCACCTTTGGGTGAGCATGGCCCAAAGGCAGGGCGCCGAAAGCCATCATCCAATCGATGTATTCCCGCCCGTCCACATCATAAAGCCGCGCGCCATGGCCGTGCGACATGTACCGTGGCGCGCCGCCAAAGGTCGCCGGCCCCCGCGAAGCAGATGATACGCCCTCTACAAGGACTTTCATCCCGCGTTCGAACAGGGATTTTGACGTATTTGGCATGAAGCGACCTCGCTATGATTGACAGCAACGTTCGTATAGGAACAATTTAATGTCAACGGCGTAGGATTGGAACATGGGGCTTACCGAGAGACCGCGTCATTCACAGGCGCACACAGCGCTTGCCGCACGTATCAGGCAATGGCGTGACGAACGCAGCTGGAACCAGCAAGAATTGGCCGACCGCGCCGGCATTGCCCGGTCAACACTGTCCAAGATTGAAAATGGGCTAATGTCGCCGACGTTTGAAGTACTTCTCAAACTGGCACGCGGGTTTGAAACCGAGCTGTCGGATCTGGTGCGGACGGAGAGCGTGCCGCTGTCGGGTCGCATGGTAGTAGAGCGATCAGCGGCGGATCGAACCGTGTTTCCCTACCCGCACAACCGGCTTTGGCCTCTTGCAGCCACTCTGAAAGGGCGGGCGTTTCAATCAGCCTTCGTTGAATTCACGCAGACAGACCTGACAGACTTCGGACCTTGGAACAGCCATCCGACCGAAGATCTTTTACTTGTCCTGTCGGGGCTGTTGGAGTTTCATTCCGAAGGATATGAAACTGCCGTGTTAAACCCCGGCGATACGGTGCACTTCGATGGAAGTGTGCCCCATGCCTGCCTTAGCGCCGGAACCGTGACCTGTCGTTGCCTTTATGTTTACGCTGCGAAAGTCTCTGGCATATAGATCTCTTAAGAGCTTCATCTCGTGAATCTCTGGTGGCAGCTGGGCGGCATGAGCAGACCCACACCCCCGGCCTACAAGACCAGGAACTCGACGGCCCAAGATGCGGCGCTCCCCCCGATGCAGAAGGGCGTCATTGCACCATTCTAAGGGGCAACCCTGAATCAACTTGGATAGAAAGTCCTTTCAAAATAAGATGGATTACCCATGAAGGGTTCGAACACCGCTTGACCCGGGCTGGAGTTGTTCAGGATCGGGCGGCGCATGCATTCGACTGGCTTTTGAGTGCCGTGCACCGTGGCCGCGTCCTGGTCCTTGCCGGAAATGTGCCAGAGCGTCGTCTGCTTGCGGTCGCCAGCCCAATGGCCTTTGCCGGTCTTCTTCACCGCATACCAGCAAGGCTCATGCTGCCAGTGGTAATCGCCGCGGCTGAGGACGAGGCGGTCTTTCGCCCAGATGATCTGGGACCGAACCGCGAACCCCGCCGCCACCAGGCTCTCGGCAACGGTCGAGGAGTGCAGCGCGCCGTGCCAGACATAGGCGACATCGCCAGGGAACAGCGCCCAAGCTTCGCGCCAGTCGGCCCGGTCGTCGTTCAGCACCTTGCCGGTGCGTTTGGTCTTGGCTGCACCCGCCTGGTTGCGCCAGCTTGGGTCGTACTCCACGCCATAGGGCGGATCAGTCACCATCAGCAACGGCTTCACGTCGCCCAACAGCCGTCCGACAACATCGGCGGACGTGCTGTCGCCGCAGAGTTTCTCCATCGCTAACAGCGGTCATTCGGAACGGTCCGATCGGATGGCATATTGGGTGCCCGTTGCGGACCGAGGTTAGGAAATCTGTTGCCTCTCAGGCCTCTACGGGAAAGTTCATGCGTTTTCTTTTGGTCATCGCGCTTTTGTTTGCTCCACTACTCGCGCGGGCAGAGACACTCCGGATCGCAAGCTGGAACATCGAGCACTTCGTTGCCGATACAGATCGGGGATGCCGGCCGCGCAGCGAGGCAGACTTCCAGCGCGTGCGTGATGTGATCGCGCAGGTGGATGCTGACATCTGGCTCCTTCAGGAAATCGAAGGGGAGCCCGCGCTTGCCCGGGTCTTCGATCCGGCAGAATGGGTTTTCCATGTCGAGGATCGCCGCCCGTCCCGCCGTTACCCGGAGTGTCGCAACACGCCCGGCCAGCGGCTTTCGATGCAGTCCACGGCCATCGCGATCCGAGCCGGGATTGCCCATCGGCGCCTGCCGGACCTGTCGGCGCTCGATGTGTCGAGAAGCGGGGCCTTGCGCCATGGCGTCGTTGTGGAGGTTGGAGCCGAGCGCCCCCTGACGATCCTGAACACCCATCTTCAGTCGGGATGCTTTGAAGGGATGGGCCGACAGTCCTGCGGAAACCTCTTCGCGCAGCTGCCAGTGTTGCGCGCCTGGTTCGATGCGCAGTCGGGTCCGGTGCTGATCGGCGAAGACCTGAATCGCCACGTTGAGGCTGAGGGCGATACCTTCTGGGCGATCCTCAACGAGTATGGCGACATTCACATCACCGGGGCGGAGATCGGACTCAACTGCTTGCCTCGCTTCAGCGCCTTCATCGACTTCCTGATCCTGAATGACGCCGCGCGCCCTGCGAAGATCGAAGGCACGTTCGCAGAGACGACATTCGGTGGGCCGGTCGAGGACTACCCGTCCGACCACTGTCCGATATCCATAGACCTCGACCTCGGGCGCTTGTGACCATGGCGCATTCCGTTCAGCCACCCGGACCTCATTCCAACCGCTCGACGTGCGTCTTTTTCAGGTGGGCTCCAGGCCTGCCCGACCCCAGTTTCACAGATCTGAGAGGATCCTGAACCCGTGTCATTGCGTTTCTGGAGGCGTGTCCGCCTTGCTCCCTGGGTAACTCTCACCCTCTCCAAATCCACCGCGTCCCTATCCTTCGGGCCTCTGGGGGCGAAGTACACTGTCAGCCCGCGCGGCAATCGCAGCACGGTGGGCATTCCGGGTACCCGGAAATGTGCGCAGACTTCTTCAGTTGAGCCACCACCGTCACCTGCGACGAACCGAGTTTCCGCCTGAAAGGATGCCGTTGATCAGGTCTGCGACGGCAGCGTGCAGTCCTTCCTGACCATCCTCGCCCCTGTCGTTCGCATGCGCTGCCGCCGCATCTTTCAGAATCCCGATGATATCGCGTTCCGGCAGAATGTTGCGGTCATTCAGCGCGAGCAGGAGCGACTCGCATATAGCGAGGGCGGCGGTTCCGGATACATCGGGGATCTCTGGCATTGGAAGGACTTTCTACGGGCGGACGGGACAGGGCGGAACACAGGTTTCATGCAACACCTGCGCCAGTTTCGCAGAACTGTGGTATCGTGGACTGAGGCAGATCAGTGCCAGTGGCCGCAAGCACAACTAAGGCTGTCGCAGGCGGCAACCATTCGGCCCGTCACATGACTCATGCCCTGAGAGGAATATCCAGCAGTGACAGCCCTGCATTCCCCATTTTCCCGCAAGCTTGGGGCCTTTGTCGCCCTGTCGGGTGAAGAGTTGTCGGCACTTGAGCGCCTGCATGGTCGTCGGAAAAGTTTCGCAGCCGGACGCGATATGGTGCACCAGGGGCAGGTCAACCAGTCGGCCTATATCCTCGCCTCGGGCTGGGTATGTTCTTACAAGCTCTTGTCGGGCGGCACGCGTCAGATTGTCGATTTTCAGATACCCGGCGATTTCCTGGGCCTGCGCTCGGTGTTGTTCCGCACTGCGGACCACAACATTGAACCTGTGACGCGCGTCGAGGCATCTGAGGTTCTGGCGAGCGATCTGCTGGAGACATTCAGCCGGACACCCCGGCTTGCGACTGCAGTCTTGTGGGCCGCGTCGCGCGACGAGGCGATGGTGGTGGAGCATCTGGTGGGCATCGGGCGCAGAGATGCCAAGGAACGCACCGCGCATTTCCTGCTGGAGCTGGGTGCACGGCTGAAACTGGTGGGCCTTGGCACTGCCTTGGAATACTCTTGCCCTCTGTCGCAATACATGTTGGCGGATGCCATGGGGCTGAGTGCGGTTCACGTCAACCGGGTGCTGCGCGAACTGCGCGAAGACGGCCTGGTCACCTTTCAGCAAGGAGAGGTGACCATCCACGATCTTGACCGCCTTGTCACGCTGGCCGATTTCGACAAGACCTATCTTGATCATGACGGGCCTTTGTTGAAATGATCAGGCGGCGGTCATGCCACCATCGACGGTGTAGGCGCCGCCGTTGATGTAGCCCGCATCATCGGACGCAAGAAAGGCCACCAGCCCAGCCACCTCGGTCGGCGTGCCATAGCGCTTCATGGGGATCGTCGCGGCAAAACCGTCATGCACCGCCGCCGCTGCGCCCGGACTAGCCCCTTCCTCGATCGACGCCATCATGCGGCTTTCAATCGGGCCGGGGTTGATGCAGTTGACGCGGATACCCTTTGCCCCCCATTCCACCGCTGCCGCTCGGGTCAGCCCCAGAACGGCGTGTTTGCTGGCGACATAGGCGCAAAGGCCCGCAGACCCGGTCAGCCCCGCCACGCTGGATGAATTGATGATGCTGCCGTGGCCTGCCTTTGCCATGACCGGGATCACCAGTTTCAGGCCCAGGAAAATGCCGGTCACGTTGACGTCCATCACCTTGCGGAAACCGTCAGTCGGGAAATCGGGGATGGGGGCAACCGGGCCTTCGATGCCGGCATTGTTGAAGAAGATGTCGATGGTGCCAAATGCCTTGACGGTGGCTTTGATGACTTCGGCAAAGGAAGCCTCATCCGTTACATCCGCCTCGACCACCAGCAAGCGCTTTGTGTCGGGGATTGCGGCTTGCAACGGGCCGAAATCTGCCCCGACCACATCTGTGGCCGCGATGATCGCCCCGCGGGCGGCCAGCAAGGTTGCTGTGGCCAGGCCAATTGCGCCGGCGGCCCCGGTGATCAGGGCAATCTTTCCGGTCATCGGTTGTGTCATCATCGGTTGTGTCATCATCAATCCTTTGGTCTTTCGGCTTCATGTGTGAAACCGCTGGCAGTTTTGCCCACTGAATGCCCCCGACGAGGACAAACGGGTGCAACGGGTGGGGTCGGGATTCGAGACCCTTTAACAAGGCCACTCGGAACTCTGGCCTATGATGACTGCCTATTCCGATCCCCGCACTGCTTTAGGTTGGTGGTTTTCCGACTGGGCCGCTTTATTCAAGTCGGGCAATCCGTTTTCTGCGGCAACGAGGTCGCCGCGCACCCGTGTGCCTGCCCGTCCTTCGATGATTGCGCGCGCGTCTTGCAGGCGCCCGATCCCGGCCATGCGTCCACCCGCCCGCACAAATTCGCAGGCAGACGTAATCTTTGGCCCCATCGACCCTTGGGGAAACTGCATCGGGGCCAGCGCCTCGGGGCTTATGTCAGCGATGGCCGTCTGATCCGGCCCGCCCCAGTCGCGGAACACGGCTTCCACATCTGTCAGCATCAGCAGAATGTCCGCGTTCAGGGCCTGTGCCAGAAGGGCCGAGGTGCGGTCCTTGTCAATCACCGCTTCGACACCCTCCATCTGGCCATCACTGCCCCGCACGACCGGGATGCCCCCGCCACCCGCGCAGATGACGCAGACCCCGGCATCGACCAGCAATCGGATCGGCGCGATGTTCAGGATGGCAACTGGCAACGGCGAGGGGACAACCCGGCGCAGTCCGCCTGTCGCCTCTGACACCATCGACCAACGATGTTCGGCACGCACCAGTTTTGCCTCTTCGGCCGAATAGACCGGGCCAATGGGTTTGGTCGGCTGGTCAAATGCCGGATCTAGCGGGTTCACCTCTACACGGGTCAACAGCGTGGCGCAGTCTGTGCCGGACGGCAGCGCGTTCATCAACTCTTGCTCGATCAGATAGCCGATCATGCCTTCGGTTTCAGCGCCCAGAATATCCAGCGGCCAAGGGTTCTCGGGGGCATATGCGGCAGATCTGAGCGCCATCAGCCCCACCTGAGGACCGTTGCCATGGGCCACGATGATCTGATGATCGCGCGCAAGGTCGGCCAGCGCCGCCGCTGCAATCCGCACGTTGGTGTGCTGCGCCTCGGCTGTCATCGGCTCACCGCGTTTCAGCAGGGCATTGCCCCCAAGGGCCACAACGATGCACATCTCAGGCCCCGATCGTGGCGACAAGCACCGCTTTGATGGAATGAAGCCGGTTCTCTGCCTGATCGAAAACCTTGGAGGCAGGGGATTCGAACACCTCATCCGTCACCTCCATGCAGTCGATGCCATAGGTCTGGAACGTCGCCTCGCCGGTTTTGGTATCCCGGTTATGGAAGGCGGGCAGGCAATGCAGGAACTTGGTGTAAGGGTTGCCCGACAGGTCCATGACCTTTTGCGTGACGGTATAGGGGGACAGAAGGGCGATCCGTTCGGCCCAGACCGTTTCCGGCTCTCCCATCGACACCCAGACATCGGTATAGATGAAATCGCAGCCCTCCACCCCCTCGGCCAGTTTTTCGGTCAGGGTGATCCGGGCGCCGGTGGTTGCCGCCAGCGCGCGGCACTGATCCACCAGCGCAGCGTCCGGCCAAAGGCTTTGCGGCCCGCACAGACGCACATCCATCCCGATCAGGGCCGCACCCACCATCAGGGAAGACCCCATGTTGCCGCCGGTATCGCCGATGAAGGAAAAGGCGATGTCCGACAGATGCTTGTGGGTGAACTCGCGCATCGTCATCAGATCCGCCAGAATCTGGGTCGGGTGAAATTCATCCGTCAGCCCATTATAGACCGGCACACCGGCGAACTCGGCCAGCACTTCGGCATCGGCCTGCCCGAAACCCCGATACTCGATGGCATCATAGAACCGGCCCAGCACGCGGGCGGTGTCTTTCATGGTTTCCTTGGTGCCGATATGGCTGCCTGATGGCCCCAGATAGGTGACATGTGCGCCTTGATCAAAGGCTGCCACCTCGAACGCGCTGCGAGTTCGGGTGCTGTCTTTCTCGAAGATCAGCGCGATATTCTTGCCTTTCAGCAGTTGTTTTTCGGTGCCTGTCGCTTTCGCCTCTTTCAGGCTTGCCCCAAGGCGCAGCAAATAGCGCAGCTCGTCGGGCGTGAAATCCAGCAGTTTCAGAAAGCTTCGGCCGTGCAGATTCTGTGGCATCGGGTGGTCCTTTCGGGACGATCGGATGGGTTAAAGCGCATCGCGGATCAGCGGGCAGGTCATGCAATGTGACCCGCCGCGCCCACGCCCCAGTTCGGCACCGGAAATGGTTATGACCTCGACACCGGCCTTGCGCAGCAGGGTGTTGGAGTGGGTGTTGCGCTCATATCCCACGACGACGCCGGGGCTGATGCACAAAAGGTTGTTGGCATCATCCCACTGTTCGCGTTGGCTTTCATAGGCATCGCCGCCTGTGGGCACGGTGCGGAGTTTCGCAATACCCAAGGCTTCGGCGACCACCTCCAGAAACGGCAGGGTTTCCGCAGTGACCGTCACCCCGCCCGTGTCGCCGGGCCGCAGCGAGTAGGTCTTGATCGCATCCGTAACCTCGGCGAACATCGTCACCAGATCACGGTCGCAAAAGGTAAACACGGTATCAAGATGCATCGACGACCGGGAACGCGGGAACTGGCAGGCGATCACCCGTTCTGCTCCGCCACCGGCAAACAACGCGCGGGCCACTTGCCCCACGGCCTGCGGCGTGGTGCGTTCGCCCATCCCGATCAGGACGACGCCGTTACCGATGGGCATCACGTCGCCGCCTTCAAGCGTGGCCATGCCGTGATCGACCTCTGGATCGCCGAACCAGATCGGAAATCCGGCATCGGCGAAGTCCGGGTGAAACCGGTAAATCGCGGCGAGGTTCAACGTTTCCAGCCGTCGCGCTGGCCAGAACATCGGGTTCAGCGTGACACCGCCATAGATCCAGCAGGAACTGTCGCGGGTGAAGATCTGGTTGGGCATCGGCGGCAGCAGAAAATCCTCGCCCCGCAGCATGGGCACCACGACGCCCGCTTCAGGGATCGGCAGTTCGGAGCGGCTCATCCCGCCGATCAGGATATGGGTCAGGGCATTGGCGGGCATCTCCATCAGGCAAGCATGCAGGTCAACCGACAGACCCACGCCCACCGAGTTGTCGCTGATGCGTGCGTCCAGCAGCCAGCGGCGCGCCTTGGGGTTGGTTAGCACCTCTTCCAGCATTTCACGCAACAGCACCACCTCGACGCCCCTCTCGCGCAGGACATCGACAAAGGCCATGTGGTCGATACGTGCCTGCTTGACCCAGAGCACATCATCAAACAGCAGGCTGGCCGCGTTGGCCGGCGTCAATCGGGCCATTTCCGATCCGGGCCGGTGCAGCATGACGCGACGCAGAACGCCCGCCTCGGAGTGAACGCCATAGGTCAGGGTCATGCGGGGGCTCCAAATGTGACGGCCAGCGCGAGGGCGGCCATGATGATCAAGGTCAGCACGGCCAGCAGAGGCCAGATGAACCGCAGCCAGCGTTCGTATGGCACGCGGCCAATCGCCAGCCCGCCCATGACGACGGCGGATGTCGGGGTGATCAGGTTGACCATGCCGCTGGCGGTGGCAAAGGCGGTCACCACCAACTCGCGCTTCACCCCGGCAAAATCCGCCACCGGGGCTAGGATCGGCATCGACAGGACGGCAAGGCCCGAAGTTGAGGGCACAAAGAACGAAAGCCCCACCTCGATCCAATAGACCACCAGAATGAAGGCGGTGCGGGGCAGACCCGCCACGCCAACCTCGGCGCTGTGAAGGATGGTGTCGGTGATGTGGCCCGCGTCCATCACCACCACGATGCCGCGGGCAAGGCCGATGATCAGCGCCACGCCCAGCAGATCCCGCGCGCCGTTGACAAAGCTTGCCACCAGCTTGCCCTCACCCAGCCGGGCGACGATGCCGATGACGATAGCCGCGATCAGGAACAGGCCGCTCATCTCGGCCATCCACCACCCGCCAATCGAGACGCCCCAGATCATCACCCCAAAGGTCAGCGCAAAGAGGATCAGGACGATCTTGTGCAACCCGGTGAAGGTCGCGGCTTCGGCAGGGGTCTCTTTCAGGAAATGCGCCTCGTTTGCGGCCTTTTTGTCATAGACCAGCGACTTTGTCGGGTCTGCCCGCACCCGTGCGGCATAGCGCATGACAAAGGCCACCGTCACCACCCAGCACAGGACCAGAATGATCAACCGCAGCACCAGCCCGTCGGCAAACGTCACCCCTGCCGCGTCAGAGGCGATGACCGTCGAGAACGCGTTGATGGTTGAACCCAGCACCCCCACGCCCGCGCCCAGCAAGATGACCGCAACCGCAGTCAGCGCATCGAACTTGGCCGCGATCATCACGGGGATCAGCAGGACGTAAAAGGCCAGTGTTTCCTCGGCCATGCCATAGGTCGTGCCGCCCAAAGCGAACAGCGCCATCAAGAACGGGATCATCCATGTCTCGCGACCTTTCAGCCGCACCATGGCGCGCGCAATACCCGCGTCAATCGCACCCGATGCCGTGACCACCCCGATGAACCCGCCAATGATCAAGACGAACAGCGACACGTCGATGGCATTGGCGGTGTATTCCACCGGATCATAAAAGCCCGCGACAGGGGCAAGAATGACGTCGAAAAACCCCTGCGGATTTGCCTCGGTCGGCGCATAGCTACCCGCCAACGGCACATCCTTGCCCAACGCCTCGGACGGGACGCGTTGATATTTCCCTGCCGGAATGATCCAGGTCAGGGCCGCCACGAACATGATCAGGGCGAACAGGATGGTAAAGGCGGACGGAAACCGAAACCCCGGCTTTTCGGTGGCTGGCATGAGGCTTTCCCCTGCAATGATGTGTCGATTTCAGCCTAGTGGCAACTGTCCGGGTCTGGACTGATGCAGGTTAGGTGACGCGCGAGGCACCAGTCGCGCCTTTTGCTTTCACCGCCCCGCCATTGCTCCTGCCGCGATTTCGATGATCTCTGCCGTGATCGCTTCTTGCCGCACGCGGCGCGCAAGGGCCTCCAAAACCCCCAGTTCAGTTTCAATCTGGCGGGACGCGGCCGCCATTGCGGCCATTCTGGCCTCGTTCTCGGCAACGAAGGCAAGCAGCGCGGCACGGGTCAGCAGCGCATGCAGGCGGTCAAGGCCAAGGCTTGCCGCCAGATCAGACGCAATCAGGTTGGTAAGCGGTGCGGGTAGGGAGGGCGCATCGCTTTCCTTCGGCAGGGGAAAAAGGATAAACCGCTGCACCCTGCCTTGCCCGCGTGTCCAGATCGTATGAACAACCGTAACAGTTGACCGCCCGCCTTGCGCAAACACTGCATCCAGCAGTCGATCGGCGAATTTCGGCAGGCTGGCAGAGCGCGACGGCATCGCGGCGGACCAGACAGGGGCCATCCCACGACCAGAGGCGATTGCGGCACCCCGGCTGCCGATCAGGAAAAGATCGGCCTGCGCGACGCCCTCGCCGACACCATCCAGCACGCGCTCTGAAAAGCCGCCGACAAAACCCTGCTCAGCACAAAAGACCACCAGCGCAGGGCGGGTGGCGGGGGGTGGGTTACTGTCATTGGTTTCCGTCGTTGCCTGTGCCTGCGCGTCGGCCAGCATCGCGGCATATCCTTCGACCGCCGCGATCTGGGCGCGAGCGGTTCGGGCGCGGGCCCCGGCGATACCGGTCATGGCGCGCACCACGCTTCCCAATTGGCGGATGCCGTCGATCCGGCTGCCAAGGTCGGCGTCAGACATCGGGGCTTTCGACCGCAGCGGTCAGTGTGCGCAAGGCGGCCAAAAGTGCCGCCCTGTCTTCCTTTGTCAGTGTCCCGGTGGCGGTGTTGCCGCGCGCCACAGAAATGGCCGTCTCATCAATGGCCTTGGGCATCGCATCCCGGAAGGTGCCAACCTGTTCAGGTGTCAGACTGTCCAGCAGCCCTTCCTGCACCGCCAGCACCAGTGCCACCTCGTCGATCAGCCGCATCGGGGCGTGTTGCGGCTGGCGCAAGACCGCGCGCAGACGTTGGCCACGGGTCAGTTGCGCCTGAACGCGCGGCTCGATGGTGCCGCCGAACCGGGTGAAGATTTCCATCTCCAGAAACTGCGCATAGTCCAGCCGGAGCGATTTTGCGGCATCCCGCAGGGCAGGGGCCTGCGTCTTGCCGCCCACCCGGCTGACTGAAACGCTAACATCGACGGCGGGCTTCTGGCCTTCCTGAAACAGCCGCGCATCCAGCACGATCTGGCCGTCGGTGATCGAGATCAGATTGGTCGGGATATAGGCCGAAAGGTTCCCCGCTTCGGTCTGGGCAATCGGCAATGCGGTCAAAGACCCGCCGCCACGCGCTGCCGACAGTTTCGCGGCACGTTCAAGCAGGCGGGCGTGGACATAGAACACATCGCCCGGATAGGCTTCGCGCCCCGGCGACTGGCGGGTAAGCAGGGCAATCTCGCGGTGTGTGGCGGCATGTTTGCTCAGGTCGTCGATGACGATCAGCGCGTGCTGCCCGTTGTCGCGAAAATGCTCGGCCATGGTCATGCCCGCAAAGGGTGCAATCCATTGCAAGCCCGGCGGCGTGGCGGGGCCAGCCACCACCACGACGCAGCGGTCAAACGCGCCATGGGTTTCCAGCGCATCTACTGCCCTGCGCACGGCCGAGGTTTTCTGGCCAACGGCGACATAGATGCAGATCATGTCGCTGTCTTTCTGTGCGATGATTGTATCAATCGCCAGCGTCGTCTTGCCCGTAGCCGGATCGCCCACGATCAACTCTCGTTGCCCCCGCCCCAGCGCGAACAAGGTATCCACCACCAGCACCCCGGTCTGGACCGGGTCGGTGACCAGTTCGCGGTCGATGATGCCGGGGGCGTCGCGTTCAACTGGCAGGGACGCCGCGGCCACGACCGGCCCTTTACCATCCAATGGGCGGCCAAGGGGATCGACAATCCGGCCAAGCAATCCCCGCCCGACTGGCACGCGGACCACATCCCCCGTGCCGCGCACCGCATCGCCCGCTTGCAGCGCACGCGCGGCGTCCAGCAGCACGCATCCGATCCGGTCGGGTTCCAGCACCTGCGCAAAGCCGAATTGTCCGCCGTCAAAGTGCAGCAACTCGTCCAGCCGCACATCGGGCAGACCCGAGATCATCGCCACACCATCGGCGATATCCTCGACCCGGCCCCGGTGTTCGGCCGTTGGGCCAAGCGGTGCGGATTGCACGCGGGCGGTGGCCTCGGTCATCCAAGGCGCCTCATGCAGCATCAGGCTGGCCGTTCGTGTCTTGGGATGCATCTGGCAATGCCAGTGCGGCCTTGATCCGCGCCAGATCGGCGGCCCATGAATTGAGCAAAGTGAAATGCGGGCTGTGCAGTTCGTGCCCCGCGATCAGGTCGGGGCTGGCACGAAAGCAAAGCGTGACCGGATGGCCAATGGCCGCCGTGATGGCCTGCGCGAGGGTGTCTTGCGCGGCGCTGTCCTGCGGGGTGGCGCTGATGACCTTTAGCGCAGCATCGCCCAGTGCCTTGCGGTCCGCCTCTGACAGTGCCGAAAGACCCTCGACCAGCCAGCCCAGAAAGGCCGCGTCCGTTGCGGCCCCGTCCAGCCGCGCCATAAGCCGACCCGCGATGGTCAGCGCCAGACCCTGCGCATCCTCGATCGCGCTGGCCTTCAGCGTTTCGGCGGCGCGGACGCGGGCGGCCTTGGCGGTGTCATGCAGGGCTTCGGCCTCGGCTTGTGCGGTTGCCAGCACCGTTTCGCGGGCGGCTTGCGCGTCCTTACGGGCGGTTGCAAGCAAGGCGTCACGCTCTGCCGCCATGGCGGCGCGGGTGGCATCAACCTCGGCCAATGCCGCTTCGGCCGTGGCTTTCCTGGCCTTGGCTTCTTCCAGCAGGGTGGCCGCTGCGGACTGCCGGGCGGCGATTGTTGCGGCAACAGGCGTCCAGAAATACCGCTGCAACAGCCAGACCAGCACAAGAACATTGACTGCCTGAAAGCCAAGGGTCCACAGATCAAAGCTCATGGCATCATCGGGTTGGCGAACAACAACAGCAGTGCGATGACAAGGCAGTAGATCGCCGTTGTCTCGATCATCGCAAGGCCCACGAACAGGGTGCGCGAGATGGTGTTGGCCGCTTCGGGCTGGCGCGCGATGGCGTCCAATGCGGCGGCGACCGCACGCCCTTCGGCCAGCGCCGGGCCAAGGGCACCGAAAGAGACGGCAAAGGCGGCGCAGATAATGCTGACGAGGGGGACGTAATCCATTCAGGACTCCTTGTTTTCCGGGGTGGGGTTTTCCGGGTCGGGTTGGGGGGTGCCCTTTTCGACGGCGCTGGTGATGAACACCATCGACAGAATGGCAAAGATGTAGGCCTGAACCGCGCCCGTCAGCAGCTCGAGAACCATCAGCGGGATCGGTACCAGCAGCGCCGCCAGCGAGCCCACGATGGCGATCACGAACACTCCGCTCATCACATTGCCGAACAGCCGCACGAACATGGAAAAGCCGCGGGTGATGCTTTCCAGCATGTTAAGCGGGATCATCACCGGATTGGGCAGCGCAAAGCCGCGCAGAAAGCCGCCGACACCGCCGCCTTTGACCCCGAAAAAGATGATCGAGCCGAACACCAGCCCAGCCAGTGCGGCGGGGGTTTCCATCGTGGCCGTCGGAGGGGTCACGCCGGGGATCAGTGAAGACCAATTAGCGATAAGGATGAACAGGAACAACGTACCAATGAACGCGCGGTAAGGGCCGGGGGGTGCCCCGGTCACATCGCGGATCTGGCCATCGACCGCCTCGACCAGCAGTTCCGCCGCTGCCTGAGTTTTCGAGGGCATCGCGGTCAAGCGGCGTTTCAACAGGATTGCACCAATGACCAGCACCACCATGATCGCCCATGTCACGACAACTGCGGGCATGATCGGCACCGGGCCGGCCATGAACAGCGGGGCTGAAAGCATGGGGCTGTCCATCAGGCCACCCACCGTATGACGGCAAAGCGCCCGATCAGCACACCCGACGCCGCCGCCAGCAACGGTCCAGCCCCCTGCATTGCCGCGATGATCAGCACCCCGCCCAAGCCCGCCATGCGCAGCAGCACCAGACCCACGCCAAACAACGGCCCACCCCGCCGACCCGACAGCATCAGATCGGCGCTGTGCCGGACCATGCGGAAATAGATCAGCCCGATGGCCCCCCCGCCAGCCAGCCAAAGAGCCAGTATCAGACCATTGTTCATGCGCTGCCCATCCATCGCCACGCGAACCAGCCACCAAGGCCAAGGCCGACCATCAACAAGGGTGCCGTCCAGAACAGGCCAGTCTCAAACCATCTGTCCAGCCAGCGGCCAAGGAACACGCCTGCCAGCATCGGCGCCACGATGATCCAGCCCAGAACGCCAATCTGGGCCAGCCGCCGCGCCACGGATGCCTCACCGTCCTGCAGCCATGCCGCGCGCCGTGCCTGATGCTTGCGCACTTCGTCCAAAAGCGGGTCCCTTTCCTCTGGCCCGGTCACAGGCCCGGTCATTGCCCCGCGCCCTTTGGTTTTGGCTGCAACCGCGCCAGCATCTGCCGCATGACGTTCAGTTGCAGCCGCGTGGTCTCGACATGCTCCACGCGTTCCTCGTCAAGATCGGCGCGGAAGCGGGACAGCACCTCGCGGTCCAGCTTGTCCAGATCGTGGCCAATCACCGCCTCACGGGTGGCGATGGCGACATGGCCCTTGCGGACCGTCAGCGCCCCCCCGCGCACGGCACAGAAATGCTGCGCACCGTCGGGCGTGGCCCAAGAGACGACCGACAGGGCGAGCCGGGTCAGGAAGTCGGCGTGTCCCGGCAGGATGCCGAAGTCGCCACTGGCATCCATCGCGCGCAGGCTGGTCACGGTCTGATCGACGACGATGGACAAGGGCGTCATGATGCGCAACGACATGGCCTTGGTCACGCTGTGGCCCCGGCAATCTCTTTCGCACGGGCGTCAGATATGGTGCCGATCATGTAAAGCGAGGACTCGGCCCAGTCATCTGTTTCGCCGTCAAGGATTGCGCGGCACCCGGCCAGTGTGTCGGCGCGGGTGACGGACTGGCCGGGTGTGCCGGTGAACGCCTCTGTCACCGCAAAGGGCTGGGTTAGAAACCTTTGCAGACGCCGGGCACGAATGACGATGCGCTTGTCAGCGCTGCCCAGTTCTTCGATTCCCAGCAGCGAGATAATGTCCTGCAGTTCGGCAAACCGCGCCAGTGTCTCACGCACGTCGCCCGCGATTTGGTAGTGATCTGCGCCCACCACAGCCGGGTCGAGCAGGGTAGAGGAGGACGCCAAGGGATCTATCGCCGGATAGAACCCCTGACCTGCCAAGGCGCGGCTTAGCACGATCACGCAATCCATATGTCCCGAGATCGTCGTGACTGCCGGATCGGTGAAATCATCGGCGGGCACATAGACAGCCTGAATTGACGTGACCGCAGCCCCTGCCACCGAGGCGATGCGTTCCTGCAACCCTGCCACTTCGGTCGCCAGCGTCGGCTGATACCCCACACGCGACGGCAGGCGGCCCAGCAGGCTGGACACTTCGGCCCCCGCCTGAACAAAGCGGAAGACATTATCCATCAGCAACAGCACGTTCTGGTGTTTCGTGTCGCGAAAATATTCCGAGATGGTCAATGCGGTCAGCGGTGCCCGCCAGCGCGCACCGGGGGGTTCGTTCATCTGGCCATAGACCAGAACCGTGCGCGGCAGAACGCCGGACTCCGACATCTCGGTCAACAATTCGTGCCCTTCGCGCGACCGTTCGCCGATGCCCGCAAAGACTGAAATGCCCTCGTATTTCTCGACCATAGCGTGGATCAGTTCCATCACCAGAACCGTTTTGCCGACACCTGCGCCACCGAACATCGCAGCCTTGCCGCCCTGTGCCATGGGGGTCAGCAGGTCTATCACCTTGATGCCCGTCTCGAAAACTTCGGTCGTGGTGGCTTGCGCAGACAGCGGTGGTGGTGCTGCGTGAATCGACCGGCGGGGCGTATTTTCCGGCAGGGCTTCCCCCAGGTCGCGCAGCCCCCCCGTCACGTCTAGGAGCCGCCCCAGCACAGCCTCGCCCACCGGCACCATGACCGGCGCCCCAGTGGACAAGACCGCCACGCCACGCGACAGGCCCGCCGTTGCCTGCAAGGAAACAGCGCGCAGCGTGGTCAGGTCCAGATGACTCTGGACTTCCAGCATCAAAGGGCCTGGACGGTCCCATTGCACCAGCAGCGCGTCATTCAGCGCGGGTAGCGTGCCCGCGTCATAGCGCACATCGACGACAGCGCCGCGCACGGCATGGACATGCCCGGAGGGCAGCACATCGGTCATTCGTTCCCTTTCTGGAGTTCAGTCATCGCGAAAGGCTTTTGCCGTTCGTTTATGAACTGCTTAGCGGACGTCGGCACTAATCTGCATCAACGACAGCCCGGTCGAACGGGCAGAGGTTTTGGCCTGCAAGGGGGCGGCAAGGTTGCGAACCCTTCAGCAAACGAACCGGAGAGTGAGATGAAGGGCTACGTTGCAGATATCGAAAAGCTTACCGAAGCAAATGATGATTTCCGGCAGGTGCTTTACACCGGGCATCACTTGCAGCTGGTCTTGATGGCGCTAAAGCCGGGTGAGGACATCGGGACCGAAACCCATTCGGGCCATGACCAGTTTTTCCGGATCGAAAAGGGCAGGGGCAAGGTCGTGATCGACGGCGTATCCCACAAAGTCAAGGACGGCGATTGCATCCTTATTCCCGCCGGAGCGGTCCATAACCTGACCAATACCGGCGATAAGCGCCTGCATGTCTACACTCTTTACGGCCCGCCCCATCACATCGACCCGTTGGTTCAGTCAAGTAAGGCCGAAGCAGAGGCATCAAAGGAAGTCTTCGACGGTGTGGTTTCTGAATAACAAAAGGCGCTTTGGAACGCCGAAATTGTAACGGCACGGCGCAGTCACGCCTCTGACCGACGGTCTTCCCGATGATGGACTGACGCAGGTCAGCACCAACCACAGGCCACGCGGGCAAGGTGGCGATAACGACAAAAGGAACTTCGTCATGATGCGTCCCCTGATCCTTGCTGCTTGCCTTGTGGCTGGTCCGGCCCTTGCCGAGACGTCTTTACTGGCCATCGCGCAGGACAGGTATGAGGCGGGCGCAACTGTGCGTTTCGCCGGACCGCCGGTGCAAGACCTGTTCATGGCGGGCAATCGCGTGGTCGTGGCTGCCCCTGTCGCTGGCGCGGCGCATCTTGTCGCTCGCCGTGTCACCGTCGAGGCGGCGGTGGCGGGAGATCTCTTTGCGGCGGGCTACCGGGTAGAGGTCTCCGGGGTGGTGGGGGGTGATGCTACCGTCATGGGGTATGAGGTGATCACGGGCAGCGTCACAGGCAACCTCCGCGCTGCTGGGTCCGAGGTTACCATCGGGTCGGTCGGGGGCTATGCGCTGATAACCGGGGCAGATGTTCGCTTGACTGGTGCCATCACGGGCGATGCGGTGCTGGTGGCCGAAGAAATTGAGTTTGGCACCGGGTCAACGGTTGCAGGAACGCTGAAGATCTATGCCGAGTCCCCCTCCAGCATCGTCGTGCCAGCAACAGTTGCTCCGGCCGCCCGGGTCACGATACTGCAAAGGACGGACCATGACCGAGCCGACTGGTCAAGAATGGTGCCAGCTACGCCTTCGCTGGGGCAGGTCATCGGCGGGTTTCTGATGAGTGTCCTGATCTCGGGCCTCATCGCCACCATGGTGATCGCCATTGCACCCAACGCGGTGCAAAGCTGGCGTGAACTTGCGCTTGCCCATCCGGGGCGGGCGATCTGGTCGGGGTTTCTTGTCACATCTGCGTTGGCAGGATCGGGCTTTGTGCTGATGTTGACGATTATTGGAGTGTTCCTGCTGCCAGTCATGCTGATCGTCACCGCTATGGCGATCTTTGCAGGCTATGCGCTTGGGTCGTATGTGCTGGGTGTCGGGCTGTGGCTGGCCGCAGGGCGGATGATGCCGGGCGGACTTGCGGGCAAGTTCGCGCTGGCCTGCCTTGGCGCCTTCTTTGCCGGGTTAGCTTGGCTGGTGCCGGTGGCGGGCTGGTTCTTTGTGCTGGGCGTGACGATGCTGGGGATCGGCACGCTGGCAGCCTTTGCGCTGCCTCGTGGCTGGCTGATGCTGGACAAAGAGCCTGCGACATGACGATCAGCCGAAGGCGCCTGTTGATCGGGGGCGGGACGGCTCTGGCGGGTCTTGGCGCAGCGGGCTGGCTGGGGTGGCGTCAGATGGGAACTGCGGGCCAGATGGCGGCCCATGCTGCCCGTCAGCGCCAATCCCTGTCGGTTCCGGCAACCGAACATGAGCTGATCCGCTATGCCACCCTCGCCGCGAACGGACATAATACGCAGCCCTGGCTTTTCCGGGCGGATGCGCGGGGGATCGACATCCTGCCGGATACCTCACGCCGCACGCCTGTCGTTGATCCTGATGACCACCACCTTTTTGTCAGCCTTGGCTGTGCGGTGGAAAATCTGGCGCTTGCTGCGGCAGCCATGGGGCGCGGGGGCGGGATCACGTTCGCGCCCACGGGCGATGGTGCGGTGCGCTTTCATTTCGGGACCAACACCGGCTCCGGCGATGATGCGGCCCTGTTTGATGCAATCCCCCTGCGGCAATCCACCCGGTCGGACTATGACGGCAGCGCGGTCAACACCACCGCCTTGGCGCAGCTTGAGGCGGCAGGGGCCATGCCCGGTGTCGATCTGACGCTGATCAATCAGCGGCGCCAGATCGACCAAATCCGTGATCTGGTCGTCGCGGCCAATGCGGCCCAACTGGCGGATCCGGCCTTTGTCGCCGAACTGAAACACTGGCTGCGGTTCAGTCCTGATGCCGCGATGGCCTTGGGTGACGGGCTCTACAGCCCTGCCAGTGGCCATCCTGCGCTGCCGGACTGGCTGGGGCGACGACTTTTCGACATGGTGTTCACTCCCGGAACCGAGAGCGCGAAGATCGCTCGCCAGATTGATACCTCATCGGGGATTGCGGTCTTTGTTGCGCAGCGTTCCGATCCCGAGCATTGGGTGCAGGTCGGGCGTGCGTGCCAGCGTTTTGCCTTGCAGGCCACAGCCTTGGGGCTGAGGACCGCCCATATCAACCAGCCGGCCGAGGTGCCGGCTTTGCGCGCCGCGCTGGCTAACGTTGCGGGTCTGCCAGGACGCAGGCCTGACATCGTGATGCGCTTTGGTCGCGCACCCGCCATGCCGTTTTCGGCCCGCAGGTTGGTTGATGCGGTCATGGTGTGAGGGCACCTGCAGCCCAACCCCGCGGTTTTCCACATTCTGCCCACCGGGCTGGCACGGCCCGCGGGCCGAAAAGCATTCTGACCTTTCTTGTCCTGACCTTCGGCTGGACCTGGGGTCTGTGGGCGGCCATCAGCGTGCTTGGTGCTGGAATGACAAGTCTTGGTGGGGCGCTGTTTCTGGTCTCTTCCTTTGGTCCCGGTGTCGCTGCATTTGTCACGGTCTGGGCGTTGGAGGGCCGGGCAGGATTGGCGTGCTGGGTCAGCCAGTGCCTGCGCTGGCGGCTTGGCTGGCACTGGTATGCGCTGGCGGTGATATCGGCACCGCTGCTAATGCTCGCCGCAATAGGGCTGCAAGTCGCCACGGGTGGCACTGTCCCCGCCGCGACCGTCCAGGGGTCAGCGATGTTCTTCGCCGCGCAATTCGTCGTCGTCACGCTTCTCGGTGGCCCGCTGGGGGAAGAGTTTGGCTGGCGCGGGTATGCGCTGCCCGCCCTGACAGAGCGCATCGGTTGGCGCTGGGCGGCACTTTGTCTGGGCATCGTCTGGGGCATCTGGCATCTTCCCCTGTTTTGGATGCCGGGCACGGCGCAGGCTGATCTGCCAATGGGGCTGTTTCTGGCCAGCACCATTGCGCTGTCGATCGTATTGGCGCGGCTGTCAGTAAACACGGGGTTCAGCGTGTTGCCCGCGATCTTGCTGCACGGGGCGGTCAACTGGTCGGCCATGGTGCTGCCGGTTATGCCGGATGGCGAAGACCCAAGGATCTATTCGATCGTGATGGCCCTGCTGTTCGTGACCGCAGGGATCGTTATCCTGAAACCGGGGCCAGACTGGACTGCCGCATCAAGGAGATGACATGGACATCCTGAAATGGGCGGCTGTATCGCTTGCCGCGCTCGTGGTGCTGTACGTGGGGTTTACGGCACTTGGTGCGTGGCGTTGGGGTGCTGCAACACGCGGCCTTGTCGCGCGGCTGGATGCGGCTGCGGTTTCGGGGAAGGTGGCGCCGTATGTTGCGGCAGAGCTTGCGGGTCTTCCTGCGCCTGTGCGGCGGTATTTCGAACGGGCGCTGACCGATGGTCAGCCAATCATCGGGTCGGTTGACCTTGCCGTGAACGGCACGTTCAACATGGGCCTTGAGGCGCCGCAATGGAGGCCGTTCACCTCGGATCAGCGGGTGGTGACAAACCGGCCCGGCTTTGTCTGGAACGCCCGGATCATGCTGTTCCCTTTGGTGCCGGTGCGGGTCCATGACGCTTATGTGGCGGGAGAGGGGGTCTTGCGGCCCTCTGCCCTCGGGATGGTCCCGCTGGGCGAGGTTCAGGGCGTGGGCGAAATTGCAAAGGGCGAGTTGATGCGGTGGTTCGCCGAGGCCGTGTGGTATCCAACTGCGTTGCTGCCCAGTCAGGGGGTTTTGTGGGATGCAGTGAATGCGACCTCGGCGACAGCCACAATGACAGACGGGCCGATCACGCTTTCCATGCTGTTTCGGTTTGGCGCGGATGGGCTTGTCAGTGGCATCCGAATTGATGCGCGAGGCGCGCTGGTCAAAGGGATCAGCGTAATGATGCCGTGGGAAGGCCGGTTTCGCGACTACCGCCCCGTTGACGGCATGATGATCCCGTTTTTCGGTGAGGTGGCATGGATCACGCCACAGGGGGAGAGGCCGTATTTCCGGGGAACGGTCATTGGCGTGACCCACCAGTTTGGCAGCCCGAATGATGGACCGGCTGAAGGCTGATGCGCAGGACGCCCCGCGCACCCTAGCCAGTCACCAGACCATCCCCCACCACGATCTGCCGCCGGCACAGGCGCGCGATCTTTTCGTCATGGGTCGAGATGAGGAAGGTCGTGCCCTCGTCACGGTTGATCTCGGCAATCAGGTCCATCACCTGCATGGCGGACTCGCGGTCCAGATTGCCGGTGGGTTCATCCGCCAGAACCAGTTCGGGCCGGTTCATCAGCGCGCGCGCGACGGCGACGCGCTGTTTCTGGCCGCCTGACAGGTTGGTCGACGGAAAGTCGATCCGTGCGCCCAGCCCCATGCGGGTCAGCAATTCCCGTCCGCGCGCGCGGGCCGTGGCGGTTTCGCGCCCTTCGCGCACCGCCGTAGGGAAGACCACGTTCTCCAGCGCGGTGAAGTCGGGCAGCAGGTTGTGGAACTGGAACACGAAGCCGATGTGGAGGTTGCGAAAGGTCGTGAGCGCCCGGTCTTCCGCCGCCACCAGATCCTGCCCCAGCATCACTTGGGTGCCCGATGTCGGCTTCATCAGCGTGCCAAGGATGGTCAAGAGCGTGCTTTTGCCTGATCCCGAGGGGCCCAGCAGGGCGGCCATCTCGCCCGCCTCCAGCGTCAGTGACAGGCCGCGCAGCACGCGGGTTGCGGCCTCACCCGTTCCGAAGGTCTTGACCACATCCGTCACTTTCAACAGCGCGCTCATTGTCCGATGGCCGTCACCGGATCGACCCGTGCCGCCGCCCGCGCGGGCAGGATAGAGGCGAGGATTGCGCCGATCACCGTCAGCGTGATGGCAAGACCGTAAGACCCTTGGGTAATGTCCATCGGCAGGGTTCCCACCTCGAACGCGTCGCGTGACGGGAACGGCAGCAGTGCAAGATAGCCAAGAGCCGCACCCATCAGCCCGCCCATCAGCCCGATCAGCGCCCCTTGGGTGACAAACACAAAGATCACAAAGCCGCGCCCCGCGCCCATCGCCCGCATGATCCCGATCTCTGGCCTACGGCGATAGGTGGACAGCAAAAGGGCCGAAGCCACGCCGATGACAATGGTGATCAGCGCAAAAGTTTTCAGGAAGTATCCAGTCTGCGCCTGTGCATCCAGCGCCTCCATCAACTGTGCCGCCCCGTCTGTCCACGGCACAGCATCAAGCCCCGTCAAAGCGCGGATGCGCAGGGCGGTGGCGTCTGCGGCGTTCAGGTCGGCCAGTTTGATTTCGATCCTGGTCACGCCTTGCGGCAGGGCAAACAGCGTGCGCGCGGTCGGCAGGGCGACATAAATGCTGCTGCTATCCAACTGGCCATTGCCGGTGTCGAAAATCCCGCTCAGCGTCAGCACCGCCGACACCCCGCCCGACGATTGCAGCCGCAGCGTCTGGCCCAATCGCAACGACAGGTCGTCGGCCAGGCTTTGCCCAAGCACCATTAGCCCTGACCCCAGCCGTGCAGAGCCTTCGATCATATAGCCGTCCAGGTTCAGGATGGCGGACTCGCGCCCTGGTTCTACCCCGGTCACCCCGACCTGCGCCACCTGTGCGCCCCGCGTCAGGAAACCCGCTCCGGTGATCTGCGGCGATACGGCAATCACGCCCGGGACGGCTTCGATCAGAGGTATGAAGGTCGCGGCCTCGGCCAGTGTGGCTGTGCGGGTCCGGCCCCGCTCGGTCACGGTAAGAACGTGGCCCTGGGGCGTGATCAAAATGGCCGGGTCCGGATCTTCGGCCGTGATGGTGACATGCGAGATGTCGCCAACGGTGCGCGACAGGATGAATTCTGCGAGGCCTCCGATCAGCGCCGACATGAAGATGAAGATGAACACGCCGACAGCGACGCCAAGCACCAGCAGCCCGGTCTGCGCCTTGCTTGCGGTCAGGTAGCGCGTGGCGATCTTCAGCGCATAAATCATCAGGGCTGGCTCACCTGAACGGCCTGCCCGTCGCTGATGCCTGTGGCGTCATGGATCACCAGATCACCCGGTGCCAGCCCCTCGGTCACGATCAGGCGCGCGGCAGGCCAGTCGATCACCGTCACGACGCGCCGGGTGGCGATGCCTTCGGTGACGACAAACACCCAATCCTCCGCGTCGGCCGACTGGAGCGCCGCACGCGGGACCGTTAAGCCTGCGTCCTGCTGATCGACAACAATGTTTGCCGTCACTGTCAGCCCGATTGGCGCATGCACGGCCTGATCGAAGCTAAGCTTGACGGCAAGGCCACCGGTCGCTGCATCAACGCGCTGGGATACGAAGCTGACGCGTCCGGTTCGCGTTGTGGCCTCTCCCGCCAGCCGCAGAACTGCGGGAAGGCCCGCGCGAATTTGGGTGGCATAAGCCTCGTCAACATCCGTCTCGACCACGAGCTGGCTCAGGTCGGCAATTGTCAGCAAAGCCGTTGCCGGATCGACGGTCTGGCCGGGATCGACATTCAGCGCCAGAACCGTTCCTGCCATCGGGGCGAGAATGGTAAAATTGGCAAGCTGGATCTGTGCCTGATCGACCAGCGCCGTCATGCGTGCGACTTCTTGTGCCTTTGCCAGCACGCCACTTGCGGCAGTGTCCAGCACAGACCGGGCGACGTTCTGCCCAAGGGCTTCGGTCCGCGCCAAGGTCGTGACCGCTTGATCCTGTGCAACCAAGGCGGCATCGAGGCCCGCCACGGCCTGCCGCAAGATGGCCTGTGGGGCGGCGGCATCAATCTGTGCCAGTGCCATCCCTGCACGCACAGACTGTCCCTCCGCCACTGTCACCGATAGCAAAGGGCCACTGACGAGGGCACGCACGTCCACCGAGTGCAGCGCCGCGATGCGTCCGTTGACGGCAAGCACCCGAGTGACCGGAGCATATCCGGCGATTTCAACGGAAATCGGGACCGGCCCCGCTTCCCAGGGTTGCAGATAGAGCAGAAGTGCCAAAGCCGCAGCCACACTCGCGCCAAGGCCCCAGACCCAAAACCGCCGCGATGAGCGGGCGGGGGGTGACACGGCAGGCGTGTCCCGAACCATAGGCAGGTGCCGTGCGCCTTGGGCTAACGGCGGGGCTGCGGTGTCTTCCATAAGATCAGAGTCCGGTTCCGATTTTGACATATCCACATCCCGCTCATGGCCCTCGGGTTGCCCGGACAACACGACTGATGCGGGGTTCCAAGCAGCCATGTTACCTGATCACCCATCCATCGGTGCTGATGTGTATCAGCGGTGCGGCCAACCAGTCTGCTAGTCTGTGCTTTAATGTTTCCCGTGTGCATTGGTGGAAAACCGTCAGATGACCACCGATCCATACCATTCCCTTGGCTTGGCTAAGTCTGCGACGCAAGATCAGATCAAGGCCGCCTACCGCAAGCTGGTCCGGACCAGCCACCCGGACCTGCACCCCGATGACGCAGGGGCCGAGGCGAGGTTCAAGGCCATCGCTGCTGCCCATGACCTGCTGAAAGACGCGGACAGGCGGGCAAGATTTGATGCGGGCGAGATTGATGCCGAAGGCGCAGAGCGCCCGCCGCGCCACTACTATCGCGATTTTGCCGACGCTCCGGGCAATCCTTACCAGCAGGAGCGCGGATTTGACACGCAAGCGGAGTCTGGCGATGCTTTTGCCGCGTTCTTGCGTCAGCACGCACGCGGCGGCGGCGCCGATTTTGGGGGCCGGGGGTTTGCGGCTGCCGGCCCTGACCTGCGCTACACGCTTGAGGTGCCGTTTCTGGTGGCGGCACGCGGCGGTGAGTTGCCCATCACCCTGCCAGACGGGGGCAGCGTCGCCTTGAAGATCCCACAGGGCGCGCATGACGGCCAGACATTGCGATTGCGCGCCAAGGGGGGGGCCGGTTTTGGCGGTGGTCCGTCAGGTGATGCGCTGATCATCCTGACGGTAGGGCCGCATACGGTGTTTCGGCGCGAAGGGGACGACATTCTTGTCACTTTGCCGATCACCATCGACGAAGCTGTTCTGGGGGCAAAGGTCAGCGCCCCCACGATCGCAGGGCCAGTCAGCCTGACCATTCCGAAGGGGACCAGTTCTGGCCGGGTCATGCGACTGCGCGGGCGCGGCGTTGCGCGCGCATCGGGCAAGGCTGCGGGCGATCAGTTTGTTGAACTGCGCATCGTCTTGCCCCCGGTAGTCGACGACAGCTTGCGTGCCTTCATGGCTGAATGGCGCAACACCAATTCGATAGACCCGCGTGCAGAACTGCTGAACGAGGCGATGACATGACTGACCACTGCACAGAAGACGAGGTGATCGCAGCTATTCCCGGCATGACCCGACCACGGCTTGTCGCTTTTCTGCGGGCCAAGGTGGTTTTGCCGACACGGCGTCGAACGCCCGACAGCACCCCGCGCATCTTTGGCCAGATCGACATTGCCCGCATGCGCCTGCTGTGCGACCTGACCGATGGTCTTGATATCGAAGAAGATGCGTTGGTGGTCGTCATGTCGTTGATTGACCAGTTGCACATGGCGAGGCGCGACCTGCGGGCCTTGGCCCTTGCTGTGCAAGCCGAGACACCCGAAACGCGTGCCCGGATTGGTGCCGCGTTTCGTCGCTCTCCACGTTGAACAGCTTTCTACTTGCTTGTTCGTGTACACGCCCCTTGCCAAGGGTAACATCGTCCCTGCCATATCGGACCAGTTGCGCCGAGACTTAATTCTGGCTGATGGTTCGGGACTTGGACGCTTTGGGTGGCGATCTGCCCGTTGATGACCTTCGTGCTGGAATTGTTTCAACGACAACTTGGAAAAGTACCGCGACTGAATAAGCCGGCCGATATTGTTGACCAGAGCGACTTTTCGTCTGAAATTTCCTTTGCTGAACCCGCTGTCGTTGCCCACCCCGCGCCACGTTCATTCCGGATCAATCATCCATCCGCGCCGAGGCACTCGCACCCAGTTCGTGATCAAGATTGCTTCATAGGGTCAGGTGCATGTTTGCGTACCATTGATGGCTATCCCGCCCACATGATGCCCGCGCTGGCAAGCTGAAAACCCGAGGACATCCTCAACGCCATTGAGATCCGGCAGGTCACTCCCAAGGCGCTGGATTGCTTTAGCCCGCCCCGTGCGCCGCGCATCCTGTCCCGCCCGACGCGCGAATTCACGCATCTCTACATGTGGATCGGATGCCAGTGGGTGCATGTGGTGCCGCAGGCCAATGCGCCCGAAGTGTAATCATAAAGCACTGATATTGCTTGGATTTGCCTACACTGCGCGCCCCGCCAGAGCGATGGTGATTACACCAGAACGATGCAACTCACCCCCGGAGACCACGCCATGACCACCCGCCGCGCGACCGACAATGCCAAAGCCCTCGACGCCTTCATGTCCACCAAGTTCCAGATCGATGCGATGCTGGAGCGCCTGAAGTCGCTGAGCGACGACCACTTCGACACCCACCCCGACGAGATCAACTGGGGCGACGTCGGCACCTTGAACCATTACGCCAGCCTGCTGCGCCAAATCACCGACAGCGCGTTCAAGGAGGGCGAACATGCCGCTTGATCCCGCCCAGCGTCACCAGATCGAACAGGATGCCATCACCGCCGCATGGGAAGCTGAACGCCTCGCCGCCTGCGAAGAAGCCATCGCGCTGCTGCGTGAGATCGCCGATCTGGAACGCAATGACGATGGTGACGTGATCATCGGCACGGATGCCGACGGCCACAACGACCTGATGTCGCGCATTGCCGCCTTTCTTGCCGCCAACGACCAGTAGGGGAACCCACCATGACCAAACTGACAGAAACCCAGACTGTCATCCTCAGCGCCGGGGCCCAGCGCCCCGACAACATCGCCCTGCCGCTGCCCAAGGGGCTGGCTGGTGCGGCGGCGAAGATGGCTGTGTCAAAGATGATTGAGCACGGCTGGCTGCAGGAGGTCGACGCCAACCTGCGGTGCAATGAACCGCTTTGGCGCGAAACGGGCGATGGGCACGGCACGACGCTGGTGGTCACCGATGCCGGTCTGCTGGCCATCGGGGTCGAACCGGTGGAGGCGCAGAAGATTGCTGCCATTCACAACGGTGCTGCTGAGATGCCGGTGCCGAAGCCGCCCACCCGGCGCGAAGGGACGAAGCAGGCTATGCTGATCGCGATGCTGCTGACCTCCACAGGCGCGACGATGGAAGAGATCGTCGCGGCGACAGGGTGGCAGGCCCACAGCGCCCGTGGTGCCATATCGGGGGCGTTAGGCAAGAAGCTCGGGCTGATCGTGACCTCGGCCAAGGAGGCGGGCAGGGGGCGGGTCTATCGGATCGACCACCCAGCAACTTGATCTAGCCTGATGGCCGGTCAGGTCAGCAGACGGTAGTGAACCTCAGTCGGCGTGCAGGCGGCGCCGTTAATCGGGATCATGTCTTGCGGACAAGTCGACATGACCACGATGCAGTCGAGGACCGCACGCAGGGTCACGTGATCTCCGGGCTTGCTGAGCGGCTCGCCCCACGTGATCTTGCCGTCTGGGCCGACCGGAATGTTCATCCAGAGGTTCAGGGGCGCCGGACACTCCGAGATCCGTAGATCAAGCTGCCCCAGCGCAGCCCGCAGGTTATCGGTGCAGTTGTCATGATACTGCGTGCAGCCCAGCGCGGCGTAGCGATGCACATCGCAGGCGGCGATCACCGTATCATGGCGGCCCGGCGACGTGTCTTCTTCCATGATCAGAATGGGGCGCCGCCGGTTTGTTGTCAGGCCATCGCCCTTCGCCGGAAAGATGCCCTGAAGCGTTGCATGCAGGTGTTCCATCGACATGAACTCCGACAGGTCATCGGCATTAAAGCACCAGGTATCAACCACCTGTTGACCATGGGTGTTGATGATCTGGATCGCCTGGCCTTTTGCCAGTCGAACTGCGCGGCCCCGGCGCGCAGGCACAACCTGAAGGTCAGTCGTCATCTGTCGCGTCCTTTGCCACCTGCGCTGCTGGAGAAGAATGCGCGGGATATCCCGCAATACAAACGGCGCAGCTTCAGCTTTGTTGACGGACGGAACCGGGTCAAGCCATATCGGAGAACCGCCAGATGGATCTGCAGCTGATCCCAACAGGCTCGCAATGCCCAGGACCAGGTTCTTCGGTGAAATCTTCAGCTTTCGAATCCTGGCGATAGGGTTATCAATGGCTTGGAAGCCTTTGTTGGCCCTTGGAATTCGGATGCCTGACGTTTGACCTTTGACACCGCCCCTTTCCTTGCAACTTGCGTTTCGATTGATCTGGAGGTCGATCCGAAGTCTGCGCGGATCTTTGCCTTTGCGGCGGTGCGGGGTGAGGCGGCGCTGGTTCACAAGGGAGCCGTGCTGGACCCCGCGTTGGATCGGTTGGAGGCGCTCTGCGATGGGGCGGCGCATTTGCTTGGCCACAATATCCTTCGCCATGACCTGCCGCATCTGGTGGCGAACCGGGCGCGGCTGGCGGGGTTGGGGGCGGCCCCGATAGACACGCTGTGGCTGAACCCCTTGGCCTTTCCGCGCAATCCTTACCACCATCTGGTCAAGCATTATCAAGACGGGCGGCTGCAGGTCGGGCATGTGAATGACCCCGAACAGGATGCGCGGCTGGCGCTGCAGGTGCTGTCTGATCAGATCGCGGCATTCACCCGGCTGGGGCAGGAGGCGCCGGATGCCCTGCTTGCCTATCACTATCTGACGATGCGGGGCGAGGCCTCGGCCGGGTTCGATGCGCTGTTCCGGTTCATGCGCGGCCCCGCGCCAGATGAGGCCGCAGCCCACGCGGCCATCCGTCGCCTGCTGGACGGCCGTGCCTGCAATCACCGGCTGGAGCAGACGCTGGGCCGCCTGTCCGATCCACGCAACGGCTGGCCAATGGCCTATGCGCTGTCATGGATCTCGGTTGCAGGCGGGGATTCTGTCATGCCGCCTTGGGTCCGGTTGCAGTTTCCGCAAGCGGGGCGGATCGTGCGGCATCTGCGCGACACCAACTGCGGCGATCCGGGCTGTGCTTGGTGCGCCGAGAAGAACAACCCGAACGCCGCGCTGGAGCGCTGGTTTGGCTTTCCATCCTTCCGCCCGCAACCCGTCGATGAGATGGGCCGCCCCTTGCAGGAGCGCATCGTCGCCGAAGCGATGGCGGGCAAATCGGTGCTGGGGATCCTGCCCACCGGCACGGGGAAATCGGTTTGCTACCAGATCCCGGCGCTGTCGCGGTTTGACAAGACCGGTGCCCTGACGGTGGTGATCTCGCCGCTGGTCGCGCTGATGGCGGATCAGGTGCAGGGGTTGGCGCGGGCGGGGATTTCGGCTGCGGTCACGGTGAACGGCATGCTGTCGCTGCCCGAACGGCATGATGCGCTGGAAAAGGTGCGGATGGGCGATGCGGCGATGCTGCTGATCTCGCCCGAACAGTTGCGGTCACCGTCGATCCGGACCGTGCTGCAACAGCGCGAGGGGGTCCGCGATGGCTCCGTTCACAACCGTTCACCTACGGTCCAGTTGCAATATATCTCACACCGTGCCATGCCGCAATCCAGCGCTAGATCGCCCTTACACGTGCAGCGTTTAACGGCCGGAGCCAGGCAAAGGCTGGAAGCTGGCCCGCAATCGCGATGCATCAGTCACAACCAGTTTTTTTGCTAGGCCAGCGGCGAGAGTCTGCTTGCCGCCCTCCGCGAAGGCAACGGCAGGATCGACGTGCCCGGCCCTTTGCTGACGGTCAGCCCTGACGGCGTGCCGCCGTGGAGCTTCACCAAACCCGTCGTTTGTGCATGGTGCAGCATTATCCACGTTTTCAAGCTTTTCTGACAACGGGTTTGCTGACAGACATCGCGTCGCCCTTGCGTCTTAAGGTATCAATCAAGGCATCTGCAAATTTAGAAGCTACTCAGACATTGTCGTTTCCAATGTGCCGCAAGACTACCCTGCCAAGATGATTCGGTGGCGTTGTTGCACTTGTCGGCAAGCAACGAATTCCTACTGCACGTAGTTGGAATTTACGGTTTCAAAGGTCAGTTTAACCTTAACTGTCCCTTCGGAATACGAGAGCGACAGTTCAATTGCCAGCATATTTGCCAAAGAATGGACAATTGCCAGGCCGAGGCCGAGGCCAGTTGACTGTTTTCCCCGAACAAAGCGTGCGGCAGACAGATTGTAATCCAGCGCTGAGTTTTCGATAATGAGAACCCCGTCTGGAGTCAGCCGCAGGCGCGCTTCACCCGCGCCATGGTCCAGTGCATTCTCGATCAGGTTTCGCAACAAGATGGCCACAGCGTCTGCATCCGCTGTGACGAGTAGGGTTTCCAGATCACTGTCATCAAATCGGATTGGATGGCGCGCATGGGGCCGGACCTCTTCAATCAACAATCTCAGGATGCGGATAAGATCCGAAGGGCCACGCCCGATGCCGACGCCCGCTTCCAGTCGGGAAAGCTGCAACAGGCGCTCCACGCGCCGTGTCAGGGCGTCGACCGTTTCAATGGCTTTGATCGCGTCAGGATCGGCTGACAGCTCCAACCGTCCGCGCAAAGTGGCAAGGGGCGTGCGCAATTCATGTGCAGCGTTGGCGATGAAATCACGCTCAGAGTGCCGCAATGTCTCGATCCGGGCCAGATAGCTGTTCAGAGCGATGGCAAGGGGCAGCACTTCATCCGGCAGCGCATCAGGACCGATTGCGGACAGATCATCTGGCTTTCGCTGTGCAACTTCCGCCGCAAGCCGCGAAACGGGCGCTGTTGCCTCTGCCACAGTCCTGCGCAAACCGAACAGAAGCAGTCCGATCAAAGGGAGCGCGAGCACAAGAAGCGCCGAGGCTGCCTCAAGCGTTTCTTCGCGCTGCCAGTTTGCCGAATAGGCGGCTTCGATCACAACACCTTCCGTGCTGCGGCGCAGGATGCGCCAGCCCGGGGCATCGTGAAATCCATCGCTTGCAAGCGTCGGCCAAGGCGCAGGCCCTGCTGCGTGATCCGAAGACACGATGCGCAAGACCCGCGCGCCATCATTGGTTTCCACCCCCAGCATGCGCGGAATGCCCCCCTCTGACGCAGTGTCCATAAACAGCACAGTGGTTTCGACCAGCACCTCCAGCTCTTCGTCGAACATCTCAGTCATTTCATGGTTCAGGACCGCCAGAGACAGTGAAATCGTGGCAAGCCATCCTCCCATCACAAGCAGCAGAACCCGGCCTGTCAAACGACGGCGCAGCGACCACGGGCGCGGTGTCGCGGTCATGGCAGGACGTAACCAAGGCCGCGGCGCGTCTCGATGACCGCAGAGCCCAGCTTGCTGCGCAGGCGCGAGATATACACTTCAACCGCGTTGCCTTCGATAGCGGCGTCAAAGCTGCCCAAAACCTCCTCCAATGCGGATTTCGACAATACACGCCCGCGCGCGCCCAAAAGCGCATCAAACACCGCCCATTCGCGCGAAGTCAGGCGGATATCGGTCCGATCTTTCCAGATACGCGCCGCGGCGCGATCGACCTCCAGTTCGCCCACAGCAACCCGCGTTTCAGGAAGGCCCTGACCCCGTCTGGCATGGGCGCGGATGCGTGCGGATAATTCGTTCAAGTCAAAAGGTTTGACCACATAGTCATCGGCACCGGCATCAAGCCCTGCAATGCGATCACTGATCTGGTCTCGCGCCGTTGCGATCAAGACGGGCGTCCGATCGCCCGCCCGTCGGCACGCGCGCAACAGGTCCAGCCCCGACCCGTCCGGCAAGCCCAGATCAAGGATCACGCAAGCATAATCCGCAACGGCCATCGCGGCTGCGGCAGTGGCCATATCCATCGCATGATCGACGGCATGCCCATCCGCCCGCAGAAAACGCAGGACAGATTGGGCCAGATCATCCGTGTCTTCGACCAAAAGCAGACGCATGAGCCTGTGTAGATCGTGGCGCCGTGCGATGCGAGCGCAAGATTGCATCTGCGCTGTAAGGCTGGCGCAAGGTTGGGTTGCGAAGGCGATGCTGAACTGCCCGTGCCGCACCTGTGCATGGGCAGGCATCGCTTTACAACCATGGACGCTACATCACATGACTGAACTGACCAATCCCCGCAATCCGTTGTCTTTATGGCGACCGGAGCTGGGTCAAACTGCGCTGACCCTAGTTGTTGCCAGCTATATTATGGCAGTGCTGAACGCGGGCTTCTGGGACAGGGTCACGCTTATTTTTCCACAGTCTTTCGGACAGCGAGCGTTGTTCGGGTTCGGGGTCTGGGCCCTGACAGTGCTACTGCTAGAACTTTTTGGCCCGTGGCGCCTGCAACGGCCTGTCGCGGCGCTGCTGATCCTGATTGCGGCGGGCGCGCATTATTACGAGCGTAACTTCGGTGTGTTGATCGACCGCGAAATGGTTCGCAATGTGTTTGAGACAACCATGACTGAATCGCGCCATCTGATAACCGGATCGGCGATTTTTCAGATCAGTTTGACAGGGATCTTGCCTGCTGCATTGGTGTTCTGGCCCAAGGTCAGGCATGTGGGCGTGTGGCATCAGCTTTGGCGCTGGCCCTTGGGCGTGATGCTGGGGTTTGCGTTGATGGTCGGGGCCTTGTTCGGCGACTATAAGGCGTACTCAGCCGCCTTGCGCGAACACCATGACCTGATGGGGGCCTATCAGCCTGGGGCGTCGTTGAATGCCGTGCTGCGATACACACGCGAGCAATGGAAGACGGCCGATCCGATTGTGCAACCGCTTGGCACTGATGCCCGGCCTAGCCCAGTGCTGGCAAGCACGGACAAACCAGTTCTGCTTGTTATCTTCGCTGGCGAGACTGCGCGCGCGCAAAACTTTGGTCTGAATGGCTATGTGCGCGATACTACGCCGAACCTGCGTGCGCATGATGTCATCAACTTTGCCGATACCTCTGCATGTGGCACGTCAACGGCAGTTTCGCTGCCCTGCATGTTTTCCCGCCTGACGCAGGCGGAGTATTCGCGCGATGCTTTTTTAAGCGAAGAAAATCTGCTGGATGTTCTGACCCATGCGGGAATGGTCGTGGAATGGCATGACAACAACACAGGGGATCAAAGGATCGCAACCCGCACGGGCTGGGCACGGGTCGATGCGACCCCTGATCCTGAAGCCTGCGCCATTGAATGCACGGACGAAGTGTTCCTGCCATTGATCGCGGATCGTCTGGCCACGATCACGCAAAACACAGTTCTGGTCCTGCACATGATCGGCAGCCACGGCCCCGCCTATCACCTGCGCTATCCGCCCGCCCGCGCGAACTTTCAGCCCGAATGCAAGACATCGCAGTTTTCAGCCTGCACCGTCGAGGAAATCGTGAACAGCTATGACAACACGATTCTTGAAACCGATTTCGTATTGTCGCGCACGATTGACATGATGCAGGCATCGGACCGGGTGCACTCTGCAATGATCTTCCTGTCAGACCACGGCGAATCCTTGGGCGAAGATGGGCTTTACTTGCACGCGGCCCCCCGTTTCATGGCGCCAGAGACGCAAACCAAGGTGCCTTTTGTCCTGTGGATGGGCCAGGGGTTCCAGTCTGCCATGAGATTAGATCGCGACTGCCTGCGCGATGCGTCCTTTAATCCTGTCAGTCACGACAATCTGTTTCATAGCGTTCTTGGACTATTGGATCTTACCACCACGGTTCGCGACCCTGCGCTTGATCTGTTTGGGACCTGCCGCAACGGGGATCCAAGCTGATGGACAGCCAGAAATCGACCCACCGCGTGGTTGTGCCCCCGCGCGGTGGGCTGCTGCATGTCGTTGACGCGTCCGGTTACTCAATCGCAGGATTGCGCAGGTTGTTGCATGAAACGGCAGCGCGACTGGAATTGGTTGGTGGTGGAATTGTCGCCTTGGGTTTCTTGTGGCGCGGGGCCACGCTTTGGCATTGGCTGGTCGCGGCATGCCTGCTTGCCCTGATCCTGGCCGTGGAAGCGTTGAATACGGCCATCGAGGTGCTGACAGACCGACTGTCCCCCGAATGGTCACAAATGGCAAAAGACGCCAAGGATCTTGGGTCGTTTGCGGTGGGGGTTATGTTGGTCGTGACCAGCATCTTCGTTGCGATTGTGATGATCGGGGCAATTTGACGCCCGACTGGATCAGGCTGTGGCCATCGGCAGATGGAATCTGACCGAAACCCCATCGATACGGTCGGAGCGAGGGGAGTCGATTTGAAGTTCTGCCCCGGTCCGGTCCGCGATGGCGGCGACAATCGCAAGGCCAAGGCCACTGCCCATTTGTGGGCCAGACCGGACAAAGCGCGCGGTCAGGTCGTTCAGGCTTTGCGGCGGCACAACGGGCCCCTCGTTGTCGACCTGTAGAACCCCTGTTGCAGACAGGCTGACGTGAACCGGTGCGCCTTGCATCCCGTGTCTTAACGCATTGTCCGCAAGGTTCCGGGCAAGAATGGCAAAGGCATCGGGGTCAAGGTCAGACAGGACCGGGGTATCGGCCATGCTCAGGATCAGGCGCGCGCCATCCCCGCCCCGCGCCATGTCGCCAATGACCAACCGCAGCACGGGGCGAAGATCGCTTGCAGTCTCCAGCCGCAAGCGGCCGCCTTCGGCGCGGGCCAGTTGCATCAGGCGTTCGGACAGCCGGGTCAGGCGTTTGAGTGTGGCCTCAATATCGGCCGCGCGCGCGCTGGCGGCGGGGTCACTGGTTTCCGACTGCAGACGCTGGGCCTGCGCGATGGCCCCGGCCAGCGGTGTGCGCAATTCATGCGCAGCGTTGGCGGCGAAGCTGCGTTCTGCGTCAAACGCGGCGGAAAGCCGGTGCAACAAGGTATTCAGCGTATCGGCCACCGGGGCAACTTCGGCGGGCAGATCTTCGACGGCAATCTGCGACATGTCGCGCGCCCCGCGTGCCGCCAACTGGGTACGCAAGCGGTGCAGCGGTGCAAGGCTTGCGCTGACAACCAACAGGATCGCCAGCAAAGCCAAAGGAATGACGATCAACAGCGGCAGGCCAAGGCTCATCTGGATGTCCCGGGCAACGCGCGCGCGGTTGGCCAGCGGTTCGGCCACCGTCATCCGGATCGTGCCTTGCAGAACGGCTTCGTTGTAGAACCGATGCGTTGCAGATGTGCGGAACCCAGCGCCGTCCCAATCGGGGAAATCCCGCGGGTCGGCGGCATGGGATTGCAATAGAATACGACCCTGAGCATCGCGAATGATGTAGGTCAGGAACTCAGCATGCTGGCCAATGGCGGCAAGCTGCTGGGTCACGCCCTCTTCTTCACGCTCGATGATGTCAAGGACGGCCAGCGGCAGGATCCGCTGCACGGTCTCTTGCAGGCTGGAATCGAAGGTTTCCTCCAGAGATTGCCGCACGATGATCGCCGTGACCGAGGCCGCACCGATCCACAGCAGGGTCAGCAACAGGCCCAGCCACAGCGCAAGGCGCCCTTGCAGACTGCGTGGTGCCCTCATGCCGGAGCCAAGCGATAGCCAAGACCGCGCTCCGTCTCAATGATCCCGGCCCCCAGTTTCTTGCGCAAGCGACTGACATGCACCTCGATCGTGTTGCTCTCGATCTCGGCGTCGAAGGTGTAAAGCTTATCTTCCAGTTGCGACTTGGACAGAAGCTGCCCAGGATGGGCAAGAAACGCTTCGAACAGGGCCCATTCCCGCGCTGTCAGCGTCACCGTGCGACCGTCGCGGTGGATGCTTCTGGCCGCAAGGTCGATTTCAAGGGCACCATGGGTCACGATGGGGTTGGGATTGCCGGTATAGCGCCGCGCCACCGATCCAATTCGGGCCGACAGTTCTGACAGATCAAAGGGTTTCACCAGATAATCGTCGGCCCCCGCGTTCAACCCATCGATGCGATCCGACACCTGATCCAGCGCCGTCAGAATGATGACAGGCGTTACATCGCCGCGCGCCCGGAGTTTGCGCAGGAACGGGATGCCGCGTCCATCAGGCAGCATCAGATCCAGCAAAACGAGATCGAACGACGCGCCCGCAATCGCATCCGCCGCTGTATCGAGGCGTGCCACCCAGTCCACCGAATGCCCGTCGCTTGCAATCTGGTCGCGCACGGCGGCACCAAGAACAGTGTCATCTTCGATCAGCAATATGCGCATTTGCGGTTTCCTTGTTATGTCCACCTTATAGCGAACAGACCTGACGGGAAACTGACGAAGCGTTATCGCCAGCTTCAGCATGCCGTCAGCTTGGGGGCGCACAAAGGTGCAGTTGAAAAAGGAACATCCGATGAAACACGCACTCCCCCTCGCGGTTCTAGTGGCGCTTGTCACATCTGGCGCTGCGTTTGCCGATGACGATTGCAACAGCCCGATGTCGCAGTGGCAACCGCGTGAAGCGGCGACATCCTATGTTTCCGGGCTGGGGATCACAGCAGATCGTCTGCGGATAGATGATGGTTGCTATGAGGTCCGTGGCCGTGACAGCGACGGCAACAGAGTCGAGCTGAAACTCGATCCAGCCACTTTGGCCCTGGTGGAACTGGAGATCAGGTTTCAATCAGGTGCCGATCCATCACGCTATCTGCCCGGTGCGCGCGGTCAGGCCGCAATGGTGCCGCGAGCCCCAGTGGCCAACCCACTGCTGACCCCGGGCACGGCGCCGCAAGTCGGCGGGAACTGAAAGACACTCCATGACCCTGACAGGACCGGTTCTTTTCGCGCTGGCCGTTCTGGCCGGCGCTATCCTTGGTGCGCAAACCTACGCACCCTATGGCGCGGAAAGCGCCTTCAGCATCGCCATAGGTGCTGCCGCAATTGTGGCCATGAGCGGCTCACTGATCCTCGCCGCGCGCCCGCGCCTGATCGAGCCATTTTTTGGTGGGCTGGATCGAATGTATGTGATCCACAAATGGTTGGGTATTGCCGCACTTGTGTTGATGGTGCTGCACGACCAGATCGAGCCGGATATCGAGGATTTCGTGCGTGAGACATCCTTGGGCGAATTGGCCGAAGATGTGGGTGAAATTGCCTTTTACGGATTTATCGGGTTGATCGCGATCAGTTGGTTCAAGCGCATTCCCTTCACAAGGCTGGAACTGCCATGGCCCTTGTGGCGGTTCACACATCGCTTCATGGGGTTGCTCTTTGCCATCGCGGCCTTCCACCAACTGGCCATCGACAAGCCCGCAGGGCTGGACGGCACGCTGGACCTTTATCTCAATGGTTTCAGTCTGGCGGGTCTGGCCGCATGGCTGTTTACACAATTTGTCGCCCCCTTCCTGCGCCCGCGCCCCTATGCGCTGGATCAGGTCGCGCGTCATGGCGGCACGACCGAGATCACCTTGCGCCCTGAGGGTCGGGCCATGCGCTGGCGTCCGGGCCAGTTCGCCTTTGTCGCAGCACCCGGCGCGGGGCTGTCCGAGGCGCATCCTTTCACCATCGCCAGCGCGCCCAAAGCGGATGGCACATTGCGCTTCGGGATCAAGTCGCTGGGGGATTGGACCAAGGCGCTGCCGGGTCGACTGGCGGCGGGGCAAAGCCTGACGATTGAGGGGCCTTACGGTCGATTCCTGTTTCGCAAACGGGTGCGCAAGCAGGTCTGGCTGGCTGGCGGCATCGGCATCACGCCATTTCTTGCCTGGGCCGAGGCCCTGACCGACACCGATACGCAGCAGATCGCGCTGGTCTGGGCGGTGGCATCAAAGGACGAGGCCTTTGCCGGTGATCGTCTGGCCGCCATTGCCGCGCGCCATCCCGGGCTGACCGTGCAGATCGTCGCCAGCAAGACCGATGGCCGACTGACAGCAGAAAAGCTTGTTGCGCTGGTTCACTTCCCGATCCGCGAGGCAGAGTTGTTCTTTTGCGGCCCATGCGGATTGCGTGACGGCATCTTGGCAGGGCTGAAGACGATGAACCAGACCCCGCGCCGCGTGCATTCCGAAGCCTTCGAATTTCGCTGACGTTGATCTGTTCCAGGGTGCGGCTGTCCCTCCGACCCTGACCTGCGCCCCGGCCAGATAAGTCCGGGGCGCTTTTTTCCTGACGCCAGGCTGAAGCAGTTTCTGTCCCGATGTCAGCCAGCCATCAGCCACGCGCGTCAAAGTGGCGTCATCCAGAAAAGGAACCTTCGCCATGAAATCAACACTTGCCATTCTTCTTGCGACTACCGCCGTCATTGGCGCGCTCGGCCTGCCTGCGCTCAGCGCGCTCGGGCGCGACCCGGGCACCACCGCCGTCACGGTCGAGACTGTCGGCAATGCCACCGATGGTGCGATTCGGCTGGCCAGCAGCGACGACGACGACAACCGGAATGTATCGCGGGGCGATGACGACGATGATGATGATGATGATGACGAGTGCGACGACGATGAAGACGACTGCCGCCGTCCTGCGCCCGCAATGACCCCGACCGGGCCTGTTGCCCCACCCGCCAACGGGCTGTTCAGCCCCGGAGCTGCGCCTCAAGTTCGCACCAATTGATGCAGCAAGGGCGGTGGATTGCATCGTCCAACTGCAAACCCTGACCTTTCCGCTAGGACCAAAACCATGAAATCCACACTCGCCCTGCTTGCCTTGACCACCGCCCTGACACTGCCTGGCCTTGCCGTGGCGCGACCCGTCACACTGACCACCACTCTCAGCAATTACGGCGGCGATGGGGCTTACCTGGTGCTTTATGTCACCGACCCTTCGGGGGCCTATGCCGGCACGCTCTGGATGGCTGGGGACAAGTCAAAATACTATGAACACATGAGCGACTGGTATCGCGCCACGGGCGGCGATCCTGCGCAGATCAACGGCATTACGGGGGCAAGCGTCGGTGCGGGGCGAACGCTGGAGATCACGCTCGACCTTCAGGATGCGCTTTTCGATGCAGGCTATACGCTACACATCGACGCGGCCGTCGAGGACATGCGCGACAGCCCGCGCGAGGTGTCGGTGCCGCTGACGGCAGCAGGCGCGGGCCAGGCTGTCGCCGGACGTCGCTATATCGCCAACTTCACCTATGGCTTCTGAGAAAGGGTTTGGCGATGACGCGCATCCTTCACCGATGGCCGGGACTGATCCTGGCGGCCCTGTTGCTTGTTATCACTCTCAGCGGCGCAGCCCTTTCGGTGTTCCCTGCGCTAGAGGTCGCGCAAGCCCCGCGTGTCGCGTCTGGGTTGAGCGTGGCCGACCTGGCCGCGCGGGTGCAGGCGGCGCATCCGGGCGTTGAGCAGATCAAGCGCGCGCCTTCTGGCCAGATCACTGCATGGTGGTTCGACGGTGGGCGACCCGGCTCTGGCGTGATTGATCCCGCAACGGGGCAAGACATCGCCCCCGCCGATCCCGATCCAGTGCGGCGCTGGCTGACCACGCTGCACCGGTCGCTGTTTTTGGATGATGGGGGGCGACTGGTGGCGGCCATCGGGGCCTTCGCGATGCTGGTGCTGGCAGGTTCGGGAGCGGTGCTGGTGGCACGGCGCACCGGCGGCTGGCGACGCTGGTTTGCGCCTCTGCGCGGGCTATTGGCCGGGCGTTTACATACCGAGCTTGCCCGCGTCGCGGTGATTGGGCTGGTCTTGTCATCAGCAACCGCGCTGTGGATGGCAGCAGAAACCTTTGACGTCGTGACGATAGACCGCGTTCGGCTTGCCGTCCCTGCGGTGGTCAGCGGCGAGACCGGATTGGCCTTGGCCAGCATGGACACGCTGCGCGCTATCCCTGTAGCCGAACTGCGCGACCTGAACTTTCCTGCTCAGGGGGATGCAACCGATACCTTCATACTGCGAACCGACCAAGGCATGGGGTACATTGACCAAGGCACGGGCGAGATGCTGGCGTGGCGCGACCTGAGCAGTTGGCAGAGGGTGTCGGAAACCATCTACATGCTGCATACGGGTGAGGGCTTGGCCACCTTGGGCCTGATCCTGGGGCTTATGGCGCTGAGCGTGCCGGTGATGGCCGTGACCGGTGCGGTGGTGTGGTTTGCCGGATGGCAAGCGCGGCCCCGCCCTAAGGGGAACGCCCCGGCGGCCAAGGCCACGACGGTGGTTCTGGTGGGTTCCGAAGGCGGCAGCACCTGGGGGTTTGCAGACACCTTGGCCAAAGGTCTGCGCGCCGCTGGTCAATCGGTGCATCTGGCACCCATGTCGGGATTTGACCCGGCGCGGCACAAACATGCGGAACGCTTCGTGATCCTGGCCGCTACCTATGGTGAAGGTGCCGCCCCCGCATCAGCCAAAGGATTTCTTGAACGGCTCGCAGCCTTGCCAAACGCCCCGTCCGCCCCCGTCGCGGTGCTGGGTTTTGGCGACCGCAGCTTTCCGGCCTATTGCGCCTATGCCGAGGCGGTCGTTAACGCCGTCCAAGCGAAGCGGTGGCCCAGCATCCTGCCCATGGACACGGTTGATCGTCAGTCGCCGCAGGATTTCGCCCGCTGGGGCCGCGCGCTTGGTGCCGCACTGGGGATCGCGCTGGAACTGGTTCATCAGCCTGTCGCACCCGAAGCTGAAGCTCTGACCTTGATCTCGCGCCGCGATTATGGCGCTGAGGTGCAGGTGCCGTTAACGATCTTGCGGTTTGCCTTGCCAGAGATATCGCTGTGGCATCGGTTGACAGGGGGCGGATTTACGCGGTTTCAGGCAGGCGATCTGCTGGGTATCCTGCCCGATGGTTCGCCACTGCCCCGGCTTTACTCGCTTGCATCGGGATCAAAGGACGGCTTCGTTGAAATCGTCGTGCGGCATCACCCTGGCGGCCTTGCCTCTGGTCAGTTGACAGCGTTGCGGCCGGGCCAAACCGTCCGCGGCTTCTTGCGCCAGAATCCGGGTTTCCATGCAGGCAGAGATCGCAAGCAACTGATTCTGATCGGGGCTGGTACCGGCATCGGGCCGCTGGCCGGCATCGTGCGCGCCAATACGTGCAAACGTCCGGTTCATCTGGTCTTTGGCCTGCGCGATCCTGCGAGTGATTTTCTTTATGACAACGAGTTGGCCGGTTGGCAGGCTGATGGGCGGCTTGCCAGATTGTCCACCGCCGTATCGCGTGAAGGCAGCGGACCGCGCTATGTGCAGGACGCGCTACGGCTGGAAGCGGCACAGATGGCCGATGCGATCCGCGCCGGTGCAAAAGTCATGGTTTGCGGCGGGCGTGAGATGGCGCAAGGCGTGACCCTGGCGCTTGCCGATATCCTGCAACCCATGGGCATGACGCCCGCGATGCTGAAAGCCGAGGGGCGGTATGTTGAAGATGTTTACTGATCTTGCGCGCCACGCACTGAACGGGGCTACAATGGGCACGCGCTGGTCCGCGCTGTTTTACGCGCCTGCAAGTTTCAATCCGGCCCTGAAACAAACAGCGCTGCAACAGGCGGTGGATGAGGTGGACGACCAGATGTCCACATGGAAACCCGACAGCGCCCTGATGCGCCTGAATGCGGCACCGGTCGGTGAGTGGGTGGAAATCCCCGCCCGGCTGGCCGAAGTCCTTCAACTGGGGGTCAGGATCGGGCGCGAGTCTGGCGGGGCTTTCGACATCGGCATGGGAAATGCGGTGCAGGCTTGGGGTTTTGGCCCTGAGGATGCAGATCAGCAGGCCATCCGCGCGGCGATGACGATCCCACATCGGCCCGGCCATAAGTCGCTTGAACTTGACGGCACGCGGGTTCGCAAGACAGCGCCAGTCACGCTGGACTTGAACGGCATCGCCAAAGGGTATGGCGTTGACCGAATGGCAGAGGTGTTGGTGGCGCAGGGGGTTGACGCGGGCCTTGTCGGCATCGACGGCGAGATGCGCGCGCTTGGCCTGCGCCCGGATGGCGAAGCATGGACGATTGCCGTCGAGGCCCCGGATACCGACCGTCGCGCGCCCCATTCGATCCTTGCACTGCGCGATGCGGCTGTGGCCACCTCCGGCGATTATCGGCACTGGGTTATGGTGCAAGGCTGTCGCCTGTCGCACACAATGGACCCGGCCAGGGCTGCGCCGCTTCTCTCTCCGCCCGCCTCGGTCACAGTGATTGCATCCAGTTGCGCCGAAGCCGATGCCTGGGCCACCGCGCTGATGGTTGCGGGGCCCAAGGTCGGATCGGATCTGGCCGAAAAGCATGGGCTGGAGGCTTTGTTCCTTTTGCGCGACAGTGCGGGCGGGGTGCATGCCAAAGGGGTTGGCCGCCTGTTTGACCAAAAGACCGATGGGAACACCTCGGTTCTCACAGAACCGGAGCGCAGACCATAGTCATGGATCATTTGCAGACAGACCGCCTTAAGACTTTGCTTCTCGGAATTGCCCTGACCGGACTGATCCTTGGGCTTGCATTTTATGCTACTGGCAGACCGGATCTCGCGACGACCGTGTGGTTTGCAGGCGTGGCCCCGGTGCTGGCCGCGCTGGTGGTCGAGATCGCGCGCAGTCTGTCGCGGGGTGAGGTGGGGCTGGATATTGTCGCTGCCCTGTCGATGAGCGCGGCGCTGACCTTTGGCGAAACGCTGGCGGCTGCGGTCGTTGCGCTGATGTATTCTGGTGGCACGTTTCTGGAAGGCTTTGCCGAGGGCCGGGCGCGGGCCGAGATGCGCAACCTGTTGTCCCGCGTGCCGCGCATGGCAACACGGCACCTGAACGGCGGGCTGCAAGAGGTGCCGCTGGACGAGATTGCCCCCGGTGACCGCCTGTTGATCCGTCAAGGCGATGTGGTGCCGGTGGATGGTCATGTCGCCTCCGCCAGCGCGTTTCTGGACACTTCGGCGCTGACCGGGGAATCCTTGCCTGTTCGGCTGGACCGCGGCGCGGACGCGATGAGCGGGTCCACCAACGCCGGTGAGGCCTTTGACCTGATCGCCACGCATGAGGCGAAGGACAGCACCTATGCCGGGATCGTTCGGCTGGTGGAACAGGCGCAGCGGTCCAAGGCCCCCATGGCGCGGCTGGCGGATCGCTGGTCACTGGGGTTTCTGGCTGTCACGGTCGCGATTGCCTTTGCGGCCTGGTGGTTCACTGGCGATCCGATCCGCGCGGTGGCTGTGCTGGTTGTGGCCACGCCTTGCCCACTGATCCTTGCCGTACCGGTCGCCTTGGTGGCCGGACTGTCACGGGCGGCGCATTTCGGGGTTCTGATCAAGGGCGCGAAACCGCTGGAGGCGATGGCGCGCATCTCGACCCTGATCCTTGACAAGACCGGCACACTGACCGATGGGCGGCCGCAGATCGTCAGCATCGACAGTCATGACGGGATGGGGGCCGACGACATCCTGCGCTTTGCGGCCGCGCTGGATCAGGCCTCGAAGCACCCTGTGGCGCAGGCCATCGTCGCGGCGGCGAAAGCGCGAGGGCTGAGCTTGCCCGCCCCCGAGGATGTGGTGGAAATGCCCGGCGAAGGGGTTCTTGGCCGTATTGACGCGCGGCAGGTTATCGTCGGCGGCGAGGATTTTGTTGCGCAGCGCGTTGCCAATGCGGCGGGTGAACACCCTCAACTGGCAGCGGGATCGCTGATGGTTGCCGTTGCGGTGGATGGCCGATTGGCCGGGCATATGGTGATGTCGGATCCGCTCCGCGCAGGTGCGGGCGAGATGCTGGCGCGCCTGCGGGAGCAGGGCATCACCCGCATCCTGTTGGCCACCGGTGACCGCGTCGAGGTTGCCGACCGCGTGACGCAGGGTTTGGGGCTTGACTCGATCCACGCGGGGCTGACCCCGGATGGCAAGGTGAACCTTGTTCTGGTCGAACGCCAGACCGGCCCTGTGATGATGGTGGGCGACGGGGTCAACGATGCCCCTGCGCTGGCCGCCGCCGATGTGGGCGTGGCCATGGGTGCACGCGGTGCGGCCGCCAGCGCTGACGCCGCCGATGTGGTGCTGCTGGTGGACAGGGTTGACCGCATCGCACCGGGGATCGAGATCGCGCGCCGCGCCCGCCAGATTGCCCTGCAAAGCGTGGTCGCCGGGATCGGTCTGTCGGTTCTGGGTATGATCGCCGCCGCCTTTGGTTACCTCTCCCCGGTTCAGGGCGCGTTGCTGCAAGAGGTCATCGACGTCGCCGTGATCCTGAACGCGTTGCGCGCACTTCGCATCTCCCCTTCGGGCATCGACGCCCCAAAAAACCAGATTGAAGGAGCCACCACATGAGCCGCCTGTCCCATTCCGAAACCCACATGGTCCATCGCATCGGGTGGCTGCGTGCCGCTGTACTTGGGGCGAATGACGGCATTGTTTCCACCGCAAGCCTTGTAGTCGGTGTGGCGGCTGCAGGCAGTGGCCGGCCCGAAGTGCTGATTGCCGGGCTGGCGGGCCTTGTCGCGGGGGCCATGTCGATGGCCGCGGGTGAATATGTCTCGGTCAGTTCGCAAACCGACGCCGAAAACGCCGATCTGGCCCGCGAGCGCGCCGAATTGGCGGAAACCCCCGAAGCGGAACTCGAAGAACTGACCCAGATCTATCAGGCCCGCGGGCTTGACCGGGATCTGGCCGAACAGGTTGCGGCGCAACTGACCGACCGTGACGCCTTGGGCGCCCATGCACGCGATGAACTGGGGATTTCAGAAACCGTGGTGGCGCGCCCACTTCAGGCGGCCGCCGTGTCTGCCATGACCTTTGCCGTCGGGGCCGCGGCCCCGCTGATCGTGGCCCTTTTGGCTCCACCCACGCAGATCGTGGCGTTCGTGGCCGGGGCGACGCTGTTGGCGCTGGCCTTGCTGGGCGGGCTTGGGGCGTCAGCGGGTGGCGCGGGTCTTGCGCGCGGGGCGCTGCGGGTCACGTTCTGGGGCGCGCTTGCGATGGGCGCGACGGCGGCGGTCGGGGCCTTGTTCGGCGTAACGGTTGGGTAAAGGCTCAGGCAAAAGCGTAGATTGTTCTGGGCCTGTGACCCAATAACCGGTGCGTCAGGTGGTTATTGGCGCAAATACAGGATATTCTCTGCACGAAGGGTCTCTTGACCCTGCCGTTTCCACCTTCGAAGGACATGACAATGAGGTTGTCGCAGATCCCGCATGGCAGGTTCTTGCTGTTCATGACCCTTTTTGTGGTCTCAGGGGGGCTGCTCGGGATTGTCTTGCCGCCAGAGCAGGCCCTTGTTTCGGGGTTTAATCTTGGGGCAATTGCGTTCTTGCTGATGGTATGGCAATTGTGGCGGGGTGACGGGCCCGAGGCTGCACGCGCCCGCAGTGCCCGAGATGATGGCGGCCGCTGGCTTATGCTGCTTGCCATGACAGCGTCGGTTGCCAGCGCTCTCGTCGCGCTTGGGGTGATGACCCTTGGGCAAGATACTGATATCTTGAATATCTTGACAGCCACGATCACAATCATTCTTGCTTGGGTCTTCTCGAATACCGTTATGGCTCTGCATTATGCGCATCTTTGGTATGGTGAAGCCGCGACAGGCGATGTCGGGGGGATCGATTTTCCGGGCGAGGCAGAGCCGGTATTTGCAGATTTTGTCTATGTCGCGTTCGTTATCGGGATGACAGCGCAGGTCGCCGATACAAACCTGACATCACGGCAGATGCGGCGCGTGGTTACCTTGCATGGGTTCTGCGCATTTATGTTCAACCTTGGTATTCTGGCGCTGGTGGTGAACATGTTGGCGGGATTGCTTTAGCCAATACACCCTCCAGTCACTTCAATATCGGCATTGTCGCGGCAAGAAATGCTTACCAAGCCCTGCCGGTAGTTTAGAAGAAATACCACCGAAATGGGACGCCTCCGCGAAATAACCGACATAATCAGAGGGCGGTCTCCCTAAGCAAAATCGACTGATGCGCACCAATTCTTGAGCAGGATGTCAAGACAGCTTTGTCTGCACTGGCGATGGAGCAAATCGGAAATGTTGCTCCCTGAACCTTGATCCGGTCGCCACGTTTGGACCTGAACACAACCATCACCCCGGCCTTCGGCGCAAAGCCCAACTCGCCATGCGCCATGGCTGCCAGCCCGTCATGCCCCTTGCGAAAGTCTACCGGCTTGGTCGCGATCACGATCCTGACGGCCTGATCCGGAAAGATCACAGCACATTCCTCAGCGCCGCCACCAAGGCCGCCGCGCGCTCCGGACTGCAATCCGGCGCCACATGCAAAACGGCCCCACAGATATCGACCTTGATCACGCCCGTGTCGACCGACGCCGCAGCCGCAACGACATCGGCCAATGGCTCGATCACCAGCGGCACGAATGCCGGAGACATATCGACCGGCACCGCCAGCTCCCCTTTGCGCGCTTGAGCGCGCCATCCCGAAAGGTGCCGGGCAATCAGCCCATACTTCGCCGCAACATCGCAGACCCGCGCGCCGGGCTGAAAACTCTCGGCCACAATCCGCGCCTTGAGATCATCCGGCCAACGCCGACGGCCGGTCGGGCCATCAAGGACCTCGATCCGCGACACTCCATTCGACCCACGCACCTCCATCCGGTGCTCGTTTTGGTGCTCCATGGCAAGCCTCCCACAAACTCAGTTGCAGGACGGCATGCCCGAAGTCACATCAAGCCGAAACCACGGGGCTGGCGCACCGCTTAC
>NZ_JAUXOV010000058.1 GCF_030684215.1 Pseudotabrizicola sp.
ACGCCTCAGTTGTCGAGGGAAGTGAAAATCTGGATCAACTGCAGGATCTTGTAGCTTTCAGCTTCGATCACCACGATCCGGTCGTCAACGATCGCATAGCGCTGTCCATAGGGCAGCGGTGGCAGGTCATAACGCAGGAAATCGTCCAGATAAATCAGGTCAACTCTGTCTATGACCTCCCCGGTCCGGTCGCCGTTCAGCCATTGATCAGTGGTCACACCCTTCTTGGCCTGACCCGGAGGCACACACGGTGGGTTTTTCTTGGCCAGACCCGGAGGGCAACCTTTGGTGTCTGCAAATGCAGCACCTGCGCTTATCACAGGCGTAAAGGCCATAAGGGAAATAGCAAGCAGGCTAGGGACAAATTTCATGGTCATGGTCCTTTTTGGGCTTCAAACCATTAACGTGCAGATCGTGAACTGGTTCCGTTCCGTGCTTCGGACAGGGCAATTGGACACACCACCGAGGCCTGGGATCGTACATAGAAAAGCGGTCTGAATTGAAATCGGTGTACGCCGCGTTGGGACGTTGAGTGGTCGTTGGTCGTAGCGATCCGGTACATTGATATCCGGAAAGGCCGCTGTGCCAGTCGGCCATCCACAAACCGCCCTCCAAGCGCGAGGTTCCTGCAACCACATCAACAATCTCGCCAGTACCGCCGACTACGGTCGCGGCGATCAAGTCAAGCGGCGCCTGCGGATGGTCTTCAAACCAACTCGCCTGGCCAATTCCCTGCCCTGACAGACGCCTTCCCAGCAGTTCGTCTGCGCGGGCAAAGTCCGCTGTGCCTTCAAAGAACCACTCGCCGCAGCCGCAATGCGTTGGTGATGACCGAAACCGACGACAGGCTCATCGCCGCAGCCGCAATCATCGGTGACAGCAAAAGGCCAGTCACGGGATAAAGCATTCCTGCTGCGATCGGCACGCCAAGCGCGTTGTAGGCGAAGGCGAAGAACAGATTCTGCTTGATGTTGCGCAGGGTGGCGCGGGCGAGTTTGCGGGCTCGTACGATGCCCATGAGATCTCCGCCCAGCAGGGTGATCCCGGCGCTTTCCATCGCCACATCTGCCCCCGTGCCCATGGCGATACCGACGTCGGCCGCGGCCAGCGCAGGCGCGTCATTGACGCCGTCGCCGGCCATGGCAATCTTGTGACCTTCACGGCGCAACTGGTCGATCAAGTCCTTTTTGGCCTCGGGGAGCACGCCTGCCCGCACCTCGTCTATGCCAAGCGTGCTCGCCACAGCTTGCGCCGTGCGTTCGTTGTCGCCGGTTGCCATGATGACGCGCAGCCCCTGCGCATGCAGTTCCCTGATCGCCTGTGCGGTCGACTCCTTGATCGGATCTGCGACGGCGACGATGCCTGCAAGCACACCATCAACAGCGATGAACATCGCGGTCTTGCCCTCGGCGCGCAGAGTGTCGGCCTGAACCTCCGCACGCGCAGTGTCCAAGCCCATTTCCTGCATCATAGCTGCGTTGCCAAGCGCAACAGAGCGGTCTTTGACCTTGCCGCGGACACCCTTGCCGGTGACCGCCTCGAATCCTGTAGCCTCTTGTCGGGACGCGCCCTGCGCGTCAGCCCCCTCGACAATGGCTTCGGCAAGCGGATGTTCCGACCCACGTTCCAGCGCCGCAGCAAGGGACAACAGGTCTGCGACTGCCACGTCCCCAAGCGTCACCGTATCGGTGAGCTTGGGCTTGCCCATGGTCAACGTGCCAGTCTTGTCGACGATCAGCGTATCGACTCCCGCCATCCGCTCCAGCGCCTCAGCGTCTTTGATCAGCACGCCCGCCTGCGCGCCGCGTCCGGCCGCCGTCGTAATCGAAATCGGGGTGGCAAGACCCAACGCGCAGGGGCAGGCGATGATCAGCACCGACACCGCCGAGGCGATGGCAAAGACGAGGGCAGGCTCAGGGCCAAAGATCATCCAGGCTGCGAAGGCCAGAATTGCGATGCCGACCACGGTCGGTACAAAGATCGCGGACACCCGATCCGCCAGCCCTTGGATTGGTGCGCGCGACCGGCGCGCGTTCGACACCATGGCCACGATCTGCGCCAAAACGGTGTCGGCGCCAACCTTGCCAGCCTCGATAACAAGACTTCCGTTCTTGTTGATGGTGGCCCCGGTCACTGCATCGCCCGGCCCTTTTTCGACCGGCATCGACTCGCCGGTCAGCATGCTTTCGTCCAGGGATGAATGACCTTCGATCACCACGCCGTCGACTGGCACCGCGTCTCCGGGGCGCACACGCAGCCGGTCGCCCTCCATGATGTTTTCCAAAGGCGCATCATATTCAGTGCCGTCCGGCAAAATGCGCCGCGCCGTCTTTGGCGCGAGGTCGAGAAGCGCGCGGATTGCATCGCCGGTGCGTTCGCGTGCGCGCAGTTCCAAGACCTGGCCGACAAAGACCAAAGCCACAATCACCACCGCCGCTTCATAGTAGGTGCCAACGCCGTGACCCATCCGGTAGACTTCAGGGAAGACGCCAGGCAGGAATGTCGCGACCAGAGAATAGAGGTAGGCCGCCGCCACCCCAAGGCTGATCAGCGTCCACATGTTGGGCGACCGGTTCACCATGGAGTCCCAGCCTCGCTTGAAGAAAGGAAGGGCCGCCCAAAGGATGATCGGCGTCGCCAACGCGAACTCCAGGTAACTGGCCACCTGATGCCCGATCCAGTCGCGCACCGGCAGAGCCACGAACTCTCCCATCGTCAACACAATCAGCGGCACCGCTGCCGCAACTGAGATCCACATGCGTCGGGCGAAATCGGTCAACTCGTGGCTGGGCTCGTCCGTGGGCAGCATCGGCTCCAGCGCCATGCCGCAGATCGGGCATGAGCCGGGCGCATCGCGGATGATCTCGGGGTGCATCGGGCAGGTATACTGCACATTGGCCGGGGCAACTTTCTTGCGCCCCGCCGCACGGCCGGAGGCGTAGAACCACGGATCGGCCTGAAACTTCGTCTGGCACTTGCCCGAGCAGAAATGGAAGTCCTTGCCACCAAACGCCTCGGTCCGCGTGTCGGGTTTCAGCGTGACGGTCATGCCGCAGACTGGGTCGATGGACGTTGGCCCGGTGCCAGTTTCTGGAACACCCCCCCGGCCCTCGGGCATATCGGGGTCTGGATGGGCGTGGCTGCTGTGCGGATCGGTGGATTTCATAGCGTTCTCCTGTCGCGGTCAGCGCCGCGCGAAGGCAGATGCAAAGGCCTACCGACTCACGATGCTCCCTCCCATCATTGGAAGGTCAAGCGAAGATTGCAGCTGCTGGTGCAATCAAATTGCCGCAACAACTTTGTCCAGTAGGTCGCGCACCTGACCTGCGACGGCATTCAATGCGGGATTTTTGATGGCCTGCATCGACACCACCGGATCAATCGCACTTACCTCGACCCCGTCTTCGACCTCGCGCAGGATAACGTTGCAGGGGAGCATCGCACCGACGCGGGGTTCCATCCCGATAGCTTCCAGAGCCATCTTCGGGTTGCAGGCCCCGAGAATCCGGTAGGCTGACATACTCACGTCCAGCTTCTTCTTCATCGTTGCCTTGACGTCGATTTCAGTCAATACGCCAAAGCCGTTTGCGGATAGTGCGGCCCGCGTCCGGGCGTCGACCACGTCAAAATCGACACCCGTGATCAGGCGGTTGATCGTGTAGTCCATGGGGTTTCCTTTAAGCTATTTGCGCAAGTATTTGACCAGCGCCGCAATCGCGAGGCCGACCAGCACAATGGTCACGATCATCCAGAGCCAGCCGAAGCCCATTCCAAATCCCATACCATAGCCGTTCATCTTCATGGCCTCCTGATCTGTGTTGGGATTTCTCCCGCTACCCGGAGCTTCGCCCAGTTAGCGGGAGAAAAAGGCGCGTCAGTTGTTGCCCATCATTCCATGACCCATGCCCGGCATGTTGCCCTGCTGCCCACCCATGTTGCTTTGCATCATGTCTGCCATGGCGGCCATTTCAGCCTCCGTCACTTGCGCATCCCCATCGGCGTCGTGCATCTGGAAGGCACGCACGGTCATTGGTCGGGTATGAGCCGCGTGCATCACCGCAAATTCCTCCAGCGACAAAGTGCCGTTGGCGTCGGTGTCGTAGGTCTTGAGTTCAGCCTGAATTCCGGCTGTCATTTCCTCGGGGATGAGCGTGCCGTCTTTGTTGGTATCGAATGTGGCCATCGCATAGCTCTGGCCGCCGGCCATCATTCCCATGGCGCCACCCATCATACCGCCATGCTGGCCCATCATTCCCATGCCTCCGTCCATCATACCATCATGCTGCATCTGGCCCTGCTGGGCGACGACCGGTACGGCGACAGCGGCAACGCCAAGGGCGGCAACGGTAGCGAGGGCGAATTTTGTCGAACGTTTCATTCTGTCTCTCCTGGATCAGATTGCGATGGGTCCAATCTGGGAGCGAGGTGTCCCACAGGTTTGTCAGGGCGACGCCTGTTTTGTATCAAACTGTCGCAAGCCAAGGTCCTGAGAGAGGTTTGCGACAATCTTCTGTCCGCAGTTCCACTGCGTTCAGCTAGGGTCGACATCAGGAGACAAGATGATGACCCCGCCGCCGCATATTCTGATCGTCGATGACCACCGCGATATCCGCGATGCGCTGGTGAAGTATCTGGAAAAGAACGGCATGCGCGCGACTTCTGCCGCCAATGCCGTGGCAATGGATGCTGCGATGAAGGTGGGTCAATTTGATCTGATCGTATTGGACGTGATGATGCCAGGCGAAGATGGCCTTTCGGTCTGCCGACGTTTGCGCGCACAGGGTGCCATTCCGATCTTGATGCTGACCGCCCTGGGTGACGAAACTGATCGTATCGTGGGGTTGGAGGTCGGGGCGGACGACTATCTGCCCAAACCCTTCAATCCGCGTGAGTTGCTGGCCCGGATCAAGGCGATCCTGCGCCGATCCGACCGGGGGGGCGTCGTGGGTGGCAGTCTTGCCGGGCACAAATTGGCCTTCGACCGATGGGTGCTTGATACCGACCGCAGGACCCTGACCGACGACGATGGCATCGAGGTCGCACTGACAACCGCAGAATTCCGTCTGCTGACCGTGTTTCTGGAACGGCCGCGCTTCGTGCTCAGCCGCGAACAACTTCTCGATCTTACATCGGGTCGCGCCGCACAGGTGTTTGACCGTACCATCGACAACCAGATTAGCCGCTTGCGCCGCAAGATCGAGGCCGATCCGGCCAAGCCTAAACTGATCGCAACTGTTTGGGGTGGTGGCTACAGCCTTGCCGCTGACGTCAGTGCAATGCCATGAGCGCGCGCTTCCCGATATTGCGCAAGCTATTCCCGCAATCTCTTGGCGGGCAGTTGCTGATCATGTTGCTTTTGGCGTTGGCCATCACACAGGGTCTTGGCCTGTTGCTGCTGACAGACGAGCGAAACCGGGCAGTTCGTGCAGCCCTCGGGCTGGAGGCGGCAGGGCGCGCCGCGAATGTTGTCTTGCTTCTGGATGGCGCCCCCAGTGATCTGCGCACGTCGATACTCCGCGCGGCAGATTCTCCGCTTGTCCGTTTTGAAGTCGGGCCCGAGCCCGCAGCGTCCCACGACAGCGCCGAGGCGGACATGGTTCTGCGCCAGATCCGCCAAATCCTTGGCGAGCCGGAACGGGAAGTTCGCGCCGATGTTCATGCGCTTTCCCTTGCGTCCCTGCCATTGCCAGAGGGAGTACCTGCGTCCATGCGCCCGATGCATGAGGCGATGATGGCGGGGCGGACTGACCCCATTGAGCTGACGCTGTCGATCCGTCTTGCGGCGGGCGATTGGCTCAACGTGCGCACGATGTTTTACCGCCCTGCCCTGCAATTGACCCCGCAGGCCCTGCTGCCAGTGGTGTTAATGGCCGTGGCGGTAGCTTTGGTGGCATGGTGGACCGCGCGGCGCGTCGTCGGCCCGATGCGTGCTCTTGCTATTGGCGCCGACCGCTTGGGCCGTGGACTTGATGCCGATCCGCTGCCGATGACGGGGCCGTCCGAGGTGCGCGAGACGACGCAGGCCTTCAACCGGATGAAAGCTCGACTGACCCGCTTTGTGAACGAGCGCACGCACATGCTCGCAGCCCTGAGTCATGATTTGCGATCGCCCCTTACAGCAATGCGGCTCAGAATCGAAATGCTGGACGAAACCGAGGATAGCGTACGCCTGAGGGCATTGGTCGAGGAAATGCAGGCCATGGTCGAGGCGACCTTGGAATTCGCACGCGGGGTTGCACGGGCAGAGCCCACCGCTGAAGTCGATCTTGTCGCCCTGCTCGCTGATCTGGTCAACGACGTAGGGGAAGATCGGGCCAATCTTGCCCCGTCGTCGCCTCTGCCAATTACCATTCGCCCGCACGCCCTGAACCGCGCTCTAAGGAACCTGATCGATAATGCTGTCCGCTATGGCGGTGTCGCGATGGTTACGTTGGACCGAGCGCCGGGATTGGCCGTCATCACCATCGCGGACAAGGGCCAAGGATTGCCAGAAGAACAGCTTGAAGCGGTCTTTGAACCGTTCGTGCGGTTGGAAGGGTCTCGCAGCCGAGATACCGGCGGCGTCGGTCTCGGGCTGGCAATCGCACGCACAATCATTCAGGCGCACGGCGGGACAGTCGTTCTCCGCAACATGGCGGCAGGTGGGCTGGAAGCAGTTGTGTGTTTGCCACTCGGTGATGCGTGATCTCACCTCACAAGAGCGTCCAACATTCTTGGGCTATCGAAGCCGACCCTCAGAAAAAGCTGTGGTCACATCTGGCTGCTAAACCTCCGCACGCCACATCCTGAATCGCCCCTGTCCAGTCACCTCGCGGATCAGCCCACGCGCCTCTATCCAAGCCAGGTTTCGCTGGACAGCCGCACGGCTGGCGCCGATCAGAGCCTCAGCAATCGGTGCAGAGACCAAGGGCCATTCGGTCAATGCAGCGCGCAAAGCTGGAGGCGTACGGCCGGACAACACCGACAATGGCGAAGAATTTAGCGATGTTGGTGCTGAGGCGCTGCGCCGGGCATCGGTCCATCGACCGCTTGAACAGGCGTATCTCAGCCACATGCCGGAGGCTTGGAAAGCGGTATCCGTGATGCAGTCTGGGAGTTTGGCGTCAGCAAGATCGCAGCCAACCGTTCAACCCCGTAAAACCTCTACTGAACTGGCTTTCTACAGATGATCTGAACCGGGCGCGTTCTTTGCTCTTCAATGTTGCGCGCGGCGTTGCGGATCTTCTGTGGGGCTGTTTTGCCCAAAAGGATGTGAACCCCGAACAGGGGCAATTCTCCTTTCTCCGCCAGCGCCATCGCTCCTTTGTAACCTTCGAGATACTTGTCACCAGTATCGGTGACTTCAATTCCGGCGAAGCCCGCTTTTTCCAGACGCACCTCCGTTTCGGACGGGGTCACAAGAAACGCGCCAGTGCCATCATCGGACCAGGGCACCGGATGGTGCGGAGAGCCTGCAGCGCCAAGGCCGTGTTCCGTCAAGGCAAAGAAAGCTCCGGGCTTCAAAACGCGAAATGCTTCGCCAAAAAAGCTGTCGCGATCGGCCACGTTCATCGTGACGTGCTGCGCATAGGCGCCGTCGAACACCTCGTCGTCGTAGAGCAGCTTCTGGCCATCCCCACACTGTATCGTGACACGCCCTTCCAACCCTACAAGTTGGGTTAGCTTGTTTGCTGCCTCGACGAACGGTTCTGTTATGTCGATGCCGTCCACTTGGCAGTCAAATCGATCGGCAAGATACCTCGCCGGCCCGCCGATCCCGCAACCAATGTCCAGAACATGGTCCCCTTGGCGGATCGGCAGTATGTCGGCCAACTCCTTGGTTGCGGGAAAGCCCCGCGCATGAAAGTGATCAACTGGCGCCAACTGTGCGATGGTGACCGTCGCAGGATCGATCCCCGCGGCCTTCATCGCATCAAGCACCATTGAAAAGACGTCGCCCCTGCCCCAGTGGTCCGAGATTGATTGTGGATCCGCCATGGCCGCCCTCCTCTGGTGATGTGCCGCTGATTCACGCTTCAGGCGGCATTGACGTTGCCGTTGGGATCAACCCCCTTGATCCCGTAGCCTTATACACTGCCTTGCGTGACTTCCCGACGGGAAACTGTGAACGTTGGCGTTTTTCGGAGGAATGCTTGGCGCAAGCCGTGGCGCGGTACGGGCTTCCTATTCGGCAACAGCGCGATCGCCACTGGCATCCGGTGGCAACACAGCTATATCGCTAGCGACAGTTTTCTGCATCGATCTCTCCTAATCCGCGAAGTTCCTCCCGCTGTGGCCAAGCGTTTGTCCCGAGGTGCGATATCCGAAGCTGCCGTACAGATCGCCAGTCGCAGCAACATCCATTCGGCGCATTTGAGCAGGTTTGGCCAGCACGCATCCGAGGGAAGCGGGACATGGTCGGTGAGCTTTCACAGGCAAAGCGGTTGTTATGTGCTTTGAGGACAGGTCAGATGCCCCAGACGGAGGCAAGATCGTCCCATGCCGGCGCTCTGAAGCTGTAGTTGTGACTGATGTCAGGACGCAGCCCACAGCCTCACTTGACGGCCCATCAAAAGCCTTGGCGGGTCAATTCGTCTGCGATCTTCGATCTGGACGCGGTGTCGCGGGTCGGAAATGCGGTGAAGTAATGCGCGGCGCTTGCATCCGGCTTTAGCCGCCGAACCGTTTGCCGCCAGCGCTTTGCCTGTTCGTGCCGCCCGTCCATGCCGTTCGCAGCCATCGCAATCATGGCGATCAAGTAGTGAGCACCTGGCGTGGTGGCCGCCCTGTCACCCCAGCGGGCAGCAGCGGCATAGTCACCGGTCTGCATGAACATCTGCGACCGAACGCCGTGGATGCCGTAGAGCAACGGGTCAAGCGGACTCAGCTGTAACGCCAGGTCCAGGCCGGTTTCGGTGGCTGCAATGTTACCGGTCAACATCGAGGTCATGGCCGAAGAATAGTACGCCTGCGCATAATTTGGGTTCAGCCGGGTCGCACGGTCTAGCCATTCCGCCGCCACATCAAGGTCATGGGTCAGCCAATGGGCACGGCCCATGGTAAAATTCGCGAACGGGTCCAGCGGGTCCAGCTCCAGCGCTTGTTCGGCATGGCGCCTTGCCGCGCGCCTTGCCTCTGCCACATCAGGGCCAAGTCTAAGAAAGGCCTCCAGAAAACTTGTGAAAGACAAGCCCGCATGGGCACGGGCAAATCGCGGGTCCAGCTTGACCGCTCGCTCAAAGCAACCTGTCGCACGCAGATTATCCTGGGCTGTAAACCGATACAGATTCTGCAATCCCAGATGATAGTTGGCCCAGGCATCCAGCGTATCGATAGGGGCCATCTGGGCGACCGTCGCTTCGTTCAGCGGAATGTAGACCTCCAGCGCCGTGACAAGATGCGTGACGATGCGGTTGCGCAGATCGTCGATGGCATCAAGCGGTGCAGCAATCCGATCCCCCCAGATCACCTCACTCCGGCTGGCGTCTGAAAGTTCCAGCGTTGCAGCAAGCCTGCGCCCATTGGCTTCGATGATCCCGGACAGCACATAACGGGCTCCAAGCGCGGTTGCGACAAATCCCAAGTCCGGGTCAGGCTCGCGGAACCGGAAGGAAGACCCGCGCGCAATGACTGCCAGCCAGCGCAGATGCGACAGCGCCTGAATGATTTCGCAGGGAATTGCTTCTGCAAGGATCGCGAGGTCTGGTGCCATCGCCAGCGGACGAAACGGCAGAATGGCGATCGAAGGCTTGCCGGTCAGCACGTTTTCCGGTTCAGCGGCAGGAAATACTGTGGTGACCTTCGCGGGTGCAGTTTCCTGAACTTCGCCCACGAACCGGAAACCCTTGCCGTGCACGGTACGGATCGTCGTCTGCTGGTGGCCATCGTCGCCTACCGCCTGCCGTGCCGACTTTATGCGACTGGAAATGCTGGCATCAGAGGCGATGCGCCCCGGCCAGACCTCAGTGGCGATCTCGTCCTTTGTCACCATGCGATCGCGATAACGGACCAGATACACAAGAAGCGCGAGCACCTGCGGCTCCAACCTCACCGGATCGGTGCCGCGGCGCAATTCGAACCGTTCCCTGTCCAGTTGAAAGTCACCAAAAATCCATGTCATGCGGCAGAATACCGCAGAATCGCGCTTTTCTTCAGGGAATCTTCAGGAACAGATCAAGCATTTCTCTCCCTGGGACGTACCCTTGCCGACATCGCGGGGCATTGGGCCGCGCAAACTGAACAGCGGGGGCCAAGGCTATGGACGCGATGCCGATACGGACCACCAAGGGGCGCGGGATGCTCTACGAGAGCATTCTTGACACCGTGGGCGATACGCCCGTCGTGCGGATCAACAACCTCGCGCCCAAGGGAGTGCGAGTTTACGTCAAGGTCGAAGCGTTTAATCCGGCAGCCTCGGTCAAGGATCGGCTGGCGCTGAACATCATCGAGGCGGCGGAACGCTCGGGCACCTTAAAGCCCGGGCAAACCGTGGTGGAGGCAACCAGCGGCAACACCGGCATCGGGCTGGCCATGGTCTGCGCGCAGAAGGGCTATCCGCTGGTCGTGACCATGGCCGATAGCTTTTCAATCGAGCGGCGGCGGTTGATGCGCATGATGGGCGCAAAGGTTGTGCTGACGCCCCGCGCGCAAAAGGGAACCGGCATGTACATGAAGGCGGTGGAACTCGCCGAGAAACATGGCTGGTTTCTGGCGCGTCAGTTCGAAACGTCTGCAAATGCCGACATCCATGAGGCTACAACAGCGCGTGAAATCATCGGCGATTTCGCGGGAGATCGGCTTGACTATGTTGTGACTGGCTATGGCACCGGTGGCACAGTGACAGGTCTTGCGCGCGTGCTGCGCAAGGAAAGGCCGGATACGCGGATCATCCTGACCGAGCCTGTGAACGCCCAACTGGTCGGCAGTGGCGTGGCGCAGGCGCGCGGCATAGGTGGTGCGCCAGCCGCCAGTCACCCGAGCTTTGAGCCGCATCCGATACAGGGATGGACACCCGATTTCATTCCCAACGTCCTTCAGGAATGTCTGGACAGTGGCGGCTATGATGAGCTGATCCCGGTCACGGGCGCGGACGGCGTCGCTTGGGCCAAGAAGCTTGCGCAGCGCGAAGGCATTCTGACCGGCATCTCAGGCGGCGCGAGCTTTGCCGTAGCGATGGGCATCGCAGAACGAGCAGAGCCGGGGTCCGTCATCCTCGCGATGCTGCCCGACACAGGCGAGCGCTATCTGACGACGCCGCTTTTTGCCGACATTCCCGAGGACATGGATGCGGACGAGGTGGCGCTGTCGCAATCGACACCTGGCTTTCAGCTTGGCTGAATGCAGCAAAAGATCGCAGCGCCGGGGGTAGGTCATGACAATGCAAGACACCAATTTCGCGGAAGAGACTCTGGATCCCTCCAACTGGGATGCCACCCGGGCACTGGCCCACCGGATGGTCGACGACGCCATCGACCATCTGAACAGTGTGCGCGACCGACCCTTGTGGCAAGAGATGCCCTTGTCTGCCCGCGCGGGCTTTGACGGCCTGTTGCCGCAAGTGCCGCTGCCGCTGGACGAGGTCTATTCCGAGATCACCGCCCATCTGATGCCGCATCCGATGGGCAATATCCATCCACGATTCTGGATGTGGTACATGGGGGCCGGGAACTTCACCGGCGCGCTGGCCGATTTTCTGGCGGCAATCGACGGGTCGAACCTTGGCGGCGGCAATATGGCGGCAGGTTTGGTGGATCGACAGGTTACCGGCTGGATCCGCGACATGATGGGTTTTCCCGAAGGTGCCAGCGGCACGCTGGTGAACGGCGGATCGATGGCAAATATCATCGGCCTGATGGCGGCCCGCAACGCCATGGCCGGCGTCGATCTGCGACAAGAGGGGGTGGACGCCATGCCGCAGTCCTTGCGGTTCTACGCCTCGGATCAGGTTCACAGCTGCCATTACAAGGCGATGAACCTGCTGGGCTTGGGGAAGAAATCCCTGTGCAAGATCCCATCAGACGACGCCTTCCGCATGGATCTGGGCGCGCTGAAGACCCAAATCCGTGCAGACCGTGATCATGGCATCAAACCGGCTTGCGTGATCGCAACGGCAGGTACCACCAACACCGGATCGATCGATAATCTGTCCGCCATCGCCGACCTTTGCGCAGCGGAAGGGCTGTGGATGCATATCGATGGTTGTATCGGCGCGCTGATCGTTCTGGCACCCGAGCATCGCCATCTGGTCACGGGCATTGAACGCGCGGATTCCCTTGCCCTCGATCTGCACAAGGGGCTTCAGGCGCCCTTCGACGTGGGGTGCACGCTGGTGCGCGACCGCAGACAGCATCGGATCACCTTTGCCGAAGATGCTGAGTATCTGCAAAAGATGTCACGCGGCATCGCGGCGGCGGAATTCCTGCATGACTATAGCCTGGACACGACGCGCGGCTTTCGCGCGTTGAAGGTCTGGATGATGCTCAAGGAACAGGGGGCCCAGAAATTCGGGCGGCTGATCGATCAGGGAATCGCACAGGCGCAGTATCTGACGGGACTGATCGCGCTCCAACCGCTGCTGGAGCAGATGGCACCGACCGTGGTCGACATCGTCTGTTTTCGCTTCAATCCCGGCGGAATTGACGAAAGCGCGCTGCGCGCGTTGAACACCGAGATCATGCTGCGGATGCAGGAGACAGGTGTTGCCGCCGTCTCGGACACCACGGTGAAAGGGCGTCACTGCCTGCGTGTAGCGATCTGCAACCACCGGACCAGACGCACGGATCTAGACCTGTTGGTGCAAGAAGTTCTTCGGATCGGCAGCGAACTTGTGGCAACTTCGATTGCAACGACGTCAGGCAGTCGATGAAGCCGTTCCGGATTTGAGCCAAGGCGCAAGCCCGGGCAAGGCTGCGGCAAAAGCAGGAGGATCAACATGGACTACTTCGATCTGGGAAGCTTTTCACGCAAGATCACCACGAGCCGGACCGAGGCGCAGCTCTGGTTCGACCGGGGCTTGGTCTGGCTCTACGGTTTCAACCACGAAGAGGCGATTGTCTGCTTCGAGAACGTGCTGCAGTACGATGCCGATTGCGTCATGGCGCACTGGGGGATCGCCCATGCCATCGGGCCGAACTACAACAAGCTATGGGAGTTCTTCAGCCCCGAGGAGAAGGTTGCCGCGCTGGACAGGGCGCATCTGTCGCTGAAACGGGCGGCAGCGGTGGCTGACCGCGCCACACCGGCAGAACATGCGATACTGATGGCACTGGCCGCGCGGTTTCCGACCGATCCCGCGATCGAGGATTACGGGCCGTGGAACGACGCCTTCGCCGAAGAGATGCGACGGGTCCATGCGGCGTTTCCCGATGATCTGGACGTGACGGCGATCTATGCCGAGGCTCTGATGAACCGCACCCCTTGGAAGCTCTGGGATCTGCAAGCGCGCGGACCGGCTAAGGGGGCATCGACACTTGAAGCGCAGACAGTGTTGGAGGGTGCCTTGGCCCATGACCCCGCCGCGTGGGATCATCCGGGCCTTCTACACTTGTATATCCACCTGATGGAAATGTCGCCGACACCCGAAAAGGCCCTGCGGCACGGTGACCGGCTGGTGGACCTGGTTCCCGACTCGGGCCATCTGGTGCACATGGCCACACATATCGACGTCCTATGCGGCGATTATCACAACGTGATCTCGCGCAATCTGCGTGCCACAGTCGTTGACCGGAAATACTTCCACCATGCTGGCGGTGAGAATTTCTACACGATCTACCGCATCCACAATCTGCATTTCGTGATCTACGGCGCGATGTTCCAAGCCCGCCCGACCACGGCCCTGGCAGCGGCTGCGGCGCTGCGCGAGGCACTCCCCTACCCGGTGGTCCGATATATGCCCGAATTCTTTGAGGCATTCATCGGCATGAAATTCCACGTGCTGGTCCGGTTTGGCCGCTGGCACGAGATCTTGGACGAGCCTTTTCCCCCCGACCCCGCACTCTACTGCTTCACCACCGCCCTGCTTCATTATGCCCGGACAGTCGCACTGGCAAATCTTGGTCGTATCGAAGAGGCCCGCGCTGAGCGCGAGGCCTTTGCATCCGCTCAACAGGCCGTTCCTGAGGGGTGGATGATGTTCAACAATCCCTGCTCGGCGGTCTTGCTGGTGGCCGAACAGATGATGCTTGGCGAACTTGCCTATAAATCGGGACACACCGAGAAGGGGCTGGAACACCTGCGCTCCGCCGTACTGTTGGACGACGACATGCTGTATGACGAACCTTGGGGCTGGATGCAGCCGACTCGCCACGCTCTTGGCGCCTTGCTTATGGAGGCAGACAGGTATGCCGAAGCCGAGGCGGTTTATCGAGCCGATTTGGGCCTTGACCAGACCCTGCCACGCCCCTGCCAGCATCCGCGCAACGTCTGGAGCCTGCACGGGCTGGACGAATGCCTGCGCCGACGCGACGAAACGGTAGAAAGGCGTCATGTGAGGCAGCTGCTGGATCAAGCGTTGGCGCGGGCCGAGGTGGTTATCCTGGCGTCTTGCTATTGCCGCGCCAAGAAGGGCGCCGCGTGAAATCAGGCGAAGTTGTTCGCATGATCGCCATACTTCGAACATTCGCTGAGGCCGGCCATTTGATCCATCTCAAACAAAAATGCTCCTGTTACTTGAAAACTTGTATAGTCGAAGCGAAAAATACGAGGTGCCTGCCATTCCTGCCACCGGCGCAATATGCTGAGCGCGCACGGACCTGCACCTGCCCTTCAGCGATAAGAGAGTCTTCGGACAGCGCTATGTAAACCTGCTATGATAATCCGATCTTGGTGACTGACGGGGACATGATTATGGCGCCCGGAATCGGGCCTAAGAGGGGAGTACACGGTAATGACAGCACTGGTGAACCGCGCCGGGCATTCGGTCGCGGAAGAAGCAATTTCGGCTTTGGCATCGGACCTCGCAGGCAAGGTCATCGGTCCTGACGATGCGGACTACGATCAGGTACGGCGGATCTGGAATGCAATGATAGAACGCCACCCCGGTCTGATAGTGCGGTGCCGAGGCGTGGCGGACGTCATCCAGGCGGTCAAATTCGCGGCCGAACATGATATTCTGGTCGCCGTGCGCGGCGGTGGGCACAATGTCGCTGGCCGTGCGCTTTGCAATGGTGGGCTGGTTATCGACCTTTCCGACATGCGCGGCGTATTCGTCGATCCCACGGAACGCGTCGTGCATGTGCAGGGAGGCGCTACACTCGGCGACGTCGATCGTGAGACCCATCTTCACGGGCTGGCTGTGCCACTTGGCGTTGTATCGAAGACAGGCATCGGCGGGCTGACTTTGGGCGGCGGCGTCGGCTGGCTGGTCCGTCGCTACGGGCCTACCTGCGACAATGTCGTGGCCTTTGACGTGGTCTCTGCCAACGGCGTGCTGATGACTGCCAGCGCGACCCAGAATCCGGACCTGTTCTGGGCGCTCCGTGGCGGCGGCGGCAATTTTGGCGTCGTCACGGCGTTCACCTACCGGGCCTACCCGGTCTCGACGGTCACGGGCGGCCTGCTCGTTTACCCGCGCGAAATGGCAGTCGCAGTGCTGCGCAATTATCGGGACTATGTGGCCGGCGCGCCCGACACAGTCACTGCATATGCAGCAATGCTGACTACGCCAGACGGGATGCCGGCTGTTGCGATAGTTGCGTGTCATTCGGGTGACCCGGACGAGGCCCAGCGTGACCTCGCCCCTCTCAGGACCTTCGGCCCACCGATTCTGGATGCGATCCAGCCGATGCCATTCCCGGTAATGCAGAAACTCCTTGATGGTGCTTTCCCGGACGGCACCCGCAACTACTGGAAGTCGGCCTTCGTCAACGAACTGAGCGACGCTGCAATCGATGTGCTGGTTGCCCAAGCCGATGCCATGCGCTCACCTTTGTCGAGCGTTGTCATCGAGTATTATTGCGGCGCCGCTGGTCGCAGTGGTGCAGCGTCAAGCGCGTTCGGGCACCGTTCGGCCGAATTCGATATCGGCCTCATGCCGCAATGGACCGATCCGGCCGAGGATCACCTGCACATGGACTGGGCCAAATCGACGAGCGATGCGCTCCAACCCTTCTCGAACGGGGGCTACTATGCCAATTTCCTGGCCGACGAGAAACCGGATGTCATTCGCGCCGCTTTTGGCGAAAACTATGACCGGCTGGCGAAGATCAAGGCGACCTATGATCCGAAGAACTTCTTCAGCCAGAACCTGAACATCAGCCCTGCTGCTTGACCAGTCTGGAGCCACGGCGGAACGTGAACCAAGAGTTACCGGCTCATTCAATCGTGCTCTTCACGGAGATGGCTCGCAACCGAAACCTTTTTCATTTGGATGCCCGTCTGAAGAGTCACAGCCGTCTGGTTGCATCACCATGTAAGAGCATGCTGTCGCAACGTGACAGCGTGTCCGAGACGCTTGGTGTTCCGGCAGATGTTGACGGTGGCGAGCAGATTCAGACCTGCAATGCGGAGGCGTTTCCTTCAGTAGTGGGGTCACAGATTTCGTCTTGGCGCCGGATGTGCAAGGCGTCCTTCAACGCGTGATGTGGCTCGCCCTTGTTGATGCCGATCTGTGCGCTGAGCAAGGGCTGTAGCTGCATGCCGATGGCAGCATCTGAAGATCTTCGCGGAAGATGCCGAGTACCTCCTAGAAAATGTCACTTGGCATTGCTGCGGCAGAGTTCCTGTGCTGTTACAATCTGGATAGAACACGGAGATTCCGGGCGCTCAAGATCTGGATGATGATCATGGCGCGTGGCCAAGTTCGGGCGGCTGATCGATCAGGGCATCGCTGAGGTCCAGTATCGGATCAGGTTGATGGCGCATGAACCTGCCTTGGAGTTGTTGACCCCGAGTTGAACGACCTCGTGTGTTTTCGGTTCAATCCCGGTGTTCTCGATGAGGGGACGCCGCCAGCCCTCAACGTTGAGATCATGTTACAGCGCTCGGATGCGGGAATTGCAGCCGTGTCAGATAGCACCGTGAAGGACACCTCTGCCTGCGTGACACAATCTGCAAGGACTGGACAACGAGCAAAGACATCGACCTGCTGGAGGAAACAGTGTTGCGATTGAGTGTCGTCGCTCCATCGACTTTACGATCCTGAAATAGCTGTCGCGCTGCTGGAAACGGCGAACTCGCGGTGTCAATGGGAACGTCAGGCAAATGTCCTTTCCACTGCCCAGTAGGCGGCGATTAGAGCGATGGCAGTGGAACCAGGAATGATGACGGCCTGCCGATAGATCGGGCGCTGCATCGCCCAGCCGACGCCCAGCAGGCAGGCCGCGATGACCGAAAGCTGGCCCAGCTCTACTCCGATGTTGAAGGCGACGAGGCCGGTCACGAAATGGCCGGTGGTCAGACCGACCTCACCCAGCACACTTGCAAAGCCAAGGCCGTGCAGCAGCCCGAAGCCAAAGATCACAACCGGACGCCATGCGCTCAGGCGGGTCGCCATCAGATTCTCGACCGCGACATAGACGATTGACAGCGCGATCAGGGGTTCCACGATGGCGGGCGAAAGCTGAACGATCCCAAGAGAGCCAAGGGCGAGCGTGATCGTATGCGCCACGGTGAAGGCGCTCACTTGCCACAACAGGACCGATGGCCGCGTGGACAAAAGGAACAGGCCCACGACAAACAGGATGTGGTCCAGCCCGCGCGGGATGATGTGGATGAAGCCAAGCCGAAGATATTCGGCAAAGACCGATGCGACCGACCTTTCGACACCGGGAACCAGCGAGATCGGGGAGCTTGCCGGGCCACTGACGTATTGCGAGTGGAAGAGGTCCGTCTCGCCCGCGCGCCGCAGCCTGATGACGCTATCGCCAAAGACAGGGTCGAACGACCACCGGACCGTATCGGTGTTCGGTGGCAGGAGGCCTCGCAGGGTGATTTCGGAAATCCGGGAGGTTTCAAGATCGCCGACGGGTGGGATGCTCAGGCCGGTTGTCGTCAATTTGGTCTGCGGACCCGCCGCAGGCGAAAGGGAGATTTCGCTTTCCAACCGGGGCGCAAAGGCGCTGAACCTGTCACGCAGTTCCTCGGGTGGCAGCGCGCGCAGTCCGTCATACTCCAGGGCTTGCGGGCTGTCCTTCGTGTCGGCGTGTTCGGGCCCCACCCCGGCCATGATAGCCTCAAGGTTCAGCGAAATCACCAGATCGAAACTTCCGTCCGCGCGAAGGTCTGCCGTGGCGATCGCCGGGCGCATTTCATGCGCTGCCAGTTGCGCGGGAAACAGGATCAGAACCAGAAGCGCAAATATCGCTCTCATGGCTTCACCCCCGCTGCCCAGCCAAAGGACAGCGAGGCCCAGGTGCTGTGCCAGACCTCGCCGCTTTCTGCCGGGCGTTCCTCCATGTGGACGGCGCTGAGAAGGTAGGTGCCGCTGGCCGTGAACGGGATCAGGGCACCACCGCCTGCATCGGTGCGGAAGATTTGGCGCGTGACCTCGCCCGATGTGGGTCGATGAAAGAGTGTCACCTGCGCATCGGCGAACGGTGCCCCTTGCCACAGCAACCGCACATGAAGCTGGTCCTGCGCGGCATAGGGATTTTCCAACGCGACCAGTTCGAAAGGCAGGCCTGCCACCCGGTCGGTCTGTCCTTGCTCGGGCGCGCCGACCTGAACCAATGCTTTGGCGTTGCGGCTGTAGCCTTCGGAAAACCCGGTCTCCAGCAGCCCGCGCGCACGGTGGCGCAGAATAACCTCTGCCAGCCCCTCTTCTTCGAGGAAGGCGGCAAAATCGGCAAAACTGTCGTAGGTCAGACGTTCGGGCAGCGCATGATAGCTGATGACATGCAGGCCCGGCGTATCGGCCTGATAGGTCATTGCGGGGATGTCGCCCTCATTCCCTGCCAATGGGTTGATGTGGGTTGCGTCGTCCACAGTAAACCGGGCAAACTTGTGCGAAAGATAAGGATAAGAGCGGCCCTCGAGCATCTGGCCAACGCGAAGGTCAAGTTGGAGCTGTTCGCCGACCAGCACCTGAAAAGGCTGCGGCTCGACCCAGAATTCGTGCGCCTGCACGCCGGTTGCGCAGAACGCCCAGGCCGTCGTCAAAACAAGTTGTTTCAGCATCAACATCCCCGCGTTGTCGATCGGTCACTCTGTCCGGCGACCCCAAAGGGACCGCCGGGTCAGATCGTTTACGGCAAAGATCTGCCGGACCTCAGTTGCTGGGGTGACCGGGAGCCGATCGGTCGCGGGCAACATTGCTTTTGCCTTTTACATCGTCCTTCGCCTCGATCGAAGCATCGGTCTTGCCATATGACGTTTCGGCGCCCATGCCGTCACGGTTGCTCTGGCCATCATCGACCTTGCCAGCGGTCGCCGGACCTGCAAGCTGAGCGCCGAAACCTTGGTCATGGCCTTTGGCAAAGCTGGAAGTCGCGGCGCCGATGGTCAGCGCGAACAGAGCCACGGCGGCTCCGATTGTCTTCGTATTCATGATCTTACTCCTGCTGGGTTCTGTGGTCTAAGGCTGAACCACATCGGAGTTACGCGACGGCGCAGGTAAGAGTTTCAGAACGTAGGGAGAATCTTTCGGCAGAAGTGTTTCTGTAGCGAGTTGCCGGACGTTAGCAGCACTTCCCAGAGGGCTGCTGTCCAAAAGCCTGCCACTGTTGTGTCGCGCCTCGACCGGAAATGCCGCAGCGTCAAAGGCGAACTGCCAATTTCTATACCGCACCTCCCGAAAACCTCATAGCCGTCTCTTGTCAGCCGGTCGGAAATTGCGCGACCAATCCCGTAAGACGCGCCGGTGACGATAGCGATAGGTCTGTCAGTCATGGGGAAACTCCTTGCGGTCGCTACCCCATGACGTTCCGGACCCCTGCGATTCCTACAGCCGCGATGACCTGCCACGGGTCTTTCATCCAGCCATGACCGGAGCCCGGTGGTCATTTACGCCTGTTGGCGCGGGTTGAGCAATCGCCCGGCGCGCGGAACTCTCATCGAGTGCAGCGGGTCGGGCGATTGCGGTGGTCAGATGCAGGGCGAAACCTGCGGGGGTCTGGTAGCCGAGGGCCGAGTGGGGCCGCGCGGTGTTGTAGTCGGTGACCCAGGCGGCGATCAGGTCGCGGGCATGGGCGAGGTTTCGGAACAGCGTTTCGTTGAGAAATTCGTCCCGCATCCGGCCGTTGAAACTCTCGACGAACCCATTCTGCATCGGCTTTCCCGGCGCGATGTAGTGCCACTCGATCTTGGTCTCGGCGCACCACTTCAGGATCGCATCCGAGGTCAGTTCCGTCCCGTTGTCGGAGACGATCATCCCGGGCTTGCCACGCCGTTCGATCAACGCCGTCAGTTCCCGTGCCACGCGGCGGCCCGAGATCGAGGTGTCGGGGATCGCAGCGAGGCACTCGCGCGTGACGTCATCCACCACATTCAGCACCCGGAACCGCCGTCCGCAGGCGAACTGATCGTGGACGAAATCCAGCGACCAGCGGGCGTTTGCACGGGCTTCGACCAGGATCGGGGCCCTTGTGCCAAGCGCCTTGCGGCGCGCTTTGCGTTTACGGACGGTTAACCCTTCCTCGCTGTAGAGCCGGTAGATGCGGTTGATCCCTGACGGTTCTCCCTCGCGTCGCAGCAGCACGAACAGCCGCCGGTAGCCGAACCTGCGCCGCTCATTGGCCAGATCCCGCAACCGGCCCCGCAGGGCCGTGTCCGGCGCACGCTGCGGTTGATACCGCACCGTCTTCCGGTCCGCCCCGGCAATCCGGCACGCCCGCCGTTCCGACAGCCCAAGCAGGGCCTTCAGATGCGCGACTGCCTCGCGCTTCACGGCGCTACCACTTTTTTGACAAGAGTTCCTTCATCGCCGCCATGTCCCGCATCTGCTCGGCCAGCAGCTTCTTCAGCTTCGCATTCTCGTCCTCCAGCGCCTTTAGCCGCTTGGCCTCGGACACCGTCATCCCGGAATACTTCGCCTTCCAGGCGTAGAACGTGCCTTCCGACATCCCGTGCTTGCGGCAGAGATCGGCGCACTTCGCACCGGCCTCATGCTCCCGCAGGATGCCAATGATCTGCTCTTCGGTTCATATCGTTCGCTTCATCGTCCGTCCCTTCCTTGGGGCGGACTCTAGTCGCTGGTGGAGGAAAAATCCCGTGGCAGGTCAGCGAGACAGGACGACCGAAGATTTGCCTTCTTCCTTTCAAGAAACGCGCGGGCCGCCGGATCGGGGCACAGGGCGATCGCCCGGTCGTAACAGGCGATGGCCTGCCCCGAGGCACCCGCGAGGGCCGACAGATGCGCGCGCACCGCCCACCAGGGCTGATAGGCGGCAGCGTGGGTGGCGTCGGCGGCATCAAAGACAGTAAGCCCGGCGGCAGGATCTCCCGCCTCTCCCAGTGCCGCGGCAAGCCCGGTCAGCGCCCCCGTTGTCGGATGCAGTGCTGCTAGGCCGCGATAGAGCCCGGCGATGGCACCCCAATTAGTCGGATGGCCGTGGCGCCGGTCGGCGTGGGCGGCGGCGATCGCGGCCTCGATCTGGTAGCGGCCCAGTGTGGGTGCGCCGGCGGCCAACCGCAGCGCAAGGTCGGCATCCGCCATCATGCGCGCATCCCAAAGACTCGTGTCCTGCTCATCCAGCGGGATCAGGCAGCCCGATCCATCGACCCGCGCCGGCCGACGCGCCTGCGTGTAAAGCATCAGCGCGAACAGGGCTTGCGCCTCCGACGCTTCGGGCATCTGTGCGGCGATCAGGCTGCCGAGCCACAGCGCCTCACGCGCGAGCGAGGTGGATTTGGCATCCCCAGCGCCCTCGCCGTCGATGCCGACGGTAAATGCGGCATAGACAGCGTCCAGCACATTGGCGAGGCGCGGGGCCAGTTCGTCCCCGTCCGGCAGTGCAAAGCCTATGCGCGCGGCCTCGATCTTGGCGCGCGCGCGGGTCAGCCGCTGGCCGAGCGTGCCGGGCGCAATCAGGAAGGCCCCTGCCATCCGCCGCGCATCGAGGCCTAGCACCAGTTGCAGCATCAGCGGCGTTCGCATCCGCGCCTCAATGGCCGGATGGGCGCAGACGAACATCAGGTTCAGGATGCGGTCCGGCGTTGCGGCATGCCCCATGTCCATGCGCTCCTCTTCCATAAGGGTCAGAGCCTCGGCTGCCGCGGCGGCGCGGGCGGCGGTGCGCCCGGCATCCGCCGCGCGGTGGCGGGCCGTCGCGATCAGCCATCCCTCAGGTCTGGCCGGGACGCCCTGCACCGGCCAGACCTCCAGTTCGCGGTCGACCGCATCCGACAGCGCATCCATGGCCGCCGTCACATTGCCAGTGCGGCTGGCCAGAATGGCGACGAGCCTGCCATGCGACAGGCGCGCCACCCTTTCGATCTCGTCAGTCGCGCTCACGCCGACCCGCGCATCACGACAGGCCGCACCTCGACCGCGCCCGAGGATGCCGCTGGGTTCAGGGCTGCCCAGTGCAGGGCAGTGTCGAGGTCGGGCACGTCGATGATGTAGTAGCCGCCGAACTGTTCCTTGCTGGCGGCATAGGGGCCGTCCTGGATGTCGCGCCCCTCGCCCCGCACGCGCAGGGTGGTGGCGGTATGCGACGGGTGCAGGGCATTGCCGCCCACTAAAACCCCCGCCTCGATCAGCGCACGGGTATAGGCGCCCCAGACCACGCCTTCGGCCGCGGCGGCAACCGCATCGGCATCGGCATATTCGGACGGCGGGGTATAGTTCAGGATCATGTAGTGCATGGCTTTCGTCCTTTTCAGCGGGCCACAACGGCAGTGAGCAGCGCCGTCGGCGTGCGGTCAGCGGTGCACATGTCGTTGTCGGCGGGGCGCTGGCCGAAGTGCAGGCCATCCGCCGACAGCGCCAGCAGGTCGTGATCCTGCCCGCAGTCTGCCACGGGACGCCATGCCGCGCAGCCGGTTTCCGAAATGTCGGCCTCGAGGTTCACGATCAAGCCACAATCGGCCATGCCCATGGCGGCGGCGATTTCGGGCACAGGGGTCAGCAGCGTCAGGTGCTTCCAGCCCTGGTCAAACACCGTGTGAAAGGCCCCCGGCACGGCTCCGGACGCCTCTCGCACCTCGTAGGCGCCCCCGGTGCGGAACTGGAAGGTGCGCTGCGTCATTCCGGGGTCGATTGCGTGGATGAAGGTCAGGCTCCACCGGCCATCAGCGAAGACGAACTCTCGGGTGCCATAGCCGCCATACCAGTCCTCGACGGATGGGCTGTGGAACGTGCCAGACAGCGTTTGCAGCACGGTGCGGTCAGCGGATTGCGCGGCGACGGGACATGCCAGCGCGGCGGCGGCAATGGTGAGAGCGGGAAGCAGGGCGTTCATGGGATCCATATCCTCTCTGGTGTGGCAGTGCCCGGAATGGGCGCCGATACCCCATGACGATCAGGATGGTCCCGATTTCTACATCCTGCATCGGGTTTTCGCGGTGCCACCGCTTCGTTCCGAGGATCGAAGTCTCTATTTCGTCACCGGCCCAACGTTTGCACCACCAGTTCCGCCGCCGCAGCGCCTGAGAACTGCTGCTGGCCGGTGATCAGGTTGCCGTCGCGCACCGCGAAGGCCTTGAACATCGAGTTCACCACGAAATTGGTGTCGGGTAAAATCTTCGCCTCGTCCTCGATCCAGAAGGGCTGGACCTTCATCCCGACGAACCCGTCTGCAAAGGCCTCCTCGGAATTGGCGAAGCCCGTCCAGGTCTTGCCCTTGACCAGAAGATCACCCTTGGACAGCCGGGTCTTCAGCAGGATGCAGGTGCCGTGACAGACGACCGCCACGATCTTGCCTGCCTCGTAGGCGCGCGCCACGAAAGCGAGCAGGTCCGTGTCGTCAATCATGGTGATCATGGGCGACTGCCCGCCTGTCACGAAGATCGCGTCATAATCGGAAAGATCGACCTCGGCGATGGAGCGGGTGCCTTGCAGAAGTGCCGCATGGGGCGGGCTTTTCTTGAAGCCCAGCGAGATCAGGTCATGCGCGGAATATCCGCTGGCATCCTCGGGGTCGGAATAGCTATCGGCTATAAGGTCGCCGCCCTTCGGGCTGACGATGTCCACGCCGTAGCCTGCCTCGGTGAAGGTCCAGAACGGGTGGGTCAGTTCGGCCCACCAGAACCCCACCGGCCAGCCAGTCGTGGGAGAGGTGCCGGGATTGGCGGCGATGATGAGGACTTTCTTCTTTCCGTGCGTGTCGATTGCGGCGGTCATGGCCGTTCCCTTTCAATGGGTTGATATCTTCGGATAGATGAATCGCGCTATCAGCGGCGTCAGGCTGGGCATAATGACATAGGTCATCAGCCCGATCTGGATTGTGACCAGCACCAGCAACCGCAGCGCCAGCGGCCAGCCCGACATCACCGGGCCAAGCACAAGGTTCAGGATCAGCACCAGCGCGAACACCACCGCGATCAGAACCAGCGCCATGCGGTGCGGGCTGGGCTGCGGGAGGCGGGTGCCGGGCGGCGCGTCGAACCAGAATTCAAGGCCGGTCATCCGTTCCCAGGCCGCATCGGCGGCGAAGATCGGCGCGGCCTCGGCCAGCATCCGGGCGCGAAACTCGGACCCTTCGAAGGCTTCCAGTTGCTCCGGCGTGTCGAAGCGGAACACGTTGCGATAGATGCCATCGGCCCCGGGGCGGTGGAACTCGGCGCCCAGATAGCCGGGGAACGCCTCGGCCGCGCCCTGGGTCAACCGTTGCAGCCACGCTTCGTAGTCCGTTTCGCGCCCCGGCCTGACCCTGCGGCGAACGGTGATCGTGACGGGGGCCGAGGGCAAGGTCATTCGACCTCCGGCGTCGCGGCGCGGATCAGGGCGGCGGCCATGGCCTGCGGGTCCACCTGATGGGGCGCATGGCCGGTGTCCATCGGCACCGCCTCGGCCACCGATCCGCGCCCCAGCATGGTCAGTTGCAGGTCGGTCGACACGGCCCGGTCGCGCAGCGTCACGACATAGGCCGCACGGACCTGCCCGAAGCGCGCCAAGGTCAGGGCCACCGGCGTGGCGATCGGTGCAAGCGGTTCGTCCACCATCGCGGCCGCGATGGCGGCCGCCAGATCGGTGTCTGCATCATTGGCAAAGAGCGCCGCCCGGTCGCGCGGGTTGACCGAGGCGGTGGCATAGTCGGGTGCCACGACAAAGCTGTCGGCCTGCCAGCCGCCGTGGCGGTCCGACAGCGCCAGATCCTGCATCGACTCGCCTGGGTTCTGGTCCACCGCCGGCAGATAGGCCGCCACATAGACCAGCGTGGCGATCCGGTCGGGCGCAGCCTCAGCCACGGCCGAGATCGTCATGCCGCCGAAACTGTGCCCGACTAGAACGACAGGGTCAGGGCCGGCCGCCTCGATCACGCTTATGACGTTTGCGACGTGATCGCTCATCGTGACCTCGCCGGGGATGCGGCCGTCACCAGGACGACCAGGCAGATCGACAGCGATAGCCGAATGCCCGGCCGCTTCGAGGGCTGCGACGGTTCCGTCCCACACCGCGCCGGTCTGAAACGCGCCGTGCACAAGAACAAAGGTGTCGGCCATTGCCGTCGCAGGCACGGCAAGCGCGGCAATCAGGGTAGCTGTCTTGAGGCGGGTCATCCAGATGGTCCTTTGTGAGAGGGTGATTGGGTCAGACGCCCTGCGCTCCATGGCGATCGACGGCGGCAAAGGCCCACGCGCGACCCTTGCCGCGCGCCATCGCCTGATTGATCCAGAGCATCCCGAAGGGCTCGAGCAGGCGGGCCTTGGTGATGTCGCCGGCGTCCAGCGGCTCGAAACCAAGGTCGGCCAGCAGTTGGGCGACGGCCTCCTTGGCGGCCGGGTCGTTCCCGGCCATGAACATGACGGGGCGGCCGGGCAGAGCGGCGGTGTCGGCCATGATCTCGGCGCCGACCTGATTGAGCGTCTTGACCACGCGCGCCTCGGGTAGCCAGTCCTGCACCGTCTCACCGCCCGATGAGGTGTGGCCGAGGACAAGCGCCAGCGCGCCATCGACCATGCCCAGCGGGTTCATGCAGTCGATCACGATCTTTCCGCGGAGGTCACCAAGCGTCGCCACGGCTGCGGCGGCCGCGCCCCAGGGCAGGGCGAGGATCACGATGTCAGCGCCCTGTGCGGCTGTTGTCGGGTCTGCCACTGTCGCTCCGGTCGCGTCAGCAATGGCGGCGACCTTGGCCGCCATCGGGTCGCGCACACCCAACGCGACGACATGACCTTTGCCTGAGAGGCTATGCGCAATGGCGCTCCCGACCTTGCCCGAACCGATGATCGCGATCTGCATGAAATCTCGCCTTGCTTCACTCTGCCCGCAAGAGATACTGATCTGAAGAAAGACACAAAAATGAATAAGCATGATGTCTGACTTAAGCACATCGCAACTCCGGAGACTGGACCTGACGCTGCTTCTGGTGTTCCTGGGGCTGCTTCGGCACCGCAAGGCACTGGACGTGGCCACTGAACTGGGCCTGACACAGTCGGCCATCAGCCAAGCCCTGAAGCGTTTACGCGACATCTTCGAGGACGAATTGTTTCTGCGCCGCCCCTACGGGATGGAACCGACCGCGGTCGCGTTGACACTCGAGGCACCGCTGGCGCAGGCGGTCGAGGCGTTGCGCGGAGCGCTGGGTGCGGCGCGTTTCTTCGATCCCGGCGTGGCCACTGGAGTTGTGCGGATTGCCGCCCTTGACGCCCAGCAGGCGGTGCTCATCCCGCCCCTTGTCGCGTGCTTGCGCGCACAGGCGCCAGGCCTGCGCCTGTCCGTCCTGCCGCTAGCGCGCAGCGACGCGGTTGAGGCGCTGATCGACGGGCGGGTCGACCTGTCCCTCGGGTTTCTGTGGAACGTGCCCGACACGATCCTGGGCGAACGACTCTATGAGGAAAGCTACCTCGTCGCGGGGAGGCCGGGCAGCCTGTCGCGACCACTCGATCTCGATAGTTACTGTGCAGCGGATCATGTCCTCGTGGCACCGGGCGGCGACCTGCGCGGGGTCGTGGATGAGCAACTCGAGGCCGTCGGGATGTCACGCAATGTGGTTCTGGGCTTGCCCGGGTTCCTTCCGGCCCTTGCAGCCGTTGCCGCGTCGGACGCTCTGGTGACGCTGCCATCTCGCGTCGCACAGGCCTTCGCGCCGTCCTTCGGGCTTGTCACCTTTGGGGCGCCTCTGGAAATTAGACGCTTCCCTGTGTCGGTCTTCTGGCATCGAAGGAACGACGCGGATCTGCGCAACAAGTGGCTGCGACGGCAGCTTGCCGACTGTGCAAGGGTGCCGTTGCATTCTATGGGCGGGCCGTGACATCTAGCGAGATCGCGCGATTGCAGGGGACCAGCTGACGATAGCGAAGCCGAAAGGTGGCCGTCCAAGATAGGAACGCGGAGGCGCTGATCAAAGCAGGTCGGCGAACTGCTCCAGGTCGGCAACCGTGGCGACCAGCCCTTGCTGCGTCAGGATCGCGAGATACTCGTCGACGCTTTTGGGCGGATTCTTGAGGCGCGCGCGAACTTTGCGGAGCGCGGAACAGACCAGACCGGGCGCGAGAGACAGTTGGTTGCGGAAGAAGTCGTCAGGGTGCTGGGTCTCGATGCCGAAAGGCGAAAGTGTCTCAGGTGGGAAGTCCTTCAGGTTTTGAGTGACGATGGCGTCACAGCGCCCAACGATTGCGGCCGCCAGAACATGTCGATCGTCGGAGTCCGGCAGTGATAGGGCCGGCACCAATGCCGCGTAGCAGGTGACCAGGCAGTCGCGTGTTGCCCTGTCCATCAAGTCGCGAGTTCGTTCCAGCGCCGCCCGGTCCCGATGAGGTTCGTTGCGCAGAAGGGCGTCAATCCATTCCCGATGGATGTCGGCCGTCCACTTGGCCTTGAAAAGGTCCGTGACCGCCAATTGTTGGAGCGGGACAAAGGACGTTCGCGTCGAACAGGACCGTGTACTGGCTCATTTCGAGCCGTAGCCCATGTCCTGCTCTTGAGCGTCGGCGGCTAGTTGGTCGAGCACCGCTTCACGCTCGTTGTCGATCGCGGCCTTGTAGGACATCACGTCCTCCATGCGGACGCGGCGATGCTTGCCTACCTTCCAATGCGGGATGCTTCCATTCTCGAGTAGTTTGATCAGGAACGGCCGCGAGACGCTCAGGACCTCAGCTGCCTGCACTGTCGAGAGCTCTGCATTCTCGGGGATGATGGTGACCCCGCGCCCCGCTGCCATCGCCTCGAGGATTTCCATGAGCAGCGATACAGCGTCTGCAGGAAGCTCTATCGGCTCCATCTGCTCGGAGTCTGTCACGCGAAGCTTCAACGGCGCGCGCGCCCGGGCAAAGCGTGACAATGCCTGCCCAGAGACGCGTGCGATCGCTGCGTCCTGCGGGGTGGGCGGAAGGTGGTGGTCTCCTCTCCGTTTTCTGTTCTCTACCACCATATATGAAATAAGTGCAACAAATGCATTAAGTGTCGGTGATTTTCTGCGCGCCCTGCCGCGCGCTCGCGGTCACCGCTACTGCCAACTGGGCCGTCAACACCCACGCTAACCTTCAGTTCGCAGTGCACCACATTCTGAATCGCCCCTGTCCTGTCACCTCGCGGATCAGGCCGCGCGCTTCCAGCCATGCAAGGTTGCGCTGGACGGCGGCGCGGCTGGCGCCAGTCAGGGCCTCGGCCATCGGTGCAGAGACGAACGGCCATTCGGTCAGCACCGCGCGCAGAGCCGCGGGCGTCCTGCCCGAGAGCGATGCCATCTCGGCCACTGCCCGCGCCGACCATGCCTCGATATCGTCAAGCTGCCGCATCGCGGTCAGGCATGCCGTCTCCATCCCGTCGAGCCAACGCACAAGACGGTCGGCGGGTGGGCCACCGGCGCGAAGACCCCCTGCCCCGCCCATTGCCAGAGGCGCGAAGACTGCTCCTCTCCCCTCGCTGGCAGCGATCCGCGCAGCTGTGACAGCCGCTTCCATCCGGTCGCCGTGCTGCCCGAGCCCCGCTAGGCCCCATAGGTGAAAGCCCATAGCGGCGCGGGTGATCGGGTGCAGGTCGGCGGCTTGCCCCATTAGATCCAGCCAACCGCTCGCACGATCCACGAACGGCTCGGTCACATCACCTAGGTTCTCGGGGTCGCGACGGTCGAGGAAGGCGGACAGGTCCTGCTCCGGTCCCGGTCCACCCGTCAGCCGCCGCACGGCCCATCCGACCCGCGCCAGCGCGGCCGTGTCGTCCTGCACGCCGGACAGGCGCATGGAGATCCAGAGCGCCAGCCGATCTGGGCCAATGCGGTCACCCACAAACCAGCAGAGGTCTGCCGCTTCGATCAGGGCAAGCCTATGACGCCAGCCTTCCGGGCTGCGCTTCAGACGGTCGTCCAGAGCGCCGACGCGACCGGCCACAAGAGCAAGACGCGCGGCTTGACCGGCCTCTGCTTTCCGCCAATCGTCGAGGGCTTCGGCTTCGCGCGGTTCGGCCCGTGGTCCGGGCGGCAGGTAATCCGGCTCGTCGTCCATCGGACCGGGCAGGAACCAATGTCGCTTTTCCTTCACGATTTCACTGCATGGTTATGACGAGTTTTCAGGATGGTAGCGCCGGAATCGGCGCACTTTTCTGCTTTGCGATTTCAATTTCAATTCGGACTTCAATAGGTTTCGAAGGGCACGGTGGCATGACAGCGCTCAGCAAAGATCGGTCATTGGAACGGGCAGCTTACCGCGCTTCTGACGAGGTCTGGTCAAAGGCCGTTCGGATCGCTCGCGAACTTGACCGGGTTCTCGACGGCGACCTGCCAATGCGGGCGTCTGTCAGCCGGGCAGCGACAGAACTGCGCCTTTCGGCCCGGCAGGTCTACAATCACCTCGCCCGGTATCGCGAGGAGCGTCGTGTCTCGTCGCTCCTGCCTCGGACGAATGGGGCGCGGCGTGCGAGGATATCGACCGGCGTTGAAGCCATCATTTCCGAGACGTTGCGGGAGATGTGGCTGCAGCCGGAGCAACCCGACCTCGCGCCAATCGTCGACGAGATCCGCGCGCGCTGTGCCGGCCAAGGCTTCAAGCCCCCGGCCTATGTCACCGTGGCCAAGCGGATTCCGCTCATCTTCACTCCCGAGGAGATCGCGCGGCGGCGGCTTTCCGGTGGCAAACATTTTCACCGCCTGAAACCGCGTCCGGGATACATCCGTGCAGCACACGCCCTTGACGTCGTCCAGATCGATCACACACCGGCCGATATCCAGTTCGTCGAGGTGATCGACGACCACGGCGTTTTCGTGGGCAGACCCTATCTGACCATCGCAGCCGATGTGGCGACCAGTGCAATCATCGGCTTTTGCCTCACCCTCGAGCGCCCTTCCCGACTCTCGGTGGCATTGTGCCTTGCGCACGCGATGTGCCGCAAGGATGACTGGCTGGCCGAACGCGGGATTGCGCATCCATGGGCGATGCATGGCCGCCCCAAGCAGATCGTCGTGGATTCCGCCAAGGAATTTCAGAGTAGCACGTTCACGACGGGATGCGCCGACTTCGGCATAACCGTCCGCACCCGGAACAAAGGAACCGTTCACCGGGGTGGCGTTGTCGAACGGCTGCTGGGCAAGGTGAACACGGTGCTCAGATCCCTTCCCGGCAAGACCGGGCGGTCCATCGCGGACAGAGGAGATTATTCGTCCGACAAGCGGGCAAGTCTGACCTTCGCGGCCCTTGAGCTCTGCATCGCACTGGCAATCATCGATCACAACCAGACACAGAACGCACGCAAGCTGACCGTTCCAGCCATCGAATGGGAGTGGCGGCTTCCACCGACGGACCGGCCGATCGACGAGCCTGACCATGTCCTGCTCAACTTCTTACCTCGCAAGACGCGGCGGATCTCACCGCAAGGCGTCAGCCTGTTCGCCATGGACTACTTCGAACAGTGGCTTGGGCCGCTTGTCGCCCGCCGTGACCGCTTGGCACCGTTGGATCTGTGCTATGACCCCCGGGACATCAGCCGGATCTATATTGCCGATCCCGACACGCGTGTCTGGCTCCCGGTCGGACGACGGGACGGCGTGACGATGCCGCTCACCCTTTGGCAGCATGAAGCCGACCGAGCGCGCAAGCGTGAGAGCCAGCAGCGCCCCGTGCAGGACAAGACCATCCTGCGCCGGGAAATCGCGGCAACCGTCGCCGGGGCCAAATCCACGAAGGCCCAACTGCGGGAAATGGCCCGGGCCCGACACGCCGCAGACACGCCAAAGCCGTTTCACAGTGCCGGGCGCGTTTCAGAGGCGACTAATCCTGGACCGGCGCCTGACCGACCCCGCCGCGTCTTTCCCGTCGAGACCTGGTGACATGGCCGACCATCTCCTGCCGACAAGCTCAGCGCTTCTTGAGGCCGATACTGCCGCCCGCATCGCGCATGTCAGGGCGCCACGCTGGATTGGGCATCCGGTGGCCGTAACTGCGCATGACGCGATGCGACAACTGCTCGAGCGGCCGCCATCGCTGCGTCCACGCGGCTTACTGATTGCCGGTCCCTATCACAACGGCAAGACCATGATCGCCGAACGCTTTGCGATCGAACATCTGCGCCTCGCCGACCGACAAAAGGTGTGGGTGATCCAGACCCGGGAAGGTGCCGGCCTGTCGCATTTCTACGCCAGCATCTTGTCCGGACTGCGCGCCCCGCAGGCTGCCGGCTGGCGCAGCCTGTCCCGTGCCAGCGAACAGGTCGATCATCTCCTCGACAGCCTGAAGCCGCGGTTGCTGATCTTTGACGAGTTCCACAGCGCGTTGCGTGGGCGCAGGCAGGATGTGAAGGCGATCTTCTCGTTCTTGCGGCGGATCGCACGGGTGCATGACATCTCGCCCGTGCTTGTCGGCGAAATCGCCGTCTACGATGCGCTGCACGACACAGAAGAAATGGGATCACGATTTGATACGGTCCCGGTGCCGCGGTGGGGTTTCGACGAGGATTTTGCAGCCCTTCTCGACAGTCTCGAGGCGAGCATTCCGCTTGCCCAGGCCTCTAACCTCTCGCGGTTGCCCCTTGCCAGAATGATCCATGATCTGTCGGAAGGGCTGATCGGAGAGGTGGTCGACATCGTCACCCGGGCGGCGGTTGCAGCTATTGAGAGCGGTGAGGAACGGATCACGTCCAGCACCGTCATGGCCCTCGGCTATGTGCCGCTGTCACGGCGACGGAACTCGGCCTTGCGCCATTCAATGACATGACCAGCAAGGCGCCGAGCATCACCGTCTCCCCGGCCCGCCGCTATAGAGTGGCGGCGGGACATCGCTGGCCGGTGGAGGTCAGGCCAGCTCCAGGCGAGCTTTTGTCAAGCTGGCTGCATCGGCTTGCGCATGCCAACGGTGTGCCGCCGCGTTACTTCGGAGCAGTGCTCGGTGCGGCCGGCGAGACATGGTCGGCACAACTTGACAGGCATCTGCCGGATGCTGTTCGTCGCTTGCTGCTCGACCATACGTCGATCTGCCCCGAAGAGATCGACGGTCTTTGTCTGGCCTACAGTGCACTCTCGACCCTGCGCTTGCGGCTGCGTTCCCGGCCGCAAGATGCAGGGACATCGACGGCGCAGTCCTGTTGGCTGCAGTTCTGTCCCACCTGCCTGCGGGAAGACGAGGTGCCCTATTTCCGGCGCAGCTGGACCTTGGCAACCCGCGTGTCCTGCTTTCGCCATGGCTGCCGGCTGCGCGACCGCTGCCCGTCTTGTGGTCAGGGCCTTGCGCCGTTCAGGCGGGATCGCCTTGTGCCACAGCAGTACTGCGCCTACTGCGACGCTTCTCTCGCCAAACCGACGGACCCGGTAAACTCAGGCGCCCGGCGCCTCGAGCGGCTGATCGACGATCTGCTTCGCCTTGACTCAGCTGGGCGCGCGCATGACGACCGGAAGTCCCTCGCCGAGAGGCTTGCGAGATGCCTGGTGCCTGTTGGTCCGAAGACATCAACGATCCCGCATCTGTCGCAGCGGGTTCGCCACGATTTCTTACGACGGCTGTCCGAGCGGCAGATCGAGGCGAGAGACCCCACAGAACGCTGCCCGCTGAACCTCTGGGACCGGCTTGCCAATGCCGCTGGAAACCACAACGGGCTGGTCAAGGCGCTCACGGATCAGCTTGCTGAAACTGCCGGCTTGCAGCGAACCACCTGCAGTAGAACCCCTGATCTAGCCGCCTTGCTGCGGGCCGCAACCCGGCTTCATGAAGACTGCCGATCTCCTGTCGAAGCCCTAGCTGCCTCTTAAATGTCCAGTGCCTCCGACGGGCCCGCCAAGCCGGCATCTGCGAGTTGCTCGGGATCGGGCAGGTCGCGCAAGGACTCCATCCCGAAGACGGCCAGAAAGGTATCCATGGTGACGAATGTATAGGGCGCGCCGCGGCGAGGCTCCCGCGGGCCGGTCCCGATCAGGTCTCGGTCCGCCAGCCGCCCGATCAGGTCACGGCTGATCTCTTTCCCGAAAATCTCCTTCAACCCGTCACGGCTGATCGGTTGGTGAAAGGCGATCGCC
>NZ_JAUXOV010000024.1 GCF_030684215.1 Pseudotabrizicola sp.
TCGAGATCATGTTCGGAAGGCTCAAGGACTGGCGACGAGTGGCAACGCGCTACGACAGATGCCCGAAGGTCTTCCTCTCCGCTGTCGCCCTGGCCGCAACCGTCCTCTTCTGGCTTTGATCATCAATGAGTCTGGAGCCTAACCCCGCAACCCGCCGACCCTTCGGCCCGGGTGCGCAATGAGCCTCCCCCGCCTCCCCAACAAAAGGACTCCCAAATGCCTCTTGATGAAACCGAATCCACCCGCCGCGCCGAAATTCGCGGTCTTGTGCACACTGCCGGGCTTGCCCCGGAAATCGCTGATCAGTTGATTGACGCGGGTTCAGACCTGACCCGGGCCAAAGCTGAAATCTTTGACCACGTTGCGACCACCCGCGCGGCGGCCCCGATCATCCGCACCCACACCACGGGCGGCAATGACGATCCGGCCACGATCACCCGGCGGCAGTCGGACGCTATGGCTGTGCGCATGGCAGGCGGCACCGTTGCAGACGACGTGCGGCCCTACATGCAAAAGTCCATGCTGGACGTTGCCCGGGCTTGCCTGACTCGTTCCGGGCAGTCTGTGCGCGGCCTTTCTGCCGATGAACTCTTGCAGCGGGCGGCGCATACCACGTCGGACTTCCCGCTTGTGGTCAGCAACGCCATGAACAAGGTCGCGCTTGCGACCTACCAGGCGGCGGCCTCTCCTCTGAAATCCTTGGCACGGCAGCGCACCTTGCCAAACTTCAAGGACTCCACGTCCATTCGTCTGGGGGAAGTCGGGCGGCTGGAGCCGTTGAATGAAGCGGGCGAGATCACCGCGACCAGTCGCGCAGAGAATGGCGAGTCCTTCCGGCTTTCCACTTATGCGCGCGCTTTGAACGTGTCGCGGGAACTCCTGATCAATGGCGATCTCGGACTGCTTGGCGATATGACGCGCGCCTTTGCCGAAGCTGCCGCCGCGACCGAAGCCGACATCATGGTCGATCTGTTGACCAGCAATCCGAATCTTTCGGATGGGGTTGCGGTGTTCCACGCTTCGCGCGGCAACATCGGCACCGGCGCGGGCTTGACCATCGGTAGCGTCGACTCGGCGCGTAAAGCCATGCGCGCGGTCAAAGGTCTGGATGGCAAGACGCTGGTGGCTGTGCAGCCGAAATACCTGCTTGTCGGGCCGGAACTGGAAACCGAAGCCGAAGCCTTCTTGACTGCCCTGTATGCTGCCACCACGGCAGACGTGAACCCTTTCACCGGCAAGCTGTCGCTTCTGGTCGAACCCCGGATCACCGATGATCGTTGGATGATCTTTGCCGATCCTGCCCGGCTGCCCTGCCTGCAATATGGCTATCTTGCGAGTGCGCAGGGGGTGCAGATTCAGCGTTCGGAGGCTTGGGATACCTTGGGCATGAAGTTCCGGGCTTGGTTGGATTTTGGTGCCGCTTTTTCGGATTTTCGAGGTGTCTACCTGAATCCAGGTCTGTGATGCCAACCCAAGCCGAACTCTTGGCCGATGCCGAAGCGGCGCTGCACCGCCTCCTTACGGGGGCGGCTGCGGCTTCGTTCACCGATAGCAACGGGGAGCGGGTGGAATATCAAGCCGCCAATGCCCCCCGCCTTGCCGCATATATTCAGAAACTCGAGTCCACGATCGAGGGCAGCCGCCCCACCCATACCGTGCGATTCAGCATGTCGAGAGGACTGTAACCATGAAGAACTTTATCGCCGCCGGGTCGCAACTGACCCTCACTGCCCCCGCTGCCGTCGCCTCTGGTGCGGGCGTCCAGGTTGGCGCGATCTTCGGCGTAGCCAACGGTTCGGCAGCCGCCGGGCAAGACGTTGTGCTGACGGTCGCGGGGGTATTCGAGTTGCCCAAAGCTGCCGAAGTGATCACCACGGGTGCAGTTATCTATTGGGATGATGCAGCGAAGGTCGTCACTGTCGAGGCCACCGGCAACACGAAAATTGGGGTTGCCGTCGAAGCAGCCGGGTCACTCGCTGCCCTGTTGCGCGTTCGGTTGAACGGCAGCTTTTAAAAGATAGTCGGGCGCGGGTTTCCGGTCGCGTCTGACTTGCTCTGCTATAGGGTCTGTCCCCCTATGGTGGAGGTCGCCGCGCTCGTGGGTTTGTCCTCCCCACGGGCGCGGCTTCGATTCATGGTAGCGCGTCTGCCAAGCTGTCGAAATGATCCGCGTAAGCCTGCATCATGCTTGCCCGGCCCTCCAAATATTCAGCGGCATTGTAGGTCGCCCGGACCGAATTGCCCTCCACATGCGCAAGCTGCCGTTCGATCCAGTCTCGATTCCACCCCATTTCATTTAAGTAGGTAGACGCGATGGTGCGGAAGCCATGCGGCACCATTTCTGATTGGCTGTAGCCAAGCCGCCGGAGAGCCGCGTTCAAGGTGTTCTCACTCATGGCCCGCGCGTCCGTTCGCAGACTGGTCAGGACCAGCTTGCCGCGCCCGCTGATGGGCCGCATGGCCTCCAGCACTGAGGCGGCTTGTGTCGAGAGCGGCACGATATGCGGGCGCGGCAGTTTCATCCGGTTGGCGGGAATACTGATCCGGGCGGCCTTGAAGTCGATATCTGTCCATTCAAGATGCCTGACCTCCCCATTGCGCAGGAAGGTGTAGGCCAAGAGCAACAGCCCGGCCCGGGTTGCCGGTTCGCCGTCATAGCCCCGGATGGCGCGCAACAGGCCGCCGACTTTCTTGGGGTCGAGAATAGCCGGGTGATGGCGCGCGGGCGGAATGATCAGCGCACCGGCAAGAGCGGCGGCGGGGTCGCCTTCGCAGCGCCCGGTTGCGATGCCATAGCGGAAGACGCGGCCCAGAAGGGCGCGCAAAGTCGTGGCTGTGTCGTGCTTCCCTTCGGCCTCCACCCCGCGCAAGAACTCCAGAAGTTCGGGGGCTTTCAGGTCTGCAATCGGCGTGGACCCGAAGGCGCGGTAGGTTCGTTCCAATAGCCACCCGTTCTTGGCAAGCGTGGGGGCGGCTTTGCCTTCTGCTTTCAGCTTTTGGAGGAACTCTTGCCCCACGTCTTCCCATGTCGGGCGCGGCACCGATGCGGCGGCCTCTATCTCTATCTCTGCCACGGCGGCAGCCTTGGCGGCTTGCCGTTCGGCGGACGGGTCGAGGCCCTTTGCCAAGGTGGCCTTTGCCGCGTCACGGGCGGCGCGGGCTTCGGCAAGGCTCACAGTGGGGTAAGCGCCAAGGGAGATCAGCTTTTGCTTGCCGCCGTGCCGATAGGCCAGACGCCACAGCTTAGACCCGCTGGCCTCCACCTGAATGAACAGGCCGCCCCCGTCTGTGTGCTTTTGGACCTTGGGGCCAGGTTTGAGGTTCTTGAGTCCCGTGGCCGATAACTTGTTGGTAGCTGACATGTTGATTCCCCGGTCGCGAAGCGCCTACCAACAGGGATACCAACAGGGTGCAGTCATGTCATGGCATCTTGTGTCACGTTCTGGCACAAGACTGTTGCGAAAAACCCTGTAATCGTTGGGCTTTTGTCACTCTCTGGCACTTCATGTCAGGGGGTCTTGGAGCGGGCGGCGGGAATCGAACCCGCGTCTTTAGCTTGGAAGGCTAAGGTCTTACCATTACACAACGCCCGCGCTCTGATGCTGGAAATAGAGGAACACGCGGGCGGGGTCAACCGGGGCTTTAAGGGGAGTGGAACAGAATTCTGCCGCCCCGGCTTCCGCTGAGCCTAAGGGCGGACCATCCCGCTGTCGCGGGCGATCATCGCGGCGTGGGTGCGGTTTTTGGCACCCAGCTTGCGGGTCAGGGTTTTGACGTGCAGCTTTATCGTCACTTCCTGAATATCAAGATCACGCGCGATTTCCTTGTTGGATTTGCCGTCACAGATCCCTTCCAACACCTCTCGTTCCCGCCGGGTAAGATCATCCAGCGGCGCGCCAAGGGGCGGTGGATCATCCAGCATCGACAGCGGCGCAAAGATTTCTCCGGCGGCCATGCGCTTGACGGCGGCAATCATGGCCTTGATCCCCAGTGTCTTTGGCACGAACCCCACCGCCCCGCAGGCAAGCGCCTCATTGGCCAGATCGCGCAAGGTGGTACCGGACATGACTGCAACGGGCACCTTTGGCGCGGCATTAATCGCACGCCCCAATCCTTCCAACCCGTTCATACCCGGCATCTGGTAATCCAGCAAAACAAGGTCGAAATGCTGCTTCGCCAGCATATCCAGCGCCGCTTGCAACCCCGACACCGACACGACCTCTACCTTGCCATCCGCCGACACCATCGCAGCAACCGACTCGCGGAACAGGTCGTGGTCGTCGGCCAGAAGCATCCGCACTACTAAATCATCCTTTGCCCGACACCGGGCGTTTGCGTTGGGAAGAATTGGCACTTCTGAATAGACGTGTCACAAGATGCAACTTAGCCTGACTTTGGCCCGCAGATGCAAGGCTTGCGATGATGATTGTTCCAAACAAATTCCAGATATCCCTCGTGGGACCGTTTCGCAATCTGGCTATCGTCGGGATAGTCTTTGCGTTGCTGGCCCTGATTGCAGCGCTTGCTTTTGATGTGCGCAACCGTTTGGCAGCTCTGGATCTGGCCGACAGCGACAATGGCCAATGGGTGATGATGCAGACCGAGGTCGAAGTGTTGCGCCTGCAAAGCACCCTGATCAAAGCCCAATTGGATCAGGCAGACCTGACTGAGGTGCGCCGTTGGTTCAATGTGCTCTACAGCCGCCTGCACATGCTGGAGCAAAGCCCGCTGTATGCCGACTTCATTCAGAAGCCCGAACAACTGGCCCGGCTAAAGGCCATGCAGGCCTTTAGCGATCGTTGGGTCAACGCCGTCGATTCGACTGATGAGGTTCTGCGTGAGGCATTGCCACAGATCGAATCCGAAAGCAGCGAGGTGCAGCGACTGGCCCGCGCCCTGTCGCTCGACTCTCTGTTGGTGTTTTCGGCAAGCACAGACGAAACCCGCGCCCGCGTGTCCGATACGCTGCTGGTTCTGGCAATTGCCATTTCAACCACGATTTTACTGCTGGCGGTTCTGGCGGTCACAGCAACGCGGCTTTATCAGACGACCCGACGACAGGCGCAGGAAAACCAGATTGCCGGGGACCGGCTGCAACTGATCATTGCCACCTCGCCAGATGCGATTGTTGTCACCAACCGGGGCGGCTGGGTGGTCGAATTCAACCCGGTGGCAGAAGCCATGTTCGGCCTGACCCGTGATCAGGTTCTGGGCAAGTGGATCGTGCCGATCCTGTTTCCGAACCAGCACCGGAATGACTACGTTCCACGCCTGCGCAACATTATCACCCGTGCCGCAAGCTCTGGCCCGCAACGCTTTGAAATCATGGGTCAGCGCACCGATGGAACACCTTTTCCACTTGAGGTATCGCTGGCGGTGCGCGACCTGAACCGGGGGGCGCTGGTCGTCAACTTTTTGCGGGATGTGTCGCAGCGCAAAGAGGTTCAGCAAGCCTTGGAACAGGCCCTGACGCAGGCGCAGGCCGGGGAAAAGGCCAAGGCTGATTTTCTGGCGGTGATGAGTCACGAGATGCGGACCCCGCTGAACGGGTTGATCGGGTCAATGGATCTGATGCGCGACACGGCAATGGACGAAGGGCAGCGCGAATTGCTGCGTGTGATGGAAGTGTCAGGCGAAATCCTGCTGGGCCATGTCGACTCTGTGCTGGATATTTCGCGCTCTGAAGGCGGGCAGATCCGTCTGTCTGATACGCCCTTTGTTCTGGATCGACTGATCGAAGATTGTATTGCCAATCAGGCCGGGGTTGCCCGCACGGGTGGCAATACCATCCGGCATGTCGCTTTGTCCGGCACGCTGGGCGCCGTACACGGCGATCCGGGGCGCTTGCAGCAGATCTTGCTGAACCTGATCGGCAATGCGGTCAAGTTCACGCGGGACGGATCAATCACCGTCGAATCCGAGCGTTTGCCCCAGCGCCCAGACAGCGCTGCACCTCAGGTCTTCGAGATCAGGGTCATCGACACCGGCATCGGCATCGCAAAAGAAGACCGCAGCCGGGTGTTCGAGGATTTTGCTACGGTCGATTCGTCTTACGGGCGCACGGCAGGTGGCACGGGGCTGGGTCTTGGCATTGCGCGCCGGCTGGCGCAGGCCATGGGCGGCAGCATTGGGGTGGAAAGCGAGACGGGGATGGGCAGCGTGTTTTGGCTGCGCTTGCCCTTGCCAGCCGCAGAACCATTCCAAACTGCACCAACCTTGCCGCGCACCTCTGACACTCCGTTGCCGTCCGCCATGCGCCGTCTGAATGTACTTGTGATCGAAGACAACAGCATCAACCGCTTTCTGCTGCGCCGCATGCTTTGCGAACAACACCACAGCGTTACCGAGGCGATTGATGGGCAGGACGGGGTGGCCGCGGCAGAAAAGACCGCATTTGACCTGATCATCACCGACATTTCCATGCCGCGTCTGGATGGTCTGGAAGCCGCGCGACGCATCCGCGCAGGCGGCGCTTCGGCCAAGGCGCGGATCATCGCATTGACGGCGCATGCCCTGCCCGAAGATCTGGAGCGGTTTCGTCTCGCGGGTATGGATGCCTGCCTGACCAAGCCAGTTTCCCGCAAGGCGCTGCGGGCTCAGGTCTACGCGGGGGACGATGCCCCATTGTTCAGCCACACCAACGCGTTACCGCAGAACACCGCATTGCAAGACCTTGTGCATACCTTGGGGCAACCGCTTGCCCTGTCATTGATCAACCGGATGCTGGCCGAAGGCGATGCGACAATCGCTGCGATCAAAGCCCAGCCCGGCCCGAATGACGAAATGGCCCGCGCGGCACATCTGATGGCTGGCAGTTGCCCTATCTTTGGCGCAACGGCAATGTGTGCGGCCCTGTCAGGTTTGGAACAGGCGATCAAGGTTGGAAAACTGGCGCAGGCGTCAGACATTGCGGCGCTGGTGCCAGACATATGGAATGAAACCCGCCACGATTTGACGGCGCAGTATGCGCTCTTAGTGGCCTGATGCCTCTGCTCCGGCGCGCAACGCAGTGGCGATAAGCCCCGGAACCCGCGCATCACGCCCCAACGGCGGCAAAACCCGGCCAGTGAACCCGGCCTCTGCCAACGCTGCGGGCAGGTCATCGGTCACATGCTCGCCCTCGGCGGCAAAGAACGGCAGGCAAACGGCGTCTGGGCCAAATCCGCTGACCTCGGCAAGACGGGGCTGTTGGTCGATGAATGCGGCGTCACAACGTGACAGCAGCAAACCCTCTTTCAGGCGCGAGGCCACAGCATTGGCCACATCTGAAGGTGCGGCACTGCGCCCAGACCCATGGGCGGCCAACAGAACCTCGCCCCCCGGCGGAACACCCGCTTCATGCAGGACACGCAAAGCCAGAGTCTGCACCGATGTGTCCAGTCCAAAAGGTGGCAGGCAATACCAGCGCGCGCAGCCCCCCGCACCGCCACAGGCCGCGTTCCCGCAAGTAGCACCTCCAAACAAGGCCAGATGACAGGCCTTGGCCAGACGCTCCGGCAAATGTTGTCTGGTGAACCAGCCATCGGCCATGAACATCGGATACACCACCCCGCCCGCCAACCCGGCCTCGTTAACCATCGCGGCAAGCCTGCCTTCGGCGGCCAGCGTCGCCGACAGCACCCGCCATCCCGGCAGGTGTGCAGCTACATCTGCCGCGAGCGCGGCAAGGGACGCCTCGGCGGGTGCCGGGTCAGACGGTTGGCCATGGGCCACGATCAGCGCTGTGTGTGTCATGTTTCGAATTTAGGCGTGCGTAAGCGCGCGGCAAGGGTCACAGCTCATAAGGCCATGTTGCCTGCGAAAACACCCCACCATCGACCCAGATCGTCTGGCCCGTGATGAAACTTGCAGCCTCGGAACACAAAAACACCAAAGGCCCGGCAATATCTTCGGGCGTGCCAACCCGGCGCAGCGGCGTGACCTTTGACCATGTGCCCGCGTAGTCCCCCGCCTCGGCCGCAGTGCGTTCGGTGGCAATGGCCCCCGGTGCAATACAGTTGACGCGAATACCATGCGGGCCAAGCTCCACCGCCGCCGATTTGGTGAATTGCTCAATCCCGCCTTTACTGGCCGTGTAGTCCACCAATTTCGGAAAGGCGAGCTTGTTGCAGCCCGACCCAAGGTTGACAATGCTGCCGCCCTTACCCGCTGCGACCATGGCGCGACCCGCCGCTTGGGTGTTCAGGAAGGTGCCGCGCAGGTTGGTGTGCATTACCGCATCCCACTGGTCGGCTCGCAGATCCAGCAGCCCGGCCCATGTCTGGATGCCCGCGTTGTTTACCAGCACATCGGGCGCGCCCCCGGCCCAATCCACAGCTTCGGCGTGCAAGCGGTGTACCGCCGCTTCATCGCCCGCATCGGCCTCCCATGCGCGGGCACGGCGGCCTGTGCTTTCCACCGCAGCCACCAGATCAGCCGACAGCGCTGCCGCGTTCAGATGGGTGAAACCCACATCATACCCGGCGTTGGCAAGGGCCATGACCAAGGCACGCCCGATGGCCGATGGTCCGGCAGTAACGATGGCAAACATGGCTATCCCCCTCGGGTTGGTGCGCCATTAGTGACGCGCCAGACGCCTTGGGACAAGCCCCTGTGGCAATGCTCAGGGTTTGGGGCGGCGGATCAGCGGCGCGGCGTCCAGCACCAAGGGCCGCAAGCCCGCGCCGCCCGCATCCAGCATCTCAAACAGCTGCCGACGCATACGCGGTTCCCAGAAATCATTGATATGGCTGGACAAGCCTTCGATGCCTTCGGCATGGGGTTTGCTTTCCATGAACTTGGCAATCTGGTTCGCCATGACGATCAATTTGTCATGCGGACGGGTTTCAAGCGACATGCGCCACCTCTTTCGGGTCAGTCAGGCGATGGGGATGGGTATAGCAATCAAAGCCATCAGGACGGGCATTGGCAATCAGCGTAAGGCCCGCCACATGGGCCATCTGCACAGCCGCAGCCGTCGGCGCAGATACCGCGATCAGCACCGAAAACCCGGCGGCACAGGCTTTTTGGACCAGATCAATCGACACTCGGCTTGTCAGAATCAACGCGGCGCTGTCAGCGGTCTGCGCCATCGCGCCCACGAGTTTATCAACCGCATTGTGCCGCCCGACATCTTCGCGTGACAGCGCAATACCGTTGGACGTCCAAAGTGCTGCGCAATGTGCGGCGCGTGTCATGTCATGCAGCGGTTGGTGCTTTGGCAAGTCTGCCACTGCTGCCATCACCTGTGCAGGCGTCATCCGCAGCGCACCCTGCACCTTTGGGGCCGCGCGCACCGCTTCTTCCAAAGACTCCAGCCCGCACAGACCGCAGCCCACCGGCCCTGCCATACTGCGCCGCCGCTGTGCCTGCCGCGCGGCCGCCCCAGCCTCCAGCCAGATTTGCAGGTCGATCCCCAGCGGAGTTTCCACCACGTCGATCCGCTCAATCTCCTCAGGCGCGGCGATGCCTTCGGCCCGCGTGAACCCGCGCGCGAAATCAGGCAGATCGGCGGGGGTGGCCATCATCACCGCATGGGTAGACCCGTTATAGGACAGCGCCACCGCCACTTCGGCGGGCAAACTCCGCTGACTTTCCCGGGCGACACCGCCCGAGAACGACAAACGCGGAACAGGCGCGTGGCTTTCCATCATTCCGCCGCCGGAAGGATGCGCCGTGACTGCTCGGCTTGCGCGGCATAGTCTTCCTGCCACTCTGACGGGCCGTTTGACGGGCTGACCTGAACCGCCGTCACCTTGTATTCCGGGCAATTGGTCGCCCAATCGCTGAAATCGGTGGTGATGACATTGGCCTGCGTTTCCGGGTGGTGGAAGGTGGTGTAAACCACGCCCGGCGACACCTTGTCGGTGATCTCGGCGCGCAGGGTCGTCTCGCCCGAGCGTGAGGCCAGCCGAACCCAAGCCCCGTGATGGATGCCGCGCACCTCGGCATCATGGGGGTGTACCTCCAGCACGTCTTCGGCATGCCAGACTACATTCGCCGTGCGCCGCGTTTGTGCGCCGACGTTGTATTGCGACAGGATGCGCCCGGTGGTCAGAAGCAGCGGGAAGCGTGGGCCGGTCTTTTCATCCGTCGCCACATATTCGGTGCGGATAAACCGCCCCTTGCCGCGCACGAACCCATCGACATGCATCAGCGGTGTGCCTTCGGGGTTGGCCTCATTGCAGGGCCATTGCACCGAGCCGAGCGTTTCCAGCCGCTCATAGCTGACGCCGGCAAAGCTGGGCGTGGTCAGCGCGATTTCGTCCATGATCTGGCTTGGGTGCGTATAGCCCCAGCCTGCGCCCCCGGTCTTGCCAAGCATGGCATTGGCGAACAACTGGGTTACTTCCCAGTCGGCATAGCCCTGTTTCGGGGCCATCACCTTGCGCACGCGGTTGATCCGGCGCTCGGCATTCGTAAAAGTGCCGTCCTTTTCCAGAAAGCTGGAGCCGGGAAAGAACACATGCGCGTAGTTGGCGGTTTCATTCAGGAACAGGTCGTGGACGATCACGCATTCCATCGCCGCCAGACCCGCCGCCACATGCTTGGTGTCCGGGTCCGATTGCAGGATGTCTTCGCCTTGGCAGTAAAGCCCCTTGAACGTGCCCTCTACTGCGGCGTCCAGCATGTTCGGGATGCGCAGGCCGGGTTCGTTGTCGATGCTCACCCCCCAGACCCGTTCAAACACCGCGCGGGCATCGTCGTTCTTCACATGGCGATAGCCCGGCAATTCATGCGGGAACGACCCCATGTCGCACGACCCCTGCACGTTGTTCTGTCCGCGCAAAGGGTTCACCCCCACACCAGGTCGCCCGATATTGCCGGTCAGCATGGCAAGGTTGGCAATGCCGATCACCGTGGTGGAGCCTTGGGAATGTTCCGTCACCCCCAGCCCATAGTAAATCGCACCATTGCCACCCTTGGCAAACAGCCGCGCTGCCGCCCGCACGTCCGCTGCGGGCACCTTCGTCAGCAACTCCACCGCTTCGGGCGCGTGATGCGGGGCTGCGATGAATTCGGCGTAGTCCTGAAACGCATCCCAGTCACAACGCTCGCGGATAAACGCCTCATCCATCAGGCCTTCGGTCACGATAACATGCGCCATCGCGCTGATCACGGCAACATTGGTGCCCGGCGTCAGCGCAAGGTGATGGTCGGCCTTGTAATGAGGGCCCTCTACCATCTCGGTGCGGCGTGGGTCGATCACGATCAGCTTGGCCCCCTGCCGCAGCCGTTTCGTCAAGCGGCTGGCAAAGACCGGGTGGCCGTTGACCGGGTTTGCGCCGATCACGATCACAACGTCAGTTTCTTCAACCGAATCAAAATCCTGCGTGCCCGCACTGGTGCCGAATGTCTGCCCCAAGCCATAGCCCGTGGGCGAATGGCACACCCGCGCGCAGGTGTCGGTGTTGTTGTTCATGAACACCGCGCGGGTCAGCTTTTGCACAAGATAGGCTTCTTCATTCGTGCAGCGGCTCGATGTGATCACCCCCACCGACTGCTGGCCATACTTTGCCTGAATGCCGCGCATCCGGTCGGCGGCAAAGTCCATCGCCTCGGCCCATGACACTTCGCGCCACGGGTCGATGATCGCATCACGGATCATTGGCGACAGGATGCGGTCTTTGTGCGTGGCATAGCCATAGGCAAAGCGCCCCTTCACACAGGAATGGCCCCGGTTCGCCTTGCCGTGCTTATACGGCACCATGCGCACCAATTCATCGCCGCGCATCTCGGCCTTGAAGCTGCACCCTACACCGCAATACGCACAGGTGGTGATGACTGATCGTTCCGGCGTGCCGATGTCGATGATCGAGTTTTCCTGCAAGGTCGCGGTCGGGCAGGCCTGCACACACGCACCGCAGGATACGCAATCGCTGGTCAGCGCGGTGTCGGTCTTGGCCCCGAACGACACCCGGCTGTCAAAGCCACGGCCTTGAATCGTCAGCGCAAAGGTGCCCTGCACTTCCTCACACGCCCTCACACAGCGGCTGCACACGATGCATTTGGCGGGGTCATAAGTGAAATACGGGTTGGAATCGTCCTTTGGCACCCATTGCGGGTTAGCCTCACCGCTGGTGTTCTTGGCCTTGAAGTGGGTTTCCACGGCCTCATAGCGCACATCACGCAGACCCACCGCACCCGCCATGTCCTGCAATTCGCAATCGCCATTTGCGCTGCATGTCAGGCAATCCAGCGGGTGGTCGCTTATGTACAACTCCATCACCCCACGCCGCAGCTTTTTCAGCCGGGTGTTCTGGGTGGAAACCTTGAGTCCCGCCGCAACCGGCGTGGTGCAACTGGCTGGCGTACCATTGCGCCCCTCGATCTCGACCAGACACAACCGGCACGAACCGAAAGCCTCCACGCTGTCGGTTGCGCACAGCTTTGGCACCGAGATACCCGCCTCTGCCGCCGCCCGCATGATCGACGTGCCTTCCGGCACCGTCACATCAAAGCCGTCAATCGTCAGCGTGACCATGGTCTTCGACTTCGCCGCTGGCGTGCCGAAATCGCGGTCCGGGATGATGAAATCTTTCATTCGGCAGCCTCTTTTACGCGGGCGAAGTCATCTGGAAAATGGGTCAGCGCCGACAACACCGGATAAGGCGTAAAGCCCCCCAGCGCGCACAAAGACCCGGCTTTCATCGTGTCACACAGATCATGCAGCAGCGGGATGGCCGACGCGTCGCCGCGCGCGATCCGGTCAATCGTCTCGGCCCCGCGCACCGCGCCGATCCGGCATGGAGTGCATTTGCCGCAAGACTCGATGGCACAAAATTCCATGGCAAACCGCGCCTGCGCCAGCATATCGGCGGACTCGTCGAACACCACGATTCCGGCATGGCCAATCAGCCCGCCCTGCCCTGCATATTCCTCATACCCGAACGGGACATCGAACAGCATGCGGGGGAAATAGGCGCCCAACGGCCCGCCCACCTGCACCGCCTTGACCGGCCGCCCGGTCGCAGTGCCGCCCGCCAGATCGTCCACAATCTCGCCCAAGGACATGCCAAAGGCAGCTTCGAATAACCCGCCCCGCGCCACATTGCCCGCGATCTGCAACGGGATGGTCCCGCGCGACCGCCCGATGCCATGCGCCGCATAAGCCGCCGCCCCGCGTTCAAAAATCACCGGAATGGTCGCCAACGAGATCACGTTGTTCACCACCGTCGGCTTGCCCATGAAGCCTTCAAGCGCGGGCAATGGCGGCTTGGCCCGCACCACGCCGCGCTTGCCCTCAAGGCTGTTGAGCAGGCTGGTTTCCTCGCCGCAGACATAGGCCCCGGCACCAACGCGTATTTCCATGTCAAACGCGATGCCAGACCCCATGACCGACGCACCCAGCATCCCCGCAGCCCGTGCCGCCAGAACTGCCAGGTTCATCACCGCAATCGCATCGGGGTACTCGCTTCGCAGATAGACAAAACCGTGTGTCGCGCCCACTGTGATCCCGGCAATCACCATTCCTTCGATCAAGGACAGTGGGTCGCCCTCCATGATCATCCGGTCGGCAAAGGTGCCGCTGTCGCCTTCATCGGCGTTGCAGACGATATACTTGCGGTCGGCCACAGCCCCCGCCACCGTGCGCCACTTGATCCCCGTGGGAAAACCGGCGCCGCCCCGCCCGCGCAGCCCCGATGCGGTGACTTCGGCCAGCCGCTCCTCGACGCTCATGGCCAGCGCACGGGCAAGCCCGGCAAAACCGCCATGCGCCCGGTAATCTTCCACCGAAAGCGGGTCAATCACCCCGCAGCGCGCGAATGTCAGCCGGGTCTGCGCCTTCATCCAAGGCAAGTCCTCAACCAGACCAATCGCCAGCGGCCCGCCATCAAACACCTGTGCCACCGATGCCGCTTCCATCGGCCCAAACCCCATGCGGCCCGCGGGCGTCTCCACCTCGACCAACGGCTCAAGCCAGACCATCCCCCGGCTGCCATTGCGCACCACGTCCAGCGCAACACCGCGCCGCATCGCCTCGGCCTGCAACGCTGCCACCACCTCATCCGCCCCCAAAGCGCGGGCGGCGGCATCCAAAGGCACATAAACCTTCATGCGCCCACCTTTGCCAAATGAGCGGCAACCTTTGCCGCATCCACGCGGCCAATCAGCCGCCCATTGACCTGCGCCGCGGGCGCACAGGCACACAGGCCCAGACAAAACACCGGCTCCAGTGTCACCGCGCCATCAGCGCCGGTCTCGTGCCAGCCAAGGCCAAGCTGCGCCTGAACCTCAGCCGCCACGGCATCACCGCCCATTGCCTGACAGGCTTCTGCCCGGCACAAACGCACCACCTGCTGCCCGGCAGGGGCGTCACGGAAATCGTGATAAAAAGAGATAACCCCATGCAACTCGGCCCGGGTCACGCCAACACCTTGCGCAATGACCGGCAATGCCGCCTGCGGCACATGACCAAATTCGGCCTGCACCGCATGCAAAATCGGCAACAGCGCGCCTTCAACACCTTGGTGCGCCTGCACAATCTCTGTCACGCGCACAGACAGGCCCGTCTCATCCAGCATGGCATTCCCCGTGGCTTTGCTTCAGCCACTAGATTACCCAGAACAACAGGCAATTCAATATCAACTTCCCGTCAAACGATAGGACAAAACTATCATACCGAAAGACGACGTGCTTCCTCCATCAGCGCGACGATCAATGGTGTCGGCGGATCACGCCGCGCCGCGATCAACCCGACCAGATGCTCTGCCTCCGGCTCTATGATCGGCACCGCACGCACAGCACCGGACATCGCAAAAAGATCGGCCAATGCCTTGGGCAGAATTGAAACCCATTGCCCCGACACCACATGTGCCATCAGCGCGATGGTCGAATTGGCCTCCACCGCCGGCTCCGCCCTTACGCCCGCCTCGGCCAGGTGCTGGTTCACAATCCGCCGGTTCTGCATATCCCCGGTCAACAGGCACAGCGGCAAACCGGAAAGTTCAGCCCATCGCACCTGCGACCGGTCAGCCATCGCAGTCCCCGGCGCACAGACAAGCCGGTAGAACTCGGCGTAGAGCGGCAAGCTCAGCACCCGCCCCAGCGGCTCATTGTCCAGATAGGTAATCCCCGCATCCAGATCCAGCCGCTCGATTCCGGTCAGAATCTCTGCACTGGTGCGCGACAAAATGGTGACTGACACGTTCGGATGGCGCCGGGTCAAAGGTGTGGTCAGCTGGGCCACCATCGGCAATGCTGTGGGAATGACCCCAATCCGCAGGTTCCCCGCCAAACCCTTCTTCACCGACCGCATCTCATCGCGCAAGCCCCGCGCCTCGGCCACAATTCCCTGAGCCCGATCCAACACCCGCTGCCCCTCGGGCGTCAACCCCTGAAACCGCGAGCCGCGAAACACCAGTTGCACCCCCAGATGCTCCTCCAGCTGCTTGATCGCTGCTGAAAGCGACGGCTGGGTCACGCCACACATCTCCGCCGCACGCCCGAAATGCCGCGCCCGCGCCAAAGCAATGAACATCTCCAGCTTGTCAATCATGCGCAGGCCCTCGGCTTGCTGCTTGCGAAATACTCCCGCCGGAGGCCCCGGCCAGCCTCAGGCACACCGCGGGACGAACAGGCGCGGCCGAGCGGGGGCTCGATGCCCCCCGAGGCCGCTCCGGCCCGACAGGTCACGGTATCACCTCGAACCGGTCCACATCCACCATCCCCATATCCGTGATCTTCAGATGCGGAATGACCGGCAGACACAGGAATGCCAGCTGCAGGAACGGCTCTTCAAGCTCTACCCCCAATCCCTTTGCCGCCGCGCGCAAACCGATCAATGCATCGCGCACCGCCTCAAACGGCTCAAGACTCATCAGCCCCGCCACCGGCAGAGCCAGTTCCGCCAGCACCTGACCGCCCTCGACCACCACAAACCCACCCTCGATCTCGCCCAGCCGGTTGGCCGCCAGCGCCATATCCGTGTAATCGGCCCCCACCACAGCGATGTTGTGATGGTCATGGCACACGGTTGACGCAATCGCCCCCCGCTTCAAGCCAAAGCCCTTCACAAAGCCGGTGGCCATATTGCCATTCACCCCATGCCGCTCGATCACGGCAATCTTGACCAGATCCCGGTCTATATCCGGGCGCTTGTCGCCGTCTTCAGGCGCGATCCCGAACGTCAGATGCTCGGTGATGATCTTGCCGGGCAGAATGCCAATCACCGGCGTCTCGACCCGGTTTCCGCCTGTGCGGAAATCAGCAGGCGCAACCTGACGCGCCTTGACCGAGGCGCGCGCCACCGGCGCGACGGTGGCGCGCGCCGCAAAAGCCGCCGGATCGGCCACCACCCCCCCGGCCAGCACCAGCGATGCGTGGCAGCCTTCTAGCGTATCAATCACTGCGATATCCGCGCGCTTTCCCGGCGCGATCAATCCGCGATCCTTCAGACCGAAGGCTTCTGCCGCCGACAGCGACGCCGCGCGGTACACCGCCAGCGGTGGGCAGCCCAAACCGATCAGCGTGCGGATCATATAATCCAGATGGCCATGCTCGGCGATGTCCAGCGGGTTGCGGTCGTCGGTACAAAGGCACAGATAGGGTGCGTGACGTTCAGTCAGCAAGGGCGCCAGCGCGTGCAGGTCCTTTGAAACTGACCCCTCACGGATCAAAACCCGCATCCCTTTGCGCAGTTTTTCCAAGCCTTCTTCAGCGGTCGTCGCCTCATGTTCGGTCCGTATCCCTGCGCTGATGTATCCGTTCAGGTCATGCCCGCGCAAAAGCGGCGCATGGCCGTCAATATGTCGCCCCTGCCAAGCCTCCAGCTTTGCAATGCAGCCCGCGTCCTGCATCAGAACGCCGGGGAAGTTCATGAATTCAGCAAGTCCGATCCCGCGTGGGTGGTCGATCAGTGGCAACAGATCCGCCGCCTCCAGCCGGGCACCAGCGGTTTCCATATGGGTCGATGGCACACAAGATGACAGTTGCACCCGAATATCCATCAGGCAGTGCAAAGACGCCTCAAGGAAATACGCGATGCCCTTGATCCCGCAGACATTTGCAATCTCATGTGGATCACAGATCGCCGTTGTCACACCGCGCGGGGCAACGCAGCGGTCAAATTCAAACGGGGTGACCAGGGACGACTCGATATGCAAATGCGTGTCGATGAACCCCGGCACCAGTATTCTGCCCGACACATCAATCTCTCGCCGCCCGGTGTAATCTCCGAACACACCCACAATGGTATCGCCGCAGATGGCCACATCCGACCGCACCAATTCCCCGGTGATCAGGTCAAACACCTGTCCACCTTTGAGAACCAGATCGGCAGGCTCGCCCCCCCGTCCTTGGGCAATACGGGCGGCGAGCGGGGCTTTGGGGGCGATGTGTGGCATGGGCGACTCCTTTCGTGCCAGCAAAGCAGAGCCGGGCGGAACAGGAAAGCCGCGATTGTGGCCAGAACAATCGCACCCCTTGCGGCCCTGCTTCAGACCAGCCACGATAGCACCATCATGAACCCGTTGCGTGGCATTGCCCTTAAACTGATTTCGGTCCTACTGTTCATCACGATGTCGGCGATGATCAAGGCCACGTCGGCCCATGTTCCGCCGGGCGAAGCGGTTTTTTTCCGCTCGTTCTTTGCCATTCCGGTCATTCTGATCTGGTTGACATGGCGGCGCGAGCTGTCAACGGGACTGCGCACCCGCAACCCGTTCGGGCATTTCTGGCGTGGCCTGATGGGAACCACATCCATGGGGCTTGGTTTTGCAGCGCTTGCTTATCTGCCGCTGCCCGAAGTGACGGCCATCGGCTACACCGCACCGCTGCTGACCGTAATCTTTGCCGCAATGTTTCTGGGCGAAGAGGTGCGTGCCTTTCGCATCACCTGCGTTGTGCTTGGCATGGTCGGCGTGCTGATTGTCGTCTCACCGCGCCTGAGTGTGCTGGGCGGCGGCGCCAACCACGCAGAGGCGCTTGGCGCGATGATGATACTGAGCAGTGCGGTCTTTGCGGCGCTGGCACAGGTGTTCGTGCGCAAACTGGTGCAGGCCGAACAGACCGCCACAATTGTCTTTTGGTTTTCCGTCACCGCAACGCTTTTGTCACTGCTCACCCTGCCCTATGGCTGGGTGTGGCCAACCCGAACCGAGGCAGCCCTTCTGGTGACCGCCGGATTGATCGGCGGCTTGGGGCAGATTTTCCTGACCTCATCTTACCGCAGCGCCGATGCGTCAGTCGTGGCCCCCTTTGACTATGCCTCAATGCTATTTGCCCTTCTGTTCGGCTGGTTCTTCTTTGACGAAGTGCCTACCGCCACCATGCTGGCGGGGGCTGCGCTGGTGATCACTGCGGGCGTGCTGATCATCTGGCGCGAGCGCAAACTGGGGATCGAGCGTGCGAAACAACGCAAGGCGATGCCGCCGGGGTCATGAAAGAGAGCCGCACGTCTGCGGCCAGCGCTGCAACGGGGGGCTAATGCCAGTCTATCCTGACATCAGCAGGGCGGGAGAGCGCGATGGTGCGGCGGATGTTGGGCATATCGTTGCCGTCGATCCAGTCGCGCGCCTGCGCAGGGGTTTTGCCATGATGCGCCCAGCGCTGCATCAGGCGGCGGTCAAGTTCTGCCTCGGGCACGTCGATCCAGACTGTCAGGTCAAAGGCACCACCCAGCGCCGCCCATGGCCCGTCATTCAGCAACAGATAATTGCCCTCCACCAACAGAAAGCGGTCGTCGGGCAACACCACATCCGCCGCCGCACGTGACAGCTCCATCTGGCGGTCAAAGACCGGGATGGCAACTTCGGCCTCATCACGCAGACGACGGATCAAGCTGACGAAACCAGCCACATCAAAGGTCTCTGGCGCGCCTTTGCGCGCGCGCAGACCACGCGCCGTCAGGACGGCATCATCATAGTGGAACCCATCCATCGGAACGACGCGGGCACCGGGGCCAATGGCCGCCACAACGGCGTCGGCAAATGTCGATTTCCCTGCGCCCGGCGGTCCGGCAAGGGCGGTCAAAAACCGCCCCTGCCCTTGGGCGCGTTGCCTGATCAGATCGGCAAGCCCTGCCGGAGTCATGCTTGCTCAGCCATGCCTTCGGGCAGTTTCGCCCCTGTCATGAAGGCCACCGCGTCCGACATCGAGTAATCGCCGGGCTTGATCACGCACAGACGCTTGCCCAAACGGTGGATGTGGATGCGGTCAGCCACTTCGAACACATGCGGCATGTTGTGGCTGATCAGAATGATCGGGATCCCACGGCTGCGCACATCGCGGATCAGCTCCAGCACGCGCCGGGATTCCTTTACTCCCAGTGCCGCAGTGGGCTCGTCGAGGATCACCACCTTTGACCCAAAGGCTGCCGCTCGAGCCACGGCCACCCCCTGACGCTGGCCACCCGACAGGGTTTCCACCGCCTGATTGATATTCTGGATCGTCATCAGACCCAGCTCGTTGAGCTTTTCGCGGGCGAATTTCTCCATCCGCGGACGGTCGAGCTTGCGAAACACCGATCCAAGGATCCCCGGTGTGCGCAATTCGCGCCCCATGAACATGTTGTCGGCAATCGACAGGGCGGGCGACATCGCAAGAGTCTGATAGACCGTCTCGATCCCCGCCGCCCGTGCCTCGATCGGTGAGGCAAACTTGATCACCTTACCCTCTAGCGTGATCTCGCCCTCATCGGGGATGACCGCGCCTGACACTGCCTTGATCAGCGTCGATTTACCCGCGCCGTTATCGCCGATCACTGCCAGAATTTCGCCGGGGTAAAGTTCGAAGTCGCAATGGTCGAGGGCGGTAACCTTGCCGTAGCGTTTGACAAGGTTAGTACCTTTCAGAAGCGGTTCCATCAGCTTGCCACCTTTCTGATCCACTGGTCCACGGCGACCGCAAAGATGATCAGCACGCCGATAAGGAAGAACGTCCATTGCGGGTCGGTGCCAACAAGGCGCAGGCCCATTTCAAACACGCCGACGATCAGGGCGCCGAAGAACATGCCCACGATGGACCCACGGCCACCGAACAGCGAGATACCCCCGATCACCACAGCCGTGATTGACTGGATATTGCCCAACTGCCCGGTGGATGCGGTGGGCGACACCGAACCGAATCGTCCGATCATCACCCAGCCGGCAATGGCGCAAAAGAAGCCTGCCAGCGCGTAGACCTGGATCAGCACCTTGGCCGTCGGTACACCTGCCAGTTCGGCCGCCTGCGGATCATCACCCGTGGCATAAACATGCCTGCCCCAAGCGGTGTTGCGCAAAATCCATGCCATGACGGCGACCAGCGCGATCATCAGGAACACGGCATACAGAACCTTAATCCCGCCCGGCTGGATCGACCTGCCCCAGAATTGTAACGCCGGGGCCTGCGCCGCGATATCGGAAGATCGTATCGTCTCATTCGCCGAGAAGATAAAATTCGATGCCAGCAGGATCTGCCACGTGCCAAGCGTCGCGATAAAGGGCGGCAGTTTCATCTTGGCGATCAAGAAGCCGTTAACCGCCCCCATCCCGGTGCCAAGAACCAAACCGATCAGAATGGCCAGTTCCGCCGGAAGGCCAAAGCGAAAGGTGATCTGACCCATCAGCACCGAAGAAAACACCGCAATCGCGCCAACCGAGAGGTCAATGCCCGCAGTCAGGATCACAATGGTCTGCGCGCAGCCCAGGATTCCGACGATGGCGATCTGTTGCAAGATCACCGACAGCGTTCCGGCCTTGAAAAAGTTCTCGGACAGCAAACCAAACACGATCAACGCCAGCACCAGCACGATCATCGGCACAGCCGAAGGCGTCTGGTGCAGCCAGTGCTGCAGCTTTTTCAACGCACTTTTTTCTTCGTGAAACTCGGCCACTTTATCTGAAGCGCCTTTAAGCCCCTCTTCAAAACTGGACGATGTTTTTGTATCTGATGACATATTATCCCTCCCCCGGCACAACGGTCGCTGCTGTGCTATGGCCATGATAAGGGCGGCGCGATGGCCGCCCTTGAACGTTAGTTTGAGGTCAAGAAACTCCGCAAATCAACTGCGGTGTTTCACCGATGCGGGGATCAGCCCCAGCACAGTTCCATTCCCTTTGTGGTGTCGATCGAGTCGACGCCATCAACCGGGTTGTCGGTGATCAGGGCGACGCCCGTATCAAAGAACGCTTTGCCTTCGGTCGGGGCAGGCTTGGTGCCGTCTGCCGCAAACTGCGCAATCGCCTCAACACCCAGCGCCGCCATTTGCAGCGGGTACTGCTGCGAGGTCGCGCCGATTACGCCTTCCTTAACGTCTTTGACGCCGGGGCAGCCCCCGTCAACCGAAACGATCAGCACACCTTCTTTGCCAGCCGCTTTCAGCGCCTCGAAGGCACCGGCAGCCGATGGTTCGTTGATGGTGTAGACCACGTTGATATCGGGGTCTTTGGCCAGCAGTGCCTCCATGGCCTTCAGGCCGCCTTCTTCGTTGCCAGCTGTGACTTCGTTGCCAACGATGCGTGGATCGGTCTCGTCGCCCCATTTGTTCGGGTCGGCCAGATCAATGCCCATGCCCTGCAGGAAGCCCTGATCGCGCATAACGTCAACCGACGGCTGGCTGATGGCAAGGTCAAGAAGTGCGATCTTGGCATTGGCGGCTTCGGCGCCCAGCGTGGCGTTTGCCCACTGACCGATCAGCAGACCAGCCTGAAAGTTGTCGGTCGCAAAGGTCGCATCTGCGGCGTCAATCGGGTCAAGCGGAGTGTCGAGTGCGATAACCAGAACGCCAGCGTCGCGGGCAGCCTTGACCGAGTCGACAATTGCTTTGGTGTCCGATGCGGCGATCAGGATGCCCTTGGCACCATCGGCCACACAGGCCTCAACCGCTGCAACCTGGCTTTCATGGTCGCCATCAATGCGACCAGCGTAGGATTTGAGCGTCACACCCAGTTCCGCAGCCTTGGCTTCAGCGCCTTCTTTCATCTTCACGAAGAACGGGTTGGTGTCGGTCTTTGTGATCAGGCAAGCGCTGGTTTGCGCCGAGGCAGTTGTTGCCATCAGCACAAGTGCAGCCGAGCCCAAAAGGGCTTTCATCGAAAGTTTCATGCGGTTCCTCCCAAGGATATCAGGGGCTTATACCCCTGCTGCAAGTTTGTTGCGCAGCCGATCCTCCTGCTGCGGTATCCCTACAAAACCCGATTCGGGGTCTTGCGTCAATATAAATAAATAAGAGTGATTTAATATTGACAGACCGAAGGAATCTTCGTCAACCTAAGACCGGGAGGATGCGTCTGGCAAAGCGCCGGGCGCAACAGGAACAATGCTGATTGGAATACCACCCATTCTGGGGCCAGATCTTCTGGCCACACTGCGCGCCATGGGACATGGCGATGAAATTGCCATTGTCGATGGCAATTACCCTGCGCAAGACCACGCACGCCGTCTGATCCGTGCCGATGGTCATGGACTGCTGCCGCTGCTGGGCGCGATCCTGACCGTCTTGCCGCTGGATGATGATGCGCCCTTTGCCATTTGTCGCGCCAGCCTGTTCAACAACCCGGAACAGGCCGGACCATTTCACCATGAGATAGAGGCGCTGTGCGGGCGGTTGAAACCGGGATATGCCGTGCAGGCGCTGGATGGTGCAGCGCTGTATCCGCGCATAAGAATGGCGCATACCATCGTTGCCAGCAGCGAAATGGCGCTCTATGCGAACATCATTCTGCGTAAAGGCGTGATCAGGGAAAACAGATGACCTCTCTTAGCGATGCCTCAGTTTCGACCGACCGCACGCCAAGCGAAGATCCGGTGCTGCGCGGCACCAACCAATCGGGGATGCGTGCGCAGAATGAACGGCTTGTGCTGACGCTGGTGCGCCAGCACGGAGCGCTTGCAAAATCCGACATCGCCCGGATGACGGGTCTCTCGGCGCAAACCGTATCGGTGATCATGCGGGCGCTGGAACAAGACGGGCTTTTGGAACGCGGCACGCCGCAGCGCGGCCGCATCGGCCAGCCGTCGATTCCCATGTCGCTGGCAGCCGAGGGCGCGTTGTTTTTCGGGCTCAAGATCGGGCGGAGGTCGGCTGATCTGATGCTGGTGGATTTTCTGGGCCGGGTTATGCGGCTGGAACGGCAAGTTTATCGCTACCCTACTCCGGGGGCGGTGGTTGATTTTGTCGCGTCCAGCCTGCCCCGTCTGATCGCGGATCTACCCGAACACCTGCGCGGGCGCATTGGCGGGCTTGGGGTGGCGATGCCGTTTCAGTTGTGGAACTGGGTTCAATCCATCGGCGCACCGCAATCGGAGATGGACGCGTGGCAACACCGCGATATTCAGGCCGAGCTGGCCGCGCTGTCTGGTCTTCCGGTGTTTGTGCAAAATGATGCCACCGCCGCCTGCGGGGCAGAATTGGTGTTTGGCACGGGCGAGCGGCCCAAGGATTTTCTGTATTTCTATTTCGGCACCTTTATCGGCGGTGGTCTGGTGCTGAACGGTCAGCTTTTCACCGGGCGCAGCGGAAACGCGGCGGGTGTTGGCCCTATCCCGGTACCCGGCCCAGACGGCCAGACCCGGAGATTGCTGGATGTGGCATCGATGTCGGCACTGGCAACCGCGATGGAGGCGGCGGGCGAGTCGTCTGATCACCTGTGGGCACAGCATGAGGAATGGCGGGTCAGCCCGGCCGTGCTGGACGCCTGGCTTGACGGCGCGGCGCATGGCCTGGCCCATGCCATCCTGTCTGCGGCGGCGCTCATCGAGTTGGAAGCGGTGCTGATTGACGGTTGGATGCCGAAAGCGATCCGGGCTGCGCTGACAACCCGCACACATGATGCCCTGCACGCGTTGGATCTGGCCGGAATCGATGCGCCCGCGATCCGTCAGGGCACCGTCGGGGCCAATGCCCGAGTGCTTGGGGCAGCGGCAATCCCCCTGTCGCATCGCTATTTGATCGACCAGAATGCGCCGAACCGCGACACCTGGTCGCGTTTTTGACCTAGAACAAGGCCTGAGACGACGAAAACGCTTTCCGTCGTCGGTTGTCGGCCCTAAAGGTCTTGAAATTGTTTTTGTGAGGTCTTTGATCGGCAAAAACCCGCCGCGACGATAACGACGCAAAAACGCCACGCCACGACGAGGGAACGCCCGTTTCATGTCACTCGCCCTGATTGCTGCGCTGCCTTTTCTTGGTGCGCTTCTCCCCGGCCTTATGATCCGCGCAGGCAAAAATGCCTGTGCCATTGTGACAGGCTCTGTCACCGCGCTCGCCCTGTTGCTTCTGGGCCTGAACGCCCCTGCAGTTTTGCGCGGCGAGGTGGTGCAGACCCGGATCGAGTGGATCCCTTCACTGGGGCTGAACGCCAATTTCTTTCTTGACGGTCTGGGGTTGTTGTTCGCGGGCCTGATCCTTGGGATCGGGCTGCTGATCATTCTTTACGCGCGCTTCTACCTCGCGAAATCTGATCCGATGGGGCAGTTCTACACTTACCTCATGCTGTTTCAGGGCGCGATGGTGGGCATTGTTCTGTCCGACAACATCCTGCTTTTGCTGGTGTTCTGGGAACTGACCTCGCTGTCGTCGTTCCTGCTGATCGGCTATTGGAAGCACCTGCCCGAAGGGCGCCAAGGTGCGCGGATGGCGCTGACCGTCACTGGCGGTGGCGGACTTGCGATGATCGCGGGCATGTTGATTTTGGGCAATATCGTTGGCAGCTATGACCTGTCGGTGATTTTGGAGAACAAAGAAGCGATTCAGGCGTCCGACTGGTATCTGCCCGCGCTGATCCTGATTTTGCTGGGCGCGTTCACCAAATCGGCGCAGTTCCCGTTCCACTTCTGGCTGCCGCATGCCATGGCCGCACCCACCCCGGTTTCGGCCTATCTGCATTCGGCCACCATGGTGAAGGCCGGGCTGTTCCTGATGGCCCGCATGTGGCCGGTTCTGGCAGGCACGCCGGAATGGTTTTATATTGTCGCCACCACCGGGTTGGTGACCATGGTTATGGCCGCCAAAATTGCGCTGTTCAAGGATGACCTGAAGGGCCTGCTGGCATTTTCAACAGTGTCGCATCTGGGCCTGATCACCATGCTTCTGGGCTTTGGCACGGTCGAAGCGGCAACGGTGGCGGTTTTCCACATCATCAACCACGCCACATTCAAAGCCGCCCTTTTCATGTCTGCGGGCATTGTGGACCACGAGGCGCACACCCGCGACCTGAAACGCCTTGGCGGCCTGCGCACGCTGATGCCGATTACCTTTACCATCGTCACCATCGCCTCATTGTCGATGGCGGGTATCCCGCCGCTGAACGGGTTCCTGTCCAAGGAACTGACGCTGGAGGAAGCAGCCCACACCGCATGGATGGCAAACCCTTGGCTGCTTGGCGTGTTGGCCACGATCGGGGCGCTGTTCTCGGTTGCCTACAGCTTCCGCTTCATCGCGCATGGCTTCCTTGGCCCTGTGCGTGACGATTACCCAAGCAAACCCCATGACCCCGGCTTTGGTCTTTGGGCCGCCCCTGCCCTGCTGGCCGGGTTGGTGGTCGTGATCGGCCTGTTTCCGATGCTGACCGCCGCTTGGCTTGTCAACGCGGCGGCGGGCGCGGTCACCGGGCAAGAGATTGCGGTGAAAATCAGCCATTGGCACGGGCTGTATGCCCCGGCGCTGTGGATGTCTTTGGCTGCCATCGGCGGTGGCCTGCTGCTGCTGGGGATGCACCCGCGCCTGATGGCGATGTGGCTTGCCACCCCCCGCCCCGAGGCCAAGCGGATCTTTGATGGCATCATCGAGCCCTTTGCCGCTTTTGCATCCCGCCTCTCGAATGCACTGCATGATGGCGCGCTGACCCGCTATATCGCGATTGGCACGCTGGCGATTGCGGGCGCGGCCTATTACGCCTTTGACACGGGAACTCATGCGATCGGTACCCGTGAGCTGATGGCAATTCACCCGGTTCCGGCGCTTGGCTGGCTGTCGCTGATACTGGCCACACTGGCCATCGTGATCTATCACCGCCAGCGCCTTCTGACGCTGGTTCTGGTGGGGATTATCGGGTTGATGGTGTCGGTCGGCTTTGCCTATTTCTCGGCCCCTGACCTTGCGTTGACCCAGATTTCGGTCGAGGTGGCGACCATTATCCTCATGCTTCTGGCGCTGAACTTCCTGCCAAAGGCGACCCCGGTGGAAAGCACCAGCCTGCGCCGGACATGGGACGCGGCCATTGCTGTCATTGCGGGCGTCGGCGTGGCCGCTCTGGCTTATGCGCTGATGATCCGCGACCCGGCCTTCACACCGATTTCAGAATTCCACATCGCAAATTCTAAATCCGGCGGCGGCGGCACCAATATCGTGAACGTCATTCTGGTGGATTTCCGGGGTTATGACACCTTTGGCGAAATCATCGTGCTGGGCATCGCTGCCTTGGTGATCTTTGCCCTGACCGAAGCCTTGCTGCGCGCAGGCCCCGCCAATGACCGGCTGCTGGCATGGCGGCCAGATCAGCGCCGTGCGGGCGACCGCCACCCGATGATGCTGGTGGTTGCCACGCGGCTGATGCTGCCGATTGCGCTTTTGGTGGGGGTCTTCATCTTTCTGCGCGGTCACAATGAACCCGGTGGTGGCTTCATCGCTGGCCTGATCGTCGCTATCGCGCTCGTCATGCAATACATGGCCTCGGGTTTTGCCTGGACAGCGGCGCGGCAAAAGGTTGACTACCACGCGCTGGTCGCATCGGGCGTGCTGATCGCGGCCGCCACAGGCATCGGTGCATGGTTCAACGGCATGCCCTTCCTTACCTCGGCATTCGGGTATGTGACCATCTGGCCGCTGGAGGAATTTGAACTGGCCACGGCGCTTTTGTTCGACATCGGCGTGTTCCTGACCGTTGTGGGCGCGGTGATGCTGGCGCTGGCCTCACTGTCGCGGATCGGCCTGCGGGCAGGCGAAACCGTGAACGTGCAGCCCTTTGACATCGACCCGTCCGAAGGCCGCACCCTTAACTCCGAGGAGGCCCGCTGATGGAGGCTCTTGTCGCATCCGCCATTGGCGCGCTTACCGCAGCGGGCATTTATCTTATGCTGCGCCAGCGTACATTCCCCGTGATCATCGGGCTGACCCTGCTGACCTATGCCGTGAACGTGTTTTTGTTCACTTCGGGCCGTCTGGCAACGGGTCTGCCCGGCATTTATTCCTCCAACGCCGCGGGCTATTCAGACCCGCTGCCACAGGCACTGGTGCTGACGGCCATCGTGATTTCCTTCGGTATGACGGCAGTGATCGTGATGATGGCGCTGGGGGCGTTTCTTGAAGCTGGCCATGACAAGGTTGACATGAACGACGAAGACACTCCGGTTGAAGGTGGCCAGAAATGATGAGCCACTGGATCACCGTTCCGGTCCTTCTGCCTGCCGTCATCGGCGCGGCAATGGTGCTGATGATGCGCAATGATCTGTTGTTGCAGCGCGTCTTTTCGCTGGCTTCGGTTTTGGGTCTGCTGGCTGTCAGCGTGACCTTGCTGGTGGTTGCCAGCCATGAACCACCAGAGGTTTACCAACTGGGCGACTGGCCCGCACCCTTTGGCATCATGCTGGTGCTGGACCGGCTGTCGGCGCTGATGATCACACTGACAGCGGTGCTTGCGGTTGCCGTGCTGCTTTATACAATCGGTTCGGGATGGGACAATCGCGGGCGTCATTTCCACGCCTTGTTCCAGTTTCAGCTGATGGGCATTTGCGGTGCCTTCCTGACCGGAGACGCCTTCAACCTGTTCGTGTTCTTCGAGATCCTGCTGATCGCCTCATACGGGTTGATGATCCACGCGGGCGGCAAGGACCGTTTGCGCGCAGGCGTTCAGTATGTGGCCTTCAACCTTGTCGGATCGTCCCTGTTCCTGTTTGCGCTGGCGGCGATCTATTCGATAACCGGCACGCTGAACATTGCCGATCTAGCGGTCAAGTCAGCCGAGCTGTCGCAAGGCGACGCCGCCCTGTTCCGGGTGGCCGCGGTCATGCTGATGATGGTTTTCGCCATCAAGGGCGCATTGGTGCCGCTGCAATTCTGGCTGCCGGGCACCTATTCCAACGCCCCCGGCCCGGTCGCTGCGCTGTTTGCGGTGATGACAAAGATCGGTGCCTATTCGGTGATCCGCTTTGGCGTGATCGTGCTGCCGCCGACCCATCCGATCACGGGCACCCTGATTGCCGATCTGATGCTGCCCGCAGCCCTTGTGACTCTGATCATTGGCGCGCTTGGCATTCTTGGCGCGACCACGCTGTCGCGGCTGGCAGCCTTTGCCGCGGTGGCCTCGATGGGCACTGCCTTTATCGCCATCGCGGCCTTTACACCTGCGGCAACGGCGGCAGCACTTTACTACATGGTACACTCAACGCTTGCGGGGGCGGCGCTGTTTCTGATCGTCGATCTGGTGGCTCACCGCCGAGCACATGATGGTTTGCGCCAGTCATTGCCACCGATCGCACAGGCGGGTCTGATCTCGGGCCTGTTCATGGTGTCTGCCATTGCCACTGCGGGCATGCCGCCCTTGTCGGGCTTTATCGGCAAACTTCTGGTGCTTGATGCGCTGCGTGATCAGGCCGCTTTGGTCTGGTCGGTCATCCTCGCCACCTCGCTGATGACCATTCTGGGCTTTGCCCGTGCAGGGTCTACCTTGTTCTGGAAGGCCCATGCTTCTGCCCCCGACGGCGATGCGCCCGGCCATCCCGCTCAGGTGCTGGCCTTTGTCGCAGTCGGCGCTTTGCTGGCAGGGCTTGCCGTACTGACCGTCTTTGCCGGGCCAGTGATCACCTGGATGGAGGCGACTGCCGCCAGCCTGTATGATCCGTCTGCCTATATTGCCGCCAATCAACTGCCCGAGGTGAAGTAAGATGCTGCGCCGCCTCTTTCCCCACCCGCTGCTGTCGCTTTTGCTGGTCGTGTCCTGGCTCTTGCTGGTCAACCAGTTCAAGATCGGCAGCCTTGTGATGGCCGTTATCCTTGCGATCATCATCCCAAAACTGACCGCCCCCTATTGGCCCAACCGCCCACCTCTGAAACATATTCCGGCCTTTGCCGCCTACGTGCTTCTGGTGATCTGGGATATCGTTCTGGCCAACATTCAGGTGGCGCGGATCGTACTGTTCATGCGCAACGAAAACATCCGTTCGGGCTGGCTGGCGGTGCCAATTGACCTGAAAAGCCCGGAGGCCATCACCATTCTGGCAGGCACCATCACCATGACCCCCGGCACTGTCACCTCTGACATGTCGTCTTGTGGCCGGGTGCTGTTGGTCCACGCGCTGCATGCGCCTGATCCTGCCTCGGTGATCCACGACATCAAGACCCGATATGAGGCCCGCCTGAAAAGGATATTCGAATGATCCTGAATTACGCTCTCGATTTCGCCTTCCTCTGCTTTGGCCTTGGACTGGCGATGAACCTGTACCGCGTGTTCCGCGCCCCCGGCGTGACCGACCGCATCCTTGCGCTTGATACCATGGTCATCAATGTGCTGACGCTGATCGTGCTTTACGGCATGCGGACAGGATCTGGCGTCAACTTTGAAGCCGCGTTGCTGTTCGCGATGACAGGCTTTGTCTCGACCGTGGCTTATTGCAAATTCGTCCTGCGCGGCGACATCATCGAGTGAATGGTATGGACCAGATCTTTGAATACATCCTCGCGGCCCTGCTTGTGATCGGGGGCATTTTTGCAATCGTTGGCAGTTTTGGCCTGCTGAAACTGCCCACTATGATGCAGCGCCTACATGCCCCCACCAAGGCCACCACCTTGGGTGTCGGCTCTGCGCTGATCGCGTCGATGCTGTATTTCTGGTTCTATGAGAACAAAGTCAGCTGGCACGAGCTGATGATCACGCTGTTTCTGTTTCTGACAGCCCCGATCACCGCCAACTTTATTGCCAAGGCGCAGCTGCACCGCGCAACTGACAAGTCAGACCTGCCCCCGACAGGTGTCGGCACCGAATGGGCCACCTTTGATCCCGAAGTCAGCAGTGTGAACCCGGATTTGCTGCACGACCGCGACCCCGGCTGATTTCTGACCAAAGGGTCAAATATCTCCAGCGTCAGGCTTGCCCGGTGACGGCACCCGTGGCACATTGCCCGCAACCCATTGCAGCAAAGGGCTTGCCGTGACCGCGCTTACCCCAGACGTGCCCACCACAACCACCCAGCTTGTTCACCTCGCCCACGAGCGCAACCCCGGCATGGCGCTTGATCTGGATTGGGTGGCATCGGTGCAGGCCAATACGTCCGCCATCGAACGCCGCGCAGCCAGCCTTGGCGGCAGACGATCGGTCAAAAAGGATTATCAGGCGGCCTGGCTGTTGAAAGCCGTCAGCCTGATCGACCTGACCACCCTGTCGGGCGATGACACACCGGGCCGCGTGCAACGCCTGTGCGCCAAGGCGCGCCAGCCGGTACGGGCTCAAACCCTACATGCTTTGGGGTTGGACGGGCTGACCGTCGGCGCGGTCTGCGTCTATCATGACATGGTCGAAACAGCGGTCCGCGCACTTGAAGGCACCACGATCCCCGTCGCCGCCGTCTCCACCGGCTTTCCGGCAGGCCTGTCGCCGTGGCACCTGCGCGTGCAGGAAATCCGCGAAAGCGTGGCAGCGGGCGCACGCGAAATCGACATCGTGATCTCGCGCCGCCATGTGCTGACCCAAAACTGGCAGGCGCTCTATGACGAGATGCGCGAGATGCGCGACGCCTGCGGTGAGGCGCACGTCAAAGCCATTCTCGCCACAGGTGAGCTTGGCACTCTACGCAACGTCGCGCGAGCGTCGCTGATCTGCATGATGGCGGGGGCCGATTTCATCAAGACCTCGACCGGCAAGGAAGGCGTGAACGCCACCCTGCCCGTCAGCCTGACCATGATCCGCTGCATCCGCGATTATCAGGACCGGACCGGCATCAAGGTCGGCTACAAACCGGCAGGCGGCATTGCCAAGGCCAAGGACGCGCTGCTGTATCTGGCACTGATGAAAGATGAACTCGGCCACCCCTGGCTGCAACCAGACCTGTTTCGCTTTGGTGCCTCCAGTCTGTTGGGCGATATCGAGCGCCAGTTGGAGCACCACCTGACCGGCCACTACTCTGCCGCCAACCGCCATGCGATGGGCTAAGAATGGCCAGCCTTGCACCATCCCTGTCGTCGCATTTGAGTATTTTTGCCAAGATGAAATCCCGGCGCATTCATCTTGGCAAAAACACTCCCGCGCGGAGCGCGCAGGGTCGGGCCGGGTGATCCCGTCTGGCCGTCGTGAGATGATTACTGAAAGGACCAGACCGTGAGTTCTGTGCGCGAGATTTTCGACACCATGTCCTATGGCCCTGCCCCCGAAGCCAATGCCGAAGCGCTTGACTGGCTAGCGCGGAACGATCAGCGGTTCGGCCATTTTATCAATGGCGCGTTCACACCGCCTGACACCTTGTTTGACACGCTGAACCCAGCCACCGGCAAGCTGCTGGCGCAGATCAGCCTAGGGTCGGCGGCCAGTGTGGATGGCGCCGTCGAGGCCGCCCGCCGGGCGCAACCGAAATGGGCGCGGCTTTCCGGCCATCAGCGGGCGCGGTATCTGTATGCCCTTGCACGGCTGGTGCAAAAGCATGCCCGTCTGCTGGCTGTGTTGGAGACGATGGACAATGGCAAGCCGATCCGCGAGAGCCGCGATATCGACCTGCCGCTGGTGGCGCGACATTTCTACTATCATGCTGGCCTTGCGCAACTGGCGCCGGTGGAACTGCCGGGCACCGAGCCCTTGGGGGTTTGCGCTGCGGTGATCCCTTGGAATTTCCCGCTGTTGATGCTGGCGTGGAAAGTGGCCCCGGCCTTGGCTGCGGGCAATACGGTTGTGCTCAAGCCCGCCGAATACACTCCGCTGACCGCGCTTTTGTTCGCAGAGATCAGCCATGAGGCAGGCCTGCCACCTGGCGTGTTGAACATTGTCACCGGCGATGGCGACACCGGGGCGGCGCTTGTTGCGCATCCCGGCGTTGACAAGATCGCCTTCACTGGCTCCACCGCTGTTGGCAAGGCGATCCGCAAAGCGACCGCAGGCACCGGCAAGGCGCTGACCTTGGAACTGGGCGGCAAATCGCCCTATATCGTGTTCGATGACGCCGACATCGACTCGGCGGTCGAAGGGCTGGCCGATGCAATCTGGTTCAACGGCGGGCAGGTCTGCTGTGCAGGCAGCCGCCTTTTGGTTCAGGAAGGCGTAGCCGAGCGGTTCCATGCCAAGCTGAAGCGCCGGATGGACGGCCTGCGCATCGGCGACCCATTGGACAAGTGCATTGATGTGGGCGCTGTGGTTGACCCGGTTCAGCTTGACGCGATCACCCAGCTGGTCAACGCGTCAGCTGGCGACAAATACGTGGCTGATACACCCCTTCCGCAGGGGTGTTTCTATCCGCCGACACTGATAACCGGGTTGTCGGCTGCGTCGACCCTGATGCAGGAAGAAATTTTTGGCCCGGTGCTGGTCAGCATGACCTTTCGAACCCCTGCCGAGGCGGTCGAACTGGCCAACAACACCCGCTACGGGCTGGCGGCAACGGTCTGGACCGAGAACGTGAACCTTGCCCTTGATATCGCGCCCAAGCTGCGTGCCGGTGTGGTCTGGGTGAACGGCACCAATATGTTCGATGCCGCCGCCGGGTTTGGCGGCGTGCGCGAATCGGGTTTTGGTCGTGAGGGCGGATGGGAGGGCTTGCTTGCCTATCTGCGCCCCTCGGGGAAATCCAGCAAGATCAAGCCCATCCCTACCACTCCCGCGCCAAAGGAGGCCGGCGTTGTTGGGCTGGACCGCACCGCCAAGCTGTTCATCGGCGGCAAGCAGGCCCGGCCTGATGGCGGCTATTCCAAGCCGGTTTACAGCCCCAAGGGCACGCTGCTGGGCCATGTCGGCATTGGCAACCGTAAGGACATCCGCAACGCGGTCGAGGCGGCACATGCGGCCAAAGGCTGGGGCCGGACCACAGCGCACAACCGCGCGCAAATCCTGTTCTACATCGCCGAAAATATGTCGGCCCGCGCGGATGAGTTTGCGGCCCGCCTGAAAGCCCAGACCGGCAAGGACGGACGCGCCGAGGTTGAGGCCGCGATCGCCCGGTTGTTCACCTATGCCGCTTGGGCTGATAAGTTTGACGGTGCGGTGAAATCGGTGCCGATCCGGGGCGTGGCGCTGGCGATGAACGAACCTTGCGGCGTGATTGCAGCGCTCTGCCCGGATGAGGCCCCGCTTCTGGGCCTGATCTCGACCATGGCACCTGCTATTGCGATGGGCAATACCTGCGTTCTGGTGCCAAGTGAGCCGTTCCCGCTGTCGGCTACCGATTTTTATCAGGTGTTGGACACTTCTGACCTGCCTGCCGGTGTGGTGAACATCGTCACCGGCGCGCATGCCGATCTGGCCAAACCGCTTGCCGGGCATATGGATATCGATGCGGTCTGGAGCTTTTCTTCCTCGCCCGTGTCAGAGATCATAGAGGCAGAATCGGCCAGCAACCTGAAACGCACATGGGTCAACCATGGTCGCGCTCGCGACTGGTTTGCCCCGGACTCCGAGGGCCGGGCCTTTTTGCGGCAGGCGACCGAGGTGAAAACGGTCTGGGTGCCGTATGGCGAGTAGGGGCAGAATCCCCTAGGCGCGGCCCGCTGTCGCTGACAAGGTCAGCGGGTCGATCCCAAGCGTTTTCAATGCCTTGACCCATTTCGTCCCATCGTCGACAGAAAACACAAGATCGGCAGGCGCATCTGCCAAAAGCCAGTCATTGCGCAGAATCTCATCCTCTAACTGCCCCGGCCCCCAGCCTGAATAGCCCAGTGCCAGCAGCGCAGCTTGCGGGCCGTCGCCTATGGCCAAGGCTTCCAGAATATCCAGCGTTGCGGTCATCATATAGCCGCCGGGCACGCTCATGGTGGAGGGACCGTGCGGGTAGTCCGTCGAGTGCAGCACAAAGCCGCGACCACGCTCGACCGGGCCACCGAAATGCACGCGAATGTCACGTCCCTCGGGTGAGCGGGAAATATCCAGACGGTCCAGCAATCCGGAAAAATTCAGATCCGAGGTGGGTTTGTTTACGATCAGACCCATCGCCCCATCGCCTGAATGGGCACAAATCAGGATCACGCTGCGGTCAAAGCGCGGGTCACCCATGCCGGGCATCGCAATCAATAATTTGCCGCCAAGCTCCATTCCTGCCGCTCCGAACTGTGCCTTTGCGTCAACATGGCGCTGATGCAGCTCTGCCTCAAGTCCCAAGTGCTACATCCGCTTCCCGTCTTTGTGACTTCCCATTCGGACGCCACTGCTTATCTTCCGTTCCATGATACGCGCCATTGCCCTTTGTCTCGCCCTTGCCCCCGCCGCCGCCACTATTGCGCATGCGCAAACTGATGTGGTGCGGGGAGAGTTCCGTTCCGGCTGGCAAACCGCGTCGGGCACCCATATGGCGGCGCTGCATTTGCAGCTTGCCCCGAATTGGAAGACCTATTGGCGCGCGCCGGGTGATGCGGGCATTCCGCCGCATTTTGACTGGACCGGATCTGAAAATGTCGGGTCGGTCCGGTTCCACTGGCCCGCGCCCGATGTGTTCCGCACCAATGGCATGAAGACGGTCGGCTATCACGATCAACTGGTCTTGCCGATCGAGGTCACGCCCAGAGACCCGCGCAAGCCTGTGCGGCTGATGGCGTCGATTGATCTGGGGGTGTGCAAGGATATCTGCGTGCCTGCCACGCTGTTGCTGGGCACTGCGCTGCCCGCGCCGGGTCGCAATGACAACACCATCAATGCGGCGCTGAAGGCCCGCCCTTCAACCGGAACCGAAGCGGGACTGACGCGCATCAGCTGCACGCTGGAACCGATCCGCGACGGCATGCGCATCACAGCCCGCATGGAGTTGCCCGCACAGGGCCGAGATGAGGTGGTGATTTTCGAATCCGGCATCTCAGACGTTTGGGTATCGGAATCGCAGGTACGCCGGGACGGACGTAAGCTGACCGCAGTGGCCGACATGGTGCCACCCTCGGGCCGTCCGTTTGCACTGAACCGCAGCGAAGTTGTTCTGACCGTCATCGGCGGCAATGGCCGCGCGGTTGAGGTCAAGGGCTGCCCCGCAGACTGAACTGCCCGCTCGCTGGGTCAGCGACGGCGCGGGGTCCAGCAAGCGATCCAGTAGGCGGCAAGCGTCACCACCCCCGCCCCCAGTGCAAAGACCCCAAACGCCACGCTGCGCGACAGTGCAGGCAGGCCGGGCATTACGCCCTCAACCCACGGTGCCAGCACCGCCGGGGCCAGCGTCACCGCGAACAGCGCCAGCAGCACACCAGCGGACGCCAGCAACACCAGACGCGGCCCGCGCCGGGTGCCACGCGACAACGCGCGGAACCGCTTGCCGATATCGGCCTGCACCGCCATCAGCGCAGGCACCATCACCAGCACAAGCAGCATGCCAAACGCCAGCCCGTAAACCAGCGTGATCACCGTGGGCTTCAAAAACTCGGCTTGTGAGCTGCGCTCGAACAACAGCGGCGACAGGCCGAACACGGTGGTCATCGTGGTAAGCAGGACGGCGCGGAAGCGATCTGCCACGCCGTCGATGATCGCCGGAATCAACCCGCGTTTTTCGGCATATTCATCAATGGTCGAGACCAGAACAATGGAATCGTTGATGATAATGCCCGACATGCCGATCAGACCCACAATCGAGAACATCGACAGCGGCACGCCCCAGTGGAAATGCCCCCACATTGCGCCGATCAGGCCAAAGGGGATCACCGACATCACCACCAACGGACGGGTCCAGCTTGCGAAAATCCACGCAAGACACAGGTATATCCCCAAAAGGCACAGAATAACTGCCGTTCCCGCATCGCCCAGAAACTCATTTTGCTGCTGCACCAACCCACCCTGACGGCTTTCAATGCCGAACTGCTCCTCAATCTCGGGCAAGATCGTCTCACGGATGGTGGCCTGAATTTCCGCTGCGCGGGCCGGGTTATCTTCGGCCAGATCGCCCGAAACCGAGACAATCCGCAAGCCGTTCTCACGCCTGATGGTCGAGAACCCGGCCCGCTGCTCTACCGTCACGATATCGGCTAGCGGCACGTAACTGCCCGCGCGGGTCCGCATCAGTGTAGCATCCAGAAAGTCGGCTGTCAGTTCGCGGGGCGGCAGTTCCAGACGGATCGACGCCGAACGCGGACCATCGGGATATGTGGCGGCTTCGATCCCGTTCAGCCGGTCGCGCAACGTACGACCCAGATCGTCAATCGCAAAGCCAAGCGACTGGCCAAGCGGGGTCAGGTTCAAGATCAGTTCTTCTTTGTCATAGGCCAGAGAATCTTCCAGCGCCGAGACTTCCGAGTAGATTGCCAGCCGCGCCTTCAACGCTTCGGCGGCGGCCTTCAGGCCCGCGGCCTCTGCGCCGTAAAGGTCAATCGCCAACGCATCGCCACCCGGCCCAAAGCGCCCGCCCCGGAAAGACAACTCCTCCATCAACGGATGGCCACGCACTTCATCTTGCAAGGCCGAGACAAAGACATTGCTGGAATAGGGCCGCGCATCGGGGTTGATCAGCTCTATAGAGATACTGCCCAGCTGATCAGCATCCTTGCCCTCTGCACTGGCCAAGCCCCGCCCGCCCGATCCGCCGATCTCGGCCATGGCGAAGGTTATCGGGTTCACGCCATGCTCGGCCTCAAAACGCGCGCCCACCGCCTCGGCCGCGCGCTGCACTTCGCGCATCAGTTCCAGCGTGTCGCTACGATCAGCCCCCGGCAGCATCGAGAAATTGCCGGTAACCGACGCCTGTTCCGGCGCGTTGAAAAACCGGAACGGCAAATCGCCCCGGATAAACAGCGCGGCCGAGGCTGCAAACAGTGCAACCGACGCCGCCAGCACGGGATAACGCGCCACAATCAACAATCGCATCAGGGGTTTGACAGCATTCTCACCAAACCAGACCATACCACGGTTCACCTGACGTGACGGCCAGTCATACCACTTTTCCTGCCGCGCCTTGGCGATGGCATGGGCCATGTGGTTGGGCAAAATCAGAAAACACTCGACCAGTGACGCGATCAGCACCGCAATCACCGTGAACGGAATGTCGCGGATCATCCCGCCAAAGCGCCCGCCAATCGCCACCAGACCAAAGAACGCAATTACCGTCGTCAGGGTCGAGGCGATAACCGGCTGCGCCATGCGCATCGCCCCGCGCTCTGCCGCCACCACAGGGTCTTCGCCCAAGGTGCGGCCCCGGAAATCGGCATGCTCGCCGACCACGATGGCATCATCCACCACAATCCCCAGCATGATGATCAACGCAAACAACGAGATCATGTTCAGCGTCAGCCCTGCGGCATACATGACCGCCACGGCCGCCAGCATCGCCACCGGTATCCCCGCCGCAACCCAAAGCGCCGTGCGGGCATTGAGAAACAGGAACAACAGCAAAACCACCAGAGCCAGACCGCTGAGAGCGTTGTCCAGCAGCAGATACAGCCGGTCGGTTATCTGCTCTGCCCGCGCGCGAACCAGATCAACCGTTACCCCCGGTGGCAAGGAAAGTTGCATCTCGGCAGCGACATCCGCTACCCCGGCCTGCATCCGGATCGCGTCACCTTCGGCGTTGCGGTCGACACGCACGGTCATCGCCGGGTTTGCGCCCACAAAACTAGCGCGCCCTGAATCGGCTCCGACAGCGCTTATCGTGGCGATATCGCCCACCGTCAGCTTGGTCCCATCGGGCAGGCTGCGCAAAACCACGCCCGCGATTTCAGACGCACTGCGCCGCTCTGTCCCGGTCCGCACCCGTGCCGATCCGTCGCCCACATTGCCTGCCGGATTGGTCTGCACCGCCGCCCCAATTGCCGTGGCGATCTCGCGCATGGTGATATCATGCTGGATCAGCGCAACCGAGGGCACCTCGACAACCGTCTGCGGATTGGCCATGCCGCGAATGGTGGTGCGTGTCACGCCGATCTGAAACAATCGGCCCACAAATTCATCGGCAAAGCGTGCCAGCTGATCCACCCCCACCGGGCCGGTGATCACCACATCTGTCACCTGATCGCGCCACTGGCTGCGGGTGATGCGCGGCTCTTCGGCCTCGGACGGCAGGTTGTTTACCGAGTTTACCGCCGTTTGCACATCTTCGGCGGCTTGGGTCAGATCGGTCCCCGGTTCAAACTCCAGCACAATGCGCCCAGAGCCTTCGCCCGCGCGCGATACCGCATTTGTCACCCCGTCCACCGCCAGAAGCGCAGGTTCTAGTACCTGCACGATGGCGCGGTCCACATCTTCGGCCCCTGCCCCACTCCATGCGACAGAGACCTGAACCTCGGCCACGATCACATCGGGGAAATACTGCGCACGGATGCGGGTTGATGCCACCAGCCCCGCCACGATCAGCAACACAAACAAAAGGTTGGCAAGCGTCCGGTGCCGGGTGAAATAGGAAATCAAGCCGCCTGCCCGACCCGGAGTGCTCTGCAAAGCCATGCCCTAGCCCCCCATCCGGCTTTCAAGCCGGGCCACGACCTGCGCAGGCACCTGATCTTGCGCCAGCTGCTCCAGCATCCGCGCCTTGGCCTCCTCAGGCATACGGTTGTTGCCTTCGACAAGCGCGATCAGACCGGCTCGGCGCTCGGGTGTCAGAACAACTGTCTCGGCCACTTGCGCGGGCGCCACAGTCGCGGCACTTGCGCCCGGACGGATCGGGTTGATCCGAATGCCCGCGCCCAGCAGTGGCGAGCGTTCAAGGACCACCTCGCGCCCGGCAATGGCGCGCACATCGACAATCACATCATCGCCCTGCCGCCGCAGAACCGGCACCACCTGAGCCTCAAGACGGTTATCAGCTCCGACCAGCAAGACACCGCCCCGGCTGTCCACCGCCGTCGCAGGCAGCAGGGCCATGCCCTCCACTTCCGGCTCGGCAATGGTCACGGTCACGAAATCACCGGGCCGAAACCCGCGTGCGCTATCCAGTGAGGCATAGATCAGCCGCCCCGTGGCGCCTTCCCCCACAGCCGCCCCCACGCGCTCCACCCGGCCAATTGCAACAATTTCCGCCCCCAACACATCCAGAGACACGGTGACTGGCGCAGAAATCAGACCGCCCTGCGCATCCAGCAGGCGGGAAAACTGAGCGGTGGACAGGCGGAACGACACTTCCAGCCGGTCGGGGTCAATCAGTTCGGCCAGCCGCTCATTGGCACCGACCAATCCGCCCGCAACCACAGTCACGCCATTCAGACGCCCGGTGAAACTGGCGCGAATCTCGGTATCAGCCAGCGCGCGTTCGGCCTCGGCCAGTGCAATGCCCGCCCGCGAAAGACTGGAGATCGCCTGATCTACCCGCGCCTCGGCCTGTGCCAGGGCAGACCTGCGCGACAGCACCGCCTGTTCCGCAGAAGACAGTGCCAAAGCAGCCGTTTCCACCGCCGCGGGGGAACCGACACCCCGGCGCTGCAAATCCTCTTGCCGGGTCAAGGCCTGCCCGCGCAGGCTGGCCTGCGCCTGCGCCGCAGCCAGATCATCGCGCGCAAGCACCAGACCGCGCTCTGCGTCGCGCCCCTCGGCTTCGGCATCGCGCAGGCCCGCCTGCGCCAGATCGCGCGCCGATGTGGCGTCAACCGGGTCAAGCCGCACAAGAACCTGACCTTCGGTCACGGTTGCGCCATCCTCAACCCCCGGTGCAATCTCCAGCACCCGTCCGCCCCGCGGCGCGCGCAATTCCAGCGTGCGGCGCGACCGTATTTCGCCAAAGGCGACAGTCTGAGGCACCACAATCCTCGGTGTCACCGTCATTACATTGGCTGAAAACACACGTTCCCGCGCGGGCTGACCCGGTCTGTCGGTTGACAAACGGTCAGACACCGCCCCCGCGATCATACTCGCCGCAAGGGCCAACAGCCCGAGAGTCAGGGCGGCCAGAAACAGGCCAGTCAGAGAGCGCGCCAGAAATCGCATAAAAGCTCCGGATTAAACCACAGGCTAACAGTAACGCGGCCCGACCTTTCGTCCAACCACAAGGGTGTTACGCCGAAGCCGCACGCATCCGTCGTTATTTCCGGCGGTGATGTTCGTCGAGCCTTGGAAATATCTCGACAAAATTGCAGGGGCGATGGCGGAAATCCAGCTGCCAGCGCAAAATCTCGTCCCAGGCATCGCGGCAGGCACCGGGGCTTCCGGGCAGCGCAAACAGATAGGTCCCACCAGCCACGCCACCACAGGCGCGGCTTTGCACCGCCGAGGTGCCGATTTTCTGCATCGAGACGATGGTGAACACCGTGCCAAACGCCTCGATTTCCTTTTCATACACATCTCGGTGCGCCTCGACAGTTACATCGCGGCCTGTAAGACCGGTGCCCCCCGTGGTAAGGATCACATCAACGTTCTTGTCGGCGATCCACGCCCGCAACTGGCCAGCAATCAGATCGCGGTCATCGGTAACAATCCCCCGCGCGGCCAACAAATGCCCCGCCCCGGTCAGACGTTCCACCAGCGTATCACCAGAGCGGTCATCGACGACTGTGCGGGTGTCGCTCACCGTCAGCACCGCAATGCGCACCGGGATAAACTCTTTGCTCTCGTCAATCCGGCTCATTGTGCCAATCGCGCCTCCAGCGCCAGCAAATCTTCCCACGCTTCACGCTTTGCAATCGGCGTGCGCAACAGGCTGTCTGGGTGCAGCATTGGCAACAGCGGGCGGCCAAGCGCCTGCGTCCATTGCCCGCGCAAACGCGCCACCCCCCGTGTCTGCGTCAGCGCAAAAAGGGCCGCATTGCCCATGGCTACGATGAAATCGGGCGCGGCCAATTCGATGTGGCGCTCGACAAAGGGGCGCATCATCGCGATATCGCCGGGTGTGGGTTCACCATTACCCAGACAGCGCCACGGCAAAACGCCAGTCAGATACAGGGCGTCACCGGGAAGCGCTGCTGCGCGTGACAGGCCGATCGCCTCAAACATCTCGTCCAGCAATTGCCCTGCCTGCCCGACAAAGGGCCGCCCCTCACGGTCCTCATCCGGGCCGGGCGCTTCACCAAGGATCAGCACCCGCGCGCCCGGCAGACCGTCAGCAAAGACCAGATTGCGCGCGCCCCGGCGCAAATCGCAATGGGTGAAGGCGTCAATCGCCGCGCGCAATTCCGCCAGCGTGCCGGCGCGTGCGGCACTTGCGCGGGCTTCGGCCACCGCATCCACCTTTGGCGTGTCAATCACAGGCGCAGGCGCAGCCGCCCGCCGCACAGCCACAGGGGCGGTCGTCGTCGGGGCCACAACGGGTACAGGCTTGACCGGATCCGCCAGCTCATGGCGGTTTATCGGATCATCCAGCAGCCATTCGTCGATGCCAAGATCGATCTGCCACAGCAGTGCCGCATGCGATGCGTGCCAATCGGCCAGAATGTCTTGTGCGATTCCCATGGCGTGCAGGCTAGGCCCGCAACCCCCCGCCTGCAAGAAGCGGTTCTCCGTTGCCCATCCTGCGCCCCTTTGGCATAAGCACGTCATACCCGCAGGCCCATAACCCGCAGCAAGGAGACCCCTGATGTTTCGCGCACGCCATCTGCTGGGAATCGAGCATCTGTCGCCGCAAGAAATCCTTGCCATTCTGGATCTGGCAGATCGCTATGTCGATCTGAACCGCCGCACGGTAAAGCAATCCGACGCGCTGGCGGGGATGACCCAGATCAACATGTTCTTTGAGAACTCCACCCGCACACAAGCCAGCTTCGAGCTGGCAGGCAAGCGGCTTGGGGCAGATGTGATGAACATGGCCGTCGCGCAAAGCAGCGTCAAAAAGGGCGAGACTCTTATCGACACCGCGATGACGTTGAACGCGATGCACCCCGATCTGCTGGTGGTGCGGCACGGGTCAAGCGGGGCGGTCAACCTTCTGGCGTCAAAAGTGAATTGTGCTGTGCTGAACGCGGGCGACGGGCGGCACGAACACCCGACGCAGGCGCTTCTTGATGCGCTGACCATCCGCCGCGCCAAGGGTCGCATCCAGCGTCTGACAGTGGCGATTTGCGGCGATATCGCACATTCACGCGTTGCGCGGTCCAACCTGATCCTGCTGGGCAAGATGGAAAACCGCATCCGCCTGATCGCGCCCCCCACCCTGATGCCAGCGGGCGTGGGCGAATTTGGCTGTGAGCTGTTTGACGACATGCGCAAGGGGCTGGACGGAGCCGATGTGGTGATGATGCTGCGCCTGCAACGCGAGCGCATGGATGGCGGCTTCATCCCGTCCGAGCGCGAATATTACCACCGATACGGGCTGGATGCCGAAAAGCTGACCCATGCAAAGCCAGATGCCATTGTCATGCACCCAGGCCCGATGAACCGCGGGGTCGAGATAGATGGCGAACTGGCAGATGACATCAACCGATCCGTGATTCAGGAACAGGTCGAAATGGGGGTTGCCGTGCGGATGGCTTGCATGGACCTCTTGGCCCGCAACCTGCGCGCCGACCGTGGCGCAAAAGCCGCTGGGGTCATGGCATGACCGACCCGCTCGCCATTCCGGTTGGGCCAGAGCGCTCGGTATGGGTTTTCGCCATCGACCTGCCCGAGGATGAGGCCGCAAGCTTTGCAGGCGACCCTCTGTCTGACGCCTTGGGCGCAGATATCCTTGACCCCACCCAGATCGAACTGATCGACGCCGACACCTTCACTGAATACGGCCTGTCGCGCTATCTGGCCGAAGGTCAGGGCATCGCCGAAGACAGCCTCGCCCCTGACACCACCACGCTGAACGCCCTGCGCGGCCCGCTTTTGCTGGTGTTCCGCCCTGCCTTGGGTCAGGGCCGCCTGTCGCCACGCGCCCCCCTGCGTCTGATCGGACGGTATTTTGAGGTGCCCTCGCCCGCGCGCACCGGGATGACAGGCTATGACGCCGCCGCTGATACCATCAACCTGCCCATGAAAAAGCGTCCCTCTGACGCGGCCATGTCAGGACGGGTGGCCACCGTGGTTCTGATCCTGCTGGCGATATTTGTCGCCCTGTTCATCTGGGGGGCCGGATGACCGCGCCCATTTTATCCGAAGGCGAAACCCTTGTCGCAACCTTTACCCCAGACCGCCTGACCTATTGGCGCGCGCATCTGATCATGGCAATCGCCTTGGGGGCGGCAGTCGGGCTGGTTCTTTTGTGGCAGGGCAACCCCTATCCGGTTATGGGGCCGATCGGTGCGGCCCTCGCCATCGCCGTGCGTGCGCTCTATGTTGCTTCCGAGGCGCTTGGCGACCTGTGGACTCTGACCGACCGCCGCCTGATTGGTCCGCGTGGCCTGACCTTGCCCCGCGCCCAGATCACCACCGCGCGCCCTTTCTTTGGCTCGGTGCAGGTGATCACCGCTACGGGTGACAAGCATCTGATCAAATACCTCGCTGACCCCGCCGCCGACGCGGCCCGCCTGACACAGGCGCTGCGATGACCCTCACGCTGCACAAAGGCCCCGCGATGACCCTGTTTTTGGAAAACGCCCGCATCATCGACCCCGAGGGCGATACCGTCACCACCGGCAATGTGATCCTGCACGCAGGCCAGATCGCCGCCATCGGCGCGGCATCTGCCCCCAAAGGCGCGCAGGTCATCGACTGTGGCGGCGCCTGCCTTGCGCCGGGCATCATCGACTGGGGCGTGAAGATCGGCGAACCCGGCGAGCGGCACAAGGAATCTTTCCGCTCTGCCGGGCTGGCGGCGGCCGCAGGCGGAGTCACCACGATGATCGCCCGGCCCGACACCACCCCCGCCATCGACACGCCAGAGGTGCTGGAATTCGTGACACGTCGCGCAGCGGAAGCGTCAGCCGTCCGTATCCGCCACATGGCCGCGCTGACCAAGGGTCGCGACGGACGCGAGATGACCGAGATCGGCTTTTTGCTGGATGCAGGTGCCATCGCCTTTACGGATGCCACCCGCGTCACCACCGACCCAAAGGTGCTGTCGCGCGCGCTGACCTATGCCCGCAGCCTTGGCGCGCTGGTGATCGGCCATCCGCAGGAACCGGGGCTTTCACTGGGCGCCGCCGCCACCAGCGGCAAGTTTGCGTCTCTGCGCGGCATCCCGGCAGTGCATCCGATGGCCGAACGCATCGGGCTGGACCGCGACCTTGGCCTGATCGAGATGACCAGTGCGCGCTATCACGCCGACCAGATCACCACCGCCCGCAGCCTGCCTGCGCTGGAACGCGCCAAGGCCAACGGGCTGGACGTGACGGCAGGCGTCTCGATCCACCACCTGACGCTTAACGAATTCGACGTCGGCGATTACCGCACCTTCTTCAAGCTGACGCCGCCTTTGCGGTCCGAAGATGACCGACTTGCGATGATCGACGCGGTGGCCTCGGGCCTGATCGACGTGATCGGCAGCTTTCACACGCCCGCAGATGAAGAATCCAAACGCCTGCCATTTGAGGATGCCGCAAGCGGTGCGGTGGGTCTGCAAACCCTGCTGCCCGCCGCGCTGCGCCTGTGGCACGCGGGCCAGCTGACCCTGCCGCAACTGTTCCGCGCTCTGGCGCTGAACCCCGCCCGCCGCCTTGGGCTGCCGCAGGGCCGCATGGCCGAGGGCGCACCCGCCGATCTAGTGCTATTCAACCCCGACACGCCCTTTGTGCTGGACCGTTTCGCGCTGGCATCAAAGTCAAAGAACACCCCCTTTGACGGCACCCGGATGGAGGGTAAGGTTCTGGCCAGTTTTGTCGATGGCCGACAGGTTTACGGAGCCGCATCCTAAATGCCCGATTTCTCCTCCGCCCCGATGCTGTTGTTGCTGACCGCAGCCCTTTCTTATCTGCTGGGATCGATTCCCTTTGGCATCGTGATCACCCGCGCGCTTGGCTTGGGTGATCTGCGCAAAATCGGCTCGGGCAATATCGGAGCCACCAATGTGCTGCGCACCGGAAACAAACCCGCAGCCCTTGCGACCCTGTTGCTGGATGCGGGAAAAGGCGGCATCGCCGTCCTGTTCGCCCGGGCACTGGTCGGGCCGGACGCCGCGCAGGTGGCAGGGCTGTTTTCCTTTCTGGGCCACCTGTTCCCGGTCTGGCTGGGGTTCAAAGGCGGCAAGGGCGTGGCCACCTTCCTTGGCACGCTGATCGCGCTGGCGTGGCCCGTGGGCGTTGCAGCCTGCGCCACATGGGCCGTGACTGCCGCGATCAGCCGGATCTCGTCGCTGTCGGCGCTGGTTGCTGCTGCCCTGACCCCAGTTTGGCTGGCGGTGCTGGGCTACCCGCAGATGACCCTGCTGGCCATCGCACTAGGCGCGCTGATCTTTGCGCGCCACAGCACCAACATCGCCCGGTTGCGCACCGGCACCGAACCAAGGATCGGCCGCAAATGACGCGGCCTGCGCCCAGCGGCGATCCGCTGCACCAGAGTTGATCCGATAGAGCGGCTTGCGCCGCAGGTTTTTTATCTCGTCGCGCGGGCTGCGCCGCGTCTCCTCAGTTGTGCGCTCCGCGCGGGAGTTTTTGGCAAGCAGCAAATTTGCGCATTGCTGCTTGAGAAATACTCCGGGGGGGGGGCGCACAGCGCGGGGGGGCAGCGCCCCCCCTCAGAGGCTGGTCGCCTGATAGATCGGGGTCAGAGAATGCTGCCAGTCAGTCTGATACAGGCGCAGCAGCCGGTCGGCTTGAACTTCTTTGGTGGCGAGGGCGGTGTGAAGCGGGGCCAGATAGGTTTCTTCGCCCAAGCCCCGCGCCTTCAGGCCCGCTTGGGCAAGATCGACCGCTGCGTTTGCCAGGCTTTCCAGCCGGACGCCGTTTGCTGCGCCCTTCAGCGCCGAGACCGAGGCGGCGACCCGCAGCGCCTCGCGTGTTTCCGTGTCGAGGCCCTTGACCAGATCCCAGGCGGCGTCCAGCGCACTGTTGTCATACATCAGCCCGACCCAGAAAGCGGGCAGAGCGTTGATATGGGCCTCGTCGCCGCAATCGGCCCCGCGCATCTCAATGTACTTCTTGACGCGCGCTTCGGGGAAGACGGTCGTCATATGGTCAGCCCAGTCGGACAGGGTAGGCTTTTCTCCCGGCAGCGCAGGGAGTTCGCCGCGCAGGAAATCGCGGAAAGACTGGCCCAAAGCGTTGATATAGCTGCCGTCGCGATAGACAAAATACATCGGCACATCCAGCACCCAGTCGACATAGGCCTGAAAACCGAAGCCTTCCTGAAAGGCAAAGGGCAGCATTCCGGTGCGGCTGTCATCCAGCCCGCGCCAGATCCGGCTGCGCCAAGAGCGGTGGCCGTTCGGCTTGCCATCAAAGAACGGACTGGAAGCGAAAAGGGCCGTTGCCACAGGTTGCAACGCTATCGCCACCCGCAGTTTTTTCACCATATCGGCCTCGGACGCGTAGTCGAGGTTCACTTGCACGGTAGAGGTGCGATACATCATCTGGGTGCCATGGGTGCCCACGCGGCCCATGTAATCGGTCATCAGCCGATAGCGCCCCTTTGGCATCACCGGCATCTGTTCGTGGCGCCATTCGGGCGCAGCCCCGATCCCCATGAATCGCACGCCCATTGGGTCGGCAATGACGGCAACTTCGTCAAGGTGATTGCGAAGTTCCGCCGCAGTCTCGTGCATGTTGGTCATCATCGCGCCGGACAATTCAAACTGCCCGCCGGGTTCAAGGCTGATATTCGCGCCATTGCGTTGCAGGCCGATCACATTGCCGCCTTCGCGCACGGGTTTCCAGCCAAAGCGCGTCTCCAGCCCCGCAAACAGGGCCGAGATCGACCGGTCGCCCGCGTAGGGCAGCGGCGCGTGGCTGTCGGTCAACCAGCCGAACTTTTCATGCTCGGTGCCGATGCTCCAGTCGGTCTTGGGCTTGCAACCAGACTCCATCAGCCCCGCCAACTGGTCAAAACTCTCGATCACACCGCCGCCGGATTGTGGAATGGACATGGACTTCAGGCTCCGGCTGGGATCAGGGTTTTGCGGGTTACAGGTGTCTTGCGCCGCGCGGCAAGTCAAGACGGCGCGACGCACCACAGGCGACATATCACAAAAGCGTATCGGTTATTCGGTCGCCATGACCGACCCATGCCCACGGCGGCGCCAGACCAGACGGTTCTCACCGCCCGCAATCACAGCACGGCTGTCCGCTCCGGCTGGCGGCTCAAGCGCGGTGACCAGATCGGCGCTGGACATGCCGGGCAAAGCGGAAAAGGCATCAAACAACGCCTCTGAGCCCGCCGCCTCGACCGGGATCAGCAGGGTTTGCCCGTCAGCTTGCTTAAGCCGCCACAGCCGCCGCCCACGCATCCCGATCAGGCGCAATTCGATAAGGTCGCGGAGCGACACGAAGCCGCCAACCTGCGGACCCATATAGGCGACTTGCCCTTCATCGACCTGCACCACGCCTGGCGCATCGCCCGGCGTGGCAAAGCGCAAGCGCCGCCATGCCAGCACCGCAAGCGCCACGCCCGCCAGACTGATACCCACGCCCAATGGCACCAGAAGATAGCCCCCCAGACGGATCAGCCACAGTCCAAGCATCAACACCAGACCGCCCAGGCCAACCTCGCGCCAGCGCCACAGCGCCGCTTGCGCCTCGGGGCGGATCATCGCCAATCCCCCACCGCCGCCTGCCACAGAACCAGCGCCGCCACCGCTGCCGTTTCCGCGCGCAAGATGCGCGGGCCAAGGCTGATCGGGCGAACAAAGGGCAAAGCCCGAAGCTGCGTTTTTTCAGCGTCTGAAAATCCACCCTCCGGGCCGATCAGAATGGCCGAAGGCGTCCCCGCATCAATGATCCCCGTCAGGGTGGAAGATCGGCCCGCAAGCGCCTCATCCGCCCAAAGCAGCACGCGCCCCTCGGGCCAGTCTGCCAGCCGCCGGTCAAGAGGCTGCACATCATCCACCCTTGGCACAAAGGTTGCGCCGCATTGCTCGGCAGCTTCGATGGCATGGGCAAACTGCTTGTCCTGCCGCCAGCGCTCCGACTGGGTAAAGCGTGTTGTCACCGGCAAAAGCCGCGCCACGCCCAGTTCAACCGCTTTTTCAACGATGAAATTCGTGCGCTCTTTCCTGATCGGTGAAAACAACAGCCACAGATCGGGCGGCAAGGCCAAGGGCCGGGTCTGCGTTTCGCAGACAAGAACCCCACGCCGCTTGCCCACATCCGCCACCCGCGCAAGCCACTCGCCATCCACCCCATTGAACAGCGCAACCGCCGTCCCTACGGCCAGACGCATCACCGCAAACAGATAGGTTGCCTGCTCGGGGCCGACCGCCACGGCTTGCCCCGCGCCCAAGGGCTGTTCTACATAGAGTCTTACCTTAGCATCCATAGGCATCAAGCTATGACCCAAATCCCGGAAACGCCAGAGGCCGCGATCAAGGTTGCGCAAAGCGCTGTGGCGGATGCGGCAAAGAACAATTGGGTCGACAGGATCGCACCCGCGCCCACCCGGCCCTATCTGCGACTCAGCCGGGCCGACCGGCCGATTGGCACGTGGTTGCTGCTGATCCCTTGCCTGTGGGGGATTGCGCTGGCTGCGGCAGTCGACAGCTACCGGATGTGGGATCTGTGGCTAATGGGCAGTTGTGCGGCGGGCGCCTTTCTGATGCGAGGGGCGGGCTGCACATGGAACGACATCACCGACCGCGAATTTGATGCGCAGGTCACACGCACAAGGTCGCGGCCGATTCCCTCTGGTCAGGTATCTGTGCGGCAGGCTGTCATCTGGATGGGGGTGCAGGCACTTTTGGCGGCGGTGATCCTGTTCAGCTATAACGGGCTGGCCGTGCGGCTTGGCGTGGCCTCTTTGGTGCTGGTGGCGATCTATCCTTTTGCCAAACGCTTTACCTGGTGGCCGCAGGTTTTTCTGGGGCTGGCCTTCAACTGGGGCGTGATTCTGGCCTGGGCGGCCCATGCGGGAACAGTGCCCCCCGCGGCGCTGGCGCTTTACGCCTCGGGCATCACCTGGACCCTGTTTTACGATACGATCTATGCGCATCAGGACCGTGAGGATGACGCGCTGATCGGTGTCAAATCCACCGCGCGGCTCTTTGGCACGCATACCGGGTGGTGGCTGAAGCTGTTCTTACTGGCCACGGTGGCTTTGATGGCGCTGGCCGTGATGATGGCACTGCTGCCCGCGCGCGATCCGCTGCAACTGACGGTAGCACTTGCCGGGGTCTGGGCCTTTGGCTGGCACATGGTACGGCAGATGGCACGGCTGAATGTGGATGACCCGGCCTCTTGCCTCGCCGAATTTAGGGCAAACCGCGATGCCGGGCTGATTGCTGCGCTGTTTCTTGCCGCCGCTGCATGGCTGTGATTGATCCCCGGCCTTTGGGCTTTTAAGACACGGCATGGCCCGACGCTAAATGTCGGCCTGATTCCAAGCCCTGCCCTGTGTCGGCGGGCCCAGACGGGAATATGACTTGCCCAAGCGCCTGCTTCACGCCACCTCCGGGTTTGTAACCAACACCCGTGCCCGGCTTCGCGGTGGCGAGCTGCCGCATAGCCTTATCGCGCTTGCTGCCGTGTCTGGCGCAGGCGTAGTGGCCGCATTGGCCGCATGGGCCTCTGCCGTGGTGATCGAACAGCGGTCCGAGCAGGCGGTCACCTCCCGTTTGCTGGACGCCGGGATCACTTGGGCCACGCCACAGGCTGACGGGTTGCAACTGCACCTTATCGGCACCGCCCCGAATGAGGCCGCGCGCTTTCGCGCTGTCAATCTGGCCGGGTCGGTCATTGACGCCTCGCGCGTGCGCGACATGCTGGAGGTTACCCCGGTCAAGGCGATTGAGGCCCCGAAGTTCTCGGTCGAGATGTTGCGCAACGATGATGGTATCCAGCTGATCGGTCTGCTTCCAACCAGCGATTCGGCCGAAGCCCTGCTGGCCGAGGCGCAATCCCTGCGCACCGATGGTGCAATTTCCGATATGCTGGAAACCGCCGATTACCCCGCGCCAGAGGGCTGGGACGATGCCTTTGCCTTTGGAATGCAGGCCATAAAGCGCCTGCCACGGTCCAAGGTGTCAATCTCGGCTGGGCGGGTCGAAATCACCGCCATCGCAACCAGCGCCGAAGAACAGCGCCGCCTGATGAACGAATTGAACGCCGCCAAACCTGCCGCGTTGCAGGTCGCCATCGACATTTCGGCCCCGCGCCCGGTTCTGACCCCGTTTACTCTGCGCTTTGTGCTGGACGGCAGCGGTGCGCGCTTTGATGCCTGTTCTGCCGATACCGACCGTGCCCGCACCCGCATTATTGCCGCCGGGGCCGCCGCCGGGGTAGCGGGCCGCCCCAGTTGCACGGTTGGCCTTGGCGTGCCGACACCAAGCTGGGGTGATGCAGTCGCCACCGGGATCACCGCCATGGCATCACTTGGTGCCGGGACCATCACCTTTTCCGACGCAGACGTCTCGCTCGTGGCCGCCGACACGGTGTCGCAATCCGATTTTGACCGTATCGTGGGCGAGTTGGATACGGCCCTGCCCGATGTCTTTTCGCTGACCGCAACGCTGGAGCGGAAATCCACCTCTGCGCTTGGCCCGGCCGAGTTTACCGCCACCTTGGCCGCAGATGGCCGGGTCGAATTGCGGGGCCGGGTCACGGACGAGCTTTTGCGTGAAGCCGCCTCCAGTTACGCGAAAGCCCGTTTCGGTGTCGGCAATGTCTATACCGCCACCCGGATTGATGATGACCTGCCCGATGGCTGGCCCGTTCGGGTGCTGGCCGGGCTGGAAGTCCTGAGCGAACTGACCGAAGGAAAGCTTCTTGTCCGCTCTGATACCGTTGAAATCGAAGGCGTTACGGGCTCGCAAATCGCGCGCAGCCGCATTTCGCAAGTGCTGTCCGACAAACTGGGTCAGGGTCAGACCTTTAAGGTTTCCGTCCGCTACGACGAAAAGCTTGACCCGCTTGCCGCGCTGCCCACGCCACAGGAATGCGCGGCCGGGGTCAGCGCGGTGCTGACAACGCGTAAAATCACTTTCCCGCCCGGCTCTGCCGAAATCGATGGCCAGACTGCCGGAATCATGGATGCCTTGGCCGAGGTGCTGGAAGATTGCCCATCCGTGCGGATGGAAATTGCAGGCTATACCGACAGCCAAGGGTCAGACAGCGGCAATCGCGCGCTGAGTCAGGCCCGCGCCGATGCAGTTCTGTTGGCACTGCAAGGGCGCGGTGTTACGATCGAGGCACTGAAGGCCACCGGCTACGGCGAGGCAAACCCGATTGCAGACAATGCCACCGAAGCGGGCCGTGAGGCCAATCGCCGCATCGAATTTGTGCTTCTGGATCAGCCCCAACGCGCTGCGGTCCTGACCGATACTGCCGAGTCTGACTCTTCGGGCAATCAGGCCACAGAGTCGCAAAGCTCTGCACAGATCAACGCCACAGAAGATTCAGCCACGCTGGACTTCACTGACGATGACAGCCCCTCCGTTGCCCCGGCAGAAAAGACCGCCCGCCCCCTTGCGCGACCGGCGCGTGGCGGCTAGGCCATGACAAACGTCTGAGCAATGGCCCCTGTGAACCGGATCGAATGAACCGCACCGAATTCATCATCGTCACCGCAATCATCTTGATGGCAGCTTTTGCCTTGGGGTGGTTTTCGCACTGGCTCATGCACCGCTTTGCCCGCGTCGCCGGGGGCGATATGGCCGAGATGGATAGCTTGTCCACCATGCTGCACGATGCAGAAGAAACCCGCGATCAGGCGATTATCTATCTGGAACAGCGCGAGGCGGAACTGATGAACCAGATCGCCCAGACCGAAGCCGAATTGCGCGCCGCCATGGGTGGCCTGCGCGATGCAAGGCACGAGGCCGAGGAAATGCGCGCCTACATTGAACGGATGCACGCCAACTCCTGATCGGTTTTCCATACCCGTCAACCGCTTGCCCTTGGGTCAATTCGCTCCACACTCGACGCCGTCGCAGACGGAGCCCGACATGCGCGTTATCCTTGCCTCTTTTATCCTGACCGGCCTGATCGACCAACGCCTGCTAGTCACTTTCGGCGGCCTGCCGGTCGATCAGATGAGGCCGTTTGTCGAGCAGATTGATTTCATTAGACTCGCGGCCTTTGACTCCGGGTCACAACCCGCCAAGGCAGGCGTCCATCAACGGGCTGCCGGGGTCGGTCAACCCGTCCATCACATCGAAATGATGCCGCCCGGCATCAACGGTCCACGGACAGTTCCATTCCTCTGATAACAGCCGCGCCTGCCATAAAAACGCAGGCCTCTCTTGCCCGCCAACCCAGACATGGGCCTGCACCCCGGCGCGCGGTCGCAGCAGCGCCGGGCTTTGCGCCACAGCCTCTGCATCATCAAGCCGCAGCGTGGCATTCATTTCGGTCGCCATCAGCGGGCGCAGATCGGCAATCGGAGAGATCGGCACGACCCGTGCCACCTTTGGCCCGCCCCGGCTTTGCACATCTTCACAAGCCATCCGCGCCGCCAGATGCCCGCCCGCCGAATGCCCCGCAACCACCACCGGGCCCGGCACCAGATCCGCCGCCGCACGCACCGCCGCCGCAACCTCGTCCGTCATCGCAGAAATACGCGCCTCGGGTGCCAGCGTATAGGACGGCACCGCACAGGCCCAGCCCCGTGCTACCGCCCCCGCCGCCAGATGCGACCAATCCTCGCGGTCAAAGGCCATCCAATACCCACCATGCACAAACACCATCAGCCCACGCGGCGCACCTTCAGGCGCAAACAGATCAAACCGCCGCCGTGCGCCGGGCCCATAGCCCAACCCCAACTGCGCCCGCGCCCGCCCTCGATACGCCGCGGCCTCTGCCCGCCACCTCGGCACAAACCCGTCAGCGCCCGGAATGAATGCCCCATTGGCATAGACCCGGTCCGCCTCGCTTGCAAAATCCATCCAACCCGCCCCAATTTGATCAAAAAACTGGCACTATCCTACCCTGTCCCCCTCTCAGAACTGGACAGCCCGCCCGACCCATGATTTGCATGTGTGAAACCGAAATGGGAGACCCCAATGCTCGATTCCGTGACCGATCTGGCGTCGCTGTTGAAAGACCCGACACTGCTTGCCACACGCGCCTATGTTGCCGGTGAATGGATCGACGCCGATGATGGCGCGACCTTTGCCGTGGTGAACCCGGCGCGCGGCGATGAAATCGCCCGCGTGCCCAACCTTGGCCGGGCTGAAACTGCCCGCGCTATTGCCGCCGCCAACCTCGCTATGAAAGACTGGGCCGCCCGCACCGGCAAGGAACGTGCGCAGGTCATGCGCAAATGGTTCGATCTGATGATGGCCAATCAGGACGACCTTGGCACCATCCTCACCGCTGAGATGGGCAAGCCGCTGGCCGAAGCCAAGGGAGAGATCGCGTATGGCGCATCCTTCATCGAATGGTTCGGCGAAGAGGCAAAGCGCGTCTACGGCGAAACCGTCCCCGGCCACCAGCGCGACAAACGGATCACGGTCCTGAAGCAACCCATCGGCGTGGTGGGGTCAATCACACCCTGGAACTTCCCCAACGCGATGATCACCCGCAAGGCAGGCCCGGCATTGGCCGCAGGTTGCGGCTTCGTCGCCCGCCCGGCGGCTGAAACTCCGCTGTCAGCCCTCGCCATGGCGGTGCTTGGCGAACGCGCGGGCCTGCCCAAGGGCATCCTCGCGGTCATTACGTCAACGAAATCCTCCGATATCGGCAAAGAGTTCTGCGAAAACCCTCTGGTGCGCAAACTCACCTTCACTGGATCGACCGGAGTGGGCCGGATCCTGCTGCGCCAGGCGGCGGAACAGGTAATGAAATGCTCGATGGAACTGGGCGGCAATGCCCCATTCATCGTCTTCGACGACGCCGACCTTGATGCCGCCGTCGCAGGCGCCATGATGTCTAAATTCCGCAACAACGGCCAGACCTGCGTCTGCGCCAACCGCATCTATGTGCAAACCGGGGTCTATGACGCCTTCGCCGAAAAACTACAGGTCGCCGTCGCAAAAACCCGCGTCGGCGACGGGTTGTCCGATGATGTGCAGTTTGGCCCACTGATCAACGCCGCCGCCGTTGACAAGGTGGCAGAACACATCGCCGATGCCACCGCCAAAGGCGCAAAGATCGAAACCGGCGGCAAACGCCACGCGCTTGGCGGCAACTTCTTCGAGCCGACCATCCTCACCGGCGTCACCGATGACATGATGGTCACCAATGAGGAAACCTTCGGCCCCCTCGCCCCTTTGTTCAAATTCGACACTGAAGAAGAAGTCGTCGCGAAAGCCAACGACACCATCTTCGGCCTTGCCAGCTATTTCTACAGCCGCGAAATCGGCCGCATCACGCGTGTGCAAGAGGCGCTGGAATATGGCATCGTCGGCGTGAACACCGGCATCATCTCAACCGAGGTCGCGCCCTTTGGCGGCGTCAAGCAATCGGGCCTGGGCCGTGAAGGCAGCCACCACGGCATGGATGATTACATGGAACTGAAATACGTCTGCCTGTCGATCTAAGGTCAGTCACACAAAATAAGCTTGGGCCATTCATCTTGGCCCACATACTCGCAGGGGGTTCAAGGGGGCGGCACGCCCCCTTGCCTTTGTCTTCGAACGCCCTCAGCTGCCCACCGATCGCGACGCCGCCGATCCACCGAACCCACCCCGGCTGGCAACAGCCGCCCGGCTCATCGGTGGCTGGCCCGCTGTGGTCGGCCCCTTGGCAAAGGCCGTCGACCCCATCTTGCCGGTTGAATTCAGGCGCGACAGTTGCGTGCCGCCCGTCGGTGTGGCAAAGCCGCCGCCCGCCTTTGACACCACCGGCTGCGCCATGGCGCGCCCGCCGCCCAGCGCCTGCCCGATCAGATAGCCCGCCAGCAGCGGCATGAAGATACTGCCACCGCCGCTGTTCCCCGCCACGGCATCGCCGCCACAGGCCCCGGCCCCGTGTTCTTCTTCGCACAGCTCCCGGCTTTCATAGCGCGGCGCTGTTTCAGCATGCACTGCCTGCGCCTCGGCAAAAGTCGCGGCGCAATCTTCGCGGGTGAACCAGCCGCCTTGCGCGGCTGCGGCGACACAAGACTGCTCATCGGGAAAGGCCGCGGCTTCGGTCTGTTCCTCTTGCTGGCAGGCCGCAAGCCCGAATGCCGCCGCCCCCAGAATACCCAGTGATACCGCGCGTGATCTTTTCATGGCTTTCACCCTTCAATAAAATGCGGTTTGAACCGCGACAGGTCTTGCGTAATAAGCGCACGGTCTTCGCGCACGCCCATGCCCACGCAGGTCTCGCCCACCACCCAGGCCCCGATCACCGGCCGCATGCCGCCCATTACCGGCAAGGGAGAATAGCCCTGCACGATCATCGGATGCCGGTCATACTCGCGGTTTTCCGCCCGTTCCAGCACGCGGCCCTGCGCGGTGATTGTCACCGACGCCCCTTCACGCGAAAAGATAGGCTTGGTCACATGGCCGGCCAGCATCAGATGGGCTGCATCGGCCAAGCCCTTGGTGTCATCGGCAAAAAATGATGGCAACAGGTTCGGGTGCCCCGGAAACATCTGCCACAGCACCGGCAGGATCGCCTTGTTCGACAAAAGCGCTTTCCACGGCGGCTCAATGAACCGGCACTGCGCGCCCACCAGATGCGCGGAAAACTCATCCGCAAACAGGTCTTCCCAAGGGTACAGCTTGAACAGCGTGCCGATCACCCGGTCATCAGCATCGGTGAATTGACCCTCCTCACTGATCCCGATCTTCTCCAGATCGGTATAATGCGCGCCCATCCCCGCCTCACGCGCAGCCCAGGCCATGGTTTCCACCGTGGCATAATCCTCAGGCGCGCCCGCCATTGCGGCGAAATGCAGATCGGTATTGGCAGGAAAAATCTCGGCAAAGCGCTCGACCAGCGCTTCGTGCAGGCGGTTGAACTGGTCTGATCCTTCGGGAAGCACCCGAGCGGCCAGCTGATCCTCATACCACAGCCATTGAAAGCTGGCGGACTCGTACAAAGAGGTTGGCGTATCGGCATTGTATTCCAGCAGCTTTGCCGGACCTTTGCCATCATAGGCCAGATCAAACCGGCCATAAACCTCCGGCTCCCCCGCCTCCCAGCTGTCGCGGATAAACTCCCACCGCAGGCGCGGCAGGCCCATCCGTTCCATAAGCGCCTCATCGGCCAGCACGGTGCCCACCGCCTCACGGCACATGGCATGCAATTCGGTGCAGGGATCTTCGATCCGCCCCTCCACCTCCTCCAGCGTAAAGCTGTAGGCCGAGGTCTCGTCCCAATAGGGCTCGCCATGCATATCGGCAAAGGTAAAGCCAAGCTCTGCCGCCTTCGCGCGCCATTCTTGGCGTTCGGGCAAGGTGATACGGTCCAAATTTCTCTCCTGTGGCAGCCCTTGATATGGCGGCGGCCTTGTCTCGATGCAACCGTGTCAGAATGTCCGGAAGGTCATCGTGGTCAGCGTGCGGCTGATGCCGGGAATGTCAAACAGCGCGGTGTTCAGGAACTGGCCCACGTCTTGCTCATCGGGAACATACACCTTGGCCATCAGGTCATATTCACCGCTGGTCGAATACATCTCTGACACCACCTCGCGGTCCCAGATGGCATCGGCCACCTCATAGGTCTTGCCGGGAATACAACGGAACTGAACGAATACGCAGCGCATGGGGGCCTCCTGTCTTGGCGATAACCTAACGCGCGGTGAAAAGGGCTACAACTCGCTTTGCGCAGTCAGGGTCAGTGGCACGCTTGCAGGCTTCAGATCATCCACCACAAGCGGCCCCAAAGGCCGCGCCAGCCGCGCCCGCACCACCCAGAACAGTCGCTTTTCCGCCCGCGTGATCGCCACATAGGCCAACCGCTTCCACAGCGGCAACCCCGCCTCGGACCGCCCGGCCTGTGCTGCGGCAAACAGATCGGGCGCAAAAACCTGCACATTTTCCCACTGGCTGCCTTGGGCTTTGTGAATCGTCACCGCCGCACCATGCAGGAACGCCGCCCCCATGGTCGCCGCTGACGCGATGAACGGCTCATCCTCATCGGGGCGCTCAATTTTGATGATGCTGGCGGCAGACACCTGCGGGTCTTCGGCGCCCACCACATGGATCTTGGCAAAACCGGGCCGGTTGCCGGGGCCAAGGTAGATCACCTGCGCGCCCTTGATCAGGCCGCGCGCCTCTAGGTCAATGCGCTTTTTGCGGTGCTTCAGCGGCAATTCAATACCATCGCAAATCAACGGCTCACCGGGCAACAGCGCATCATCCGGCGCCCCATGCGCTGCCCGGAACGCGGTGATCAGCCGGATGCGCGTGGCATTGCGCCACACCAGCGCGGGTGAGCGCGCCATCATGTCGGCATCCACCCGCTCGGCCCAAACCACACGCTCATCACGCTTGGAGGCATCCTCGACCATCCGCTCGAACTGATCAAACCCGATGGTCGGATCAGCCAAGGCATGCGCCAGATCCAGAATAGGGTTGTCCTGCGCCTGCCGGTGAATGCGGCTGAGCATCAGTTTTTTACTGTCACCCAACCGTTCAAACACCATGCTGCCCGACTGCCCCACCGGGGCCAGCTGCGCCGGGTCGCCAAACAGCACCAGCGTCGGAAAAATATCGCGCAGGTCGTCAAACTGGCGTTCATCGAGCATCGAGGATTCGTCGATAAACCCCACGTCCAGCGGTTCTTCGCGCCGCTTCCAGCCCTTGATAAAATCAGACCCCCGCAAGCCTGCCGCCGCCAAAGCCCCCGGAATCGAGGCAATTTGCTGGTAAAATGCAAACGCCCGGTCCAGTGCCAGATCAGGCATATCCTCAATCACCGGGCGGTCACCCACCCCGGTCAGCCATTCGGCAATCTTCTCATACTGAGGGTCATACAACGGGGTGTAGAGAATGCGGTGAATGGTGGTCGCCGGAACCCCGCGCATCCGCAACACAGACGCCGCCTTGTTCGTCGGGGCCAGCACGGCCAGAGTGCGCCTCTCCTTGCGCCGCTTGCCCTCGTAGTCGCCCGACACCACCTCGACGCCCGCGTCAATCATCGCGCGGGTCAGTTGTGCCAGCAGCATGGTTTTGCCCGACCCGGCCTTGCCCATCACCGCCAGAACGGTCGACTTGCCTTCACCCGGCGGGGTCAGACCGCCGTGGGCCAGATCAATGCCTGCCGCCAACAGGTCAGCGGCCACCCGGTCATGCGCCTCGGCCTGATCGTCAGAAAGGGTCAAAAGGGCCGGGGCGCGTGCGGTCATGCTCATGGCCGCGACCATAGGGAAAAGCCCCCGCCTGCACCAGATGCAACAGACCGCCGCGTCAGTTCCGACGCACGGTTTCCAGCCGAAGCGAGGCCAACCCCGTCTCTAGCTCTGCGCGCGCAACGCGCAAGGCTTCTTCGGCCTGTGCCGCCGTCGCAGGCAGACCGTTTTGCACGGCATAAGACCGTAAATCTTCCAGCACATCGAAGATCCAGTCATGATGCATTATACCATCCGCAAAATTCGGCCATTTCCCCAAATATATGCGCCCCAGAACACAACGCGTCACCATTGGAATTCATAAGCATTAAAAATGCTGCCGGAAGCGATGGCTTCCGGCAGCATTTTGCCGACTACGAACAGAACCTGACCCGGATCAGCCCCGGCGGCTGGCTTCCAGCGTGTCGTCAAAGGTGCGCAAGCCGGTCACCGGTGCTTGCACCAGCACCGCCATATTGCCCGGCTTATGCTGATTGCGCAGCATCTTGGTATGCGCCTTCGGGATATCTTCCCACGGGAACACCTCTGACATGCAGGGGTCCAGTCGCCGCTCTACCATCAGCTTATTGGCCGCTGACGCTTGCTTGAGATGCGCAAAGTGGCTGCCCTGCAAACGCTTTTGGTGCATCCACATATAGCGCACGTCAAAGGTGCAGTTGAACCCGGATGTGCCGGCACAGATCACCACCATGCCACCCTTTTTGCACACAAGCGAACTGACCGGGAACGTCGCCTCGCCGGGGTGTTCAAAGACCATATCCACGTTCACACCCTTGCCGGTGATGTCCCAGATCGCCTTGCCGAACTTGCGCGCCTCTTTCAGCCAAGCGTTGTATTCGTCGGTATTAACCTTGGGCAACTGGCCCCAGCACTTGAAATCATTGCGGTTGATCACGCCCTTGGCGCCCATCGACATCACGAATTCGCGCTTGCTCTCATCGCTGATCACGCCAATCGCATTGGCCCCCGCCGTGTTGATCAGCTGAATGGCATAAGACCCAAGCCCACCCGAGGCCCCCCAAACCAGCACATTCTGCCCCGGTTTCAGATCATGCGGCTCATGCCCGAACAGCATCCGGTATGCGGTGGCAAGGGTCAGCGTATAGCAGGCCGACTCTTCCCATGTCAGATGCTTGGGGCGCGGCATCAACTGCTGCGCCTGCACACGGGTAAATTGCGAAAACGAGCCGTCCGGCGTCTCATAACCCCAGATCCGCTGGGTGGGTGAAAACATCGGGTCGCCGCCGTTGCATTCTTCGTCGTCACCGTCGTCCTGATTGCAGTGGATCACCACCTCATCGCCGACCTTCCAGCGCTTCACCTTGTCGCCCACCGCCCAGACGATGCCCGACGCATCCGACCCCGCGATGTGATAGGGCTGCTTGTGGCTGTCAAACGGGCTGATCGGCTGGCCCAGACCAGCCCAGACGCCGTTGTAGTTCACCCCCGCCGCCATCACCAGAACCAGCACCTCGTTGCTGTCGACGGCCCAGGTGTCCACCACCTCTTGCAGCATCGCCACTTCCGGCTCGCCATGCCGTTCGCGCCGGATCGCCCAGGAATACATCTGTTTTGGCACATGACCCAAAGGCGGCATCTCGCCGATCTCATACAGGTCTTTCATCGGTGCCTCGTAGGCGGCGATGGCGGGTTGCGTGTCCAGAGCCATAGGGGCCTCCATCCTGGGGGTCAATCAATGCCGCGCTGCAGAATCAACGCGGGGATAGGCCAAGAATTATGAAGCATCGCGCAATATTGCAATAGCCTGATGATCTTTTTTTGTAATTTTATGTCTGCTGCGTCGCAGAAAAAATTCAGTCCAGCGCATTCTGCCCAAGCCGCTGCCGCACGGGTGCGGCATAAAACGCCAACAAATCCTGCATTTCAGGCCGCACTGCGCCCGCAGCATCCAAAATACCGCGCGCTTGCAGCACAGCGCGCCCCTCGGCCTCGGCCTGCGCCAGCCCGCCCGGCGGCAGACGCAGCACCGCGTCCACCTCGTTCAACCGCGCCACCAGATCAGAAACCGGCACCCCCATCGCCACCGATCCGGCCACAAGCGGCACCGCAAGCACCGGCACGACCCGCTCCACCTCACCCATCAGGCGCACACCCAAACCCTCCAGATCGCCGCCCTGTGCCTGGTATGCGCGCAACGACACCGGCACCCCAAAGCCCGCTGCCGCCGTGCCGAACAAAAACCGCCGCCCGCCTGCTCGCTTCAGCGCAACGCGCAACGCCTCCCAAAGCACCCGCAGCAGCGGCGCGCGGAACCGCCGCCCGCCCTCGCGCGCGGCGTGCACCAAAAGCGCATCTTCCAGCACCCGGTCATAGGCCAAGCCCACCGGCACAAAGACCACATCGCGCCCCAAAGGATCAAACCCGGCCCAGATATATGACAGCAACCCCATCTTTGCCGCGCCCACCCGCCCGGTCAGGCTCAGGCCGCCTTCGGGAAACACCGCCTGCGTCGTCCCCTCGGCAGTGGTCATCTGCACATAGCGCGCCAAGACCCGGCGATAGAGCGCATTGTGATTGCCACGCCGGATGAAATAGGCCCCCATTGCCCGGATCAACCGAGAAAGCGGCCAGACCCGCGCCCATTCCCCCACCGCATAGGAAATCGCCGCCCGGCCCGACACCAGCCATGTCACCAGCACGTAATCCATATTGCTGCGATGGTTCATCACAAAGACCACCGTGGCCTGCGGATCAATCGACCGCGCTTCTCCGGCCACCACCCCGACCCGCACCCGGAAAAACACCGCCGAAAGCGCCCGCGCCGCCCGGGTAGCAAAGCCAAAGTAAAACAGCGCCGAAAACCCCGGCACGATCTCACGGGCATAAGCGCGCGCCTCCTCCAGCGCCACCTCGCCGGGCACCCCTGTCGCCGCCGCATGCTCGGCCACCGCCTCCAGCACGGCAGGGTCATACAGCAGCCGCACCACCATATCTTGCCGCCGCATCAGCTTAAACGGCTCTATCTTGCGCTCCAGCCGGGCATTGACCTTGCCCAGCACGCGCTCCAGCCTACGCCGGAAAAACCAGCGGACCCCCGGCCCGATGATCCGGTCCAAAGCCGCCACTCCGGGCAGCACAAACAGCACCACCACCAGCCATACCGGGATTTCAACCGTCTGAAACATGCAGCCACCCTAGTCAAAGCCAGCGCCTGTGCAAATGAATTGCTGCTTTCAAAATACTCTGGGGGGGGCGCAAAGCGCGGGGGGCAACGCCCCCCCCCGCACCCAAAACCCAAAATGCCGCAACGCAGCGAATTGACAACGCCAGAATGTTTCTTCTATCTAGCGCAAAGCGAAACATTATTGCGCAACATCGAGTCGCGTGATGGAGGCCCCCGATGATCAAAGATGCACCTTGGCTGTTCCGCACCTATGCGGGGCACTCCACCGCCACCGCCTCCAACGCGCTGTATCGCAACAACCTGTCCAAAGGGCAGACCGGTCTGTCGGTCGCTTTCGATCTGCCCACGCAGACCGGCTACGATTCCGATCACGAACTGGCGCGGGGTGAGGTGGGCAAGGTCGGCGTGCCGGTGGCCCATCTGGGCGACATGCGCGCGCTGTTTGATGCGATCCCGCTGGAACAGATGAACACCTCCATGACGATCAACGCCACTGCGCCGTGGCTTCTGGCGCTTTACATCGCGGTGGCCGAAGAACAGGGCGCCGATGTTGCCGCCCTCAACGGCACCGTGCAGAACGATCTGATAAAAGAATACCTGTCGCGTGGCACCTATATCTGCCCGCCGAAACCCAGCTTGCGCATGATCACCGACGTGGCCGCCTACACGCAAAAGCACCTGCCAAAATGGAACCCGATGAACGTGTGCTCCTACCACCTGCAAGAGGCTGGGGCGACACCGGAACAGGAACTTGCCTTTGCGCTGGCGACCGCCTGTGCGGTGCTTGATGACCTGAAAGGGAAAGTTTCCCCCGAAGATTTCCCCAATATGGTCGGCAGAATATCGTTTTTTGTCAACGCGGGCATCCGCTTCGTGACTGAGCTGTGCAAGATGCGCGCCTTTGTCGACCTGTGGGACGAGATCACGGAGACGCGCTACGGCATCACGAATGCCAAATACCGCCGCTTCCGTTACGGCGTGCAGGTCAATTCCCTTGGCCTCACCGAACCACAGCCCGAAAACAACGTCTACCGCATCCTGATAGAGATGCTGGCCGTGACCCTGTCGAAAAACGCCCGCGCCCGCGCCGTGCAACTGCCCGCGTGGAACGAAGCACTCGGCCTGCCCCGCCCATGGGATCAGCAATGGTCGCTGCGCATGCAGCAGATCCTGGCCTATGAGACTGACCTTCTGGAATATGACGACCTGTTCGACGGCAATCCGGCGGTTGACCGCAAGGTCACCCAGTTGAAAGACGGCGCGCGCGCCGAACTTGCGCAGATCGACGCCATGGGCGGCGCCGTGGCGGCCATCGACTATATGAAGGGCCGGCTGGTCGAGGCCAATGCCGACCGCATCGCGCGCATTGAATCAAAGGAAACCACCGTCGTCGGCGTCAACCGCTTCACCACGACCGAACCCTCGCCCCTGACCACCGGCGACGGCAGCATCATGCAAGCCGACCCCAAGGCCGAGGCCGACCAGATCTCCCGCCTGCAGGGCTGGCGCAAAAACCGCGATAGCGGCGCCGTCACCGCAGCGCTGGCCGCCCTCGCCCAAGCCTGCACCGATGGCACCAACGTCATGCCCGCCTCGATCGCCTGCGCCCGCGCAGGCGTCACCACCGGCGAATGGGGCGCAGTTGTGCGCCGTGCCTTTGGCGAATACCGCGCCCCCACCGGCGTCTCGCGCAACCCGTCGAACCGCACCGAAGGACTAGAGCCGATCCGCGAAGCCGTCGCCACCCTGTCGTCAAAACTTGGCCGCCCGCTCAAATTCCTTGTCGGCAAACCGGGGCTGGATGGCCATTCCAACGGTGCCGAACAGATCGCCGCCCGCGCCCGCGATTGCGGCATGGAGATCCATTACGAAGGCATCCGCCTGACTCCTTCCGAAATTGTCAGCGCAGCACAGGATCAGCAAGCTCATGTCATTGGCCTGTCGATCCTGTCGGGCAGCCATATTCCCCTGATTACCGAAACCCTTGATCTGATGCGCAAAGCAGACCTTGGCCATATCCCGCTGGTCGTCGGCGGCATCATCCCCGAGGCCGATGCCGCACAGCTGCGGGCCCTTGGCGTGGCCGCCGTCTACACACCCAAGGATTTTGAGCTGAACCGCATCATGCTTGATATCGTCGGGCTGGTTGACGCCGCCCCGATCGCCGCCGAATAAGGTCACCCCTATTGCCCTGACGATGCGAACCAAGCACAACTTGGTCAGACAGATGCACAGGGACGACACATGACCTTTCATATCGGCGCCCAGCCGGGCGAGATTGCCGAGACCTGCCTTTTGCCCGGCGATCCCTACCGCGCCCGCTGGGCTGCCGAGCGGTTCTTGCAAAATGCAAAGCTGGTTTCCGAAACCCGCGGCATGCTGGGCTATACCGGCACATGGCGGGGCAACCCGGTCACCATTCATGGCACCGGCATGGGCATGCCCTCGCTGTCGATCTATGCCAATGAACTGATCCGCGACTATGGCGCGCAAACCCTGATCCGTGTGGGATCTTGCGGTGCATTGCAGCCGCATATCGGCTTGCGTGATGTGGTGCTGGCGCAGGCCGCCTCAACCATCGGATCGCCCTCCACCAGCATCTTCCGTGAAATGCGCTTCGCCCCCGTTGCTGACTTTGGCCTACTGTCAAAGGCTTACGCCGCCGCAACGGGCCCCGTGCATGTCGGCGGTATCTTCACCTCTGACACCTTCTACGACGAACGCACCGACCTGAACGATCAGTTGCAGCGCCACGGCTGCCTTGCGGTGGAAATGGAAACGGCCGAGCTTTACACCCTTTCTGCCCGCTACCAGCGCCGCGCTCTGGCCATCCTTACCGTGTCAGACCACATCCTGACCGGCGAAGCCCTGCCCAGTGCTGACCGCGAAACCAGCTTTGCCGCCATGATCGAAATGGCCCTGCACGCGGCCTTTACCTGACCCCGCACAGCCATTGCGCCACCCGCGCCGCTGCCCCGCCCCGCAGGGGGCTCGCAGACCACAGGCGCAGGGCGCGGGGCAGCGTCACCTCACCGTCCAAGGGGCGTACCAGCCGCCCATCCTCCAGATGGCGGCCCACCAGCGCCGCATGCCCCATCAACACGCCGCCGCCGTTCACCGCCTCTTCCAGCGCCAGCGCGTAAAGCGAGAATACCGGCCCGCGTGGCACCACATCGGACCCCATATGCGCCAGCCACACCGCCCAATCCGACCGCCACGCTGTGTCCGTTAGACAGGGCACATGCGCCAGATCCTCCGCCCGCTGCACCTGCGCCGCCATCCCCGGCGCACAGACCGGAAATATCCGGTCCTCGGCCACAATGGTCCCCAGATGGTCATCGGGGAACAGGCACAGATCAAACCCCGCCCGCTTCAGGTTCGGCGGCCCCTCGATCGCCGTGATAGAGATCGAGACCTCCGGCGACAGCGCCCGCAACTCAGGCAGGCGCGGCGACAGCCATAGCTGCGCAATCGCGGGCAGGGTCGCGATATGCACCTGCTGCGGCCGCGCCTCGGCCCTCAACCTTTGGCTGGCATGGGCCAATCCATCAAACGCGGCCGACAAATCCGGCAGCACCCGCGCGCCAAGTGGTGTCAGCGCAACCCCGCGCGCCCCGCGTTCAAACAGCTTGGCGCCCAAGGTTGCCTCCAGCTGCTTGACATGCGCGGTCACAGCCCCCGGCGTCACTCCCAGCTCTGCCGCCGCCGCCGCAAACCCGCCCAAGCGGGCAGCCGCCTCAAACGCGCGCAGCGCATTCAGCGGCAGATCGGGCAGACGCGGGGGAGACAAAGCCATCAGAGCCTCAATTTTTCTAACCCTAGAACTTCCGAAAACTCATTTGCCGACAAGCCCCCAAATCGCCATCCTTCCCCCAACACAGGAGATGTCAATGCCCCACCAATCCCCGCGCCCATGGATCCCGACCGATGTCTATATCCAGGCCCTTGCAGAACGCGTCGCCGCACCCTCTGCACAGGTCAACGCAAGGATAGAGACGCTGATCGCCCAGAATACCCAGATCCACGACCGCGATTGTTTCAACCTGAACCCCGCCACCAATGTGATGAACCCCCGCGCCGAAGCCGCCATGGCACGCGGGCTTGGCTCGCGCCCCAGCCTTGGCTACCCCGGCGACAAATATGAAATGGGGCTGGAGGCGATTGAAGAGATCGAAGTGATCGCCGCCGAACTCGCCTGTGAAATCTTTGGCGCCAAATACGCCGAAATCCGCGTCGGCTCGGGCGCACTGGCCAATCTTTACGGCTTTATGGCATTGGCCAAACCTGGCGACTGCATCATCGCCCCGCCCCCCGCAATTGGCGGCCATGTCACCCACCACGCGGCTGGCTGCGCAGGGCTTTACGGGCTGATCAGCCACCCTGCCCCGGTCAACGCTGATGGCTACACCATTGATCTGGAAGGTCTTCGTGCCCTTGCTCAGAAAACCCGCCCCAAGATCATCACCATCGGCGGCAGCCTCAACCTGTTCCCCCATCCGGTGCCTGAAATCCGCGCCATTGCGGATGAGGTGGGGGCGAAAGTCCTGTTCGACGCTGCCCACCAATGCGGCATCATCGCGGGCGGCACTTGGGGCAACCCCTTACAACTGGGCGCGCATCTGATGACGATGAGCACCTATAAATCCCTCGGCGGCCCTGCCGGAGGCCTGATCGTCACCAATGACGCCACAATCGCCGAGCGGCTTGATCACATCGCCTTTCCCGGCATGACCGCCAATTTCGATGCCGCAAAATCTGCCGCCCTCGCCATCTCGCTCATCGACTGGCGAGACCATGGTGCGGCCTATGCGCAGGCCATGGTTTCCCTCGCGCAAGCGCTCGCCCGCGAACTGGGCACCCGCGGCCTGCCGGTCTTTGCTGCCGACCGGGGGACCACGCAAACCCACCAGTTCGCGGTTCAGGCCGCGGGTTTTGGCGGTGGACAGGCCGCATCGAAAACCCTGCGCAAGGCGGGCTTTCTTGCCTGTGGCATCGGTTTGCCGATCCCTGAGGTGCCCGGCGATATGAACGGGTTGCGCATCGGCACCCCCGAACTGGTGCGCCGAGGCGTCACCCCCGCCGATGCGCCCGCCCTTGCATCTCTGATCGCCGAAGCTTTACGCTCCGATGCGCCCGAATCCCTCGCGCCCCGAACCGCCACCCTGCGCGCCCGATTTGCCGGGATGCACTACATCAACCCCTGACATCAAAACGGGCACCCATGAAATACCGCCAACTCGGGGCACATGGCCCCAAAGTCTCTGCCCTCGGTCTGGGCTGCCTGTCTTTCGGCGGTATCTTCGGCCCTACCTCAACCGCAGAGTCCCTCGCCTGCCTTGACGCGGCGTGGGACCACGGCATCACTTTTCTCGACGTGGCCAATGTCTACGGCAGCGGCGTGTCGGAAAGCGTGATCAGCCAGTGGCTTGCAAGCCGCCCGCATCGCCCGGTGATCGCCACCAAAGCGGGCATCGTGCCGGGTGACGCGCGGGGCATCAACAACGACCCTGTCTATTTGCGCTCAGAGCTGGAAGGTTCGCTCAAACGCATGGGGGTAGAGCGGGTCGATCTGTTCTACCTCCACCGCCACGATCCCGCGACGCCGATTGAACAGGTCGCCAGCCTGATGGCTGACCTGATCCATGAAGGCAAGATCGGCGGCTACGGCCTGTCAGAAATCGCCCCATATACCCTGCGCCGCGCCCATGCGGTGCATCCGGTGACGGCGGTGCAGAATGAATATTCGCTCTGGACCCGGCAGCCAGAGCTGGGTCTGATCCAGACCTGTGCCGAACTGGGCGTCGCCTTTGTGCCATTTTCGCCGCTGGCTCGCGGAGCCTTTGGCTCCCCGATGCTCGATCCCGACCAATGCGACATTGGCCCGTTCCGCGCCTCGATTCCCCGTTTTTCATCGGAATACTGGCCGCTGAACAAACCAAAGCTGCTGGCATTCCACCACCTTGCCTCAGATATGGGCCACAGCCCCGCCGCGCTTGCCCTTGCGTGGTGCCTGCACCAGGGAGACCACCTGATCCCCATCCCGGGCACTCGCACCGCCGAGCACCTTGCCGCATGGGTCGATGCCGCTGATCTCTCGCTCACCCAATCCGACCTTGCGACAATCGACGCCACGCTCCCGATCGGCTGGGCCTATGGTGACCGCTACAATGACGCGATGGCGGCATCGGTCGAGCGCTACTGCTGACGCCATTTTCTGTTCAAAAATATCCTCGGGGGGGCGCGAAGCGCGGGGGGCAGACAGCCCCCCTCAACGGCTACAGCCCGTGACTCCGATCATAGCCATTCGCCGCACTGACCTGCCAGCCAAGCCCTGCCACCTGCGGCTTGAATACCTCGACCAGCAGTGGAAAGCAGACCGCCTGATCTGACGAATGGACCGTGGAACAATCCCCGCCGGGGCAGGCCGACAGCGCGCCCAGCATATCAATCTGAGCAAAAAACTCGATGAAATCACCGGGCCGCACCGGGCTGGCTTTCATGAAATACTGCCCGGTATCGCGGGTAAACCCGGTGCACATGAACACATTCAGCACATCATGCACATGCGCCTCCGCCTCCTCCAGCGGCAGGCCCATCCGCTCTGCGAGCGCGCGGGTCAGGTTCGAATGGCAGCAGTGGTGATACTGCCCGCCACTCAGCAGATTATGCGTGTAGGGGTCGCAGCGGGTGCCGATCACATCATGCACGCCGCCGCCAAAGGCATCAAAGCCATACCAGTCCAACGTATCCTCGGTGATCAATGCCATAGCCCGCAAAAACGGCAAGTTCGACCACATCCGGTCCCCCGCGCTCAGATGCGTGCCATGCAGCGCCCGCGTCTTGCCGCTGTAGAACCGCTCACGCAAATCATGCGCGTTCCACAGGTTCAGATCGCCGACCTGCGGCCCGTCCACGCTCGTGATGCGGAAAAAATGCCCCGCCGGCACGTCAAAACACCGCGCCTCACGCGCGGGCACCAGTACCTCGGCCACCTGCTCCCAGCCTGCGCGCGCCTCAAGATAGGGTGCCAGATCCGGCGCGGGCAATCCTTCGACCGGATAACAGATCACCGGGGCCACAGCCTTGCGCGCGGGGGCATCCTCTGGCGCGTCATGCGCGGGCAGGTCAGGTTTCACAGCCAAAGCTCCTCAAAAACACGCGTCGTCAGCGCCCATGCGGGGCATCGTAATCCAGCACCGGATTAATGGGAATGATCCGGTTCGGGTTTATGGTGTCATGGCTGTAGTGATAGTGGCGCACGAAATGATCCACCTGCACCGTCTCGGCAACGCCGGGCCATTGATACAGCTCGCGGGTAAAGCCCCACAGGTTCGGATAATCAATGATCCGGCGGCGGTTGCACTTGAAATGCAGATGATACACCGGATCAAACCGGATCAGTGTCGGAAACAGCCGCCAATCAGTCTCGGTCACCCGGTCGCCCATCAGATAGCGGTTCGCGCCCAGATGCGCCTCCAGCCAGTCAAGGCTGTCAAACAGCGCTGCCACCGCCCCGTCATAAGCGTTTTGCTTGGTCGCAAACCCCGCCTTGTAAACGCCATTGTTCACCGTGTCATAGACGCGGGCGTTAATCGCCTCGATCGCCTCACGCAGCGGTTCGGGCCAATAGTCATCGGAATTGCCGGTCACCCCGTCAAAAGCAGAATTGAACATTCGGATGATCTCGGCGGACTCGTTGCTGACAATACGGCCCGTCTGCGTATCCCACAGCACTGGCACCGTGACCCGGCCTGACATATCGGGCGTATCGCGCAGATAAACATCGCGCAGAAAAGGCAGGTCAAATTGCCGGTCGCCGGTTGTCCCCGGAAAGTCCTGGTTAAAGGTCCAGCCATCCGCCAGCATGTCAGGATGCACGACCGACACCGCAATATGATCCGCCAACCCCTTGATTGCGCGAAAGATCAGCGTGCGATGCGCCCAAGGACAGGCCAATGAAACATAAAGATGATAGCGCCCGCTTGTGGCCTTGAACCCACCCACGCCAGTCGGCCCCGCCGATCCATCCGCCGTAACCCAGTTGCGAAAACTGGATTCTTTGCGCTCAAACGCGCCGCCCGTCGCATCCGTATCATACCATTCGTCATGCCAAACGCCGTCAACCAACTGTCCCATGCCACTCCCTTATCCTGATCCTGCCCAAGCCTATCAGTCGCAGCCGCCTGCGGCCATGCCTGGCCCGGCCTCAAGCCCTGCGCCTGCGCACAGCGCCTGGCGGAAAATGCGGCACCCACGCAAAGACGCACTTACTCCCTTGGCCTCAAACACGCGCTCGGTGCGCGCTCGCCCGGCACCACCGCGCCACAGGATACACAACGCCATTGCCCGGCAGATCGTTCCTGCCGCCAGCGACAGACCCGCGTCAGCGTCGAAGTGCGCCGGACGATCCACATATAGGCCAGCACCGACACAAGCAGGACCAGCAACAGCAGTGGCATATCAGACCCCTACCCCGCCAGACGCGCGAACACCGCCAGCACCGCCGCTTCGCCTGCCTGCTCTGGCACGCCCGCCGCCACTTCCTCGCGCGACCAGACCAAGGATGTCGCGGGGTCATCCTTCATCGCCCATTCCGCGAACATCCGCTGATCGTCACCAATCTCGCGCCGGAGCAATTCGCGCACTTCAACATGCCGGTCATCGGCACGGATGCGGGCATAGGCCGCCTCTACCGCCGCCTCCGGCCCCTCCAGCAGCTGCAAAAACAGATCGTCCCGGCACATCAAAGCGCCCGTAATCCCGTCACGGGTGTTGCAGCGCCGGGCATCGAACAGAATGGCGGTCAGCGTAACTGCATCAAAGCCAAAGGGGCGTGAGGCATAGACCAGTTGCAAAAGTGGCATGGGATCAGTCCTTTTTTCGCCCACAACAGCAGGCCCAACCAGAACCTAAGCCGCGGTGCCGTGCAAAGCCAGTGCCCCAAATGAAAAAGGCCCCGGATCAACCGGGGCCGTTTCCTGATCTGCGGTGGCCTAGACCACCCGCTCAACCATCAGCTTCTTGATCTCGGCAATCGCCTTGGCCGGGTTCAGCCCCTTTGGGCAGGTCTTGGCGCAGTTCATGATGGTGTGGCAGCGATACAGCTTGAACGGATCTTCCAGATCATCCAGACGCTCGCCTGTCGCTTCATCCCGGCTGTCGATGATCCAGCGGTAGGCGTGCAGCAACGCGGCTGGCCCAAGGTATTTGTCGCCATTCCACCAATAGCTGGGGCAAGACGTGCTGCAACACGCGCACATCACGCATTCATACAGGCCATCCAACTTGCCCCGGTCATCAATCGACTGGCGCCACTCCTTGGCCGGGCGGTTGGTCTTGGTTTCCAGCCACGGCATGATTGATGCGTGCTGGGCGTAGAAATGCGTAAGATCGGGGATCAGGTCCTTGACCACTGGCAGATGCGGCAGCGGGTAGATCTTCACATCGCCCTTCACCTCATCCAACCCATAGATGCAAGCAAGCGTGTTGATCCCGTCGATGTTCATCGCGCAAGATCCGCAAATCCCCTCACGGCAAGACCGGCGGAAGGTCAGCGTCGGGTCGATCTCGTTCTTGATCTTGATCAGTGCGTCCAGAATCATCGGGCCGCAGGTGTCCATATCGACAAAATAGGTGTCGACCTGCGGGTTTTTCCCGTCATCCGGGTTCCAGCGGTAAACCTGGAACTTGCGCACATTCTTGCCATCCGGCTTCGGCCATGTCTTGCCGGTGCGGATCGTGCTGTTTTTAGGAAGCGTGAACTGGACCATTAGGTTATCCCTTCCATTCCGGGAATGAATAGAGCGGGCGGCTCGGCACCTGCCCGGATTTCTGATAAACGCAAGAGTCGTAAACCGCCGACGGATCACGCCCCATGATAAAGTCTGAACTGACCTCCAGCTTGACGCTTGACCGCGACCTGCCATCCGATCCGATCCCCACGCCCACCTCGCCCCGTGGTTGCTGGGCCAGACGGGCGCGCTGAAGACATTCCCTCTCGGCCTGCGCGACCGGTATCGGGCCACAGGCCAGCAGCACCAACGGCAAACCCAGCATCACGCCGCGCATCATGGCCGCACCGGTGGCACGCCATTGGCGGCAAAACAGGCCGAAGCCTCGGGGCGCAGTGCAATGCCGCGGATCGTGGCCTTGGTCGAAGATCCCGCCACCACCGCCACATCGCGGGCCAAGGCCTGAACCTCGGCCGCAGTTGCGTTGCGCACGATACAATCCGTGGCACGTTGCGCCAGCGGGGTTGGCATGTCCAACTGCACCACCGGCAGCACCACTGTTGCCGCCACCCTCCGCCCGGCCTGATCTGCCATCTGGTTCGGGTCACAAGCCGCCAACGCCATCACCGACGCCAAGACAATCCAACGCATCTGCACCACCCTTTGCGCATTTCCGCGCGCAGGATGACGCAAGCCCACCGCCACGCCAGCCCCCACCTCTGCACATTTCTGTGCAGTGGCGGAAAAGGGCCGATATGCCGGGCGCTGTTGCATCAGAACTTCCGCTCTGCCGGGGCGATTTTCTTCAACGAAATCCCGCCCTCGGCCTCTGTTGTCAGCGGGTCCACATGAACCGCGCGATAGCTTAGCGTGACCTTGTCGCCATCGACATGGGCCAGAGAATGCTTGCGCCAGTTGGCATCATCGCGCGTCGGGTAATCCTCATGCGCATGTGCGCCACGGCTTTCGGTGCGGGCATGCGCGCCATAGATCGTAGCCAGAGCGTTCGGCATCAGGTTGGTCAGTTCAAGCGTTTCCATCAGATCGCTGTTCCAGACCATAGAACGGTCAGTAACTTTCAAATCTGCCACACGTCCGGCGATTTCGGTCATCTTGCGCTCACCCTCGGCAAGGGTCTTGTCGGTGCGGAACACTGCCGCATCGGCCTGCATGGTCCGTTGCATCTCAAGCCGCAGATCGGCCGTCGCAACCGCGCCGCTTGCGTGGCGCAGCCCGTCAAAGCGCGCCAGTGCGCGGTCAACTTCTGAGGTGTTGGTCGCAGGCGTTGCCGCCTCCGGGTCCACTACTTTGCCTGCACGAATGGCTGCTGCACGACCAAACACCACAAGGTCGATCAGCGAGTTCGACCCCAGACGGTTCGCGCCATGCACCGATGCACAGCCCGCCTCGCCCACGGCCATCAGGCCGGGGAACACCGCGTCCGGGCTTTCGGCCGTGGGGTTCAGCACCTCACCCCAATAGTTGGTCGGGATACCGCCCATGTTATAGTGAACGGTCGGCAGAACCGGGATCGGTTCCTTGGTCAGATCAACGCCCGCAAAGATGCGCGCCGATTCCGAAATCCCCGGCAAGCGCAGATCCAGCGTTTCTTTCGGCAAATGGTTCAGGTGCAGGCTGATGTGGTCGCCATTGGCACCCACGCCCCGGCCTTCGCGAATTTCCAGCGTCATACAGCGGCTGACATAATCGCGCGGTGCAAGGTCTTTGTAATGCGGCGCATAGCGTTCCATGAACCGCTCGCCTTCGGAGTTGGTCAGATAACCGCCCTCGCCCCGCGCGCCTTCGGTGATCAGGCAGCCCGAGCCATAAATCCCTGTCGGATGGAACTGCACGAATTCCATATCCTGTAATGGCAGACCGGCCCGCGCCACCATACCACCACCGTCACCAGTGCAGGTATGGGCAGACGTCGCGCTGAAATAGGCCCGGCCATAGCCGCCCGTGGCCAGCACCACCATCTTGGCGTTGAACACATGCATGGTGCCATCATCCAGCTTCCACGCGACAACACCGGTGCAGCGACCATCGGTGATGATCAGGTCCAGCGCGAAATATTCGATGTAGAACTCGGCATTGTTTTTCAGCGATTGCCCATACAGCGTGTGCAGGATCGCGTGGCCGGTGCGGTCAGCGGCGGCACAGGTGCGCTGCACTGGCGGGCCTTCACCGTATTCGGTTGTGTGGCCGCCAAAGGGCCGTTGGTAAATCTTGCCCTCTTCAGTGCGCGAAAACGGCACGCCGTAATGCTCCAGCTCATAGACCGCTTTGGGGGCCTCGCGCGCGAGGTATTCCATCGCGTCAGTGTCGCCAAGCCAGTCAGACCCCTTTACGGTGTCATACATGTGCCACTGCCAGCTGTCGGGGCCCATATTGCCAAGGCTGGCCGCGATGCCACCCTGCGCCGCAACCGTATGGCTGCGGGTCGGGAACACCTTGGTCACGCAGGCCGTGCGCAAGCCCTGCTCTGCCATGCCCAGTGTGGCACGCAAACCTGCACCACCAGCACCCACCACGACCACATCATAGTCATGCACTTCATAAGGATAAGCCGTCGTCATGTTCTTTCCTTCACAGCGCCATGCGCGCAAGGGCAAACAGCCCCGTCGCCGCAATGACCCACGCCAGACAGGTCACCAAAATGACCGCCACCTTGCGCGCGCCCCCACGGGCGTAATCCTCAATCATCATCGTTGCACCGCTGGCGAAATGCTTCATCCCCACCACCAGCACCAAGGCCGTCAAAATTGCCGGGAACGGGCGGCCAAAGGTTGCCACCACCTCTGCCTGCGAACCGCCAAGGGCCGAGCCAAACACGTAGAGCCACGCGGGCACAAGGAAAGCCAGCCCGACAGCCGAAACCTGCATCGCCCAGTGATGCTCCGTGCCGGTGCCGGATGCACCCTTGCCCACGGCCCGCTTACGATCGGTCATATACCGCATCTGCCTGCCCCTCACTGAACCAGTAAAATTGTGATCACGGTCAGAACGACCGATCCGCCGATGATGCCCCAGCCCAGCTTTTCGGCCGTGGGGATATCCAGACCCTTGCCCGCATCGAAATACAGGTGCCGCAGCCCGGCAAGGTAGTGATACCAGATCGCCCAAAGCGACCCGGTAAACACCAGATCACCGAACCAGCTGGTCGCCACCGCATTCGCTGTAGCGAAATACGCAGGCGAGGTTGCCGCCGCCAGCAGCCACCAGACCGCCAGCATGGTGCCGACGATCAGCGCATTCCCGGTTATCCGCGTCAGGATCGACGTGATAGAGGTCAGTTGCGGACGATATATCTGCAAATGCGGTGAAAGCGGCCGCTTGGCCTGCTTGACGTTTGCCATCTCGGTTCCCTTCGTCGCTGGCTGGTCCCAGGCCTGTCCGACATTGGCCGGTCCGGGGCGCGCTTCGATTGTTGCTTCTCTGAATAGCGCTTTTTTTGAGCCTGTCACCTGTGGCGATGACGCATGTGCAGCATTTTACCGCTAACTTTTCAAATTTTCCGGCTTTGTGATCACGAATTTTCAAGCCGTGATCACAAAAACGCCCGCAAGCCGACTCACATTGGCATCAAGGCCCAATAGTCCAGATCCAGCAGCACCTCGGGCAAATACTTGCCCTCTGGCCCGCGCAAGGCAAAGGCCGGGCCTCGTGTTGCCACCAAGCGCAGACGCACAGCCCCCACGCCGGGGGCAGATGTCTCGGCGCGGTCAAGAACCTCGGACCAGGCCCGCACCGTATCGCCTGCAAAACACGGGTTGGCATGGGCGCCCGCATTCAAGGCCACGATCATCTGCGCATTGGCCAGACCGTTGAACGACAGCGCGCGGGCCAGACTTATGATATGCCCGCCATAGATCAGCCGCTTGCCATCGGTCCGCGCGGTGGCGTCAAAATGTACCTTGGCGGTATTCTGCCACAGGCGAGTGGCCAGCATATGCTCGGCTTCTTCAACCGTGACACCATCCACATGGTCGATCTGCTCGCCCACTGTATAATCACCCCAGCGGTGCCGCTCCCCGGCCAGCGCGAAATCATAGCGGGTGAAATCCAGTCGCCGGGGCATCACCAGCGCCTCGGGCACCACCACGGGCGCCAGTTGCGGCACCACCGCCCCCGGCGAGGGCGCGTCCAGCGGGCCCTTGCGCACCATCACCCAGCGCACATATTCCAGCACCGGCTCGTCATCCTGATTGAACCCGCGCGTGCGCACATAGACCACGCCCGATGTACCGCTGGAGTTTTCCTTCAGCCCGATCACCGTGCTTTCGGCCCGCAAGGTATTGCCCGGATAGACAGGTTGCAGCCAGCGCCCCTCGGCATAACCCAGATTGGCAATGGCGTTCAGGCTGATATCCGGCACGGTCTTGCCAAACACCGTGTGAAACGCCGCCAGATCATCAATCGGTGACCCCGGCAAACCGCAGCTTTGCGCAAACTGATCGGATGAGTAAATCGCATGCCGCGCCGGATACAGCGCATGGTACAGCGCCCGCTCGCCGCCCGACAGGGTGCGCGGAACGGCATGGGCAATCGTCTCGCCCAGCCGATAATCCTCAAAAAAGCGTCCCGGATTGGTTTTCACGGCCCTCTCCATTTTCTGTTTATAAATATCCCCGGGGGTCCGGGGGGCTGGCCCCCCGGTGCGCGGGCGGCCATCAGCGCGTGGTGAGCGCTAATGATCGCCCAGCTTTGTGTCGGCGGTATAGTCCCCCGCCACCTCCTTCACCACCGCCTGCCCGCAGCGCATCACACCGCGCGCGGTGTCAAACGCATAGGTCGGGTTGCCCTGCAACGCCCAGCCCTTGTTCAGCGCCGCCGTAACCTTGTGGCAAAAGGCCGATGTGTCGTCATCCGACAAAAAACGATAAAGTTTCATAGTCTTACCCAGATCTTAGCCCCAAGGGCGCACGCCCAGCCAATTGTGAAGCAGCATCACCACAACCGTCACCACAACCGTGGCCGCAATCGCCACAAACTCTTTTGCCACCGGGCGCGGCGCGGGCGGCACCCATTCGGGCTGTGCCCGGTTGATTACGATGACAGACACCACGGCCCAGGCCAACAAACCGCCAAACAGGATGAAACCGCGCAGATCGCCATTCACCAGCAAATGCGCCACCGCCCACAGCTTGAACCCGGTAAGTTGCGGGTGCCGTACCTTGCGCGCCAGCCAGGTTTTCGACCCCGATACCGCGTAGAAATAAATCGCCAGCACCATCAACAGGTTATTGATGCCCACCAGTGCCGCGCTGCGTCCCCACCAGACCGGTCCCGCGGCCTGACCATAGCCCCAATACATCAGCCCGATGCTGACAATCAGCAGCCCAGTCACCAGCCCCTTGCCCGCCTCGCCCATGCCCGCGCGGACATCAGGTGCCACACGTTTGAAGAAATGCGCTGCCCACCAAAGTGCGACGCCAAGGATTAGGAATGTCATGGGTTACCTCCGGTTGCCTCTCGGCACCATGGCGTCAAACCGCCTGTGCTGCAATCGCATCCGCCCGCGCCAGCGTCGCGCGTGCTGTCACGATGTGCAGATTTTCCACGATTTTCCCATCGACCACCGCCACCGCCTGCCCTTGGGCAAGCGCCGCATCAAACGCCTCGATCTGGCGACGGGCCAGATCAATCTCAGCCTCACTGGGCGCAAAGGCGGCGTTGGCGATCTCCAGTTGCAGCGGGTGGATCAGCGTCTTGCCATCAAAGCCCATATCGCGGCCCTGCGCACATTCCGCGCGCAAACCGTCCTCATCCTTGAACGCGTTATAGACGCCATCAACGATCACGCGGTCATGGGCCTTGGCCGCCAGCAGGCACAGCCCCAGCCCCGCCATCATCGGCAACCGATCCGCACGAAAGCGCGCGCCCAATTCTTTGGCCAGATCATTGGTGCCCATCACCATGCCCTGCAACGCCGGATGACCCGCAATCGCGCCCGCATTCAGCATGCCAAGCGCGGTTTCCATCATCGCCCACAGCGGTTTGCCCGGCACAATCGCCGCCACCGCGTCCAGATCGGCGGTCGTGGAGACCTTGGGGATCAGCACCGCATCCACGCCCGGGTGATCGGCAAAGGCCGCCGCATCGTCGCGGCCCCATTCGGTGTCAAACCCGTTGATCCGCACAATCCGCGCCCGCGAGCCATAGTCAGCGCGCAACGCCTCTGCCAGCACGGCGCGCGCACGAGTCTTCTCATCCGGGGCCACCGCGTCTTCCAGATCGAAAATGATTCCGTCCGCCGCCAGAGTTTGCGCCTTTTCCAGCGCCCGTTCTTTCGAGCCGGGAATATACAGGACAGACCGGAAGGGGCGGGCGGGCTTTGGCGCAGACTTCATGATCGATTCGACCTCAAGCAACAATATTACGCCACAAACCCCATTTTCGTCACAAACCGCAAGCTCAATTTTGCCGCAACGCAGCATGACCAATCGGCGAGAGCGCGTGGTGTTAACCGATTCTACGCATTCGGGGCGCAGCCTTTGCTTACAGACCCACCACACCCATCAGAAAGGCACGCCATGACCCAGACGCTTTTTGCCTTCTCGCTCGGCGCGGCCGGGCTGATCCTTGCGGCCACCGCAGGCCACTCCGCCACGCAATGCGGCAAGCGTGATATGGTTCTTGGCCAACTTACCGAAAAATACGGCGAAACCCGCCGTAGTATTGGTGTGGCCGCCAGCAATGGCGTGATGGAGGTGTTTGCCTCTGACACGTCTGGCAGTTGGACCATCACCGTCACACGGCCTGACGGGCTGATGTGTCTGGTCGCGTCTGGTCAGGGATTTGAAACAATCACCGAACAGTTGCCCGCCAAAGGGGCGAAAATCTGACCCCAAGACCGGCTTTCAACTTTTTCTGCGGCTGCTCGGAACCTCTTTCAAGCCCGTCGCGTTGATCAAGCATACAACGTCACACTTATGGAGGGAATGAACCATGAGCAGCACGACCGACAAGATCAAAGGCATGGCGAACGAGGCATCTGGCAACGTGAAGCAGGCCGTCGGCAAAGCGACCGACAACCCGAAATTGCAGGCCAAGGGCATTGCACAGGAGCGTAAGGGCGAAGCCCAACAAGCGCTTGGCGAAGCCAAGGACACTGTAAAAAAGACCATCGACAAGATCTAAGTCGCTGGCGATCGGCTTTCCTCAAGGCCGGAAAAGGGTGCCCCTGTGGCACCCTTTTCTTATGCGCCCAAGCCTCCCGACACCCCGTCCCAGATCAGTTTCGCCGACAGAGCCAAAAGCGCCCATGTGACAAAACGGAAAAACGCGGCCTCTGGCAGCCACTTCACCAGCTTTACCCCCAGAAACACCGCCGCAGCTGCCACCGGCATCAGCACCACGGCCACCTTTAGATTGGTCGGGCTCAGCTGCCCCAGATGCCAATAGGGCACCAGCTTCACCGCATTCAATATGGCAAAGGCAATGGTCGAGGTGCCGGCAAAAACCGTCTTGGTCATCCCAAGCGGCAGCGTGTAAACCTGATAGGGTGGCGCGCCGGAATGGCTCACGAAACTGGTGAACCCGGTCACAGACCCCCACAACAGCCCCGGCCCCACCCGCGCAGGCCTTGGCGCCACAGGCCCCTTTCGCCGCAACAGCAGGTTCAGCGCAAAGACAAAACCGATGCCCCCCACCAGCGCCGTCACCGCCCATGCAGGCACCAGTGTGGCCGTTGCCCAGCCCACAACCACGCCGGCCACCATTCCCGGCACTAGAATTGCCAGCACCCGGCGGTCAAAGGCATGGCGATAGGCGTAAAGGCCGAACATATCCGACAGCACATAAACCGGCAGCAAAAGCCCCGCCGCAGTGACCGGATTGACCACCAGCGCCAGCACAGGAACCCCCAGCATACCGACAGCTGGCAGACCGCCCTTGCTCATCCCCACCAGCACTGACGCGATCACCGCCGCCGACCAGAATGCCGCACCCTCCATCTACGCCTCCCCTTTGCGCAAAGGGTTAGCGCAAACAAACAGGCTTCGCCAGCCACTCACCGGCCTTTCGGCACACAGTTGCATACAATGAAGGCCAACGACCGCTTGCCAGAACAGCCGCAAGGGGCTAGGCCATGGCGCGACTCATTCCACCAGACGGGAGACCTGACCCATGGCACGACCCAAGATTGCCCTTATCGGCGCTGGCCAGATCGGCGGCACGCTCGCACACCTCGCAGCGATCAAGGAACTCGGTGACATTACCGTGTTCGACATCGCCGAAGGCACCCCTCAGGGCAAGGCGCTGGATATCGCGCAATCCGGCCCGTCCGAGGGCTTTGACGCTGTTCTCAAAGGCACCAACTCCTATGAGGATATCGCCGGCGCAGACGTTTGCATCGTCACCGCAGGTGTGCCCCGCAAGCCGGGCATGTCGCGCGACGACCTGCTGGGCATCAACCTCAAGGTGATGAAATCCGTGGGTGAGGGCATCAAGCAGCATGCCCCCAACGCGTTTGTCATCTGCATCACCAACCCGCTTGACGCGATGGTCTGGGCGCTGCGCGAATTCTCGGGCCTGCCACACAACAAGGTCGTCGGCATGGCTGGCGTGCTCGACTCTGCCCGCTTCCGCCACTTCCTGTCGGTAGAATTCAACGTCTCGATGCGCGATGTCACCGCATTCGTGCTGGGTGGCCATGGCGATACCATGGTGCCGCTGATCCGCTATTCCACCGTTGGCGGCGTGCCGCTGCCCGATCTGGTACAAATGGGCTGGACCACGCAGGAAAAGCTCGACGCCATCGTGCAGCGCACCCGTGACGGCGGCGCCGAAATCGTCGGCCTGCTGAAAACCGGCTCGGCGTTTTATGCGCCCGCGACCAGCGCCATTGAGATGGCTGAAGCCTTCCTCAAAGACCAAAAGCGTCTGCTGCCTTGCGCCGCTTACGTGGACGGCGCCCTTGGCCTGAACGGCATGTATGTGGGCGTGCCCACTGTCATCGGTGCGGGCGGTGTGGAGCGTGTGGTCAACATCACGCTGAACAAGGACGAACAGGCGATGTTCGACAAATCGGTCGACGCTGTAAAGGGTCTGGTTGAAGCCTGCAAAGCGATCGACCCGACGCTGGCCTGATCGCCACGGCAGTCAAAATCAAACGCGCGCCTTGCAAGGGGCGCGCGTTTTGCGTTGATACCTTTCGCGTAACGAAACGGTGAAAGACTTTGAAGCTGCATCTGGCCGCAAAAGTGCCGCAGCGTGTTGTCATGTCACGCAAAAAATGTATGCCACAGGGCAGGATCAGACCATGATCGGAACCCGTTGTGGTAAAAGCCTGCAGTCATGCATACATAAAACTCTCCGCATTTGACGTATTGTGCCGAAAATGAGAACAGGTCTCCCCATGCCCAACACTCCGAAATCGCAAACGGTGGCAGATACGCGTGTCGTGGTGTCACCCGATGGGCTGTCCGCGACCCTTGCGGCATTGCCGAAAAAAGGGCCGCCCCCGGTGCATTTGTGGAACCCGCCCTATTGCGGCGAAATGGACATGCGGATCGCCCGTGACGGCACATGGTTTCACGAGGGCACACCGATTGGCCGGGTCGCGATGGTCAAGCTGTTCTCGTCGATCCTGAAACGCGAAGGGGATCGCTTCTATCTTGTGACCCCGGTGGAAAAGGTCGGCATTCAGGTCGATGACACGCCATTTCTGGCGGTGGACCTTTTGGCCACCGGAGCGGGCCGTGACCAGAACCTGACCTTTAGCACAAAAACCGAAGATGAGGTACTGGCCGGACCAGACCACGCCATTCGCATCACCCTTGACCCCGCAACCGCAGAACCGGCCCCCTTTGTCCACATCCGCGGCGGGATGGAGGCGCGGATCGACCGCAAGACATTTTATCGGCTGGTTGATCTGGGAACGCAGGAAGATGTTGACGGCACCCCATGGTTCGGCGTTTGGTCAGCGGGCGTTTTCTTTCCCATGACCCGATCGGCTGACTTGCCCTGAATGCCCCGATTTGCCGCCAACCTGACGATGCTGTTCACCGAGGTGCCCAGCCTGCACCGACCCGAACTGGCGGCGCAGGCCGGGTTTGACGGTGCCGAAGTTCTGTTCCCATATGATCACCCCGAAGCTGACTGGGAACGCGCGCTGGCGGGCCTGCCGCTGGCACTGATCAACACGCCACCCGGCAACTGGTCGGCGGGGGATCGTGGCTTTGCCGCGGTTCCGGGGACAGAGGACATATTTCGCGACGGATTCTTGCGTGCGGCCGCCTTGGCGACACGTCTGGGTGCCGAACGGGTGCATGTGATGGCAGGAGTCGCCAAAGGGCCGCAGGCCGAACAGGTCTACCGGGAAAATCTTGCATGGGCAGTGCAGCAGGCCCCCGATTTGCGCCTGACGGTAGAGCCGATCAACCCGGACGACATGCCCGGCTACTTCCTGAACGACTTTGATCAGGCAGCCCGCATTCTGGACGATCTGAACAGCCCGCAAATTGGTCTGCAATTCGACGTCTGGCATGCCGCGCGCATCCATGGCAACGCCACCGCCGTATGGCACGCGCACCACGACAGGATCAGCCATGTGCAGATCGCAGGCTTCCCATCGCGCAATGAACCGGGCGGCGGGGGCTTTGACCTGCCCGCCATGTGCAGTGCGCTGGATGCCGGGGATGGCAGCATTTGGGTATCGGGCGAATACCGACCCGCGCGCGCTACCGTGCATGGGCTGATGTGGCTTCAGGCGCTGAAATCGCGCAACCAACCGATTGGCGACTGACGCCTTCGGGCCGCGTGTCTCCCTTGCCCGCGCGGTGGTTTGCCGTATGATGCGGACGCAGCAAAACCACAGGATTCCAGCCATGACCACCAACGCACCCGAAACCCAGATCGTCACCACCTGGAAAGTTTGCTGCGACGGCGGCGAAGGTGCCCTGGGCCATCCGCGCGTCTGGCTGACCATTCCGCAAGACACCGGATTTGTCGAATGCGGCTATTGCGACAAGCGGTATGTGATCGACCGTGAGCACGCCCACGGCGATCACTGAAAACCAACCGCTTTGGGCTTGGCGACGCAGTGCCGTGCTCGCTTGACCAATCGCTCACGCGTGTTCAGCTGATCGGGATATCGAAACTGCCGCATTTCATCACGGCCTCGGCGCTGGGGTTCCCATCGCGGAAATACTCCAGCACATGCATGCCCGACCAGCTTTGAACCACCTCTTCTCGGTTGCTGATCCCCTTGCCAAGCGCCGTGCCTATGTATTCATCCTAATAGAAATAGATCACCGTCGCGCTCATCCCGTCGTCACAGACCACATTGGCCTGTCCAGTGCCAAAAGCGTTGCGGCTGGTCCAATCCCCCGCACAGGTCGCCCCGTCATTGACCACCCCGGCCAAAGTCCCCTCGCCGCGACCAAAGGCACGGCCATGAAACCAGCGCCCCTGCTCTCCGATACAGGCAAGAATACGGACGCAATTCGCACCATCATCCGTCATCGGACACAGATCGACCTCGGCAAAGACCGGGGTGGCGGCAACAAGCAAGGGTGGCAGCAGACGCAGGAACATGGCAAGACTGACCTCAAATCGTATGACGGGGAGTTTGACCATGGGCGCGCAGTTCGGCAAGGGGCACCATCTGCATCTGATCGACGGATCGGCCTATATCTTTCGCGCCTATCACGCACTGCCCCCCCTGACACGCAAATCAGATGGCCTGCCGGTGGGGGCTGTCGCCGGGTTTTGCAACATCCTCTGGGGTGAGCTGACCAAATCAGGGCGCGAAGTACCGACCCATATTGCGGTGATCTTTGACTATTCTTCCAAAACTTTCCGCAACGACATCTACCCAGCTTACAAAGCCAACCGCCCAGAGCCGCCCGAAGACCTGCGCCCGCAGTTCCCGCTGACCCGCGACGCCACCCGCGCCTTCAACGTCGCCTGCATCGAGATCGAAGGGTTCGAGGCCGATGACATCATCGCCACCCTCGCGCGCCAAGCGGTCGAGGCGGGCGGCGCCTGCACCATCATCTCCTCCGACAAAGACCTGATGCAACTGGTCGGAAACGGTGTGCGGATGCGGGATCCGATGAAAGACAAGACCATCGACCGCGATGAGGTGATCGAGAAATTCGGCGTCGGGCCAGAACGTGTGGTCGATGTACAGGCACTGGCTGGCGATTCGGTCGACAACGTGCCGGGCGCGCCGGGGATCGGGCTGAAAACCGCAGCCCTTTTGATCAACGAATACGGCGATCTGGAAACCCTGCTGGACCGCGCAGCCGAGATCAAGCAACCCAAGCGCCGCGAGGCCCTGATCGACAATGCCGATCTGATCCGCATTTCCAAACGCCTTGTCTCGCTGGACTCCCAAGTGCCGCTGGACTTCGGCCTCACCGATCTGGACATGCGCGACCCAGACCCGGAAACCCTGATGACCTTCCTGCAAGAGATGGAGTTTCGCACCCTCACCCGCCGCGTATCAGAGCGGCTAAAGGTCGAGGCCCCCGCCCTGCCCGAAGCCCCCGAAAAGCAAGCCGCCACCCCCGAACGCCTGCCCTTCGATGCAAGCCACTATGAGCGGGTCGACACCCTGCCTGCCCTTCACGCCTGGGCAGACCGTATCCACGAGGTCGGCCATGTTGCGGTAGATACCGAAACCACCAGTCTGGACGAGATGCGCGCCGAACTGGTCGGCATCTCGCTCTGCGTGGATGCGGGCCGCGCCTGCTATATCCCCATCAGCCACAAACAGGGCGGCGGCGATCTGTTCGGCACAACCGATCTGGTGCCGGGGCAGTTGCCGCTGGATGACGTGCTTGCGGTGCTGAAACCAATCCTCGAAGACCCGGCGATCCTGAAAATCGGCCAGAACATGAAATATGACTGGAAGATCTTCGCCCGCATCGGGGTGACGGTCGCGCCGATCGAGGACACCATGCTGATGTCGTCGGCCATGTATGCGGGCCTGCACAATCACGGCATGGACACGCTGTCAGAAACCTACCTCGGCCATACACCCATTCCGATCAAGCCTCTGCTTGGCTCGGGCAAATCGGCCATCACCTTTGACCGGGTGGCGATTGATGATGCAGTGAAATACGCCGCCGAAGATGCCGACGTAACCCTGCGCCTGTGGCAAAACTTCCGCCCAAACCTGCACCGCACCCATGTGACGACGGTGTATGAAACGCTGGAACGCCCGCTGGTTCCGGTGCTGGCCCGCATGGAAATGCACGGCATTCAGGTTGATCGCGACACGCTCTCACGCATGTCCAACGCCTTTGCCCAGAAAATGGCCGGACTGGAGGATGAAATTCAGACCCTCGCAGGCGACAAGTTCAACGTAGGCTCCCCCAAGCAACTGGGCGAGGTGTTGTTTGACAGGCTGGCCCTGCCCGGCGGCACCAAAGGCAAGACCGGGGCCTATGCCACCGGGGCCGATATTCTCGAAGACCTGACCACGCTGGAAGACACCCACCCAAAGGGTGCGCAACTGGCCGCCCGCGTGCTGGACTGGCGGCAGCTGTCAAAGCTTAAATCCACCTATACCGACGCGCTGCAAGACCACATCAACCCAGAAACCGGGCGGGTGCATACGTCTTACTCGCTGGTGGGGGCCGTCACCGGGCGGTTGTCCTCAACCGACCCAAACCTGCAAAATATTCCGATCCGGACCGAAGAAGGTCGCCGCATCCGGGAAGCCTTCGTCGCACCCGCAGGCCGCGTGCTTGTGTCGCTCGACTATAGCCAGATCGAGCTGCGCATCCTCGCCCATGTCGCCGACATCCCCTCGCTGCAGCAGGCGTTCAAGGATGGCATCGACATCCATGCGCTGACCGCATCGGAGATGTTCAGCGTGCCTTTGGATCAGATGACGCCAGATATCCGCCGCCGCGCCAAGGCGATCAACTTCGGCGTGATCTATGGCATCTCCGGCTTTGGCCTTGCCCGCAACCTGCGCATCCCACGCGCCGAGGCACAGGGCTTCATCGACCGCTATTTCGAACGCTTCCCCGGAATAAAGGAATACATGTCCGAAACGATCAAATTCGCCCAGGATAAAGGCTATGTCCAAACCCTGTTCGGTCGCAAAATCCATACACCCGAGATCAACGCCAAAGGCCCCACCGCAGGCTTTGCCAAACGCGCCGCCATCAACGCCCCAATCCAAGGGACCGCCGCAGATGTAATCCGCCGCGCCATGATCCGCATGCCGGATGCGATCAAAGAACTCGACGCCAAGATGCTGCTGCAGGTGCATGATGAACTGCTGTTCGACGTGTCCGAAACCGACGCAAACGAACTGACCGCTCGTGCAAAAGCAGTGATGGAAAGCGCGCACCGCCCGGTTCTGACGCTCAAGGTGCCGCTCACGGTCGAATCGGGTCAGGGCAAGAACTGGGCTGCGGCCCACTGAACCTGCCCGCCACCAAATGGGCTCCGCCCCTCGGCTTCGCCTCGAGCCGGAGGCAACCCGAGGAGACGCGCGCGACGAGATAAAAAGAGTGCGGCGCAGCCGCGCATTCAGATCAGACCGGCTCGACCAGACGGCCCAGGATACGGCCGCCCAGAATGTGCAGGTGGTAATGCGGCACTTCTTGCATACCATGCGTTCCCGCATTGGTTATAGCGCGGTAGCCCTCGGCCCCGGTCAGACCCAGCATCTCGCAGATCTGGGCACAGGCGCGGTGGAAATCGACCAGCTCCTCGGCCGGTGCCTTGGCCGCAAACTCGGCAAAATCCACATAAGCCCCTTTCGGGATGACCAGTACATGCACCGGCGCTTGTGGTCCGATGTCGTGAAACGCCAGCGTGTGCGGGGTTTCCAGCACCGTCTTGTTCGGGATTTCACCGCGCAAGATACGGGCAAAGACGTTGTTGGGGTCATAGGGTGTTTTCATTGGATCAGTCCACAAAAAGTCAGTCCACAAAAAGATAGTCAGTGCCCGCAATATCACGAGCCTTTTCTACCGGGATATCAAGAAATTCGGCCAGGGGTGTGGTGTTTTCATCGATGCTGGCCGACTGACGAATGCGGTGAAAATCCTTGAACCCGGCATCGCGCAACCGGTCAGATTCAAACTTCACATCATAGCGGATCGTCGGCAGCAGCCTGTCGATGGTTTCCTGTGGGGTCCGGTCGCCGGCAAGACCAACCCGCCGGGCATGGCCGATCAGGTAGTCATCGGTAAAATCACAGTCGATTTCCAAAAGCCGCACCGTCGCCTTATCATTGTAGAAATCCTGCATCAGATCGACATTCGCCGGGTCAATGCACAGCACCAGTTTATCGGTTTCCCAATAGTCGAACAGCATCCGCACCAGCGCCCGGCGGTGGCGGGTCCGCTTTTCCAGCGTGTTCTGAATGCCGCCCAAATCGGGCAATTCGGTATTATCTTCGTTGAACAGATATTCGATGGCTGGCATGTTTGTCACTTGCCGCACCCGGTCCACCAGTCGCTTGGCCACATGCCATTTCTTGCAGGTTACCATCATCAGCTGCCGTTCACGCCCGACGGTGCTTTCACGCTCCCAAAAGCGCGGGGCAAAGCGGCGACCGATCCGGCCACGTCCGGTCAGAAACTTGAACAGACTTCGCCCTTCGTTCGAGATCTGAAAGCGCACGCTCTTGGTCGTGTAGAGCTTGCCCAGCCGTTCCTTCAGATCCGTGGCCTGAGGGCTGATTTTACGCGCAAAGATGTAATCCTGGCTGAGCAAAAGATCAAAGTGGTCATTGTAGAAGGTGACCGGCATGCCGTAATCGGTGAACATCAGAAATGTCAGACTGCGGCAGCGGATGTCTTGTTCTGGCACCAGATGACGCACCAGCGTCTGAAAGAATGTCTCGTCCGGGATCCACGTTGTACGGAAAAAACGCATCACGTCACGTCGACGGTCGCTGAACTGCAGGATCTGTTCAATCGTGCGGCGACGCAGGCACCACCATTGCGATCCGATCTGCATCTGGATATCGGCGGGCACCTTGCGCGTCAGGCCCAGTTTGCGCTGCCAGTCCATCGAGCGATAGAACCACTCTTTTTGTGTGCGCTCGTTGAAGTAGTGTCGAAAGACAAGCCGTTCATCCCGGATGCCGGTTTTGATCCAGTCCGAGTTGAAAAAATCGACGCTTTCAACGTAATCCACATCCTCACGATCAAGAAAATCATGCGTATATTCCGCTGATTTGATCGGCATGCAGTCGCCCGACAGCATGTAAAAATGCGTCGCGCGCGTAAATGCCTCGACCGCTGCGCGCACAGCAAGCAAGGTCGCCTCGACAAGACTCCATTCCCCCCAGCCACATTTGACCCGCCGTTTTGCAAAAACGACGGACGGGTTGGCGGAAAGCTCTGCCTTAATCCGGTCAAAATCGCTCTGACGGGCATTGGCATCGAAGTGTATCGCGACGAAATCACCACCAGCCGTCAACCGTTCCGCCTGAGCAATAATGCCATCAGGGTCTTTGTGGGTCAGAAGGATGTAGGCTATTCTTGCCATATTGGCGACGATCCCCGAGGCGGCTGACTCACTGTTTCTCTAAATAGCTTTATCACACATTGAAACGACAGAGTTTTTTTGCGACTCTGGGCGTAAGAATGCACTGGGTAGCCAAGCCCGGCAGAAATGGAGCGGTTTGATATGGGATTTCCCGGCACATGGATGACAGAAAGTGAAAGCATGGTGTACCGGGTAGTCCCGAAATGCGCCTGTTCGACCATTGGTCAGATCATGTTCTATTCTGACCACGGCGAATTTTTCGACGGCGACATCCACGATTCGAAAAAGGGCCTGCACAAATGGGCGCAAGATGACAGCCAGCCGCTGATCGAACGCAATGTGAAGGGGCACAAATCTTATGCCTTTACCTGCGTGCGCAACCCGTATCAGCGTATCCTGTCATCATTTTTCGACAAGATCTGCGGCATCCAGCGCAATGGAAAGCGCTATCGCGGCAATCTTGTGCCGCAACTGGCGCAGAAATACGGGATAGAGGTCGGCAGCCCCGAGGATAATTTCGACTTTGACCAGATCAAAAGCTTTCGTCGCTTCCTTTTGTTCGCGCGCGACACCATCCGCTGGCGCAAACCGATGGAGCCGGACATCCACTGGTCGGCCATGTCGGGGCATATCTCGACATTCATCGTCAACGGCGGGCGCTACGACCACATCTTTTTCACCGAGATGTTCAACGATGGCATGCAGGTGGTGCTGGACCAGACCAAACACAAGCATGCGGTTGATCTGAAAAAAATTCCGCGGTTTAATGAGAGCGAAGGGCACGGGCCCAAGCGCGCGCATCCGGTTGAAGATTATTTCGACGACCTGTCGCGGCATCTGGTCTGGGAAATCTACAAGCGGGACTTCCAGCTGTTCAAATATGATTTCGACAATCCGGGCAACAAGCTGCCGGTTGGCCAGATTGATCTGGAGGAAGTTCACGCGAAACTGGGCGACTGATTTTTTTCATCGCCCGTGTCATGGCTTTGTGGCCCGACCGCTCTAGTTTGCTGCACAGCAGAAAACGAGGCGTCTGATGCGGACAGTGATTATCATGGGGTCAGGCCCCGGCGTTTTGGCCGCAGCTGCCATGCCAAAGGGCGACGCCCATCTGGTGGCAATCAACAATGCTTGGCAGGTGCGCCCCGACTGGGATGCGCTGATCCACCCAGAGGATTTTCCGGTTGATCGGCGCCCAACCAGCCTGCACCCCGGCCAAAGCGTCGTGACCTCTGCCGAGTATGTTCCCTTGCAAAATGCGCTTGGCGGGTTTGTCTATGCCGGCGGCACCATGGCGTTTACGGCTGCCTATTGGGCACTGCGGGCGCTGCACCCCAAGGTGATTGCGATGGTCGGCTGCGATATGGTCTATCCAGCAAGCGGCCCCACACATTTTTATGGCACCGGCACGCCTGACCCGTTGCGGGATGATATCACCTTACGCTCGCTTGAAGCGAAATCGGCGCGGTTCATGGTGCTGGCGGCGCGCGCAGGCTGCGCGGTGGTGAACCTGTCGAATGCGCCCGAAAGCCGTCTGATCTATCCGCGCACCACGCGCGACGCGCTGCCCAATCAACACCCGATGGCCTTTGACGCCCGCCTGACCGAAGCCGCCCTGCACCGCGAAGCGGAACTGGGCTATGTGGTGCCCTCGGGCAAATACTGGAAAGAGGCCGACCGCTTTGATCCAGCCGAGATTGACCGGGTCGATGCGATGTGGCTGCGGGCGGCTGGGTTCAGATCAAGCCTTCGCGCCGGAACAGCGCTTTCAGATCCGCCTCGGGCCGCGCACCGAAATGGCTGATGACCTCTGCCGCCGCCACACAGCCCATGCGGCCTGATGTGGCAAGGCTTTGACCGGTGGCCATGCCATAGATAAACCCGGCGGCAAACTGGTCGCCTGCACCGGTTGCATCAACAGGTACAATCCGTTTGACCGGGGCCACGGCCTGTTCATCACCGCGCACCAGAATAACGTCGTGACCCGACCGGGTGCAGACCACCAGCCCGCAATCCTGCGCGGCCTGCGCAAGTGCGGCTGACAGGTCGGTCTGATACAGCGATTCCCATTCGTGTTCGTTGCCGATCACATAATCCAGCTCTTTGACCAGACGGCGGAAATCGTTGCGGTGACGGTCCACGCAAAAGGGGTCTGACAGGGCGATCCCCGCTTTGCCACCGTTGGACCGGCACAACTGCGCCGCCCGCTCAAACGCCTGCTTGCCTTTGGGCTTGTCATACAGATAGCCTTCAAGAAACAAGATCTCAGCCTGCCCGGCCACATCATCGGCCACATCGTCGGGCCCAAGCTCGGACGAGATCCCCAGATAGGTGTTCATCGACCGCTCACCATCGGGCGAGACAAAGATCATCGAACGCGAGGTCGGCAGTTCACCCCCCGGCACGGGTGGGTTCACAAAGCTGGTGCCGTTGTCGTCCATCGACTTGGCATAGAACCGGCCGAGAGCATCATCATGCACCCGCCCGATAAAGCCAGTGGTCAGCCCCAGATTGCCCAAGCCAGCCAATGAATTGGCCACCGATCCGCCCGGCGCCTGCTTGCGGTCTTTCATCGCGGCGTACAGCAATTCACCGCGCTCCCGCTCAACCAGTTGCATGATACCTTTTTCAATGCCCATCAGTTCCAGAAAACTGTCATCCGACTGCGCGAAGACATCCACGATGGCATTGCCGATCCCGACAACCTGATACGTTTTCATTCAGATTTTTCCTCGTAAAGGCACCATTCCCGGATCGGGCAGATACCGCATTTTGGTTTGCGCGCAACGCAGATATACCGGCCATGCAGAATAAGCCAGTGATGTGCGTGGTGCTGAAACTCGGCCGGCACGTTGTCTTCAATCGCGCGTTCGACCACGTCAACATCACGACCGGGGCAGATGCCAGAGCGGTTGCCAACGCGAAAGATATGGGTATCCACGGCCTGCGCAGGCTGGCCAAACCACATATTCAGCACAACATTGGCCGTCTTGCGCCCGACACCCGGCAAGGATTGCAGCGCGGCCCGGCTTGATGGCACCTGACCGCCGTATTGTTCATGCAGGATCTGGCTTAGCTTGATGACGTTGCGGGCCTTGTTGCGGAACAGGCCGATGGTCTTGATATGGTCCATCAACCGCTCTTCGCCCAAAGCCAGCATCTTGGCAGGGGTGTCGGCAATGGCGAACAGCGCGCGCGTGGCCTTGTTCACGCCCACATCGGTCGCCTGCGCCGACAATGCCACTGCCACCACCAAGGTGAATGCGTTCACATGTTCCAACTCGCCCTTCGGCTCCGGCTCCGCCTGTTGGAACCGGGTAAAGATCGCGCGCATTGCGTGGTAATCAAGTTGCTTGGCCATAGGCGTTTGCACCACAATCCGCCCCATATCGCAAGCGTGCAAAGCCGCAGGAAACGGGTCGTAAAGCCACACCTCTGGCCGTAAGGATAAGGACAAGGAGAATGCCATGTCAGACCTGTCCCCAGACTATCATTACAACGTCATCAGCCGCGCGCTGCGCGAGATTGACGCCGCCGGGCCGGGGCTGACGCTGGATGCGCTCGCCGCCCGCATGGGGATGAGCGCGGCCCATTTCCAGCGCGTGTTCTCGGCATGGGTCGGGATCAGCCCGAAGCGCTACCAACAATATCTGGCCCTGGATCATGCCAAGACCCTGCTGGCCACCCGCCACACCACTCTTGCCGCCGCCGATGGTGCAGGCCTGTCCGGGTCAGGCCGTCTGCACGATCTGTTCCTGACGTGGGAAGCGATGACACCGGGCAATTTTGCCCGCGCGGGCGAGGGCCTGACCATCCGACATGGCTGGTTCGACAGCCCCTTTGGCCGCGCCATCGTCACCGGCACAGACCGCGGCATCTGCGGCATCGGCTTTGCCGCCGAAATGGGCGATGAGGCAGCCTTGGACGACCTGCTGCGCCGTTGGCCAAAGGCGCAGTTTACGCATGACCCCGAAATGCTGCGCCCTTGGGTGCTGCAAGCCTTTGGCGCACGTTCCGGCCAGAACGCGGACACGCCGCTGTTCCTGATCGGTGCACCGTTCCAGATCAAGGTGTGGGAGGCGCTGCTGCGCATCCCCTCGGGCCATGTGACCACCTATAGCGACATCGCTTGCGTCATCGGCCACCCAAAGGCTGTGCGCGCGGTTGGCACCGCCGTCGGGCGCAACCCGATCAGCCTGCTGATCCCCTGCCACCGTGCATTGCGCAAAAGTGGCGCTTTGGGCGGCTATCACTGGGGCCTGCCGGTCAAACGCGCCATACTCGCCCATGAATCCGCGCGTACCGACGCTGCCAACACCGCAACGTGATGCGCGGAAATTTGCGCAAGACGTATGGGAACTGTATGGATACAGCCTGCGTTGTTATATTGCGCAAGCAGTGCGCGGCTCCGGCCGGCAAGCATAGTATTCATGAGGCGGCAGAAATGACCTTCAAGACCCCCCTTCTTTTCTCCGCGGCATCGCTTCTGGCGCTGACCGCATGTGTTGACCCCAACGCATACCCCGACAATCCGAACGCCCGTACGCAACAGGGCGCCATTATGGGTGGTCTGGTCGGCGCGGCGGCTGGTGCAAGCTCGGGTGGCAGTGACCGCTTTGGCAAGGCCGTGGTTGGCGGTGTGATCGGTGCGGCAGCAGGCGGCGCTATTGGTGCCACGCTTGACCGGCAGGCCGCAGAACTGCGTGGCTCGATCAACAACCCCAACGTGACCGTCACGAACAACGGACAGTTCCTGACGGTAAACCTGCCGCAAGACCTGCTGTTCGCGGTAGACAGCACCGCATTGCGCCCTGACCTGCGCTCTGATCTGGGCAGCGTTGCAACCAGCTTGATGCGCTATCCCAACAGCCGGATCGAAGTGATCGGCCACACCGACAACACCGGGTCGGCTGCCTATAACTACGACCTGTCCCAGCGTCGCGCGGTGGCTGTGTCCAGCGTGCTGACCCAAAACGGTGTTCCATCGGGCCGCATCACCAATATCGGTCGCGGCTTTGACCAGCCCGTTGCGTCGAATGCCACAGCACAGGGTCGCGCACAGAACCGTCGTGTTGAAATCATCATCCGCCCAACCCAGTAAAGGGTCGGCAAATAACCATCAGGCCGTCCTTTGCGGGGCGGCCTTTTTTTGTTGTCTTTCCGCTGCATAGTTTCTTCTTGAGAACCGGACGCCGTGGTCATAGATTCTGACCAATCATTCAGGTGCCCGCTCTCATGCCATTTACCAAAATCCAGACTGAAAAACTGTCCCAATCCGTTGTGCGCCAGATCGAGCAGCTGATCCTGCGTGGCATCCTGCGTCCCGGTGAGCGCTTGCCATCAGAGCGCGAGCTTTCGGACCGGCTGGGTGTCTCACGCCCGTCATTGCGTGATGCGGTGGCCGACCTTCAGGAACGGGGGCTATTGGTCAGCCGTGCGGGCGCGGGGATTTATGTGGCGGATGTGCTCGGGTCAGCCTTTTCACCAGCGCTTATCCAGCTTTTCGCAAGCCATGATGAGGCTGTCTTCGACTACATCGCCTTTCGCCGCGACATGGAAGGGCTGGCCGCCGAGCGTGCGGCCCGTCTGGCGTCGGACACAGATCTGAAGGTCGTCGATGTGATCTTTCAGAAGATGGAGGCGGCACATCTGAAACGTGACCCCACAGACGAAGCGGGCTTGGACGCCGAATTTCATCTGTCCATCATCGAGGCCAGCCACAATGTGGTGATGCTGCACATGATGAGGTCGATGTATGATCTGCTGCGGCAGGGTGTTTTCTATAATCGCCAGATAATGTTTCGCAACCGCACCACCCGCGACATGTTGCTGGACCAGCACCGCGCCATAAACATCGGCTTGCAGGCGCGCGATCCATGCGCCGCCCGCGCCGCGGTAGAGGCGCACCTGACCTATGTGGAGCAATCCCTGAGCGATCAGCTGAAAGCAGAACGCAACGAGGCCATCGCACAGCAACGCTTTGAACACGAACGGAACCGCACATGAAAAAACCGGCCCAAGGGGCCGGTTTCTAATGTCGCCTGAAGCTTTGGCTTAGTGCAGCTTGGCATCCACCTGCTGAATGGCCGCGTCGATCGAAGCTTTCGCCCCCTCTGCGGTCATTTGCTTGGCAAGAACAACTCCTGCTGCCGAGATGGCAACTGAAATCGCTTGTTCACGCACGGCACGAACAGCTGAATTTTCTGCCGCTTGAATCTGCTCCTCAGCAGCGGCAAGACGGCGGGCAATCGATTGCTGCATATCCGCCCTTGCTTGCGCGGCGGCGGCTTCGGCTTCGGCCTTGGCAGCAGCAACAATGCGGTCAGACTGCTCCTTGACCTCTTTTTGCTTGCGCTCATAAGAGGCAAGCAAAGCCTTGGCTTCTTCGCGCAGCGCGCGCGCTTCTTCCAGATCGGCTTTGATCTGGACCGCACGAGCGTCAAGCAATCCGGTGATCTTGGCAGGAACCTTGAAATACACCAAAATCCCGATGAACACGAAGAACGCGATTGTCACCACGAAATCGGAATTGCGCAGGCTGAAGAACGGGCCGCTGGCCGCAAACGCAGGGCTTGCCACCATCGCCAGAACGAGTGTTGTCAATCTGGTCATCGCGTTAGCCTTTCAACCGGGCAGAGACTGCCGCATTGACAGCGCGGGCATCTGGCGAACCGCCCAAAGCCGCAACCAGTTCTTTCGCGGTGTCCTTGGCGACCTCGGTCACGGCATCCATGGCACCTGCACGGATTTCCCCGATACGGGCTTCGGACTGCGCAGACTTCGCCGAAATTTCAACATCCGCCTTGGCCAAAGCTGCGTCCAGATCTTTCTGGATCCCGGCCTTGGCTTCCGCCACGATCTTGTTCGCGTCGGCACGGGCCTGCGCCAATGCTTCCACATAGGCCTGCTCTGCCGCGACTGCCTGCAGCTTCATTTCTTCAGCTGCTGCGATGTCATTTGTGATCGTGCCCTGACGTTCGGCCAGAACCGCCCCGATGCGCGGCAAACCAATCCGCGACAGGAAAAAGTAAATCGCAATCAGCGCAACCAGAAGCCAGAAGATCTGGTTCGGCATCCAGTCCGCGCACAGCTGCGGCATGCCAATGGCACTGCCGTTCAGCCCAAGGCAAGAGCTAACAGCAGCCCCACCCTGCGCAACACCTTCTACGAGTGTTTCAGTAGCCATCATGTCCTCCATCGGACCCTTTGAAACTCAAGGGGGCAACGCAAATGCGCTGCACCCCTGTTTCGCAAGACGTCAAAAAGGGATCAGGCTGCGAACATCAGCAGGAGGGCGACGAGGAATGCGAAGATGCCCAGAGCTTCTGCGAAGGCCAGACCGATGAACAGGGTCGCGGTTTGCGACGCGGCTGCCGATGGGTTGCGCAATGCGCCTGCCAGATAGTTGGCGGCCACGTTGCCCACGCCGACGGCGGCGATGCCTGCACCGATGGCTGCAATGCCGGCGCCGATGAATTTGCCGAGAGCGGCTGCTGCTGCGAGTTCCATGTGATGCTCCTTACGATGGAATTTGGATTTCTGGAGTAGGTTTGCGTGACGTGGCTCAGTGCCCGGGATGCAGCGCATCCTTGAGGTAAACACAGGTCAGGATGGTAAAGACGTAGGCCTGAATCACAGCCACCAGCACCTCAAGCGCATAGATGGCGGTAATCGCAAGGATAGAGGCAGGCGCGATAAGGGCGACGCCGGCAAAAGCGGCAAACACCTTGATCACGGCGTGACCGGCGGTGATGTTGCCCGCAAGACGGATGGAATGGCTGACCGGGCGTACGAAGTAAGAGATCACTTCGATCACCGCGATGATCGGGCGCAGAAACATTGGCGCATCCTTCATCCAGAACAGACCAAGAAAGTGGGTGCCGTTCTTGACAAAACCGATGATGGTGACGGCAAAGAACACTCCAAAGCCCAGCACCGCCGTCACCGCAATTTGCGAAGTGGGCGAAAAGGACATCGGGATCAACGCCAGCATGTTCGAGAAGAAGATGAACAAGAACAGCGTCATGATCCAAGGGAAATACTTCACCCCGTCATGGCCGGTCACATCTTCAACCATTTTGTAGATAAAGCCGTAAAACACCTCGGCCACCGATTGCAGGCGGGTGGGGATCACGGCACGGCCACGAGTGCCCAGCACGAACAGCGCGACCACACAGGCCACTGCCAACAACATCCAAAGTGTCGCATTGGTCGGTGTGTACCACATCACCGGGCCGTCGCCGAACAGCGGCTTCACGATGAACTGGTCCATCGGATGGAACACCAAGCCTGTTTCTTCCGCCACGTCAGTCATCCCTCTTTTCGGCTGCATCTTGCGCCAGCCGGCGTTCCTGCACTTCGTTTGCCGACCGCAGCATGGTTTTCACCCCTGCAGCCAGACCGAACCCGATAAACAGCACCAGGAATATAGGCATGGTCCCAAAGAGGATATCCAGCCCGTATCCGATGCCGAAGCCGATCACCAGACCGGCCACAAGCTCTATAACCATCCGCCAGGCGACTTGCGCCTGAGAATAGTCTTTCTTCATATGTGGCGTCGGTTCGGTGGCTGCCTTTGCCGCTGCGATCCGGGCCTCCAACACCTTTAACCGGGCGTCATCGGACGGATTTTGCGGGTCGGACACGCGCCTTGCCCCCATGAAGATGGTTGATGCGGTGCTAATGGCACAGCGTGCCCAAGTCAAGCAGGCATGAAATTTGATATTCCGTCATCTTTTCAAATGGTTGAGTATCGATGCGTTGACTCATCTCGCCTGAAAAGCGCAAATCTGACCGCTTCGCGATATTCAACTGATCAGTTGATTTTCCGCCTGCACCGATCCTGCACGCCAAACCCTCAACCTGATGGTTGACCTTTTTGCCGAACAATGCCCATGGTTTGCGCCATGACCGATCCGCTGTCCCCCGTTTTTGCCGCCCTTGCCGACCCGACCCGTCGGGCGATCCTTGCGATGCTGCTGGAAGACGACATGGCAGTGACCGATGTGGCGGAACCTTTCCGGATGAGCCTTGCCGCGATTTCCAAACACCTAACCGTGCTGACCGACGCCGGGCTTGTCAGCCGCGAAAAGCGCGGACGGGTGATCTGGTGCAAACTGGAACCCGACGCCCTGCGCGCGGCAAGCGTCTGGATGCAGGGGTTTGGCCAGTTCGAGCCTGTCGATCTGGACGCGTTCGAGCGGTTTCTTGCGGGCGAATTATTGGCCGGTGGCGAGGATGCGGACAGCGCCGGGCCACCGCCCCGGACCCCGGAGTATTTTCGCCAAGACGAAACCTAGGACGGCCGCCGGAAGGTTTCGGCATAGGTTTTGCGCAGTTCGGCTTTCTGCACCTTGCCCATCGTGTTGCGCGGCAAGGCATCAACAATGGCATAGTCCTTGGGATGCTTGAATTTTGCCAGCCGCTGCGCCACGGCGGCGCGGATTTTGGTAAGGTCAGGCGCGGCGCCCTTGGCGCGGACCAGAACCGCAAAGACCGCCTCGCCGAAGTCGGGGTGCGGCAGCGCGATGACCGCGCTTTCGGAGATGCCGGGCTGTGCATCCAACAGGTCTTCGACCTCTTTGGGATAGACGTTGAAACCGCCGGTGATGATCAGATCCTTGGCGCGACCAACGATTGTGACATAACCCTCGGCATCACGCGTGCCCAGATCGCCGGTGATGAACCAACCATCCGGGCGCAGGTCTTCGGCGGTTTTGTCGGGCATCTGCCAATAGCCCTGAAACACATTAGGGCCACGCACTTCGATCACGCCAACCTCGCCTTGGGCAACCTCACGCCCTTCGGCCATGATGCGCAGATCCACCCCCGGCAGGGGCAGACCCACGGTGCCGGCCCGGCGGTCACCCTCAGTGGGATTGGAGGTGTTCATGTTGGTTTCTGTCATGCCATAGCGTTCCAGAATGCGCTGGCCGGTCCGGGTCTCAAACGCTGTATGCGTCTCGGCCAGCAGTGGGGCCGAGCCTGAGATGAACAGCCGCATATGCCCGACCAAATCACGGGTCAGCCGCTCGTCGTCCAGCAGCCGCGTGTAAAAAGTGGGCACCCCCATCATCGTCGTCGCACGGGGCAGTGCAGCCACCACCTGTTCGGGGTCAAAGCCGGGCAGGAACACCATCTGCCCCCCGGTCAGCAGGCTGACATTGGAGGCCACAAAAAGCCCATGAGTGTGAAAGATCGGCAAGGCATGCAGCAGCACATCCCGGTCGCTGAACTGCCACAGATCAGCCAGCACGCGCGCATTTGACAACAGGTTGTCATGGCTGAGCATCGCACCCTTGGACCGACCGGTTGTGCCCGAAGTGTACAGGATCGCCGCCAGATCGCTGCCCGCCCGCTCCACCGGCGCAAAGTCTGCATCTTGCCGCGCGGCCAGATCCATCAGACTGCCGGTGCCCTGCCCCGAAAGGCCCAGAAACTGCGCCCCATGCGCCGTGCAGACCGGGGCCAGTACCGCCATATTGACCGGATCGGCGACAAGGACGCGCGGCGTGGCATTGCCAACGAAGTAGTCCACCTCGGTTGCGGTATATCCGGTGTTCAGCGGCAAAAACACCGCCCCCACGGCCACGCAGGCCCCATAGAGCGCCAGTGCCTCCGGGGATTTCGCCACCTGCACCGCCACCCGGTCACCCGGCCCGACACCCGACGCCAGCAGCGCACCCGCCAGTTGCCCGACCAGTGCAGCAAATGCGCCCGCCGTGATATTTTGCCCGTTGGCCAAGTGCAGCAGCACCCGGCTTTGCCCGGTCAGGGGCGCAAACAATGTATCGTAAAGCGGGTTGGTCATGGCGATCCTCCTGAACTGGCGACCTTTGTGCCATCGACGGGCAATTGTCTCAAGCCTGGCAACAGTTCGTTTCCGCGCTGCCTTTCTGCGACCCTTTGCCTGCCTCGATTTTGCCGCAACCGGGCACCATACCACTAAACATAGGCGCTAACAGACAAAGTCACAGACAGGAGCCGGACATGACCTATGCACTTTCTCTGCTTCAAAAATTCGGGCTGTTCGCCCCAAAGCATGACGTGTCTGAAGTGTTTGACTTGCGGCTTACCCGGATTGGCAGCCGCGAGGCGCGTTGCAAGGTGCGGGCCACCCTTTTCGTCAGAACTCCGGCGTAACACCCGGCAGACGCAACTCGCGCATCAGATCACGCACTTCCTGCCGTGCCGCGATGTTCGAGATGTTCAACTGGTCAACGCCAGTGTCCTTGAGATCGAGAAGCGTGATCCCACGCGGGAAAAGCTCGCGAAAGATCACGCGCTCGGAAAAGCCGGGCGAGACCCGGAAGCCGATCCGTTTCGACAACTCCTCCAGCGCAGCACCGACCTTTTTCTTGTTGTGCATCTGTTGCGCACCAAGCCGGTTGCGCAGCACGATCCAGTCAATCGGCTTCAGCCCCGCCTGCGCCCGCAACTGCCGCGCATTCCAGACCATTTCCGAATAGATCGACGGGCCTTTTACCTTGCCGGTTTCCGGATCGGTGCGCGCCAACAAGTCGAAATCAACAAAACTGTCGTTCAGGGGCGTGATCAACGTATCGGCAAGACTGTGCGCCACCTGTGACAGCCGGGTGTGGCTGCCGGGGCAGTCGATGATGATAAAATCTGACACCGGATCAAGGGCTGCAACCGCCGCCGACAGCCGCGCATCAAACGGGTTCTCACCGGGGGCCAGCGTAGACTCGTCCACCTCGGGCAGGTCGCGGTAATCGGGCGTAGGCAGTGTAAGCCCGGTACGCGCAAGATAGGCGCGGCGGTTTTCGATGTAGCGACCAAAGGACTTTTGTCGCAGGTCCAGATCCAGCCCGCCTACACGAAAACCCTGCCGGACAAGGGCTGTCGCCACATGCATGCAGGTGGTCGATTTGCCCGACCCGCCCTTTTCGTTGCCGACGACGATGATATGCGCCATGCCCTGCCCTCTTGCCCAAGTCTGCCCGCCCTTTTAGGCGGGTTCCCGCGCAAGGGGAAGCATGAAGGCAAGGCGGAAGCGGCAGTGGCCATCGCTTTGTGGGCAACAGGCATCATGCTGCGCCCGCCAAGGCTGGCCCGGAACGAAAAAGCCCCGCAAAAAGCGGGGCTGTTCCATCATACAAGGGGTCGGGATCAGAAACCCAGACCGGCGTATTTATTCTTGAACTTCGACACGCGGCCGCCGGTGTCCATCAGCTTGGCGTTGCCACCGGTCCACGCCGGGTGCGCCAGCGGGTCGATGTCCAGCGCGAGGCTGTCGCCGTCTTTGCCATAGGTCGAGCGGGTCTGATAAGTCGAACCGTCGGTCATCTTCACGGTGATGAAGTGATAGTCGGGGTGAATGCCTTCTTTCATCGGTCCGATCCTTATTCAGATTTCGGTTTATAGGTCGTATCTTCCGAGATACGTGCCGATTTCCCGCGACGGGTGCGCAGGTAATACAGCTTGGCGCGACGGACTTTGCCGCGACGCACCACATCAATCGAGTCGATGTTGGTCGAATACAGCGGGAACACACGCTCCACGCCTTCGCCGAACGAGATTTTACGCACGGTGAACGACGCAGAAATCGTAGCGCCGCCCTGACGGGCAATACAGACGCCTTCGTAGTTCTGGATACGCGAACGGCTGCCTTCGGTCACTTTGAAACCGACGCGGACGGTGTCACCGGCCTTAAAATCCGGGATGGTCTTGCCGAGCGCAGCAATCTGCTCGGCTTCGAGTTGGGCGATCAGGTTCATGCCTGGTCCTTTCGCAACCTGCGGTGAATCCGCAGAGGTGATGCCATGCCTCAGAGCTCTTGGTCTTCACCGGGTCCCCATCCGAAGATGAGCCCGCCAGAGTTCAGGCCAGCTTTTACGTTTATGCCGCCCTGTTCAGCCTGCGCGCCGGGGAAGAAGCCCGGCAAAACGGCCAACAGGAATCGGGTCCGACGGACCATGTTGGCCCCGGACAGGCGCGTATAGGGCCAAGCCGGGCAACAGGTCAAGAGGCGTGGGCTTGCGCTGGCCCGCAATTGCACGGAAAACAGGGCCAACCAAGGAGATTCCCAACCAGATGGACAAAACCGCAGGGGGAAGCCCGCTGAAAGGCGTGGCCTTTGTTATGGCTGCGGTCTTTTTGTTCGCGGCAGGCGACACGCTGAACAAACATCTGGTCGGGCTTTACCCTGTGCCATTCGTGCAGGCGGGACGGTATCTGGTGAATTTGGTCCTACTGCTTGTCCTTATGGCGCCGCGTCACGGGGCAGCCTTATGGCGGACGCAGCGCACGGGCTGGGTGCTGATGCGCGGCCTTGTGCTGGCGGTCGCCTCACTGACCATGAGCCTTGCGCTTCAACTCATGCCTGTGGGGGAAACGGTCGCGATCATTTATCTTGCGCCCATGCTCGTGATGCTGCTGTCCGGCCCGCTTTTGCATGAAAAGGTGCATCCTGTGGCATGGTTCGGCGCGGTTCTGGCCTTTGGTGGTGTGATTTTGGTAATGCGGCCCGGTGGTGGGCTGGACGCCTGGGGCGTGGTATTTGCGCTGATGAATGCGGGGCTGTCGACCGCCTATCACCTGATGACACGGGTTCTGGCGCGCACGGAATCAACCATGTCGATGCTGTTTCACGTGGCCTTGGTTGGCACGGTCATTTTTGGCGTCACAGCCCTGCAATCCCTGCCCCCTGCCATGCCACCCCTGCCCGACCTTGCGCTGATCGGGGCCATGGGTGTGCTGGCCACGATTGGGCATTTCCTGTTTACCATAGCCTACCGCCAAGCGCCGCCTGCCCTGCTGGCCCCGGTCAACTATATGCATCTGGTCTGGGCCGGGGTTCTGGGCTGGGCCGTATTCGACCACATCCCCGACGCGCTGAGCCTGACGGGAATGGCGATGGTGCTGGTTGCCGGGATCATCGTTGCGCTACGGGCCGGACGCGCGGGGTAAAAGCGTTTCGCTTTAGCCCCCGGTTTTGCGCGCCCAAAGGTCAGGGCGGCGCGTGGCGGTCAACGCCTCGGCCTTTGCGCGCCGCCATTTGGCAATCTTGGCGTGATCGCCCGACAACAGCACGGGCGGAATTGCGTGCCCCTCCCACTCGGGCGGGCGGGTATAGTGCGGATGCTCCAGCAAGCCATTGGAATGGCTTTCCTCTTCAATGCTTTCGGCATTGCCCAGCACACCGGGCAACAGCCGCACCGTGGCATCCAGAATGGCCTGCGCCGCAATCTCGCCCCCGGTTAGCACGAAATCACCCAAGGACACTTCTTCAACCGCGTGATGGTCCAGCACCCGCTGATCGACGCCCTCAAACCGGCCACAAAGCATCGTCAGCCCTTCGCAGCCTGCAAAACGCCGCGCCATCGCCTGATCGAACGGCTTGCCGCGTGGCGACAGATAAACAACCGGCCAGCGCGCCCGGTCGGGGTTCGCACCCGCACTGGCGGCATTGATCGCCGCATCCACCACATCGGCCCTCAGCACCATGCCCGCGCCGCCCCCGGCGGGCGTGTCGTCGACGTTGCGATGTTTGCCAATGCCAAAGCTGCGCAGATCATAGGTTTCCAGCCGCCACAGCCCCAGATCCATCGCCTTGCCGGTCAGGGATTGCTCCAGCACCCCCGGAAAAGCCTGCGGAAACAGCGTGATCACCCGCGCCAGCCACGCGCCACGCACTGCGCGCGCATCATCAAACAGATCGCGCGGGCGCAACACAGGCTTGGCCGAAAGCCGCCCGTGCGACCGGGTCGGAGCTTTGGACAGGTCGGCATCATCAGGAAGGTCATCAGACATGGCCTGCTCTTACCCAAGCCCCCGCCCCCGTGCAAAGGGAATCCGGCATCAGGCGCCGCTCAGGCGATCTTCTGGCAAAGCTGCCGCCTCAACCGCTGCAGCCAACGCCCGCAAACTGGCTTGCACCTCGACAGGCAGGGCCGGGTCCAGCGCCAGTCCAATCGTGGCAGGGTCCGGATAAGACGACCACAGCCCCGGTTGCGCCTGCAACAACGGCAGCGCGCGGTGCGCAAACAGCGCCAAAAGCCGTGCATCAAACCCCGCGGCCACAAAGCCTGCAAGCTGACCGGCTATTGCCGGATCATCCGGAGTGCGGGCCGGATCGGTGGCCCAAAGGATCAATCCTTCGCGCAGACCCAGACACGCCTCTGCGCCGTGTTCCAGTGCATCCTCCAGCTGCGACAGCCGCGCCGCCGCGCCGGGCGCGCGCATTGCCGCATCAATGGCATCGGCGATCAGAACCGGATCGGCATCATGGGGCAGATCAAGCAAAGCCGCGAGCATGGGGTCTGCGTCCGGCGCAGACGGCACCATATCCCGGTTGACCGCATGGTTCTGGTCCAGCGCCTGATCCATCTGATGTCCCTTCACCGGATCCCAGACCATGCGCGACAGCGGGATGGACAGAAAGGACAGCGCGACCGGCACCAGATACGGCAGCGGCAGCACAAACCCTGCCACCCCGCCAAGCCCCCGGCCAACCCCGAACAGTACCACCACAATCACCGCATTGATCGCGACCTGAGCCGCCGCCGCCACCATCACGGGGGGTGTCCACAGAGCAATCTGACGCGGCCACTGATGCGGGCGCATCACCACAAGCCACAGCGCCATCAGCGCAACAAAGACCGGAACGGCCGACCACCCCATCCCGGAAAGCCCCGCCAAAAGCGGGCCAAGATAAAGGGGCAGCGTGGCCATCATCAAAAGTCGTTTGCTTCGTTGCATCCCGTCCACCCCGTTTTTCGCAGCAACGTGGCGAATGTTAAGCTTTTAGTCCAGCCCCTCCGGCAAATCCGCCACAACGCGCCGCGCAGCCAGATCGACCGTTGGCACCGCTTCTTTCGTGAACGGAATCAGCAAAGGCTGTTTGCGGGTAGGGGCATAAACCTCCAGCAGGTCGCCCGCGCCATGGTTGTGCACCGCGCGCAGGTTGCCCAGAAGCACGCCGCCCGTGTCATACACCTCCAGCCCGATCAGGTCAGAGTGATAGAATTCATCATCCGGCAAGGATGGCAAACGGTCCCGGTCCACATACAGATCCGTGCCACGCAAGGCATCTGCCTGATCCTTGGTGGCCACCCCTTCGATACGCGCGCCCAGACCACCTGCCACCGGGCGGGTCAGTTTGATCGAAAAGCGGCGCTTGCCGTCGGCAGAGTAAAGCGGACCGTAGTCAGCTATCGCTTCGGGGTCGGCACAAAACGATTTTATCCGCACCTCGCCCTGCACCCCAAAGGCGCCTGCGATGGAACCGACACAGATACGATCGACTGTCATGGCAACGCCGCCTCTTTGCTGCAAAACCCGCGTGGGTCAAAAGACCCGCCCGCATCCAGACAGGCATCGGCCGCCTGCATACGAGAAAAGTTGATGCCGGCCCAAAACGCCGCCCCGCAAAGGGCCAGCGTGATGGACCGGCGCACCAGGCCAAGGCCAGGAACCATACCGCGAGATTATTCTTCAGCAGGTGCTTCTGCACGGGCTGCTTTTTTCGCAGCGCGTTCAGCCATTTGCTTGCCGGGAACCGCCGCTTTCGGGTTATTGCGGACTTTCTTGGTCAGAACGCCGGCAGCTTCCAGGAAGCGTGCGACGCGGTCGGTCGGCTGAGCGCCGGTCGCCATCAGTTCCTTGATCCGGTCGATGTTCATGACAACGCGCTTTTCGTCATCCTTGTTCAGCATCGGGTCATACACGCCCAGCTTTTCCAGAAAACGGCCATCGCGCGGATTGCGCGAGTCGGTGGCAACGATCGAATAATGCGGACGCTTTTTGCTGCCACCACGGGCCAGACGGATTTTCAACGACATTGGTAGTCTCCTTGGGTTTTCAGAGGATGGGTAGGGCGGGGTTAACCCCGCCGTCATGGTTACTTTTGCAGTTTCTCGTGATGCCTGATGACTTCGGAAATAATGAAGGTCAGGAATTTCTTGGCAAATTCGGGATCAAGGTCGGCGTCTTGCGACAGTTGTTCCAACCGCGCGATTTGCCGGGCCTCGCGCGATGGATCACTCGGCGGCAGGTCGTGCTCGGCCTTCAGCCGCCCCACCGCCTGTGTGTGCTTGAACCGTTCGGCCAGCGTATAGACGAGGATCGCATCCAGCCGGTCGATAGACTGGCGGTGTTCCTTCAGCACCTCGGCGGCGCGGGTGGCATTGTCGGTCATTGAATCCTCCGGGCGTGACGCCAGACCAGATCTGCGGGATCCGGGCGCGGGGCGTTTGCGTCCAGCGTGGCCCCAAGACGTTGCGCCACCTTGATCGACGCGTGATTGGCGGACCCGGTATAGCTGACCAGCGACATGACAGGCAGGCTTGCAAATGCCCAGTCGCGCAACGCGCCCGCGCCTTCGGTGGCATAGCCCTGTGCCTCATGGCCCGCATAAACAAACCAGCCCAACTCGGTTTCTGGAAATGTGGGGCCCGCGTTGATCCCAACCTGCCCCACGGTTTGCCCGCTGGCAGTGTGATCCATCATCAGCGCGCCATGCCCCAACAGGGCCCATTGCGCGACATCATGGCAAAACCAGAACCACGCGCCCGTCGCATCCTTGGGTCCGCCCATATGCACAGCCCGGTCCGACGCCCAGAACGCCGCATAGGCCGGAAAATCGGCCATGACGGGGGCGCGAAGCGTCAGGCGCTGCGTATGCAGGACAGGCGCAGTCATTTCTTTTTCATCAACCCCGACAGACCAGATGGCAGGCTCATGCCGCGCGGCATGCCGGGAAAGCCGCCGCCTTGGCCAAGCCCTTGGCGCATGCCCTTGGCCGCTTCTTCCAACTCGGCGGGCGACATCTTGCTGGGGTCAGGCATGCCGCCCTTGCCCATCATCTGCTTGATGGCCTGCTTCATGCCGCCACCTTTGCCCATCTTCTTCATCATCTCGGCCATCTGCTTGTGCTGTTTCAGCAGACGGTTCAGCTCCGACACCTCAAGCCCCGCGCCTGCCGCAATCCGCTTCTTGCGGCTGGCGGCCAGCAGGTCTGGGTTGGCCCGTTCCTTCTTGGTCATCGAGTTGATCAGCGCCACCTGACGGCGCAGCATGCGGTCGTCAAAGCCAGCCTCTTCGGCCTGCTTTGCCATCTTGCCCATACCCGGCAGCATGCCCATCAACCCCTGCATGCCGCCCATCTTCTGCATCTGCTCCAGTTGGCCCTTCAGATCGTTCATGTTGAACAACCCTTTCGAGAACCGCCGCGCCATGCGTTCGGCCTGCTCGGCCTCAAAGGTTTCTTGCGCGCGTTCGACCAAGGCAACAATATCGCCCATGCCAAGGATACGGCCCGCGACCCGCTCGGCCTCGAACGTCTCCAGCGCGTCCATCTTTTCGCCAAGGCCGACAAAGCGGATCGGCTTGCCGGTCACAGCCCGCATCGACAGTGCGGCACCGCCGCGCCCGTCGCCGTCCATCCGGGTCAGAACCACGCCGGAAATGCCGACCTTGCCGTCGAATTCGGCGGCCACGTTCACCGCATCCTGCCCGGTCAGGCCATCCACCACCAACAGCGTCTCACGCGGTTGGGCGATGTCGCGCACGGCCTGCACTTCGTCCATCAGCACTTCGTCAATGTGCATCCGGCCAGCGGTATCAAGGAACAGCACATCATAGCCGCCCATAGCGGCCTGCGTCTTGGCGCGCCGCGCGATCTGCACTGCGGTTTCACCCTTGACGATCGGCAGGCTGTCCACGCCTACCTGCCCCGCCAAAATCGCCAGCTGCTCCATCGCAGCCGGGCGGTTGGTATCCAGCGACGCCAGCAGCACCCGCTTGCCGTTGCGGTCCTTCAACCGCTTGGCGAGCTTGGCGGTGGTGGTGGTCTTGCCCGACCCCTGCAGACCCACCATCAAAATCGCGGCAGGCGGGTTGTCAATCTTCAGCGCATCGGCAGGTTCATCCCCTGCCAGCACCCGGATCAATTCGTCATGCACGATCTTGACGACCATCTGGCCGGGCGTGATCGACTTTGTCACCGCCGACCCGGTCGCCTTTTCCTGCACCCGCTTGATGAAGTCTCGCGCCACCGGCAAGGAAACGTCGGCTTCCAGCAAAGCAACCCGCACCTCGCGCAGGGCGGCAATCACGTCAGCCTCGGACAGCGCGCCCTGTTTGGTCAGGCGATCAAAGACGCTGCCAAGGCGATCTGATAGGCTTTCAAACATGGTCGTCTCCCGACAGGGCGTTACAGCAATGGCCAAGGGCACCTGCGGGCGCAACGCGCTGGCAGATGGCGATCCCGGCAAAAGCCAAGGGACCGGAAGCGACAGCCTCCGGGGAATTGGGGGCGTGATAGGCCCATGGCCTGCACGAGTCAAGTCATGCCAGAGCGTATAGACCAAACAGAACGGCCCGCGCAAACTGCGCGGGCCATCAAGGCACAGGGACAACACAGGGAGCGAAGCTATCCCCAAGCCATGCTGAAGATTACGAGTTGTTGCCAACCCACTCTGCATACAACTGTGTCAGTTCAGTCAGGGTGTACTGCGAGGCATCAACACCCAGAATTGCCGCCATCTGCACCTGACCGGGTGTTACGACCGAGGCTGGGTTACCTTCGGCACGGTTCTGACCCGACAGGATGAAGTCAACCAGCTGGGTGTCGTTGTTGCGCTTGGCGGTGATAAGGCGCTGCAGTTCGTTCGTGGTGTAAAGACCCGGTGCAACACCGGCGGCAGCGGCAAGTTGTGCGTCATTGGAAACGGTTGCACCGCCCATCGCACTGCGCGACACATCAGTCCGAGCCGCTTGCGACATGATGAAACGAACCCGCGCATCGTCATTTTCGCGCTGTGCCTGCAAAAGTTCAATCAGTTGGACCTGAGTGTAGCCATTGGGCGAAACGCCAGCCTGATTTGCCAATTGGTCAATGCCGGGGCTGGCAAAGGCAAAGCCAGCAGACAGAGCACCAGCGGCGGCAGAGATCATAAGAGTACGCATTTTATCTTCCTTCATCAAAAGCTGCGGGGATGCAGCGGATAGTTTTGAAACGAGGCCGGATCATCGATAGTTTCAACACAGCCAAGTTTTTCGTTCGATGAAGTGGATTTAAGCGCTTGAATTTTTCTTTACATTACAAAACTTTGACGCGATCATGTGCAAAATCGCACAGCAATATTCTGTGACAATCCGTGATCTAAGGGAGTAAACTCCATCATGGCACACCCCGCTTGGGATGAAATCAGAACCGCATTTCAGGTTGCCAGACTTGGTACAGTCTCAGGCGCGGCAGAGGTGCTTGGCGTTCATCACGCGACGGTGATCCGCCACATCGACGCGCTGGAAAAAACGCTGGGAACCCGTCTCTTTCAGCGCCACGCGCGCGGCTACACCCCGACCGAGGCCGGTCGCGACCTGCTGACGGTGGCGCAAACCACCGAAGAACAGTTCGCCCAACTCTCCAGCCGGATCAAAGGTCAGGGCGAAGTTGTGGCGGGCGAGCTGACCATAACCTCGATTGCTGGCCTTGCGGATTTGCTGGTGCCGGTTCTCGCCGATTTTCAAGAGCTTTATCCCTTGGTGCAGGTTCGCTTCCTGACCGACATGCGGGTATTCCGGCTTGATTACGGCGAAGCGCATGTGGCGATCCGTGCCGGGGCCGCGCCAGAAGAACCCGATAACGTGGCGCAACCACTGGCCCATATACGTACCGGACTTTATGCCGCAAAGTCCTATATTGCGCGTCATGGTCAGCCAAGAGACGAAACCGACTTTGCCGGACACCGCTTTGTCTGTGTTGACAGTGAATCCACCCGCGCGCCGTTTTATCGCTGGCTGCGTAATACGGTTCCGGCGTCTGCCATCAGCTTTCGCGGCACAGAACCCGCCGCTCTGGAAGAAGCGGTGCACCGTGGCACGGGCATCGGCTTTGTTTCGGTCTACAAGGCGAACTGCTCCAACGATCTGGTTGAAATTCTTCCGCCGCGCGCCGAGTGGGATGCGCCGCTATGGATCGTGACCCACGTCGACCTGCACCGCACCCGCAAAGTGCAAGCCTTTCTGGCGCATTTGAAAGAGGCATCAAAGACCTGGGCGGTCTGAACCGATGACCAGCCCTGATGCCATGCGCGGGCATCTTGCCATGCTGGTGTTTTCCGCCCTTGTTGCCGGGTCGTTCAGCCTTGGCGCTCTTGCCGCACCGCTGATCGACCCCGGTGCGTTGACCGCGCTGCGGTTTTTGCTGGCGGGCGCGCTGGTTGGCGCGGTGGCTTTGGGCCGGGGCGCAATCCGGCGTGCAGCCTTTGACGCACCTTGGCGCTATGCGCTGCTGGGTGGCCTGCTTGCGGCCTATTTCGTGCTGATGTTCCATGGTTTGAAAACGGCGCCTCCGGTCTCTGCGGCTGCGGTCTTTACACTTACCCCGATCATGGCGGCAGGCTTTGGCTGGCTCTTGTTGCGCCAACGCCTGAGCCCGCGCATGGCGCTGGCGCTGACCTTGGGCGCTGCGGGTGCGCTTTGGGTGATCTTTCGCGCTGACTGGCGCGCGGTGGCCACCTTGTCCCTTGGCCGAGGAGAGGCGATCTATTTTCTGGGCTGCATCGCACATGCCCTTTACGCACCGCTTGTGCGCAAACTGAATCGGGGCGAGTCTGCGCTGACCTTCACCTTTCTGACCATGGTTGCGGGCTGGGCTTTGCTGATGGTCTGGGCCAAAGATCCAATCCGTGCGACGGACTGGACCGACCTGCCCGCAATTGTCTGGATCACGCTGATCTATCTTGCCATTGCCGCAAGTGCCGCCAGCTTCGTTCTGCTGCAATACGCCAGCCTGCGCCTGCCTGCCGCCAAGGTCATGTCCTATACCTATCTTACTCCGGCTTGGGTGATCCTGTGGGAACTGGGACTGGGTCACACAGCGCCCACATGGGCCACACTGGCCGGAATGGTCCTGATTGGCATCGCCCTGTGGCTTTTGCTCGAAGACACACCAGAACGATCAACACTTTTTTAACGCACCCGGGAATAACCTTATAGCTGCCACATTTGCGCCCGAATCGGCCGCAATCTTGATCATGTAGCGACAGGAGGGTTTGATGGCAGCGATATTCATACTTGCGGGCGGGATCTTTGGTTTTGCCTCGGCAATTGCCTCCTTGATCTTGCTTGACGCCAGTTTCCTTTTTGCCCTCGCCATATGGTCCGGTTCCGGTCTTGCGGTCGTGGTTCTTGGCCTCGGCATGGCACTTATGACCAAGCCGATGCACGCTTCAGACGGCAAACAGATCACCCCGGAAGCTCGCACCATCTAAAGCAGCAACCGCGCAATCAATCTTGATTTATGGGGCATCCAGCTTCATATTTCTGGGGCGAGGTTATCTATTTCGACCACTGTCTTCGCCTAACGGCCACAGCAATCGACAACCAGCTGACTGCGCCGGGCCGCCGCAATCCCGCGGGCGGCGATGCTACAGGAGACTTCACGATGGCCAAGGGCACCGTGAAATGGTTCAATGAAACTAAAGGTTATGGCTTCATCGCGCCTGAAGGCGGCAAAAAGGATGTATTCGTCCACATCACCGCACTAGAGCGTGCAGGTTTGCGCGGGCTAAAGGATGGCCAGGCCGTGACATTCGATATCGAAGCAGGCCGTGACGGACGTGAATCTGCGACCAACCTTTCGCTGTCATAACGCAGACCAGCCGCCTTCGGCATTTGTCAGATCAGCAGTATGGGCGCATCTTTCGGGGTGCGTCCTTTTCCATGCTAAAATGGCGCCGATCCGGTGAAAGGGCCAGATCGAACGCAATCCGCAGCGCGACCGCTGAAACGGGTGAGCGCAATTGAAACGGTGCTTCGTGGCCCACAGGAAAGGTCTGTTCAACACAGTCTGACGACATCAGAATGACAGGCAACCAGACGTTGGCACAAGTAAGACGCTCAAACACGCTTTGCCCCACGCCGTGACCTCCGGCATGATCGCAATCGATCACCAGCAGCCCCGCAGGATGCGTGCCCGCCAGCAAACGGGCAACGGCATCACCAAATTCAGCCTGCATGTCAACCTGTGCCCCAAGCCCGGCAAGGCGGCGGCACAGCAAACTGCTGCCCGCACCATCCGAAATCACAAGCGCCACCACTGCCCAACTGCTTTTCTGGGTGGAATCGTCCTGCAACCGGGGGATCATTTGCATATCTCATTACCCTTTCAGCGCCGCCCCAACGCATTGCTTTTGCCCGGTACCCGTCTGGCCGTGCCAGACCCGCAGCAATTTCCCTTGTGACCCGCGACACTCCGCGCCAAAGTCATCGGATGCCACGCAAACCTGAAAGCATGATGCCCAGCCCGGATTACCAAAGCCTTATCGACCCCGCGACATGGGGCTTTATCCATATGACCGAAGCTGCCTACCCTCCCGACACCGCGCAAATGACCATTGCCGATCAGCGGAGCGTCTATAATGCGATGTGCCGCAGCTTTCACGCCGGACATCCGCCCGATGTGACCGCCAGCGACATGTGGATCGCGGGCGTGCCCTGCCGCCGCTACCTGTCAGACAAAGCTGACCCGACGCCCAGTGTGCTGTATTTTCACGGTGGCGGCTTTGTGGTTGGCGGGCTGGACAGCCATGACGATGTTTGCGCCGAGCTCTGCTCAGCCACACGCCTGACGGTGGTTGCTGTTGATTACCGCCTATGCCCCGAACACCCGCACCCATCGGCCTATGACGATTGCCTTGCCGTCGCTCAGGCCACCAAGGGGCCGATCCTCCTGGCGGGCGACAGCGCCGGAGGCGGGCTTGCCGCTAGCGTGGCCCATGCCCTGCGCGGCCCGCGCCTTCTGGGGCAAGTGTTGATTTACCCCGGCCTTGGCGGGCGCGGGACGAGCTACCGACGGCATGCTCATGCGCCGATGCTGACGGCTCTTGATGTGGATTTCTACGCACAGATACGCGGCGCAAAGGCCGATGACCCCACGGCCAACGCCCTTGCAGCAGAGGATTTCACCGGCCTGCCGCCCACACTTGCCCTTGCTGCCGAATGCGACCCGCTGGCCGATGATGCCACCCTTTACGCCGACCGCATCAGAGCCGCAGGCGGGCAGGCCATCGCCATCACCGAACCCGGCCTTGTTCACGGCTACCTGCGCGCGCGCCACACAGTCCCACGGGCCCGCGCCAGCTTTGAGCGGATCACTTCCACTCTGTCCGCCATGGCCAAAGGCCATTGGCCCATTGGAGACGCGCCATGAAAGACCTGCCAAACCTGACCAACTTGATCGCCCGAACCGATATCGCGGCAGCTTTTCGCTGGACAGCAAAGCTGAACATGCACGAAGCGGTAGCAAACCATTTCAGCCTTGCCGTCAGCGATGATGGGGCGCGCTTCCTGATCAACCCGGCAGGCCGCCATTTCAGCCGCATCACCGCCAGCAGCCTGATCGAGATTGACGCTAATGACCCGGCCACAATGGACCGCCCAGATGCGCCCGACCCCACCGCATGGGGCCTGCACGGCAGCCTGCACCGCGCCTGCCCACATGCGCGGTGCGCAATGCATGTCCATTCAATCCACGCCACCGTGCTGGCCAGCCTTGCCGACAGCCATCTGCCCGCCATCGACCAGACCACCGCAATGTTCCACAACCGCGTGGCCGTCGATGACCACTACGGCGGCATGGCGTTCGAGGATGAAGCCGCCCGTTGTGTGCAACTGCTGTCTGACCCGAAAATCACCACGCTGATCATGGGCAACCATGGCGTGCTGGTGATCGGCGCGACCGTCGCCGAAACCTTCAACCGCCTCTATTACTTTGAACGCGCTGCCGAGACCTATATCCGCGCCCTGCAAACCGGCCGCCCGCTGCGATATCTGCCCGAAGACATCGCCGAGAAGACCGCCCGAGAATGGGAAACCTATCCCGGATTTGCCGACGACCACCTGCGCGAGATCAAGGCCATCCTCGACGCCGAGGCCCCCGACTACGCCAGTTGACCGAACCCGCACGCACCATTGTTCAAGCATCGTCCTGCACGGCGGCGCATGAAACATATGTCGGGTGCGCTCCGCGCGGGAGTATTTTCAAAGCAGCAATGGCAAGTGCGCGACTCAGTTTCCGGCGGCTTCCATTCTGCGGCTGTCCAGAACGCCCTCCAGCCAGCCCATCTTCATTTCCGGGACCGAGGACAGCAACAGATCGGTGTAGTCGTCAAACGGAGGCGTCAGAACGTCAGTCTTCTGACCATAGCGACGTACCTCGCCCCGATACATCACCGCGATCCGGTCAGCGATGGCGCGGACAGTCGCAAGGTCATGGGTGATGAACAGATAGGCCACGCCTTCCGCCGCCTGCAGCGCCAGCAAAAGCTTGAGAATGCCATCCGCCACCAAAGGGTCCAATGCCGAGGTGACTTCATCGCAGATGATCAGCTTGGGCTTGGCCGCCAGGGCCCGCGCAATGCAGACACGCTGCTTTTGTCCGCCTGACAACTCGGCAGGATAGCGGTCGATGAATCCCTTGCTCATCTCGATCTGATCCAGCAGTTCCTGAATGCGTTTGCGCTTCGCTTCTCCCCGCAGCCCAAAGTAAAACTCTAACGGGCGGCCGATGATGGTGCCAACGGTCTGGCGCGGATTCATCGCCGTATCGGCCATCTGATAAATCATCTGCACCTCGCGCAGATCGTCGCGCGTGCGTGCCGCCAGCGCCGGAGCCAATTCGCGCCCCGCAAAACGGATGCGTCCCTGGCTGGGGGGCAACAGCCCGGTGATCACCCGCGCAAGTGTCGATTTTCCTGAACCACTTTCACCCACCACTGCCAAAGTCTGCCCCGCGGGCAAATCCATTGTGATGTTCTTCAAAACATCGAAATGCGTCCCACGATACCGCGCGGTCACATTCTGAATTTGCAAGACCGCTGGCGCATCAGCCTTTTCGACATGATCAATGGACCGGACCGAGACCAGAGCCTGAGTATAAGGCTCGCCCGGTGCGGTGATAATTTGCTCGGTCGTTCCATGCTCGATACGCTTGCCATGGCGCAGCACCAGAATATCATCGGCAACCTGCGCCACCACGGCCAGATCATGCGTGATATACAGCGCCGCCACCCCGGTCTCACGGATGGCGTCCTTGATCGCCGCCAGCACCTCGATCTGGGTGGTGACATCCAAAGCCGTGGTCGGCTCGTCAAAGACCACCAGATCGGGCTTCGGGCACAGCGCCATTGCCGTCATCGCACGCTGCAATTGCCCGCCAGAGACCTGATGTGGATAGCGTTTTCCGAAATTCTCCGGGTCCGGCAGACCAAGCTTGCCAAACAGCATCACCGCGCGGGCTTCTGCTTCGGCCCGAGGCATCACGCCATGCGCGAGGCAAGCCTCGATCACCTGATCCATCAACCTGATCGCCGGGTTGAAGGCGGCCGCTGCCGATTGCGCCACATAGGTCACTTCACGCCCCCGCAACGCCCGCAACGCCCGCGCATCCGCCAGCCGTATATCGCGCCCGTTGAGCAAGATCGTGCCTCCGGTCAGCCGCACGCCGCCTCGCCCGTAAGCCATCGACGACAAACCGATGGTCGATTTACCCGCCCCCGACTCGCCGATCAGCCCCAGCACCCGGCCCTTTTCGACCGAAACCGATACATCATCGACCAGAACCACATCCCGCGGCGGCTCACCGGGCGGATAAGACGTGGCCTCGATCCGCAGATTGCGGATCTGCAACAGCGCGTCACTCATGCTCCGCCCCCCGAAATCTCTAATCTTATCTCATTTGCTGTTCTCAAATATCCCACGGGGGGCCCGGGGGGTGTGAAACCCCCCGGCGCTTGCCACACACACCATACTCCGCTCATCCGCGCCCACCTTTCAGGCTGGTGGTGCGCGACAGCACCCAGTCGGCCACCATATTGACCGAAATCGCCAGTACCGCGATGGCAAAAGCCGGGATCAAAGCCGCCGGAATGCCGTAAACCAGCCCCGACGAGTTTTCCTTCACAATCCCGCCCCAGTCCGCCAACGGCGGCTGGACGCCAAGCCCAAGGAAGGACAGGGTAGAGATGAACAGCACCGCAAAGATGAACCGCAACCCCAGTTCCGCAACCAGGGGCGACAGGGCATTGGGCAAAATCTCGCGAAAGATGATCCAGGCCCAACCCTCACCTCGCAGCCGTGCGGCTTCAACATAGTCCATTACCGTAATGTCCACCGCCACGGCGCGGGCCAGACGAAACACCCGCGTGGCATCCAGCAGACCCATCACCAGAATAAGCACCGTCAGTGTTACCGGCAGCACCGACAGGATCACCAGCGCAAGGATCAGCGCCGGTATTGCCATCACCAGATCGACCATCCGGCTTAGCCCCTGATCGACCCAGCCCCCGGCCACCGCCGCCGAAAAGCCCAGCACAGACCCCAGCGTAAAGCTCAGCATCGTTGCCGCCGAGGCGACAAAGATCGTGGTCTGCCCACCATAGATCATCCGGCTAAGCAGATCGCGGCCAATGGCATCCGTGCCGAACCAATGCGTGCCCGAGGCCGGGTCCCAGACCCCGCCCACAATCTCGGCCATGCCAAAGGGGGCAATCAAAGGCGCAAAAATCGCCGCCAGAAAAAAGGCTGCTGTGAAAAACATCCCGATAAGAGCGGAAATCGGTATCCTCATTTCGGGTGCCTCAACCTTGGATTGGCAAGGATGGAGATAACATCCGCCATGATGTTCAGCCCGATATAGACGGCGGCAAAGATCAGCCCCACCGCCTGCACCACCGGCAGGTCACGCTTGGCCACATGGTCGACCAGATATTGCCCCATGCCGGGATAGACGAACACCACCTCAACCACGACAACGCCCACCACCAGATAGGCAAGGTTCAGCATCACCACGTTCACCACAGGCGCAATGGCATTCGGGAACGCATGGCGCCAGATCACCTGCATCGGCGACAGGCCCTTCAGCTCTGCCGTCTCGATATAGGCCGATTGCATCACGTTCAGGATCGCCGCCCGCGTCATCCGCATCATATGCGCCAGCACCACCAGCACCAGCACGATCACAGGCAGGATCACCGCATTCAGCCTCTCCATCATTCCCATACCGGGAAACACCATCGCAACCGACGGAAACAACTGCCATTTCACAGCAAGGAAATACAACACGATATAGCCCACGACAAATTCTGGCAGGCTGATCGTGGACAGGGTAACGCCCGATATCAGCTTGTCGGGCCAGCGCCCGTTATAGCGCGCGGCGACCAGCCCCAGCAAAATCGCCAGCGGGACAGAAATCACCGCCGCCCAACCCGCCAGAAACAGCGTATTGCCCAGCCGCTGACTGATCGCCGCCGCAATATCGGTGCGGTTTGACAACGAGGTGCCCAGATCGCCGGTCAGAATACCGCCAAGCCAGTTGAAATACCGGGTCAGCGCGGGCTGATCCAACCCCATCTCGATGCGCAGATTGGCCAGCGCTTGTGGTGTGGCCGACTGACCCAGAATGGCCTGCGCCGTGTCACCGGGCAAGGCCGCCACGCCAAGGAAAATCACCGCCGAAACCGCGAGCAGCAACAGGAGGCCCAGCGCAATGCGCTGGACCACCAAAGTTAAAACCGGATGCATGCCCCCCGGTCCTTATGCCAACCAGCACTTTACGTGGGCGCGGCCATTCATCAACTCGCCATTCGGATCTTCTTCCCAGCCCTGAACTTCGTCGCGCACAGCTTCAACGAAGTCATTGAACATCGGCAGAATCAGACCGCCTTCATCGCGAACGATGTTTGCCATCTCCGCATAGGTCGCCTTGCGGATGTCATTGTTCAACTCGGCCCGTGCGGCCAACAGCAGTTCGTCAAAACGGGCATTTTTGAACTTGGTGTCGTTCCAGTCAGCCGTGGACAGATAGGCCGTGGAATACATCTGATCCTGCACCGGACGCCCGCCCCAATAGCTGGCGCAGAACGGCTCGACGTTCCAGACGTTCGACCAATAGCCATCATCCGGCTCGCGCTTGATCTCCAGCGGAATGCCCGCCGCTGCGGCAGATTGCTGGAACAACTGCGCAGCCTCAACCGCACCGGGAAAGGCGCCTTGTGCCACGCGCAGGATGATCGGGCTACCGTCATGGCCCGATTTCTGATAGTGATCCGCCGCCGCTACCGCATCATATTCGCGCTGAGGAATAGAGTCGTCAAACAGCGGATAGGCGCCATTGATCGGGAAATCGTTGCCGATGCTGCCCAAGCCGCCAAGAATCTTGTCCACCATCTCCTGACGGTTGACCGCAAGCTTTAGCGCCATGCGCAGATCGTTGTTGTCAAACGGCGCCTTGTCGACATGCATGATGAACACATAATGCCCGCGGCCGGGAACCGCCTTCACCTGCACGCCGGGCGCGCGCTTCAACAACTCGGCGATCTTGGGATCGACCCGGTTGATCATATGGACCTGACCCGACTGCACCGCAGAGGTGCGAGCGGTGCCATCATTGATCACCAAAATCTCAGTCTGATCGGCATGGCCGATGGTGTCGTCAAAGTAGTTGGCGAATTTCTCGAACCCGTGGCGGATGCCCGGCTCATGCACAACCACCTTATAGGGGCCGGCGCCGATGCCTTCGGTCGGGTTGTCGATGCCACCATTTGGCTGGATCACAAGGTGATAATCGGCCAACAGGAACGGCAAGTCAGCGTTGCCGCTGGCCAGCTTCAGCGTAACCATATCGCCATCTGCCGACATCTCGCTGATGCCCTGCACAATCCCCAGCGCACCCGATTGCGACTTCTCGTCGGTATGGCGGCGCAAAGTGGCGACCACATCCTCGGCCGTCACGGTCTTGCCATTATGGAACTCAACCCCCCGACGGATTTTGAACTTCCACTCGGTCGCATCCGAATTCGCACTGACCTCCTCGGCGATGCGCATCACCACCTCGCCGGTCGCGCTGACATCCACCAGCATCTCACCCCACGTGTAGTTCACCGCAAACGGCACTTCCGATGCGGCCAGCGCGGGGTCAAGGCTGTTGGTCGACTCGCCCCCCTGCATCCCCATCTTGATAAAGCCGCCCTTTTTGGGTTGGGCATGGGCTGCCTTGGTGAACAGCGCAGAGGCAAGCCCCGCCGACACGCCCAATGCGGTCGTGCGGCCTACAAACTCGCGTCGCGACATGCGGCCTGCCTTGGCGGCAGCAATCATACGGTCAAGCTGGTCGGTCATTCTGGTCGTCTCCCTGAATGGCTGCGGTTAACCCCGCGCCGGTTTTGTTGACTGGTGAGTCAATAGAAACTTGTGTTTTGCCATGGGGCAACGATTCTTGCCCAGACATGCTCATTTTTTCACACAAAGCGCCGTGGCACTTTTTCGTTGAAATCACGGCAAAAGATCATCTCCTCGCCTTCCCAGGCGGTCAAGGTGGCCTGCATGTGCAAATGCGACGCGTCACTGGTCATCACCGCCCGCGCCTCGGTCCGAACCCGCCACTCCCCGCGCGACAGGCGCTGCTCCCAGACATGGGTGGCCTTTGCCGACAATGGATCATCGGGGTGAATCTCCCAGCGTTCGGTCAGGGTCTCCCCCGAGCATAACCCATGCGTCAGGTTCTCCACGTCGCCGCCATCCTCCAGCACGCACAAGGCCTGCGTGCCGGTGATCATATCGGTCTCGACATAGCGCCGTGATTGGCCCGCGCGCAGCACCCGGTGCGCCCAGGCTGGGGCCGACTCCGGCTCTGGCGGTGCCCAAACGCCTCCCCCCTCATGCACCGGCAGTGTCAGGCTGCCTTGGCTCAGCATCAACACCGCCTGGGAAGGCGACGGCCAGACAAACGGCCAATAGCTGTTGGACAGCGCCAGCCGCAGACGGTGACCGGGTGCAAGACGATAGGCCATCTGGTCCAGATCGAACACCACATCTTCCGACCGTCCGGGCGTCATCGGCTGCGGAGTTTCCCGGCTGTCACGATGACACAGGTTCAGCATCCCATGCGCAATGCGTACCGAACCACCGTCCGGGCCAACATCACATAGCCGCGCCACCACAAAGCCCAATGGCTGATCCGACGAGACCGTCAGCCGCAACCGGGCACTCCCAAGCAGCGAAACGGGGTGTTCCAGCACATCGCCATCAAAGCACAGGCTCAACGCATCATCCGCCGCCTGATCCCCCGGCATTTCCGCATTCAGCCCCATCGGAAAAAACTCCCCCGCCGACAGGCCAAGCTGTTGCGGTGTTGACACAATTCTCACAAAATCTGCCGTTTCATCTTGGCCTAAATACTCATTCAACGCTGCCCCCCCGCGCCCCGGCAACAAGGTCAGCACCCTTTGTTCAACATTCGGGCTCGGCCACTTCGCCTCTGCCACCCAATGCCCGACCCGGTGAGGGGCACTGGCATCGGGCGGCGCGGAATGCAGCATATAGGCCCGCATCGCCGGGTCCGTCTCAGCCCCGTTCTCCACCCCCTTCAACCAGCGGTCCCACCAGCGCACCGCCTCTTGCAGAAAGCCGATCGCCGGGCCGGGCACCGCCGTATGTGGGTATTGATGCACCCAAGGCCCCACAATCCCCTTGGCCCCCACATTGCGAACCAGCGCGTCAACCGTGTTCATGTAATTGTCGGCCCAGCCGCCAATCGACAGCACCGGCACCTGCACGCGCGCGAAATCCTCACAGATCGAGCCATGCCGCCAATAGTCATCCCGCGCCTGATGCGACGCCCAGCGCGGGGCCAGCCACGGCTCGGCCTCCAGCCGCGCCAGCCAGTCGGCCCGCCAGTCGGGGCGCAAGGCAGGGTCCGCCGGACGGCTGGAAAACGAGAGCATCACCGCACCCCAGCCGAAATTCTCACCCAGCAGGCAGCCGCCCTTGAAATGGATGTCATCGGCAAAGCGGTCGGTGGTTGAACAGACCGAGATAACGGCTTTCAGGGCCGCAGGCTGCAAAAACGCAGTCTGCAAACAGTTGAACCCACCCCAGCTTTTGCCCATCATGCCCACAGCGCCCGAACACCAAGGCTGCGCGGCCAGCCATGCGATCACATCGCAGGCATCCTGCAATTCCTGCACTGTATACTCATCCGTCATCAGTCCTTCGCTGTCGCCATTGCCGCGCATATCGACCCGCACCGATGCATAGCCATGCCCTGCCACATAGGGGTGCATCAGCTCATCACGCGGCAAGGTGCCATCGCGCTTGCGATAGGGGATATACTCCAGCACCGCCGGAACCGGGTTGGCTGACGCATCCTCTGGCATCCAGACCCGCGCCGAAAGCCGGGTACCATCGGGCATCACAATGCCCATATTCTCAAATTCGACCAAAGGTCTTGAAACTTCATTAATCGTTTTCATGCGATCCCCTGTTTTGGCGCATTTGGCTTGCACCTGTCGCAAGCGTTCAAGACAAGGTCAGGCGCGCTCACCACCCTCGCGCCAGACCCAAGGCCCAAAGGAACAGCCCGATGACAGTTGCCAAAGCCGACCGCCCCAACATCCTGATCATCATGGTAGACCAACTGACGGGCACGCTGTTTCCTGACGGTCCGGCGGATTTCCTGCACACGCCCAACCTGCGCAGACTGGCCGAGCATTCGATGAGGTTTCAGAACTGCTACACCGCCTCGCCGCTCTGCGCACCGGCGCGGGCCTCGTTCATGTCGGGCCAACTGCCTAGCCGCACGCGGGTCTATGACAACGCAGCAGAATTTGCGTCGGACATCCCGACCTATGCCCACCACCTGCGCCGCGCCGGCTATTACACAGCTCTCTCGGGCAAAATGCACTTCGTTGGCCCCGACCAGATGCACGGGTTTGAGGACAGGCTGACAACAGACATCTACCCCGCCGATTTCGGCTGGACCCCAGATTACCGCAAGCCGGGCGAGCGGATCGACTGGTGGTATCACAACCTTGGCTCGGTCACGGGCGCGGGCGTGGCCGAAATCACTAACCAACTGGAATACGATGACGACGTGGCGTTTCAGGCGGTGCAGAAACTCTATGATCTGTCGCGCGGAGCAGATCGGCGACCGTGGTGCCTGACCGTCAGCTTCACCCATCCGCACGACCCCTTTGTCGCCCGCCGCAAATACTGGGATCTCTATGAAGGCGCCCCGGAACTGACCCCGCCCGACCCGATCGCCTACGCCGATCAGGATCCCCATTCCCAACGCCTGATGGACGCCTGCGACTGGCGCGCCTTTGATATATCGCCAGACCAGATCCGCCGCGCCCGCCAAGGTTACTTCGCCAACATCTCTTACGTCGATGACAAGATCGGCGAGATTTTTGCGGTGCTTGAGGCCACTCGGCAAGAGGCCGTGGTGGTCTTCCTGTCGGATCACGGCGAAATGCTGGGCGAGCGTGGGCTCTGGTTCAAGATGAACTTCTTTGACGGCTCTGCCCGCGTGCCCCTGATGATCTCTGCACCCGATCTCGCGCCTGGCCTGATCACCGACCCGGTCTCCACGATCGACCTCACACCCACCCTCGCTGCAATCGCCGGGGTGGATATGGCCGAGGTTATGCCATGGACCGATGGCGTCAACCTGACCCCCATAGCCACTGGCGGCACACGCCCGATGGTCGCGATGGAATACGCGGCCGAAGGCACGATCACCCCCATGGTCGCCCTGCGCGAAGGTGCCTGGAAATACATCCGCTGCCCCGCCGACCCCGAACAGCTCTACGACCTCAACGCTGACCCACAAGAACGCGACAACCTCGCGAACGACCCCCGCGCGGCCCAGATCCTCACCCATTTCCGCAAAGCCGCCGACACCCGCTGGGATCTGCCACGCTTTGACGCTGCCGTCCGGGAAAGCCAGGCCCGCCGCTGGGTGGTCTACGAAGCTCTGCGCAACGGCGCCTACTTCCCGTGGGATCACCAGCCGCTGCGCGCCGCATCCGAACGCTACATGCGCAACCACATGGACCTGAACATCTTGGAAGAGAGCAAGCGCTTCCCCCGCGGAGAATAGCGCAGATATCAATGGCGGACGCCTCCGGCGGGAGTATTTGGAAAGCAGCAATGCAAAAACCCGATCTCCTTGATTTGCTGCTTGTAAAAATACTCCCCGCGGAGCGGCCACTGCGCCGCCGGACCGACGGCCTCCTGCGCGCGGCACAGTCCCGTCATCCATGGCAATGCCACCGAGCGGGGGCTCGAGGCCCCCCGAGGTGGCCCTGCCGCTAGCGCGCATCTTCCAGCACCAGCGCGGCCCCCTTCCACCCCATCAGGATAGCGGGCGCATTGGTATTGCCCGCAATCAGGTTCGGAAAGCTGGAGGCGTCAATCACCCGCAACCCCGTCACCCCTCGCACCCGCAGACGCGCATCCAGCACGCTTGTTGCAGGGTCAGCCCCCATCCGGCAGGTGCAGGACGGGTGATACACTGTGCCAGAGCGCGCCCGGAAATCTGCAATCAGATCGGCGTCAGTGGTGACCGCCGGGCCGGGGCGCAGTTCCTCCTTGATCAGCCGCGCCATCGCTGGCTGGGCCGCAATCCGGCGCAGGAACTTCACCGCAAGCAGCATCTCGTCCACATCATGCCCGGTCGCAAACGCATTGGCGCGGATCACCGGATGTGCCAGCGGATCAGGGCTTGCCAACAGGATCTCGCCGCGCGAAGTGGGGCGGCAGTTCGACAAGCCGATCGATAGCCCGGACCATGGGTCCGGCGACAGGATCGGGCGTTCACCATTGCGCGGGATCAACGTCGAAAACGCCTGCATATACAGCTGCATGTTGGGCCGCGCCAACGCCGGATCGGTGCGGAAAAATCCGCCCGCATGGTTGATCGACTTGGCCAGCGGCCCACGCCCGCCCGCAAAGTATTGCAGGCCAGCCAGCGCCTTGCCCCACCATGGCCGCAGCACGTCATTATAGGTCGGCACCCGCATCGACCACGTATAGTTGACGCCCTGATGATCGCTCAGATGCGCGCCCACATTCGGGTTGTCCACCAGCACCGGCAGCCCCATGCCCTGCAACAACGCCCCCGGCCCGATACCAGACAGCTGCAACATCTGTGGCGAGTTGATTGCCCCGCCCGACAAGATCACCTCGCCGCGCGCCCGCAATATCCGTGTCTGGCCGCCCTGACGCAGCTCAACCCCCACTGCACGCCCGGCTTCGACCACCACCCGCGTCACCTGCGCATGGGTCACGACCTTCAGGTTCGCCCGCTTCATCGCCGGGCGCAAAAAGGCCCGCGCCGTCGAATTGCGCCGCGCGCCCTTGATCGTCATCTGATAGATGCCCGCCCCTTCCTGCGACTCCCCGTTGAAATCCGGCGTCTCCGCCAATCCCGCCTGCCCGCAGGCGGCGATATAGTCCTGAACCAGCGGATGCAGCCCTTGCCGGTTGGCCGAGATGAACAGAGGCCCACCCTGCCCGCGCCACGCATCCGCGCCCGCCTCATTATCCTCGATCGCGCGATAGGCGCGCAGGCACTCCTCCCAGCCCCAGCCTGCCGCAGACTGTCCCCAGTCCTCGTAATCTGCGCGATGCCCCCTGATCCAGACCATCGCGTTGATCGACGATGACCCGCCCAAAAGCCGCCCCCTTGGCCAGTGATCGCTGTTGCCCGCCAACCCCGGATCAGGCTCTGCGCGGTACATCCAGTTCACCGCAGGATCATAGAACAGTTTGCCATAGCCCAACGGCAGGTGAACATAAAACCGCCGGTCACTGCCCCCGGCCTCAATCAACGTGACCGCATGGCGGCCCGAGGCGCTCAGCCTTTCAGCCAGAACGCAGCCAGCCGATCCCGCGCCCACGATGATGTAATCGCTGTCTTCCATATCGCCCCAACGCAAATCCTTGGGCTACACTAGCTGTCACCCGGCCCGCCTCATGCGCGAAACCGACATCTTGCGTCGCCTCTAGCCATCAACTCGAAAGGTCGCCGCACAGGTCACGGGAAAGGCCACCGATCGCGCGATAAAACAGACCTTGTGGATCCGGTGGTGGATGGCCTCTGCGGCCGCCAGATCGGTGCCCGGCAAGACCACAATTTGCGGCCGCAACTCTGCTGCCACAAACCGCCCAGCCCCTCCCGGCCCGATCTCGCCCTGCCCGACCGGCGCATCCTCATATCCCGTCACCACGATCCCGGCCTCGGATGCGTAGTGCAGATACCAAAGCATGTGACAAGCCGACAGCGCCGCCAGCAACAGATCCTCGGGGTTCATCTTGCCCGGATCGCCGCCCAGAAGCGGATCGTTGGAGCAGTGCACCACCGGCTTTCCCGGCACGGCAATATCCCAAGTCCGCGCATAACCGCGATAGCTGCGGGTGCCCTCCCCGGTGTTTCCGGTCCAGACAATCCGGCTGCCATAGTCGTGAAGTGCCATCGCCTGCGCCCCTTCATCTTGGCTTAAATACGCATCTTTGCCCGGCCAGCGGCCTCAGCGCCCTTTCCAGACCGGCTCGCGCTTTTCAGCAAAGGCGCGCGCGCCCTCCAACTGATCTTCGCTGGAATACAACCGATCAACCGTCGGCATCAGCCGCTTGGTGACACGGTTCAGGGCATCCTGAAACCGCATTGCTTCGGCCTCACGCACCACTTCCTTGATCGCGGCGTAAACCAGCGGCGGCCCGGATGCGAGCAATCGCGCCAGTTCCCATGCCTTTGGCAACAAGTCCTCAGACGCGCAAACCTCCTTCAACAGCCCCCAGCGCAGAGCCTCATCGGCATCAAACCACCGCCCGGTCAGCAACAGATCCATCGCGACATGATAGGGAATGCGCTTGGGCAGCTTTATGCTGGCCGCATCAGCCACAGTACCGGAGCGGATCTCCGGCAAGGCAAACGTAGCGTTGGCGCTGGCAAGGATCAGATCGCAGGACAGGGCAAGCTCCAACCCGCCGCCGCAGCAGATCCCATTGACCGCAGCAATCACCGGCTTGTTCAGGTTCGGCAACTCCTGCAAACCGCCAAAGCCACCCACCCCATAATCGCCATCCACCGCGTCGCCACCCGCCGCCGCCTTCAGATCCCAGCCGGGGCAAAAGAACTTGTCGCCCTCGGCCCGCAGGATCGCGACCCGCAACGCATCATCATCGCGAAAGGCGCGAAACACCTGCCCCATGATCCGGCTTGTGATCAGGTCAATCGCATTGGCCTTGGGCCGGTCCAGAGTCACCTCCAGCACCGCACCTTCAACCCGGGTGCGGATAGGCCCCTCGGTCAGCATCTCCATCGGCATCGGTCATCCTTTCCGTATCAACGCATCCACTGCCACCGCGCCCTGTGCGCGCAAAAGCACTGGGTTCAACTCGATTTCTTCAATGCTGGCATCGCCCATCAGATCGCACAGCCGCAGCACCAGATCGGCAAAACCCGCCAGATCGGCCCGCGTGCGGCCACGGTATCCATCGAGCAAGGCAAACAGGCGCAAGCGCCGCAATGCGCCCAGCACATCTGTCCGGCTGACCGGCAAGACCAGCGTCACCGTATCGGCCAGCAGCTCCGCCGTCACCCCACCCATCCCCAGTGTAAGCGATACGCCGTAAACCGGATCCCGCCGCAGACCGACCAAGACCTCGGCCACCGCTCCGCTGGCCATTTCTTCCACCAGATACCCAGCCGCCCCCGGCATATCAGCCTGTCCGTCCAGCGTGTTCAGGTTCAGCCGCACCGCACCCGCCTCGGTCTTGTGCGCAAAGCCCAAACCTTTCAACACCAAAGGCGCGGTCAACCTGCGTGACAGCACCGCCACCTCGGCCAAGGTCATCGCCGTCACACCCTCAGGCACAGGCACACCGGCAGAGCGCAACAGGTCCTTTGCCGCCGCCTCAGATAAAATCGGCACCTCGCGCGGCGGCCGCGCGGCAAGCGGCACTTCGGGGACAGAGCCCATGACATCCTGCGCGGCCCGAATTGCCACCAATGCCACCTCCAGCCCCATCAGCGGCACGACACCCTGCGCCATCATCCGTTCTGCCAAAGCCTCGTCAAAGTTTTCCGGTAAAGAGGCGACCGGAAAGGCAGGCTTCCCCGTCGCCCGCGCGGCCGCCACAATCGCATCCAGCGCAGGCTGGAACGAGGACGGATCGCAGCGATCCGGTCGCGGTGGGTCAATAATGAACATGCCGGCGTCATAGCCTTCCAGCATGGTGGTGAAAACATCCGTCGTGCGCGGCCCGTCACCCCAGATAAAGGTGTGGTAGTCCAACGGGTTGGCAATGGTGACAATCGGCCCGAGGATCTCGCCCAACCGTGTCCGCTGCGCCTGTGACGGCGGCGGAAAATCTACCCCTGCAGCAAGGCCCAGATCCGCCACCAACCCCGCCTCGCCCCCCGAACATGACAGCGAGCACAAACGCACCCCCAGCCCCCGGCCATGGGCGTGGAAAATCTTCAACGTCTCCAACAGTTCTGGCAAGGTCGCCACCTCGGCAATCCCCGCCTTGCGCAAGAACGCCGAGGACACCGCCGCCTCTCCGGCCAGCGATGCGGTATGCGACGCCGCCGCCACACGCGAAAGCTCGGTCTTGCCGGATTTGAGACAGACAATCCCCTTGCCCGCAAGCGCCGCCTCTGCCGCCAGACGCGCCAGCGCGGGCGCGTCGTCGATGCCCTCGACATACATGCCCAGCGCGGTCACCCGGTCATCGGCCAGAAGCGCCCCGGCAAGTTCCGCAAGCCCCACCTGCGCCGCATTGCCTAGACAGGCGACATAGGCGACCGGTAACCCCCGCGCCTGCATGGTCAGATTGATCACGATGTTGGACGATTGCGACAGCAAAGCCACGCCACGCTCGACCCGCCAGCCACCGTGCTGATCGGGCCAAAGCAGCGCACCGTCCAGATAGTTGATCACCCCATAGCAATTGGGGCCCAACACCGGCATCTCTCCCGCCGCCACGACCAGATCCGCCTGCAACCCGGCCTCTCCGGCCTCCTCCCAACCAGAGGCAAAGCAAATCGCGCCCCCCGCCCCCATAGTGGCCAATTCGCGCACCACTTGTACCGTGGCATGCCGGTTAACTCCGACAAAAGTTGCATCTGGCGGGGCGGGCAAATCGGCCAGTGCGCGAAAAGCCGGCACCCCGCCCACTCTGTCGCGTGTAGGATGCACGGGCCAGACCGGCCCCGAGAACCCCATTTTGTGACATTGCACGATCACATTCTCAGCCCAACCCGAGCCAAGCACGGCAATCGAGCGCGGACGCAGCAGGCGGTTGAGGTCAAACATGGTAAACTTCGCACCCGGCCCAAGCCACCGGGGCTCTGCCCCGGACCCCGGGATATTTTTGAACAGAAAATAATAACACCCTGCTCCACTTCAGAAGCAGGGTGTCATTTCCTGTTGCGGTCATCGGCGTCCCCGCCTGTACCGCAAGTCCAATCTGGCAGCGGGCGGTTAATGAAGCGTTAGTATTGGAAGGGCTCATCCACATTTTCTGTTCTCAAATATCCCGGGGGTCCGGGGGCAGCGCCCCCGGCGGCTTCCAAAGGCGCAAGCGTCAGCCACCTTGTGCCCTGAGCAATTCGCGACTGATGATGTGGCGCTGAATCTCGGAAGTGCCTTCCCATATCCGCTCCACGCGCGCGTCGCGCCAGATGCGTTCAAGTGGCAACTCATCCATCAGGCCCATGCCGCCGTGAACCTGGATCGCCTCATCTGCCACCATCGCCAGCACCTCGGTTGCCTTGAGCTTGGCCATGCTCATGTCAGCCTCGGTCACGCTGCCCTCATCGAACTTCCACGCAGCCTCCCAGGTCAGCAATTCGGCGGCCTTCAGTTCCATCGCCATATCGGCCAGCTTGAAGCTGACACCCTGAAACTTCCCTATGCTCTGGCCGAACTGGTGACGCTGAGCCGCGTAGGAGATGGCGAGGTGCAAGGCGCGATCGGCGCGGCCAAGGCAGGTGCTGGCCACTTGCAACCGCGTGGCGCCCAGCCATGCGTTCGCGACATCAAATCCCTTGTGGGGCGCGCCCAGCACATTTGCGGCCGGCACACGGCAGTCGTCAAACTCCAGCACAGCATTGGTATACCCACGGTGCGAAACGTTGCGATAGCCGTCGCGAATAGTGAAGCCCTTGGTACCTTTATCCACAAAGAATGCGGTGATTTTCTTCTTCACGCCTTTGGGCGTCGTCTCCTCGCCCGTGGCCATGAAGGCGATCGTAAAGCCCGCCAGATCTGCATGGCTGATGAAATGCTTGGTACCATTCAGCACCCAGTCTCCACCGGGTTCCTGCCGGGCAGATGCCTTCATTCCGCGCAGGTCAGAGCCTGCACCTGGTTCCGTCATCGCCAGACAATCCCAGGTCTCGCCTCGGATGCAGGGCATCAGATACCGTTCGCGCTGTTCAGGCGTTCCGGCCAGAAGGATGTTCGAAGGTCGCGCGACACAAGTCCAGTGCAGCGCGTAATTGGCACGGCCCAGCTCGCGTTCATAGAGCAGCCATGACAGGGTATCGAGTCCCGCCCCCCCCACCTCGGCAGGCATGTTGGCGGCGTAAAGCCCGGCGTCTATGGCTTTCTTCTGGATATCGCGGATCAGCTCCAAAGGCAGATGGCCAGAGCGCTCAACCGCCAATTCGTGTGGGTAAAGCTCTGCCTCTACAAAGGCGCGTGTGGTATCCACGATCATCCGTTGTTCGTCTGTCAGCCCGAACTGCATCACGCTTTCCTTTGTCCGACGTGGCGACCCGATGCATCAGGGCGGGGAAGCGCTGCATGGGTGGTGGCGATCGGCAGCAGCCTGTCAAGGATCACCTGAGGGGCCGCACAGGTCTTGCCGCGCGCCGTATCAACATGCAGCAGCATCTGTTCCAGCGTCGCCACCGTTTCCCCGTCCTTCAGGATGCGAATGAAGATGTGCAGCCGCTTTTCATCCGCCGCCAACACTTGCACGGTGCCGCGCAGCGCATCGCCAAGCTTTGCCTCGCCCAGATGCATGATATGCGTTTCGGCGGTGTAATAGCTGAAGCCCGTGCCGACATAGGCGATGTCCGCCCCGATTTGGCGCAGGAAGGCATCTGACGTCTCGGATGCCGCAAACAGATAGCGGCTTTCGGTCATGTGGCCGTTGTAGTCGATCCAGCCAGGCAGCACGGTCATCCGCGCCGTCTCCATCGGTCCCTCCCCCACCACAGGAGCAGGACTGGCGGTGCGACGGCGGGCGTCGTGATCCAGCAGCACCTTTCCCGCACCCCAGTTGCGTTCCTTAAGCACCCGGAGAAAGCCGATCAGGTTCTGGTCACGGATCCGCTCCAACTCGCGGATGGTGTGCATTCCTGACTGCGCGTCCGACTGCCCGGCGATCAGATCAACCAGTTCGTCGTTGAACTCCGGCACGTCGGTCAGCTTTGTCCATGGCCATTGCAGACAAGGCCCGAACTGCGCCATGAAATGCTTCATCCCCGCCTCGCCGCCGGCCACGCGATAGGTCTCGAACAGGCCCATCTGGCCCCAGCGCAGGCCAAAGCCCATGCGGATGGCTTCGTCGATTTCTTCTGTCGTGGCGATGCCATCTTTGACCAGCCACAGGGCCTCACGCCAGACCGCCTCAAGAAAGCGGTCGGCGATATGGGCGTCGATCTCTTTGCGAATGTGCAGCGGGAACATCCCGATTTCGCGCAGGGTTTCTTTCACCGCCTCAATCAGCGCGGGGTCAGAGGAAGGTGACGGCACCACTTCGGCCAGCGGCAAAAGGTAGACCGGGTTGAACGGGTGGGCAACAAAGATCACAGCCGGGTTGGCGGCGTTTTGTTGCAATTGCGATGGTTTGAAGCCAGAGGTTGAACTGCCGATAGGCACATCTGGCGCCACTTGTTGGATTTGTGCAAAAACCCGGTGTTTCAGCTCCAACCGTTCGCTGACCGATTCCTGAATATAGTCCGCCCCTTCCACCGCCTCGGTGATCGTTTCGGCAAACACCAGCCGACCCTCGACGGGCATCGGCCCGTCCGACAGCGCGGGCAGGGCCGCGCGGGCATTGGCCAGCACTTCGCCCACCTTGCGCGGCGCCTCGGGGTCGGGATCGAACACGGCCACATCCCACCCGTTCAACAAGAACCGCGCGGCCCAGCCGCCGCCGATTACCCCACCGCCAATGATTGCCGCCTTGCGTGTCATTCCGTCACCTTTGTCTTGCTGGTCTTGTCGCGCTGCAGATCGCAGAGGCCACGCACATCACCCCCCCGGCGTGTGCGGTGCAGCCCCGGCCCGGTCTGCTGCCACCGCCGCATCCGCCAGCGCCACCCGTTCCCCGGCCCGGATCACCGCCGGGTCATAGGCTGTGCGGGCAAACACCGCTTCTACCAGCGGAGCGAAGTCGGTAATCGTCAGGCTCGCATACTCCGGGTCAAAGCTGGATTGATCCCAAGCCTCGCAAAACTCGGCGCAATCCTGAAAGTAGGGGTGATCCTTGAAACGGTCGCGGGCATGCGGGTTGCCGCCCGTGTGATGCGCGTAATACAGCCGCTGAAAATCGCCGTGCTTTTCGACCACCCATGTCAACTGCTCGCGCACAAAGGGTTTCAGGATCGCGGCGGCGTATTCGTCGTGATTGAAAGGCGCAAAGATATCGCCGATGTCGTGCAACAGTGCGGCCACCACCCAATCGGTATCGGCCCCCGCGCGCCAAGCCCGTGTGGCGGCCTGCAAGGAATGGCCCAGACGGGTGACCTGATAGCCCGAAAGGCTTTCATCCAAACCCTCCAAGGCGCCCAGCAACCGCTTGGCCGTGCCCGTCGCATAGTCACGCTCATGCGCGTCAAGCATGGCGTAATCGGCAGCGTCGCCGTCCTTCATCGCGGTGAATTTCACCTTGTCCATGCCTGCCCCCTTACTGCGGCGTGCGCTGAAGCGCCGCCTCGTCATAGCCATTCGCGGCAAACACGCCCGCCGCCCAGCGCCGTTCGTCCTGCGTCACATGCCGGTCACGGTGCAGCATCCAGCCTGCCAACCGAGTGGGCGTGCCCACCAGCAGCGTGCGGCCATCACGGCTTTGGCCGATCACCCAGTAATCCCCGGCAAAGGGCACGCCTTCCAGCCTGACCTTGAATTGCCCCGCCCCAACCCGTGCCGCCGTGCCAGCGATCTGCACCACCTGCCCGCCCCGTCGGCAGCGGTTGACCACGCTCAGGCCCCCCTCAATCGCCGCATAGGTTGCGGTGGTGTGGCTGCACCCGCCCTGAAATGGTGCGGGAAAACTTGCCACCTCATACCACTTCCCCACCAAACGCTCGGGCGCGATATCCAGCAGATACATCGGGGCGTCCGCATAGCGTGGCGACGGCGTGTGCGGATCGCACCCGGCCAAAGCCAACACGGAAAGCAGCAAAAGTGGCTTCATAGCGGGGCCCTTTTTTCCAGCTTCAGCCGTGCCCGCACCTCGGCAGGGGTAATCACCCGCGCACCCATGTTTTCAATGATGGTGGCCGCGCGCTCGACCAGCTGCGCATTGGTCGCCAGCACCCCTTTGTCGAGCCAAAGGTTATCCTCCAGCCCGACCCGCACATTGCCGCCGCCAAAGACCGATGCCGCCACATAGGGCATCTGGTGGCGACCAAGCGCAAAGGCAGACCAGTGCCAGCCAGATGGCACGTTGTTCACCATGGCCATAAAGGTGTTCAGGTCATCCGGCGCGCCCCATGGCACGCCCATGCACAGTTGCACCAGCACCGGTTCGGGGATCACGCCTTCACGCACCAGTTCTTTCGCCAACCACAGATGCCCGGTATCAAAGGCCTCAATCTCGATGCGAACGCCCGCCGCCGTCATCCGCTTGGCCATGTCGCGCAACATGCCGGGGGTGTTGACCATCACATAATCGGCCTCGTTGAAATTCATCGTGCCGCAATCGAGCGTGCAGATCTCGGGGCGGCACTCCACCACATGCGCCACCCGCTCAGCCGCGCCCGCCATGTCAGACCGGGGGCCGATACGGCCCATATCCTCAGTGCCCTCAAAATAGATGTCGCCGCCCATCCCGGCGGTCAGGTTCAAGACCACATCTTCACCCGCGTCGCGGATGCGTTCCGTGACCTCTCGGTAAAGCGCCAGCGCGCGCGACGGCTTGCCGGTCTCGGGGTCGCGCACATGGCAATGCACCACCGCAGCACCGGCTTTGGCGGCATCAATGGCACTGTCGGCAATCTGCTTCGGGCTGCGCGGCACATGCGGGCTGCGGTCTTGGGTGCCGCCCGATCCGGTCACGGCACAGGTGATGAAGACCTCACGGTTCATGGATAGTGGCATGGCATCCCCCTTTGTTGCGGCCAGCTTAACGCTCTTGTCAGGCGACGCTTTGCGATTTACGAAATGATGATGACGGAAAATGCTCTCTTTGTCTCGACGAAAGCCCCGCTTGACCTTGCCGTGCTGGTCCTGCCGCATTGCTCTATTCTGGAAGTGGCAAGCGTGTTGGACCCGCTGCGTGCCGCCAACCGACATCTGGGGGCCGACGCGTTCCGGTTTCGCATCGTCACTCCGGATGGACGACCAGCCCCCTTGACCTGCGGCATCGAATTGCCGTCTTCGGGCGCACTGTCAATGGCCAAGGGCGCTGCGCTTTTGATGGTAATTGCAGGCTACCGTCTGGCCGAGGTCGCCACCCGCCCACTGATCCGCGATCTGCGCAACATGGCCCATGGCTTCACCGCTATTGGCGGTGTTGATGCCGCGCCTTGGGTGCTGGCCCGCGCCGGTCTGCTGGATGGTCACCGCGCCACGGTGCATTGGGAGGATCAAGAGGATCTGGCCCACGCGCATCCGCACATTGATGTCCGGCCAGACCGCTATGTGATCGACCGCAACCGGATGACGGCAGGCGGGGCCGCGCCAGCCTATGACCTGATGCTGCACCTGATCCGTGCCCGCCATGGTGCGGGGCTGGCGCGTCTGGTGGCGCAGAGTTTTCTACAATCGCCGCGCCCCGGCAATTCTCCGCAGGTCGCCACATTGCCCGGCGCACCGGGCAACGATCCCAACCTTGATCCGCGTGTCGCCCGCGTACTAGCCCGGATGGAGACCACTTTGGACAGCCCCGACCCGATCGCCGCTCTGGCCGCCAGTGTTGGCCTGTCTCCACGCAGGCTGGAAAGCCTGTTCCGCCACAGCCTTGGCACGTCACCCGGCGCACATGCCCTGTCGCTCCGCCTCGCCGCCGCGCGGCGCATGCTGACCGATACCGCGCATCCGCTGTCCGAAGTCGCGCTTCGCACCGGCTTTTCCAGCCCCGCCACCCTAAGCCGTGCGTTCCGTCGGACTTTCGGCCAATCCCCAACCACGTTGCGCCGACCGGGCGCGCACAAGCCCGCATCTTTGACCGTATAAACAGGCTCAGTCGTCGTTGCGCGTCTCGATTGTCGGGTGAGACCGCCGCGCTTTGCGCCACTGATGCAGCGGCACAGCCGGATCGGGGTCCCAGCCGACACGCGTCTTGGGCACCGCGATCCGCTGCGCACCGTAAATCGACGCATGACCCGATGCGGCATAGGCAATGAAGCAGCCGACCGCCATTGGCACGGCATGGGTTGCGCCAAACAGCTCGATCCCCATGATGATGCAGGCCAGCGGCGTGTTGGTGGCCCCGGCAAAGACGGCGACAAAACCAATGGCGGCCATCAGGTCGGTGGGCACCCCCATCAGCGCCCCAAGTGCCACGCCAAGTGCTGCACCGATGAAAAACAGCGGCGTCACTTCGCCCCCCTTGAAGCCTGCGGAAAGCGTGATGACCGTAAACAGAAATTTCCAGAACCAACTGGTGTAATCAGTCTGGTCAGGTTGCAAAAACCCGATCAGCGTAGGATCGCCGGGGATCGCGCTCCAGACACCAAGGCCCAGATAAGCGCGGGTATCCAGCAAGAAGACCAGCCCGATGATGAGAATAGAGGCGATGACCGGCCGCAGCGGCGCATAGGGCACAAACCGCGCCCAAAACGCCGCCAGCCCGTGTGATGCCTCGGTAAAGGCGCGTGCGCACAGCCCGAAGGCAAGCCCGGCAACAGCGACCTTTGCCAAAAGCACCATATCCACTCCGAACCAGCCGACGACCGCGGTCGGAACAAAGCTGATCTCGTAATGCACATGGCCCACGCCCCAAGCCTGCACCGTCCAGTCACCCACAAGTGCCGCCAGCAAGGCTGGCAACAATGCATCATACTGGATGCGCCCGATCATCAGGACCTCCAGCGCAAAGATCGCGCCGGCCAGCGGGGTGCCGAACACCGCGCCAAAGCCTGCCGCGATTCCGCAGATCAGCAAAATACGCATCAAGGGCGCGTCCAGATGCAACCGAGACCCCAGCCCCCCCGCCAGCGCGCCACCGATCTGCACAGCGGTGCCTTCGCGCCCGGCCGAGCCGCCAACCAGATGGGTCAGCACGGTTGAAATCAGTATGAAGGGGGCCATGCGCAGGGGCACACCGCCACCCGGCTGGTGAATTTCATCCACGATCAGATTGTTACCGCCGCCCGATGCACCGCCAAACCGCTGATAGGCCCAGACCATCGCAAAGCCCGCCACCGGCATCAGCCAGATCAGCCATGGCAGGTCAAAGCGCGCCTGCGTGGCACGGTCCAGCGACCACAAAAACAGCGCGACGGCCGATCCGATTGCAACCGACAAGGGCAGCAAAACAGCCAGCCAGAAGGCAAGGCGTGACACCTTGCGCCATTGCCGCAGCAGAATGTTGTGATCATGCATGACCGGATCCCTGACACTTCTGACAGCCCTGCATCGCCGGGACTGCACATTTGTCTTAACCGCTTGGCCATCGGGCACAAGCCCCGGCGTGGCCGCAATGACACCCCGCCCGGCACCATACCCTTGGCCAAGCCTGAGATGGCGGCCTTTACGGTGGCCCCGTTTGACCGCATGATAAGAGCTTGATTGGGAACCGAACATCACCTGCACCGGGAACGCACCATGGACACATGCACATCAGACCGGGCCCGCGGCCATGTCCTGTGACCCGCCTTCGGGGCAACCCGTCATCCGCACAATCGCCATGCCTGCCGACACAAACCCGTCGGGCGACATTTTTGGCGGTTGGCTGATGGCGCAGATGGATCTTGCAGCGGGCAACCTTGCCGCAAGGGTGGCGCGCGGACGCGCGGCGACCATCGCGGTCGAGGGAATGACGTTTCTGAAACCCGTAAAGGTGGGCGACGAGGTGTCGCTTTATGCCGATCTGGTCAGCACGGGCCGCACCTCGATGCGCATTCACGTCGAGGCATGGCGGCGCAACCGCTACGGCGAAGACAGCGTAAAGGTCACAGATGCCACCTTCACCTTTGTGGCGCTTGATGACGAAAGCAAACCACGCCCCCTCTCCGGCGGGATATGACGGAAAGCACCTTCAATCATCGGTGGTGCCTGCACATGGCCCAAGTCGACCCACAGCCCCAAAAAACAACAATCAACAGATTGCATCATATACATAGCCGACTATTTTCGCACAATCCTGATACCAGAACGGGTGCCCCGGTTTTGATCTGCACCCGACTCTGCACACAAATGATTTCGATCTGCTGTTCGATCTGGCGTGCAGGGCCCCAAATCGGTCAGATACACACCAACGCGGTACACGCGCATATCCTGCGCTTCAAAACACCGCCCCTTTTCCAAGGACGCCCGTTGCCATGGCTCTGCCCTTTTCTGTTCCTGTCCTGACGATTGGTCTTTTGCTGCTGTCGAATGTCTTCATGACCTTTGCCTGGTATGGGCATCTGAAGTTCAAAGAAACGACCCTCATCGCGGTAATTTTCATCAGCTGGGGGATCGCGTTTTTCGAGTATACACTCATGGTTCCGGCAAACCGGATCGGGCACGGCCACTTCAGCGCGGCCGAGCTGAAAACCATTCAAGAGGTGATTACCCTCTCGGTTTTTGCGGTCTTTTCGGTGTTCTATCTGAAAGAACCACTCAGCTGGAACCATATTGTGGGCTTTGCGTTTATCGGCTTGGGAGCGTTTTTCATCTTTCATAAATGGGCATAGGCGCACACTCACCCCTGCCCGAACGGCGTGGACATGATATGTCGGCGGGATTAGCAAGAGCGGATGACTGAAAGTATTTTCCTCGATCGCAGAACACCGCCGCATATCGCAACACTCATCCTGCTTGCCGGGCTTTCGGCGCTGACCATGAATATCTTTCTGCCATCCCTGCCGGGAATGGCTGCATGGTTCGGGGTGCCCTATGCGCTGATGCAGCTGTCCGTTGCGCTGTATCTGGCGCTGTCTGCCGTGTTGCAAATTATCATCGGCCCGATTTCGGACCGCTACGGTCGGCGCAAAGTGCTTTTGTGGTCGCTCGTCCTGTTTCTGATCGCGACGCTTGGCACCTTGCTTGCCCCCAATGCGACGGCATTTCTGGTGTTCCGCATGGCTCAGGCGGTGATTGCCGCCGGAATGGTGCTGTCACGCGCAGTGGTGCGCGACATGGTCCCAGATGAACAGGCCGCCAGCATGATCGGCTATGTCACCATGGGCATGAGCATCGTGCCGATGATCGGCCCCGTGATCGGCGGCGTTCTGGAAGAGGCCATCGGATGGCAAGCCAACTTTGGCCTGTTGCTGGTGCTGGGTCTGGTGACGCTGTGGCTGACATGGGCCGATCTGGGGGAAACGGCCACGATCCGCCCTGTGACACTGGGTGCCCAGATCCGCCAATATCCGCAACTGCTACGGTCGCAACGGTTTTGGGGCTATGCGCTGTGCGCGGCCTTCGCATCGGGGTCGTTCTTTGCCTATCTGGGCGGCGCGCCCTACGTCGGAACCGAGGTGTTTGGCCTGTCTGCCTCTGGCGTGGGCGCGCTGTTTGCGCTGACCGCCATCGGCTATGCGGCAGGCAATTTCGTGGCAGGGCGGTTTTCAGTGCGGATCGGAATGAACCGCATGGTGTTCATCGGCGCGCTGATCACACTGGCGGGGCTTTCGACGCTTGCGGTGTTGACGCTGGCCGGGCTGCATTCGGCCTATGTGTTTTTTGGCTTCACCACCTTTGTCGGTTTCGGCAACGGGATGACATTGCCCAACGCCAATGCCGGCATGTTGTCGATCAAGCCCGAACTTGCGGGGACCGCATCGGGTCTTGGCGGGGCCATCATGATCGGTGGCGGCGCGGCGCTGGCGGCCCTTGCTGGCGCCTTGTTGGGGCCCGGCGCGTCCGAAACCCCGCTTGTGCTGCTGATGCTCGCCTCGTCAATCGGTGCGGTGGTGTCGATCCTGTGGGTGATGCAGCGCGCCCGCGCACTTGGTCTGACGTCCTGACCGCTTGACGGCGGCTTTGCAAAGGCGAAGATGGCTTTGCAAATCCGGGGGGACGGCATGGCCACTCAAAAGCTGTATGCGGGCGCGAAACTGCGCGAGATGCGTGGGCGTCTGGGGCTGACGCAAAAGCTGTTTGCCGACAAATTGTCAGTATCTTTGCCATACCTGAACCAGATGGAAAACAACCACAGGCCGGTATCGGCCGGGGTGGTGCTGGCACTGGCGCAAGAGTTCGGTCTGGATGTCACTGAACTCACCGTCGGCGAAAGTGAGCGGCTGGTCAGCGACATGAAAGAGGCGCTGGCCGACCCGGTCTTTGGCTCCGCGGCCCCCCCCTTGGCCGACCTGCGGCTGGCGGCCTCGAACGCTCCGGCGCTGGCCCGCGCCTTTCTGGATCTGCACCGCGCCTATCGCCAGACCCACGAGCGGCTTGCCTCTCTGGATGAGGCGCTGGGCCGGGAAGACGCTGCATTGCGCCCCTCACCTTGGGAAGAAGTGCGTGATTTCTTTCACTATTGCGACAATTATCTGGATGCGGTGGACCGCGCCGCCGAACACTTTGTCACCGGACCAAATGGGCGCCGCGATGTGGTTCAGGCCGCACGCGAGGCGCTGGAGCGACGTGGCATCAGCCTGCATTTCAGCGACACCGATGCAATGCGCCGCTACGATCCTGTCGCAAAGCGGCTTGATGTCTCGGCCCGTGCGGCGGGGCCCACCCAAAGGTTCCAGCTATTGCATCAGGTCGCACTGATCACCCAGAACGACCTTCTCGACGCCACGCTGGACCTCGCCCGCTTTCACACGCCAGAGGCACGCGAAATTGCCAAGATCGGGCTGGCCAACTACTTCGCCGGCGCCGCTTTACTGCCCTACCGCGCCTTTCTGGACGCCGCCAGCAGCACACGGCATGATCTGGAACGGCTGGCCGACCTTTTTGGCGCCAGTATTGAGCAAGTGGCGCATCGGCTCTCCACATTGCAACGACCGGGGGCAAAGGGGATTCCGTTTTTCTTCGTGAGGGTCGATCAGGCAGGCACGATCACCAAGCGCCACTCGGCCACAAGGCTGCAATTCGCGCGCTTTGGCGGGGCTTGTCCGTTGTGGAATGTCCATCGCGCGTTTGAGACGCCCGGGCGGTTCCTGCGTCAGCTTGCAGAAACCCCGGATGGGGTGCGGTATTTGTGCCTGGCACGTGACGTATCAAAACCCGGCGGCTCTTTCCACGCGCCGACCCGCCGCTATGCCATCGGCCTTGGCTGCGAAGTGCAACACGCGGGTGCCTTGGTCTATGCTGATGGGCTGGACCTGAAAGGCCGGTTCGAGCCGATCGGCATTTCCTGCCGTATCTGCGAGCGGCCCGATTGCCACCAACGGTCCGTTCCGCCGTTGGAGCGCCGGTTGCGCGTCAACCCTGACCGCCGCGACGTGCTGCCGTATGAAATCCTGTCCTGAGAAACGCTGATCGCCCTTGGCAAGCCTGCGCCTCCGGCGGGAGTATTTGGCAAGCAGCAATCCAAAGAGGTGCCTCTGAGGCTTGCTGCTTTGGAAATACTCTGGGGGGCGCGCAAAGCGCGGGGGCAACGCCCCCTCTCAGCGTCGGGCCGGGCGGAACCCTGCGGATCTGGCTTCGGCTTCGGTGCAGAACCATGCCTCACCTTTTGACACATCAATACGGGTTGCGGCGTAGTCGCGCTGACCGGGGTGGTGAAAGATGCGGCCCGACGCGCCGATATTGCCCTTGATATCGCAGCCAGCCGGCGCTGCTTGCGCGGGTTTGGCGCCGCTCTGGCGGTGAGCTTGAGGCGTCACCATGCGGCCCGCCCACAGGCCGACACCTGCGGCTTTGGCCGTGGCTTGATCTGCAAGGTAGCGGCCTGAATACCGAGCATAGGCCTGTGCCGCCCCCGCCTGCACCTGCGCGCGGGACAGGTCCAACCGGCCCGCAGTGCAAGTGGCGACCATGCGGCCATAGCGGTCGGTGTCTTCGCGGATGCAGGTTACCGGCCCGTTGCCGACGGCACGGGTTAGCATGGTTGCGGACCACGCCCCGCAATCCCAGCTTTGACCATGGCGGTCGCACCGTTGCCCCCGTTCCGGCGCGTCGATGCCGAACAGCCGCACACGCTGTCCTTGCCAGTCAAGAGTATCGCCATCAATCACCCTGACAGCCCCGTCCCGGGTCACGGCAACAGCTATGGCCACGGGTGTGGCGATGGACAGAGCCGCAAGAACGAGAAGGGAACGAATGATTAACATGACCCAGAAATCGGGTCATTATCGCGCACATGCAAGGGCAAATGTTAACGAAAGGTTAACAAGCGTTCATCCTGTTGCCTGTAATGGTCAGCGCTGCTGGGTTTGCCAGTTCGGATGTGTCCAGGGTCCAAGATTCATTGGCGCCAGAGGCGTCCGGCCAAGGATATGGTCCGCCGCCTTTTCGCCCACCATGATCGAGGGCGCATTCAGGTTTCCATTTGTCACCTGCGGAAACACCGAGCTGTCCGCCAGTCGCAGACCTTCGACGCCGATGACCCGGCATTCGGCGTCCACTACCGCCATCGGGTCCGATCTGCGCCCCATGCGCGCCGTGCCGCAGGGGTGATAGGCCGATTCGACGTGTTCGCGCAGAAAGGCGTCAATCTCGTCATCCGTGTTCACATCAGGCCCCGGCTGGATCTCACTTTTAACAAAGGGCGCCATGGCAGCTTGGGAAAATACCTCTCGCGTCAGGCGGATGGCGGCGCGGAATTCGGCCCAGTCGTCGGGGTGCGACATATAGTTGAACCGGATCACCGGCGCGTCATTCGGGTCAGCCGAGCGCAGCGTGACAGAGCCGCGCGATTTCGACCGCATCGGCCCCACATGTGCCTGAAACCCATGGCCCCCGGCAGCGACCTTGCCATCGTAGCGCACTGCAATCGGCAAGAAATGATACTGAAGGTTGGGGTAATCGATCCCCGCATGTGAGCGGATAAAGGCACAAGCCTCAAACTGATTGCTGGCGCCCAGGCCTTTACCGGTGAACAGCCACTGCGCGCCGATCAGCGCCTTCCCCCAAAGGTTCCAGTATTTGTAGAGGGTTATCGGCTGAGCGGCCGCAAACTGGAAATAAATTTCCAGATGGTCTTGCAGGTTTGCCCCAACGCCGGGGCGATCCGCCACCAGCGCAATACCGTGGCGGGCAAGTTCTGCCGCCGGGCCAATCCCTGACAGCATCAGCAGTTTCGGGCTATTAAGTGATGAAGCCGCGATTATCACCTCGCGCCCCGCCTGCACAACAAAGGGCGCGCCTCCCTGATCCAACTCTACCCCAGTGGCGCGGCCATTCTCGATCACCACGCGGCGGGCATTGCCGCGCAGCAGGTGAACATTGCCCCCCGCCATCGCGGGTTTGAGGTAGGCATTGGCGGCTGACCAGCGGCGACCTTTGTAGATCGTCGCTTCCATTGGGCCAAAGCCCTCTTGCTGTTCGCCATTATAGTCCTGCGTCACCGGATAGCCCGCCTGTTCGCCTGCCGCGATAAAGGCATCGAACAAGGGGTTGGCCCGTGGGCCGCGCGTGATGTGCAGCGGGCCATCGGTGCCGCGGTATTCCGGGCCAGAGCCGCCATGCGACTGCTCCATCCGTTTGAAATAAGGCAGTACATCGGCATAGGCCCAGCCGTCCGCCCCCATCTCGGCCCATGTGTCGTAGTCACGGGCATGGCCGCGCACATAGACCATACCATTGATCGACGACGACCCGCCGATGACCTTGCCGCGCGGCGTGACCAGACGGCGCCCGCCAAGGTGGGGTTCGGGTTCCGATTGCAGGCCCCAGTCATACATACCCATATTCATTGGGTATGACAGCGCGGCGGGCATCTGGATGAAAGGGCCAGCGTCTGAGCCGCCAGCCTCAATCACAGTGACGCGCCGTCCAGCCTCGGCCAGACGGTAAGCCATTGCGCAACCGGCAGAGCCTGCCCCGATGATAACGTAATCCGCGTGCATTTCTTTGACTTTACTTCCGGTTTAATAGGGCGCGTCGACCGGCCCCATGCCGACGTAGACTGACTTGACCTGCGTGTAGTGCTGCACCGCTGCATGGCCGTTTTCGCGCCCCACGCCCGAGGCCTTGTTGCCGCCAAAGGGCGCCTCTACCGGGGTCAGGTTATAGGCGTTGATCCAGCAGGTGCCGGCTTGCAACTGGCCGATAACCCGGTGCGCTCGGGTCAGATCGGCGGTAAACACGCCTGCCGCAAGGCCAAATTCGGTGGCATTGGCGCGGGTGATCGCCTCGGCCTCGGTGTCAAAATCCAGCACCGCCATGACCGGGCCAAACACCTCTTCGCGGGCGATGGTCATTTCATCGGTGATGTCGGCAAAAACCGTAGGCTGGACATAATAGCCGGTATTGAGCGCCGTGCGGCCGCCGCCCGTTACCAGACGCCCACCTTCGGCTTTCGCAGTGTCGATATAGCCCAAAACCTTGGTCAGTTGCAGTTCTGACACCAGCGGGCCCATCTGGGTGGCATCGTCCAGCGGGTCACCCAAAACCATCGCCTGCGCGCGGGTTTTCAAGCGCGACAGGAAGGCATCCTTGATCCCTTTTTGCACGAACACACGGGTGCCATTGCTGCACACCTGACCGGATGAGTAGAAATTTGCCATCATTGCGGCACCGACAGCATCATCAAGGCTGGCATCATCAAAGATAACCAGCGGGGATTTGCCGCCCAACTCCATCGTCACATGGCGCATCCCCTCGGCAGCGGCGGCGTATACCTTGCGACCTGTCGACACCGATCCGGTCAGCGAAACCTTGGCCACGCGCGGGTCGGTGACCAGCGCCGCGCCAACCGAACCGCGCCCTTGCAGCACGTTGAACAGACCCGCTGGCAGACCCGCCGCAATGTAGATTTCAGCCAGTTTCAAGGCGCCCAAAGGCGTGACTTCGGACGGCTTGAACACCATCGCATTGCCAAAGGCGAGGGCAGGCGCGGATTTCCAGCAGGCAATCTGGCTGGGGTAGTTCCACGCGCCAATACCAACGCACACCCCCAAGGCTTCGCGGATGGTATAAACAAAGTCACGGCCCACCGGGATGGTCTCGCCCGTTACCGTCGGCGTAAGACCGGCAAAATACTCCAGTGCATCCGCACCCGATGGCCAGTCGGCAACCCGCGTTTCCTGTATCGGCTTGCCGGTGTCCATCGTTTCAAGCTGCGCCAGTTCTTCGGCCCGGTCGCGAATCATGTCAGCCGCACGGCGCAAAATGCGGGCGCGGTCCACGGGACGAGTTGCAGCCCAGTCGGCTTGCGCACGGGTGGCCGATGCCAAAGCGCGCTCGATCAGGGCCGGTGTGGCCTCATGCAGACGGGCGATGATCTCGCCTGTGGCCGGATAAATCACATCAATCACCGCGCCAGCGGTATCTTCAACATAAGCCCCATCAATGAAATGGCTGGCTGTTGGTTGCGCTTTCATGCGTCATCCCCCGGAAGTTGTGAGTTAAGATAGTTGAGCGCGGTCGCCACTGCCGCCAGCCCATCGGGTGGGCCGGATTTCAGCACTTCGCGCAGATACAGCCCATCAATCAATGCGCCCAAGCCATCGGCCAGTGCGGCAGCTTTGTCCCCGGACAAGGGCACAAGACAAGACATCAGATTTGAGCGCAGACGCCGCTGATAGACAGCGAGCAGGCGCCGCGCCTGTGGCACGGTCTGCGCCAGTACCCAGAAATTCAGCCAGGCGCTGACCGCCTCGCGCCGGAAGTTTCCGGGGCTGAAGCTGGCGCGCAGAATTGCGCGCAGTCGCGCCTCTGGCCCCTCGGCGGCGGCCAGGGCACCGCGCACTTCGGCCCCGTAAAGCGTGAGTATATGGCGCATGGCGGCCAGAAACATTTCCTCTTTGGAGCCAAAGTAGTGATGCGCCAACGCTGGCGACATACCTGCCCGCCGCGCGATCTGGGATACAGTTACATCCAAGGAACCGGCCCGCCCGATCTCAGAGATCGTGGCTTTGACCAACGCATCCTTTCGGATAGGCTCCATCCCAAGTTTCGGCATTTATGTGTGACCTTGTGGAAATATCTTGCCAAACGAAGTAAGCTTGAAGTTTATTGACTCGTCAATCAACAAAAAAATAGGGAGCCACCAATGACCCTTCGTTCCGCCTTTCTGGCAACAACTGTCACCTTTGCCTTTGCGGGCAGCGCATTCGCCGCAAGCTGTGACAAAGTGATTTTCTCGGATGTGGGCTGGACCGACATCACCGCAACCACGGCAGCAACGACCGTTGTGCTGGAAGCTTTGGGTTACCAGACCGAGATCAAACTGTTGTCCGTGCCGGTGACTTATACCGGGCTTGCGGGCAATGACATCGACGTGTTCCTGGGCAACTGGATGCCGACGATGGAGGCCGATATCGCCCCCTATCGCGAGGCAGGCACGGTGGACACGGTGCGGACCAATCTTGAGGGGGCAAAATACACGCTGGCCACCAACGAGCATGGTGCAGCCCTTGGCATTGCCGATTTCAGCGACATCGCAGCCCAGCAAAACGCTCTGGGTGGTCAGATTTACGGGATCGAGCCGGGCAATGACGGCAACCGTCTGATCCTCGATATGATCGAGAGCGGGCCGTTCGGGCTGGATGGGTTCAAGATCGTGGAATCCTCGGAACAGGGGATGCTTTCGGCAGTGGCGCGAGCGAACCGCGATGGCAAGCCGGTCGTGTTTCTTGGCTGGGAACCGCACCCGATGAACGCCAATTTCACCATGACTTATCTGACCGGGGGGGATGATTACTTTGGCCCCGATTTGGGCGGCGCTGTGGTAGCGACCAACACCCGCGCGGGCTATGTCGCGGAATGCCCGAATACCGGCAAGCTGTTGCAAAACCTGACGTTCACGCTCGCCATGGAAAACGAGATCATGGGTGCAATCCTGGATGACGGCGAAGATCCGGCGGTGGCCGCAAAGGCTTGGCTGGCCGCCAACCCTACTGCGTGGGAACCTTGGCTGGACGGCGTGACCACAAAAGATGGTGGCGACGCCATGGCCGCTGTGGCTGCCGCGCTGAACTGAGAAGTGCCCCCGACATGACGGGGGCGCTGGTGTAAGCCGCCGGGGCAGCGCGCCCCCCAAGCCGCCGGTCTTCGGACCGGTGGCGGATCGGCTGAGTATCTTTACCACGATAAATGGGCGGGCCGATGTGATGGACTGGCTGACGGGTTACAAATTGCCAGTGGGCAGAACCGCCAAGGCGGTGTTCGACTGGATGAACAACAATCTGAGCGGTGTCTTTGACACAATCTCCAACATGATGGAGGCGATGATTGCTGCGATCCTGTGGTGTTTGTCGACGCCACATCCCTTGGTGGTTGTCGCGGCCTTTGTCGCGCTGACATGGGCGTTGCAGCGACGCTGGACGGTGGCTGTGGGGGTGCTGGTCGGGTTCCTGTTCATCCTCAATCAAGGCTACTGGATGGCCACTATGGAGAGTCTGACGCTGATATTATCCGCCTGTGTGGTCTGTATGGGGGTCGGCGTGCCGATCGGGATTGCCACGGCGCACCGGCCACGGCTGTATGGTGCCATCTCGCCCGTGCTGGATCTGATGCAAACGCTGCCCACCTTTGTTTACCTGATTCCGGCCATCGTATTCTTTGGTCTTGGCATGGTGCCGGGCCTAATTGCCACGGTAATTTTCGTGCTGCCCGCGCCGATCCGGCTGACGCATCTGGGGGTTTCATCTACCCCGACGGCCCTGCTGGAAGCGGCAACCGCCTTTGGTGCAACGCCGACCCAACGGCTGTGGAAGGTAGAGCTGCCCTATGCGCTGCCCCAGATCATGGCCGGGCTGAACCAGACCATCATGCTGTCGCTGTCGATGGTGGTGATTGCAGCACTGGTGGGGGCAAACGGCCTTGGCGTGCCGGTGGTGCGGGCGCTGAACACCGTGAATTCGGCGCTTGGGTTTGAATCGGGCTTCATCATCGTAGTGGTCGCCATCATGCTGGACCGCATGCTTCGGCTGGGAGCGCGCAAATGAACCCGGTGACCGACGCGAAAGACACCGCCGGACTGGCCGTTCGCTTTGACAAAGTATCGATCGTGTTTGGCGATCACCCCGACCGCGCCCTGCCCCTGATGGACAAGGGCCAAACCCGGAGCGAGATCCAGAAAAGCACAGGCCAGGTTCTGGGGGTGCATGACTGCAGCCTTGATGTCGCAACAGGCGAGATTCTGGTGCTGATGGGTTTGTCGGGATCTGGCAAATCAACGTTGCTGCGCGCGGTCAACGGGTTGAACCCGGTGTGCCGGGGGGCGGTGCATGTCAGCGATGGCAACGGCTTGGTCGATGTGACCCATGCCGACGCCGCAACCTTGCGCCGCATCCGGCTGAGCCGGGTGGCGATGGTGTTTCAGCAATTTGGCCTGCTGCCATGGCGCACGGTGCGCGAAAATGTCGGCCTGGGGCTGGAACTGGGCGGCATGGCCGCGGCCGAGCGGCGCGAGCGGGTCGATACGCAGCTGGAGCTGGTCAACCTGAGCCAATGGGCCGACCGCAAGGTGGGCGATCTGTCGGGCGGCATGCAGCAGCGGGTGGGCCTTGCGCGGGCCTTTGCAACCGAGGCCCCGATCCTGCTGATGGATGAGCCGTTTTCGGCATTGGACCCGCTGATCCGCGCCAAGCTGCAAGATGAACTTCTGGAGCTGCAATCGACGCTGAAACGCACGATCGTCTTTGTCAGCCACGATCTGGACGAGGCGTTCAAGATCGGCAACCGCATCGCGCTGATGGAAGGCGGGCGGATCGTGCAATGCGGCACCGCACGCGAGATCATTGCCAATCCGGTGGACGAATATGTGCAGGATTTCGTCGCCCACATGAACCCTCTGTCGGTGCTGACCGCGCGCGATGTAATGGTCGCGGGGGAGACCGCCTCGGCCCATGTTGTCGGCGCGGAAACCCCGGTGCGCGAGATCATGGCCGCGATCCGCGATGGCGCAGGCGAGATGGCGGTGGTGGAGAACGGCGCGCGCATCGGAGTGCTGCGCGCCGGGGCTGTGATGGGGCGGCTGATCAACCCGCGGACGGGCTAAGGCTATTCAGCGGCCTTTTTCGCGGCGGGCTTCTTGGCCGGGGCTTTCTTTGCCGCTGGCTTTTTGGCCGCCGGTTTGGCGGTTTTCGCGGCGGCCTTTTTCGGCGCGGCTTTCTTCTTGCCCGGCGACTTGGCGACCTTTTCCGCGATCAGTTCCAATGCCTGATCTATATTGATATCTTCGGGCGCGATCTCTTTCGGGATGGTCGCGTTGACCTTTTCCCATTTGATATAAGGACCATAGCGCCCCGGCATCACAGTAATTGCCCCGCCATCGGGGTGATCGCCAAGCGCCTTGATCGGCTCTGCCGGTGCGCTTGCCCCGCGCCCCCGGCTGGCCTTGAGCGCCAGCACTTCCATCGCGCGGTTCATGCCGATGGTGAACACTTCCTCAACATCCGCAATATTTGCATAGGTCGCGTTGTGTTTGACATATGGCCCGTAGCGACCAATCGCGGCCTCCACCGGCTGGCCGTCTTCCGGATGCGCGCCGATCAGACGCGGCAAGGACAGCAACTCCAACGCGCGCTCCAGCGTCAGACTGTCAGCGCCCCAGCCCTTTGGCAGGCTGGCACGGTCGGGCTTGGGCTGTTCCTCGGTCGCTTCACCGCGTTGCACATAAGGCCCGAACCGCCCGGCGCGCATGGTGATCGGCAAGCCATTCTCATCCTCACCCAGAATGCGGCCATCGGCCCCGCCCGCATCTTCGCCGCCCGAAATCGGACGGGTATAGCGGCATTCGGGATAGTTCTTGCAGCCGATGAACGCAGACCCCGACCGCGCCGTTTTCAGATGCAGACGTCCGGTGCCGCAGGTCGGACAAGACCGCGGGTCTGATCCATCCTCCCGCAGCGGATAAAGGTGCGGTGACAGAAAATCATCAATCTTTTCGAGCACCTCTCCGATCCGCAGATCAGAGGTTTCCGCAACGGCCGCCGAGAAATCGCGCCAGAATCTTTCCAGCACATCCTTGTAATCACGCTCTCCGGCCGACACGTCATCAAGCTGGTTTTCAAGATCGGCAGTGAAATCATATTCCACATAGCGCCGGAAATAGTTGGTCAGAAATGCAGTAACCAACCGCCCCTTATCCTCGGGGATCAGGCGGTTTTTGTCTTTGCGCACATACTCACGATCCTGAATCGTGGACAGCACTGACGCATAGGTGGACGGACGGCCAATGCCCAGTTCTTCCATCCGTTTGACCAATGTGGCCTCGGTGTAGCGCGGCGGTGGCTGGGTGAAATGCTGCTCGGGCGCAACCGACTGCTTTGTCGCTGGTTCCCCTTGCATGATCTGCGGCAGGCGGCCGCCTTCTTCATCTTCGTCGTCCCGGCCTTCGTCATAGACCTTCAGAAATCCGTCAAACTGCACGACCTGCCCTGTCGCGCGCAGCACAACCTGCCCGTCATCGCTGCCGACATCAACAGTGGTGCGTTCCAGACGCGCGGCGGCCATCTGGCTGGCGATGGTGCGTTTCCAGATCAGGTCATACAGATTGGCCTGATCCTTTTCCGACAGACGCAGCTTTTCCGGCGCTGCCGACATTTCGGTCGGGCGGATACATTCGTGGGCTTCCTGTGCGTTTTTGGCCTTGTTCTTATAGATGCGCGGGCTGTCTGGCACATAGGCCGCGCCAAAGCGGTCCTTGATTGCGTCGCGCGCCTGCGTCACAGCCTCGGGCGCCATGTCGATACCGTCGGTTCGCATATAGGTGATGTGGCCCGCCTCATACAAACGCTGCGCGGTGGACATGCATTGTTTGGCGCCCATGCCCAGTTTTCGGCTGGCCTCTTGTTGCAGGGTCGAGGTCATAAAGGGGGGATAGGGGTTGCGGTTGGCGGGCTTTGCCTCAACCGACTGCACACTCAGGTTTCGGGACGTGACCGCCTGCACCGCCAGTTCAGCGGCCGCAGCGGTCGGAATGTCAAACTTATCCAGCTTCTTGCCGCCAAGAACGGTCAGGCGCGCTTCAAATTCCTGCCCCCGCGGGGTGACCAGTACCACCTTGACAGACCAGTATTCGCGGGCACGGAACGCCTCGACCTCCATCTCACGCTCAACGATCAGGCGCAGGCAAACCGATTGCACCCGGCCCGCAGACTTTGATCCCGGCAGCTTTCGCCACAAAACCGGAGAAAGGGTAAAGCCCACAAGATAATCAAGCGCACGGCGGGCCAGATACGCCTCGACCAGCGGTGTGTCGATCTCACGCGGGTTCTTCATCGCCTGTGTCACAGCGTCTTTGGTGATGGCGTTGAAGGTGACGCGGGCAACGGTCTTGCCCTTTTTCAGACTGCTGGCCAACGCCTCTTTCAGGTGCCACGAAATCGCCTCACCCTCGCGGTCAGGGTCGGTCGCAAGGATCAGGGTATCATCAGTTTTCAACGCCTCGGTGATGGCTCGGATGTGCTTTTTCGACTCGGCCGCAATTTCCCATGTCATCGCAAAATCATGCTCGGTATCGACAGACCCGTCCTTTGCAGGCAGGTCGCGCACATGGCCATAAGAGGCCAGAACCGTGAAGTCAGAACCAAGATATTTGTTTATTGTCTTGGCCTTAGCAGGAGATTCAACTACGACGACGGCCATGAAATACCCTTTTTGCACGAAATCCCCGAGAGGCGCGGCAAGATGTGGGCGAAGCGGTGCGAATGTCAATGCAACAATCTGCGCAACAATCTGCGCAACAATCTGCGGCCTGTATCCGGGTGCTTAATCCAACCGGCTGAGAAGCCCGCCGGGCGCACGGTGAACGCGGCCATCCAGTTCCAGCGTCAGCAGATGCTGGGCGACCGTTGCAGGGGGCATCGACAGATCACGGATCAGTTGATCTTCGGCAAGGGGGCTGGGGCCAAGCCGGGCGAGGATCTGGCTGTGGACGGCAGCCATATCGGTCAGCGGGCGGCGCGCGGGCGTGGGCCCAGGCAACGGCAGTTCCTCTGCATCTGGCGGGGGGGCGGGAAATTCCACAACGGCGCCCCCGATCGATTCCAGCACATCGGCAGGCCCACGGATCAACGTGGCCCCATCACGCAGCAGTATGTTGCAGCCCGCTGCGCGCGCATCAAACGGGTGCCCCGGCACGACCAGCACATCGCGCCCCTGATCCAGTGCGGTCTTCGCGGTGATAAGCGAGCCAGAGCGCGCCGCCGCCTCAACCACCACAACGGCGCGCGACAGACCTGACACGATGCGGTTGCGCTGAGGGAAGTGGCGCGCTTGCGGTTGCAGGCCCATGGGCTGTTCCGACACAAGACAGCCCTGCGCCGCGATCTGGGTCATCAGATGCCGGTTTTCTTCCGGATAGGTCACATCAACCCCGCCCGCCTGCACAGCAACGGTTCCGGTGGCAAGCGTCGCCTCATGCACCGCCGCGTCAATGCCGCGCGCAAGTCCTGACACCGTTACCAGACCTGCCTGCGCCACGCCTTCGGCCAGACGTCGCGCCATGCGCAGCCCCAAAGACGACGCATTGCGCGCGCCGACCAGCGCCAACATCGGACGGTGCAGCAGACTGGCGTCACCGATCACCCACAGCACAGGTGGGGCGTCGGGAAGATCGCACAGCGCCAGCGGATAGCTTGCCTCTCCCCAAGTGATCATCTGCGCCCCTGCCGCGCGGCCTTGGGCCATTTCGTGACGGGCCACCTCGACAGGGCAAGTGGCGTAATTCTCTACCCCAGCCGCGCGCGCCACATCGGGCAAAGCGGCCAAAGCTGCCCGTGCCGAGCCATGTTCGGCCATCAGCCGGTGCCATGTAACCGGCCCTACCCTTCGGGAGCGAATGAGGCACAGGCAATCCACCGGGTCATCGTCCAGGGGTGTCGGTTGGGGTGTGGGTTTGGATGTCTGTCCCATGTCCGCCTCGCCTCATTCGCAAAGCCACCCTGCACCGGGTAAGGTTAACAGCAAATGAATCACCCTGCCCCGTTCACCATTTTTTGCACCGCTGACGAAAACAGCCCAGACTGCGTCGTGAACATGATGGACGAAACCAGAAAAGTTTGATCAAATATCGCGCAACAGCCCATGTCGGGCCATGAGGGAACCCAAAGCCATGCTGAACGCAGACGTAGCCCGCCGCCGTGATGATGCCATTTCGCGTGGTGTGGGCATGATGACCCAGATCTACGCCGACCGTGCGCTGAACGCCGAGGTTTGGGATATCGAGGGCAACCGCTACATCGACTTTGCCGCCGGAATCGCGGTGGTCAACACCGGGCATTGCCACCCGCGCGTGATGGCCGCAGTCACCGAACAGATGAGCCGCTTCACCCACACCTGCCATCAGGTGATGCCGTATGAGAATTACATCCGCCTTGCTGAACGTCTGAATGAAAAGGTGCCGGGCGACTTCAAGAAAAAGACGATCTTTGTCACGACCGGGGCCGAGGCTTGCGAAAACGCGGTGAAAATCGCTCGCATCGCCACCGGGCGCAACGCGGTGATCGCCTTTGGCGGCGGTTTTCATGGCCGGACGTTCATGGGCATGTCGCTGACCGGCAAGGTAGAGCCCTATAAAAAGGGCTTCGGCGCGATGATGCCGGATGTGTTCCATGTACCCTTCCCGATGGAACCGCATGGCATTTCGACCAAAGACGCAATGGCGGGCATTGAAAAGCTGTTCAAATCCGATCTGGACCCGGCGCGCGTGGCCGCGATCATCTTTGAACCTGTGCAGGGTGAAGGCGGCTTCTATCCTGCCCCGGCCGATCTGATCAAAGCCATCCGCGCTTTGTGCGACAAGCATGGTATCGTGATGATCGCCGACGAGGTGCAGACCGGCTTTGCCCGTACCGGCAACCTGTTTGCGATGGACGCCTATGGCGTTGCCGCCGATCTGACCACCATGGCCAAGGGACTGGCAGGTGGTCTGCCGCTGGCCGCTGTCACCGGGCGCGCCGAACTGATGGATGCGGCCAACCCCGGCGGCCTTGGCGGCACCTATGCCGGCAACCCCTTGGGCATTGCCGCAGCCAACGCCGTGCTGGATGTGATTGAAGACGAAGACCTGTGCGCGCGCGCCAATGAACTGGGCAGCCGGTTGAAACAGCGCCTCGAATCGATCCGCGCAACCGCGCCGGAAATCATCGATATCCGCGGCCCCGGCTTCATGGTGGCGGTAGAATTTGCCAACCCCGGCACCAAGGAACCCGATGCAGGCTTTACCGCCCGCGTCCGGGCCGAGGCGCAAAAGCGCGGCCTGATCCTGCTGACCTGTGGCGTCTACGGCAATGTTGTGCGTTTCCTTGCGCCGATCACCATTCCCGATGCGCATTTCGCGGAAGGGATGGATATTCTGGAAGCCTCGGTCGCTGCCGCGCGCGGTGCATGAAACCTGCCGGTCAGCCTGTGCTTTTGGCGCGGGCAGACCGGCCAAGGCTTCACCAGATGGGGTTGCCCGCCAACTTTCAGGCTGTGCCGTAAAAGGGCGCCAGTCTCGCGATCTTTCATTCTGTGCCAAAGCCGCGACGTAACCTTACAAAACAGCCTCTGACCTGACCTTGTCGTTCGGGTGTTGGCTCGTTTACGATATTTTGGCAAAGCTGAGCGCAATTATTTGCCGGCGGTTGCAGAACCGTTGGCAACCGCTCGCGAATAAGTTGTAGATGGGCCAACAGGCACATTCGCAACCCGATAACGGAAAGACTGACAAACCTGATGTCTTTTACTGCTGACCTCCTCCAGTCTATCGAAGATCTTACGGCGCACGACAGGCTTGCCACCGTTTTACAATGGCTGGTGCAGCGATGCGGCGCCAAGGCGGGTTTGTTGCTTGTCGGCCCTGCCGATGCATCGGCTCTGGTTCGCGTTGCTGTTCCAGCGACAGAGATGCAATGCCTGTGTGAGGTTTTGAACGCGGGGCAAGGCTGTGAAGGGTCGGGCAATGGACCGTTTCGCAAGATCGCACTGGGCAAGATTGGCAACGCACCGGCAGTCCTGCTGCTGCGTCTGGACGGGCGCGCGCTGCCTGCCGAGGTTGAAGACGCCCTGGTCAGTCTGCGGTCTGTGCTGCGACTTATACTGGAGCAGAGCAACGCAAGCCGAAGCTCGACCCGTCTGGAAGAGCTTGCAGCCCTGTTCGGGCTTTGGATCTGGGATATGGATGCAAAGGGGCAGTTGACATATCTGGCCGCCCCCTTGCCCGATGGCACCGGTTCTGCGCCAGATGGCAAACCTTTGCGGCAAGCCGACTGGGCGGGCGTTGACTGGGCCACCCTGCACGACCGCATGGCGTCGAAGATGCCCATCCGGAACCACATTCATTCGGTGATGCTGCCTGACGGCACCAGCCGCTGGCTTCGCAGCACCGGCACACCTCGCCACGATTCTGATGGCACGTTTCTTGGCTATACCGGCCTAAGCTCTGAACGCCCGGAACCGTCAGAGGACGAACATAGCGCAATCGCTTCTTATGAACGGCTGACGGCAATTTTGGGCGTTCTGCCCGACCTCGTTTTCGAAATCACTGCCGAGGGGCGTTACACCGATTTCATGGCCGGTCCCGCCAACCTTTTGGGCGATTCGCGTGACAGCTTGCCCGGACACACCCTGGAAGATGTTTTGCCAGCGGATGTGGCGGCCAAAAGCCGTGCGGTGCTGGCCGAAACGATGAAGCATGGCCGCAGCACGCCGACGCGATTCATGTTGGACTCTCCTTTGGGAATGCGCTGGTATGAAACCTACGGCGCGCGAAAGCTGGCAAACAATCCTGGCGAGCAGCCAACGGCAATCTTTGTCGTGCGTGACATCACAACCGATATGCAGAAAACGGACGACCTTCATCGTCTGGGCCGCGTTGTGGAGCATATGTCGAATCTGGTGGTGGTCATTGACACCGACCAGCGCGTCACCTGGGCCAACCGGGCATGGGAACGCCGCACTGGTTGGCCGTTGAGCGAAGCCATCGGCAAAGACCTGTCCAGTCTGGTGCGCGGCAAGCACAATGATCCTGACAACGAAGCCAAGGTCGCAAAAGCGATAGCGCACAATGAACCCTATCATGGCGAAACGATCAATTTCGACCGCGATGGCAACAGCTATTGGATCGACTTCAATATTCTTCCGCTCTACGACCGCGACCGCAAGGTGACGGGGTATGTTTCCATCGAAACAGACGTGACAGCCCAAAAAGAAGGAGAGGCAAAGACAGCACAACTGGCTGACGAAGCCGACCGGATGCGGGCACAACTTTACAATGCCATAGAAACCCTGCCCGACGGCGTTCTGATCTGGGATGACGCCGAACGCCTGATCTTTGCCAACTCTGCCTATAAGCGCATGTATCCGGAAGCCGCCGATTTTCTTGTGCCAGGCGTGCTACAGGAAGACCTTTTGCAACTGGGCATCACGAAGCAAGCCTTCAGAGAGGCGATCGGTCGCGAACAGGAATGGGTGGCCGAGCAAATTGAACGGTATCGCAACCCGAACATAGATGAGGTCTTGCGCTCTGATGATCGGTGGATCCGGCGCGTGGATTTGCGCACACCGGACGGGGGGCGCATAGCAGTCCGTATCGACACCACAGAACGTCACCGCCAGCTAGAGGCACTGGACGCGGCGCACCGGTCTCTGGCCGAAGCCCGCGATTCTCTGGCCCAGATCATCGAAAGTGCGGATGTGGGCACTTGGGACTGGAACGTTGACACCGGTGCGCTGCGAATTGGCGGTCGATACGCGCAAATGTTGGGTTATACCCCGGAAGAATTGGGCGAACCCTCTGATGCCATGTTCCGGTCGTTGGTTCACCCCGATGATCTGGTCCGCCTCGATGCAACCGAGGCGGACGATTTTGCCCCCTTGCCCGATGGGCGCGAAGTTGTGCGCGAACACCAGTTGCGCATGCGGCGCAAGGATGGCACCTGGGCCTGGATCTTGTCGCGATCAGCCGTCACCGCACGAAAGCCTGACGGCACCCACAAGGCCGTGGTTGGCATCCACCTTGATGTGACTGAACGCAAACAACTGGAAGACCGGTTGCTAAGCAACGAATCCTTCCTCAATCAGGTGATGGACAGCTCGGCGTCGGCAATTGTCGTCATGGATAGCACGGGCTACATCACCTATGCCAACGCTGAGGCAGAGCGCATCCTCGGTCTTGACCGCAGTAGCATTGAGGGCCGGAGGTATGATGACCCGGCATGGCAAATCACCGCGCCCGATGGCAGTGAAATGGCGGCTGAAGATCTGCCGTTCCGTCAGGCATTCACCCGCCAGTCCATCGTGCGCGACATTCGCGTGACGATCAGCTGGCCCAATGGAGAGCATCGCATTCTTTCGGTCAACGCCGTGCCGCATAACGCGACCAAAGACGCCGAAACAACCAATCTGATCATCGCATCTTTTGTCGATCTGACCGACGATCTGACCAAAACCGCACGGCTTGAGCAGGCGTTGGTGGAAGCGCAGGCCGCCAGCCAATCCAAATCGACATTCCTTGCCAATATGAGCCACGAGATCCGCACGCCGTTGAACGGAGTGCTGGGCATGGCCGAGCTTTTGGATGGCTTGATTGATGATCCCCGGAAAAAGGAAATGATCGGAACCATCCGGCGGTCAGGAGAGCTGCTTCTGAACGTGCTGAACGAGGTTCTCGACATGTCAAAAATCGAGGCCGGGAAAATGGTGATCGAACAGATCCCATTTATCCCTGCCGAAGTCGCGCGGCACGTCGAGCCTTTGCACAGCTTGCGGGCCGAGGAAAAAGGACTGGGGTTTGAGGTTCTGACCAACACAGGTGCCGAGCGTGCGCGGGTCGGGGATTCGTTCCGTATCCACCAAATCCTGAACAACCTTCTAAGCAACGCCATCAAATTCACTGAAACCGGCTCTATTTCGCTTACCATGTCGGCCCGCGAAGGAAAGCCGCTGATACTGGAAGTGTCAGATACCGGCATCGGAATGTCCGTGGAGCAAGTGCAGCGAATTTTCGACAATTTTGAACAAGCCGAAGGCGGCACCACGCGACGATTTGGCGGCACCGGGCTTGGCATGACGATCGTGCGGAAACTGGTTGAGCTGATGAATGGCACCATTACCGTAACCAGCGAGCCAGGGCTGGGCACCCGGGTTAAAGTTGTCCTGCCTCTGGATGAAACGTCAGAAAGTGTGGCCACCGAAGCGCCCCCATTGAACCCGAGCGGGAAAGGCTCGCTTTCTGGTGTGTCACTTCTGATTGCCGACGACTCTGCGACCAACCGCATGGTTATCAACGAAATGCTGAAAGACACTGGGGCAGAGATCGTTTTGGCAACCGACGGCGCAGAAGCCGTCGAGATGTGGCGCGAGCGTGCAGAACGCGACGCCCCCTTTGACATGCTGATTCTGGATATTGCCATGCCCGTTCTGGACGGCATCGGGGCATTGCACGACATTCGCGGCACAAAGCTGGCGGGCGCGCAGGCACCTGCCATTGCCGTCACAGCAAATGCAATGTCGCATCAGGTGTCAGAATACATAATGGCGGGATTCGATTCGCATGTACCAAAGCCCTTCCGTCAGGCAGAGTTGCTGCACGCGATTTCGATCCTGTTGACTCGGCCCTGAGGTGAAAAAGAAACCCTGCGCAACCAGGGATTGATCAAAATGGCCCCCTCACTACCCTGGCGTAGCAAGGACGGGGAAACGCCATGATCGCTCCACGCTGCTGCCACATTCTAAGAAGAAAATTTGTGAATAATTAAGTCTTTCACTGTGTCGACAGGATAAGCGTGTGAGTATGATGAGTGTCGGGGGTATCGTTGAGATGACAAGTCGCGAAGGTGAGGCGAAAGCAGTTGTGCTGCTTGCAGAAGATGACGAGATCAATCAGCAGATTGTTCGCCATCTTCTATCTGACTTCCCGTTCATTGAACTGGTTGTTGCGGGTGATGGAAAAGTGGCGTTGGAAGCTGCGATTTCTCAACGCTTCGATTTGATGATCTTTGACCGGAACATGCCCTTGATTACAGGCGACCGGGTCATTCGTCACCTCAAGGCCGCGCGGACTATCAACATGTCCACCCCGATGATCCAGTTCACTGCCGACGCAGATTACGCCCGCACAACAGTCGGTTACGGCGATCACGCCGATGCTGTCATCCCTAAACCCATTCAAGGCGACGTTTTCCGCAAGACAGTTCTGCGTCTTCTGGGCCGCTAAACCCGACATGGGTTTTTAACACTATTTTAATGTTCGCCCAAATTATGCCGCAAATTCCGGCTTAGGTTGATCAATACAACCAAGGATGGCAAACATGTCAGTAAATATGCGGTACTTGGCAGTCGATGATGATCCGTCATTTCATTTTGTTCTGACGCAAATGATGTGCCAACTTGGATATCAAGCGCCTGTCTGCGTGACCTCGGCGCGCGAAGCGCTGGAGCGTCTTGCGAACCCCAATGATAAGTTTGATGCGATCCTTCTGGACATTCAGATGCCAGAAATGGACGGCATCGAAGCTTGCCAGCACATCCGCGCCATCGCGCATCACAGCTCGACACCGATCATGATGGTCACCACGATGGTCGGACGAGACCACGTGGATCAGGCCTTTGCTGTCGGCGCTACGGACTATCTGACCAAGCCGATCAACCGGATCGAGTTGCAAGCCCGCCTTGGGATGCTGGACCGTCTAGTGCAGGAACATAACCTTGCCCGCTCGCTTCAGTTCGCAATGGAATCGATGGACGATGTGCCGGGCATGCGCTTTGCGTTTGAAGATGCCGTGGCCTTGCCAAAAAACGGCTCACTCATTGAATATCTGGCGCTTGAAAACCACCTCCTTACGCTCAGCCGCCTGAAGCTGCACACCCATACGGCTATTGCATTTCAGGTTGTCGGAGGGGCCAACCTGTTCCGCCGTTTGACCCGTATAGAGTTTCTGGATTGCATGGCAGATGTCGGAGCAGCCATCGCGGCCTGCATGAAGCGCCAGTCCTTTTTGCTGGCCTATGCAGGCAGTGGCGAATTTGTCTGCATCCTCAATCGGGCTCAGCCTGTTGATACCTTTGAAATCGAACATGAACTTGGCGCAGAGCTGATGGTATACGACGCTGTTTACGAAAGCTTGGGCTTGCCCATGCTGGAAGTTCGGGTCGGAGCCACTGTGAGCTCTGGTTTGTTTTCGCCATCTGCGGTCAAGACAATGCTGGGCAGAGCGCGGGCATCAGTGCGCGGGCAATCCGGCTATCAGATGCAATTCCTGGCTGGTTGAGGTAGAGTAGCACATGGCAGCAGTCGACAACTCTTGGGCAGGGGCGCTATTGCCGCGCTTTCTGGATCTGACCGCAAGCCGGCAGATAGAAATTGATATCGAACGGGGCAATCTGGAAGCGGGTCATGACCCGCTTTCTGCCGCTGAAGAGATTGGCAAGATCGCGCACAAGATCTCAGGAACAGCGGCCACTTTCGGGTTTGGGACGCTTGGAAAGCAGGCGCAGGCCGTCGAGGCAATTTGTGGCAACATCCGCGGCCTTTCCGGCCCAGCGGTCGCAGAGATGGTGCAAGACCGTCTTTTGCCCGCATTGGATCTGTTGACGCAGGAATTCGACGTTGTACTGGTCGCGGCGACCTGATCGGTCGCGCAAGGCGGGCCAGACAGCCCGTGCGCAGCTTTTCGCAAATTATTTGATGTTCACGTATTCCTGACTGGAACCAAACAGAACTTTAGCGCGTTAGTGTGCATACAATTCGGTCCCACTAACACCAATGAGGCTGCCAAATGAAAAAGTTCGTTCTTCTCTCCGTCGTCGCCCTGTCGCTGGCTGCGTGCCAGACTGCTGACCAGAACGCTGTTCTGGGTGGCGTGACCGGTGCTGCTGTCGGCGCTGCCGTATCGTCACCGTCTGATCGCACCACGGGCGCGCTGATCGGTGCCGCTGTTGGCGTTGCTGCGTCCACGCTGATTGGTCCCGCTCCGCAGCGCGGCCAGTGCTATTACCGCGATGCAAACGGCAACCGTTTTATTGCTGCGTGCTGATCTGATCTGACGATCAGCAGTGAACAGGGCGACCCCGAAGAAATCGGGGCCGCCCTTTTTTATGTTGGTCGCACGGCATCGTCGTCTCCCTTCGGCCTTTTCACGCTGCCACCCAGCCGATATGACCGGGGCCAAAGCGCAGGCAAGGCCGACTGATGACACACCCGGTTCCCGAACAGTCCAATGGCCCCGAACAGTCCAATGGAATTGTGATGCACAATGCTTCTGTCACGCTGACCGGACGGCAGGTGCTGACCAGTCTGACGTTGCATCTGACAGAGCCGCGCATTGGCGTCATCGGTCGCAACGGGTCTGGCAAGTCTACCCTGTTGCGGTTGATGGCCGGGCTGATCGCGCCAGACAAAGGCCAGGTGCGGGTTGACGGCATCGACCCCGCGCGCGACCGCAAAGCAATGCTGGCGCGTCTGGGCATCCTGTTTCAGAACCCCGATCACCAGATCCTGTTTCCAACGGTTGATGAGGAACTGGCCTTTGGTCTTATCCAGATGGGCCAGCCCAAGCCCGACGCGCAGGCCCGAGTTGCAGCGCATCTTGCCGGGCATGGCCGCAGCCATTGGCAAGGCGTCTCGGTCGCCACCCTGTCACAGGGCCAACGACACTGGCTGTGTCTGCAAGCGGTGCTGCTGATGCAGCCCCGCACGATCTTGCTGGATGAACCCTTGGCCGGGCTGGACCTGCCAACGCAAACGCGGCTGGCCAGGTCCTTTGCGACGCTGCCTCAGCGGCTGATCACCATCACCCATGATCCCACCAGCCTGACAGGATGTGATCGAGTGATCTGGCTGGAGGCAGGCACAGTGGCCGCCGACGGCCCACCACATGCGGTTTTGCCGCTGTTCGGGGACGAAATGCGCCGACTGGGGGGGCTGGATGCTGACGCTGACCTCGCCGGTTAAGACACCGCTGCACCAGATGCGCGCCGGGCCCAAACTGGCCACGCTGGCGCTGTTTACGTTTGCGCTGTTCTGGACAACCTCGCCGCTGCATCTTGGTATTGCCTTGGTGGCGGTTGTCGCACTGTATCTGACAGGGGGCACACAGTTCGCCCGCCATGGCGCGCGCATGCTGCGTCCGCTCTGGCCTTTTGTGGCAGTTGTGGGCCTGTGGCACCTGTGGCTGGACGATCTGACGGCGGGGGCTGTAGTGCTGTTGCGCATGGGGGCAGCGGTAGCGGCGGCCAATCTGGTGACGGTGACCACCCGCTTGTCAGACATGATCACCGTGTTAGAGCGTCTGGCCCGCCCGCTGGCCCCTCTTTTGCCGCCCCAAAGGCTGGCGCTGGCCATCGCTTTGGTCATCCGCTTTATTCCGGTGCTGTCCGAGCGCGCCGCGCAACTGGGGCAGGCGTATCGCGCCCGGTCGGGCCGCGCGCCCGGCTGGCGATTGTTTGCGCCCGCGGCACTTGCGGCGCTGGACGATGCAGAAAACGTCTCCCAAGCCTTGCGCGCGCGCGGTGGCACAGGCTAGAACGCGCGGACAAAAAGGCGCCATTGCCTTAAGAGGTGCACCATGGAACGCAGTCTGACCCATATAGCCCTGTTCGCCGCCCTGATCGCGGTGCTGGGTCTTGTCCCGCGCGTCGATCTGGCCGCCGGGGTGCCCATCACAGCGCAATCGTTGGGGATCATGTTGTGTGGCACGGTTCTGGGCGCCAAACGCGGTGCGCTTGCCGTGCTGTTGTTCCTTTTGTTGGTGGCCTTGGGTCTGCCGCTGCTGTCGGGCGGTCGCGGCGGTCTTGGCGTGTTTGTCGGTCCCTCAGCCGGGTTCCTGATTGGTTTTCCTGTCGCGGCCTTTGTCGCGGGCTGGATCATGGAACGCACAACACTCGCCCCGTTCTGGGCTGCCACCTGCGGCGGGGTTATCGGCGGCATCGGTGTGCTCTATGTCTTTGGCATTTCCGGCATGGCGATTGTGCTTGGCAAATCACTGCCCGAAGCAGCCCTTCTGGGTCTCGCGTTTTTGCCCGGCGATGTGATCAAGGCGGTGCTGACCGGTTTTGTTACCCAAGCCATCGCCCGCGCCCGCCCGGCCGCCCTGCTGGCCCGCGCCTGAGCCTGAGCCTGAGCCTTCTGGGGCTGCCCGGCTTAACGCTGCACAATCAGCGCTGTGCCGAGCCCCCCGGCTGACGCAATCGCCGCAAGGCCAGGCCCCACGCCAAGGCTGTGAAACAGCCGCACCGCCAGCACCGCGCCTGATGCGCCAATCGGATGCCCCCGCGCCAGCGCGCCGCCCTGACAGTTCACCAGCGCGGGGTCAAGATCCGCAGCTTCGACACAAGCCATGGCCTGGGCAGCATAGGCTTCCATTACCTCGGCATGCGCAATGTCATCAGCCCCAAGCCCCGCCTGCGCCAAACCGGCTGCGATGGCCGGAACCGGGGCCAACCCCGGCTGTTCCGGGTCGGCCCCCAGCGTGCGCCCGCCAATGATATGCAGCGCACCGGACACGGCAAAGCGATCCGCCGCGACCAGACAAAATGCGGCCCCATCGGCTGCTACCGCTGCTGTGGCACGTGTGATGGTGCCCGCAACCACGGGCGCCCGGCGCAACAAGGCTGGCGTCAGCTTGCGCGTAAAAGCATCACGTTGCAGGCCTGCCACGGGCACAATCTCGGGCCACTTTTCCTGTGCCAATGCCTTCGTATGGCTTGCCACCGCCCAAGCCTCCTGCGCCGCACGGGTATAGCCGCAGGCCAGTGCCAAAGCCGCCGCCGCATCCGCCATCCGCGGATTGCGCGCGGGCCAGGGCGTAAACGGCGCCTCGTCATAAGCCACGGGTTCACCGCCCTCCGGGTCCGTCAGAAACCGTAATGGCCGGCGCGAAAAGCTCTCCACCCCACCCGCCAGCACAAAATCGGCCCGGCCCGCATCGACCAGCGCCGCCGCCAGCAGCAGCGCATCAAGCCCCCCCGCACACTGCCGGTCAATGGTCAGCCCCGCGACCCTCTCGGGCAGGCCCGCCGCCAGCGCGATCCGCCGCGCCGGGTTCCCCCCCGGCCCGATGGCATTGGCGCAGATCACCTCATCGACAGCGTCGATCCCGGCGTCGGCGAGACAAGCACGCACCACCGGCACCGCCAACGCCTCCAGCGACAACCGGACAAAGCCCCCCCCCTTGGGCACAACGGCCGTCCTCCGTGCCGCCAGAATCACCGCCATGCGTCTACCTCAGCCTGCAAGACCGCCAGATCGGTCTTGCCCGAGCCCAGCGTCGGCCAGTCATCACGCCAGATCACCCCGCGCGGTGCCAGCATCGGCCCAAGCCGCTCGCGTGCCGCCGCCAGAATGTCGCGCTCCATTGCCCGCTCTCCCATCAACACTGCCAAAAGAACATGCCCGCGGGTCGCATCACGCCGCGCCAGAACCGCCGCCTGCGCAACACCCGGCACACCCGCCAGAAACCGCTCGATATCTTCGGGAAACACGTTCTGGCCGGCAATTGTCACCATCCGCCCGGCCCGCCCGCGCAAAATCAGGCCATGTCGTGTCATCTGACCGATCTCACCGACCGTCAGCCAAGCGCCCCGCCAGCGCGCCAACCCCGGATCCGTCCCGGCATACCGCTGAAACACATAGGGGCTGCGCAGCCAGACCTCACCCACCATGCCATCTGGCAGGTCCGCCCCCCCGGTATCACAGATACGCAGCGACACCCCCGGATAGGGCCGCCCCACGGTGTCCGGCGGATCCTCTGGCGTTGCAAGCGTGATGAAACTCGCCTCCGCCGCGCCGTAAAACTCGCGCACCACTGCGGCGGGGGCCAGTGCCGCCAGACCCGCTCTCAACCCCGGCTCCAGTTTCGCTCCGCCCACCAACACCAGACGCAGCGCAGGCCATTGCAATCCACTGGCGACCATCTGCGCAAGATGGACCGGCGTGGCATAAATCACCCCGATCCGACGCTCTGCCACGGCCCGCGCCATCCGGTCAGGCCGCAACCCGTCCAGCAGATGCACCTCGGCCCCCAAGCACAGCCCCTCCAGCGCACCATAAAGCGCCAGCGATTGCGACAACCGCCCCGGCACCGCCACACGCACACCGGGGCCAAGGTTAAACAACCCTGCATTCACTGCAAAACTGGCCAGCCACGAGGCCTGCGTCCGCACCACGCGCCGCGCAGACCCCAGACTTCCACCGGTCAAGGTCTCGAAACAGCCAAACCCCGCCGCAACCTCCCCCTCGCCACCAATGCGGAAGGCACGGCCCTGCCCCACCAGAACGGCAGCCAACGCAGCCCCCCCCGGCCGATCCGGCAATGCCTGCCCAAAATCCACGCCGCGCGGTACTTCCGCCCCCTCCGACCCGATCAGCCGCGCATCGTCATGCCAGCCAAACCATGGATTTGCTGCTTGCCTAAATACTCCCGCCGGAGGCATCCGCCGCGCGCCACCCGCGACCGCGCTCAGGACGAGACCAAGGTCCGCATCCGCCGCAGCGCCAGCAGATACCCCTCTGTCCCGAAGCCCGCGATCACGCCCTCGGCCCGCAACGAGACATAGGAATGATGCCGAAACGCCTCACGCTTGTGAACGTTCGAGATATGCACTTCCAGAACCGGCCCATCAAAAGCGTTTAGCGCATCCAAAATAGCGACCGAAGTATGGGTAAACGCACCCGGATTGATAATAACCCCGGCTCCGGCCCCGCGCGCTTCATGCACCCAGTCGATGATCTGGCCCTCATGGTTCGATTGATGAAAGCGTATCACCAGCCCCAGTTCCTCGGCCAATGCGGCGCAGGCTTCGGCGACATCCTCCAGCGTCTCACGCCCGTAAATCTCGGGCTGGCGCAGGCCCAGCAGGTTCAGGTTGGGACCGTTCAGAATATAGATGGGGTTTGCCATAGACGTCCTCTTTGCAATTCGCACCATGCTATCGGGACGAAGCGCGGCAGGAAACCCGCATTTGCACAGGCTGCCCTTAGGCAGCATGGGCGAACAGGGCGGTCATCGCCCCCCCCCAAAAAAAAGAGGCCCAAGCCAAACGGGGCAAGGGCCTCAGGGAGACGCCGTCAGCCTGTGATCAGGCAACCTTTTCCAGCACCATTTCGGGCTGGATGCCCAGCGCGCGCACGACTTCGCGGGTCAGATGCGGGCGGTTCAGGGTGTAGAAATGCAGATCCTCAACCCCGCCTTGCAGCAGGTTGTCGCAAAGCTGGGTGCAATGGGCCAGCGCATACAACTCTTCACGGCCATCGCGGGCAGCAGTGGCAAAAGCCTCGTCCAGCCGCGCCGGCACATCCGACCCACAGCGCAGAGCGAACTTCTTGGCACCCGCCCAGCTGGTGATCGGCAAAATGCCCGGAATGATCGGCGCAGTGATCCCTTCTTTCACGCACAGATCGCGGAACCGGAAGAAGGTATCGGCATCAAAGAAAAACTGGGTGATCGCGCTCGTCGCCCCGGCATCAATCTTGCGCTTCAGCCAGCGCACATCGGCCAGCGTATCGGCGGCATCCGGGTGCGGTTCGGGGTAGGCGCCGACGCGCAGCTTGAACTTGCCAGTTTCAGCCAGCGCCTCGATCAGCTCAACCGACGAGGCAAACCCGTCAGAATGCGCCGTAAAACGCTCGGCCCCCTTGGGCGCATCGCCGCGCAGCGCAACGATTTCGGTGACGCCCGCTGCGGCATAGGCCGCCGCAATCTCCATTGTCTCTGTCCGGGTCGCGTCAACGCAGGTCAGATGCGCCGCAACGTTCAGCCCGTAATTCTTACTGATCGCCGTCACCGCCTCATGCGTCAGTTTGCGGGTTGTGCCGCCCGCGCCATAGGTGACCGAGACAAACTCCGGCTGCATAGGTGCCAACGCCTGCACGGTTTCCCAAAGACGGAAGGACGCGTCCAGCGTCTGGGGCGGGAAGAACTCGAACGAAATGCGCGGCGTGGCCATGGTCGTCTCCTTTTGATGCACCCTTGTCGCAGGTTCAGTGATGTGAGACAAATTCATAATCCTCACGATCATCTTGTGGTGAACCTCATGTACATCGAACTTCGGCACTTGCGCACCATCCGCGCCATTCATCAGGCCGGAGGCTTGGCGCGCGCGGCTGACCTGCTGAATATGACCCAGTCTGCACTGTCGCATCAGGTGGCCAATCTGGAGAATCAGGCTGGGATGGAACTATTTGTGCGGCGCTCCAAACCGATGCGCCTGTCTGCGGCAGGCATCCGAATGTTGCGCGCAGCCGACCGGATCTTGCCGGAAATCGAACAGATGGAGGAAGAATTCCGCGCCCTGCGCTCTGGCAAGACCGGGCGGTTGCACATCGCCATTCAATGTCACGCCTGCTTTGACTGGCTGTTCCCGGTGCTGGAGTTGTTCCGCCACGCCTGGCCCGAGGTGGATGTCGATATCCGCGCCGGTCTGGCCTTTGACAGCTTTCCGGCATTGCTGCGCGAAGAGGTCGATCTGGTGATCACCTCAAATCCCGAACCCCTGCCCGGCATCACCTATAACCCGCTGTTTGACTACCACCCGGTTTTCCTTGCGTCGGCGCAGAACCCTCTGGCCGAAAAACCCTTTATCACTGCCGAGGATTTTCGCGATCAGGTGTTGATCACCTATCCCGTGGGGCGCGACAAGCTGGACATCTTCACCGAACTTCTGACCCCCGCAAAGGTGGAGCCCCGCGGCCAGCGGCCGGTAGAGTTGACCGCCGTGATCCTGATGCTGGTCGGATCAAACCGGGGCGTTTCAGTGCTGCCCGACTGGGTGCTGCGCGATCTGAAATCGAATGCTGATTATGTGACCCGCCCGCTCGGCCCCGACACCGTGACCAAGCGCCTGTTTGCCGCCACCCGCGATGAAGACGCGGCCAAACCCTTTATGGCGCACTTCCTGCGGCTCGGGCGATCAGAGCCGGTCAAATTGCAACGCGGCGATGCTGTGGGGCAGCCGTCCTGATGGCCAGCGCCAAGGTTTGCAGGCCACACAGCCACGTTGCATTCCAGATAAAGGAACGGAAAACCTGACCCTGCTCCGGGCGTAAAACATTTGACTTGAAAGGCAATCGGCGAAATCCTGCCGGGTATTGATTTAAATCTTTCCGGAGGGTGCGATGCGCAAATTACTGGCCTGCCTGTCCATTGTCCTGCTGGGGCTGGTTTCGGTTCCCGCCCTTGCAACCCAAAAACTGCCCAGCGCCCCAGACCTGCACGTTGTCGAATATCAGGCCAAAATCCTAGTCCGCGTGTCGATCTCGCGGCAGATGATGGACGTGTATCACGAAGGCCGCAAAGTTCACGAATGGCCCGTCTCTACGGCGCGACAAGGCAAGATTACCCCAACCGGGCAGTGGAAAGGCGCACAATGGCTGTCACGCAACCACCGCTCCAGCCTCTATAACAATGCCCCGATGCCCTATGCGATCTTTTACAACGGTAATTACGCGATCCACGGCACGGATCAGGTCAAGAAACTGGGCCGCCCCGCCAGTGCCGGTTGCGTCCGGCTGCACACGGCCAATGCAAAAGTCCTGTTCAACATGGTGCGGGACGAAGGCAAGGACGCGCTGCGCGTTGTTGTGGTGCGCTGAAACCTGCCTTGCCTAATCAACGTCAGGACACAGGGAAACGCCCATCCCCCCTTTCCTTGCGCGCCTGACCGCCCTATACGCGAGCGCTGACGCGGAACGGAGTTTTCACGATGCAAGGCAGCGCCAACCTTAACCTCATGATCAAGGCTGCGCGCCGTGCAGGCCGCAGTCTGGTAAAAGACTTCCGCGAGGTTGAGAACCTGCAAGTCTCGACCAAGGGGCCCGGGGACTTTGTGTCCAAGGCCGACCGCGAAGCCGAACGGATGATCAAAGAAGACCTGATGGGAGGCCGCCCGACCTATGGTTGGCTGGGCGAAGAAACCGGCGCCACAGCCGGGGCCGACCCGACGCGCCGCTGGATCGTTGACCCGCTGGACGGCACCACCAACTTTCTGCATGGCATGCCACATTGGGCGGTATCGATCGGGCTGGAGCACAAGGGCGAGATCGTGTCCTCTGTGGTCTATGACGCGGCCAAGGACGAGATGTTCTGGGCCGAAAAAGGGTCGGGCGCATGGCTGAACGACAGCCGCCGCATCCGCGTGTCAGGCCGCCGCACCATGAGCGAGGCCGTCTTTGCCACCGGCGTGCCATTTGGCGCCAAGAAAACCCTGCCCGCCACCCTGCAAGACTTTGCCCGCCTGATGCCCACCTGTGCAGGCGTACGCCGTTGGGGGGCCGCATCGCTTGATCTGGCCTATGTGGCAGCGGGTCGTTACGATGGCTACTGGGAGCGTGAGTTGTCGCCATGGGATGTCGCAGGCGGCATTTTGCTGGTGAAAGAGGCCGGCGGCATGGTCACCGGCATCCGTGACGGCCAGGACCCACTGGAAGACGGCAGCTTGATCGCCGGAAACGAAGGGCTGTTCGAGTCCTTCCGCAAGATCATCCGCAACGACGCCTGACCTGTCAGCGGGGCCGCCGGGGAACCTGCGGCACCCGCGAGCGGACAAAATCATAGCGTGCCTCTGGATGCGGCGGCGTGCCATGCGTGCGGTTCCAGAAGCCGACACCCCCGCGCCGCAGCCAAAGCGGCACTGTCATCGCACCCCCGGCCACAAACCCGCCGATATGCGCCCAATAGGCCACGCCGCCGCCCTCTAGCGGCGTGACGGCCCCGTTGAAAAGCTGCAACCCGAACCAGACCCCAAGCACAATCCACGCCGGGATCGGGAAAATGCGGAAGAAGATCACAATGATGATCAACACATCAACGCGGGCTTTTGGAAACAGCAGCAAATACCCGCCCATAACACCCGCAATCGCCCCCGACGCGCCGACCATCGGAATCTCTGACCAGGGATCCGCCACGAATTGCAGTCCAACCGCTGCCAACCCTGACAGAAGGAAAAACAGGGCAAAACCGAAATGCCCCATCTCATCTTCCATATTATCACCAAAGATGAACAAAAACAGCATATTACCCAACAGATGCATCCAGCCACCATGCAAGAACATATGGCTGACGATCCCGTGCAGGCTAATCCCTTCCGTCACAAACCGAGGCACAAACCCCCAGTCGTAGAAGAAATAGACCAGTTGACGCTCGTCCATCATCAGATTGAACAGCAAAAACACCGCCACATTCGCGGCGATCAGCAGGTAGGTGACAAAGGGCCTGCGCCCCGACGGGTTGTGATCGCGAATGGGAAACATGCGTGGCAGAGTTTCGTATCCCCCCCAGATCGTCAAGCCCTGCCGGCATAGCGGCCCGCATGGGGCTGCGGGTGTTTCTTGAGTATTTTTGCCAAGATGAAACCAGCCAGAGGTCTGGGGTCGTGCGCGGGCTTTCTGTACACAGCGCAAATGGATCCGCGGCTGTCTTTCCCGACCGCCAAAACTGGGCTAGCTAAGCGGTGTCGCCCGCTTTGAGTTTGCTTGACCTTTGACCAGGCGGGCTGGCAGCAGGCAAAACCCAAGAAAGCCAAGGGAAGACCGAGATGACCCTTTTTGACGCCGAGCTGGAAAGCCGTCTGACCCGCTATGCCGCCATTGACAGCCAGAGCGATGCCGCATCGGCCAGCGGTCCGTCGACGGAAATCCAGTGGACGATCCTGCGGCTTCTGGCCGTTGAGTTGACCCAGATCGGCGCGGCGGATGTGCGGCTAACCGACTACGGCACCGTGCTTGCCACAATCCCCGGAACAGCCCCCGGCCCGACGATCGGTTTTCTTGCCCATGTGGATACCGCGCCGCAGTTCAACGCCACAGGCGTCCGGCCCCGTGTGATCCGGGGCTATAACGGTGGCGACATCAGCTTTCCCGATGCGCCGGGCCTGACCCTTTCACCGGTCGAGTTTCCCTATCTGGCCGGAAAGCAGGGCCATGACATCATCACCGCCTCTGGCACCACCCTTCTGGGGGCGGATGACAAGGCGGGCGTCGCCATCATCATGACGGCCGCGCGCCACCTGCTGGAAAACCCGCATATCCCGCACGGCCCGATCCGCATCGCCTTTACCCCCGATGAGGAAATCGGCCGTGGGGTGGACAAGCGCCTGCCCGCCGATCTTGGCGCTGATTTTGCCTATACCTTTGACGGCGGTGCAGTCGGCGAGGTGGAGTTTGAAAGTTTTTCTGCCGATGGTGCGGTGGTGACGGTCAGGGGCGTGTCGATCCACCCCGGCTTTGCGGCGGGCAAGATGGTGAACGCCATCACCCTTGCGTCCAAGATCATAGCGGCCTTGCCACAGGCGACCATGACGCCGGAAACCACGTCGGACCGCGAGGGGTTTATCCATGCGACCGATATGACGGGTGGATCATCAGACATGACCCTGCATTTCATTCTGCGCGATTTTGAACGCGACGGGCTGGCGCAAAAGGGCGAAATTCTGCGCCGGGTATGTGACGCGGTACAGGCAGGCGAGCCAAGGGCCGAGATCACCTGCACCATCACGCCACAATACCGCAACATGCGCTATTGGCTCGAAACCGACATGACGCCGGTTGAGCTTGCCCGCCGGGCTTGCGCGCAGATCGGGGTAGAGCCGGTCAGCGTGCCGATCCGCGGCGGCACAGATGGGTCACGCCTGACCGAAATGGGGGTGCCCTGCCCCAATCTGTTCACCGGCATGCAGAATATCCATGGCCCGATGGAATGGGTTTCGGTGCAGGATATGGCCCAGGCGACGCAGCTTTGCCTTGCGCTGGTCAAGGAGGCGTCAACCGGCGCTGTTCCGGCGTGAGCGCTGGCGAAGACCGCCGAAAGGCTGGATAAGCGCCGCCATGGCTCATCCCATCTCTCCCTATATGGTCCCCGGCTTTTACGACACCGCCCTCGCCAAAGGCCGACACCGAGACATTGTCGGCGGGCGGTGGGACGAAACCGGACGCATCCAGATGCAGATCCTGCGCGACGCCGGGATGCAGCCGCATCACCGCCTGCTGGATATCGGCGCGGGCAGTCTGCGGCTGGGGTGCAAGGCCGTGCCCTATCTGAACCCCGGCCACTATTGGGCCACGGACGCCAGCCGCGCACTTATGCTGCGGGGGCGCGGCGTGGAACTGGGCGATCCCGCCCGCCTGCCGGAAGATCACCTGATCGAGGACAGCGGCTTCAGCCTGCCCGGTATCCCGCCCGATATTGACTTTGCCATCGCGTTTGGCGTCTTTACCCACCTGCCGCTTGACGTGCTGGATGCGGCCTTGGCCCGAATGCGCCCGCGTTTGCCCAATCTGCGGCGCTTGCTTTTTACCGTGTTCATGTCGCCCGACGCCAAGACCGGCCCTTTGCGGCAAGCAGATGGGGTTGTTACCCACCCGGACCGGCCCCCATACCATTTTGACCGCATGCAGGTGGAGCAGATCTGCGCGCGGACAGGCTGGGATGCAAAACCAGATGGCATTATGCTGCCCCGTGGTCAGGTTCTCATTGCGGCAACCTCCCGCATGTGAGGCCAGACGAATCAGCCCGGATCATCCCGGCAGGTCTGTGAATTCGGCAGCTGGACAACGCCAGTGATCACAGCGCGGAATTTCGTGATCACACCCCTTGATCGTGTGATCACAAATGCCGGATTTTGTCTCCGTTTTGCGCTAACAGCCACAAACCCGTTTGGTCACAGTGCAAATTCATGGCATTAGGCGTCAAAATTCACGACCCAGAGGACGCGATCCATGAACATCCACGAATATCAGGCCAAGGCACTTCTGCGGGCCTACGGGGTTCCCGTTTCAGACGGGCGCGTTGTGTTGAAAGCCGAAGAGGCAAAAACCGCCGCCGGAGAGATGGACGGGCCGCTTTGGGTCGTCAAAGCACAGATCCACGCCGGTGGTCGCGGTAAAGGGTCGTTCAAAGAGCCCGAAGCTGGCGAAAAGGGCGGTGTCCGCCTTGCCCGCTCGGTCGGTGAAGCTGCCGAGTTCGCGCGCCAGATGCTGGGTCGTACCCTTGTGACCGTGCAAACCGGTGATGCGGGCAAGCAGGTGAACCGCATCTATATCGAAGACGGTTCCGACATTGAGCGCGAATTGTATCTTGCCTTGCTGATCGACCGTCAGACCAGCCGGATTTCCATCGTCTGCTCGACCGAAGGCGGCATGAGCATCGAAGACGTGGCCCATGACACACCCGAAAAGATCCTGTCCTTCACCGTTGATCCGGCGGCAGGCTATTCCGACTTCCACGGCCGCCGCGTGGCCTTCTCTCTGGGCCTGACCGGCAACCAGATCAAGCAGTGCGGCCAGATCGTGAAGAACCTGTACCGGCTGTTCGTCGACAAAGACATGGACATGCTGGAGATCAACCCGCTGGTCGTCATGAAAGACGGCAACATGAAGCTTCTGGATGCCAAGATGGCGTTTGACGGCAACGCCATGTATCGCCACCCCGACATCGCCGCACTGCGCGACGAAACCGAAGAAGATCCCAAGGAACTGGCCGCGTCGAAGTTCGACCTGAACTATATCGCGCTGGATGGCGAGATCGGCTGCATGGTCAACGGCGCCGGTCTGGCGATGGCCACGATGGACATTATCAAGCTTTATGGCGCCGAACCTGCGAACTTTCTTGACGTAGGGGGCGGTGCCACGAAAGAAAAGGTGACCGAGGCTTTCAAGATCATCACCTCTGACCCGAATGTAAAAGGTATCCTTGTGAACATTTTCGGCGGCATCATGCGCTGTGACATCATCGCCGAAGGCGTGATCGCAGCTGTGAAGGAAGTCGGTTTGCAGGTTCCGCTGGTGGTCCGGCTTGAGGGCACGAATGTGGAACTCGGTAAAGACATCATCCGAAACTCTGGCCTGAATGTGATTGCCGCAGACAACCTGTCGGACGCGGCACAGAAGATTGTAAAAGCAGTAAAAGGGTAAACTTCATGCGTATCTCTCTCGTTTCTGGTTTCGCCTGCCTGTCGCTCCTTGCGGCATGCGGTGGCGGTGCGGGCAGCAATGTTCGCGACGACGGCGATCACGTTCCCGTCTGCCAAGAGCAGTCGGATTGGGCGCGGTCGGGCAAGGTCCCAACGGGCGAGATCGCAATTTCCTGCCCCGATCACGGGATCGGTGATTACCAGTAACACCCGTCGCAGCGCGGCAAGGCTGACAAGCCGCCTGCGGCATTGAATCGTGCACACAAAAGGACTTTGAATTGCCCCCTCGCATCACCCCCGTCTTGTTCGGTCTTGGTTTTGGCCTTGTGTTGGCCTTTGGGCCCGTTGCCGCTCAGGATGCTGATCCCGTCGGGCAACTGGTGGAAGGCTACGTCGCCTGCCTGATGGGCGATGGCGACACTGATATCGTCGAGGAACTCCTCGCCGACAGCGGCTGGAGCACGGAACCGGGCGAGGATGGTCTGATCAGCTTTCAACCCGGTATCGGCGAGGCAACCTTTGCCTATGTGGCCGACGACGGCAGTTTTTGCCATGTCGAAAGCACCGTGGTTGACAGCGCCACAGCCTCCGAGGTGTTGGCCGCAACGCTGGACAGCGCCGGGATGACCGGGGTCGAATACGAAAAGGATTCCATGGGCTGCACGCTTTTGCGTCTGGCCGATGGCCGCGGCATCACGATTACCTCGGGCGGCAACGACCCGATTTGCGGATCGGACACCGACAGCGGTGTGCGCTTCGCCACCGAATGAACCATTCATGGGGCCGGATTAGTCGGCCCTGACCTAACGTCGCTAACCGAAGGAACGCCTACGATGGCCGTACTCGTCAATGAAAACACCAAGCTGATCTGCCAGGGCTTTACCGGCAGCCAGGGCACGTTCCATTCGGAACAGGCCATTGCTTACGGCACCAAGATGGTCGGCGGCGTGACACCCGGAAAAGGTGGCACGACCCATCTTAACCTGCCGGTATTCAATTCGGTGCATGAAGCGAAAGCCATGACCCAAGCGAACGCCACCGTAATCTATGTCCCGCCACCCTTTGCCGCCGATTCCATCCTTGAGGCGATCGATGCCGAGCTGGAACTGATTGTCTGCATCACCGAAGGCATCCCGGTGCTGGACATGATGAAGGTAAAGCGCGCGCTGCAAGGGTCAAAATCGCGCCTGATCGGGCCGAACTGCCCCGGTGTCATCACACCTGATGCGTGCAAAATCGGCATCATGCCGGGCCATATCCACCGCCGCGGCAGCGTGGGCGTTGTGTCACGCTCGGGCACCCTGACCTATGAGGCTGTGAAGCAGACCACCGATCTGGGCCTTGGCCAGTCCACTGCTGTCGGCATTGGCGGCGACCCGATCAAGGGCACCGAACATATTGACGTGCTGGAAATGTTCCTTGCCGACCCGGAAACTCAGTCGATCATCATGATCGGCGAAATCGGCGGCTCGGCCGAAGAAGAAGCTGCGCAGTTCCTCGCGGATGAGAAAAAGCGCGGCCGCTGGAAGCCGACCGCTGGTTTCATCGCTGGCCGCACCGCCCCTCCGGGTCGTCGCATGGGCCATGCCGGGGCCATCGTGGCTGGCGGCAAGGGCGACGCGGAATCGAAGATCGAAGCCATGCGCAGTGCAGGCATCATCGTCGCAGACAGCCCGGCCACGCTGGGTGAGGCTGTGATGAAAGCTTTGGGTAAGTAAAACATGCGTCAGAACAGAGAACAGGTCATGGACAAGCGGGCAATCGCGGGCATGGTATCTTTTTCTGCTCTGACCGTGTTTTTGGGGTTGGCGTTGTGCTTTTCTGGTGACCGGGCACAGACCAACACCGCACTGACCGAGGCTGTTTTACGCCTGTTAGAGTAACAAAACCATGTGGGGGCCAGCAGCGCCGCAGGTGCAGGCCCCCCACCCATTCGGCGCCACCGAGGAGAGGTGCAAGATATGACCGAGCAATCCCCCAACAGCCAATTCCGCGCAGGCTCTTTCCTTGACGGGGCCAATGCCGACTATATCGACCAGTTGCAGGCCAGTTATGCCGCCGACCCATCATCGGTTGATGCGCAATGGGCCGCGTTTTTCCGTGACCTTGGCGAAAGCGAAATTGATGCCAAGCGCGCCGCCCAAGGCCCAAGCTGGGCCCGCGCCGATTGGCCGCCGATGCCAATGGACGACCTGACCGGCGCCCTGACCGGCGAATGGCCCGTGGCCGCCCCGGCAAAAGAGGGCCGCGCCGCTGCCGCAAAGATTGCGGCCAAAGCCGAGGAAAAAGGCGTTTCGCTGTCAGATACGCAGGTGCAACGTGCCGTACTGGACAGCATCCGCGCCCTGATGATCATTCGCGCCTACCGTATCCGCGGCCATCTGATTGCCGACGTTGATCCGCTGAACATGCGTGACCAGACCCCGCACCCGGAACTGGACCCGGGTTCTTACGGCTTTACCGACGCCGACATGGATCGCCCCATCTTCATCGACAACGTGCTGGGTCTGGAAGTCGCCTCGATGCGGCAGATCATGGATATCGTGAAACGCACCTATTGCGGCACTTTCGCGCTGCAATACATGCATATTTCCGATCCCGAACAAGCAAGCTGGCTGAAGGAACGGATCGAAGGCTACGGTAAGGAAATCCAGTTCACCCGCGAAGGCCGCCGCGCCATCCTGAACAAGCTGGTCGAGGCCGAAGGCTTTGAGAAGTTCCTCCATGTCAAATACATGGGCACCAAGCGGTTCGGCCTTGATGGCGGCGAAGCGCTGATCCCAGCGATGGAAGCGATCATCAAGCGTGGTGGTCAACTGGGTCTGAAAGAGGTCGTGGTCGGGATGCCGCACCGGGGCCGTTTGTCGGTGCTGGCCAATGTGATGGGCAAGCCCTACCGCGCCATTTTCCACGAATTTCAGGGCGGATCTTACAAACCCGAAGATGTGGATGGCTCGGGCGATGTGAAATATCACCTCGGCGCGTCGTCAGACCGTGAGTTTGATGGCAATAAGGTGCACCTGTCGCTGACCGCCAACCCAAGCCACCTTGAGGCGGTAAACCCGGTGGTTCTGGGCAAGGTCCGCGCCAAGCAGGACCAGTTCAACGACACCGAACGCACCATGGTCTTGCCGATCCTGCTGCACGGCGATGCAGCCTTTGCCGGTCAGGGCGTTGTGGCGGAATGCTTTGGCCTGTCGGGCCTGAAAGGCCACCGCACCGTCGGCACCATCCATATCGTGGTGAACAACCAGATCGGGTTTACCACCGCGCCCGCGTTCAGCCGGTCGTCGCCCTATCCGACCGACATCGCCCTGATGGTCGAAGCGCCGATCTTCCACGTCAACGGCGACGACCCCGAGGCGGTGGTGCACGCCGCCAAGGTCGCAATCGAATTCCGCCAGAAGTTCCACAAGGATGTGGTGCTGGACATCTTCTGCTACCGCCGCTTTGGTCACAACGAAGGCGACGAGCCGATGTTCACCAACCCGGCGATGTATAACGCGATCAAAAAGCACAAGACCACGCTACAGCTTTACACCGAGCGTCTGGTCAAGGACGGGCTAATCCCTGAGGGCGAGATCGAGGATATGAAAGCCTCTTTCCAGGCCCGCCTGAATGAGGAATTCGACTCGGGCAAAAGCTTCAAGCCCAACAAGGCCGACTGGCTGGATGGTCGCTGGTCAGGGTTTGAGCGCGAGCGCGAGGAATATCAACCCGGTGATACCGCGATCAAGCCCGAAACCATGGCAGAAATCGGGGCGGCGCTCAGCCGCTCTCCAGACGGCTTTGATCTGCACAAGACCGTTGGTCGTCTTCTGGACAACAAGGCCAAGATGTTTGCCGACGGCAAGGGTTTTGACTGGGCAACGGCAGAGGCGCTGGCGTTCGGCAGTCTGGTCACCGAAGGCGTCCCGGTGCGTCTGTCTGGGCAGGATTGCACACGCGGCACCTTCAGCCACCGCCATTCAGGTCTGGTCGATCAGTCAACCGAAGAGCGCTTCTATCCGCTGAATCACATCCGTACCGGCCAGTCGCGGTATGAGGTGATCGACTCGATGCTGTCGGAATATGCTGTGCTTGGGTTCGAATATGGCTACTCGCTTTCAGAACCTAACGCGCTGACCCTGTGGGAAGCACAGTTTGGCGACTTTGCGAACGGCGCGCAGATCATGTTCGACCAGTTCATCAATTCGGGCGAATCCAAGTGGTTGCGGATGTCGGGCCTCGTCTGCCTGCTGCCGCATGGCTATGAAGGTCAGGGGCCGGAACACTCGTCCGCGCGTCCGGAACGCTTCCTGCAAATGTCGGCAAATGACAACTGGATCGTGGCCAACGTCTCGACGCCCGCGAACTATTTCCACATCCTGCGCCGCCAGATTCACCGCAGTTTCCGCAAACCGTTGATCCTGATGACGCCGAAATCGTTGCTGCGTCACCCGATGGCGGTGTCCGATACCGCCGATTTCACCACCGGCAGCCAGTTCCACCGCGTGCTGTGGGATGATGCACAAAAGGGTCACTCTGACCTGACGCTGAAACCTGACGCAAAGATCAAGCGCGTCGTGATGTGTTCGGGCAAGGTCTACTATGACCTGCTGGCCGAACGCGACAAGCGCGGCGCGGATGATATCTATCTTATGCGTCTGGAACAGTTCTACCCCTTCCCTGTCCAATCGCTGTCCAAAGAGCTGGAACGCTTCAAGGGTGCCGAAATCATCTGGTGTCAGGAAGAGCCAAAGAACCAAGGCTACTGGACCTTTGTTGAGCCCAATATCGAATGGGTCCTGAGCAAGATCGGGGCCACCCAGTCCCGCGCCCGGTATGTGGGCCGCTCTGCTTCGGCATCGCCTGCAACGGGTCTCGCCAGCCGCCACAAGATGGAACAAGACGCCCTCGTGTCCGAGGCGCTGACACTCTGAACGCCGCGGGGCCACCGTCTGGCCCCGCCCGCCCCTGTCAAAAACGCCCGAAGCGGCGTGGAGGAAGACAAAGATGACTGACGTAATGGTTCCCGCCCTTGGTGAATCGGTTTCCGAGGCCACCGTATCGACCTGGTTCAAAAAGGTCGGCGACGTCGTGAAACAAGACGAAATGCTGTGCGAACTTGAAACCGACAAAGTCTCGGTAGAGGTTCCTGCCCCGGCATCTGGCGTTCTGGCCGAAATTCTTGCGCCAGAGGGGGCCACAGTAGCCGCCAACGCCCGGCTTGGGATCATCTCCGAAGGTGCCGCCGCCCCGGCTGACAAGGCAGAGCCAAAGGCCAAAGACGCCGAGGCGGTAAATTCGCCGGGGGCCGGCCCGGAAACCCTGACCGAGCGCAAAGATGTAGAAGATGCGCCATCGGCCAAAAAAGCCCTGGCAGAAGCGGGCCTCTCGCGCGATCAGGTGCAGGGTTCGGGCCGTGATGGCCGCGTGATGAAAGAAGATGTCGCAAAGGCCGCAAGCGCCCCCACCGCATCGGCAGCGCCTGCCCCGGTTGCCGTGCCGCGTGGCCCGGTCAACACCGATGACGCCAGCCGCGAAGAGCGCGTGAAGATGACCCGGCTGCGCGCCACCATCGCGCGCCGCCTGAAAGACGCGCAAAACACCGCCGCCATGCTGACCACCTATAACGAGGTGGACATGTCGGGCATCATGGGCCTGCGCAACGAATACAAAGACGCGTTCGAGAAAAAGCACGGCGTCAAGCTGGGCTTCATGTCTTTCTTCGTCAAAGCCTGCACCCATGCCCTGAAAGAAGTGCCCGAGGTCAACGCCGAGATCGACGGCGGCGACGTGATCTACAAGCATTACGTCCATATGGGCGTAGCGGTTGGCACGCCGAATGGTCTGGTCGTTCCGGTCGTGCGCGACGCCGATCAGATGGGGTTCGCTCAGATCGAGAAGAAGATCGCCGAACTCGGCCTGCGCGCCCGCGATGGCAAACTGTCGATGGCCGAAATGCAGGGTGGCAGCTTCACCATCTCCAACGGTGGCGTCTATGGCTCGCTCATGTCTTCGCCGATCCTGAACCCGCCGCAATCGGGCATCCTTGGCATGCACAAGATTCAGGACCGCCCAGTGGTCGTAAACGGCCAGATCGTAATCCGCCCGATGATGTATCTTGCGCTGTCCTATGATCACCGGATTGTGGACGGCAAAGGGGCGGTGACGTTCCTTGTGCGCGTCAAAGAGGCGCTGGAAGACCCGCGCCGCCTGCTGATGGATCTGTAATCTGGCGGGGCGGGGTGAACCCCGCCCTACCACACCCGTAAGGCGGGGTTCACCCGCTCCAACCAAGGCGTGTCATGACACCCGAACTCACCGTCCTCGCCCTTGCTGGCCTTCTGCAAGCCGTGCAGTTCGTCCTGTTTGCCGTGCCCGCCAACCTTGAACTCGGCACCGGCTACACCTCGAGCGCGCGCGACCGTCCGCCATCCCGGCAGTTGTCCGAACGGACAGCCCGCCTGCAACGCGCCCTGAACAACCATTTCGAAGCGCTGATCCTGTTCACTCTCGCCGTAACAGTCGTGACCCTGGGCCAGCAATCCACCCCCGTCACCCAAGCCGCCGCTTGGGTCTATCTGGTCGCGCGCATCCTTTACATCCCCGCCTATGCCCTTGGCCTGCGCCCCTGGCGCTCGTTCATCTGGGTTATTGGCTTTCTCGCAACCCTCACGATGATCGTGGCAGCCTTGCTCTGACCCTTTCATCTTGGCAAAAATACTCTGGGGGTCCGGGGGCAAAGCCCCCGGTTCTGTCCCCCAAAAAAGGAGACGACCCATGGCAGAGTTTGACGTGATCATCATCGGCGGCGGCCCAGGCGGCTATGTCTGCGCAATCCGTGCGGCACAGCTGGGGCTAAAGGTGGCTTGTGTCGAGGGTCGCGAGACCCTTGGCGGAACTTGTCTGAACGTCGGTTGCATCCCCTCTAAAGCCTTGCTGAACGCAACGCACCAGCTGCACGAAGTGCATGAGAACTTTGAGAAAATGGGCCTGATGGGTGCCAATCCAAAAGTCGACTGGGCCAAGATGCTGGCCTACAAGGATGACGTGGTCTCGGGCAACACCAAGGGCATCGAGTTTTTGTTCAAAAAGAACAAGGTCACCTGGCTGAAAGGCTGGGGCACCATCCCGGCGGCAGGTCAGGTCAAGGTTGGTGACGACGTCCACACCGCCAAGCATATCGTGATCGCTACCGGGTCCGAGCCGTCTTCGCTGCCCGGCGTCACGGTGGATGAGACCACCATCGTTACCTCGACCGGCGCTTTGACGCTGCCAAAGGTGCCGAAAACCATGGTGGTGATCGGTGCCGGTGTGATCGGGCTGGAAATGGGCTCTGTCTATGCCCGTCTGGGCACGCAGGTGACGGTGGTGGAATATCTTGACGCCATCACTCCCGGCATGGATGCCGAAGTGGCAAAATCCTTCCAGAAGATCCTGACCAAACAGGGCATGAAGTTTGTTCTGGGCGCAGCCGTGCAGGGGGCCGAGGCCAAAAAAACGGGCGCGAAGGTCAGCTACAAGCTGCGCAAGGACGACTCAGCACATGAGATGGAGGCGGATGTTGTGCTGGTGGCCACCGGGCGTAAACCCTACACCGCCGGTCTGGGGCTCGAGGCGTTGGGGGTAGAGATGCTGCCACGCGGCCAGATCAAGACCGACGATCATTTCTTGACCAATATCAAAGGGCTCTATGCCATCGGCGACGCCATCATCGGCCCGATGCTGGCCCATAAGGCCGAAGATGAAGGCATGGCGCTGGCAGAAATCATGGCCGGCAAGCATGGCCATGTGAATTATGGCGTGATCCCCGGTGTGGTTTATACAACGCCCGAAGTCGCCTCGGTCGGCGCTACCGAGGAACAGCTGAAAGAACAGGGCCGCGCCTACAAGGTCGGCAAATTCAGCTTCATGGGCAATGCCCGCGCCAAGGCTGTGTTTCAGGCCGACGGGTTTGTAAAAATTCTTGCCGACAAAGCCACCGACCGCATTCTTGGCGCGCATATCATCGGTCCTGCGGCAGGTGACCTGATCCACGAGGTTTGTGTGGCGATGGAATTTGGCGCCTCGGCGCAAGATCTGGCGCTGACCTGCCACGCCCACCCCACCTATTCAGAAGCGGTGCGCGAAGCAGCCCTCGCCTGCGGCGATGGTGCGATCCACAGCTAAAGCGTTTTAAGGACAGCGCGATTTGAACAGTAGCACCCAACGCGTTGAAATCTTTGATTTCAAACAGCGTTGGGTGCTTTAGATTCAGTACGAGACGCTTAGCCAACCGTCTGGGGCGACCGCGAGGCTGCCCCTGATAAAACCCCGGTTGCATCTGCGGATGGAGCAACGTCGGCGGCGGCGTCATTGAACCGTCCCACCTGCACATCAGGTGCATCCTGCCCGAACCAAAGCTTGTACCGTGCGCGGGCATCATCCAAACGCTGGGTGCGCGCAGCGAAGTTCGCCGGATCTTCGCTCATATCGGCGCTCAGATCATCCAGAAGCGGCAGCGCTGCAAGCCCCGGTTCAGCTCGCATCAGCAGATCAGTCGTGCTTTGGTTGGTCATGCGGTAGCTTGTCTCGAAACCCATCACCAATTGCACCAACCGCCTGCTGTTAAAAGGCGACATATAAAACGCGTGGCTCAGACCGGGAAACACAGTGCCAAGTGCGGCTGGCACCAATGCCTCAAAAAAGAAAAAGTCTGCCGATCGCGCACGGGCATTTTCTGGAAAATCCGCATAAAAGCGATCGAAGTCCGGGACAAACTTTTTTCGTGCGCCCCTGCCAAAACTTTCAGATGTTTGCAAACGCATCCACCGAATGTGCCAATATGGATCCGTCCAGCGCTCTGGATCTGCAAAGCGAACATATTGGCCACGCAAAATATTGCACTGGTGTCCGCGCAGAATAATCGAATTCTCTGGCAGGCTCTGATAAAGACCATTCGCAATCTCGGACGGGGCACCGCCCAACCCACCCGACGCTATGGCGAAAGATTTCGCCGCCGATTGCGCAGCGGTCAAATCGGCCTTCTTGGTGCGGCGGTCATGTTTATTGTGGGAAACACCCAAAGAGGATGCCAGTTTCTCTGCCAGTTGGGCATCCCGTCGCCCAGAGTAATTGTTGATATGCGTGTAGCACAGCGTCAGCTTTTTGCGGGTTTCCGCATCCGTCAGACCCAGAACCATGCGGCTGTCATTGCCACCTGAAAGCGGAACAACGGTTGGTCCAAGCGTGGTGATCCGGGCGATAATGCGTTGTTCGGCCGCGATAATCTCATCGAAAGCCGCCCCATAGTTTTCCTCGCCATGGTCAAAACTGTCTGTCCCGCGGGGCCAAAACCGGGCCGAAACAAAGTTCGTCAGATCCATCCGGTGATTGGCGTTCAGGCGCTGCACATGTGCGTCGCGTGTATGGTCAAAACCATACATGCCTTGGCCTTGTGCGATCATTGCCGCATCATACAGCGGGTGATCCTGATACGGCCGGTCAAGACACAGAGTCGGCGTTGACGCAATCCGCCGCGTTTCGGGCGCATAGACCGCGCCAATCATACCCACCGGATCGCAATAGAAAAACCGCCCCCTGCCGAGTTTTGCAAAGATTGCATATCGCCCGGCGAGTTTGGCCAGATAGGTTTCCACTATATCTTGCGCAGTTGACGACGTTGCCTTTGAAACCAGGTGCGACAGTGCTTCCTCGGCGGTGGCACCGTCATGATCGACCGCAATTCCAAGAACCACACCAAAAACCGCGCCACTCTTGTCAATCAGGGGTTTGGCCCGCAAACCAGCGCCTGAATAAACATATGTAGATCCGATTCTATGCGCCGAAAATCCGGGCAAACTCAAAGGCTTTTGTGACGATACATATTGGTATCGGAAAGCCTGCGAAAAATCTATTTTCGCATCTTCGCATAGCCTGAGAGCTTCAATCATGCCTACCACTCGCTTTTTATTTTTGAGTGATTCTACATACGCACCGGCCTCACACAAAGACAAAGCGGCAGATTGAAACGCGATTGTTGCTAATACGAAACAAATCGAGGGCCGCAGTTACCCTGCCAGGTGGCGCAATCCTTGGGTTACGTCTGTTCGCACGGCCAAGCGCAGGCCCGGCTCATCACCCGCTTTCAGCGCTGCAAGGATCAAGCGGTGGTGCTGTGGCGGCTCTTTGCGGCGCAAGCGCGAGTAAAGCGCGCGCATCGTCGGCCCCAGTTGCAGCCAGACCGTTTCGCAGATCGCCAGCATCGCGGGGGCCTGTGCCCGCAGATACAGGGTGCGGTGAAATTCCAGATTGGTGCGCACATAGGCAACCGCATCCTGCCGCTGCACCGCGTCCGCATTCAGCGCGTTGATCGCAGCCAACCGGTCGATCAGGGCGAAGTGGGCGCGCGGCAGCGCACGGGCGGCCATCTCGGGCTCTAACAGAGCACGGATCGCGGCCAGTTCTTCGATCCGCTCGGGCGTCAGTTCCGGCGTCGAGACGCGGCCAGAGCTTGAAATGGTCAGCGCGCCCTCGGCCACCAGCCGCCGGATCGCCTCGCGCGCGGGGGTCATTGACACGCCATACTCTTTGGCCAGACCGCGCAGGGTCATCGGTTGACCTGGCGGCACCTCGCCATGCATCACCTGCTGGCGCAGGCTGCGATACAGGCGCTCATGCGCGGCAGCGTTCGGGTCGGTCAGGCGGGGCGTTATGGGCATGGTTAGCAGCCAAGCACCGCTTTTGCGCTGCGGTCAATCCGTCGCATCGCTCTGCGGCCCAAAGAGATAGCCATGCAGCGCCTGTCCCTCACCGTGCAGCCATCTGCGCTGCACCTGCCAGCGGGGGAACAACTGCTCTACAACCGACCAGAACGCGGGGGAATGGTTCATCTGCTCCAGATGTGCCACTTCATGCGCCGCCACGTAGTCCAGCACCGGCGCCGGGGCCATGATCAGCCGCCACGAGAACATCAGCGCCCCGTCATGCGCGCACGATCCCCACCGGGACCGCGTGTCGCGCAAGGTAAGCCGGGTATAGGGGCGGCCTAGGCGGCCCGCGTGGCGGTCACAGGCGGCGGCAAGACGGTCGCGCGCCATCAGCTTGAGAAACGCACCCGCCCGCACCCCGGCTTGTTGCGGATCGCCCGGCACCAGCAAAGAATCACCCTCCAGCCGGACGGATCGGCCAGTTCCCTGCGTCAGAACGCGCATCTGACCTTCGACCGGAACCGCATCGCCCAAGCCCACAACCCGCCGCCCCGGCATTTCGGCAAGAACCCCGCGTATCCAGCCCTCTTGCTCCGTGGCAAAGCGCAACGCCTCGGCCTCCCGCGCACGCAGCGGCATCGACAGGGTCACCCGCCCGTCAAGTCGCGATACCCGCAAGGAAAATCGCTTTGCGCGCGCAGATCGCCGCAGGGTAATTTCAACAGGTGGGGAACCGGGAAGATGGGGCATTTATCGCTCTTGCAAGGTCTGGACAGAATAGCCACCTTGACAATGGCCGCAATGGGGCCAAAAGCCTTTGACAGACGCGAGCCCTTGTGGCAAGCGACGCCATCTCTTTATATCAGTAGCCTTAAGGGAACCACCATGCCCAAGGAAGAATGGGGTACGAAGCGTATTTGCCCGACCACCGGGAAACGCTTCTACGACCTGAACCGCAGCCCGATCGTCAGCCCCTACACGGGCGAGGTCGTGGATATCGAATCCGCCCGCCGCAAAATGGCGGCGTCTGTCATTGCCCGTGTCGTGCCTGAAAAGGACGAAGAAGTGCTGGTCGATGATCTGGAAGCCGACGACGATCTGCTGGAAACCGCAACCGACGACGCGGAACTGGACGATGATCTGCTGGAAGATGATGCCGACGATAATGTTTCGCTGGACGAGCTGGCCGATGTGGCCGGGGATGACGACGAGACCTGATGTTTTGACAAGGGCACAGATTTTGGGGGGGCAGTGCGAAGCGCGCAAAAAAGCACTTGCACCCCCCCAAGCCCTCGCCTAAATACGGCCCATCGACGTGGAAACACGACGATAACCCGGTGGGGTCATAGCTCAGATGGGAGAGCGCTTGAATGGCATTCAAGAGGTCCGCGGTTCGATCCCGCGTGGCTCCACCAATTCAAAAAAGCCGCCTTCGGGCGGCTTTTTGCTTGAATTACACCCTTTTGGTCAGCGTCAGTTCAGATCTTTCAGCAGACGGCCATGCCGGCGCACCTCGGTCAAGACCGCGCCAAAGGTTGCAAAGCCCCGGCCTTGCAGCATCGGCATCAGCTTCAGAAAAGCATCCGCCGTCGCGATGGTATCGCCAATCGCGGTGTGGCGCGCTTCTTCAGGGATGGTGATTCCCAGCCTGTGTGACAATGCATCAAGGCTGTGAACATCGTGCTGGCCATAGACCACAGCCGACAACAGCACCGTGTCAAAGACCGGATTGTCAAACCGCAGGGCAATCTCGGGTTCCAGCCTGCGCAGAAACTCCATGTCAAACGGGGCGTTATGGGCCACCAGCACAGCACCTTCGGCAAATTTGTGAAATCGCTTGGCCACCTCTTCGACAAAGGGGGCATCCTGCACCATTGCATCCGTGATCCCATGCACCTCCGTCGAGGTCAGCGGAATCGTGCGGCGTGGATTGACCAGCGTGTTGAACACTTCCCCCTCAACCCGGCGGCCGTTGACGATCCGCACAGCCGCAATCTGCACAATCTCATCGCCTTGCCCCGGCAACAGGCCGGTGGTCTCGGTGTCAAACACCACATAGGTCAGGTCTTGCAGCCGCGTGTCCTGCACGCCTGCACTGCGCGCCTTTGACAGCAGATCGAAATCATAGACCACAGGACGCGCGATAGGGGCAGGGCGCCGCACCACGCGGCGGGCCTGCGGAATGGGCATGCACAGGCTGTTGGCCCCCTGCCCTGCCTTCTCTGGCCAGATCTCGGTTGCATGAGTCGCCAGCACCGAACGACGCGGCGCAGGGGCGATCCCCGGCTCCAGCGGAGCATCCAGCCAGCTTTCAAGCAAGGCCAAAGGCAAGGCATTGCCCTGCCAGACCACCCGGATCAGCGCACCCGTGCCATCTTCCTCGACCACAAGCCGAAAGCTGTTTGAAATACCCGCCCGCGCCATCGCCTCGGTCAACCCTGACAAAAGCGCGATGACCTCAAAGCCGTTGCAGCGCAGCAGCAACGCATCGGCCTGCGTCTCGGCGGCCAGCCCATCGCCCTCCATCCGGGCGCGCAGACCGTCCAGCAGATCCGAGGCGCGGGTCATGACAAGCGACCAGCCCTCGCCCCGGCCATCATCATGGCGGCGCGACAGATCGGTCACGGCGGCGGCCAGCGCTGCCACTTCTTCGCGCAGAGCTGTATCCAGCTTGCCGGGAGCCGCAGAACCCTCGGGGATCGCCGCCATCAGCGTTGACAGATTGGCCGCCGGACGACGCACCCGGTCGAACACCTCGGCCAACAAAGCCTCTCGCCGGGCGTGGGTGGCCTGATCTGCGGTCACGTCGCGCAAGGTCAGCACATAGCCCGGCACACTGCCCTGCTCGGTCGCCATAAGCCGCATCCGCGCCGACAGCACCCGGCTTCCGGTCAGGGTTGCGCACAACAGATCCGACGCGGCATCGCTGTCGCCCGTGGCCATCAGGCGTTCATGCGCCAGCCGGATCGGACCTTCGCGCAGATAATCGAACAAGCGCCGGTCCAGCCCCGGCTGGGCCATATCCGCGCCCATTAGATCAATCGCCTGCCCATTGTAGAACGCCAGCGTATGGTCGCCCGAGCACAGGATAACCCCGGAATCCACGTCCGAAAGCAGCGCCTCCAGCCGTTGCTTTTCGGCCATCAACCGGGTGGTTTCGCGTGCGACTGCCTCGGCCAGCGCGCTCCGGGTTTCAGACAGGGACCGGGCCGCAGCGGTGGCAGCGGGTGCCAGATCGCCCAGATATTGCGCCGGTCTTGTGTCGATCTCTCCGCTCGCATTGGAATGCGCCCGCGCCCGCAGCGTGCCGGCCAGACTTTCTATCGGTTTGGCCACGTTCAGATCGAACAAATACCAGATCCATGCGACCACCCCCAGCACAAGAAAGGCGGCCACAACGCCGCCTTGCACAAACGCCGCCGATTGCTCTGGCAATCCCAGCCGACGATATCCCAGCCACAGCCCAAGGAAAACCGCCGCAAGCGCCCCCCCTGCCAGACCCGCAAACAGCAGGAATATCCGCACGCGCAACGACAGGGACATCAGCATGGCTTAGCCTTCCATGATCAAAAGGCGGCGCACTTCTTCGCGCAACTCCTTCAACTCAAACGGTTTTGAGATGAAGCCATCCGCCCCAAGCGCCAACCCTTTGCGGCGTTCGATCGCTGATCCGCGCGCCGTCATCATCAGGATTTTGACATCCGACAGGCTTGGGTCAAGCCGGATCCCCTGGCAGATTTCATAGCCCGACACCTCTGGCAACATCACATCCAGCAACACCAGATCGGGGTGCGTATCCCTTATGCGGGCCAACGCATCCGCCCCGTTAGAGATGCGGTCATGGTCATAGCCTTCGCGCGTCATCAGATAGTCCAGCGCGATGGCGATATTATCCTCATCCTCGACCACGAGGACGCGGTGTCGTCTCCCCCCTTCGGTCGTCATTATATCCCCCTTCAGGCTGTCTTGCAGGCAGCGGCTTGAAATCCATCCCCATCGGGTGCGTTGACCCATTCGGCCCCTTGCAGGATGCCGTCATTTGAAATCTCGGCGCCTTCGGTCAGCAGAACCTGACGGCGCCCGGCACAATCAAACGCCATCAGCGCATTGGTAACGGGGCGCCAGCGGCCGAAGTTGAACAGCTTTGCCATGCGCAGATCGGCATTGGTCGGGTGCTGCACGATGGCTCGGGTGTCCATGGCCACAAAGCGCGTGGTGATCGGCGCGATCATGGTCCACGGCCGCAGCGTCATCACCTCCTCGGCCTGCCAGACCACCTCGACCCCTGCGGGCAATTCGGCACTGACGCGGTTGAACCAGTCATATTCCAGATAGATCGTGGTTCCGATCAGCCCCACAGCCGCTGCCACCGTCACAAACCATTTCGGCAGGCTGTATCCGGTTAACCTGCGCAACAGGTGCGCCATGCCGCCAAGGGCAACAGCAGCGACAATTGCGGCGAAAAATTCAAATGCCATTCATCAACTCCGGGCGCCGCGTGATTGACCCACGGCAGATTGCATGGTGCGCACCACGACAAAAGCGTCGCGCAAGTGGCTGCGTTCAAAATCCGACATGTCTGACGGCGCAAGGAAATTGTCGGGCTTGCGCCCCGACCGCACCAGCCGCGCCTGATTCTCCAGCCGGGTCTGCGCGATCAGGTCATAGGCCTCGATCAGATCCCGCGCGCCCGAGACGCTGATCACCCCCGCCGCTTCAGCCGCCTCCAGCCGGGCGCGGGTGTTCACCGGTTCCAGTTGGCCGATCAGCGCATAGATGCGGCCAAGGTCCACCACCGGCACAACCCCGTTCAGCTTCATGTCGATATGGTTCTTGTAGTCGCCTGACCGGATGGTGGCAAAGCCGCGCAGCATTCCAAGGGGGGGCGTATGCTTCAGGCTGTTGCTGATCATATGGGCGACAAAGATCGAATTCCGTGTCGCCATTTCCAGCGTTTCATGCTGCAAGTCCTTGAACAGGCTGGCTTGCCCGCCGATGGGGCGCAGGTCGAACATCACCGATGCCAGCATCTGCGCCATAGGGTCCGGCATGGCCACCCATTTGCGGAAATAACTGCGCCAGACCTCCATCCGTTGGCACCACTGCGGGTTGGTCGCCATCATGTCGCCCGGACAATAGATATAGCCGCAGGCGTCCAGCCCATCCGTCACGATCTTGGCCAACGCATGAAAATAGCCCATGTCGTCGTCAGTTGCTGCGTCGTCGATCATCAGGCAATTGTCCTGATCTGACACGCCAGTCTGTTCCTGCCGCCCTTGCGACCCGCAGGCCAGCCACAGATAGGGAACCGGGGCCGGGCCAAGCTGCGCCTCGGCCATGGCCAGCAATCGGCGAGTCACTGTGTCTGCAATGTCGGTGATCAGGCGCGTGACCACCTCATGCGGGTTATTGCCACCCACCAACTGCACCAGCAGTTGTGGGATCCGCGCCGTTACGCCTGCCATATCGGCCACGGTTTCAGCAGCAGCCGCATCACGCACCAGTTGCGCCGAACTGACCGCCTGAAACCGAGTAAGATCGGTCTGGGTGATCATGCCAACAAGCGTGCTGCCCTCCACCACAGGCAAGTGCCCGATCCGTCGTTCCAGCATGATGTGAAGGATATCAGACCCAAGCGAGTCAGGCCGCAGCGTCACCGGATCAGCGGTCATCACCTCGGCCACGGGCGTTGACGGGTCCAGGCCATCGGCCAGCACCCGGTTTGTCATGTCGCGGGTCGTGACAATGCCCAGAAACGTGCCGTCCTGCACCACCCCCAGCGACGATACGCGGGCGTCGCGCATTTTTTGTGCCGCCAGGCGCACCGTATCATCCGGCCCAACCACCACCGGCTTGCGCGCCATCAGGTCGCCCACCTTTTGCGTGGTCAGATCACCGCCGCGCGACTCGTGCCCGCGCCCGCGGCTGAAAAACCGCTCAAAAGCCGGAGAGTTTGCCAGTAAAGCGCGATATTCCGCCACCGGCAACAGCAGTAAAACCGAGTCTTCGGTGACGCGCGCGGTCGTGACCGCCAGTCCGTCGCGGGCCAGACCACGTTCGCCAAAACTGTTGCGCGGGCCAAGAAGCGAGATCACCTGGCCAGAGGGCTCCTGCACCTCGACCGACCCCCGCTTGATCAGATACAAGCCCTTGAGCGGATCGCCAGCGTGATAGACTTCTTCACCAGCGGCAAATTCTCTGCGGCTGAAGGAAGTGGCGACACGCGCCAATTCGTCCCGCGGCAGGGTGTCGTAAGGGTGGACCGTTTCCAGAAAGCTGATGATCGTTTCTAACGGGTGGTCCATGACAATTGCCCCTTGTAAGGCACGCGCCCCCGGATGATCCGGGGGCGCGTGTTTGACTTAGTGACCTGTCGCAGCGCCCGCGCCTTTAGGCACGCGGATCGATTCAATCAGATCAACCACATGCTGTGGCGGAGCTTTGGTCATCATCGACACGGCATAAGCCACACCGAAGTTCACCACCGCACCGACAGAGCCGATCGACAACGGCGAGATGCCGAAGAAGTGCTGATCAGGCGTGTTGGCATACGTGTTCGTGCCGGGGATGAAGAACCAACCCAGGTAGAGGAAGATGTAAACTGCCGTGAACACAAGACCCGCCAGCATACCGGCAATCGCGCCTTCTTTGTTGATGCGCTTCGAGAAGATGCCCATCATCAGAACCGGGAAGATCGTCGCTGCTGCCAGACCAAAGGCCAAGGCAACAACCTGCGCGGCAAAGCCGGGCGGGTTCAAACCAAGGTAGGTTGCAACAACAATCGCGCCACCCATCGCGATCCGGGCAGCCAGAAGCTCACCCTTTTCCGAGATGCTCGGGTTGATCGAGCCTTTGATCAAGTCGTGCGAGATTGCAGACGAGATTGCCAGCAACAGGCCAGCCGCAGTCGAAAGCGCGGCGGCAAGACCACCAGCTGCGACCAAGGCAATAACCCAACCCGGCAGAGCCGCGATTTCTGGGTTCGCCAACACCATCATGTCGTTGTCGACCTTGGTGAGTTCGTTGCCAGCCCAGCCACGCTCTGCTGCGATAGCCTGCATACCGGCATTCGCATCGTTATAGTACTGGATCAGGCCATCGCCGTTCTTGTCTTCAAAGGCAAGAAGACCGGTGTTTTTCCAGGTGTTGACCCAAGCAAGCGACGGATCGGTATTGATCGCTTCAAGGCTGATCGCATCGCCAGCCAGCGCATCGCCTTGAACGGCGTTGGGCCAGAAGGTGGTGGTCAGGTTCAAACGTGCCATTGCGCCAACGGCAGGTGCAACGGTGTAGAGCAGTGCGATAAACACCAGCGCCCAACCAGCCGAGGACCGCGCATCGGCGACCTTTGGCACGGTGAAGAAGCGGATGATGACGTGCGGAAGACCGGCGGTGCCGATCATCAGCGACATGGTGAACAGGATCATGTTGAACATGTTCGTCGTGTCGGCGGTGTACTGGGTGAAGCCCAGTTCAGTCACCACGGTATCAAGTTTCGAAAGAAGCGTAAGATCCCCACCAGACGGCGCATAAGACCCGATCAGGCCAAGCTGTGGCAGGAACGAACCGGTCAGGTTCAACGAGATGAAGATCGCCGGAATGGTATAGGCGATGATCAGAACGACGTATTGCGCCACCTGAGTATAGGTGATGCCCTTCATGCCGCCAAACACGGCATAAGCGAACACGATCGCCGCACCGATATAGAGGCCCGTATCCGTCGACACTTCAAGGAAGCGCGCGAAAGTCACGCCCACACCGCGCATCTGGCCGATAACATAGGTGACCGAGATAACGATAAGGCAGATAACGCCCACCAGACGCGCACCGCCGGAATAGAAACGGTCGCCGATGAATTCCGGCACGGTAAACTTGCCGAACTTGCGCAGATAAGGTGCGAGCAGCAGCGCCAGAAGCACATAGCCACCGGTCCAGCCCATAAGGAAGGCCGACTGCTGATAACCACCGGCACCCGCCATGGCGATGATACCCGCCATCGAGATGAACGAGGCCGCCGACATCCAGTCTGCGCCCGTCGCCATACCGTTCAGAACCGGGTTAACGCCCTGTCCGGCTGCATAGAATTCCGCGGTGGTGCCCGCACGGGCCCAGATCGCGATCCCGATGTAGATGGCAAAAGTAAAGCCAACCACGATCAGGTTGAGGGTAAATTGATCCATCTGTCCCTGCCCCTTATTCTTCGACGCCGAATTCTTTGTCGAGCTTGTTCATCTTCCACGCATAGGCGAAGATCAGCACGAGAAAGACGTAGATCGACCCGTTTTGCGCAAACCAGAAGCCAAGGTCAGCGCCCCCGACCATAATGCCTTTGAGCGCCGGGCGCAGGATGATGCCAAGGCCGAACGAGCAAAAGAACCAGACGGCAAGTGAGATCAAGATCACCCGCACGTTGGCAGCCCAATAGGCGCTTGACGAAGTTCTGTCCGCCATGTGTGTTACTCCCTGTGTTTTCTCTCCACACCTGCACCCCCTTGGGGATACAGGCCCCCTCTTATTGCGCTGACACACCCTTTACGATGTTGCCAAGCGTCATGCGGATAGAGGCGATTTCTCCCATCGCATCAATCCGTTGCAAGACACCCTTGGCATCGTAGTAGGTGATCAGCGGTGCCGTCTGTGCGTGGTAGGCTTTCAACCTTTCCCGCACGGTTTCGGCATTGTCGTCGGCCCGGCGCTTGAACGCCGTTCCGCCGCATTTATCGCAAACACCCGCAACTGCGGGCTGCTTGAAATCATCGTGATAGCCTTCGCCGCATCCGCCGCAGGTAAAGCGACCTGCGATCCGGCCCACCATCGCCTCGTCATCCACATCAAGACTGATCGCAGCGGTGACGGTCTGTCCGGCTCCGGCCAGCAGTTCGTCCAGCGCAGCGGCCTGCCCGTCTGTGCGGGGGAAGCCGTCAAGAATGATACCCTTGGTAACATCGGGCTGGCCCATGCGGTCTTTCAGGATGGCCAGCACGATCTCGTCGCTGACCAGACCTCCGGCTTCCATGACCGCCTTGGCCTGCATGCCCGCGGCGCTGCCAGAGGCAACCGCCGCGCGCAAAAGATCGCCCGTGGACAGTTGAACAAAACCAAAGTCTTCTTCCAGCATCCGGGCTTGCGTGCCCTTGCCCGCGCCCGGAGGCCCAAGCAGGATCAGAACCGCAGGGGTTGTCATGACCTCTGCCACCCGATCAGCCCCTGTTCATCCGGTTGTCGATCAGATCGTCAACCACCGATGGATCAGCAAGCGTCGAGGTATCGCCAAGCGCTCCGAAATCATTCTCGGCAATCTTGCGCAGAATGCGGCGCATGATCTTGCCCGAGCGGGTTTTCGGCAAGCCGGGGGCCCATTGGATCAGATCGGGCTTGGCAATCGGGCCGATCTCGGTGCGAACCCAGACTTCCAGCTCTTTGCGCAGCGCGTCAGTTGGGTCTACCCCGTTCATCAGCGTGACATAGGCGTAAATGCCCTGCCCCTTGATGTCGTGCGGATAACCGACCACCGCAGCTTCGGCCACCGATTCATGCGCAACAAGTGCGGATTCAACCTCGGCCGTGCCCATGCGGTGCCCAGAGACGTTGATCACATCATCCACGCGCCCGGTGATCCAGTAGTCGCCGTCTTCATCCCTCCGACATCCGTCGCCCGTGAAGTAATAGCCCGGATATTGCGAGAAATACGCCTCCTCAAACCGTGCGTGATCGCCCCACAAGGTGCGCATCATGCCCGGCCAGGCGTCTGCAATACACAACACACCCACCGCCGCTGTTTCGGTTTGCAACTCGGCATTTGCCGGGTCCAGAATGATCGGCTTGATGCCGAAGAATGGCTTGGTCGCCGCCCCCGGCTTTTGCGGGATCGCGCCGGGCAATGGCGTGATCAGGTGGCCGCCGGTCTCGGTCTGCCAGAACGTATCGACAATCGGGCACTTCCCTTTGCCAACATGGGTGTTGTACCAGTTCCATGCCTCTGGATTGATCGGCTCACCCACCGTGCCCAGCAGTTTGAGCGAGGACAGGTCGTGCTTTTCGACCCACTCCGTACCCATACCCATCAGGCTGCGGATCGCGGTCGGCGCTGTGTAGAACTGGCTGACCTTGTGCTTGGCACAGACCTCCCAGAAGCGGCCCGCGTCGGGGAAAGTCGGCACGCCTTCAAACATGATCGTCGTCGCGCCATTCGCAAGCGGGCCATAGATGATATAGCTGTGCCCGGTGACCCATCCCACATCGGCGGTGCACCAGAACACATCCCCATCATGATAGTCGAAGGTGTATTGATGCGTCATCGCGGCATAAACCAGATAGCCACCCGAGGTATGCACCACCCCTTTGGGCCGCCCGGTAGAGCCAGAGGTGTAAAGAATGAACAGCGGGTCTTCGGCATCCACCTCGACATAGGCGCAATACGGTTTTGCCGCCGCCATCTCGGCCTTGACGTCAATGTCACGCCCCACAACCCATGTGGTCTGATCCCCGGTATGCTTGACAACAAGGCACTTCACCCTGTCCGAGCAATCCAGCAATGCCTTGTCCGTGTTTGATTTCAGCGCCGTCTTCTTGCCGCCGCGCGGGGCAAAATCGGCAGTGATGACCAATTTGGCCTCAGAATCGTTGATCCGGTTGGCCAGAGCGTCTGGCGAGAAGCCCGCAAACACGACCGAATGAATGGCACCGATCCGCGCGCAGGCCAGCATCGCATAGGCCGCCTCGGGGATCATTGGCAGGTACAGGACAACCCGGTCACCCTTGCCCACGCCATGCGCCTTGAGCACATTGGCCATACGCGAGGTGTTTTCCAGAAGCTGCGCATAGGTGATGTGCAACGACGGTGTCGCTGGATTGTCCGGCTCCCAGATAATCGCGGTCTGGTTAGCACGCTTCAGCATATGCCGGTCGATGCAATTTGCGCTGACGTTCAGCGTGCCGTCTTCGAACCATTTGATCGACACTTTGCCAAGGTCGAAGGTGCTGTCCTGCACCTTGGTGAAAGACTTGACCCAATCGATGCGCTGCGCCTGCTCTGCCCAAAAGGCATCAGGATCGGCGACTGATGCGGCATACATCCGCGCGTAGCCATCCGCATCGACATGAGCATTGGCAATAAAATCATCCGAGGCGTGGTAAGTGCCGGCTGCTGAACCCTGATCTGACATGTGGCTTTTCCTCCATCGCGGACAGGCCATTGCCCGCTTTCCGCAATCTGCACCCCGAAAAGACCGTCGCGCAGATCGCCCTCAACCCAATCTCATCATAGCGCCTTGTTAATTACATTGTAACCCATTTTTTTAAATGGATTTTTTTGTAAATAAATTTTCTCATTAGGTGTCAAGTTTGAAAATTTCCGAAAAGTGGCAAAATTTTGCCATGTGTTTTCAAACGCCTGACCGATCACGGACCGGTGATCTGAACCGTAAACATAACGTAGGGGAAGAAAAGACAGAAAATTGCTGCAACCGCAGCGGTGGCAAGGCCCGATTGGCCCACGAATCATGCTTGCGCTAACGTGCTGCTTCAGCTGCATCTACGTCGCCCAGATCAGACACGAACCGCACCAGCGGCTCTCGGGCCCCTTGCGCCAACAAAGTCCGGCGCACCTCGGGCCGCGCGGCAACAAGATAAAGCTGCCCACCCTTGCGCGCCACCTTATGCGCCAAAAGCTCAAACGACCGCGCACCGCTGGAGTCGATAAAGGGCACATCGCTGAAATCCACGACAAAGGCGCGCGGGTAATCCGCAATCCGGTCAAGCACCACGCCCAGCCGGGCAGCGGCACCAAAGAAATAAGGGCCGTGCAGGCGATAGACCACCCTGTCCCGATCTACGCCTCCGCTTGTTTTCGCCTGTTCGTCCTGCGCTGTCTCGACCTCGGCCGCATCTGACATTCGCCTGATAAAGACCAGCCCCCCCAAGGCAAAACCAACCACAATGCCTTCGGTCAGATCACGGAACACCACCAGCAGGAAGGTGACAATCACCACCATGGCATCGCCCTTGGACGATTTCACAAGCGTCCAGAATTCCTCTTTTTCAGCCATGTTCCAAGCGACCACCGCAAGCAGTCCGGCAAGTGCTGCCAAAGGAATAAAGGCCGCCAAGGGTGCTGCAACCAACATGAAACCCAGCACAAACAGCGCGTGCAGCATTCCCGACACTGGCCCCCGACTGCCTGCCCGCACATTGGTTGCAGTGCGTGCGATCGTGCCGGTCACGCAGAACCCGCCGAACAAAGACGTCCCCACATTCGCAATCCCCTGCGCCACCAGCTCGATATTGCTGCGATGTTGCCTGCCGCTCATCCCATCCGCCACAACCGCCGACAACAGCGATTCAATCGCACCCAACAGGGTGAAGCTGACCGCATAGGGCAAAGCCTGCATCACCGCGTCAAAGCTGATCTGCGGAAGCGACGGCGAAGGCGGCAAACGCGGAAGATCACCAAAGCGTGACCCGATGGTTTCAACCGGCAAGCCCGTCAGCGCAACAACCACCGCCGCCGTGACAATCGCGATCAACAGGTTGGGCCAACCCGGACGCAGCCGCTTCACCCCAAGGATCAGCGCAATCGTGCCAATCGCCACGCCAAAGGCCGCCGGGGTCGCAGTGCCTCGCGCGCCCCACAAAGTGCCGACCTTATGCAAGATTTCCGCAGGCTCCGGCCCGGCAAGAGACAGACCGAACAGGTCTTTCATCTGGCTGGCAAAGATGATCACCGCGATCCCGGCCGTAAAACCGACCGTCACCGGATAAGGGATGAACTTGATATAGGTGCCAAGGCGCAGCAACCCGGCCAGCACCAGCAACAGACCCGAAAGAAAGGTCGCAAGGATCAGCCCCTCTATCCCGATCTGCATCACACATGCAGACACCAGCACGATGAACGCGCCTGCAGGCCCGCCAACCTGATATCGGCTGCCCCCCAGTGCCGAGACCAGAAAGCCCCCGATAATGGTGGTGTAAAGCCCGCGCTCCGGCCCCACGCCGCTGGCAATGGCTATGGCCATCGACAAAGGCAATGCAACGATTGCAACGGTCAGCCCGGCCAGAACATCGGCTTGAAAATCCCGCGCCGAATAACCTTCGCGCAGAACGGTTACCAGCTTTGGCAGGAATTCGTTGGGCGCCTCATCACGTTCGTCGGTCTTTTTGTCAGTCATATTCCGGCCCGGTCACTTGCATGACACACCCAAGCGCCTCACATGGCGTTGTGTCAATTGTATTGGACCGGACAATGACGAAACAATCAGACCCCGTTTTGCCCGCTGACGATGCCGCCCGCACTCTCGCGCGCGGTCTGATGGCCGCATCTCACGCTGCGCTGTCTTATCTTGATGCCGAAACAGAGGCGCCCGGCATCAGCCGCATTGCCTTTGGCCTTGACCCGGATGGCAGTCCGATGACGTTGATCTCATCGCTGGCAGCGCACACGGCCGCATTGCGCGCGCATCCAGCCTGTGCGCTGCTTTTGGGCGAGCCGGGCGCAAAGGGTGACCCTCTCACCCATCCCAGACTGATGGTGCAGGCCCGCGCGGAATTCATTCCGGTCAACGCCGCCAACCGCCCGGTCCTGCGCGACCATTGGCTTTGCCATCACCCCAAGGCAAAGCTCTACATCGACTTTGCCGACTTTTCGCTTGTCCGTCTTGTCCCGGTGTCGGCCTTGCTGAACGGTGGCTTCGGGCGGGCGTTCCGTCTGTCGCCGGAAGACCTCGCATAGAAAGGGCGGCCACAACCGGCCGCCCCCTCCGTAATATCTTGCCCCACGCGCGTGTCAGGTCGGGTTGTCGCACCGAATGGTGGCCAGCATCTTGCCCTTGACCGCCGATGGCCAGCGCAGATGCACCAGATTGCGGCTGGTTCCCTGCTCGTTCTGGACATAGGGCATCACATATTGCACCACATTGGATGCGTTGGTGATCGCCCCGTCTGCCACCAGACTTTGCGTGTTGCGCACCCTTGCCCCAAACGGCATGAACGCGCCGCTGTCCACCACCCAGGTTGCGGCTTCCGTGTTCTGCGTGTGCAAAATTGTCAGCGGGTTCATCACAATCTGATTGATCCCGTTGAACGCGTTCGAGCCGAAATTGACATTGCGGAACCGGCTGTAATCCAGCGTGCCGTTGGTGGTATCCACCGCCTCGACCCGGTCAACCGATCCGTTGACGGTGCGGAAAGTGTTGTCCGAAACACTCAGGCCCTGAATGAACTGGCCCGATCCCTTGGGGGCCATGACGATCCAGCGGAACCACGGCGCCACGTCGCTGGCAAAGAAGTGGTTGGCGACAATGGACATGTTGCCAAAGCTGAAGCCGGTGGTGAAATCAGGGTTGGCGTCATGCTCATTCGACCACTCGATAAAGCAATTGTCGACGTAATTGCCTGTAAACGTCAGCCGCGGATTGGTCTGGGTGATGATCAACCCGGCGCGGCGAATGCCTGCCGGCGCGTTGTCACCCTGAAAGAAGTGATTGCCGCTGATCAGATGCCCGCCCCCATTTGCCACCATGAAATGCGCAAAACGCACAATGCGGTTGGACCGGATCTTGGTGTCATTGGCATTCACGTTCAGCGCAATCGTTGTGCGGTCTTGCGCCAGCATCGGCTGTTCATTCGACCAGAACTGGCAGCCATCCACGATCAACCCCTGACACCCCGACCCGATAGAGGTGATGCCCCGGTCTTTTGGCCGGTTGAACACACAGTCACCAATGCGCGGGGTAAGCCCGACCCTTGGCAACATGACACCGGAGCACAGCCCGTTGCAGTTCAGGTCCAGCCGATCGATCTCGAACCGTGACAGATCGTCAAAGCCGGAAAAATCCAACAGATACTTATAGCGCGTAAAGGTCAGCGTGCGGGTGCCCGCACCGCCCCACAGCGGCTGGCTCAGCGTGACGTTTCCGGTGCCAAGGTTCTTGTCGACAACATAAACCTCACGCCCCACCCCATTCCCGCTGACCCGTGCGCCCACCGGGATACTGGCAATGTTGGTCACCCCTGTCAGCCGGGTAGGCTGGCTGGGGTTATAGACCGTGCTGGACGTCACCGTCACAGTGTCCCAGCCCGGACCGGCAGCCGCATTCAACTGACCATTCGTCAGAAAGCGCCGCTGGGCAAAGGTGGTCAGGCCCGCAATTGCCGCCACATCCAATGGCTCGACCAGATCAACCCGCCGATCCGACAGATCCAGCGCCACATGGTCGGTGAAATAGAACAGCGCCTGCAACGCTTTGCGAAAGCCCAGCAATTCATTGCCGAACGCGCTGGTATAGGTATCCAGATCATAGTTCCGCGTCAGCGCCAGCCGCACGTTATCAGGCTGAACCAGCGTGCCCTGAAAGCGGATCGGATTGTTGATCGTCAGGTTCCCCGCAATCCGGTACGTGCCGGCGGGCACGGTGACAGTGCGCCCCTGCGCAACACTGTCAGCCGCCGCAAAGGCAGCCGTGTCATCCGCCACGCCGTCACCCCGCGCCCCGAAATCCCGTACATCAACCGCGTCAAAGATATCGCGCAGGTAAATCCCTGTGATGTCCTCGATCTGGATATCATCAATCCGCACCACGCCGCCATTCGGGCCCGTCAGGTCAAGCCCGATGTGGCCATAGGTTGCCGTGGCCCCCCATGCCATTGTCACGCCGCCTCGGCCACCCGCCCCGACAATCGCCGTAAGCTCAACCACCTGCCCATATTGCGACAGCGCCACCGATGGCCCGGCCTGCACCACACCTGGCACATTGGTGCCGTTCGAGCGCCCCGCCCAGCCCGCAATCCGCACCGAAGGAAACGCGCCAGACAGGCACTTCACCCGCACCTTGACCTGCAAATACAACCCCGGCTGCATCGGAATCTGCTGAAAGCAGCGCAGCTTTTGTGTGGCTGCCGTCTTTTGCAATTCCAGCGCACCGCCAAAATCCTGATCCGCCGGAACATAGGCAGCGTTGGGCTGGCTGGCATAAGATCCCTGCCCCGGCAATCCGTCTTCCCGCGACCAAAGAGTCAGCCCCGCCGAGAATGGCGGCGGCATCAGCACCAGCCCGTCGGTAATCGCTTTGTTCATATCATCAACCCTCGCTTGGTCCTGTCGGCCAGCGGGAACACCCCCGGCCATGCGAGGAAAAGGGCTATCAACAAAGGGTTAATGCTGGCTCAGACCACCGTGCGCTGCGGGGCCAGACACGCCGCGAAATGTGCCATGCGCTTGGAAAATTCATCATCAAAACCGTGGGCTTGGGCGAATGAGAGCCCCGCATTGGCAGCAGCAGTCAAGGCTCCGCGATCCTGCGCCGCAAGGGCAATCTGGCGGGTCAGCGCCTGCCTGTCACCCAAAGGCACAGCCCAGCCCGCGCCCGACGCATCCACCATCCGGCCCCACATCTCATTGGCGTAGCCGACCACCGGCACCCCGCAACCAAGGCTTTCCAGATAGGTACAAGACGGGTCCGCCTGCCGATGACAGCTGAGGAACAGATCGGCGTTGGCGCGCATCCATGGCACCAGAACGGTCTCAAAATCCACCGGATCGTGCAACCGCAACCGCCCCTGCAACCCCTTGGCGTCGGCTTGCAACTCGGCCTCCAGCGCGCCCGTCCCAAAGACATCCAGCGTGAAGTCCACACCCGCCGCGACCAAAGCCTGCGCAATCGGTATCAGATCCTGTGCGCCCTTCATCGGCTCCAGCCGCCCCGAATGCACCAGCCGAAGCGGCCCCTGATGCGCCGCCTTGGCCGCCATGTCCTCTGGTGTCGCCATCATTCCGGCGCGCATCCTCCCATCCAGATACAGCATTGTGCGGGTATTCAATCCGGCATAGGCATCAAACGCCGGGTATCCATTGCACTGGACCCCCGCCGCGCGCCGGAACGCCATGCGCCGCCGGGCTTCCATCCACAGGTTCCACAGCGCTGACCAGCTCTTTCGGGCCACCCCACGATCCCGGTCCAATGCAACAATCCGCAGCCGGGTGCCAATCGTGTATTCCACCACAAACACCACTGGCACCGGGCCCCGGACCAGCGCCAAGGCCTCGGCCATATCCGCAGGTGCCGCGATCAGATCGGCCTGCGTCGCGGGCAGCGTCGCCCCGGCAGGCAAAACGATCAGATCAAATCCCAAGTCCCAAGGCGCATATTCAGCCCCGAATGGCACCGAAGACGCCCCTTCCCACACCACAGCAGACAGCGTGCCATCCCACAGCGCCTGATGGGCGCGCATGCCTTCGACATATTTCACATCCAGCCGCAGCCGCCCATCGGGCAGACGGATCACAGGCGCGGGCGCGAGCATCAGCAGATGTGGCATCAAACCTCCGGCATATGCCCTTTGATTGCCTGCCACCCTGATTGCAACAACAGGGCGCGGCGACGAAACAGCTTCATCGCCGCCGCAAACCAATTCAAGTGGCCAAAGAAGTCCCGGCAGCATTGCGAATACGGTCCAACTTTCGTTTTGCGCTATCCTTGCGCACAAGGTCGGCCATTTCAACAGTCACCACCCGGCGCCCCACCGGCCACAGAGAAATTCCGGCAAGTTTAAAGGCTTGCAGCCCCAGCGGAATACCAATGATGGTCAGGCAATTCAGCACCCCTGCAACAAGGTAGCTAAGAAACAGGATCCAGCCAAAGGTGAACAACCAGATCAGGTTGAACACAAAGCCCACGGTCCCGGTCGTCGCAGTCATCGCCGTGACACCTTTCGCGTCAAGCTCGCGCACATGCACGACCTCTTTGCCAAAAGGCCAGGCCGAAAGCCGAGCCATTTCCAGCGCCGCCCGTGTCAGGGGCAGCCCCACGATGCTCAGGGCAAAAACAGCCGCGCCGATCAACCAGAACAGTGCGGTGATCGCCCCACCAAGAACAAACCAGATCACATTTCCCGCAAAACGCATTTAAATCTCCAATGATGCTTATGGCTGTGTGGGTGAGGGCGAAACATGGCCAAAGCATGGAAAAGGGGCGGCCCTTTCGGACCGCCCCCGGTTTCCTGACGGAAACGACAGTTCAGATGATACAAGCCTAAGCTTACATCATGCCGTCCATGCCGCCCATTCCGCCCATGCCGCCGCCGCCGCCAGCAGATTCTTTGGACGGACGGTCCGCGATCATGGCTTCGGTAGTGATCAGCAGCGATGCGACCGAGGCTGCATCTTCCAGCGCGGTGCGCGTCACTTTGGCCGGGTCGATCACACCGAAAGCGAACATGTCGCCATATTCTTCGGTCTGAGCGTTAAAGCCAAAGGTCACGTCGTTCGATTCGCGGATCTTGCCTGCCACGACAGCGCCATCGACGCCAGCGTTTTCAGCAATCTGGCGCAGCGGAGCTTCCAGCGCGCGGCGCACGATGGCGATACCGGCGTTCTGGTCGCTGTTCGCACCGGTCAGGCCTTCAAGAACCTTGCCGGCCTGGATCAGCGCCACGCCGCCGCCGACAACGATGCCTTCTTGTACGGCAGCGCGGGTTGCGTTCAGCGCGTCATCAACGCGGTCTTTGCGCTCTTTGACTTCGACTTCGGTCATGCCGCCAACCTTGATCACGGCAACACCGCCAGCCAGTTTGGCCACGCGCTCTTGCAGTTTCTCACGGTCGTAATCCGACGTGGTTTCTTCGATCTGGGCACGGATCTGGGCCACACGGGCTTCGATTTCGGCCTTGTCGCCAGCGCCATCAACGATGGTGGTGTTGTCTTTGTTGATCGTGACTTTCTTGGCGGTGCCGAGCATGTCGATGCCGACATTTTCCAGCTTCATGCCCAGATCGTCCGAGATCACCTGACCACCGGTCAGAATGGCGATGTCTTGCAGCATCGCCTTGCGACGATCACCAAAGCCGGGGGCTTTGACAGCAGCGATTTTCAGACCGCCGCGCAGCTTGTTCACGACCAGCGTGGCAAGGGCTTCGCCTTCAACATCTTCTGCGATGATGATCAGCGGGCGCTGCGACTGGATCACGGCTTCCAACAGGGGAACCATTGGCTGCAGCGACGAGAGTTTTTTCTCATGCAGCAGGATGTAGGCGTCTTCCAGATCAGCGATCATCTTGTCAGCATTGGTGACAAAATAGGGCGACAGGTAGCCACGGTCGAACTGCATGCCTTCGACAACGGTGGTTTCCGTTTCCAGGCCTTTGTTTTCTTCGACGGTGATCACACCCTCGTTGCCAACTTTTTGCATCGCGTCCGCGATCTGACGACCGATTTCCGCTTCGCCATTGGCCGAGATGGTGCCGACTTGAGCAACTTCGGCGCTGTCCTTGACAGGGCGCGAGGCGGCTTTGATCGCTGCCACAACCTTGATCACAGCCAGGTCGATGCCGCGCTTCAGATCCATCGGGTTCATGCCAGCAGCAACAGCTTTCAGGCCGTCCTTGATGATGGCTTGGGCCAGAACGGTGGCGGTTGTGGTGCCGTCGCCAGCTTCGTCATTGGTGCGGGAAGCAACTTCCTTCACCATCTGGGCGCCCATGTTTTCGAACTTGTCAGCCAGTTCGATTTCCTTGGCAACCGTCACACCGTCCTTGGTGATGCGGGGCGAGCCGAAGGACTTGTCGATCACCACGTTGCGGCCTTTTGGCCCCAGCGTGACTTTCACAGCGTCAGCCAGAATGTTCACGCCGCGCAGCATGCGGTCGCGGGCATCGGTGTCAAAACGTACGTCTTTAGCAGCCATTGGTAAGCTCCTTAAAAAGGTTGGGGAAAGCGAGGGGCGGGGTTCAGCCCGCCATCCTTCAGGCGATGATGCCGAGGATGTCGCTTTCTTTCATGATCAGCAGCTCTTCGCCTTCCAGCGTCACTTCAGTGCCCGACCATTTGCCGAACAGGATGCGGTCGCCAGCTTTGACGGAAGGAGCAATCAGCTCGCCCGAATCCTTGCGCGCACCTTCACCAACCGAGACGATTTCGCCTTCAGCTGGCTTTTCTTTGGCGGTATCGGGGATGATCAGGCCGCCCTTGGTCTTGTCTTCGCCTTGAATGCGACGAACGAGCACACGGTCATGCAGCGGTTTGAAAGCCATCTGGTAACACTCCCTTAGGTTCCACGTTTAATCTTTTAGCACTCACTCTGGGCGAGTGCTAACGAGCCGTATTTAGGCACCGAATGGCCGCCTGTCAACCAGTCTGCGCACTGCATCTGGCTAGATTTTTACTTGGAATCGCGCGCGCCACCTGCCACCTTCGCGGCACATTCAAAGGGGTTTCCATGCGTCTTTTCCTGACAGCTCTGTGTTTTGCAATCATTCCGCTTCTGTCCGGCGGTCAGGCCCACGCCACCTGCACTGGCACAAACCTTCTTTCCCAAATGGCGCCGGAAGATCGCAGCCGTCTGGAACAGGCCGCCGCAAGACACCCCTTTCACCAAGGCAATCTGTGGCGCGCGACCAAGGGCGACCAGCACGTCACGCTTGTGGGCACCTACCATCTGTCTGATCCGCGTCACGATCAGGTGGTCGCAGCCATAACCCCCTATCTGGACACCGCGACCACGCTCTTGGTCGAAGCCGGCCCCGATGAGGAAACCGCTTTGCTGGCCGAAGTGGCTCGCGATCCCACGCTGTTCATCATGCCCGACACCACGCTGCCAACCCTGATGGACCCCGAAGAATGGCAAACCCTGTCCGACGCCATGTCACGTCGCGGCATTCCAGGCTTTATGGCCGCCAAATTTCAGCCTTGGTATATCACCGTGCTGCTTGCCGTTCCGCCCTGCATGATGGCCGACATGCAGGCGCAGGCCAAAACCGGGCTGGACCATCTGATCATGCAAGAAGCCAAAGCGCGCGGCATGCCGGTTCAGGGGCTAGAGGCGTTTGACACCGTCTTCACCCTGTTCGACGGCTTTTCGCGCGAAGATCAGATATCGATGCTACGGGCATCGCTGGCCATAGAGGATCAGGCCGAAGACTACATCACCACGCTTGCCGACAGCTACTTTGCGGGCGAATCGCGGCTGATCTGGGAGTTGATGCGCGATCTGTCGCTGCGAATGCCCGGCTATACTCCCGAACAGGTCGATGCGGATCTGGCCAAGATGGAGCAAGCACTTCTTGTCACCCGTAACATGGGCTGGATTCCGATCATCGAACAGGCCGCCGCCGATGGCCCTGTTGTGGCCGCTTTCGGCGCGCTGCATTTGCCGGGCGAATACGGCATCCCTTATCTGTTGCAGCAAAATGGCTGGGCCCTGACCCCCCTCACCCCCTGACGCATGTTGCTGCAACGCAGCATTGCCAAACTCACATAGCCGGGCAGGTGACAACGCGGTCGCGCGCGCCTATAAGCCGCGTCAAATCACATGCCTCAAGGTGCCCTCATGACCACGCTCGTATTCGGCCACAAATCCCCCGACACCGATTCCACCGGATCGCCAATCATCTGGGCATGGTATCTGTCCAACGTCCTTAACACCCCGGCCAAGGCGGTTTTGCTGGGCGAACCGAACACCGAAGCGGCTTTCGTGCTGACGCACTGGAACCTGACAAAGCCCGAAATCATCTCGGACGTGACCGCCGATGATAAAGTGGTGATCGTTGACACCAACAACCCGGCCGAACTGCCGCCCTCGATCAATGACGCCAAAATTCAGGGCATCATTGACCACCACCTGCTGGTCGGTGGGATCAAGACCAAAAACCCGATCGACATCACGATCCGCCCGCTCGCCTGCACTGCCACCATCATGCATGACCTGATGGGCGACGCACTGGCGCAGGCCCCGCGTGAGATCAAGGGTGCAATGCTGTCGTGCATTCTGTCCGACACGCTGGAATTCCGCTCGCCCACCACCACCGCGCATGACCGCGCCGTGGCCGAAAAACTGGCCGCCGATCTAAGCGTTTCGATCAATGATCTCGCCACCGCGATGTTCGAGGCCAAATCAGACGTTTCGGCCTTCTCTGACGCTGAACTGCTGCGCATGGATTCGAAAGAATACTCTGTCGCGGGCAAGGAACTGCGTGTTTCAGTTCTGGAAACCACGGCACCGAAAATCGTGCTGGACCGCAAAGCCAGCCTGATGGCGTCGATGGATGCCGTGGCAAAGGAAGACGGCGCCGATCAGGTGCTGCTGTTCGTGGTCGACATCCTGAAAGAAGAAGCCACGCTGCTGGTGCCAAACGATCTGGTCAAGCAAATGGCAGAGGCCTCCTTTGGCTGCACAGTGACGGGTGACACCGTGGTTCTGCCCGGCGTGATGAGCCGCAAAAAGCAGATCATCCCGGCGCTGAAGCTCTGAAACCCCGCAGGCAAGCGTCCGGCACAGACAGCCCGACGCTTGCCATACACCAGCCATACGCCAGCCATACACGGGCCAGACCCTGAATTCTTCGGTAATCCGGCCCGGATCACGCCAGAAAGGCCCACGCATGACCGAAATCATCCGCTCCCTCGCCGATCTTTCGGGCCGCTATGACGCCCTGTTCTGTGATCTCTGGGGCTGCTTGCACAATGGTGTGACGCCGTTTCCTGCTGCCGTCTCGGCACTTCAATCCTTCCGGGCGGGCGGTGGAAAGGTCATTCTGGTGACCAACGCACCGCGACCAAAATCAAGCGTTGTCAAGCAGTTGGATGCAATGGGCCTGCCGCGCGACGCGTGGGATGATGTGGCCACATCGGGAGATGCCACTCAGGCCGCCATGCTGTCAGGCGCGGCAGGCCCGCGCATCCACCACATCGGCGCGCCCAAAGATGAGCCTTTCTTCACCGATTTCGAGGATGATCTGGCCCACCTTGTCGCAAAGGCTGACATCACCCGCGTGTCGCTTGATCAGGCCACCGGGATTGTCTGCACGGGGATGGCAGATGATCTGACTGAAACGCCTGACGATTATCGCGGTAAGTTATTGATGGCAAAGGCGAAAGGGTTGAAAATGCTTTGTGCCAACCCCGATATCATCGTCGATATGGGCGACAAGCGGCTGTATTGCGCGGGCGCTTTGGCCAAAGCCTATGAAGACATGGGCGGCGAGTCGCTTTACTACGGCAAACCCCACCCGCCGATCTACGACCTCGCCCGCCGCCGCCTTGGTCTGGACGAGGCGCGCATCCTCTGCGTCGGCGATGGGATCAAAACCGATGTGCAGGGCGGCCTCGGCGAAGGGCTGGATACGCTGTTTGTCACAGGCGGCATTGCCTCGCATGAGTTTGGGCCAGATTTTTCCAATCCTGACAATGACTTGCTGCAATCGTGGCTGGCCTCACACCAGCTTTCCGCCACATTTGCGATCGGCTATCTGCGCTGACATAAAGCTGCGCAGGTAACATAATTGCGCCATCGGTCGCAGTTTCGGAAAAAACTTGCGCGCCCGAATTGCGCTGCACTGCGGCATTTGCTAATGTCGCCGCAGAACAATCACGGGAATCGCAAGATGTTGGACAATATGCCCCGCGGAACGATCTGCATCGAAGACCTTGAAATCGGCATGACGCGCGGCCTGTCCAAGTTGATCACCGACCGCGATATTGAGTTGTTTGCCGAGGTATCGACCGACCGCAACCCGGTCCATCTGGATGACGCCTACGCCCGAGACACCATATTCGAGGGCCGCATCGCCCATGGCATGCTGACGGCCGGGCTGATCTCCGCGGTGATCGGTGAACAGCTTCCCGGTCATGGCACCGTCTATCTGGGCCAGTCCCTGCGCTTCATGGCCCCCGTCCGTCCCGGCGATATTGTCGAAGCGGTGGTCACTGTAACGGCAATCGACCACGCAAAACGTCGGGTGACCCTTGAAACCCATTGCTCTGTCGGTAAAACGGTGGTGCTAAAGGGCGAGGCGCTGGTTCTGGCGCCAAGCCGCAAGTTCGACTGACGGGGCATCTGCCCCAGACCGGGGTAGAATGCAAATCCACCGTTCCTGGCAGGGGCTTCCCCCATCCGCCCGCAGCGCATCCTGCGCCATGGGCAATTTTGATGGTGTCCATCTGGGCCATCAGGCGGTGATCGACTTGGCCCGTGGCACTGCACCGCTGGGAATCGTCACGTTCGAACCCCACCCGCGCGAAGTTTTCGCCCCCGATTCCCCGCCCTTCCGCCTGATGAACGCCGAAGCCCGGCTGAACCGGCTGGCCAAGCTGGGCGTGCAGCATTTGTATGAACTGCCGTTTGACAAAACCCTTGCCAGCCTGACACCAGACGCCTTTGTGCGCGAGGTTTTGGCGGATGGTCTGGGCATCAGCCATGTCGTAGTCGGTGCAGATTTCTGCTTTGGTCGAGGGCGCGCGGGCAAGGCGGGCGACCTTCAGACACTTGGCACTGCCCATGGCTTTCAGACCACCATCGCCAAGCTGATCACCCGCGCTGACCAACCGATCTCGTCTTCTGCCATCCGCGCTGCGCTGACCGATGGTCGCCCGCGCGATGCTGCTGCCATGCTGGGCCATTGGCACCGGATCGAGGGCGAGGTGATCCACGGCGCAAAGCGCGGGCGCGAGCTTGGCTATCCCACCGCCAACATGTCGGTTGCAGGGCTGCACCTGCCAAAGCTGGGGGTCTATGCAGTCAAGGCCGATGTGCTGACTGGCCCACACAAAGGCAGCTACAATGGGGCCGCCAGCCTTGGCGTCCGGCCAATGTTTGGTGTAAACCAGCCCAACCTTGAAACCTTTATCTTTGATTTCACGGGTGATCTTTACGGCGCGCATCTGTCCATCGCCTTTGTCGATCACCTCCGCCCCGAGTTGAAGTTTGACGGCTTGCCTTCGCTGATGACCCAGATGGCCGCCGATTGCGACCAAGCCCGCACGATCCTGTCTGCCCTGTAACCCTTTGCCCAAGGCCCTATTATGCGTCCGAAGTTCTGGGAAACCATCCCGCTGACAAAGCTGACGCCCCAGGAATGGGAGGCGCTGTGTGACGGCTGCGGCAAATGCTGCCTGAACAAGATTGAATACGAGGACACCGGCGAAGTGGAATACACCCGCGTCGCCTGTCGCTTGCTGGACGGTGAAACCTGCCGCTGCATGCAATACCCGATCCGCAAGCAATTCGTACCCGATTGCGTGCAACTTTCGCCCAAGACCCTGCCAAAGATCGCCTATTGGATGCCGCGCACCTGCGCTTACCGGCTGCTGCACGAAGGCAAGAACCTGCCCGACTGGCACCCGCTGATCACCGGCGACCCCGAAAGCACGCACAAGGCCGGGGCCTCGGTCCGGGGCTGGACGATCCCCGAATTCGAGGTATCGGAGGATGACTGGGAAGACTACGTCATCGAGGAAACCCCCTGATGTTCTTTGCTTCTGACAACGGCGCGCCGGTTCACCCCGCGGTTTTTGCGGCGATGGAACGGGCCAATGCGGGTTATGCCCTGTCCTATGGCAATGATTCCGCCACCGAAGCCCTGCGCGACCGCATCCGCACGGTGTTTGAAGCGCCACAGGCCGAGGTGCTGTTGCTGACCACCGGCACTGCTGCCAACGCACTGGCGCTGTCGCTGCTGACCCCGCCTTGGGCCACCACCTTCTGCCATCGTCACGCCCATATCGCCGAGGATGAATGCGGCGCGCCCGAGTTCTTTTCGGGTGGCGCAAAGCTGACGCTGATCGACGGGCCGCAAGGCAAGATCAGCCCCGATGCGCTGTCGCAAGCCATCGCGCAGACCGGCGGCTCGGTTCATGTCGCGCAACGCGGCGCGCTTAGCCTGACCAACGTGACTGAGGCAGGCACGCTGTATACCGCCGCAGAACTGTCGGCCCTGACGTCGGTGGCAATGGCCAATGGCCTGCCCGTCCATCTGGATGGCGCACGCTTTGCCAATGCGCTGGTCGCCACCAACGCAACCCCGGCCGAACTGTCATGGCGCGCAGGCGTTGATGTGCTGACCCTTGGCGGCACCAAAAACGGGCTGCTTGGGGCAGAGGCGGTAGTGCTGTTTGACCCCGCAAAGGCATGGGAGGCCGCCCTGCGCCGCAAACGCGCAGGCCACCTGAATTCAAAGCTGCGCTTTGTTGCCGCGCAATTCGACGCGTGGTTTCAGGATGATCTGTGGCTGACGATGGCCCGACACGCCAATGATATGGCAAAGCGGCTCGCCACGGGTCTCGCGCATGTGCCGGGCGCTGAAATCCTCTACCCAACCCCCGCCAATATGATCTTTGTCCGTCTTCCGGCCGTTGCCCATACGCGCGCCAGTGCCGCCGGGGCCATCTACAGCAAAAGTGACGAAACTCTGTGCCGCCTTGTGGCCTCATGGTCCACGACCAAAGCCGATGTGGATGGTTTGCTGGCCGCCTTCAAAGGCTAAGGCGACAAGAACGCGCGGATCAGTGCCGCACAGTCGCGCGGATGGGTCACCGGCAGCATATGCCCCGCCCCCACCACCTGTGCACGCTGCACCTGCGGCAGGCGCCGTGCCAACTCGGTGTGAATTGCGTCGATGATTGGCGGCGACTGGTCGCCCTGCACCAGCAGCACCGGAACCCCCAAGGATTCCAGCCTGCCATAGACCAACATCCCTGCGGCATCGTCGTTCAACACCGGGTTCGTTGCCGCGACCAACGGTGTCCGGGCGCTGATATAGTCTTGCTGGGCCTCGGGCAGAGCGTCAAACGCCAGTCCCGCCCCCCAGATCGCCTGAAACGCCGCCGCAGCCTTATGCAGATCACCCACCCTGCGCGCAGCGGCAAATCCCGCATGGGCCGCCAGATGTGCGGCAAAACTCGGGCCACCCGCCGCACGCGCGGCGCAGAACAGCACAGGTTCGATCAGCACCAAGGCGCTGACAGCCTCGGGCCGTTCCAACGCCACCCGCAATGCGACCGTCGCGCCAAAGCTGTGCCCGATCAGCGGCACCGCCCCCAGATCAAGCTGCGCCAGCATGGCCAGCACATCGCGGGTGGTTTCGCTGTGGTAGTCGCCCCGCCCTGACCAATCCGCACTACGCCCATGCCCCGGCAAATCGGGTGCGATCAAGCCGAACTCTGGCAGCGCGGCAGCCAGCCCTGCAAATTTGCCCGAATGGGCAAGCGAACAGTGCAGCGCAACAGCAGTCTTGTCTCCTTGACCATACCGGCGCCAATAGAGAGGCGGGTCGGCCACCGCTGCGCCAGACATCACAGCTTGCCCGACAGATACAAATCCAGATCTTCCAACCGATCCTGCCCCCAGAACATCTCGTCACCAACAAGATACGTTGGCGTGCCGAACACGCCACGGGCAACTGCCTCTTCCAGATTGGCACCGTAGGTTTCCGCCCCGGCCAACATGCCGCTGTCTGCCAGCTTTGGGTCAAAGCCATGGCCGGTCAGAATGTCCCTGACAACCGCATCATCGGCGATATCCCGATCCTCTGCCCAGACCGCCCGACAAAAGGCGTGGACCAGCGGCCCCACATCTGCGCCTGTCGCGGCTGCGGCGATGATCGCATAGCAGGACGGCGCCGGATTTGCCGGGAAGAAGGCGGGCTTCAGGTTCAGCGGCATCCCCCATTTCGCCGCTTGCCGCCGCAGTTCCTGCAAGCGGTACGCGCGGCGGCTTTCATGGCGATCCGCCAACGCCTGCCCACCCGTGCGCGGCAACAGCGCCAGAATAGCAATCGGCTTGTAGGTGATGGTCGCGCCATGCCGCGCGGCGATGTCTTCCAGCCGGGTGCTCGCAAGATAGCAATACGGCGACATCGTTGCGAAAAAGTAATCGATTTGTGTCATTTGACCCGGTATCCCTTTGCATCGGTTTGCAAGACCCTAGTCGGGTGATAAGCGGTGTCAACGATCCGATTCCGTGGCCCCGGAGACCCATCATGCCCGCCATCACCGAACCCAAGCTGATTTCCGGCAATGCAAACATGCCGCTTGCCAAATCCATCGCCCGTCGCATGTCCGTGCATCGCGGCATGTCTGTGGGGCTGGTTGACGCCCGGATTGAACGGTTCAACGACCAGGAAATCTTTGTCGAAGTGTTCGAGAACGTGCGCGGCGAGGATATGTATGTCATCCAGCCCACGTCGAACCCGGCCAATGATAACCTTATGGAGTTGTTGATCATGGTCGATGCGCTGCGGCGCTCGTCAGCTGCCCGCATTACCGCCGTGATACCCTATTTCGGCTATGCCCGCCAGGATCGCCGCGCCAAGGCCCGCACCCCGATTTCGGCCAAACTGGTCGCAAACCTGATCGAAAGCGCGGGTGTTGACCGCGTGTTGACGCTGGACCTGCACGCAGCCCAGATCCAAGGCTTTTTCGACATCCCGGTGGACAACCTTTACGCCAGCCCGGTCTTTGCACTTGATATCGAACACCACTTCAAAGGCCAGATGGGTGACCTGATGGTTGTCTCTCCTGACGTTGGCGGCGTGGCCCGCGCGCGCGAACTGGCCAAGCGGATCAACGCCCCCCTGTCCATCGTCGACAAACGCCGTGAAAAGGCGGGCGAGATTGCCGAGATGAAGGTGATCGGTGACGTTCAGGGCAAGAAATGCATTATCGTCGATGACATCTGCGACACTGCGGGCACATTGTGCAAAGCCGCCGAAGTGCTGTTGGAAAACGGCGCGACCGAGGTTCACAGCTATATCACCCACGGCGTTCTGTCCGGCCCTGCGGTTGATCGGATCAAAAACTCGGTGATGAAATCATTGGTCATCACCGACTCGATCCAGCAAAGTGAGGCGGCAGCAGCGGCGTCCAACATCCGCATCGTGCCAACGGCCCCGATGTTCGCGCAAGCTATCCTGAACATCTGGAGCGGCACCAGCGTCTCCAGCCTGTTCGAGACGGAAACGCTGGTCCCAATCTATGAGGGTATGTATCAGCGCGGCTAACCGCTGCGTCTACTACTCAATCTCCCAGTCATCTTCGTCCGGCACCTGTCCGATGGCCATCCAATCTGCCCGGATGCGCGCAACACGGGTGTTTGCCCAAGTCTTGAAGACCAGATGAAACCCGGTTTCTATGATGTTTTCCGCTGTCAGGTCAGCACGGGCATTGGTCTGATGATCGGTGTCCCACATGGTTATTCCGACATGCACCGCTGGGGGCAGGCGGAAGGGTTCTTTGAACTCTACGATATGGCGACTTTCACGATCGCCTTCACCTGTCCACATGACCCCGCCATCGGCAAAGTCGGAAAACAGAACGCGAGAGCCCTGAGCTATAGCAATACTGCCCGGAGGAAACCGCTTCATACAGATGGCCCTTCTATGCTGACCCTGCCTCATAAAACTATTGGAGCTTAAAACGAACAGGCCCCAGCATATGCCGGGGCCTGTTCAAACTTCAACTGCTTCGGAACATTACTGCCCTATCATGCCACGCGCGGCCGCCATGTCTGCGACAGCTTTGTCAGCAGCGTCCTTGTCATCCGAGACGCCGGCAGCGTCGCGAACTTCGGCAAGCAGACTGTCCATCAGGGCGGGCGTCGCTTCTTCTACCGGCACAGCACGTTCGGCCAGAACCGATACACCCGTTGCGGTAATTTCTGCGAAACCGCCTGTCACGACAAACGATTTGGTGCCCTCGGCGCCAACCGCCTTGAGTATACCTGGACGCAAGGTGGTGATGGTGGGGGCATGCCCCTCCATCGCCGTCATGTCGCCCTCAGCGCCTGGGATCTGAACCTCAGTCGCCTGAACGGACGCGAGGCGGCGTTCCGGGCTTACGAGGTCGAACTGAAAAGCCATTCTACCCTCCTTATGCCGCAGCGGCGGCGAGTTTGGCAGCTTTGGCTTTCACGTCTTCGATGTCGCCAACCATGTAGAAGGCAGCTTCCGGCAGGTGGTCATATTCACCAGCAACCACGGCCTTGAACGACGCGATGGTTTTTTCCAGCGGAACCTGCACACCATCAGACCCGGTAAACACTTTTGCCACGTCGAACGGCTGCGACAGGAAACGCTCCAACTTGCGCGCGCGGGCGACGGCCAGCTTGTCATCTTCCGACAATTCGTCCATCCCAAGAATGGCGATGATGTCCTGCAGCGACTTGTAGCGCTGAAGCACCTTTTGCACGTCAGTCGCCACAGTGTAATGCTCGTCCCCGATGATCAGCGGGTCCAGCAGACGCGAGGTTGAACCCAGCGGGTCCACAGCCGGATAGATGCCTTTTTCCGAGATCGCGCGGTCCAGAACCGTCGTCGCGTCCAAGTGGGCGAACGAAGTGGCTGGCGCAGGGTCGGTCAAGTCATCGGCAGGAACGTAGACGGCCTGCACCGAGGTGATCGAACCGTTCTTGGTCGAGGTGATGCGTTCCTGCATCGCGCCCATGTCGGTGGCCAGCGTTGGCTGATAACCCACGGCAGACGGGATACGACCCAGCAAAGCCGACACTTCCGAACCGGCTTGGGTAAAGCGGAAGATGTTGTCGACAAAGAACAAAACGTCAGCACCGGTTTCGTCGCGGAACTGTTCGGCCATGGTCAGACCCGACAGAGCGATCCGCATACGCGCACCCGGAGGCTCGTTCATCTGACCATACACCAAGGCGATTTTCGACTTGGTCAGGTCTTCCAGATCGATAACGCCGGATTCGATCATCTCGTGATACAGGTCGTTGCCTTCACGGGTACGCTCACCCACACCGGCGAACACGGACACGCCCGAGTGAACCTTTGCGATGTTGTTGATCAGTTCCATGATCAGAACGGTCTTGCCCACACCGGCACCACCGAACAGACCGATCTTGCCGCCCTTGGTGTAAGGGGCCAGAAGGTCGATCACCTTGATCCCGGTCACAAGGATCTGGCTTTCGGTTGCTTGCTCGGCGAACGAAGGGGCCGGCTGGTGGATCGACCGGGTTTCCGTTGCGTTTACCGGACCACGCTCGTCAACCGGCTCGCCGATGACATTCATGATACGGCCCAGCGTTGCCATGCCGACCGGAACCTGAATAGGCTTACCCGTGTCAGACACCGGCGCGCCACGGACCAGACCTTCGGTCGCGTCCATTGCGACGGCGCGGACCGTGCTTTCGCCAAGGTGCTGCGCCACTTCCAGAACAAGCGGCTTGCCGTTGTTATCAGTGATCAGCGCGTTCAGAATTGCGGGAAGTTCGCCTTCGAACTGCACGTCCACGACGGCGCCGATAACTTGCGTCACCTTGCCCGCCGCGGCAGCTGCTTTCGGTGCTTTTGCCATGTCGTTTCTCCAGTTCCTCAGAGCGCTTCAGCGCCCGAAATGATTTCGATAAGCTCTTTGGTGATCGCAGCCTGACGCGAGCGGTTATAGATCGTCGTGTACTTCTTGATCATATCGCCTGCGTTGCGCGTTGCGTTGTCCATCGCGCTCATGCGTGCCCCCTGTTCCGAGGCACCGTTTTCCAGCAGAGCCGTAAAGATCTGCGTGGCAACACCACGGGGCAGCAGGTCGGCCAGGATGGCTTCTTCGCTTGGCTCATAATCGTAAAGGGCGCTGGTCGTGGCCCCTTCAAACTTGGCCGGAATGATCTGCTGCGCCGTCGGCACCTGACTGATGACCGACTGGAACCGGTTGTAAAAGATCGTCGCGACATCGAACTCACCCGCCTCAAAGCGGGTCAGAACTTCGCGCGCGATGGTTTGCGCATTGGCATAGCCCACGCGTTTTACCTCGGTCAGATCAACATGGCCGACCATGTTGCTTTCCAGATCGCGGCGCAGTTGCTCGCGGCCCTTTTTGCCGACCGTCAGGATCTTGACGGTCTTGCCAGCTGCCAGCAACTCATTAGCCTTCAGGCGGGCAAGCCGCGCGATGGTCGAGTTGAAGCCGCCGCAAAGGCCGCGCTCTGCTGTCATGACGACAAGCAGATGAACCTGATCCTTGCCCGTCCCGGCAAGAAGCCGGGGCGCGCTTTCCGATGTGCCGACCGATGCAGAAAGACCTGCCATGACTGCATTCATCCGCTCGGCATAGGGCCGGGCAGCTTCGGCAGCCTCTTGGGCGCGGCGCAGTTTTGCTGCCGAGACCATTTGCATCGCCTTGGTGATCTTGCGCGTGTTCTTGACGCTCGCGATCTTGTTTTTTAAGTCCTTAAGGCTGGGCATATCCCTGTCCTTTCAGACGCTTAAGCGAAGGTTTTGGCGAATTCAGCGATAGCGTCTTTCAGCTTTTGCTCATCTGCGCCTTTGATTTTCGGGTCAGCGGTGGTGATCCAGTCAAGGATGTCCTTGCGCTGGTTGCGAAGGAACGACAGCAGACCCGCTTCAAAACGACCCACATCCTTCACGGAAACCTTGTCAAGGAAGCCGGCGGTGCCCGCATAGATCACGCAGACGATTTCCGCGTTGGTTAGCGGCGAATACTGATTTTGCTTCATCAATTCGGTCAGGCGCGCACCACGGGCCAGCAACTGCTGGGTGGATGCGTCAAGGTCGGAACCGAACTGCGCAAACGCCGCCATTTCGCGGTACTGCGCCAGCGACAGTTTCACCGGACCAGCCACGGTTTTCATCGAGTTGGTTTGTGCAGATGAACCAACACGCGACACCGACAAACCGGTGTTCACAGCCGGGCGGATGCCCTGATAGAACAGTTCGGTTTCAAGGAATATCTGACCGTCGGTGATCGAGATCACGTTCGTAGGAATAAACGCCGACACGTCGCCGCCTTGCGTCTCGATGATCGGCAGCGCGGTAAGCGAGCCCGAACCAAAATCAGAGTTCAGCTTCGAAGACCGCTCCAGCAGGCGCGAGTGCAGATAGAACACGTCGCCCGGATAGGCTTCACGGCCCGGCGGGCGGCGCAGCAGCAGCGACATCTGGCGGTAGGCAACGGCTTGCTTGGAAAGGTCATCATAGATGATCAGCGCATGGCGGCCATTGTCGCGGAAAAATTCTGCCATAGCGGTGGCGGAATAAGGGGCAAGGAACTGCATGGGAGCGGGGTCGGATGCGGTAGCCGCCACCACGATGGTATAGGCAATCGCGCCGGTTTCTTCCAGCTTCTTGACCAGCTGCGCCACGGTTGAACGCTTCTGACCGATAGCCACATAGATGCAGTAAAGCTTCTTGCTCTCGTCGTCGCCTGCCGCCTCGTTATAGGACTTCTGGTTCAGAATGGTGTCCAGCGCGACGGCAGTTTTGCCGGTCTGACGGTCACCGATGATCAGTTCGCGCTGGCCACGACCAACGGGGATCATGGCGTCAACGGCCTTCAGGCCGGTTGCCATCGGCTCGTGCACCGATTTCCGCGGGATGATGCCGGGGGCTTTCACGTCGGCGATGCGGCGTTCGGTGGCCGCAATCGGGCCTTTGCCGTCGATCGGGTTGCCCAGACCGTCAACCACACGACCCAGAAGCGCGTTGCCCGCAGGCACGTCCACGATGGATTTGGTACGCTTGACGGTGTCGCCTTCCTTGATGTCCTGGTCGGAACCGAAGATCACGACGCCGACGTTATCGACTTCGAGGTTCAGTGCCATCCCGCGGATACCACCGGGGAATTCGACCATTTCACCGGCCTGAACATTGTCCAGACCATGTACACGGGCAATCCCGTCACCTACCGAAAGAACACGGCCCACTTCGGCCACTTCGGCATCTTTGCCAAAGTTCTTGATCTGCTCTTTCAGGATCGCAGAGATCTCAGCAGCCTGAATTCCCATCACCCAACCTCTTTCATTGCATTCTGGAGAGCTGCGAGCTTTGCCTTGATCGAAGTGTCGATCATGGTCGAGCCGAGCTTTACGACAAGACCGCCGATGAGGCTTTCATCAACGGTGGTTTTCAATTTCACGTCCTTGCCAACGCGCGCCTTCAGCGTGGAAGCAAGAGTATTGGCCTGTTCTGCCGACAGCTCTGTGGCCGATGTTACTTCGGCAGTCACTTCGCCCTTTTCTTCCGCAATCCGCGCGGTAAGGCTGATCAACACATGCGGCAACACAAACAGGCGGCGCTTGGCGGCCATCAGTTGCAGCGTCTTCGCGGTGAGGTCCGACAGGCCCATTTTCGCGACAATCGCTGCCATCGACCTGGCCTGATCATCGCGACTGAACACGGGAGACGAAATCAGCGTCCCGAAATCTGCGCTGGTGGACAATACGGCAGTCAGCGCGTCTGCGTCGGCCTCAAGGGCCTTGAGTGCCCCCGTTTCCTTTGCCAGCTCAAACAGAGCAGTGGCGTAGCGCGCGGCGATGCCGGAGGAGATCGAAGCTGGTTCGGACACGTCATCCCTTCCGTTGTCTTAGGCCCGTTGCTGCACCCGGCAGGTCAGAAGCCGCCAATGGCGCACACTTGCGCATGCGTCTTGATTTTCGGCGTCTCTAGCAGAGCCTTTGCCACCCCGCAACCGTGTTGGTCGCCTCTTTGTGATCCATCCATGCAGGTTTCTCACATGTTTGCGCTGCACCTGCACAAGTGCGACTTTTTGGCGCTCATCAGATCGGCCCGCCAGGACAAAATCACCCTTGGAAAAGCATCTTTGCGCGGTTTTTGCATCTGTTGAAACTTCCACCGCGAATCCCTCTGCCCCAAGGAAGAACTATTGCCCTGCCGGCATATCCTGCTCACCACGGCAAGGGGTCGGCACTGGCTGGCCAACGCCTTCCAACACCCGCAGCGGACGGCGCACCGCAGCGGCCAACCCGCCGCGGGTTGGCGCGTATACCTGCTTTGTCGCCTCTACCATCAACACACCCCCGACCAGCCATGGCGCCCGTTTGCCGATCCGTTCCCAGAACTCTGCCGTGCGCAGCCAGAACCGGCCAGTTGAAGGCGGCGCGAACAGTGCGGCCACTGCACGGTCCGGGGTAAACCCATGGTGCTTCAACTGCACCTCCAGCTGGCTGACGCTATAGGGACGGCCAAACCCAAAGGGCGTTCCGTCACGCCGCGCCCACAGACCGGATCGGTTTGGCACAATGAACAACGCCCGCCCCCCCGGTCCAAGGACGCGGTGCGCCTCCTCCAGCACGGCAGACGGCTGCTCAGACGTCTCCAGCCCGTGCATCAGAACCAGCCGGTCAACAAACCCGGTAGAAAGCGGCCACGCGGTTTCCTCGCACAGCACCGACACATTAAGCAGTCCCGCAGGCCAAGGCATCACGCCCTGCGGCCCCGGCATGAGGCCGATCACCCGCCGCGACTGCGCCAGATAGGGGCGCAACAGCGGCACCGCAAACCCAAAGCCCGCAACAGTTTGCCCCACCGCAGGCGGCCAGAATTGAACCACTTGATCCCGGATCGCCCGCTGCGCCACGCGCCCCAACTGGGTGCGATAGTAAAAATTGCGCAGATCAAGCACATCAAGATGCATTGCGGACCATCCATTTTCCGGGCCATGCTGGCCATTCTCGACACAGTCAACCGACAGGAAGACCATGCCCCTTGATCTTGTGACGATCCCTTGCCTGAAAGACAACTATGCCTTTCTGATCCATGATGCCAACTCTGGTGCCACCGCCGTCATTGATGTGCCTGACGCAGCGCCAGTTCTTGCTGCGCTGGAAACTCGTGGCTGGCAGCTTTCGGATATTCTGATCACACATCACCACGATGACCACATTGCGGGCGTAGATGCCCTGCGCGCGGCGACAGGCGCAAAGGTTTGGGGGGCGAAAGCGGATGCACACCGCCTGCCCCGGCTGGACCATGCCCTGACCGAAGGCGACAGGGTGACAATCGGCGCGCATGGGGGCACTGTTTTTGATGTGTCCGGCCACACCGTTGGCCACATCGCCTTTCACTTTCCCGGATCCGGGCTGGTCTTCACCGCAGACAGCCTGATGGCCGCCGGATGCGGGCGCTTGTTTGAGGGCAGCCCCGACGTGATGTGGGCCAGCTTGTCAAAACTCGCGGCACTGCCACCAGAAACCCTGGTCTGTTCAGGCCATGAATATACCTTATCTAACATCCGCTTTGCCTTGTCCCTTGAACCGGACAATCCAGCGCTTATCTCTCGATTCAAGAGAGTTACTGCGGCGCGCGAGGATGTTCGCCCCACTGTGCCCTCGACCCTGTCTGAAGAACTGGCCACAAACCCGTTCCTGCGCGCTGCTTTTCCCGAACTCAAGGCAGCCGTCGGAATGGCCGGAGCATCCGATGCGGAGGTCTTCACCGAAATCCGCAAGCGCAAAGACAGGTTCTGACGCGCAAACGCTTAGTGGCTGATCACTTTTGATGTGACAAATGTCACCATTGCACAAAGCGTAAATATTCTTCTTGAAGTACGGCAAATAAAACCGAACTTTAAGGTTATGAGGCAACGGTCGGTAAAGGTGAGATTTCACCCGAACCTGCCCCGAGGAACAGGAGCACGCAGCAAGTGCCTTCGTTTTCAACCACTCTCGAGCAAGCCATCCACGGTGCCTTGGCCTTGGCCAACGCCCGTCGCCATGAACTCGCAACGCTGGAGCATTTGCTTCTGGCGCTGATCGACGAACCCGACGCTGCCCGCGTGATGCAGGCGTGTTCGGTCAACCTTGATGACCTGCGAAAAACGCTGATGGAATTCATCGACGATGACCTGTCCACTTTGGTCACCGATGTTGAAGGGTCCGAAGCGGTGCCCACAGCCGCCTTCCAGCGTGTGATCCAGCGCGCGGCGATCCATGTGCAATCGTCAGGCCGCAACGAGGTGACTGGCGCCAATGTTCTGGTCGCCATTTTCGCCGAACGCGAAAGCAACGCGGCCTATTTCCTGCAAGAACAGGACATGACCCGGTATGACGCGGTGAACTTTATCGCCCATGGCGTGGCAAAGGACCCGTCCTTTGGTGAAAGCCGCCCGGTGCAGGGTGCCGAAGAACACCATGAGACGCCCAAGGCCGAAGCAGGCGATGCCAAGGAATCCGCGCTGTCGAAATACTGCGTTGATCTGAACGTCAAAGCCAAAAAGGGCGATGTTGACCCGCTCATCGGTCGCGATGCCGAGGTAGAGCGGTGCATTCAGGTGCTCTGCCGCCGCCGCAAGAACAACCCACTTCTGGTGGGCGACCCCGGCGTTGGCAAAACCGCCATCGCCGAAGGTCTGGCGTGGAAGATCATCAACAAGGAAGTGCCCGACGTTCTGGGCGGTGCCACCATCTATTCGCTCGACATGGGCGCGCTGCTGGCCGGCACCCGCTATCGCGGCGACTTTGAAGAGCGTCTGAAAGCTGTGGTCAAAGAGATGGAGGATCACCCCGACGCGATCCTGTTCATCGACGAGATCCATACGGTGATCGGTGCAGGGGCCACCTCTGGCGGCGCAATGGATGCATCGAACCTGCTGAAACCTGCGTTGCAGGGCGGCAAACTGCGCTGCATGGGCTCTACCACCTACAAAGAGTTCCGTCAGCATTTCGAAAAAGACCGCGCCCTGTCGCGCCGGTTCCAGAAGATCGACGTGAATGAGCCATCTGTGCCGGATGCGATTAAGATCCTGATGGGTCTCAAGCCGCATTTTGAGGTGCACCACGACCTGCGCTACACTGCCGATGCGATCAAATCGGCCGTAGAACTGGCCAGCCGCTATATCAACGACCGTAAATTGCCAGACTCGGCAATCGACGTGATCGATGAGGCTGGTGCCGCACAGCACCTGCTGTCAGACTCCAAACGCCGCAAGGTGATCGGAACCAAAGAGATTGAGGCTGTGGTCGCCAAAATCGCCCGCATCCCACCCAAGAATGTCTCCAAAGACGATGCAGAGACCCTGCGCGATCTGGAAAAGACGCTCAAGCGCGTGGTGTTTGGTCAGGACAAGGCAGTCGAAGCACTCTGCTCGGCCATCAAACTGGCCCGCGCGGGCCTGCGCGAACCCGAAAAGCCCATCGGCAACTACCTGTTTGCCGGGCCAACCGGTGTGGGCAAGACCGAGGTGGCCAAGCAATTGGCCTCATCGCTGGGTGTGGAACTGCTGCGTTTCGACATGTCTGAATACATGGAGAAACACGCTGTTTCCCGCCTGATCGGTGCGCCTCCGGGCTATGTAGGCTTTGATCAGGGCGGTATGCTGACTGACGGCATCGACCAGCACCCGCATTGTGTTCTGCTGCTTGATGAGATGGAAAAAGCGCACCCGGATGTCTACAATATCCTGTTGCAGGTGATGGATCATGGCAAACTGACCGACCATAACGGCCGCTCTGTCGATTTCCGCAACGTGATCCTGATCATGACATCAAACGCAGGCGCGTCGGAAATGTCGAAATCGGCCATAGGCTTTGGCCGCGATAAGCGCACCGGGGAAGACACCGCTGCGATTGAACGCACCTTCACGCCCGAATTCCGTAACCGTCTTGATGCGGTTATCTCCTTCGCGTCGCTTGGCAAAGAGGTGATCTTCCAAGTGGTCGAAAAGTTCGTGATGCAGCTTGAGGCGCAGCTGATGGATCGTGGCGTTCACATCGAACTCACGCCAGAGGCGACAACCTGGCTGGGTGACAAGGGCTATGACGACAAGATGGGTGCCCGCCCATTGGGTCGCGTCATTCAAGAGCACATCAAGAAGCCATTGGCCGAAGAGCTGTTGTTCGGCAAGCTGGTCAAGGGTGGCGTTGTTCGGGTCACTGTCAAGGACGATGCCATCGTGCTTGAAATTGACGAACCACAAAAGCCACGCCTGACCGGCTCCAAGCCGCCACTTCTCACGGCTGAATGATCCGGCTCCTGATGCTTCTGGCATGGGCCCCTGCGCAAGCAGGGGCCTTTTCCTTGGTATTCCCACTTGAATGCATCCTTGGCAAAAACTGCCATATCCAGCAATACATGGACCGCGACCCCGGCCCCGGCCATACCGATTTTACCTGTGGAACGCTCAGCTACGACGGGCACAGCGGCACCGATTTTGCGCTGTCTACCCTGTCTGCCATGCAAAAGGGCGTCCCGGTGCTGGCGGCCGCATCCGGCGTCGTCAAAGGCGTCCGCGATGATATGCCCGACATTTCCATCCGCGACCCCGCCGCCCCCGCCTTGCAGGACCGCGACTGCGGTAACGGTCTGGTAATCGACCATGGAAGCGGCTGGGAAACCCAGTATTGCCACATGGCCAAGGGCTCTGTGCAGGTCAAACCTGACCAGATCGTCACTGCAGGCCAGCCCCTCGGCCTTGTCGGTCTGTCAGGGAATACAGAATTTCCGCACCTGCACCTGTCGCTTCGCCGCAACGGGCAACCGATAGACCCGTTCGACCCCGATGGCAGTGCCACCTGTGGCCCCGGCCCCCTTTCTGCGCTTTGGGCTGGCGATATCCCCTATGCGCCCGGCGGTATCCTTGGCATCGGACTTGCCGACGCCGTGCCAGAATATGAAGCACTGAAAGCCGGTCTGCCGCTCCGGCCTGTGACCTCGCGTTCCCCTGCCATGGTGATCTGGGCGCATTACTTTGGGGCACAGGCGGGTGACGTGATGACCCTTTCGATCACCGGCCCGGACGGCGGCACAATCATCGTGCAAGAAATCACCCTAGAGCGCACCCAAGCCCAAGGTTTCCGCGCCATCGGCAAACGCCTGCGCGGGGCTGACTGGCCAGTGGGAAACTACAGTCTACGGGTGATCTGGACCCGGCAAGGCACAGAGATTGAACGCAGCGAAACAAACCACCCGCTGCGCTGATTCATTCATCTTGGTTGAAATACTCCGGGGAGCGACAGCGCCCCCGGCCCATCGGCTTCGCACCTAGCGCTCCGTCAGTTTCAGCTCGATCCGTCGATTCTGCTGCCGCGCCGCCAAATTTTCGCCATCAACCACCGGCCGGTATTCCCCAAACCCTGTCGCGGCCAGACGGTCGGGCGGAAAGCCCAATGAGTTTTGCATAAACCGGACCACCGACAGCGCCCGCGCCTGACTTAGCTCCCAGTTGTCGGCAAAGGCTCCGGCCCCGGACAAAGGCACGTTGTCGGTATGGCCGTCCACCCGGATGATCCAGTCAATCGAATCTGGAATTTCAGAGCGTACCTCGTTCAGGATCTCGACCACCCCGGCAATCTGGGCACGGCCCTCAGGGGCCAGATCGGCGGCACCGGGCTGGAACAACACCTCGCTGGAGAATACAAAGCGGTCACCGACCACGCGCACACCCTCGCGTCCAGAGAGCAGGCGGCTCAACTGGCCAAAGAACTCGCTGCGAAACTTCTCCAGATCGGCGTTTTCCGCCTCCAGCCGCTGCCGTTCGGCTTCCTCCAGTTCTGCCCGCCGCCGTTGCTCTGACGCCACCTGAGCCAATGCGGTGTTCAGTTGCGACCCCAAGGCATCTAGCTGCACCTGAGCCAGAACATCCTTGTCACGCGCTTCATTCAAGACCGCTTGCAGGCTGCCCAACTGCCCGCGCAACGCGGCAATCTGCTCGTTCAGCAGGGCCATGCGCTGCGCTGCCTCAACGACCTTGGCCTGCTCATCCGTCAGCGCCCGTTCCGCGGCTGCCAGCATTGCAACCCCCTGATCTGCGTCCTGCGCCGCTTTCGCTGCGTCAGTTTGTGCAGCCGCCAGCAAAAGCAAGGTTTCCTCAGCCCGTTTGCGTTGTTCTTCCAGCGCCAGCGTCATCGCGGCCATCGCCTCATCTGACCCGGCCAGCCGCGCCCGCAGTGCCTCCAGCGCGGCCGCATCCACCAAGCGCGCGGCCTCGGCCTCTGACACTGCGACTTGCGCTGCTGCAACAGCTGCGGCGTCCTCGGTCACTTTTGCCTGCAAATCTGCGGTCAAAGCTTCCAACGCCTCGCGCCGCGCCGCCGCCAATCGGGCCTCCTCGACGCTTTGGTCAATTTCTTCCCGTGCGCGCGCCAAGGCCAGCTGCAGCGCATCGCGTTCGGTCAACAGGCTGGCCCGTGCGGCCTCCAGCTCTGCGTTGCTGACCGACAGATCGGCCACCTCGCCACGGGCGGCATCGCGCTCGGCCAGCAAACTGGCGACCTGCGCCTCAAAGCTCGCCACCCGAGCTTCTGCCGCGCGCAACGCGTCCTCGGCCGCCGCCAAACGCCCCGTCAACCCCGTCACAAGTGCCGCCTGACGCGCGCCCTCGGCCTCGCTCGCGGCAAGGTCCGAGCGCAGCGTCCCAACCTCGGCCTGCAATTGCCCGACCCGCCCGCGCTCCAACCCAAGCGCATCGGCCAAGGCGGCAACCTGATCGGTCAGCGAATTCAACTCGCCGTCTTGCGTGCTGATGGTTTCCTGCAACACAGATTGCATGACGGTAAAGATGGTGAGGACGAACATCAGCACCATCACCAGCGTTGTGACGGCATCCACAAACCCCGGCCAGATAATCGACGCGTCCCGCCGCCGCGACAGGCCCATGGCTTACCGCCCCACACCCGTCCGCGACAATTGCCGCACCGCTGCGGTCAGCGCTGAAATCTCGCCACGCAGATCGGCCACGCTTTCCTGACGCCCGGCCGAGATTTCTTCCAGTATCCGCAACATCTGCACGTCGATCGACCGCAACCGCATCCGGCTTTCGGCGTCAGAATGCGCCCCACCCTCGGCCCCGGTCAGCGCTGCGATCAGCCGCTCTTGCCCTTCGGCAATCCGGTCCAACGCCGCCGTCTGGCCAGAGTCAGCCTCCAATCGCTGCGCCAAGGCACCTACGGCTGCTGCCAGATCCCCGATGCGTGCATCGACAGCGCCACGACTGGCATCGGATTGCGCATAGAGCCCCTGCAGGACCTCCATCTGGCTGACCATCTGGTCCAGCACCATGGCCACCGCGCCACTTTCGCTTTCGCCTTCGCCCTCTCCGCTGGAATAGCCCAGCCGGGTGATCGACGACAGCCATTCTTCCAGCTCGCGGTAAAAGCGGTTCTGACCATGGCCTGCGAACAGCTCTAGCAGACCCACGACCAAAGACCCGGCCAACCCGAGAAGCGAGGAGGAAAACGCCGTCCCCATGCCACCAAGCTGCGCTTCCAATCCGCCCATCAGCTTGGCAAATACGGCGGTCCCATCTTCGCCCGGTTGCGGCGAGAGCGATCGGATCGTTTCGACAATCGCAGGGACCGAGGTTGCCAACCCATAAAACGTGCCCAGAAGGCCAAGAAAGATCAAAAGGTTGGTCAGGTACCGTGTGATATCGCGCGCTTCGTCTATCCGGGTGGCAACCGATTCAAGGATCGAGCGCGAGCTGGAGGACGAAATCTGCATCTTCTGCCCGCGCGAGCGCAACAGCGATGCCAGCGGAGCCAGAAGGCGCGGCACGCGCTGGGTCGTCGCTGCGGGCCCGTGGCCAACAAAGTCTTCAATCCAAATCACCGATTGAATCAGGATCAGCACCTGCCAGAAGCAGGTGAACACGCCCAGCACAAAGACAAAGGCGATAAACCCGTTCAGCCAAAGGTTAGACCGGAAAACCTCGGCCACCTGCCCATGGATCAACCAAGCGCCCACCGCCACCAAAGCGATGATCACCAGCATCGTTACGATCTGCTGGATGGGTTGTGTGAATGTCGCGACCCTGCGATCTCGCACAGTGCGCTTTGCCTTGGCCTTTATTTCGGCCTTGGTCTGTTGCATCAGACGCTGCCTGCCCGTTTGTTTTGCCCAAGGCGACGATACGCCACGAAAACGCTGGTGCCAAAGGGATTCTCAGTCTCGCGACCTTACAAGCGCGCGCACCCGGCCTGCCAGCCATTCAAGTTCCGGGTCTGCGATGCCCAACTCGGCCAGATGCGCCGCCGTGGACCACAAATAATCGCGGTTCAACCCCCGTCCCCCGCGCGCCTGCGCGATAATCTGCGCCTGTTCTTCCAGATCAACTCCGCCGCAATACTGCCAGTGATCCGGGTCAATCACATAGACCAATGCAGAGCAGCCCCCGCCACCCGGCCAATCGGCCCGCACCTGCGCTTCAAGATAGGCGGAAGAAATCAACTCGCGTTCGCGCAGCAAGGCCAGCGTGTCTGCCTCGGCCCCCGGTTGCACCCGGAACGTCACCCCGTCACAATAGTGGCCGGCGCTTGCGTCCAGCGCCAACACAAGGCCGGGTTCCGCCTCTGATCCGCGATGATGAATAGAGCGCATGCAAAACGCCCGCCGCCAGCCTTGCACACGCGCGATGCGCGCCTCAGCCACCGGAAATTCCGGATTCCAGATCAAGGATCCGTATCCAAAGACCCACATCGTCTCGGTCAAGTGACTGGCCCTCCGCTTGCACTGCCTCTAAACAACACAGGCGAATGAAAGAAAAGGGCTGAAGATGCGCGCATTACTTTGGATTGCCACAGTTTTGGTGGCGCTTTGGTCAGGGTATTGGTTCGTGGGCAAATCCGCTGTGGACCGTGGGTTTGCAGCGTTTTTGCAAAACGCTTCGTCACAGGGGTTGGATGTTTCTCAAAGCGGCTACAGCGTGTCTGGCTTTCCCAACCGCTTCGATCTGACCGTAACCCAGCCAAATGTGATCGACCGGCGCAGCGAAACCCGGTGGGAGGCACCTTTTGTCCAGGTCTTCTCGCTCAGCTATCGCCCATGGCATGTAATTGCGGCTTTTGCGCCCGAGCAGACCATCCGCACCCCCGCCGAGGACATCACCCTGCAATCGGCCAAGCTACAGGCCAGCGTTGTCGTGAGCCCCAACACGGCGCTGGCGCTTGATCGTACCACCTTTGTCGGCGATCAGATCCGGGCAGAATCGAGCCTTGGCTGGGTGCTTGCCGCCGACACGCTGCGCTTTTCCACTCGCGCGGACCCAAGCCTTGCCAATGCCTATGACATCGGGCTGGAGCTTCTGGGCTTGTCCCCCGACCCTGCCCTCAGCGCACGGTTGCCAGACCTGCCGCCACAGATCAGTGTGGTGCGGCTGGATGCCAATGCCACACTCTCCGCGCCGCTGGACCGTTTCTCTGCCGAAACCCGCCCCGCGCTTACCGCCCTGTCGCTGCGCGAGGCGTTGCTGACATGGGGCGACTTGTCGGCCTTTGCCAAAGGCAATCTGCAGGTGCAAAACGGGTTTCCCGAAGGCCGGATCGACATTCGCGTGACGGGCTGGCGCAATCTGGTGACCATGGGCACCAGCCTAGGCCTGATCCGACCCGAAATCGCACAGACGGCACAGAATATGATGCGGGCGATTGCCGAAAGCTCCGGCGACCCGGAGGTTCTGGAAATGCCACTGATTTTCAGGGATGGTCAGATGCTGTTTGGTCCGCTGCCGCTTGGCCCCGCGCCCAAACTCAATTGAATGGGGCCAGACCTAGCGGCAATAACTGCTGCTGCGCTGCGCCACATCATAATGCAGATGATCTTCGTGCATACCGTCAGACCCCGGACCCAATGTAGTTTTGAAGATGCCACAGGCCGACTTGTGGGCTTTTCGCATTGTGCTGTCGAAGTTTCGCAGCACTGAAACGGACTTTCCGTCTGAAAAGGTAAAGCCCGAAATATCAATCGCCCGACCGCGCCCATGCTCGCTGACCTTGGCCCCAGAGCGGTGGTTACGCGTGCGACAGACGTAATGCCCGGCCACTTGCAACTGCACCACGCGGCCCTTGCCATAAGCCGGCACTAACCCACGCTCGATCCAGGTTTTCAAGGCGCGCGCCGTGTCGCAATCGACGGTCGCTGCCTGACTCAATCGGACGCCTGCGACACTATTGATCCGCACCGGGTTTGCGATCCCGCACCCCTGCACGCGCGAGGTGATCGGGGCCAGCGTCTCACCCTTTATCGACGGGTCACCACAGACTGCTCCCTTTTGCGAGACCACACCCTGCTTGCCGGGCTTCACCGGCGCGATCGTTGCCGCGACCAATTGCTTTTCAACCAGACCCTCGGGGCGTTTTGCCGGTCGTAACAGCCCGAACAGTCCCTTTTTCTCAGGTGGTGCCATCGTCGACGCCGTGGCGACAACGACCTGCGGCACCTCAAGCGCGACTGCAACCAAGTTCTGGGGGCGCATCTTTGGACGTGAGGTCATCGGCATGGCAGCAGGCCCGGCGACTTTTGTGACAATCCCGACAGTTTCGGCATCAGCAACAGCAACCATACCGGGGCGAGGCATGGGGCGGGGTGATTTTGACGGCGCATCTGCAAGCGCGGCACCCACCGCAGCCAGAAGTATAACCCCCGTCACCACACCCCTTAACATCACGCCTTGCCCTCTCCTCCGCCTTGCGGAACGCGTCCGAAGTCCGGTTCAGAAGTATCCTGCCCCGCCTCGATAATGCCACGCCTTATTGCGCGGGTGCGGGTGAAATAGGCGTGAAGATGCTCACCATCGCCCATGCGGATAGCGCGTTGCAGGGTGAACAGCTCTTCGGTAAAGCGGCCAAGAATATCCAGCACCGCATCCTTGTTGGTCAGAAAGACATCGCGCCACATCACCGGATCGCTGGCCGCAATTCGGGTAAGATCACGAAAACCGCCCGCCGAATACTTGATAACCTCAGAGTTGGAGACCCGCCGCATGTGCTCGGCCACGCCCACCATCGTATAGGCGATCAAGTGCGGCGTGTGGCTGGTGACGGCCAGCACCAGATCGTGATGCGCGGCGTCCATTTCGTCGACGTTGGCCCCCATGCGTTCACACAGCTGACGCAACCGCGCTACCGCATCGCGATCCGCGCCCTCCAGCGGAGTCAAAAGCCACCAACGGTTCTGAAACAACGTCGCAAATCCCGAACGCGGGCCGGAGTGTTCTGTCCCCGCAATCGGATGTCCGGGTATAAAATGCACCGTTTCTGGCATATGCGGGGCCATCGCCTCAACCACTGCGCCCTTGACCGATCCGACATCTGTGATCGTGGCCCCCTGTGCCAGATGCGGGCCAATCTCGGCGGCAATCTCGCCCATCACGCCAACCGGCACGCACAGCACCACAAGATCTGCACCCTCCACGGCCTCGGCCGCGGTGTCAAAAACCCTATCGCAAATCCCGATCTGCAAAGCCACCGCCCGGCTTTCAGCCGACTTCGCATGGCCCACAATCTCGTCTGCCAGCCCGTACTGCCGCATCGCATGCGCCATGGACGAAGCGATCAGGCCAAGGCCGATCAGCGTAACCCGCTTGTAAACGGCAGTCATTTCAGCCCCTTGAACTGCCCCACCGCATGCGCAATCCGGCGGCACCCAGCCTCATCCCCCACGGTGATCCGCAGGCAGTGCGGCAACTTGTAGCTCGCCACCCGCCGCACAATCAGCCCTTGAGATTGCAAGAATGTATCGCAGGCTTCGGCTTCTTCTATACTGCCAAATCGCGCCAACACAAAATTGGCCATGCTGGTATCCGAAGGCACCCCCACCTCTGCCAAAGCCTCGGCCAGCCAATGCCGCATCCGCGCGTTCTCGCTCCGGCATTTGGTCACCCAATCCTGATCGCGCACGGCGGCCTCGGCCACCTCCAGTTGGGTGGTGGACAGGTTGAACGGCCCGCGAATGCGGTTCAGGACATCAATGATATGCTTTGGCCCATAGCCCCAGCCAATCCGCAACCCGCCCAGACCGTAAATCTTGGAAAACGTCCGCGTCATGAAAACATTCTCGCGCACCGTCGCCAGACCCGAGCCGCCGTCATAGCCATCAACATATTCGGCATAAGCCCCGTCGATCACCAAAATGGCCTGCGCGGGCAGACCCGCAGCCAGACGCTCCATCTCGGCCGAAGAAATCATCGTGCCTGTCGGGTTGTTGGGGTTGGCGATGAACACCAGTTTGGTGCGCTTGGTGCAGGCTTTCAAAATGGCATCAACATCCGCCATCCTCTCACGCTCCGGCACTTCCACCGGGGTCGCCCCGACTGCCAGGGCCGAAATCCGGTACATCAGAAACCCGTGTTCAGTGAACACAACCTCATCCTTCGGCCCGGCATAAGCCTGACATAGAAAGGTGATGATCTCATCCGATCCTACGCCACAGATAATCCGCTCGGGGTCCAGCCAATGCACATCGCCGATGGCCTGACGCAATGACGCGTGATCGGTGCCCGGATAGCGGTGCAGCGTGTGAACCGTCTTGCCAAACGTCTCTTTCGCCCGGTCACCGGGGCCAAAGGGGTTTTCATTCGACGACAGCTTCAACGCATTTGACACGCCTGCCAGATGTGCCTTGCCGCCTTCGTAAAGCGCAATGTCCAAAATGCCGGGCTGCGGGCGAATGGTGTCGTGCATAGGGGCCTCCAACTCACCAGCGGGTTCTAGCGGGCGCAGGCCACTTAGACCAGTGCGATTATGGGACGCAGGGCGCGCAATCGACAGCCCCACCCCCTGCACGACAGCCCCGATGCAAAAGGGCCGCCCCATGGGGCGGCCCTTCCGTTACCTTGCGCGAAAGATCAGTTCTTCGCGTAATATTCAACGACCAGGTTCGGCTCCATGACGACGGGATATGGCACATCACCCAAAGCCGGGGTGCGCACAAAGGTCACGACCAGTTTGTTGTGGTCCACTTCCAGATAATCCGGCACGTCGCGCTCGGCAGACTGTACGGCTTCCAGAATGATTGCCAGTTGACGCGACTTCTCGCGGACCGAGATCACGTCGCCCTCTTTCACACGGTAAGACGCGATGTTGACTCGCTGACCGTTCACCTGCACATGGCCGTGGTTCACGAACTGACGGGCGGCAAAAATTGTCGGAACCAGCTTGGCGCGGTAGACGACCGCATCCAGACGACGCTCCAGCAGACCCACCAGCATCTCACCGGTATCGCCCTTGACGCGTTCTGCTTCACCAAAGATCTTGCGGAACTGCTTTTCGGTCAGGTCACCATAGTAACCCTTCAGCTTTTGCTTGGCGCGCAGTTGAGTGCCGAAGTCCGACAGCTTGTTCTTGCGACGCTGACCGTGCTGGCCCGGGCCATATTCACGCTTGTTGACCGGCGACTTGGCGCGGCCCCAGATGTTTTCGCCCATGCGGCGGTCAATTTTGTACTTGGCAGACGTGCGTTTGGTCACGGCTGATCTCCTTCGTTCGATATGAAGGGCGTTGTCCTTTGACCCGCAGGTCCGACAGGCATCCCCTTGCGGGGTCCACCAACACCAATGAAAAGCCCCAGAGGTTACCCGCCGGGACAAGAGGCGCTTATAGGCACCCAAACCACAGTGTCAACAGCCCCCACCCTGTATCTGCCCCCGCCGAACATTTTCTGTTCAAAAATATCCTCGGGGGGAGGCGCGAAGCGACGGGGGGCAGACAGCCCCCCTGCACCGATGGCCACAAGCGATCAGGCCGCCACATCATGGCGCAGGATCGCCACCTCGGATGATGACAAGTTGCGCCGCGCATAATCGCCATAGATTGCCGGGCTCACCGCAATGTCCGGCAAGATCGCCAGCAGCGCTGCACGCTGTGCCGGTTCAATCGTATCCAGAGCGGTGTTTGACGGGTGAAAACTCTCGGTCTCCATTCCATTGGCCCAGACAATATTATGCCGGTCCAGCAGGATATGAATATAAGTCACCTCGCGCAGGGCATGATCGATGCAGATTGTAACATCGTTCAGCAGGTCTTCGGCTTTGACCAGCACTTCATCGGTGTTGAACAGCGCACGCGCTGCCGATCCGTTCAGCACCATGCGATGCTGCGGTGACACCACAAGATCCCCGTCGGGTCGGTCAAGCCCCATCGCTCCGGCCTTGAACCGGATCGGCCGCAGATGCGGCATCGCATAAAGCCGCGCGCCTGTCATCCGGCGGCTGCCAGTCCATAGAATTTCCTGTGCGCCATTGTCCTTGGTCAAAATGCGATCACCAGGGCGGATGTCCTGGATAAGGCGCGGCCCCGTCGGCGTGGCAATCCGCGTATCTGGAGTAAAGCAGATCACGCCGCCTGCAACTTTCGCACCCGCGCCTGAGTGGGTCCGGTCAATCGCAGTCCGCACCACCCAAAGATCCTGCCCCGGTGGCGGCAGATCACCCACAAACATCAGCAGCCGCGCACCTGTGTCCGGCACCGGCAGCACCGTCACCGACCAACTTTGATGCCCGTCTGTGACGATAAACCCCTGATCGGGCGCGTCGTCGTCTTCCACGGCCTCGTCATCTGACGCAACGCCATCGCCTGTCACTGCAACGCCAATCAGGCGGCGGACCATTTTTGCCGCCCGTCGCCGAATGTCCGCAATTCCCTCGGGTCCCTCCAGCAGAAGCATCCCACCCTGACCATCCACGCGGACGGGCTGACCGGACCAGCGCCAAGAGGCGCCAACGGCAAGTACATCCAACGGGGCAGCAATCAGGCCGTCTATCTCTGTCTGTGACCAGGAAATCACGAACGTGCCCCTAGAGCCCGTTCCCATACCTGCACCTTTTAGTCTGCTCGTGTTTTTATTATTCAGTCGGTTTTTGGTCTTTTTGTGTTTTTATTGAGCCAATCGTAGCAATCCATTAACGTTTTGGCTATTGCGAAACCGCAACAGTTGGCCGGAAGTCCGCTCAATATCGCGATGAAACTGATCGCAACGCATAGATGTGGGATCAAAAAGCCCCTTTCAAGCCACAGGCGCTGTCGCCGCTATTTGCCAAAATGTGAAAACCGATAGGGCGACACCCCGTATTTCACTCGGAACGACTTGGAGAAATGCGAACTGCTGGCATAGCCGCAGGCAATGGCCACCTCGGTCACACTCATATCGGTTTCGGCCAGAAGCGCACGCCCGTGCTGTAGCCGCAAGTCGTTCATATACCGGACTGGGGTCACACCCATATAGCGGCTGAACAGCCGCTCGATCTGTCGACGCGACAGGTCCAGTTGCGCGGCGCAGGCATCCAGATCGAAGGGCTCCTCGATGCGCGCCTCAAGAAAAGCCACCGCCTCGATCAGCTTTTCGTGCCGCGTGCCCAGCCTTGCTGCAAGCGAGGTCATCTGCTCATCGTTTTGCGTGCGCCGTTGGGTCAGCAGGCACATGTTCATCACCTCCTGGCTCAGGATGATGCCAAAGCGGTCGTGGATGATCTCCAGCATCAGATCTGCCGCCGCGACGCCGCCCGCACAGGTCACGATCCGGTCGTCGATGCAATACACCTGCCGCGCGGCAGTCAGCTCGGGGTAGGTTTCATTGAACCCGGTCAGGTTCTCCCAATGCAGGGTAAACCGCCGCCCCTTCAGAATGCCCGCCCGCGCCAATGCATAGGCCCCGGTGCAAAGCCCCCCCACCACGCGCCCGCGACGCCACAAGCCGCGCAGCCAGTCGGCCAGTGCCGCACTGACCTGATTCTCCGGCTCTACCCCCGAACAGACCAGCACCACGCCTTCGGGCTGGACCGCACCAAAAGCGCCGTCCACCATGATCGGCACCCCATTGGAGCAAGCCACCGCCTGTCCATCCGCCGACAGGGTTTGCCATCGGAACAGCGCCTGCCCGGTCAGCTGGTTGGCAATACGCAACGGCTCAATCGCCGAGGCAAAGGCCAGCATGGTGAATTTTGGCAGCAGCACAAAACTGACAGGCACCGGGCTGGCGACGGCGGGTAGATCCACATGGGCCACGCCCTTTGCGATGTATCGTGCAGCATCGTCCGTCATCTGCCAGCCCCTTTTCCAGCCCCGACGCAAAGTATGGGCCCTTCAGGCGTCAGTGTTACGCCCAATCCTGCGACGCCTCAATCACCCGCGCAGAAAACCAAAACACCGCGCCCTGTTGCGGGCTTTACGTCGCTCGGCTACGGTCCGCCACCACAAGAGATGAGGAGCCGCAAGCATGTCGAAATCCCTGTTGAGCCTTGGCGAATGTATGGTGGAGCTTTCGCCCACTGCCTCGGGCGCCTATGCACGCGGCTTCGCAGGCGATACGTTCAACACGGCCTGGTATGCCCGCCGCCTGCTGCCCACCGATTGGTCCGTCGCCTATGGGTCATGCATTGGTACCGATGCCGTATCGGACGAAATGGCCGGCTTCATGGCAGGGCAAGGCATTGATACCACCGCTCTGCGGCGCCTGCCCGACCGCACGGTGGGTCTGTACATGATCAGTCTGCGCAACGGCGAACGCAGCTTTTCCTATTGGCGCGGGCAATCGGCTGCCAAGATGATTGCGGATGATCCTGATTGGCTGGCGTCCACGTTGCAGGGGCGACAGATTATCCATTTTTCCGCCATCACCCTTGCCGTGCTGTCCCCCGACCACCGCCGCGCCTTTTGCAAGGCGGTTCAGTCTGCGCGGACACAGGGCAGTCTGATCGCCTTTGACACCAACCTGCGCCCGCGCCTGTGGGACGGGGAGGACGCAATGCGCGAAGGTGTGATGCTGGGCGCGTCAGTGGCCGATATTGTGCTGCCGTCTTTTGACGAAGAAACCGGGCTATGGGGCGACAAGATCTCCGCAGACACCATTGCGCGCTACAGCAAGGCGGGTGCGACCCGTGTTGTTGTCAAGGATGGCGGCGGCCCGGTGACCCTGTGGTCACAAGACCACGGCACCCGCCAACACGCCGCAACCTCGGTTGCGCAGATCGTCGACACCACGGCGGCAGGTGACAGCTTTGCAGGCGGATTCCTTGCGCATCTGGCCATGGGGCAAAGCGAGGATCACGCAGCACAACAGGCGATGGCTCTGGCAGCGCAGGTCATTCAGGCGCGCGGCGCCTTGGTGCCCGGCATCTTTGCCTGACACCACCCGCGCGAATTTACCAGCGCAACACTTGCCGCGCAGCCAAAGCAGAGACCGCCGCCACACCCAGAATGGCGGTTCCATACCAGGTCACGTAAAACAACGGGCTGTCTTCAGTGCAGTGCAGCGCATAGACCACTGCAGCCAGCCCGCCCCCAGCGAGCCCCGCCACAGCCCCCGCCAACATAGGCCGGACCACAGCGCCTTGGCGCAAGGCGGCTAGCACGGCAACCGTTGGCAACACCGCGAGCAACGGAATTGTCGTCAGGCACCCCACCATTGTCTTGCCGATGATCGCCATCTGCCGTGTCCCGGTCGGCGCCTGCACAAAGGCCCACAGCCACAACCCCAAGGCGACAAGCGCAACAATAGCAAGCGGCCAAAGCTGCACCACCGCCCCCGGACGCGCCAGCCGCATCCCCGCCGCCAGCGCCACAGCACCAAGCACAAATCCCAACACAAACCGCATCACAGACACCGGGTCAAGCAGCGCAGCGCCCAGATCGGTGCGCAGGCCAAACTGACTCCACAGCCCTACAAACCCCAGCGCCAGCGCAGGCAGCAGCCAGACCAACCGCGACTGCGGCGCTCTTGCGATCACTGAGTCTCCGGCCAGTGCCCGGATCAGATCATCCGTTTTCATTCCACATGCCTTTTCCGCAAGTCTGCCAGTTGTTTGAACGCCCGATGTAATGCGACCCGCACGGCACCTTCGGTCATGTCCAGTTTCGCCCCGGCCTCTGCCATCGTGTCACCTTCCACCCCCACTTGCCGGACCAGACGCTGCGCGCGCGGATCCAGCATCGCAATCATCTTATCCATGTCCCCTGCCTGCGTCGGGTCCACTCCCGGTTCGGCAGGCAAAACATCGGCAAAATCCTCGATCGGCACATCAACCCGCCGCCCACGCGCCCGAAACGCGTCGATTACCTTGTAGCGCGTGATGGCATACAGCCACGGTCGCACCGGGGTTCCGGTCTGCCAGGTGTGCCGCTTCAGATGCAGCGCCAGCAGCACCTCTTGCAAAACATCCTCACACCCCGCATCCCCCAGCGCCGCCCCACGGGCCCGCACAACACCACGTAAAACCGGTGTAACGACGCGCAGAAACCGCGCATACGCCCGGCTGTCGCCCCCAAGCGCAGCCGTGAGCAGCAGGCCCCAGTCATCCGTATTCTGCGTCATCACTGTGGTCCAATACGGCGAGGGTCATTGTTTCGTTACATCTGCAAAGTTGCCACGGTATTTCGTGCGCATCTTACACCTAACTGTGATCGGCGTAACAAAGAGATAGCAGATACGTAATGTCAGAAAAGACACGCAAAGGCACCCATCCATGGACATTATCTTCGGCTATCTCGCGGGTCTGCTGACACTGATCAACCCATGTGTGCTGCCAGTTCTGCCCATTGTTCTGGCCTCTGCGCTGAAAGCTGACCGCCGTGCGCCCCTCGCCCTTGCTGCTGGGATGAGCGTTGCTTTCGTCACACTCGGCCTTGGGCTCAGCGCCCTTGGCCCCGCTCTTGGGCTGGATCCAGACGGTGTGGCGCGTGGCGCAGCACTTGTTATGGTGGCCTTCGGGCTGGTGTTGCTTACGCCGGCACTTGGTGCACGTTTTGCCACTGTCACTGCTGGCTTTGCTCAAGGCGCAGATCAACAGATCGACGCCCAGACCGGGCAAAGTCTGTCTGGGCAGTTCATCTCCGGCGCTCTTCTCGGCGCGGTCTGGAGCCCTTGTATCGGCCCCACGCTTGGGGCAGCCATTGCCCTTGCCTCCACCGGCGAAAACCTGTTGCGCGCAGGGCTGGTGATGACTGCCTTTGCCGCAGGCGTCTGCACCCTGATCCTCACCCTTGCCTATGGCGCGCAATCGGCGATCCGCGCGCGGCAGGCACGGCTGCGCGCTGTGGCTGAAAAAGCCAAACCGATCATGGGTGGCGTGTTTGTTCTGGTCGGCGCGGCCATGTGGTTTCGTCTGCACCATATCGTCGAGGCTTGGCTGCTGAACGTTCTGCCGCCTTGGCTGATCGATCTGTCCGTTTCAATCTGATCCCCGAAAGGAACCTCTATGCACCGTCGTCACTTCATTGCCCTGACCTCTGCCTTTGCCCTTTCCCCCATCGCCCTGCATGCAGCCCCAACGCTTTCAACCCCCACTCAAGCCGAAGCGGCAATGAAGGCGGGTAAGGTCGTCTTGCTGGATTTCTGGGCAAGCTGGTGTTCGACCTGCGCGGCGCAAGAACGCGTACTGACCGATCTGCGGGCCGAGAATCCCGACTATGACCGCAAGATCGCCTTCTTCATCATCGACTGGGATCAACATAGCGCCAGCAATCTGTCGCGCCGCCTGAACATTCCGCGCCGCTCTACCCTTGTTGCGTTGAACGGTCAGACCGAGATTGCCCGCATCGTCGCCGGAACCTCAAAGAAAGACATCTCATCTTTGCTTGATCAGGCGCTTGCGGCAGCCCCTGCCTGACGCGCCTGCAGCTGAATTTGCGCAAAAATTAGGCTCTAGAGCGTTTTTCAGGTGAAGTTTCAGGCAACAGGAGGCAGACTGACGTCAATTCTGCGGGCGCCGATAGACTCAGTCGCAACCTGCATCACCCTGAAGAAAAGCTAATATGGGAGTTCCAGATGTTTCGCCATGCCACCGCCAGTTTCGCCGCCGCCCTGTTGATCGGGACGGCAGCCCAAGCCGATACCGCCATGCCCTTTGCGCTGGACTGGAAATTTGAAGGGCCCGCAGCCCCCTATTTCGTCGCACTGGACAAGGGCCATTTCGCGGCCGAGGGCCTGAAAGTTGAAATAACCGAAGGCGCAGGTTCGCTTGACGCAATCCCAAAGGTAGCAACCGGCGCGTATCCAGTCGGCTTTGCGGATATCAACAGCCTGATGAAATTCCTCGACCAGAACCCCGGTGCGCCGGTCACCGCTGTGATGATGATTTACGACAAGCCGCCCTTCGCAATGGTCGGCCGCAAATCGCTTGGCATCAACGAGCCGGGCGACATTTCCGGCAAGATCCTCGGTGCGCCGCCGCCAGATGGCGCTTGGGCACAGTTCCCGATTTTTGCTGCCGAAAACGGCATCGACATGGCCTCTGTCACCGTTGAACCCGTCGGCTTTCCAGTGCGTGAGCCGATGCTGGCCGAAGGCAAGGTTGCCGCGGTGACCGGGTTCAGCTTCACCTCCAGCCTGAACGTTAAACGCCTTGGCGTGCCCGCAGATGACATCTCGGTGATCCTGATGGCCGATCATGGGGTCGCGCTTTACGGCAATGCCGTGATCGTCAACACCGATTTTGCCGCCGCCAACCCGGATGCGGTCACCGGCTTTTTACGCGCCGTGGCAATGGGCTGGAAAGACACCGTGGCCGATCCCGACGCCGCCATCGCCAGCCTGATCAGCCGCAACCCCGCTGCTGATGCAGAATTGGAGGGCGAGCGTCTGGCCCTGTCTATCAAAGACAATGTCATGACAGACTGGGTCATGGCGAACGGCCTTGGCAACATTGACGCCGAGCGGATGGAAAAGGCGATCGAGCAGACCAAATCGGTCTACACCTTCACCAACGCCCCGGACGCGGCCTTGTATTTCAACCCCGCCTATCTGCCCACCGATGGCAGCCTTTCGATGAACTAAGGCAAAGCCGCCCGGGCGAACCGGGCGGCATACCTCATGGCAAACCTCATTGACATCAAGGGCGTGACGCACGCCTATCGCACCAAATCCGGCCCTCTGCCGGTGCTGGACAATCTGAACATCTCTGTGCCCGAAGGCGAATTTGCTGCCGTCGTTGGTCCCTCAGGCTGCGGCAAATCCACCCTCACCCGGCTTGTCGCCGGCCTGATGAAGCCCGATTCAGGCGAGGTCTGGTTACATGGCGAACGCGTCACCAGTCCGCGCAAGACTGTTGGCATGGCGTTCCAGAACCCGGTCTTGCTGGAATGGCGCAGCATCCTTGAAAACGTGATACTGCCATTGGAAATCGTTGCCCCCCGCATGCCGCAGGCCGAGCGTGAGGCGCGCGCCATGCACCTGCTTGAAATGGTTGGCCTCAAGGGGTTCGAATCCAAACGCCCCAGCGAATTGTCAGGCGGCATGCGCCAACGCGCCAGCCTGTGCCGCGCCATCGTGCACAAACCCGATGTGCTGATCATGGACGAACCCTTTGGCGCGCTTGACAATTTTACCCGCGAAGATCTGTGGCAAACCATGCGCGACCTACGCGCGGCAGAACCCTTTACCTGCGTGCTAATCACCCATGACCTGCGCGAAAGCGTGTTTCTGGGTGATCAGGTGTTTGTGCTGTCAGGCCGCCCTGCCCGCACGCAAATGGTGCTGAACGTCGATCTGCCCGCCAACCGTACGCTCGACATTCTGTATGAGCCGAAAGCACAAGAGATGCTGCACACCCTGCGCGACCAGATCCGAATTGCCCAAGGCCGCGACGGGGATATGCATTGATGGAAACGCTACAAAAAATCGCTGTCCCCCTCCTCGCTGTTGCGCTCTTTCTACTGGCATGGGAGGGGCTGGTCTGGGTCAACGACTGGCCGAATTACAAGATGGCCTCGCCCTCTGACCTGCCGCCCGCGTTCTGGAAATTCCGTTGGCTGTTTTTGGAAATGGGCTGGCAAACCCTCTGGCGCACTGTACTGGGCTTGGGGCTGGCGGTGCTGTTTGGCACGCTGATTGGCATGATGATGGGCTTTTCCCGCATCGCCCGTGACGGACTTTACCCGCTGCTGGTCGGCTTTAACGCGATCCCGAAGGCAACTCTGGTGCCGGTCGTCTCGTTGATCTTCATTGGCCAGCATGACTTCAACACCGTGCTGATGGCCTTTCTGATCAGCTTTTTCCCGATTGCTGTCTCAGTCGGCATTGGTCTGTCCACACTGGAGCCTGAATACCGCGACATCCTTCGCAGCCTGGGCGCGTCAAGGCTGACGATCTTTCGCAAGATCGCCCTCCCAAAAACCCTGCCCGAGTTCTTTGGCGCGCTAAAAGTCTCGGTCACGCTGGCCTTTATCGGCACCAATCTGGTGGAGATCGTCGCCCCCCATGGTCGCGGCCTTGGCGCTCTGTTCAAATCGGGCGAGACGAATGGCGACTACCCGCTGATGTTCGCGGTTCTCATCGCGCTCGCAGCCCTTGGCATCCTGCTTTACTATGCCGTTTTGGTTCTGGAGCGAATCTTTGCAGGGTGGGCAGAGCGGCCGCAAAGCTGAGTTCCATAGGCAGACTGTGGCGCTCATCCAGAGTGACCGCTTCCCTCGCTCAGCGAAGGCAGCGGCACGCTGGATGGGCGGCCCTTATGTATGTGTCGGCTGCTGTTCGCAATTGAGAATTTGGCACGACTTCGGAAATCGCTCATATGTATCCGGCCTGTTGATCGGCTCGCGGGCCGTGGCCTTGATGGGGTTACGCACGCGCCTTGGTCTCATTAG
>NZ_JAUXOV010000012.1 GCF_030684215.1 Pseudotabrizicola sp.
CCCATGCACCCGTCTCAGACTGGCGGACCTCACCAACCTCGACGCTGGCGGTTGGAGCCCAATGCTTCTTCGATACCACGGCCTGATCCCTTCAATCTGTGAAACTCGGTCAGACCGTGACACACAAATTGAGGATGACCCGATTTAAGGGCAACGCGACAGTTGATGAGGGCAACGCGGATCTGGATTTCGGCGGTTTGGCTGTCAGGGTGTCTTGCGGCGATGCGTTCACCGAAGGCCTTGAGGCACCGCATCTTTGCCTCGATCCGACTTCGGGCGTGGTATCCGGTCCAGCGCTTCCAGAATGCCCTGCCATAGTGGCGAGTGGCTCGCAGGGTTTCGTTTCTGGCGATTGCGGCCGGGCAATCTTCCTTCCAAGGCCGTCCGTTCTTGCGGATCGGGATGATCGGCGTGGCCTGGCGGTCGAGGATGGCGGTGTGGCAGCGTCGGGTGTCATAGGCTCCATCGGCAGTCACCGTGTCGATCTCTTCGCCCTCGGGGATCTGGTCGAGCAACTCCGGCAGGACCGGGCTGTCACCGTCGCTGCTGGGGGTAAACTCCACCGCCCGGATGTCCGACGTCGCGGTGTCCATGGCCAGATGCACCTTGCGCCATTGGCGTCGGCCCTGCACACCGTGCTTGCGGGCCTGCCATTCGCCATCCCCAAGAAACTTGATGCCAGTGCTGTCGACGAGAAGGTTCAAGGGGCCGTCGGCGCGCCGATAGGGGATCTGGACGACCAGTGTCTTCTGCCTCCGGCACAGCGTCGAGTAATCCGGCACCGCCCAATCCAGGTTCGCCAGCTTGAGCAAGCTCGCCACCATCCCGGTCGTTTGTCTGAGCGGCAGCTTGAACAGAACCTTGATGGTCAGGCAGAACTGGATCGCCGCCTCGGAAAACACCGCAGGCCGACCGGGGCTGCCGTCAAGCGGCGCGAGCCAGGTCATCTCTTTGTCCAGCCAAATCAGAAGCGACCCACGCTTGCGCAGGGAAGCCGTGTAGCTGGACCAGTTCGTCGTGCGGTAGCGGGAGGGTGTCGGCTTGCTCATAACGTCAATCTAACCGCATGGATTCACGATGTGAATCCTAGGCAGACAGAGTTATGCAACAACGCCCTGTCCGGGTCGGATGCCAATGAAACCAACATCAAGTTGATCTGGTACTACAACAATGTGCTGGGGCGGCCCGAAAAGAAAAAGATCATCTCGCGCTGGCGCGGCTATCACGGATCGGGCGTGATGACCGGGTCGCTGACCGGGCTGGAATTGTTCCACAACGCCTTTGATCTGCCGCGCGCGCCTATCCTGCATACTCAAGCCCCCTATTATTTCCGCCGTGCCGACCGTTCGATGACAGAAGCGCAGTTTTCGCAAGATTGCGCTGATCGGCTGGAGGCGATGATTTTGGCCGAAGGCCCCGATACCGTGGCGGCCTTTATCGGCGAGCCTATTCTGGGCACCGGCGGCATTGTGCCGCCGCCCGCCGGATATTGGCAGAAGATTCAGGCCGTGCTGAAGAAATACGACATCCTGCTGGTGGCGGATGAGGTGGTGACGGGCTTTGGCCGTCTGGGCAGCATGTTTGGCTCTGATCACTACGGCATGGAGCCTGACCTGATCACCGTGGCCAAGGGCCTGACCTCGGCCTATGCACCGCTGTCGGGGGTGATTGTGGCCGACCGGATGTGGCAGGTGCTGGTGCAAGGGTCGGACAAGCTGGGTGCTTTGGGGCATGGCTGGACCTATTCGGCGCATCCGATCTGCACCGCAGCCGGGATCGCCAACCTGCAACTGATCGACGAGATGGGTCTGGTGAAGAACGCGGGCACGGTCGGGGCCTATTTCCGCAGCGAACTGGCAAAGGCGCTGGCCGATCACCGCAATGTCGGCGATGTGCGCGGCGATGGTTTGATGGCGGCGGTGGAAGTTGTCGCTGACAAGGATGACCGCGTGTTCTTTGACGCGGCAGACAAAATCGGCCCACGGATTTCCGCCGCTTTGGCCGAACGCGGGGTGATTGGCCGCGCCATGCCGCAGGGCGATACTCTTGGCTTCGCGCCGCCGCTTTGCCTGACCCGCGACGAGGCCGATGTGATCGTCGCCCGCACGGTCGAGGCCGTCAGATCAGTTCTGACAAGCGCGAGGTAGGGCTTGCAAGTGTGCCACGACCGTCGGCGGCATCCGGGGCACTTGCTACAGCAGCCAGCCTTACTCATGCTGATTTGCACATCGAGGATAAGTTACGCTGGGCATCAGAGCGCACCCCAGGGCAAGCAAGGCAGCATTGCCGGTGCCTGCCGTGTGGCCAACAAGGCGGTGCTTAGGCTGATACGAACTGTATGCCAGAGTTGCGAAGCCGGTCGTGTCGGCTGTAGAAAGCGATATGGAGTTTCAGGGCGTCTCACATAATCCGTGGCTGTCGCTGGCGTCGCTGTGCGTTGCACTGATCGCGGGCTTTACCGGCCTGTCGCTGACCTATGGTCTGGCGAACAAGACGGCGGTGCATCGAAAGGTATCGGTGACGCTGGCCTCAGTGGCGCTTGGCGGCGGCATCTGGTCGATGCATTTCGTGGCGATGCTGGGCCTGCAACTGCCGATCCTGTTCTACTATGATGCGGCGATTACCCTGCTGTCGGCGCTGGTCGCGATCCTGATGGTGGGTTGCGCGCTGCTGATCATGCATTTCTATACCCGGACGCCGGGGTCGGTGGCGCTGGCGGGCGGGATTGTCGGGGTCGGTATTCTGGCGATGCATTATATCGGGATGTCCGGGCTTGAACTGTGCCGGACCATCTACAGCTTTCCCGGTGTGGCGCTGGCAACCCTGTCGTCCATCGGCTTAAGTATTCTTGCCTTCCGGGTGGCTTACGGGCGCCGCGAGCATCGCAATATCCTGCTGGGTACGCTGTGCTTTGGCATTTCGGTGTTCGCCGTTCATTTCGTTGCCATCGCCGGGACCAGATTTCAGGCGATCGAATTTGTCGGCACGCTTGGTCCCGCGATGAGCAAAGAGGTGCTTGCCATGGGCGTGGTCCTGTCCAGCTTTGTGCTATGCGGCGCGTTCCTGTTGACCGGGGTGACCTTTCTTGCCCCGCAGACCGCCAAGGCGGCCCCGCCAGCCGAACCCGCCCCCCCACCTTCCGCAGAGCCGCCGGACCCCGCGCCTGCCCTGCTGCAACAGGTGCCCTATGAACTGGCGGGGCGCACGTTCTTTGTCGATGCCGATGCCGTGGCCGCCGTACGTGCAGAAGGGCACTACACCTATCTTTACACCCGGTCCGAAAAGCTGTTCTGCGTCTGGACAATCACCGAGGCGGAAAAGCGGCTTGCCGCCCGCAATTTCATTCGCTGCCATCGCAGCTTTCTGGTCAATCCCGCGCATGTCAGCAGTTTTGAACGGTTAAAGGACAGCGGGCTGTGCCATTTTGATTCCGTGGCGCATCTGAACAAGGTTCCGATCAGCCGGTCTCATATTCAGTCGCTCCGCAGCGCTTTGGGCTTGTAACCGGGCATTTTCGCCATTCGCGCGCCAAATTCGCAGTTCGTGCAGCGCCCGGCTCGGGTCGTTCGTTTCTGCGAACAGTCCCCAAAGCCATCTGCCTAAGTTCCGGCAGCTAGAAACACATGTGAGGGGGGAGCCGAACATGATACCAGCGGCGTTTGAATACCATCGCCCGAAGGACGTTGGGGGGGTGATCGCGCTATTGCAGCAGCATGGCGATGAAGCCCGTGTTGTTGCCGGCGGGCACAGCCTGATCCCGATGATGAAACTACGCATGACCGATGTGCAGCATCTGGTCGATTTGCAGGATGTGGCCGGTCTGGGCGGCATCCAGGTTGCAGGCGAGCAGATCACCATCGGTGCGATGGTCACGCAGCATATGCTGATCAACAATGCCGATCTGACCGAAGCCGCGCCGATCCTGAAAGAGGCGGCATTGCAGATTGCCGATCCGCAGGTGCGCTATATGGGCACGATTGGCGGCAATGTCGCGAATGGCGATCCCGGCAATGACATGCCGGCGCTGATGCTGTGTCTGGGGGCGACCTATACGCTGACGGGGCCGAACGGCACCCGCAAAGTGGCGGCGCGCGATTTCTACGAGGCTGCCTATGTCACGGTGCGCGAAGATAGTGAACTGCTGACCCAGCTTACATTTGCAGCCCCCAAGGGTGGCTATGCCTATGAAAAGCAAAAGCGCAAGATCGGCGACTATGCAACCGCCGCTGCCGCTGTGCAGATTGCCCGTGAAGGCGGGTTATGTGTTGCCGCCTCGGTTTCCATGACCAATCTCAGCGATGTACCGGTCTGGTCGAAAGCCGCTGGTGCCGCCCTTGTTGGCACGGATTGCGGCCCTGCGGCCATTCGTGCGGCGGTGGATGCCGCGCTGAAAGACATCAACCCGACCGAAGACAATCGCGGTCCGGTCGAATTCAAGCGCCATGTCGCAAAGACCGTGATCGGGCGTGCCATCGCCCGTGCCTGGTCACGTAGCTAAGGGGGGAAGCATGACAAAATCAATTATCAAGCTGACGGTCAACGGCGAAAATCACGAGGTTCTGGCAGAGCCGCGCGAATTGCTGATCCATGTGTTGCGGGAAAGGCTGAACCTGACCGGCCCGCATATCGGCTGTGAGACCACGCATTGCGGGGCTTGCACGGTCGAACTGAATGGCAAATCGGTGAAGTCCTGTACCGTGTTTGCAGTGCAGGCCAATGGGGCCGAAATCACCACGATCGAAGGCATCGCCGGCCCGGCGGGTCTGCATGTGTTGCAGCAATCTTTCCGTGAACATCACGGGCTGCAATGCGGCTTCTGTACGCCGGGGATGATCACCCGCGCCTGGCGTCTGCTCAAGGAAAACCCCGATCCCACCGAAGAGGACGTGCGCTTTGGCATGGCCGGCAATCTTTGCCGCTGCACGGGTTACCAGAACATTGTGAAGTCGATCCTCGCCGCCGCAGCCGAGATCAACGCATCAAGGGAGGCAGCCGAATGAATGACCTTACCCCACCGACCCATGACGAACGGGTCGCAAACCTCAAAGGCATGGGCCACTCGCGCAAGCGGGTTGAAGATGCACGCTTTACCCAAGGCAAGGGCAACTATGTCGATGACGTAAAACTACCCGGCATGTTGTTTGGCGATTTCGTCCGCTCGCCCTATGCCCATGCGCGTGTCGTGTCGATTGATACGGCGGCTGCAATGGCGGTGCCCGGCGTGCTGGCGGTGCTGACCGCCAAGGATCTGGCACCCTTGAACCTGCATTGGATGCCGACACTGGCGGGCGACAAGCAGATGGTGCTGGCCGATGGCAAAGTGCTGTTCCAGGGCCAGGAAGTTGCCTATGTCGTCGCGACAGATCGCTATGCCGCCGCTGATGGCGTCGAGGCGGTTGTGGTCGAATATTCTGAACTGCCGGTGGTCACCGACCCGTTCAAGGCGCTGGAACCCGGCGCGCCGGTGCTGCGCGAGGATCTGGCAGGCCAGACCTCAGGCGCGCATGGTGCGCGGCGTCACCACAACCACATCTTCAAATGGGAAGTGGGCGACGAGGCTGCAACCGATCAAGCCATTGGCGAGGCCGAAGTGGTGGCCGAAGAAATGGTCTACTACCACCGCACCCATCCCTGCCCGCTGGAAACCTGCGGCTGCGTCGCCTCGATGGACAAGATCAATGGCAAGCTGACGTTGTGGGGCACTTTCCAGGCCCCGCATGTGGTGCGCACCGTGGCCTCGCTGCTGTCAGGCATCGAAGAGCATAACATCCGCGTCATCAGCCCCGATATTGGCGGCGGTTTTGGTAACAAGGTGGGTGTCTATCCCGGCTATATCTGTTCCATCGTCGCCTCGATTGTCACCGGCAAGCCGGTGAAATGGGTCGAAGACCGGATGGAAAACCTGATGGCCACCGCCTTTGCCCGCGACTATTGGATGAAGGGCAAGATCTCGGCCACCAAAGAGGGCAAGATCACCGGGCTGCACTGTCATGTCACGGCAGATCACGGCGCGTTCGATGCCTGTGCCGACCCGACCAAATTCCCCGCCGGTTTCATGAGCATCTGCACCGGGTCTTATGATATTCCGGTGGCCTATCTTGGGGTTGACGGTGTCTATACCAATAAGGCGCCGGGTGGTGTTTCCTACCGCTGCTCCTTCCGGGTGACAGAAGCCGCCTATTTCATCGAACGCATGATCGAGGTTCTGGCGATCGAGCTGAACATGGATGCCGCCGAATTGCGGGCCAAGAACTTTATCCGCAAGGATCAGTTCCCCTACCAATCGGCACTGGGCTGGGAATACGATTCCGGCGATTATCACACCGCTTGGGACAAAGCCCTGAAGGCGGTTGATTACGACGGGTTGCGCCGCGAACAGGCAACCCGCGTCGAGGCGTTCAAACGCGGCGAGACGCGCAAACTTCTGGGAATTGGTCTGACCCATTTCACCGAAATCGTCGGGGCCGGGCCGATCAAGAACTGCGATATCCTTGGCATGGGCATGTTCGATAGCTGCGAGATCCGCATCCATCCGACCGGATCGGCCATCGCACGGCTGGGCACCATCAGTCAGGGTCAGGGCCATGCCACGACCTTTGCCCAGATCTTGGCCTCCGAAATCGGCATCCCAGCAGATTCGATCACCATCGAAGAAGGCGACACCGATACCGCCCCCTACGGTCTGGGCACCTATGGGTCGCGGTCAACCCCGGTAGCGGGTGCCGCCGCCGCAATGGCGGGTCGCAAGATCCGGGCTAAGGCGCAGATGATCGCGGCCTATCTGCTCGAAGTCCATGACGACGATGTCGAATTCGACGTTGACCGCTTTGTCGTCAAAGGCGCGCCGGAACGCTTCAAGACCATGAAGGCAATCGCCTATGCCGCCTATAATCAGGCCATCCCGGGCGTCGAGCCGGGGCTAGAGGCGGTCAGCTACTACGATCCTCCGAACATGACCTACCCCTTCGGTGCCTATATCTGCGTGATGGAGATTGATGTGGATACCGGCGTGCATGAAATCCGGCAGTTCTATGCGCTGGATGATTGCGGCACCCGCATCAACCCGATGGTGATCGAGGGGCAGGTTCATGGTGGGCTGACAGAAGCGCTGGCCATCGCGATGGGGCAAGAGATTGCCTATGACGAAATCGGCAACGTCAAGACCGGCACCTTGATGGATTTCTTCCTTCCCACCGCATGGGAGACGCCGCATTACACCTCCGACCACACCGTAACCCCCAGCCCGCACCATCCGATCGGTGCCAAGGGTGTGGGCGAAAGCCCGAATGTCGGCGGCGTTCCGGCCTTTTCCAACGCAGTCCATGACGCCTTCCGCGCCTTCGGCCTGCGCCAAAGCCATATGCCGCATGACCATTGGCGGATTTGGCGCATCGCCCACGATCTGGGCCTGCACGACTGATGTGAGGCGCGGAAAGCTGACCTTTCAGGTTTCTGCGCCCATTCATTGACCATCGAAAGCAACGCGAAAGGGGGTGTTTCCAGCAAACATCCCCAATCTACAGACATGACCTACAGGGCGGCCTGACGGGCCGAAGGCGATATGACCGACTGGAAAACCTTACAATCCGATCTGGCAGAGCAGGGCTATGTTGCCGGGGCCGAACTGGCGATGGCGCTGCACCTGTCACTGGCGCTTGGCCGCCCGCTGTTGCTGGAAGGCGCGGCTGGCGTTGGCAAGACCGAGATCGCGCATTGCCTTGCCGCGGTCAAAGGCACCAACCTGATCCGCCTGCAATGCTATGAAGGCCTTGATGCGGCACAGGCGATCTATGAATGGAACTACCAGCGCCAGCTTCTGGCGATCCGGGCCGCTGCCGAGGCGGGGGAAACCGGGCGCGACGTGGAAAAGCGCATCTTTTCCGAAGAATACCTGCTGCAACGCCCGCTTCTAAAGGCCATCCGCCAACCCATCGCCCCGGTGCTGCTGATAGATGAGATTGACCGCGCCGATGAAGAATTCGAAGCCTACTTGCTGGAAATCCTGTCGGATTTCAAAATCTCCATCCCCGAACTTGGCACGCTTGATGCGATCAGCCGCCCCTATGTAGTGTTAACCTCGAACGGCACCCGCGATCTGTCGGATGCGCTGCGGCGGCGCTGTCTTTTTGCGCATGTCGATTACCCCGACCGCGATACCGAACTGGCCATTCTGGCGCGGCGTTGCCCTGGGGTGGAACGCCAGTTGGCCGGGCAGATCGTCAGCTTCGTGCAAAGCCTGCGTAAGGAAGATCTGGAAAAGAAGCCCGGTGTGGCCGAGATGCTGGATTTCGCGATGGCACTGCTGGGTTTCGGTATCAATGATCTGGCCAGTGATCCGGTGGTTTTGCAGGTGGCGCTGGCGACACTGCTGAAAACCCGCAATGACCGCGCGGCGATCCCCACCGAGATGGCTCAGCGGTTGGCCGGGCGGGCGGCATGAGCAAAGTCACCCGCTTTGCGGCGCGCGACCCCGGCCCAGCGGCGCGGCTGGCGGGCTTTCTGGCACATCTGCGCGCGCAGGGACTGCCGCTTGGCGTCGCCGAAACCGGCATGGCGCTGACCGCGCTGGCCCATGTCGATGCTGCCAATCCCCATGAGGCGCGTCTGGCCCTGCGCGCGGTCTGCACCGGATCGCTGGAAGAGGCGGCGCAGTTTGATCTGCTGTTTGACAGCTTCTGGATGAATGGCGGCCGGGTGCGCGAAAAGATCATGCCAGGAACCAGTGCGGGCGGCCCGAAACCCGGCCGCAATTCTCGTGCCGCCGAAGAGGGGCGTGCCACCGGGCGCGGCAAGGCCGACAGCCCCGATGATGGCCAAGATGGCGACAGCCCCGCCGATGCCGATGGCAATGGCAATGGCAAACTTATCGCTTCGGCCATCGCCAATCTGATGAAGAAAGACCTGCGCGAACTTGTCCATGCTGATGATATCCGGGCCGCCGAACTGGTGGCGCTGCGGCTGGGTCGCGCCCTGCGCGATCGGCGGTCACGGCGGCGGCGCGCGGCGCGCACGGGCAGCGCTATCGACCTGCGTCGTACCCTGCGACAAAGCCTGCAAACCGGCGGGGAACCCCTGCGCCTGATGCGGCGGCGCAGGCCCGACCGCCCGCTGCGGATCTGTGCGCTGTGCGATGTGTCGGGGTCGATGGTGATCTATGCCCGCCCGTTTCTGGCCTTTCTGGCCGGGTTGATGCGCGCCGATCCTGACAGCGACGCCTATCTGTTCCATACCCGGCTTGTCCGCATCACCGGGGCGCTGCGTGACGACGATCCCTTGCGCGCGCTTGGCCGCATCACCCTGCTGGCCGATGGCTTTGGCGGCGGATCACGCATCGGGGCCAGTCTGGCGCAATTCGCCCGGACCTATGCCCGCCGTTTTGTCAATGGCCGCACGGTGGTGATGATCCTGTCGGATGGTTATGACAGTGCCGATCCCGGCGATCTGGGTGGTGCGCTGGCAGAACTGCGCCAGCGCGGTTGCCGCATCATCTGGCTGAACCCGCTGAAGGGTTGGAAAGACTATGCGCCCGTCGCCCGTGGCATGGCCGCCGCCTTGCCGCATCTTGATCTTTTCGCCGCCGCCGCGACGTTGAACGACCTCGCCGCTTTGGAAAAGGAGCTTGCCAGATTATGAGCCTGTCTTCGCATGCCCAACATCATCTCGATACCGAAATTGCCCGTCTGCGGGCTGCAGGCACCGCCTTTGCCATCGCCACCGTGGTGCGCACGGTGGATGCCACCTCGGCCAAACCCGGCAGCAAGGCCATTCTGGGGCCGGATGGCAACATTCTTGACGGCTGGATCGGCGGCGGTTGCGCCCGCAGCGCAGTTGCCAAAGCCGCGCGTGACGCTTTGGCACTGCGCCGCCCGCAATTCGTGTCCCTGCGCCCGGAAAACCTGTTGGCCGACGAAGGCGTTAGCGCCGGAGAGGAACGTAATGGCATCCGATTTGCCCGCAATAACTGCCCCTCCAAAGGCTCAATGGATGTGTTTGTGGAACCGGTGCTGCCGATGCCGCGTCTGGTGATCTGCGGCGCGGGGCCGGTGGCCTTGGCGCTGGCCGATCTGGCGGGGCGGTTCGATTTTCACCGTACCCTTTGTACCCCCGGCACCAACGCCGAAACCCTACCTGCCACCGAAGCGTGGCAAGACAGCTTCGCCCTCGATCTTGACGGTGCCGATAGCCGCTATGTGGTGATCGCCACCCAAGGCAAGGGTGATGAGGCGGCCTTGCGGGCGGCGCTTGCCGCAGGGGCAAGCCATGTGGCCTTTGTCGGCAGTCGGCGCAAATATGCGACGCTGGCGGATAAGCTGGCAGCAGATGGGGTTGACCGCGTCTCACTTGATGCCGTGGCAGCCCCTGCCGGGATCGACATTCAGGCGATTACCCCAGATGAAATCGCCCTGTCGATCCTGGCGCAAATTGTTCAGACCCATCGCAGCGGCCAACGCCAGATGGGGCAAGCCGATGTTTGACCGCGCCGCAATCGTACTGGCCGGTGGGTTGTCGCGCCGGATGGGGGCCGAGAACAAGCTGTTGTTGCCACTTGGCGGCCAACCGCTGCTGCGCCACGCCATCGCGGCCTGCATTGCCGCCACCGATGCGCCAGTGACCGTGGTCACCGGGCACGAGGCCACGGCCATTGCCGCAGCGCTTGAGGGGCTGCCGGTGCATTTGGTGCACAACCCGGACTTTGCCGACGGCCAGATGACATCGCTTGCCACGGGGCTGCGCGCCGTCCCGGATGCCGCCGCCACGCTGATCGCGCTGGCGGACCAACCCTTGCTGGATGCGGCCTCGCTGGATTGGCTGTTCACGGCCTTTGCCGGGGCTGGTGGCACAAAAATAACCATTCCCCTGCGCGGCGAGGATCGCGGCAATCCAATTGTCGTGCCCCTCCACCTGATGCCCGATCTGCAGGCCGACCGACGCAATCCCGGTTGCCGCAAGTTTACCCGTGACCACCCTGAATTGGTGCATTGGGCGCTGACCGGGAACCCCGCCTTTTTCACCGATGTCGATCTGCCCGAAGACCTGGCTCGTATACGCCAGCATTTCGACAAGCTTGGCCGCAGGTCGGGCAAGCTTCGCAGCCTGCTGCACCGGCTTAACCCGTTTCTGCCCATGACCGATGCGCAGGCCAGTCTGCTGGCCAGCGTCAAATTCCCTTGTTGCTGACCTAGGAGAGACCATGGAACTGTTCGACGAAATCACCATCAACGCACCAAAAGCCGCCGTATTTGCCGCGCTGAACGATACCGAGGTGCTGCGACAATGTATTCCCGGTTGTGAAGAGCTGATCCGGCATTCGGATACCGAACTTGAGGCAAAGGTTGTGCTGAAGATCGGCCCGGTCAAGGCCCGCTTTGGCGGCAATGTCGTGCTGGATCAAACGGGTGCCCCAGATGCGTTTTCGCTGACCGGGCAGGGCAACGGTGGCGTTGCGGGCTATGCCAAAGGCGGGGCCGATGTGACACTGGAAGCAGTGGGTGATAAGACCATTCTGCGCTACACCGCCAAGGCCGAAATCGGCGGCAAGCTTGCGCAACTGGGCGGGCGGCTGATCAAATCCACCTCGCAAAAGCTCGCCACCAAGTTCTTTGAAACCTTTTCCGACATCATGGAAAAGGCCAACGTATGACCAAGGCAGAGCCACGGATATCGGATTTCTTGCCTGACTATTGCGAGACGGCCGAGGATATTCTGGCTTTCGTCACCGATTGCCAAGCCGCAGGTATTGCCTGCGCGCTTGGCGTGGTGACCCGTGTGACCGGCGGCTCTTCGCGGGCTGTTGGCACCTTATTTGCGGTGGACCAGAATGGCGGCATGGCAGGCTATGTCTCCAACGGCTGTATCGACGCCGATGTTCGCTTGCAGGCGCTTGATGCGCTGGCAGACGGCAAGATCAGGTCGCTGATCTATGGAGTGGGATCGCCCTTTGTCGATCTGCGGTTGCCTTGCGGTGGCTCGCTTGAACTCCTGATCGACCCCGCACCCGTGGCCGCGACATGCCAGCGCGCCGCGCAGGCACTTGCGCTGCGCCAGACCGTGATACTTGGCTTTGGCGGGGCAAAGGGGCTGGCCGTGCCGTCACCCACCGATGATGATGCGCTGTTTCGCGCTTGTTATACGCCCCGGCTTCGGCTGGTGGTGGCCGGGCGGGGCGCGCCCATTGAAAAACTATCCCAGCTGCTGGCGTCGCTGGATATTGCGGCGGTGGTGGCTACGCCGGATGCCCGCGACCGCGCCGGTCTGGGTGCCCTGCCGGGCATGACCTATCTGCATCTGTCCTCGCCAACCCGACCGCCGCAGATCGTTGTTGACCGCTTTACGGCAGTCCTGCTTTTGTTCCACGATCATGATTGGGAAACCGCGCTGATCGCCGCCTGCCTGCCGCAACAGCCCTTCTACATTGGGGCCTTGGGCAGTGCCGCCACCCATGCCAAGCGCAAAGACGCGCTGGCAGCCATGGGCGTGCCACATGATCAGATCAACCTTGTGCATGGCCCTGTGGGTCTGATGCCGTCGATGCGCAACGCCTCGTTTCTGGCGGTGTCGGTGATCGCCGAGATTATGTCAGACTATATCGCCGCCCAGGCCCGATCCGAAAGCCAAAACTCTGCCGACATTGCACACCTCCCCTAACGAGCAAGAGAAGTGAACGAAGCATGGCAGACAGATCAATAGGTTGATTGGGCTTGGTGCCTAAGCCTCCGTCTCTTACGCGCCGGTATGGGCTTTCACCTGTGGAGCCTCGCGTGTCTTGGACGGCAAGATGATCGGATGCAAGCAAGAGGACTGATCCACGAGATGACCGGGCAGGGTCGCTTTTCGGATCTGGCGTATCGCAAACCAATGTTCCGTGCGGATGGTCCGACTATTTCGGCGGGCTGTGTGCTCTGGGGGTCGAAACAGGCGGTTTGCTGATGGGCTACGGCGCGCGGCTTTCGGGGGGATGCAACATCGGGGCCTACTTTTCTGCGCTGGCTTCGGGCAGTATGTCGGCCTGGATTTGGGTTGCGGCAGCGTTTTTCGGAAGCTGGATCGGCTTGAGGTTGCGACCGATGTTCCATCTGCCTTGAATAGCAGGGAGCATGCAGGCACCTATCCAAACATGTCGGCTGTGAGGCCAGCATACCTGCCGAGGTTCTCCTCATAGGTCGCTTTGCGCAGGTTCGCATCTTCGCAGGTGGCGATGAAAAGCTTTCGGTGCTGGTGATTTTTTCGGCCATAAGGGCACCAAGCTTGGCGGTCAGCATCACCAACTCTGGTGTTGAAGCGATGCCAGGATTATTTTGACGTCGTCAATCGACAGGCCGACGCTACCGTCGATAAGATCGTCAAAGCGCGTCTCGATCTCGAACGTGAACCGGTGATCGCGAGTGATTTCATCCGAACCTGCGCCTGTGATCCGTTGGATCAGCGAAAAGCGCTGCCAACACTTGTGGCAGGGCGTTGGCCTCCAGCGATCTGCGCACCCAATCGGCGTCAGCAAAGTCTTCGTCATCAGTGTAGATGCTGGGGGTAATCAAGACGCGCAAGCCTGCGGCTTTGGCCGAGATCAGGCCGTTGCGGCTGTCCTCGAAGGCGATGGCGCGGGCGGGCGAGACGCCAAGCTGGGCAAGGCTGGTCAGATACACATCCGGGGCGGGCTTCTTCGCGGCCACCATGTCGCCTGCCGCAATCGCATCGAATACTTCGGTCGCCGGTTTGCCCCAGCAGCACTGGCACAGCGCTTCGACGTTGGGGGTGTTGGTGGTGGTGGCGACGGCAACCGCAATGCCGTGGCGGCGATCAGGTCGGCCACGCCGGGGCGCAGTGACAGACCGCCGCCGGCCAAAATCCGGGCATAGCGTTCGGTCTTGTCGCGGTGCAGGTCGACAATCTGCGCGGCGTTCAGGGGCGGGTGCCCATCAAAGATGGCCTGATGGGCCTGCATCCGTTCCTTGCCACCGGTGGTTTTCAGCAGGCGACGATAGTTTGCGCGGGTCCAGTGCCACGGCACGCGCTGCGCGGCAAAAGTGTCATTGAAGGCCGCGCGGTGCGCCTCTTCGGTTTCGGCCAGCGTGCCGTCCACATCGAAGATCAGCGCGCCGAGGGTCATGCGTGCATGGCCATAAGTTGTGCCACGATTCCTGGCAACAGGGCAAAGTCGTCAAAGGCCATGTCATGCGGCAGGTCTGCCATCGGTGTCTTGCGGTAGCCTTCGGTAAAGATCGCAAAGGACAGCCCTGCGCGGGCGGCGGTTTCGGCATCGACCTCGCTGTCGCCGACATAGACGGTTGCACCGCCGCCAAGCGCCGCCATTGCCGCCAGCAGGGGGGCGGGGTCGGGTTTGTGGACCGGCAGGCTGTCGCCGCCATAAACGGCCGCGAACAGGTGATCCATGCCGAAGGCCGCAAGGATGGCGCGTGTCGGTCCTTCGGGTTTGTTGGTGCAGATGCCAAGCGCGTGCCCCGCTTTGGCAAGCGCGGTCAGGGTTTCGCGGACATTGGGGTAAAGCACGGTCAGCGTCGCGGGATCGGCGTTGTAATGGCGTAGAATGATCGCCAGCAGGTCGGCATGGGGCTGGGGCAGGGCGCGTGCGGCGATTACCCGTTCGGTCAGCACCGACACTCCGTTGCCGATGAACGAGCGTACGGTGTCAAAGGTCAGCGGATCGGCACCCACCTCGGCCAGCGTCCGGTTGACGGCGGCGTGGATGTCGGGGGCTGAATCAATCAGCGTGCCATCGAGATCGAAAATCACCGGCATGTCAAAGCACACCCATCGCTGCGGCCCGGATCGCCGCGATGTTGACGCCGTAGGGTGCAGGGTTGCTGACCGACCCGCCGTTGAACACGGCAGACCCGGCCGGGAGTGGACAGAACATGGGGGTCGTCGTCGGTGATCTGGCCTGTGCTAAGGTAAGCTCTTTGTATGGGGGGCTGCCATGGACGTACGGATTACAATCGAAACGACCTTCGACAACGGGGAGAAGCGCACTCATCAGCTTGACGGCATTTCTCGACCATACCGGGTGACCTGCCCAGACGGGATCGGGCTGCGCCTCGAGGATGGGAAAAGGATCCTCGAACAGATCCAGAGGGTAATCCTTTACGATCAGGTCGATGAGATCATTC
>NZ_JAUXOV010000015.1 GCF_030684215.1 Pseudotabrizicola sp.
CCCATGCACCCGTCTCAGACTGGCGGACCTCACCAACCTCGACGCTGGCGGTTGGAGCCCAATGCTTCTTCGATACCACGGCCTGATCCCTTCAATCTGTGAAACTCGGTCAGACCGTGACACACAAATTGAGGATGACCCCTTAAATGCGGTATACGAAAGTCAACAAAATCAATGGGGAGTGGACAGAACATGGGGGTCATGCGGGGCGTTTTCTGTTTGCGACGGTCAGCCGACCATCGAGAACTGCGGCCCTTGTGACGGCTACTCGGTGAGCCCCTTTGGGCGACCAACGCATCCTCCTGCGCTTTCCCATGCGGGCATTGGCAATGTCATCAACTGATCCTTCGGCACGAGAAGACGAGATGGGCAGCCCGTTACGGTACCGTCGGCCATAGTCGACAAGGGCTTCCATGTTGTTCGCGAGATAGGTGTACAGTGTCTCGCAGCGGGCCTGCACACGAGCGGCAGCGGTGCGGACAGCCAGAGGTTCTTCCCCGAGGCCGACGCAATCATGCATCAGCGCCTTCAGATATGTTTCCGCCACCCGTGCTCTGCCATGCCAAAGCCGCCAACGGAGGCTTTTCGCGGGGCGCTGGAACAGCACTGGAACTCCAGTGAACCCCGGTGTCTGGACCAGACCCTGAACGGCGGCCTCGATATGTTGAATGCGCATCGAGATGTGCCACCAGTCGAGGATATGTTTCACCTGACCGTCGCCACCCACGGCATTCCGTATGAGGTTCGGGAGAGCAAGCTCGCCATCAGAGATTACCGTCAACAGACGGCCTGGCTTCCATCCATAGTCGGACAGCTCTTCTCGCATGCGGCTGCTTGGCGATGCCGTCGCATTGGCGACCAAGCCAAATCGTCGGCACATATTGCGACTTTCAATCTTGCCGACCACAAGATCCAGGTGTCGCTGCTGATACTCCGGTCGACAGCGGATATGCGCACCGTCCAGAAAAACCGTCAAACCACCTTTGGGCGGGGCTTCAACGGAATCGCCTGAAGTCGTTCGGGTTTTCTCGAGCCCCGTGGCTACTCTTCCCAACCAGTCACGCACCGTGGTGTGATGGGGCGGATGGCCGGGCAGGAAGCTTTTCATCAGCCGCGCCGCTTCGCGAAAGGTA
>NZ_JAUXOV010000052.1 GCF_030684215.1 Pseudotabrizicola sp.
CCATGACAAATCCCTGCATCATCTGCGTCGCCATCACGGGATCCTTGCCACGCAAGGCTGATAATCCCGCCGTACCGGTCACCGTGACCGAACAGATCGAGTCGACCCATGCCGCGTTTGAGGTCGGGGCCACCATCGCCCATTGCCATGTGCGCAACGATGATGAGACGCCGTCATCAGACCCCGAGAAGTTCGCGGCACTCAAAGCGGGGCTGGAAAAGCACTGCCCCGGCATGATCGTGCAACTGTCGACCGGGGGCCGGTCGGGGGCGGGGCATACGCGGGGCGGCATGCTGCCCTTGCGCCCCGATATGGCGAGCCTGTCGGTTGGGTCCAACAACTTTCCGACCCGCGTCTATGAGAACCCGCCCGATCTGGTGGATTGGCTGGCGGCTGAGATGAAAGCCCATGGCGTGAAGCCTGAAATTGAGGCCTTCGATCTGTCCCATATCCTGAAGGCCCGCGATATGTGGGACAAGGGCCAGATCACCGACCGCCCCTATGTGCAATTCGTGATGGGCGTGAAAAACGCGATGCCCGCCGACCGTGAGGTGTTTGAGTATTATATCAAAACCGTGCATCGCCTGTTCGGGGCGGATGCGCCGTGGTGCGCGGCCGGGATCGGCCCAAACCAGTTCGTGCTGAACGATTGGGCGGTGTCATCGGGTGGCCATGCGCGCACGGGGCTGGAAGATAACGTGCGGCTGGACAAGGCCACGCTCGCGCCCTCAAACGCAGCGCTGGTGCGGCGCGTGGTGGATCTGTGCGACAAATACGAACGCCCCGTCGCCACCTGGGCGCAAGCGCGGGCGATCCTTGGATTGAAGGACGTTGCGGCATGAAAAAGGGTTGTCCGACAAAACGGGCCGACCGATAACCGCTGCGGACACGTCCACTCAGCACTGCAAAAAGGAACACCATGCCCGCAGCCCTTGCCGATTCTGCCATTTATGGTCGCCTGTTTGGTGACGCTGAGGTTGCCCGCCTGTTTTCTGACAGCGCCGAGACCCGTGCGATGTTGATGGTCGAAGGGGCGCTTGCACGGGTGCAGGGGGCTTTGGGTCTTATCCCGGCCGACGCCGCGGCTTTCATTGACCGCGCCAGTCATGAGATCCAGATCGATCCGTCGTCGCTCGCCACCGAAACGGCGCGCAACGGGGTTCCGGTTCCGGCATTTCTGGCGGCATTTCGCAAGGCCGCCATGGCGCCCGAGCCGATGCAATACCTGCATTGGGGGGCCACCAGTCAGGATATCATGGACACCGCGCTGGCGCTGCGCCTGCGCCCGATGCTGGTCTTGTGGGAAACCCGGCTGGATGGTCTGTTGAGCGCTCTGGCCGCTTTGGCTGAAACCGGGGCGACGTTGCCGATGGCCGCACGGACTTATGGCCAGTTTGCCACCCCTACCAGTTTTGGGGCCGTGGTTGCGGGGTGGGGCTGGCCGCTGCTGGAGTGGCGCGCGCGGATGTCACCTTTGCGCACAGATCTTCTGAAAGTCTCGCTTTCCGGGGCGGCGGGCACGTTGTCCGCGATGGGTGACGCGGGGCCGCAGGTGCGCGCGGCGCTTGCCCACGAGCTTGGTCTGACCGACCCCGGCCACAGCTGGCATAGTGACCGTAGCGCTCCCGGACAGCTCGGCGGCTTTGCCGCAGGTCTTGCGGGCAGCCTGGGCAAACTGGGCGAGGATGTGCTGGCCCTGTCGCAATCCGGGTTGGGCGAGGTCAGCTTTGCCGGCGGATCGGGGGCGTCTTCGACCATGCCACAGAAGCAAAATCCGGTTGCGGCCTCGGCGCTGGTGGCGTTGGCGCGGCATGTGATCGGGCTGGCAGGTTTGGTGCAGGGCGCCGCACTTCACCGTCAGCAGCGCGATGGGGCAGCGTGGTTCAGTGAATGGCTTAGCCTGCCGCAGCTGTGCATCTGTACCAGCCGGATGCTGTCGCTGGCAGAAGAAATTGCCCCCAGTCTGGCACCAGATGGTGTCGCCATGGCGCGGCTGCTGGATGGCGGTCTTGGCCTGATCCATGCCGAAGCGCTGACCTTTGCCTTGGCGGAGCAGATGCCGCGTCCTGACGCGGTGGCGGCAGTGAAAGAGATGTGCCAAACGGCCCAGACGGCCCAAACTCCCCTGCCAGAGCTTGCCAATCGGCGGTTTCCCGGCACCGACTGGGCGGCGAAATTGGCCACAGGTGGCCTTGGTCAGGCACCTGTTGAGGCGATGGCTTTCGTAGCACGGGTGCGGGCGGGTTGATCAGCCGCGTCCGACACGGGCAGTGATGGCACCGCTGGCCAGCGCGTGGCGCACCCCGCCGGTCAGGTGCTCTTGCAAGATTGCACCGGCGGCGGCGGCATCGCGGCACATTGCGGCATCCATCAGCGCGCGATGTTCGCGGGCGGATACGGCGCTGCGAAACGACAGGGCAATCATCTGATACCGCAAATAGCGGTTGAGAACAGCGCTGTGCAGCCATGAGAGTGAGCCGGAACCGCAGGCAGAGATCAACGCCTGATGAAACTCCAGATCATATCGTTTCCAGATGTCGATATGGCTGCGGTCGCCGGTTTCCATCTTTGCTTCCATCGTGGCAAGCTTGTGCCATGCGGCCAGCACCCGGCTTTCCCATTCGACATCACCATTGCGGAAGGAATCCGCCAAAGCGCGGCTTTCCAGCAAGTGCCGCAGATGCGCCAGATCCTCAAGATTGGCGGCAGAAACGGGGGCCACCTCAAATCCGCGCTGGCCTTCGGCAACCACCAGACCTTCGGTCGCCAGACGGTTCAAAACTTCACGAAGGGTGCTGACGGATGCGCCACAGGTTACGCGCAGCGATTCAAGCCGCAGTTTCAGTCCGGGTGCCAGCCGACCTGAAAGGATATCGCCCCGCAATTGCCGGAAGACCGTTGCAGCCACCGTGTCTTCCTCGGGTGCGATTGCCAGAGTGGCCGGCGCGGGGTCCAGTGTTCCAGCTGCCAGCGTATGTTCAACGCAAGCGGTGATGTGGCGGGTCAGGATTGCGGCTGCTGTTTCGGCATCGCGGTTCAGGGCGGCTTGTAGCAGTGCGCGGTGTTCGTCCGCCGCCGCCTCTCCCCGGAAAATCACAGCAACGATCTGGTAACGCAGATAGCGGTCAAAAACCCCACTGTGCGCCGCCAGCAATTCCTCCGACGCACAGGCCGAAATCAGGGCGTGGTGAAATTCCTTGTCATAGCGTTTCCAAAGCTCTGACCGGCTCCGGTTGCCAGCCAGCATTTCACGTTCAATCATTTCCAGCTTATGATGGGCACCCACGATGCGGCCTTCCCATTCCAGATCGCCCCGCGCAAAGGACTGGCGCAGAGCGTGACCTTCGAGCACATCGCGCAGGCTTGCCAGTTCGCGGAACTCGTCTTGGGTTACGGGTGCCACGGCAAAGCCGCGCTGACCTTCGGCCAGCACAAACCCTTCACCGGCCAGACGGTTCAGGCATTCGCGCAAGGTGGTGACAGATGCGCCATAGCTTTGGCGCAGACGGTCAAGGCGCAGCCGTGCGCGTGGGGGTTCACGCCCGGCAATAATATCTGCACGCAGGGCGCGGTATGTGCTTTCCCCGGTCGTATCCAGCAAAGTTTGGCGTTCGTCTTTCATAGCTGAAGACTTGTCACGACCGATACTCCTCCGGCAACAGGCAATCTTATTATCGTATAAAATGCTTATCATATGTTAAAAAGATAAAAAGCGGTTGAAATATAAAGCATCATAGATAATGTGCTTTGATATTGGTCGGGACGGGGCCAACACACATAAGATTCCATGGGAGGATGAGACGATGGCAGGATTTACGCGCAGAGTGTTGCTTGGGGGGGCCGCAGTCGTGGCCCTGACAATGGGGCAACTGTTTTCGGGCGCTGCGATGGCGCAGGACAAGCCGGTGCTGCGGTTCTCGGCGGTATTTTCCGATCAGGATATTCGCGCCCAGATGGTGCAACAGCTTGGCAGGGCGGTGGCAGATAAAGCCTCGCTGGAACTGCACTATGGCGGCACACTTTTCACCCAAGGCACCGAACTCGTCGCGCTTCAGCGGGGCAATCTTGAAATGGGCAACATCGCCCCGCAAGACATCGCCAACCAGATCCCGGCATGGTCTTTGCTGACCTCTGCCTATCTGTTCCGCGACCCGGATCATCTGATGGCCTTCTTTGCGTCGGATGCCGGGGCAGAGATGAAGAAACTGGCCGAAGACCAGCTTGGTATTCACATCCTTGGGCCAACGTTCTTTGGCACGCGCCATGTGGGGCTGAAATCGGATAAAAAGATCAGCACTCCCGCGGATATGGCCGGTGTTCGGCTGCGGATGCCGCCTGGCGAAGCGTGGCAGTTACTGGGCGAAGCCTTGGGCGCAAACCCGACCGCCATGGCCTATGCCGAGGTTTATACCGGCCTGCAAACCGGTGCGATTGATGGTCAGGACAACCCGCTTCCCAACGTGCAGAACATGAAGTTCTACGAAGTGATGAGCCAGATTGCACTGACCAGCCATCTGGTTGCATTCGATCTGCTTACCATCTCGACCTCGGCGTGGGAGGCGATGTCTGCGGAACAGCAGGCGGCGTTTCAGGCCGCAGCAGATGAGGCCATGGCATGGAGTGCGGCAGAGCATCTGAAGCGTGAAGTTGAACTGGCCGAATTCTTCAAGGCAGAGGGTCTGGATATATATGCCCCTGATGTCGATGCCTTCCGTCAGGCTGCGCAAGCGAAGTATCTGTCATCCCCGATTTCGGCCGATTGGCCCGAAGGTATGCTGGACCGCATCAACGCGATGTAATGTACAGTACGGGCGGCCATAAAATGGCCGCCCGTCCACCGGGGGGAGGGGATGATGGACACTCTGCGAAAGGTGGCAAACCTGCTGTCGCGTGCCGCCGAGGCGGTCGCTGCACTGATGCTGGGCGTCATGTTTTGCTCGTTTCTGATCACCATTCTGTTTCGCTATGTGCTGAACCGGCCCTCTGGCAGTGCCTCTGAACTCAGCTCGGTGATGTGGCTGTGGCTGGTGTTGTTCGGTGCGGGCTTTGTGCTGCGCGAGCGTGAGGAGATCCGGTTTGATATCCTTTACAGCGCCGTGTCGCCTGCGATCCGCCGGCTGTTCATGGTGGTGATCGCAAGTGTCGTTGTGGGGCTGTTCCTGCTGTCACTGCCTGCGGTCTGGGATTACGTGACCTTTATGAAGGTGCAGCGCACGGCCTATCTGCGCATCCGGTTCGACTGGTTGTTCTCGGTCTATGTGCTGTTCGCTGGCGGCGTCATCCTGCGCTATTCTTGGCTTGCCCTTCGCGCCCTTCGTGGCCATGACCCCATGCCGCCGGTTTTGCCCGGAAAGGACGATTGAGTTGGACCCCTTTACCGCTGGCCTTGTTCTGATTTGCTTTCTGGCCCTTCTGGGCCTGCCGATCGGGCTTTCGATGATCACCGGCTCGATCCTGTATCTGTGGATGCGCGGGCAGGATATGGGTCTGGTGGCGGAGCGCCTGCTGAATTCGATGTTCACTGGCTATGTAATTCTGGCCGTGCCACTGTTCATTCTGGCGGCAGAACTGATGAACAGCGGGTCGATGACCGACCGCCTGCTCAGGTTCTGCAATGCCTTTGTGGGACGGTTCCGAGGCGGGCTGGCACAGGTCAATATCGTTCAATCGGTTATCTTTTCGGGCATGTCCGGCTCTGCCTTTGCCGATGCGGCGGGCACCGGCCGAATCATTGCGAACATGATGACCCGCAATGGCCGCTATACGCGCAGCTTTGCGGCGGCTCTGACTGCCAGTTCTGCCGTGATCGGCCCGATTATCCCGCCGTCCATTCCGATGGTGCTTTACGCGCTGGTGTCGAATGCCTCGATCGGGTTCCTGTTTCTGGCCGGAATTCTGCCGGGGCTTCTGATGGCCTTGATGCTGATGACACTGGTTGTCGTGCAATCGCGTCGCCTGAACTTTCCGGTCGAAACCCCTGTTCCCATTCGCGAGTTGCCGGGCATCACGCTGGGTGCGTTTCCTGCGCTTCTGATGCCTGTGGTGCTTTTGGGTGGGATCTATTCCGGAGCGATGACCCCGACCGAAGCAGCCGCTGTCGCTGCCGCCTATGCGCTGCTGGTGTCGTCGCTGCTGTATCGGTCAATCTCGCTTGGCCAGCTTTACCGGGCCTTGACCTCGGGCGCGCGGTCCTCGGCGTCGATTGGCATGTTGATCGCCGGGGCACTGGTGTTCAACTATGTTGTCACGGCAGAGAACATCCCGCAAAAACTTAGCATTTATCTGACCGGATGGGATCTGACGCCGCTGCAATTCCTGCTGTTGGTGAATGTTGTGCTGTTATTGATCGGCGCGCTGCTGGAAGGCACCGCAATTCTGCTGATCATCGTGCCGGTGTTTATTCCAACAGCAACCGCGTTGGGCATTGACCCCGTGCACTTCGGCGTCGTGGCAGTGGTCAACATCATGATTGGCCTGATCACTCCGCCCTATGGCCTGCTGATTTTCATCATGCAAAGCATCACGGGCGCGCCCTTGCGCCATCTGATCCGGGATCTGATCCCGTTTATCATCGCGCTTCTGGTGGCGCTGATGATCATCACAGTCTTTCCCGACTTCGTTCTCTGGCTGCCTCGGCAGTTCGGATACCAAGGATGACAATAAAAGAGAGGGCGACATGCCTGCTGCGATTCACGTTCTGAACGGCCCAAACCTCAATCGTCTTGGCTCGCGAGAGCCTGAAATCTACGGCCACACGACGCTGGCCGAGGTAAAGGCGATCTGCGAAGACGCCGCAGGCGCGCATCCGATGGTGTTCCTGCAATCAAATGCCGAGCATCAGATCATCGACTGGATTCACGAAGCGATCGATGCTGGGGCTGGGGCAATCGTGATCAACCCGGCCGGGCTGACGTTTACTTCGGTTCCGATTATGGACGCGCTGAAGATGTTCCCCGGTGTGGTGATCGAGCTGCACATATCGAACATCCATCGGCGTGAGGCGGTGTATCACCAGTCACTTGTCTCAAAGGTTGCCACTGCCGTTATCGCTGGTCTGGGGCCAGACGGCTACCGCAGCGCCGTTGACGGCGCTCGTCGGATTCTGGGCGCTATAAAGTCTTGACGATGGACAGATAAATCCGGCTTCTTCGGTCGAACCTGCCTGATTTGTCGGGCGCTGTTGGTGGTACGGAGAGCGTTCAAGCACCACCACCGGGGCCTTGCCGCCCAGCCCCAGAACGGTGGGTTTAAGTTCTTCGCCTGCAATGTGCCTGATGTCGCGGAACATGTGCCATCTGGCGGGATTTTTGCTTCACTTCATGCTTGTCAAAACAGATTACGGTCCGCCTGAGACAGCCTTGCTGACATCCGCCGTCATCATTGGCCTTGATCCGCATTTAATTTCAGCGGGCTGGCACTTTTTTGGCATGAAATTACAGGTCAGTGGGCGTGCGTACTTTTGTGGCGCATTCAGCAGGTGAGGCGAAAGCGTCTCGAAGATGCGCTGCCCGCCCCCAACCTCGACCACAGTATCAGCTTCAGCGACGTTGCCCAAGGGCAGGACAAAGCCGCACTTGAGGATGTTTCGTTCAATATTCCGTCAGGTACTTCGGTCGCAGCAAGCGGGCGGTCGGGGTCTGGCAAAACGACCATAGCGAATCTGATCTGTGGGTTCATTGCCCATATCGAAGGCGAAATACTTGTCGACGGCGTTCCTCTTGTCCAAGTCGAACGAACGTCGTGGCTTTCAAGGGTTGCGATGGCCAGTCAGGAACCGGACCTGTTTGACGGCACGATCACCGAAAATATTCTTTGTGGTGACTCTGACCCTGGCTTTGAACAGGTTTTTGCCGCGGCAACTGCTGCCGACCCGGATGGGTTCATCCGCAATCTGCCAGATAGTTACGACACGCTTGTCGGCGATCTTGGCCTGAACCTTTCCGCTGGTCAGCGGCAGCGGCAGCGGGTTGCCCTTGCTGGCGCCTTGCTGCGAGAACCACGTTTGCTGATCCTCGATGAAGCAACAAATGGCATGGACATTCTGTCTGAAGCGACCGCTCTCAAGATCCTTGCAGATCGAAATGGAACGCGCACCACTATCTTGATCAGCCATCACTTGTCGTCGATCCGTTTGTGCGACAGCTACATTCGGATGAACGAGAGCCGCATCAACGCGTCAGGCCCTCGTGCCGCCTTCGATGACGCCACTTTGGACGATATGCTAAACGGTGCGGTGGCAAACTGAACGTAAGAGGGCTGCAGACTCTACCCAGATCTGGTCCCGTGAGGGGCGTTTTCAGTGACACGTCAACCATGTGGCACCTTCCCCTTGGCTTATGGCAGCAGCGAATGTTGGCCGGTCATGTGGGCAGCGGCACCCGGTCGGGGTCCGGGCGGAAGCCGAACAACAGCGCATACAGCACCTGCACCACAACCATCGTCAGCACCGTTGCAAGGGCCAGCCCGCACGTGATCGTCACCTCTCCCCCAGAACCGCGTGGCGCGGCCTGCTGATAGAGCCCTCCTGTGGGAAACGCCAGACGCATCGACTGCAGTGGCAGGACCAACCCCCTTCATGACCTGCTGGTTTCAGAAAGAGGCCTCGTTTTGACTGCTGCAGTACGAGCAAGGTATCGCGCAAACCTATCGTTCATCATTTGCAGGCCATTCGAACAGCAATCGGCTTCCACAAACACTAAGCTGTGTCTTTGATTGTGCGAGATTCAGACGGAAATTTCTAGCCAGCAACATTGGAAGCTCCTTCGGCTTTCGACACACTTTTGACAAAGTCTCTGCTCAAAGTTGATTGAAGAACGTCTATTTGTAGGCAGTCATGGCGACTGTCGCGGGAGATTGCGTGATGGTGCTAGGCTACGTTGTTGTTGGGATGGTGGGCGGAGCTGTCGGCTTTGTGGCATCCTTGACACTAGGGGCATCCTTTTGGTCAGCCATTCTGACTTACGGCCTGGTTGGGTCGATTTCGACGCTGATCCTTCCCATTGCACGCCTCGCTTCGGACAGCGCACAGCACGTGACGCCTACAAATGCGGATACTGCGACAAGTGTCACGCCGGTCGCAGGGCAGGTTGACCATGTAGTACCGAATGGCGCGGAAGCTGCCCCCCTGCCTGCGACCGATGTGAAAATGAGAATCCTTGCTGTTGACGACGATCCCTTCATTCTGGAGCTCGTTCCGAAGATTGCAGCAAAGGTTGGGTGCCCGGACATCACGACAGTCAATTCCGGCGCAGATGCACTGGCCATGATCGCACAGGCGGACAAACCGTTCGATTGCCTTCTTCTGGATATCAACATGCCGGGTATGGACGGGATCGAGCTGTGCGCCCGCATCCGCGCAACGCCCGGCTATGATGAGGCTTCGATCATCATGCTGACGGCTATGACCGACACGGATTATCTTGAGCGGGCTTTTATTGCTGGCGCTAATGACTACACCTCCAAGCCGTTTGACATCACCGAATTCGGTGAGCGTATGCAAATCGCGCAGGCATGGACAGCCGTCAGGCGCGCCGACTTGCGTGGCGAAGATGGCCGGGGGATGGTCGGCAACGATCCCTCCCGCGACAGCCTGCGGGCCTCTAAACTGCTTCCCGGTGTTGTAAAAGCGCACTTGCTGATCAACGAAGACGCGCTCCAAAATTATCTCGCGCGATTGCCAAGTTCGGATCAGGTAAGTGCCTATGTTATGGCAATCGCCCTTGACGAGGTTGCCGAGCTTGCTGATGCCCAGCCTTCTGCAGAAGTTCTGACTGGGCTTGCGCGCGTCGCGGTTGCGATTGATGATGTTTTCAAGGTTGATGGCTATGTCATGGCATTTGCTGACGAGGGCAGGTTTATCGTTGTGTCGCGTGCGCACAACCTTCCTGCTGCGCAGGTGATCGAAGCTGCCATTCAGGATCGTCTTGACAAAGAGCAAATGGAAACTGGGGCAGAGCGCAGAGACCCTCCGCAGGTTTCCGTTGGCAACGCGGTGCGGCCGGGCGGGCGCAGCTCCCAGCGGGCTCGGATGGCAGTGAATTCAGCCGTCCATCTCGCCGAAGCGCGGCAATTGCAGAAAATCGGTATTGCCCCACCCATCCCCGCGATCCGTGCGTGATAGTGATGCCTGCGCAGGCCCGGTATTGGCGTTAAGGCCGCAAGCGGTACTGACCCCCGTAAGGCTTTCAGGTTGACGGCTTTTGGAATGCCCATGGCACAAGGGCGCCGCTGCGTGACGCGGGCTGGCATTTGGCGATAGCGGTCAGGGTCTTGATCAGAGAAGCGATGTCGCATTCGTCATAACCAGCAACGAGCGCAGCCCTTTTTACAGGTCTAATTGTGTTTTCGACACGGTTGGCATCCTTTTCCTCTGGGCCATCAATGACCTTTACCCGGACGGCCTTCGATCCACCTGATCCGTCCGGTTTTCGAGTTGGTGCGTAACCGCAATCCCCCTGCAAACTCGGGTTGCAGACCGGCATGCCTCAAACGTCACCACACCGAAACCTTGGGCGAACCTAGCGCTTGCCCGAGACTATTTCGATCAGCCGGGTTAGTGTATTTCGAATGAGAGGATTGCCTGTTCCGCCCCAACGGTGGATGAACGAGTTTGGCTTGGGATGTTCAACTCCTACACTTCGCCAACAACAGGTGCCCGATGGATACGATCACGATGAACACGGATGCGCTCACTGCCGTTGGGCTTGCAGTGCTGGTTCTCGATGAGCAGAACCAAATTATTGATGGCAATGTCTCTGCATTCCAACTTCTGGGCCGAGAGCCGGATGAGGTGATCGGCAAATCAGTTCTTTCCCTTTTGCCACTAACTGTTTTGCACGAACGGGAAGCCACGTGCCCAAAGGCCCCAAAGCTGATTATGGCACAGGAACTGGTCGTCCGGGCCCCTACGGAAAGCCCCCTTTTTCTTTCCGTAAGCGTTTCAAGCTGTACCGATGCCTTGGGTCAGGTTCGGTCAACGGTTCTGATGCGTGACGTATCTGCAGAACGCAGGGATCTGGACATTGCCCAAAAGGAACTGGCGCTATCCGCACATGCCATCCAGAGGGCCAAGATCGGCGTCTTTGAGTACGACCCGGCAACGGACACCGTTACTGTGTCAGCCGTGTGGCGGGAACTATTGGAGATAGCGCCAGACGAGCAGCTTGACATGCAGGAGGAATGGCGGAGCCGCGTCCATCCAGATGATCTGGCCATAGCAATCAGACCCGTTCAACTTTGTCTGGAGGGCCTCGTTGAGCGCGCAAGCTGCGAATACCGGCTTCAGTCGCGAGATCGGACGCACTGGCGATGGATGCAAACCAACATCGCGGTTCTGCATCGCGATTCATCAGGATCAGCAACGCGGATCGTGGGTGCGCAAATTGATGTCTCCGAGCGGAAACAAACCGAAGAAGATCTGCAACGCAGCCTTGAGCAATTTCGCTCTTCATTCGAGCATGCGCCAATCGGCAAGGCTATCGTACGGCTGGACGGACGTTGGTTGAAAGTAAACTCCGCCCTGTGCAATCTGTTCGGCTACACAGAAGAAGAATTGCTTCAAACCGATTTTCAGTCTTTGACCCATCCTGATGATCTTGAAGCTGATCTCGCCAATGCCGCCCCCTTGATTAAAGGCGAGATTAACTCCTATCAGATGGAAAAGCGCTATATTCGGTCAAACGGCGCAGTCATGTGGTGTCTCTTGAGCGTCGGTCTGGTCCGGGATGGACAGGGTCGGCCAGATCACGGCGTGGCACAGGTCGTTGACATCACAGAACAGCGACGTCTAGATCAGCTGAAAAGTGATTTTATTGCAGTTGTAAGCCATGAATTGCGCACACCGCTGACATCAGTTCTCGGCGCAGTCTCTTTGCTTGAGACGTTTGAGGATGAAGGTTTTTCTGATGAAGTGCAGCGGCTATTGTTTATCGCAAAGACAAATGGCGAACGACTTCGCAATCTGATTAATGATATTCTCGACTTTCAAAAGTTTTCTGCCCATCAAATGCGATTTACAATTGTGCCATGCCCGGTCGCGTCGCTGGTTGAAGAAACCCTGCTTGCCAACCTGGCTTTGGTTGACAAATATACAGTGCGCTTCAAACCTACCCTTCCTGACCGATCCTTGGTGGGTCTGATCGATCCGAAACGGTTTCACCAGATCATGGCCAATCTTCTGACCAACGCCGCAAAATTTGCACACCCTGAAACTGAAATTGAAGTAACTGCAAACGGGTTGGGATCCACTATTCGCGTCTCAATCAGTAACATAGGTCCGGGAATTCCTGACTCGTTTCACAATCTGGTATTCAAACCCTTTTCTCAGGCAGAGAATCCTTCCGACCGCAAATCCGGAGGGACGGGATTGGGGCTTAGCATAACCAAGCAGATTGTTGAGCAGATGGGTGGCACAATCGGCTTTGAAAGCGCCCCAGGTGCCCTAACGACATTCTGGTTCACCTTTCAGGCTACAAGTTCCGGGACGTTAGGATCTGAAAGTAAGTGAGAACCAAAGAGACCTGCGCTTCACGCAAAGTCTAAAAAACTAGCCGTGCCGAATGTTTATCGTAGGCTTTGCGTCTCGCTTGGCAATCGATCTGCTCTCTGCGCGGGCTACTGCTCTTATGATTGACCGTGGTACTTCGGCGATATCATTGCAATCAGGCCTGATCGGGTTGCCGATGGAGATCTCGATATCCATAGGATCACCATTATCATATTCGGTGTTCTTTTCGTCGAGCACATACTGAACTTCTGCTTCGATCTCTGATGACGAAAGCAAGGCAGCGCTGTTCGAAAGAGCAATGAATGTTCCGTTTCCTGCGTAGGACAGGAAGCTCAGATTTGTCCTCAGGACTTCATTTATCGCATCCGCGATATCGCGGAGCGCATGGCCCATCTCTTCGGGGAGGGCCTTGGATTGGATCCTCTCCACCCAGTCAATCTTTACTCCAATGACCTGAGATGCGGCGAGTCCGGCACGCGAGCTTTGCGTCAAGTAGTTCTTAAGCGCGTTGATGTCGATGAAGTTCTCTACCCCTTGAAAACTGGTGGGGTGGCCAAGGTCAAGCATGTCCTTCGTTGCACTGTCCTGTTGCTTTTCAGTCGCCGAAGCAATGGCCGTAAGAGCCTCTCTGCGCGCGACAACAAGTTCCTGCGCCATACGAAGTCGCGCACCTAGCTCTTTAATATCAAAAGGCTTGGTCGCATAATCAGTCGCGCCTGCTTTGAAGGCGCGATCAAGGAACTCGCTTTCGTGCATCGCTGTCAGCATAATGATGGGTGTTTTTTGATGTTTCTCAAGCTGTCGGATACGGCTACAAAGCTCGATCCCGTCCATGCCAGGCATGTTCACGTCGAGGAGTAGACAGTCGAATTCAAGACCGTCCTGAGCGAGAATTTTCAGCGCATCGCTTGCTGACGAGCAAGTCGTAACCTCGGGAAATCCGGCCTTCGCGGCAAGCATCGGGATCAGCTCAAGGATGAAGGGCGTATCGTCCACCGCAAGGATTTTCATCATTGTCTTCTTATCACCGCCTGGAGGCCAACTGTGATCCAAAAACATGGATGATCTACTGACAATGGCGAACTTTCACCTTCGCGTTGTATCATGCACAGAATGCCGTTGGATACTTTTTTGTGAGGAGCTGGCCAAAATTCGGAGTGGATGCGGTTGGCGCATCGGTTTTTCGGGGGGGTGAGCAAGTCTTGGGGGTCATCAGGTAGCGCGGTGGTTTTCTTGTTTCTGAAACCACCATGGAACGCGGATAGCCGTCGTGGCAAGGCCTGAAAACCGAACCACAAAAACGCATCTTATTTGGATGTGTGGGCAAGGCGAAGGTGGGCCGCACTGCGCAAGTTCATCGACGCAGGACGATCAACCCTGACACAACAATAAGAAACGCCCCGATCAGCATTGCCGGAGCAGGCACATCGCCAAAGACAAGAAAGCCGAAAGCCGCGCCCCAAACCAGCAAGGAATATTGCAGCGGGGCGACCACAGAGGCATCCGCCAGTTTCAGCGCGCGTGTCACCAGCATGTGTGCTGCCGTCGCCACCACCCCCAGCAAAAACAGCAGTGCCAGATCGCTTCCCGACTGGACCGGCTGCCAGTCAAACGGCGCGAGTGCCAGACCGGCAAGCGTTGCCGCCGCAAGCTGGAAAAAGACCAGATCACGGTCGGCGGTTTCACGAAGCGACCGACCCAAAACCATGATCGCCGCAAAGGCTGCGGTGCCCAGCAAGGCAAAGAACGCGCCCGTGCCAGATATTTGCAATGACGGGGCAAGCAGGATCAACACTCCGGTAAAGCCAACAGCAACCGCAACCCAAGTGCGTTTGCCAACGTGTTCACCCAACAGAAAGGGCGAGATCGCAACAACATAGATCGGCGCGGCCATCCAGAACGCCATGACATCGGCCAAAGGCATGGAAGACACGGCAAGATAAAAACAAAAGACCTCGGCCGTGGCACAAAATGCTCGCAGGGCTTGCAGGCGCGGGCGGGGCGCCGACCGGATACGATCCAAGACGCGACCGCCTCGCATGAGAAGTGGTGCCATAATCAATCCGGCCGCCAGCGAACGCAGCAAAATTACCTGCGCCACCCCGTAATCGGCGACCAGCCATTTGCCAATCGCATCATTGCCGGCAAAAGCCGCCATTCCCAGCAGCATCAGAAGCGCGCCGGCCATATTGCCCGTCAGTCCCGGTTTCATTATAAGGCCCCGTTATCATTCAGGCACCCGGAAGCCGGTATCGGCCTCCGGGTGCCTTGTCAGTGAAAGATGCTCACGACGCGCAGGTTATTGGGCAGCGCGCAGTTCGGTCAGGATCTGCTGAACCTGATCGACGACATCTTCCCCGATGGTCGCTTTGTGCTTTTCATAGACGACCTGTGATTTCTCCAGCATGGCCGCCTGGTCTTCGGGCGAAATGGTGTTGAACTTCAATCCGGCCTCTTCCATCTTGGCCAGGGACTTCAGGTTAAGCTCCTGAATTGCTGCGCGTTCCACGTCGCGCCCGACGATGGTGCAGTCGCGCAGGGCCTGCTGTTCTTCGGGCGAATAGGTGTTGAAGATCGCCTTTGAGAACAGGAACAGGAATGGCGTATAGGCGTGCCGGGTTTCGCTGATGTACGATTGCACCTCGTAGAACTTTGACGTGTCGATGGTCACATATGGGTTTTCCTGTGCATCAATCGCTTTGGTTTCCAGCGCCGAGAAGACCTCGCCAAAGGACATGGGCGTCGCATTGGCCCCAAAGTTCGAGAAGGTGTCGAGGAAAATGTTGTTCTGCATCACCCTCACTTTCATTCCCTCGAAATCTTCCCATGTCTCGATGGGCCGCTGCGAGTTGGACATGTTGCGGAAGCCGTTTTCCCAGTAGCCCAGGTTGACCAGCCCGACCGCGTCCAGCTTTTCGTTCAGACTTTCGCCAAAAGGCCCGTCCATCACGGCGTAGGCCTCTTCCGGGGTGCGGAACAGGAAGGGCAGGTCAAAGACGCCAAGCGCGGATTCCATGCCGACCAGCGGTGATGACGACGTGACAACTGCCTCTTGCAGACCGCTGCGCACGGCTTGCGTTGCCTGCAGGTCACCCCCAAGCGCACCGCCCCAGAAGCCTTGCATCTTCATCATGCCGCCGGTCTTCTCGTCCAGACAGGTCTGCATGGCTTGCATGCCAACAGCGACGGGATGATCCTCGTTGATGCCGTTCGAGACGCGGAATGTCCGCTCTTTGAACTGCGCGAATGCGGGGCTTGCAGCTGCAATCACCGTTGTCAGGCAAAGTGCCGTTCTAAGTACAGAGTGTTTCATAGTTTCCTCCCTTGGATTTGTCGTCAGTAGAACCATTTTGCCGGGACGATCACGAGGCTGGGAAACGCGACCAGCAGCAGGATCACCAGAACTTGGGCGATCAGGAACGGCCAAACGCCGCGTATGACCTTGCCAAGCGGCACCCGTCCCACACCGCTGACCACGTTCAGCACGACGCCGACCGGCGGCGTCAGCAAACCGATGCAACAGTTCATGATGAACATGACGCCGAAATAGACTGGGTCGATCCCGGCCTTGGCGACGATTGGCATCAGCACAGGTGTCAGGATCAATATCGTCGGTGTCAGATCGAGCGCGGTGCCCACCACCATGATCAGCAGCATGATGACCAACATCAACACGCGCGGGCTATCGATCAGCGGCTCGATATATCCGATGATTTCATTCGGAATATTGGCCGCCGTGATCAGCCAGGCCGAAACCAGCGCCGCGCAGACCAGAAACATGATCGCCGACGTGGTGCGCCCGGCTGCGATCAACACGCGCGGCAGGTCTGAAATCTTGAGTTCGCGGTAAACAAACACACCAACGAACAGCGCGTAGAAGGCAGCAATGACCGCCGCCTCGGTCGGGGTAACCACGCCCATCTTGATGCCACCCAGGATGATCACCGGCATGCCAAGCGCCCAAACCGCCCGACCTGACGCCCGGCCTCGTTCCGCCCACCCGGTCCGCGGCAGTGTTTCCACATTGTCGTTGCGGGCCACGATCAGCCAGGTCACAACCAAGGCCAACCCCATCATCATACCCGGCACGATGCCTGCCATGAAGAGCTGCGAGATCGAGACGTTGGCGGCTACACCGAAGATAATGAACGCCATTGACGGCGGGATCACAGGCGCGATGACCCCGCCCGCAGCGATCAGCCCCGCCGACCGCGGCACGTTATAGCCCGCCTTTGCCATCATAGGAATCAGGATCGCGGCCAGTGCCGCTGTATCCGCTGCCGCTGACCCCGAGATAGATGCCATGATGACAGCCGCAATAATCGCAACCAGACCAAGCCCACCCCGGATATGGCCGACGCAGGTGATTGCAAACTCGATGATGCGTTTGGACAGACCACCGGCATTCATCAGCTCACCCGCAAGGATGAAGAAAGGAATGGCCAGCAGCGTAAAAGTGTCTGCACCGATCAGCATGTTTTGGGCGATGATCTGGGTGTTGAACATGCCCATGAAAGACATGAGCATCACGCCGCAGAAAATCAGCGCAAAGGCTACTGGCACACCAAGCGCCATAGACCCCAGAAGCGACACAATGAAAACGAGCAGGGTCATTCGCCGCGGTCCCCCGCCTTGACCTTGTCGGCCGTGCCGTAAAGATCTTCTATTTCGCCGCCAAATCCCCGAATTTCAGCTTCGGTGATGCGGCCTGTGGCCAAGCGTAAAAGACGCTCCAGCGTGATCAGGATGATGCCAGCTCCGGTGAACAGCCCAATCCCGTAGACCCAGGCCATAGACAGGCCAGAGACGGGCGCATTCATCGAGGCATTGATGGGCAGCTGTTTCCAGGTGCCATGCGTCAACACAACCGCACAGCCCAAAATCAGCAGATCTGACATTCCCATCAACACCAACCGGCCCTGACGCCCGAATTGCGCCACAACGGTTTCCATCCCCATGTGCTGGCGATGGTGATAGACGACAACCGCTCCGATAAAGGTCAGCCAGACAAAGGCAAAACGCGATAGCTCGTCCGAAAGCGGAATGCCTGAATTCATGGTGTAGCGCATGACAACGTTCACGAAGACCATAAGCGCCATGCTTGCCAACAACAGGGCAAGGAGGATGTCCAGGAACTGAAAAAAGAACCGCGACACCCGCTTCATGTCAAACCCTGTCGCCCAGGCCGCGCGCAATCAGGTTCTGCATCAGAGCGCGGGTTCCAAAGGTCCATTCGGGGCAGCGGTCAGTCCGGTCGACCCAGTTGACCAGTCGTCCAAGACGGGGCGAGGCGATCTCGACCCGGTCACCGACCTCATGCGTAAAGCCCTGTCCTACGCCGCGACGATCCTTTACAGGCGCGAACATTGTGCCCAAAAACAGCACTGCCCCGTCAGGATATTGGTGCGAGCGGTTCAGAAGCTGGCCCGCCAGATCAACCGGGCTGCGGCTGATCGCCTGCATTGGGCTTTCGCCTGTCATCACGAACCCGTCTTGCCCCTCAACGTGCAGCGATACCGTTGTCCGGTCCAGATCATCCTGAGTAAACCCTGCGTCAAACAATCGGATGAACGGGCCGATGGCGCAGGACGCGTTGTTGTCCTTGGCCTTGCCCAGCAACAGGGCCGATCTCCCCTCGACGTCACGCAGGTTCACATCATTGCCAAGCGTCGCGCCCAGAATTGTGCCATCCGAGCGTATGGCCAGCACGACCTCTGGTTCGGGGTTGTTCCATTCCGACATCGGATGAATGCCGACCAGATCGCCACAGCCCATCGAAGACATCGGCTGTGCCTTGGTGAAAATCTCGGCATCCGGGCCGATGCCGACCTCCAGATACTGCGACCACAGGCCCATGTCCTGCAGCAGCGCCTTAACCTGCTTTGCCTTTTCGGACCCAGCCTGAACGCCACGCAGACTGTCGCCGATGACCGGAGCAAGCCGTGCCCGCACTTCTGATGCGCGCGCACTGTCACCGCGCGCCTGTTCTTCGATTACGCGTTCCAGCATGCTGTCCGCAAAGGTGACGCCGGCAGCCTTGATCGCCTGCAGATCGACCGGCGCCAGCAGACGACCAGCCCCTCCGTTCAGAAATCTGTCCAGTGGCCCAAGATCCGTCAGATCTGTGGCGCCAAGGGCAGCATGCAGATCATCTCGCTCCAGAAGACCTGACATCGTAGCCGACACATTGCTAAGGTCGAACACATGCCCGTCGCGCAGGACGAAAGGGCAGGGTCCACCTTGCTGATCGGACCAGACCCGCCCAACGAGGGTTGCGCTTGCGGCATCGTCGGGCAACAGCCCAGAGGCTGCCAAAGCTTGCAGTGAAGTCAATTCTGTCTCTCCCGTTTGCGTCGGCGCCTCCAGCACCGTGCAGTCTGATAATGTCAGACAACATGATGACATGACCTTACTTTGGAGCGCTCTGGCCTGTCTACCGAATTATTTATCGAACGGCGGCCTGCTGTGATCAGAGGTAAAACTCCAGCCGAAGCGCGATGCGCTCGGCCGATCCAACCATGTGGGCCCGCATCGCGGCGCGCGCCCGGACCGGATCGCGAGCAGCAATGGCATCGCGCAATTCAGTGTGTTCCCGGTTCACGATGGCGACGATTTCGTCAAGACGAATCCGTTCGCGCGACTCAACGATGGTTTGCAGGATGCGATCCGACACAGCGCCCAGAAACTGCACGAAATAGTCATTTCCCGTCGCCGAGGCGATGGTCCGGTGAAAATCAAGGTCTGCAACAATGCCGTCGCCAGCGCCGTCATCCGTGACATTCATGCGCTGCAACGCCTCATCCAACTGCCGCAGATGCTCGGCGCGGTGATAGGTTGCTGCCAGTCCTGCTGCCTCAATTTCCAGTGGCACGCGCAGTTGGAACAAGTCACGGAACCCGTGGGGATCCATCTGACGGCGATCATCCAGACGGATATGGCGAGTGGGGCGATCAATGACGAAAGCACCGACACCTTGGCGTGTCTCGATCATACCCTCATTGCGCAATTGCGCGATCGCCTCACGAATTACGGTGCGACTGACACCAAAGCTCTTGGACATTGCGTTTTCGGTTGGCAGCTTGTCGCCTGGCTTCAGGTCACCTTCCTGGATCTGCCGTGCAAACTGAGCCGCAATTCGGGCGGGCAGATGTTCCGTGCGGCTGATCTGAGTAAGCGAACCAGTCATTTCTCTGCTCCTTGTGTCACCAGTCTGGACTGTACCCCATTCTTTGCGCTGGTCATCGTTGGTTTTCTCTTTGCTTGAAGTTTTCAGGTTATCAGACAATCATACTATCTCAAGAGGGTGGTTTGCCGCTCAAGACCACGAGGAGACGCTACCATGCACATCATGATCACCGGCGCCGCAGGCATGCTGGGCCGTAAGATTGTTCCCCGTCTGATGGCCAACGGTCTGGCAGGCCGCAAGATTACCGCGCTGACATTGGTTGATGTTGTCGTGCCTCAGACGCCTGACGGGTTCGCCGGGCGTACAGACTGCCTCTGCGCAGACCTGGCGGACCCCGGCACGGCCCAACAGCTGATCGACGGACGGCCTGACGTGATTTTTCATCTGGCGGCCATCGTCTCCGGAGAGGCCGAGGCGGACTTTGACAAGGGGTACCGCATCAATCTGGACAGCACGCGCGATCTGTTCGAAGCCATCCGCCGCGCGCATCTGGCTGATGGTTATTGCCCGCGCGTTGTTTTTGCGTCGTCCATCGCAGTGATGGGCGCGCCGCTGCCGTTTCCAATCCCGGACACGTTCCACACCGCCCCGCTGACCAGTTATGGCACGCAGAAGGCGATCTGCGAGCTTTTGCTGGCTGACTATTCCCGCCACGGGTTCTTTGATGGCATCGGCATCCGTCTGCCCACAATCTGCATTCGTCCCGGCACACCGAACAAGGCGGCGTCGGGGTTCTTTTCCAACATCCTGCGCGAACCCTTGGTGGGCAAGCCTGCCATCCTGCCAGTGCCCGACAGCATCCGGCACTGGCACACCTCGCCGCGCTCTGCCGTGGGATTTATGATCCATGCGGCGACGATGGATCTGAAAACCGTGGGCCCGCAACGAAACCTGTCGATGCCGGGCCTCAGCGCTACGGTAGGTGAGCAGATCGATGCTCTGCGCCGCGTTGCGGGGGAAAGTGCCGTGGCCTTGATCCGCCGCGAACCTGATGCAAACATTACCCGCATGTGTGAAGGCTGGGCGCCGGGCTTTGAGGCTGCCCGCGCTCGCGCTTTGGGCTTCACCGCCGAGGACAGCTTTGACCAGATTATCCGCGCCCATATCGAAGATGAACTTGGGGGGGATAGATGACGACGAACTGCTGCCGGAGGCAGCAAATATGATCATGCTCATAGTAAGGCTTTCGCTGATCGTGGGCGCAAATAAATGGCCCCAGCATGAACACAAGGACATTCCATGACCGACCCGTCGCCTCGCCGCCTCCGTTCACAGGACTGGTTCGATAACCCCGATCATGCAGACATGACCGCGCTGTATCTGGAGCGGTTCATGAACTATGGCACAACGCCCGAAGAGCTTCGCTCCGGTCGACCCATCATCGGCATTGCTCAGTCGGGCAGCGATCTGAACCCTTGTAACCGCCACCATCTCGATCTGGCCAAACGCGTGCGCGACGGCATTCGTGATGCAGGTGGTATCGCCATCGAATTTCCGTCGCATCCGCTGTTTGAGAATTGCAAGCGCCCGACCGCTGCGTTGGACCGAAACCTGGCCTATTTGGGTTTGGTAGAGCTTCTGTACGGCTACCCGTTTGACGGAGTTGTGCTGACCACCGGCTGCGATAAGACCACCCCTTCGGCTATCATGGCAGCCGCGACAGTGGATATTCCGGCCATCGTTTTGTCGGGCGGGCCGATGCTGGATGGCTGGCACGATGGGCGGCTGGTTGGGTCTGGCACCGTCATCTGGCAGTCACGCCGAAAATACGCCGCAGGGGAGATCACGCGCGATGAGTTCCTGCAGACGGCGCTCGATTCAGCCCCCTCGATCGGGCACTGCAACACGATGGGCACAGCATCTACCATGAATGCCATTGCCGAGGCACTTGGCATGTCACTGACCGGCTGCGCGGCCATACCGGCGGCATATCGGGAGCGGGGCCAGATCGCATATCGCACCGGAGTGCGGGCCGTACAACTGGTGCGCGAAGATCTGCGCCCCTCGCAGATCCTGACGCGGGCAGCGTTTCTGAATGCGATTAGGGTCAATTCTGCCATTGGCGGATCGACCAATGCGCAGCCGCATCTGATGGCGATGGCCCGTCACGCAGGTGTCGAGTTGCACCCGGAAGACTGGCAGACCCATGGATATGACGTGCCGCTTCTGGCCAACGTCCAGCCAGCCGGTGCCTATCTTGGGGAGCGGTTCCACCGTGCGGGTGGTGTCCCTGCGGTGATGTGGGAATTGCTGCACGCTGGTCAGCTGGACGGCGCTTGCCCCACCGTGACCGGGAAAAGCATGGCCATCAATCTGGAAGGGCGCAAAGCGACTGACCGCGAGGTGATCCGGCCCTATCAGACCCCGATGATGCAGCGGGCAGGATTTCTGGTTCTGCGTGGCAATCTGTTTGATTTCGCCATCATGAAAACCAGCGTCATCTCAGACGACTTCCGCGCCCGCTATCTGTCCGAAGCGGGGCAGGAAGGAGTGTTTGAAGGCACTGCCTTTGTCTTTGACGGATCAACCGACTATCACGCCCGCATCAACGACCCTGCGCTCGATATAGACGAGCATTCGATACTGGTGATCCGTGGGGCCGGGCCGCTTGGCTGGCCAGGATCCGCCGAAGTGGTGAACATGCAGCCACCAGACCGGCTGATTCAGCGGGGGATATCCAGCCTGCCAACCATTGGCGACGGGCGGCAATCGGGCACAGCTGACAGCCCGTCGATCCTGAACGCCTCTCCGGAAAGTGCTGCGGGCGGCGGCCTGGCCTGGCTGCACACTGGCGACCGGATCAGGATTGACCTGAATGAAGGACGCTGTGACATGCTGGTGGCACCTGATGAAATCTCCGCCCGAATGAAAAAGGGTGTTCCCGCCGTCCCCGCCTCTGCAACTCCGTGGCAGGAAATGTACAGAGCCACAGTCACCCAGCTTGTCGAAGGAGCGACCATTGAGGGGGCCGAAAAGTTTGTGCGTATCAGTAGCTCTCTGCCACGGCACAATCACTAGATGTAGTGCCCCCTTATCGTTGATTGCAGAGCAATCAACTGCCAGGCAATGGACGCGACCTATTTGAAGGCACATCCTACGGCGAGCAGCCTGTGGCCGAAAAAGGGTTGCCCGAGGGCCAGCGGTGCCGTTTGATCGCTTGGACCAAAGTCGGTGTGAACTGGCTTTTCATGGCCGCAGTCCAAGTACGTGATTACATGGGTGCGGCAGCCTTGCCAGGCAGCTTGGCTGCTTGCTGACCGAGGCTCCCGAAACCCGGCTGATCACCGGCCAGAGGGCCAATGTCGGGCAGTGGTGTCCGAAATCCAAATCTGTGCAGGCGCGTCTCTTGCGCCGAGGGGTTTAGCAATTCACGCGGGTTGCCCTGACCTTGGCAAGGTCTTCTTTCTGCGGCAGAAAGGGGCGCTCACCTTCGGGTTCTTGTCGTGGACTATGTCGTTGGACCGTAAGAGGCGGCTCCAACCCATTGAATTGACGTGTTCCTGACGCGTGATGTGCCTGCGCGAAGATCTGCGTGAGCAGATGGAGGTTTGGCATGCCGGATGGTGGCGATGGATTTGTTGGCCGGTGCGAGGTCGTTGAGCCTCGGCGGCGCGGCAAGCGGCGCTGGTCGAATGGGATGAAGGCTCGGATCGTCGTCGAAAGCCTTCAGCCGGATGTTCGGGTCAGGGGCCAACTTCCAGACCAAGTGTCCGATAGACCTATCGCTCCCGCAAAGCCTCGTTGGCTTTGTAGAGCGGCTTTGTCATGTAGGTGAGCAATGTCTTTCCGCCGGTCTGCAGTTCCACCGTAGCCTGCATGCCGGGACGGATCTCGAGCGATTTCTGGCGCTCTGTCAGGTGCGAGCGGTCTACGCGCAGCGTTACCTTGTAATGCGGATCACCATCTGGGGTGCGCGCGCGCTCATCCTTGAAGGTGTCGGCAGAGACGAAAGACACATGCGCCTGCAAACTGCCAAAGATAGTGTAATCATACGCCGACAGTTTGACCGTCGCCGCCTGACCCAACTGCACTTGTGCAATGTCACGCGGCTTGACGCGGGCTTCGACGAACAGCTCTTCATCCAGCGGGATGATCTGCATGATCTCCTCGCCGGGGCGCACGACGCCGCCGATGGTTGTAAGCGACAGCTTGTTCACCACGCCACGCATCGGCGCCACAAGCTCGGTTCGCGACAGCTGATCCTGCGCCTGTTTCAGACGTTGCCGCAGCGACGCAAGCTGGCCCTGCGTTTCGGAATAGGTGTTGGCGCGGTCCAGTTCCGCCATTGTGCGGGCCTCTGACAGTTGGGCCTCGGCATCCGACGCCGCTTTGCGGGCGCGGGTTACCTCAATCAATGGCGCGATTTCTTGCTTATACATCCGTTCCAGCAGCTCGCGTTCGGTTTCCGCCTGCTTGAGAATGGCCCTGGCCCCCGTAACCCGCGCGCTTTGTTCCGACATGCGCGCGTTAAGCAGGGTGCGTTCCGATGCAACGACATCTGGTACCCGCATCGCAATGTCGTCTGCGACGGGGAAATCATTCTCCCCCGCCAGCTCCGCTTCAAGCCGCAGCTTGCGGACTTCCAGCGTCGCAATCTGATCGCTCAGATCGTCGACAGCAGATTGATATTGTGTGCCATACAGCCGCGCCAGCGTTTGCCCCGGTTCTACCGTATCGCCCTCTGCGACGTTCAGTTCGGCCAGAATGCCGCCTTCAAGGTTCTGAATGATCTGCGGGCGTGAGGATGAGACGATCTGCCCCTCGGCCCGCACAATTTCGGCCAGCCACGCAAATGAGGCCCAGAGGATGAACACAAGAACCGCAAGCCCGATTGTCCAGATCGTCAGCGACGGCCCCCGCATGCGCTGATCCAGCCCGTGGTCAAAGGTGGTCATACTGGTGTTCCCCCGACCATTGCCGCCGCTTGCGGTTGCGATTTCATCAGATGGGCCAGAACCGCATCGCGTGGCCCATCAACCGCCAATTTGCCATTTTGCAAAATCAACGTGCGGGTTGTCAGTTGCAAAATCGGCACCCGGTGTGTGGCGATGATCGCGGTCCGGCCTTCCAGCCAGATCCGCAGACGACTGACCAGTGTGCTTTCCAGCGTCTGGTCAAGGGCTGCTGTCGGTTCATCCAGAATGGCAACTGCCGGGTCTTGCAGCCAGATCCGCGCCCAGCCAAGGGATTGGCGCTGGCCAACCGAAAGACCTTCACCCATTTCCTTAATTTCCAGATCCAGCCCGCGCGGGTGGTTGCGCACGAACTGGCCAAGCCCTGCAAAATCAAGTGCGTCCAGCAAACGGTCGTCATCGCGTTCCAGCTGGGTGGTGTTCAGGTTATCCCGAAGGCTGCCTGCAAACAGCCGCACTTCTTGCCCCAGATACCCGATCCCGCGGCGCAGATCCCGCGGATGCACCTGCCCCAGATCGACCCCGTCGATCAGCACCCGGCCCGACGTGGCGTCATAAAGTCCGGCCAAAAGCCGTAACAGGGTCGATTTTCCCGATCCGTTGGTGCCAAGAACGGCTATGTGCTGACCTGCGGGAATGGCCAGAGCCGCAATGTCGACCATGGGCGCCGACGCCGGGTCGTAGCGGAATTCCAGATTGCGCAACTCGAACGCGCCGGTCAGTTTCTCCCGGCGCAGATATTTGCGCCCCGCGTCTTCGGCCTGCGCCGCATCTGCGATGGCCGACAGCGCCTCGAGTGCGCCCTTCACATTCGACCACCGCGCCATTGTTCCCGAAAGCTGCGCCAAAGGGCCAAGCGTGCGCCCGGTCAGAATGCCGATGGCGATGATAGTGCCGACTGTGAAATCACCCGAAAACACCATGAACGTGCCGACCATCACCGCGCCGACATAGGTGGCCTGTTGAACGCCCTGCGCCCAATAGGTCAGCAGTGAGGTCAGCTTGCGCTGTTCGGAGGACTTGACGGCATTCAGCGTCACCAACTCTGACCAAAGCCGCTTGATGCGGTCTTCGCCACGGGTGATGGATACGGTTTCTGTCTCGAACACAGCTTCATACAGCAATTTCGCCTGCCGAGTGCTGGCTCCTTGGGTTGCTTTTGTCATCTCGACCATTTTGCCGCGCAACAAAAAGCCGGGCAGAACCATCAAGATGCCGCCCGCAATCAAAACCCAGACCAGATTGCCGCCAATGGTTGCAACAAGCGCCAGAAAGATCAGGATAAACGGCAAGTCAGCGATGGTGCCGATGGTTGACGCAGTGAAGAACTCGCGGACTGACCCGAATTCGCGCATCGCGTTAAAGGTCTGGCTTGGGCGGCGTTCGTGCGGATTGGTTTTCATGCCCAACAGCCGCGCCATCAGGCGATCTTGCACCACAAGCTCGATGCGCCGCCCGGTCATGTCCATCAGACCAGAGCGCGCGCCCTTGAGCATGCCTTCCAGCACAATTGCCAGCATTGCACCAAGTGCAAGAACCCACAGGGTCGGCTCTGACTGGTGGGGAATAACACGGTCGTAGACCTGCAACGAGAACAGCGCGACCGACACGGCCAGAAGGTTGGCGAACAACGAACCGGCCGCGACCTCCAGCAATTGGCGTTTGTACTTTCTGAACTCGCCCCAAAACCAATGCACACCGCTTTTGGGTGTGTGCCGGGCCTCAAGCTCTGCCATCGTGGTCTGCGCGCGCAGGATAGATCCCGCATATACACTTGAAAAATCAGCCTTTGAAACCTCGGCCCTGCCATCGGGAACGCTGGGATCATAGATCTCGATGCCATCGTCACTCTCGGCCAGCACCAGAACAATCTGCCCCGATGACATCTCGGCCAGGGCGGGCCAGTGGCTTGGACCAGGCTTGAGGGTCCGCTCAACCTTTGCTATCAGGCCGCAGCCGCGCAATGCGGTGCAGATTTCACCCAGCCCAAGTTTACCGGCGCCCGCCGCAATCTGGATGTGCTCCAGCAAATCAGCTGCGGCAACTTCTGCGCCCAGAATGGCTGCATAGACACTTGCAAGTTGGGCGCGGTGCATCGCGCGATTGGTGTGGCGGGGCCGTGACTTCCGGGCACTTGGGGCCGGACGTGCCGAAGCAAGGGTCGCCGAAGCGCCCTTGCCGGCATTCATGTCAAAGGAAACGACCCGGTCTGTTGTCACATGCGCGCCCCATCCACCAGCACGCCGCGCTCAAGCGCAATCTGCAACCGCAAATCCGTGGCAATGTATTTTAGGGCAACCTGATCCCGCTCGATGCGGGCAAAGCTTTCGTATTGCTGCACCAGTTCAAGAAGCGAGCGGCGTCCGACCTTATACTGTTCAGTGAACATGGTCAGGTTTCCACCAGTCTGGCGCAGAACCTCTGCGCCCTCTGACTCGCGGCTCTGCACGCTTTGCATTTCGCGCTGCAACGTCACGATGCGGCGGTTGGCATCTTCGGCCGCCTGCGCTGTGCGCCGATCCACCAGATCGCCTGTGGCATCCAGCGCCTCACGCGTGGCGCCAGTGCCAACGCCAAACGCACCGCCGCCCAGCCCGATACCACCGTCAACTCCGCCTTTACCGATCGCTGCGCTGGCGGTCAGTCCGGGCAACATGTCAGCCTTTGCCATATCTGCCTCGGCCAGAGTGCGGGCCCCTTCGCCACGGACGCGCGTTACTGCAAGCGGTTCTGGTGTGGGTTGGTCTGGCGGCAGGCTTTGCAGTCCGCGTAGGCGGGTCAGGTCACGGGTTGTCATTGCGCCAAGCTCGGCCATGGCCGTGACCTCTGCCTGCCTGTCCGCCGCAAGATTGGCGTGCATTTCGGCCAGTTTCTGCGACAAGACCCGCTGTTCGGATCGGTCAGACAACCCGCCATCAACCCGCAGCGACATGATCCGCTCAAATTCGGTCAGGCGCTCTACGGCGCGTTCGGCCACGGCTGCCTGATCGCGGGCGCGCTCTGCCTGAAGATAGTGTTTCAGGCCATCATAGACCCTTTTATTGCCTTCGCTGGCCAACGTAACCGCAGCAACTTCGACATCTGCCGCCGCATAGGCACGCTCTGCTTTGCGCTTTCCGTTGTCGAACAGTGTCTGCTCTACCAGTATAGACGCCACCAGTGCCCCGAGTGACGTCAGGTTCGCCGTAGGGCCGATACGAGGCAGCCAGTTCTTTGCCTTTGCCTCGGCGCGCAATCGGGCCACGCGCATCTCGGCTGCGGCAACACCTGCTCCGGCTTCTGTCACTGCCAAAGATACCGCAGCAAATGGGCCATCGGGCGGTAAAACCGACCGTCTCGATTGAAGGTCGGTGATCAATGCAGACCGCACCTCGCCCTGAGAGGTCAGGGCGGGCGCGGCAGGATCGGCGGGGGCCTTGCCCGCGCCAAAACCCATTTTTGATACGTTTGACAAGCCATCGGTGACACAGGCCGACAGCAGACAAAGCGCGGCAAGCATCAGGGCGGGGCGCTTGACCCCAAACCTGATCCGTGCCGTATCCATTCTCGGCATGACAGGGCCCCCCGTCAGACCGTTTGGATGTCTTCGTCGAGCAGAATTGTCGCGCCAGAGGAACCGACGGTGTAGATGTGGTAGGTTTCGCCGTCGATGTCCCGCGTCTGGCCGGTATTGACGCCACCGATGATCTCGACACGGTCATCATCGCCGCCCTTGATCACGACGGTCTTGTCTGCGCCCGTGATGCTCAGGATCTGGGCTTCGGTGATCGTCAGATCAGCATCCGGAGCAAAGGTCAGATCGATCGCAGAGAAATCAAACTCGGTCAGTCCCGGTCTCGACAAATCAACATTCGGAGCATTGGTGTTGTTCACGATCAGCAGGGTCGAGCTTTGGTTGCCCGCCACATCGGTCGTATCCACCACCAGATAACTGCCGTCCGGAACTGGGGTCGGACTAAACCCGGTAGATGTACGCGAGCCAAAGGTGATGTTTTCGTCACCCGTCACTTCATCAACAGAGCGAACCGCGTTGATCTGAGATGCGTTGCCATTGGCGTCGATGCGGGTGAATTCATAGCTGCCATCAGAATCCTGGGTGACAATCCGGGTCAACCCGGCGCTGACGCGTTCAAACTTCACCACATTTGGCGCACCGGGAGCGACCGTATCGATGATCAGCGGCTGACTGTAGCTGTCGACGTTGCCCGCCAAATCGCGTGCCGTCACAACAACTTGCGTCTCCAGCTCTCCTCGCGGAAGATTGCTGCCGCTGAACGTTGCTGACCAGTTCCCTGTCGCGTCAGTCACGATGCGGATGGGGGTGCCTAGAACCTGATCACCGACCATGATCTGAACAGTCACGGTCGAGTTTGGTTCAGATGTTCCGACAACGGTCAGTCCTTCTGACGCCTCTTGTGCATTCAGATAACCATCGCCAGCCAGAACAGCCTGTCCGGGCCGTAGCGGTGTGACCTCACGGTCGATCGCAACCATCTCGCGATGCACTCCGACGTTGCCAACGCGGTCAGTTGCGGTGACGACCAATTCGCCCGAGGTTGTGCCGCCAGGGATCAGGGACGCTGGAATGGTGATCGACCATGTTCCGCCAGAAACAGTGGCGGGGCGCGCTGCATGTCCGTCAAAGCTGACCATAACGGTCGAGCCTGCCTCGACGGTTCCGGTCACGGTCAGGCCGCGGCTTGCTTCGGCATCGTTCAGAATGTTGTCGCTGCCCGTCGACATCGTGCCACGGGTCAGGGGCACAACTTCGGTGTCGATGTTGACGACATGGCTGGCGGTGGCGGTGTTGCCAAAGCTGTCGGTGGCCCGCACCGACACTGTGGCCGTGCTGGTTCCTGACGGAATGCCCGATGTGCTGACAGGCAAAGACCAGCTGCCGGCACCATTTGCGCGCACATTTTCATAGGTGACGTTGTTGAAGGTCACGCTCAGCATTGCGCCGGGTTCGGCGGTTCCGGTCAGAGTGATTCCTGCCAGACGTTCAGCACCCGAGATGATGTTGTCGCCCGCTTGCTGTGCGCCGATGCTTACGCTGGTTTCAGTATCAACCGCGATTGTCTGCGTGTCGGTGGCAACGTTGCCCGCCGCATCGCGTGCCGACACCGATACCGTGGCCTGATAGGTGCCAGCGGGAAGTTCGCCGGGTCCGTAAGCGATGGACCATTGGCCGTTTGCGCCCACAGTGGCCGGATGGGTGACAGTTCCGCCTGGCGTGGTGACACTTACCGTCAAGACGGCCCCGGCTTCACCGGTGCCATTCAGGCTGAACCCAGTATCCCGTTCCGAGCCAGAAACCCGGTTGTCGCCAACCTGGGTCTCATCAAGGCTTACGGCGATTTCGGTATCAACCAGAATATCCCGGCGATCTGTCGAGGTGTTGCCAGCACTGTCGGTGGCCGTCACAACTGCCGTGGTCGCGTAAGTGCCGCCCGCAACCGAGCCCGCCGGGAAGGTGACAGTCCAGTTGCCGTCGGCATCAACCGTGCCGGGGCGTCTTGAACCTGACCATTCAACCGAAATTGCGGATCCCGGAGCCGTCGTTCCGGTCATGGTGATCGCGCCCGCAGCCTCAACAGCGTTAACAATGTTGTCGCCTGCGATGGCCGATGGGGCAAAGGCCACATCAACCTCGGTATCGACCGCAAAGGTGCGCGTCGTCGAAGACGGGTTGCCTGCGCCATCGACTGTCGTCAGTGTTGCCGTGGCATCATAGGTGCCAGAGGGCAGGGTGCCTTCCGGGAAAGACTGCTGCCAGTTGCCGGAGGCATCCGACGTGATGGTGCGCGTGACGACACGCCCGCCGCCTTCGACCACCAGTGTAACTGCGGTATTCGGGCTGGTGCTGCCGGTCATGGTAAAGCCGGCATTGAATTCGGCTTCATTAACCAGATTGTTGTCTGTCACCGGGTCAATCGAAACCGGATGCGGGATGGTGTCAATCACCAGCCGGTCAGTGATAACTGTCGTGTTGCCCAGCGGATCGGTCGCCGTGACCGTTACATCAAGCGTGCGCTCACCGCCTGCAATCTCATCCTGTGTGAAGGTGAATGCCCAGTTGCCCTGACCGTCAACAACGGTCTCGCGCGTCAGGCCGCCAACCTCAATACGGATTGAAGCGCCCACTTCGCCTTCACCTGCGATTGTAATGCCATCGGCATAGTCGGCGAGGTTTTCGATGTGGCCGACGCTGTCCGTGCCTTCATTGATCGCAACAGCCGGGGGCGTCATGTCGATGATATAGTCCGGTCCGTCCAGCACATGCTGGGTGCCGCCCGGTTCCGTCACAACCACGACCGAAGAATAGCTGCCATCGGCAGGCAACTCGTCGCCCTCAAAATCAACACCCCAAGTGCTATCAGATCCGATCACAGTCTCTTGGGTCCGGTCGCCCACGGTGACCACAACGGTATCGCCGGGTTCACCTGTGCCAGTAATCACGATAATCGGGTTGGTTGTGTTCGTTGTAAGAACATCCTCTGCGTTCGGATCATCGACAGCAGGTGAAATACGATCCGTACCGCCGTCGCCGGGTGCAGTGTCCGTGCCGCCGCCACCGGGCGTGGTGTCCGTACCGCCGTCGCCGGGTGTAGTGTCCGTACCGCCGCCACCGGGCGTGGTGTCCGTGCCGCCACCACCGGGCGTGGTGTCCGTGCCGCCGCCACCGGGCGTGCCGCCGCCGCCCAACAAGCCAAGGCCAATCAGGCCCGCACCTGCGGCGCCAATGCCCCCAAGGCCGCCTAGCATAGCCGGAGCGAACAGGCCCATTCCGGCGGGTTCATCCGTGATCGGAGATCCGTCGACCACACCGTCCGCAGCCGAGAAGCGCAGGTCGTCTAGCGGGCTCCATTTTTCCATGGGTTGCGCGGGGCCGTAGCTGGCCATCAACACGCCACTTCCATCGCCCGACAAGACAACTTCGGTGATTTGATCATCTGAGCTTAGATAAAGATGGTTTGCACCGCCTGCGGCATCAAAATAGCCTGACAGGACGATGACACGTCCATCGGCGAGTTTGATAACCAGATCGCGGCCCTGTTGCTCATAGGCGACCACGCTTGATGGGGAAATGTTCAGCGAAATGCTGTCCCCGACCCCGACCTGAATGAAGTTTCCTTGCCCTTCGCCAGCTACAGTTCCGTGCTGACGACCGCCCACAGAACTGCGGACAGCGAAACTAATCGCATTTACCATTCTACCACTCCGCCTCAAGCCCGGATCTTTAGTGACCCGATGTGATTATTTGCCCTCAGTTTCGAGGTGCAATTGCCTGATCCATACAGGTATTCGCATACCATTTCTAGAGCCTATGTCTTGCTACACCATAGATTGGGGACGTTTTTCCAATTGGTGTGTCCCGCAAGACAATTGCTACCATATTTTGAAAACCGCAGGTTGTGCAGATGATCAGCGTAATCTTTTACCGGTGGTGTCAAAATGAAACGCGCGTGCAGGCTCGACACACAAGCGCACGTCACTGTCGACGTTATAGTCATGTTCGCCAAAAAGTCGCACCGTCAAGAGTCCATGCGGCTCTGCCCGGACATAAACAAGCGTCTCCCCTCCCAGCTTTTCCACATGACTAACTGTGCCTTTTATCGGCCCCTCAGCGGTGATCTGCAGATGCTCGGGGCGAATGCCAGTGGTTTCACCCGATAAACCAAGCGCTGCTGATTTAAGGAAATTCATCTGCGGGCTGCCGATAAACCCGGCAACAAACGTGTTATCCGGATCATTATAAAGGTGCATCGGACTGCCAACCTGTTCCACGCGCCCGTCACGCAGGACCACGATCTTGTCGGCCAGCGTCATCGCTTCGACCTGATCATGGGTGACATAGATCATGGTCGCACCCAACTCGCGATGCAGGCGCGCAATTTCGATCCGGGTCGCGACCCGTAGTGCCGCATCCAGATTAGAAAGCGGCTCATCAAACAAGAACAGCTTTGGTGTCCGCACGATGGCACGCCCGATAGCCACCCGCTGTCGCTGTCCGCCTGATAGTTCCGCCGGGCGGCGGTCCAGCAACTTTTCCAGCGACAGCATGCCAGCCGCTTTATCCGTGGCCTTGATGATATCAGCCTTCACCACGCCTGCCTGCTTCAGGGCCAGCCCCATATTGTCGCGCACTGTCAGATGCGGATAAAGCGCGTAAGACTGGAAAACCATCGCCAGTTCGCGCTTGGCCGGGGCCACGTCATTGACCCGCTTGCCATCCAGCAAGATATCGCCGCCTGACGCATCCTCCAGCCCGGCAATAATCCGAAGCAGAGTAGATTTGCCACAGCCGGACGGGCCGACAAAAACACAAAACTCACCCTCGGCAACCTCGAGATTGACGCCTTTGATCACATCGGTAGAGCCAAAGGATTTGGTGACAGATTTCAGTTCCAGCGCACCCATAGCGGCCTCACAATTTGACAGGTTGGCCAGAGCGCACCGACTGGTCGGCGGCAAGGCAGATCGCAAGTGACTGAACCGCGTCTTGCATATGGCGCGACAGGTCCAGATTTTCGGCAATGGCACGGGCCATGAACGCTTGTTCACGTTCGCACAAATCCTGATGCCCCGGCTCGTCTGCCATGCTCAGATCTTCATTCGGCTGGCCATTCCGATGCACCCGGATCACGGATGTTTTAGTATGCGTGTCATGGTCGTCTGACCGCGCATTTTCCGGCATGCGGATCGACACGGCCCCGTTCGGGCTGACCACATCTTTCACAAAAAACGCGGTATCCGACATCATCGGGCCCCAACCTGCCTCATACCAGCCAAGGCTGCCATCATCGAACAGCACCTGAAAATGGCCGTAGTTATACATATCGGGCGCAATTTCGTCGGAGAGGCGCAGACCCATGCCCCGCACCTCGACCGGCTTTGCATCGGTGATCTGGCACATCACATCAACATAATGCACACCGCAATCGACCAACGGACTGGTGCTTTGCATCAGAGTCTTGTGCACCTCCCATGTCGGGCCATTGCTTTGCTGGTTCAGATTAAGCCTAAACACATAGGGTCCGCCAAGCGCGCGCGCCTCGGCAATCAGTCGTTGCCAGCTTGGATGATGGCGCAAGATATACCCCACTACCAGCTTGCGCCCGTTGGCAATCGCGCAATCCACCACCCGCTGCGCATCGGCCACTGTGCTGGCCAGCGGCTTTTCAACAAAGACATGCGCCCCGGCTTCCATCGCCGCGCACGCATATTCGGCGTGGCTGTCGGAATAGGTCGAGATGTTGACCAGATCTGGCTTCAGCCTCGCCAATGCCTCATGGAAATCGGGGGTCACTGCGTAACCCTCCAACGCGGCATCCAGCCGCGGGGTGGACCGGTTTACCAGCCCTACCAGATCAAAGTATTGGTTGCGATGATAGGCCAGCGCATGACTGCGACCCATCGTGCCAAGCCCAGCTACAAGTGTCCGGATCATTTCACAGCCCCCGCCGTAATGCCGCGGATCAGTTGCCGCGAAAAGATAAGATACAGAACCAGAACCGGAAGGATCGCGAGCGACAGGGCTGCCAGAACTGCATTCCAGTTGGTCACGAATTGCCCGATAAAGATCTGTGATCCCAAAGTGATGGTCTTCACCCCCTCTGCCGGGGCAAGGATCAGCGGGAACCACAGGTCATTCCAGATCGGGATCATGGTGAACACTGCGACAGTGGCCATGGCAGGTCGAACCAAGGGCAGAACCAGCGTGAAAAAAATCGCATATTCTGACAGTCCGTCGATTCTTCCGGCATTCTTGAGATCATCCGATACGGTCTTCATGAACTCTGACAGGATGAATACCGCCAAGGGCAGGCCCTGCGCCGTATACACAAGGATCAACGCCGTCAGCGTGTTGACCAGCCCCCCCGCAACCATGATTTGCAAAATCGCTACCGTTCCCAACCGGATCGGAATCATGATCCCCAGCGCCAGATACAGACCCCACAGCAAGTTGCCTTTGAACCGGTATTCCGACAGCGCAAAAGCCGCCATCGCCCCGAACAACAGCACAAAGAACAGACTGAATACTGTGACGATCATCGAGTTCTGAAAGTAGCCAAAGAAATCGCCCTGTTTCAGAACCGTGGTATAGCCCACAAGATCAAAATGCTCGGGCCATGGCAGGGCCAGCGGATCGGCAAAGATCGCCCGGCGTGATTTGAAACTGTTGATCACGGTCACAAACACCGGAAACAAGGCGATCACGGTCCATGTTATCAGAATGGCATGGGCAGCAAAGGTGCGGCCAAGCGAGGTACGAGCGCGTGCCATCAGAACTGATACCTCCGCAAACGGGTCTGAATGCCGAACAGATATATACAAACCCCCAGCAGGATGATGCCAAACATCGCCCCCGCAATCGCCGATCCCATATAGGGATCGCCAAGCTGCAACTGAAAACCAAAGAAGGTGCGGTACAGGAACGTCCCCAGAATGTCCGTGCTGAAATCCGGCCCCGCCAGCGCCCCTTGTGCCACATAGATCAAATCAAACGCGTTGAAGTTTCCAACAAAGGTAAGGATCGAGATGATCCCGATGCTGGGCAGGATCAGCGGCAACTTGATCTTCCAGAACTGGCTTGTGCCGGTGATGCCATCCATCTCAGCGGCTTCCAGAATCTCGTCAGGAATAGACAGCATGGCTGCATAAATCAGCATCATCGGAATGCCTACGAACTGCCAGACAGAGATCAGCGCCAGCGTGGTCAACGCATATTCCTCGCGCCCCAGCCATGGCGCAAACAGGCTTTTCAGGCCCACCATGTCCAGCAAGCCCGGTGCAATTCCCCAGATTGGTGACAGGATCAGCTTCCAGACAAAGCCAACAATCACGAAACTCAGGATCGTCGGTATGAAAATTGCGGTGCGGTAAAATGCCGCCATCCGTAAACGCGGCGTGGACAGGATGGCCGCCAATGCAATACCAATCGGGTTTTGCACCAGCATGTGGATCAGGAAGAACCACGCGTTGTTGCCAAGTGCGTTCCAGAACGATGCCGACCAGCGCGGATCGCCAAACAGCGTGGCAAAATTCGACAGTCCGACAAACTCAACACCCCCCGGCCCTTTGTTGAACAAAGACAGGTTCAGTGTGCCAAACAGCGGAATGATCATAATAGCGGTATAGACCAGCACAGCAGGCGCTAGAAATACCAGAATATGCCATCGGAAGGGTCTCCGGGCCGCCATGTCGCCTCCTGCCATTTTCTGTTGAAAAATATCCTCGGGGGGTCCGGGGGGCAGACAGCCCCCCGGTGCTTCAGCTTGCGCTTACTTCTGAGGGTCGTACCAGCTTGCCAGCCCATCCTGCAGACGCTTGGCAGCATCTGCCGGCGTTTCTGATCCGCGGATCACATTGGCGCTCGCGTTCCAGGTCTCGTTCTCCAGGTTCGGCGTGCCCCGCGACAGGATCTGATAGGTGGACCGGATTGTCGGCTCGCACTTGCCGCGCCATGATACGAACTCCTGCGCCAGCGGGTCTTCCATTTCGACCGGGGTCGAATTCAGGCTGAAGAAACCGGGCAGGGCGTTGGCATAAAGCGTGGCAAACGCTGGGCTGCCAACCCAATCCAGAAACACCCGTGCCGCTTCGGCATTGGGCGAAGCCGCGTTCAGGCCGATGGCGATGTCAGTATGGTCGCTGATATAGCAGGTGTCCCCCGCTGCGGCGACAGGCGGTGCAAAAGCGCCCATCTTGAAATCAGCCTGGGTGTTGAAGCCGCTGATTTCCCAAGATCCAGCCGGATAAACGGCGGCCCGGCCGAGCGTGAACAGGTTCTGGCTGTCCGGGTAGGTCTGCGCTTCAAAGCCGTCGCCCAGATAGTCTTTCCACTTGGCCAGTTGCTCAAACGGGGCAACCCATTGCGGATCGGTCAGCTTTTGCTCGCCCGCGATCAGCGCACGGCGGCCTTCTTCGCCCTTCCAATAGGTCGGGCCAATGTTGTTATAGCCCATCGTCGCAGCTTCCCACTGGTCGTTGGTGCCCATTGCCAGCGGAATATAGGTGCCGTCTGCCTTGATCTTGTCCAGCGCGGCATAGAATTCAGCCTCGGTGGCCGGAACGTCAATTCCCAGCGCTTCAAACGCATCGGCGTTGTAGATGAAGCCATGGATCACCGATGCCATCGGCACGCAGAAACTGGCCGCTCCATCATCTGTCTGCCAAGCCGACTTCGCCACGTCCGAGAAGTTGGACATGCCTGCCAGATCGGTCAGATCCGCAAGATGGCCCTGATTGAACAGCTCCAGCGATGCATCAAACGGGCGGCAGGTGATCAGATCCCCCGCGCTGCCCGCAGACAGTTTGGAGTTCAGCACAGCGTTGTATTCAGCGGGTGCCGAAGGCGAAAAAACTACGGTGATATCAGGGTGTTGCGCATTGAATGCCGGGATGATGCTGTCTTGCCAGATCACCAGATCGTCGTTGCGCCAGCTTTCGATTGTCAGGGTCGTCTGCGCAAGGGCAGGCCCGGCCAGCAATGTGCTGGTCAGCAGGGCTGTCAGATAGGTCTTTTTCATCGTCGTCTCCCGGTTGGTGGGCTTTTTGCCCGGTTGATTATTTAGGTCAGCAAAGGTGCCAAGTGGCCGCCGCTTTCGGCCAATGCGTCCTGTGCCTGTTGGGGTGTCAGGCCGCGGGCGACCAGAATGGCGGACTTCACGGCACCATCGGTCAGGATCAGGGCCGCGCGCGCGCCGTCAATCCCGGTGCCTGATACGTCAGCCACGATCCGTGAAGCGCGATCAACCAGCTTTGCGTTATCTGCCGTCACGTTGACCATATAGCCATCATGCACATGACCCAGATCAATCGCGACCAGAACCGACAGCATGTTCAGCGCAACTTTCTGCACCGTTCCCGCTCCCATGCGGGTAGACCCAGAGACAATCTCGGGCCCGGTATCCAGAAGCACAGGCATATCAGCCAGTTGCAAAAGCGGAGAGGATGCCACGTTGGAAAAGCCAACAACCGTTACCCCGCGCGCCTGCGCCAGTTTGGCGACTGTCAGTGTGTAGGGCGTCGCGCCAGAAGCGGCCAGACACAGCACCACATCCCCCTTGGACAACTGCGCGCGGTCCAGATCGGCCTGCGCAAGGTTCGGGTCATCTTCGGGCGCACCCTGCATATGCAGCAGCGCCTCGACACCCCCGGCAAACAGCATCGGCACGCGATCCGGCGCAATGCCAAAAGTGCCCGGCAATTCAAGACAATCGGCAAGCGCCATCAACCCCGAAGACCCGGCCCCCGCATAGGCCATTTTTCCACCATGCCGCAAAGCCTGCGCACCAGCGCTGGCGGCCAGGGTAATAGCATCGAAAGCGGCGGGAAGCGCGGCAAGCGCATGGGTCTGTCCCACCAGAATGCGCGAAAGAACCTCTTCGGCGGCAACGGCATGAAGACCATTGGACAACGTGTGTCTGCGTTCTGTGCTGCGCTCTGCCATGTGATTCCCCCTGTCTTGATGACAATGCCAAAATAATACCAATTGTAAAGAATTAAGTTTCACATTCGCATTTTTCCTTGTATTTTGGCTGTATCTTGCTAGTAAAAAGATACCACTTTCTAAATGGTATTGTTTTGGTATCTTGGTGCTTGGGGGAATCGAATGACGTTTTTTCTGGCAATTGATGGCGGTGGCACCGGATGCCGGGCAGCGGTAGCGGACGATTCTGGCTGTGTGCTTGGCCATGGCCATGGGGGGCCTGCCAACATCGCATCTGACCATGAGGCAGCCCGCAGTAATATTCTTGCGGCTACTGAAATGGCGCTCGCAGCCGCCTTGGGTCCGACCGAGGTACGCCAGGCGCTGCCGCAGCTTGTCGCTGGTCTTGGCCTGGCGGGGGCCAACGCGGCGGGTGTTGCGGGCCGCTTGCGCCTTGCCTTGCCATTTGCGCGCACCCGGATTGAAACCGATGCGATCGCAGCGGCAAAGGGTGCCTTGGCCGACGCCGATGGCATTGTCGCTGCATTGGGCACCGGGTCTGTCTTTGCCGTTCAGTATCAGGGCTCAATCCGGACTTTTGGCGGATGGGGGCTGGTGCTGGGGGATGAAGGCGGCGGTGCTTACCTTGGCCGCGCCGCTCTATCGCTTGCCCTGCGCGCAGTGGATGGATTCGCGACGATGACACCCTTTCTTCAAGGCCTGCTCGATGAACACGGCGGTGCCGCTTCGGTGGTAAGCTTTGCTCAATCCGCGCGTGCTGCTGATTTTGCACAACTGGCCCCGCGCGTTGTTCAAAGCGCCGATCCGGCGGCACAATCCCTTTGGTCTGCTTGCACCGACGGTGTCTCAGCCGTCATTGCCGACCTGCGCAAAGGCACTGATTTGCCCGTGACGTTTATTGGCGGTCTGGGGCCGTTCTATGCCGAAGCACTGCGCCAGATTCCGCAGGTTAAGGCAAAGGGCACCACCTTGGATGGAGCCATGCTTCTTGCGCGTGAGGTGGGATGATGGACATGATTTTCTCTCCCATTGGTTTTGACGACGCGGGGTCTGGCCCGTTGTATCTTCAGCTGCAAAAGCGTCTGGTCGAAGCGATCAGCGCTGGCCGACTTGCCGCTGGCGACAGCCTGCCTGCAGAGCGCGACATGGCCACCATGACCGGGCTTTCGCGTGTTACCGTGCGCAAGGCAGTGCAGGCGCTGGTTGCCAACGGTCAGTTGGTTCAGCGCCGGGGCTCAGGCACTTTTGTCGCACCAAAGGTCGAACGGCTGGAGCAGGCACTGTCGCTGCTGACATCGTTTACCGAAGATATGGCGCGGCGCGGCAAATCGGTGGAATCGGTCTGGATATCGCGTCAGATCACGTCCCCCTCACCTGAGGAGGTGATGGCTTTGGGACTTGGCATCGGGGATCGCGTGGCCCGGCTGGAACGCGTGCGCAGGTCCGATGATGTGCCCTTGGCGATTGAGCGCGCCTCGCTTTCCACCGCAACGCTGCCAGACCCGGGACTTGTGCAAACCAGCCTGTATGCAGTGCTTGAATCCCGCGGATTGCGACCCGTGCGGGCAGTGCAACGGATTTCGGCCGCAAATCTTGGTGCGCGGGATGCCGAACTGCTGGGCGTGCCCATCGGTGCCGCTGGCCTTCGGATCGAGCGGATCGGCTATTTGCCATCTGGCCGGGTCGTGGAATTTACCCGCTCTCTCTATCGCGGCGATGCGTATGATTTCGCTGTGGAATTGACGTTGCCGCCTCAGACTGGCGCTTTGGAAAGGACACCGACATGACCCAAACGCATATGGCGCGCGAAGTGGCAGAGATCCCCGCCGCAGCTGAACGGTTCTTGGCGCAAACCCGTCCTGAGGTGACAGAGGCCGCCGCGGTAATGCGCAAACTGGACCCAAGCCTGATCGTGACGGTTGCACGCGGATCGTCCGATCATGCGGCAACCTATCTGAAGTATGCGGTCGAGTTGCTGGCAGGCGTGCCCGTGGCCTCGGTCGGGCCATCGGTGGCGTCGATATATGGCCGCCCCCTTCGTCTGGCGGGCGCGGTATGTATTGGCATCTCGCAATCTGGTCAAAGCCCGGACATCGTAGAGATGATGCGCGCTGGCCGGAGTGGCGGCGCGCTTTCGGTAGCGATCACCAACTTTGCCGACAGCCCGATGGGGGCTGCTTCCAACCATTGCCTTGCCTTGCAGGCCGGGGTGGAACACAGCGTTGCGGCCACTAAAACCTTTGTTGTGTCGGTACTGGCGGGTCTTTCGCTTTTGGCGGAATGGCAACAGGATGATGACTTGCGCCGAGCGATAGCAGACCTGCCCGACGCGCTTGGAAAGGCCCTGCATCTGGACTGGTCACCGCTGGCGGCGCGCCTTTCTCGGGCAAATTCGGCCTATGTTCTGGGGCGCGGCCCTGCCTTTGCCATTGCAAATGAATCGGCGCTGAAGCTTAAGGAAACCTGCGGTCTGCATGCGGAAGCCTATTCCGCCGCAGAGGTGCTTCACGGCCCTGCGGCCATAGTGCAGGCGCAGTTTCCGGTGTTTGCGCTGGGCGTCGAAGACGCCGCCCTGTCGCATGTTGTTTCGACGGCAGAGCGTCTGGCTGCCCAAGGTGCCGATGTGTTCCTGACAGGGGCCCCGGCAAAGGGTGCTACTTTACTGCCATCGGTTCCGAATCTGCACCCGCTTGTCGCACCCTTGGTTTTGGGAACCGCGTTTTACAGCTTTGTCGAAGAACTTGCCCGCCGCCGTGGGTTTGACCCCGATACACCGCCCCATCTGCGCAAGGTCACGGAGACCGTCTGATGACAACCGCATTCACTGGTGCACGGGTCTTTGATGGTCTGACGCTGCACGACGATGCTGTTCTGCTTGCCGATGGCGCGCGGGTTATCGGCCTTGCGTCATCAGTGCCGGCGGATGCCGATGTGATCGCACTGGGGGGCGGTATTCTGTCGCCCGGTCTGATCGACCTTCAGGTGAATGGCGGTGGCGGGCTGATGGTCGATGGCCAGTGCAGCGCCGAGACCCTTCGCGCGATCTGTGCAACGCATGCGCAAATGGGAACAACGGGGATTTTGCCGACCCTGATCACCGATACCGCCGCCGCCACGGCGCATCTGATCGAGACGGCGATCGACTGCATCGGCGCGCCGGGCTTTCTTGGCCTGCATCTGGAAGGGCCGCATCTGGACCCGCGTCGCAAGGGTGCGCATGATCCGCGCCTGATCCGGCCGATGGGAGACCAGGATCTTGACGTGCTGATCAGTGCCGCGCGTCGCCTCCCTGCCGTGATGATTACGGTCGCGCCCTCTGCTGTACGTCTTGATCAGATCATGGCCCTTACGCAGGCTGGTGCGATCGTCAGCCTTGGCCACACCGAATGCACATTTGCCGAGGCCGAAGCCGCCTTTGCAGCTGGTGCGCGCTGTGCGACCCATCTGTTCAACGCGATGAGCCAGCTTGGCAATCGCGAACCCGGCCTTGTAGGGGCCGTGCTGGCCCATGACATTGCCGCCGGGATCATTGCAGACACAATTCATGTGGCACCCGCAACTTTGCGTATTGCGTTGGCCGCCCGGCCTGAGGGGCTGTTTCTTGTATCAGATTGCATGGCCGCTGCTGGCACCGATCAAACCGAATTCAACCTTGGCGGCCGCAAGATCTTGCGTCGCAACGGGCGTCTAACACTGGAAGATGGCACGCTTGCGGGTGCTGATCTGACTTTGCCACAGGCCATTGCGATCATGGTACATACCATCGGCCTGCCGCCTGAACGCGCACTTGCCATGGCAACCCGCGCACCTGCGCAAGTGATTGGGCGCGACGATCTGGGCCATCTGAACGCAGGCTCATGCGCCGATCTGGTGCATCTGAGCGATGAGTTTCAGGTGCAATCCGTCTGGCAGAGTGGTCAAAAACGGCTCTAACCTTGCCAGTTCCACAAAGCGCGCGCTTGGTTGGCGGTATAGCGGCCCAACCGTACATCTTCAGCGACCAAGGCCGGATCGCGCTGTGACGGGTCGCCAAACCCACCCCCACCAGGCGTGCGCACGCGTACACTGTCGCCGGGCGACAAAACGATATCCTGTGCCTTTGATAAGTGGGGCGGGACAAAAACCGCCCCGTCCCGGATTACCTCGACCCGGTTCACCTCTCCGTCTTGTCCTCCTTGTGCCCCCAATGGCCCGGTCAGGCCGTGGTCCATTACGAAACTGGCCCGCGCCTCGCCGCGCAACAACTCTATCTCGTAATCAAGGCCAAACCCGCCCCGATGCATGCCCGCCCCGCCGCTGCCTTCGTGCAAAGCATAGCGCCGATACAGCACCGGGAACTTTTGCTCCATGATTTCAACCGGCGGCGCCTTTGAGATTCCAATCGTGGAACATCCGTTCGACAGACCGTCATGATCGGCGTTTCCACCATAGCCACCACCGGAAATCTGATACATGACAAAGCTTTGCCCGGTATTTGGGTCGAAACCACCCAAGCCGAAATTGCCACTGGTGCCTGCCGGAGCCGCCGTCACCCGATCAGGAATGGCCTGCACCAAGGCCGCAAATACCGCCTCGGCAATGCGCTGGCTGACCTCTGCCGCACAGCCTGACACTGGACGCGGATAGTGGGCATCCAGAAAGGTGCCCTCAATCCCGGTGACGTGCAGCGGTTCAAACGCCCCGGCGCTGATCGGCACATCGGGGAAAATATGGCGCATCGCCAGATAAACCGAAGACAGCGTTGTGGCCCGAACCGAGTTCATCGGCCCCGTGCAGGGTGGCGAGCTTTGTGCGAAATCAAAGGTCAACTCACCCGCGGCTTTCGACACTGTAACAGCGATTTTCAGCGGTTCATTGACCACGCCATCAGAATCGACAACCGCAGTAGCTTGATAGTTGCCGTCTGCGATCAGTCCAATCATCGCGCGCATTTGTTGCGCTGCGCGGGTTCGCATTTCCGCAATTGCCTGACTTACGGTCGCATCGCCATAGCGGTCAAGCAGGCGCACCAACCGTTCCGCCCCGATCAACAGCGCACTGGCTTGTGCCTGTACATCCCCGATCCGCTGCTCTGACACGCGAATGTTCGAACAGATAATTTGCCAGATTTCAGGGTCTAACATGCCTTTTTTGAACAGTTTTACCGGGGGAATCCGCAACCCCTCCTGCTCGGCGCTGATGGCGCTGGCACTGAATCCACCCGGAACTGCACCCCCGGTATCAGGCCAATGCCCTGTGTTAGACAGCCAGCAGTAAATCACGCCCTCACGCCAGACGGGCATGGCAAAACGCACATCCATAAGGTGTGTGCCGCCCAGATAGGGGTCGTTCACCATATAGATGTCACCCGGTTCCGGCGCTGCGGTCAGGCCGTCGCGGATCCGTTCTATGATTGTACGGGTCGAAAACTGCATCACGCCAACAAACACTGGCAGGCCCTTTGACCCTTGGGCGATAAGGCTGCCGTCTTCGGCGCTGTAAATCCCGTCTGACCTGTCATCCGCCTCGGCGATCACGGGCGAGAAAGCGGCGCGGCTGAAGGTCAAGTCCATCTCGTCGCAGACCTGCTGCAAGTTGGCCTGAATGACGGCAAGCGTGACAGGATCAAGCATGGCTCACCTGCACAATCAGGTTTCCATCACTGTCCGAAGTTACCAGACACCCCGGTTCAATCACGATCGTTGTATCCATTTGCTCTATAATTGCAGGGCCTTGAAGTGACAGTTGCAACGGCAGATGGTCGCGCCAATACACCGGCGCCTCAACCCAGCCGTTGAACCAGACAGCACGAACAGATGCCGGCACTGCCTCGTTTCGCCGCCCAGCCCGGTCAATCAAAGCCGACAGGTCCATTTCCGGGCGCTCGCCAATGACCGAGACGTTCAGGTTGACCAGATTGGCCTTGATCGTCGGCAGTTCCACCCTGAACCGCAGGTGATAAGCGGCTTCAAACAAGCGCTGCAATTCAGCGCGAGAAGGCGAGCCGTTTGGCAAGGCCACGCGCAGCAGGTGGGTTTGGCCGACAAACTGCATATCGGCAGAATACTCGGCGCGCACGTTGGTCAATCGAATGTTTTCAGCCCCGATCAAACGCCGGCCTTCGGCCTCCTGATCAGCCAATACGCCATGCACAGTGTCGATTTCAATGTGATCAAGTGGCTGGTTTAAAGTGCGCACAAAATCTTGCCGCAGATCGGCGACCACACAACCCAACGCATTGGTGATACCTGGCCGCGCCGGGATCAGCACTTTTGGCACTGCCAGTTCGCGCGCCAAAGCGACGGCGTGCAGCGGTCCGGCGCCACCAAAAGCAAACAGCGCGAAATCGCGGGGATCGGCCCCCATGCTGATGGACACCATGCGGATTGCCCCGGCCATGTGAACATTGGCGATCTGCACAACGGCTTCGGCTGCTTGCTCCACCGAAAGACCCAGCGGCGCCGCAATCTGGTCTGCCATCGCCTGCCGTGCCGCATCGGCCGCCTGCCCGAACCGACTGGCAGGCAAACGCCCGAGCAGCAGATTGGCGTCAGAGATCGTCACCTTTGTCCCGCCGCGCCCGTAGCAGACCGGGCCGGGGGTCGATCCCGCACTGTCCGGTCCCACCCGCAGCATTCCGCCCGCATCAATACGTGCGATGGACCCGCCCCCTGCGCCCACGGTTCGCACATCAACCATCGGCACATGGATCGGCATGGCATATTCCACCTCGATCTCGTTTGACACCGGCGCCCGCCCGTCGCGGATCATCGCCACATCGGTCGAGGTGCCACCCATGTCATAGGTCAACAGGTTGTTTATCCCCGCCCGCCGCCCCGTCGCCACGGCTGCCATCACGCCAGAGGCAGGGCCGGACATTACGGTCTTTACAGCCTCTTTCGACACTAATTTTGCCGAAACCATCCCGCCATTGCCATTCATCACCAGTAAATCGTGCCGGTAACCTTTGGCTGTCAATTGATCCGCAAGGCGCGAGACATAGCGCTCCAGCAAAGGTTGCACGCTGGCATTCACCGCCGCAGTGACTCCACGTTCGTATTCACGGCTTTCTGACAGCAGGGAATGGCCCATGGTGATATAGCTGTTGGGCCAGACTTCGGCGGCAATCTCTGCTGCACGCCGCTCATGAGCCGGGTTCGCATAGGCGTGCAAAAAGTGGATCACAAGACTTTCGCACCCCATTTCCCGCAGTGTCAGAGCCGCTTTGCGCATGGCATCCGCATCAAGCGGAACCAGAACGGACCCGCGCGCATCCATCCGTTCCGGCACTTCAAGGCGCAGATCGCGCGGGATGATCGGCGTGAAGCGTCCGTGCATGCCATAGGCATTTGGCCGGGTACGCCGCCCCAGTTCCAGAATGTCACGAAAGCCCATGGTTGTTATCAGCCCGGTCTTCGCAAGCGTCCGTTCCAGCACTGCATTGGTGGTCGTGGTCGTTCCGTGAACGATCAGGTCAATCTGCGACAAGTCCGCACCGGCCTCTGCCAGAGCATTCAGCACGCCGGGTGCCTGATTGGGCAGGGTGGTTGATACCTTTGCCAGCTTTACCGCCCCGGTCGCAGGATCGACGATCACCAGATCGGTGAACGTTCCACCGACATCAACTCCGGCCACAAGTCCCGCCATCAAACCCCCACAAACTGCTGAAACAGGCTCGAATCTGGCGTAAGCTGGTCTCGAGCCACGTCCGCCTCTACCCGGCCATGCGCCATGAAGGCAACGCGGTCAGCCATGCGCATTACCGTATCCATGCGCTGTTCTACCAGAACCGTGGCCAGTCCGGTTTCCCGCAGGCGCAGCACGGTATCGCGGATCAGCGCGATCATTGATGGCTGCAAGCCCTCTGTCGGTTCGTCCAGCAGCAGGACCGACGGTTCAAGACACAGCGCGCGGGCGATCGCCAGCATCTGCTGCTCGCCCCCCGACAGTGTGCTGGCCACCTGATCCAGTCGTTCGGCAAGCCGCGGGAACAGATCCAGCACAAAATTCCGCGTTTGCAGACCCTTTTTCCGCGTGAAAAGTCCAATCTCGATGTTCTCGGCCACGGTCAGCGGGCCAAACAACCGCCGTCCCTGTGGCACATAGGCGATGCCTTGCAGCGGCACTTTATGCGCGGGCAAGCTGTGGACGGGTACGCCCGAGAGGCTGATCTGGCCCGACTGCACCGGGACCAGCCCCATAATAGCTTTCATCAGCGTGGATTTGCCCGCCCCGTTGCGACCCATGATACAGGTGACCTGCCCCGGCGCAGCCTGAAATGACAGATCGCGCAGGATGGTGACCGGGCCATAGCCCGCCGTGATCCCGTCAACCCGCAGCATGATCAACCCCCAGGTAGGCGTCCTGAACGACCCTGTTCATACGGATTTCTTCAGGTGTGCCCACCGCCAGAACCTGCCCGAAGTTCAAAACGGTGATCCGGTCGGCAAGGTCCATCACCACATCCATATTGTGCTCGATCAGCAGTATTGTGGTCTGCGGCACAAGGGACCGGATCAACGCCTTGAAGCCCGCGATTTCGCCCGAAGCAAGACCCTGCGTCGGCTCATCCAGGATCAGAACCGAAGGTTGCAGGGCAAGGCCCATCGCCACCTCAAGCAAGCGCTGATGGCCATAAGACAGCGTGCCTGCCAAGGCCTGTTCCAGACCAGCCATGCCGACACGGTTCAACGCGTCCGCCACCTCGGCCACAACATCGCCAGCGCCCCGGCTTTGTGCGGCCAGCGCAACATTGTCGAAGACGCTTAGCCGTGGATAAACCGAGGTGATCTGGAACGTATAGGCCACGCCCGCCCGCACACGAAGATGGGCAGGCATGTGGGTGATGTCGGTCCCGTTCAGCATGATGGAGCCCGATTGCACCGGCACCCGGCCAGACAACAGGCTGACAAAAGTAGTTTTGCCCGCGCCATTCGGCCCGATTAAACCATGAATCTCGCCTTGTTGGAGCCTAAAATCCACACCGTCCACGGCCCGCAACCCACCGAAATACCGGGTCAGCCCGCGCGCTTCGATCACGGCAGCCATGGGGCGATCCTTTCGCGCAACGTGCCCAGTATGCCCTTGGGCGCGAACAGCACCAAGCCCACAAGGGCCGCACCCACAACGAACAAATAGGCGTCGGTATAGCCGCTGGTGATGTCGATCAGATAGAACATCAAAAGCGCCCCAAGAAACGGTCCCAACACCGTGCCCGCCCCGCCAAGCAGCACATAAAGCATTGGCAGGATCGAATATTGGATCGTTGCAAAGGTCGCCCCGACATAGCCAAACAGCATCCCATAAGCCGCCCCCGCCGCCCCAGCATATACGCCCGACACAATCAGCGCGATGAGTTTGATCCGGAACGGGTCGTATCCCAGCATCCGACTGCGTTCCTCATTCTCGCGCATTGCTACCATCACCCGGCCAAGCGGCGACCGGACCAGCCACAAACACACCAGCATAGCGCAGGCAAACAGCGCAAACGCGGCCATAAAGCGCGGCGTGTCGGTGGCCAGATCCAGTCCGCCCAGAACACGCGCTGTGCGCGCAACGACAAAGCCTTCGTCGCCGCCGGTCCATGTGTTTAGATACAAAAGCGTCAGATAACCCGCTTGGGCAAACATCAGCGTGACAATCATAAAACTGACCCCCGCCGTGCGCAGCGCCAAAAGCCCGACCGCGCCGGCAAGCAAGCCCCCAACCATCAGTCCCGCAATCAGCGCGGGCAGGGGCAGCCAGCCCAGATGCCAGATCGGCAGGCCCATTGCATAGAACCCCGCCGCAAAGAACAGCGCATGCCCCAGCGACAAAAGGCCGGTGTAGCCAAAGGCAATGTTATAGCCCATCGCGAACACTGCCAGCACCATGATCCGCGCCAGATTGGTCATGTGATAGGACGGCAGCACGAATTGCGCCGCAAACACCACCACCAGGATCAGGAGGTGCAGGCCCCAGATCTTCGCCCCCTGGGTCATGCGCGGGCTCCGAACAGGCCCTGCGGGCGGAACACAAGCACCATTGCAACCAGCAGCGTTGCGATGATTTTTGCCAGCGTGGGGGAAAAGAACATGCTGATCACCCCATCTGAAAGCCCGATCACCAGCGCCGCTACCAGTGTGCCCCGGATCGACCCAAGTCCTCCGATAATGACCACGATAAAGGACAGCAAAAGCGGGTCATGCCCCATCAGGTAATGCGCCTGCTGTATCGGCACGATCAGCACCGCCGCTGCTGCCGCAAGCGCCCCACCAAGGGCGAAAGTGCCCGCATAGACCCGATCTACGTTGATACCAAAGGCCTGCGCCGTTTCACGGTCCACCTGCGTTGCCCGCATCACAAGGCCCGCCTTGGTGCGCGTCATGAACACCCAGACCGCCACCAGAATGATCGCCGCCGCCAGCACGACAAACAGCTTGTACCCTGAATACCCGAACCATGGCAGTTGGATACGCCACTGAAACGGGGCGACAACCGGGCGCGCGTCTGATCCGTAAAACGTCAGCGCTGCCTGTTGCAGCATGTAAAGCAGACCGATGGTGGCCACGATCGTGGCTTCGGGGTCATAGTTCAGGCGCTTCAGAACCAGCGTATCGGCAAGCGCTGCAATCAGCGCAACGGCCAAAGGCGCAATGATCAGTGCTGCCAGCCAGGCAAGCGCAGGCGGAAACGGCAGATAATAGGTCACAAACCATGCGACCACCGCGCCGATCATGTAAAACTCGCCATGCGCCACGTTCACCACGCGCATCACGCCGAACACCAGCGACAGCCCTACGGCTGTCAGTGCCAGCACCGCAGCCATGACAGTGCCTTCCAGTAGCGCAAGAAGAAGAAAAGGTCCGAAGGCCACAGCGCCCGCCTGTTATTTGGGCCGGTTTCCCCGGCCCGTTTCGTCAGAACGATTGCGTCGTGTAATCCACTGCATCGGGATACATGCCGTCTTCGATGCTGGTCGTATGCACCTTCATCAGCTTGCCACCTTCGACCCTGCTGATGAACTGATGGCCAAACACCTGATGCGTCTTGCCATTGAAAACCTTGTTTCCCTGCACATGCGCAAGACTTTCTGGCATGTCACTCATGGCCTCGACCGCTTCGACAAACTTTTGCCGATCCGCCGGGCTTTGATAGCCAGAGGCCTCCATCCCCGCCTTGATGATGTGCAACGTTTCCCACACAGAAAACATGTGGGCATAGGTGGACACGTCCTTGGCATCGGACACTGACGCGCCATTGTCATCGACGCCAACAGCGGCGCGATAGGCGACCTCGTGTTCCGACGCGTCAGGCTGCTTGACCCGGCAATGACCTTCCCAGAAATGGGTGCCTTCAAGGAACTCCAATCCGGGAGAGGCGGTATCGACCGCTTCAAGCGAGTCGATAAAGCCAAAGATCTGCGGCTTGGCCCCGGTGCCGTAGAACTCGCCCAATTCCTTGACGAAGGTCAGAACTGCCGGGCCAACCATCACATGATACAGAACTTCGGTATCATTGGGGATCTGCGGCAGATACCGGGTGAAGCTGGTTTCGGTCGGTGGCACTGCAATCTGGGCGATGACCTGCCCGCCGCCCGCCTCGACCGCGGCAGTAAAGTAATCGCGGTGATCGTGACCAAAGGCATAATCGGGGAACACCATGGTTACCTTCTTGCCAAGGTTTTCCAGAACCCAAGGCGCCATCGAGCTGACCTGTGCGCGGACATCGGTAATGCCGGGCTGCATGGTCCAGCGGTTCAGCATGCCGCTGGCCACATGGAATCCTTCAGAGCAAACAAGGTAAGGCACCTTCAACTCACCTGCACGCGAGGCCGATCCGATGACCACATGGCTGAAAAGCGGTCCGAAAATCATGTCGCAGTTGTGCTGGCTGACCAGCTTTTCCACGACCTCGGACCCGCGTTTCGGGTCTGTGCCGTCATCTTCAAACACAATCTCGACCGGGCGGCCGTTGATGCCACCTGCATCGTTCACCTCCTTCAGGGCTGCTTGCGCCGTGCGCTCATACCAGCGCCCATAGGCGGCGCCGATCCCGGTGCGGTGCAACTGGAACCCCAGCTTTACGGGCGCCGCCTGTGACCAGACGGGTGCCGCAAAGCCTGCCGCCAACAGCCCGGCGCCCGCACCCTTCAGAACGGCGCGCCGCGATGGCGCAAGGCCAATGAGTTTCTGTGTCATTTCCAAAATCTCCACTGTTGCGGCACACCTCTGATGGGGCCTCTAGTTTAACACTTTGCTGGAACGATTGGTTTGTCCATGGTTTTTTCACCCGGTCCGTGCGGTAGAAAGCAGCCACAGCCCCAGAACGGTATATCCCACCATGAGCGCGGTCATCGGCAGATGTGCCACCGCCCGCGTCGGACCCGCCAGCCGCAGGGTCAACAGCACGGCCAGCAGATGCGCGCCAAGGATTGCGGCAAACTGCACTGCGTAGATTATCGGCATGACGGTCCGGTCGGTAAGAAAGCCGAATGACACATAAAACGGCGGCAGGCCCAGCAAGGCATCACCGCGAAAAAGCGGGTCGTTCAGCGCTGCGAGCGTGTATTGCCCGGCGGTCAACAGGACCACCAGATAATGCGCGGCATGGTACCCCGCCGCGATGGCCAGAAACGACAACATCACTGGCCCCGTCGCAAAACGCGCACCGGACAGGGCTTTCCCCAGCCGGATCACGCCCCAAAGCGCCAGACTGGTCAGCCCCCAGACCGCCAGCAGCCCAATAGTATTGACCCCCATCACCGCTGACCGCCCGGTCGGCTCCAGTGGGTTTTCCCCGATTACGCTGTGCCACCAGAATGTTTCCATCAGCCCGTCGAAGGTCAGCGCAGACAGCGCCAGCGTTATGAAGCCCATGGCCGAGAACGAAAGCCCCGGCATCCGCATCACTTGCGCCCCCGGCCAGCCGCGCATAAGCGTCGCGCGACCGTCGTCCAAGTCAAGCCAGAACGGTGCCACCTTGGCCAGATAGCCCATCAGAACAGTCAGGAACTCGCCCTGCGCCAACCACTCCTCGCCCTCGGCCACGGCCAGCGCAAAGATCACCAGCCAATAGGTCAGTGCGACCCATGCCAGCACCGTCGGGTCATCGGGCGCCATCGACACAAGCTGAAACCATGTAAACCCCGCGTAGCCCGCCACCGCCGGCCAATGGCCCAGCCGTGACAGCCCGACAGACCCGGTCCTCCCAAGCAGTGTGCGCGTGATCCGCACCGGCGCGGTCCATGGGTTTATAGGCCGCCACAGATTCCCCAAGAGCATCGACCCAAGCGGCACCGCGATCCAGATGCCGGTCCAGAACACCAGCGTCATCAGATTGTGCATCGGGTCGCGCGCCCCGAACAGGCCCACCAAGACCAGCCCTAGAAAGCACAGGAACGACAGGTATGACGACACCGACACCGGCACCCAGACCCGCCGGGTCAGCACCGGCACCGCCTGCAACTGCGGCAAGGACCGCGCCATCGCCCCCATCGCGGCAGTCACGGCGACGGTCGCTGCTGCGCCTGCAATGTAATGGCCTGTTGGCAGCGTCAGGATTACCGAAGGCGGCAAGGCGCAGGCAAACGCCGCGCCGGGCAGGAGCGTGAGTGCCCCTGCAAGCGCCCTCATCGCAAGCCATCCTCACCCTTGACCTGATCAACCTCAAGCCCGCCCATCCGGCTGTGAACCCGCCCCCCGCGCGCCATGGCAAGTGCAAACAACACCTCGCCCGACCGCGGTCCATCCTCGCAGGCGACCGTGATCACATCGAACCGCGACCGCACATAAGCGGCATTCAGGTGGCCCAGCGGAATATCCAGCGTGGCACCCATGCCGCCCACCTTCATTGTTGAGGGCACGATGGCGCGACATTCGCCCAAGCGTTCGCGCATGCCGTAGCCGCCTGCCACATGCCAGATCGCGCCATGCTCGGCCTCGCCTGCTTCGCCCACGATGGCGCCTTTGCCATAGGCGTCAATCCCGTCGCGCCCGCCCATCGCCGCGACCAGACGGTCGGTCAGCAAAAGCGCAAGGGGCTTGAGCGCATCCATCGCCGGGGCCAGATTTTCAACATAGCGTCCGGCAAAGGGGTTGGCGCAAACGGCAAAGATCGCGCCCCGGATAACGGGCGTGGCCGTCACGGGGCCGCCTTCATGCAGGATATCTTCGATCTGGATGGTGATCTTGCGGATGGCAAAGTCAGACACAGGTAAGTTCCTTTAGGGCAAGCGGGCCAAGTGTCCGCACCTCAGGGTGCAGGAAAAGAGCTGCGGCTTCAATAAGTCCCTGCGACCGGAACGCCTCCGCTGCTGCTTCACCCGCGTTCAAGGCGCGGAAGCGGTCGGCTTCGGTTAGGCCCGACACCGCCACGGTGACCAAGCGCGCGCCAAGGTCGCTGTCAGTCTGCATCTGGTGCGCCGGGCGCCGGGTGATGCCGGGGTGGTCGGGCAGGTTGACCGCGTTGGCGATCATCGTTGCTGCCGCATCGGCCATTGCGGACGTTTTCGCCAGCACAGAGACGGAATCGGCAATACCACACGACCAGCTGCGCCCGCGCCAGCCGCTTGTAGCAATGCCGCGCACGGTGTCTTCGGCGCGAAGCGTTACCCGGTCGGGCATGCCGGGTCGCGCGGCGATGGCGCAGCTCAGGCTCTCGCCGGGGTCCAGGTGCAGCGCTATGTCGCCACCGTTGTTCACGTAGGCACGCCGCACGCCGGGCACGGCGAGTTCGGCCAGAAGCACATCTGCCACGGCCCCGGCCACCGCGGCCATCGGTGTGATGAAGGCGGGGGTAAAGACGGTCGTTGCGCGCACCATCAGCTGCGCAATCGGGCCGGTGGGTTGCCCGCTCTCGCGCCGAAGTTCGGGCAGTTCAGAGGCTAATTCCGCCAACACAGAGCCGAATCGTGCCACCATCCGCGCCTCGCCGGAAGCGACGGAGGCGGGGCTGCCCCATGCTTGTGCGATGATGTCGATGGGGCCGTGGTGCAGGTGCAACCGCCCATCTGGCAGACGCGCACAGGTGGCACTGGTCACGATGGCACCTCTGGCGGTGCGGTCAGGTGGGCGTGGGTCTGATACTCGCCACCCTCTGCGCGTACCTCACCCAGCGTGCGGATGGCCGTGTCGTGCCCGCCCATGGCCAGATAATCGGCGCGCGGCAGGGTGAATTCCAGCGGTGCCACAAGGGCCGGGGTCGGCACATAGCCGAACGCGCCTTCGGGCAGGCGGGTAACATCGACCATAAAGGTGATCCCACCGCCCGGCCAGATATAGCAGGGCGCGCCGCCGCTGGTCAGCCGGGTTTGCCCCGCCTGCACCGACCGGGTCAGCCGCACCGGGTTTTGCGTGACGCCCGCGCGCAATGACCCGCCCGCGCCGCCCATGAACAGCACCGTGCACAGAGACGGCTCGCAGTTTTCGTCTATCATCCCGACGGTGGCGCGCAAAGCTGGCGGAAGATCCTTTTTTTGCGGTGTCAGAGACTCATCCAGCTCATAATAGCCGAACTCCTCGCCCGTGGTGGAAACCATCAAAAGCCGTAATCCCGCCCGCGCACCGCGCCGCGCTTCCCACGGGCCAAGAATTTCCAGCGGGTCGGTCAGACGTGTGCCGCCCCAGCCAAGCCCCGGCTCTGACACCCGGAAATAGCGTCCGGGGGTGGAGCGGTGGCCTTTTACCCGGATGCCGGTGGGTTGCCAGCCCAGCACTTTGCCGGCCTGATGTTCGCTGACAACGCCGGTGATGTGGTCGTCAACCACCACCACCTCATCCACCAGCCCGACCCATTGGCTGGCGAACATGCCGATGGTGGCTGAGCCGCAGCCGACCCGCATCCGGCGCTCCGGAGTGCCGTCCACAATGGGGGGGTGACCTGCCTGCACGGTGACGCTGGACCCGCCGTCGATACTCAGGGTGACAGCCGCGCCATTACAAAGAGCCAGAAGCGTGGCGCAGGTGATACGCCCCTCGGGTTTGCTGCCGCCGGTCAGGTGATGCACGCCGCCCAAGGACAGCATCTGGCTGCCGTATTCGGCGGTTGTGACATGGCCCACAGGCTCACCCTCCGCCCGGATGATCGCGCCTTCGGCTCCCAGATGACGGTCGGTGTCGATCTTCACCTTGACGCCGCAATAGGAAAAGATCGCCTCTGTAACAACCGTGACCATATCGGCCCCATCAACATCGGAAGCGACGATGAAAGGAGCGGGCTTGTAATCGGGATAGGTGGTGCCAGAGCCGATTCCGGTCACGACCGTATCTGCGGGGAAGGCGTCACCATCCCAGTCGCGGGTGGCAAAGGGCACAATGCGGCCACCGGTATCAAGGCTGCGTGTCAGCATCACCACCGGATCGGTGCGCAGGATGCGCCCATCTTGATTGGCATAGCGGTCGCAGGCCCCGGTCTGGCCGGGGGCGATGTAGCACATCACCGGACAAGCGTCGCAGCGGATTTTTTCCGTGCTGCTGGTGGGCTGCCCGGTCATTGCTGGCCTGCGAGGGGCTTGGTGGCCAGTGGAGCACCAAAGGTTTTACCCCGCCCAGCCAGTGGTTTCTCGGACCAATGGCTGCCCGCGGAGTATTTCGGGCCAAGATGAAACGCATGGGCGGGAAAGGTCATCGATTGGCCTCAAGTGCGGCAAGAATGCGGTGGGGAAGGGCGGGTACGCACGTAAGGGTTGCGCCTGTGGCATGGCGGATTGCGTTCAGGATCGCGGGTGCGGTGGGGATCAGCACATGTTCTCCCAGACCTTTGGCGCCGAAGGGGCCCTCGGGATCTGGCACCTCGATCAAAAGGCTGTCGATTCTGGGCACATCGCCGATGGTGGGGATCAGATAGTCGTGCAGGTTTTCGGTTCGGCCGGGCAGGTACTCCTCCATCAGCGCAAGACCAATGCCTTGTGCGATGCCACCCTCGATCTGGCCGGTGGCAAGCTGAGGATTGATGGCGCAACCCACATCATGCGCGGCGGTGATTTTCAGCAAGCGCACGGTGCCAAGCGCCCGGTCCACCTCTAGTTCCACCATTTGCGCCCCGTAGCCATACAGCGCATAGGGCGTGCCCTGCCCGTTCGCATCGAGTGCCGAGGTGGGCGGGTCGTAGGTTGCGTCTGCACTAAGCGCATATCCGTGGGTGTCCGGGGGCAGGCTGGCCAATGGGATCTGGCGGCGTGCGCCGGCTTCAGTGATCGTCAGAACCGCGCCTTCAAGCGATAGGGATGCGCTGGTGCCAGCATTCGTCAGGCGCAAGATTTGACTGCGCAGCGCCTCTGCCGCCGCTTTGGCTGCGCGCCCTGATACGAAGGTCTGTCGGCTGGCCGATGTTTTGCCCGCATCAGGCGTCAGCATGGTGTCAGGGCCGATCAGGGTTATCTGGTCAAGCGGAAGGCCAAGGGCCTGTGCTGCGATTTGGGCGATGACGGTATTCGACCCTTGGCCGATATCCGTCGCGCCTTGATGCAGCACCACGCGACCCTTCTGCGACAGGCCGATACGGATGGTGGACGGGTTAGGCAAGGACGTGTTGCCACAGCCATACCAACAAGACGCAATGCCGACACCACGGCCCGGAACCTTCTCTGACAAGGCCCTTTTCCAATGAGGGCGCAGGGCGGTGAGGCATGGTTTTATACCCGTCGCCTGCAACACCTGCCCGGTGGCCGTTGCATCGCCATCGCAAATTGCGTTCAGAATGCGGAACTCCAGCCGGTCCAGTCCGGCTTTGTCTGCCAACTGATCAAACAGTGTTTCCTGCCATAGCGCCGCTTGTGGCACGCCAAAGCCGCGAAACGCGCCCGAAACCGGGCCGTGGGTGTGAATGGCACGGGCGCGGGCGGTGACATTCGGGGTCAGGTAGGGACCGGTCACGTGCACCGGCACCCGATTTGCGACCGTTGGACCCCAACTGGCATAGGCGCCGGTGTTGAACCGCCCTTCAAATGCAAGGGCCGTGATCCGACCGTCTGCATCGCAGCCGATCTGGCCCTGCATTTCGGCTGGATGACGTTTCGTGGTCGATGTCATGCTCTCGGTGCGGGAATAGACCATCCGGCAGGGGAGGCCAGTTTTCAGCGCAACAAGACCAATCAGCGGTTGCAGACTGACATCGAGTTTTGACCCGAACCCACCCCCCACAGCCGACGGAATGATCCTGACCCGTTCCGGCGGCAAGCCAAGGATCAGGGCGGTGTCGTCGCGGTCCATGACCGGGGCTTGGGTGCAGGCGCGGATGGTCAGCGTATCCGCGTCCATCCAAGCGGTGCCTGCCTCGGGTTCGATATAGGCGTGTTCGACATAGCCGGTCTGAATCGCACCGCTGACAACATGGGCCGAGTTTGCAAGCGCCTGCGCGGCATCGCCCTTGACGACACGGCCCTCGATCAGGCGGTTGTCGGGCCGGTCAGGATGAATTTGCGCAGCCCCGAGTGACTCGGCCTCGGCCGGGGTGGAAAGGGCCGCCAAGGGTTGCCAGTCAATTGGGAAATCGGTCAGATCAGGCTCTGTTCCGGCCTTAAACGCCACCAATGCCACACATTCGCCGCGAAACCGGGCTGGGGTTTCGGCAATTGCGGGCTGGTCGGCAAAGGCGGGAATGACACCAAAGGCGTTTCGGCCCGGAATGTCGGCAGCGGTGAACACGCCTGCCACGCCGGGGCGCTGGGCATAGTCTGCCAGATCGCCAAACCGAAACGATGCATGGGCGTGCGGAGAGCGGACCGCCACCACCGTCAGCGCACCATCCGGTATATGGTCAGCGCCGAAATTGTCGCCGCGCACCTTGGCCTCACCGTCCAGTCGTTGCACAGGGGTGCCAATACCCCCCGTAAAGATCGGTTCAGGCAGCCCCGTGTCGCAGATCGCCGCGATGATCTTGCGATATCCAGTGCAGCGGCACAGCACACCGCCTAGCGCATCCTGCACCTGACTTTCTGATGGTGCCGGCACGCGACGCAAAAGATCCATCCCGGCCATCAGCATGCCGGGGGTGCAGATGCCGCATTGCGCCGCACCGTGGCGCAAAAAGGCCTGCCGCAGCCGGTCCAGATCCAGGGCTTGCGATTCTATGGTTTCAACCTCTCCACCCGCCGTCCGCGCGGCAGGCACCATGCAGGCGCAGACCTGTGCGCCGTTCAAAAGCACCGTGCAGGCCCCGCAATCGCCCGCGTCGCAGCCAACCTTTGTGCCCATCAGCCCAAGGTGATCGCGCAAAACGGTGGTCAGGCGCGCGGTCGGGTCGGCGTCGCAGGTGACGGGCTGGCCATTCAGCGTAAAGCGGATCATGCCACAGCCTCAGCAATGGCGCGGCGCAGCAACTCTGCGGCGGCTGTCCGGCGATAGAGTGCTGTGGCCCGGATATCGTCGATAGGCGACAAGGCCCCGGCAAGATCATGTGGTGTCACAAGCTGCGGCGCATCAACCGGTTTGGCCCCGATCAGCGCGGCCTCTGCGACGGGCAGACGTTGCGCCACGCCAGAGCACGCCCCTACAGCAAGTGCAGCGCCGGTGATCCGGCCATTTTCAACCTGAATCCGCGCTGCTGCCATCGCAATCGAGATCACCAGATAGGCCCGTGCGCCCAGTTTGACGAAAGCTGATCGCCCGGTCAGTGCTGATGCGGGCAGGATCACGGCGGTCAGGATTTCATCTGACGCGCGCAAGGTTTGGCGCGGCCCGATCAACAATTGTGTAAGCGGCACCCGGCGCAGACCCAACGGCCCGGCCAGTTCGACCACCGCATCCAACGCCAAGAGCGGCGGCACACCATCGGCAGCGGGCGAGGCGTTGCACAGGTTTCCCCCAATTGTACCCATATTCTGCACCTGCCGTCCGCCCACCTGTCGTGCGGCCTGTTGCAAGGCGCAAAGAGCGGGCGGAAGCGCCGCTTCGGCAATCATCGTCCATGTGGTGCAGGCCCCGATGCGCAGGCCATCGCCTTGGGTAATGCCACACAGCGCGGGAATGGCTGTCAGATCAAGAATGTCGCCATCAATCCGGCGGCCAACGGTCGGATAAAGATCTGTCCCGCCTGCAAGAATCCGGCGCGGCGTCTGCGCCATCAGTCCGACTGCCTCATCCAGAGTTTGTGGTCGCGCATAGTCGCGCATGAATTCCCCCGCGTCATTTACTGGCGAGAGTGGGGCCGCAAGCCCCGCCCTGTCAACGGCACTTGGGCGGCAGGAACAGACATCCAGCAGTCGTTTTCTTCTCAGCACGCCGCGTGATGCAAACCTAGGCTGTCAGAAAACAGGAAGGTGCCAGATGTCCAGCGACCCGTTGTTGCAGCCGTATCAGCTAAAACACCTGACCCTTCGCAACCGGATCATGACCACAAGTCACGAACCGGCCTATCCCGAAGACGGGATGCCAAAAGATCGCTACCGCCTGTATCATCTGGAACGGGCAAAAGCGGGTGTAGCCCTGACCATGACTGCGGGATCGGCTGCGGTGTCAAAGGACAGCCCACCGGTGTTCAATAACATCCTCGCCTACAAGGACGAGGTGGTGCCATGGATGAAACGCCTGACTGACGATTGCCACGAAGCCGGGGCGGCGGTGATGATCCAGCTGACCCACCTTGGCCGCCGCACCCGTTGGGACAAGGGCGACTGGCTGCCGGTGGTCGGCGCTGGCCCCTCGCGCGAACCGGCGCACCGGGCCTTTCCCAAGGTTGCAGAAGATTGGGACATCGCCCGCATCATCACCGATTACGCTGATGCCGCCGAACGGATGCAGGCGGCGGGTCTCGATGGGGTGGAATTCGAGTGCTATGGCCATCTGATGGATCAGTTCATGTCGCCCTTTACCAACGCTTTGGCCGCGCCTTATGGCGGCAGTCTGGAAAACCGGGCGCGCTTTGCGATGGATGTGCTGGCCGCCTGTCGCAAGCGGGTGGGAAACGGCTTTCTGCTGGGCGTGCGCTATACTGCTGACGAGGCAGAGCCGGGCGGGATTGATGCCGATGAAGGCATCGCGATTGGCAAGATGTTCCGCGACTCTGGCTTGGTTGATTTTCTGAACATCATCAAAGGGCGCATCCACACCGATCCGGCGATGACCGATGTTATCCCGATTCAGGGCATGAAATCCGCGCCTCACCTTGATTTTGCCGGGCGTGTGCGGGCCGAGGTCGGGTTGCCGACCTTTCACGCCGCGCGCATCCCCGATGTGGCCACCGCGCGCTATGCGGTGCAGTCGGGGCAGTTGGATATGGTGGGCATGACGCGGGCGCACATGGCCGACCCGCATATCGTGCGTAAGATCATCGAGGGCCGCGAGGAAGATATCCGTCCTTGCGTCGGCGCGACCTATTGCCTTGACCGGATCTATCAGGGCGGCATGGCGCTGTGCATCCACAACCCGGCGACGGGGCGCGAAGAAACCATGCCGCATACCATCCTGCCCGCCCCGGTGGCAAAGCATGTGGTGATCGTCGGCGCGGGGCCTGCCGGGCTGGAAGCCGCGCGCGTCGCCGCCGAGCGGGGCCACCGGGTGACAGTGCTGGAGGCCGCAGACCAACCCGGTGGTCAGGTGCGGCTGACCGCACAGACCAAGCGCCGGGCCGAGATGATCGGCATCATCGATTGGCGCATGGCGCAATGTGCGGCGCGCGGGGTGGCGTTTAATTTCAACACCTGGGCCGAAGCCGATGATGTGCTGGCCCTGTCGCCCGATGTGGTGATCATCGCCACGGGCGGTCTGCCCGACATGGCGGTGCTTGAGGCTGGCAACGATTTGACGGTCAGTGCGTGGGATATCTTGTCTGGTGATGTCAAGCCCGGCACGAATGTGCTGCTTTATGATGACGCGGGTGACCACACCGCCCTGCAAGCCGCGCAACTGCTGGCCGAATCTGGTGCCACGGTCGAGGTGATGACCCCGGACCGCAGCTTTGCACCCGAGGTTATGGGGATGAACCTTGTGCCCTATATGCGGGCTTTGCAGGATAAACCTGTTACCTTTACAGTAACTTACCGTTTGCGCAGTGTCGCGCGAGACGGAAACCAACTGCGCGCCACCATCGGGTCTGACTATATGGATGTCTCCAAGCAGCGCAGCTTTGATCAGATCGTGGTCAACCACTCGACCCAACCGCTCGCCGATGTTTACTTCGATCTGAAGCCTCGGTCGCACAATCTTGGCGGTGTTGAGTATGACGCCCTTATCGCGGGCATGCCGCAGCCTGCGGGGCAGGGGCCAGAGGGCTTTGCGCTGTATCGAATCGGGGATGCAGTCGCGTCGCGCAACACGCATGCGGCGATCTATGATGCATTGCGATTGGTCAAAGACATATAGGTGATCGCCCAGTTATCGCGCATTCACGTCAAGAAATCAGGGCAGATCAGTAAAAACGACAACTGCGCTTGACCTTTTCGTGAATTTGCCTATTTGCTGAATGAACGTTCATTCTTTGGCATTTCATGGCTGTTGTATCCCCTGTTCCACTGGCTGATCAACGATCGGCAGAGATTTTGGACAGTGCCCGCCGCGCTTTTGCGGAAAAGGGCTTTGATGGCGCATCAATGCAAGACATCGCCCGTCAGGCGGGCATGAGCGTTGGTAACTTCTACCGCTATTTTCCGTCAAAATCGGCAATCGTCGAAGCCTTGATCGCGCTGGATATGGCCGAGATGGAGCAGGACTTTGCAACAATTCTGGCGCACCCCAATCCGATTCTGGCGCTCCGGGAAACGATCGAGCGTAAGATCACCGAGGCTGATTGCCAAGGCGACGGCCAGATCTGGGCCGAAATAACTGCGGCCTCACTTCGCAAGCCGGAAATTGGCGACGCGACCTTACGGATGGAGGTCGGGATCGTGGCGCATTTGACCACGATCTTTGCCCTGGCCGCTGGCGTGGCAAAGGAAGAAGCGCAAACCCGTTGGACGGCACATGCCCATCTGATCGTGATGCTGGTCAAGGCCTGCGCGATGCAACATCCCGATAACCCGATCACGGCTGACCTGACGCGTCTTGTGATGCGTAATATTAACCAGACTCTTGATGACATTGCCACATCTGCCGCCCTGAAAGGCTGAATTTATGCGTTCCCTTGCTTTTGTGCTGCCGCTTGCTCTCACGTTTGGCCTTGTCGGCCCGGCGATTGCCGAAACTGCGGCTGCTGCAACCGATATAGCTGCAACGGCGACACAAATTGCCCCGGCCATCACCGTATCAGTTGTTGAAAAGCGCGTGTTACGAGACCGGGTGATCGCCTCTGGCCTGATTTCTGCGATTGAAAACGTGCAGGTCGCCCCCCTGATTGAGGGCCAGCCGATCGAGGCGCTTTTGGTCGATATCGGTGACGTGGTGGAAGTGGGCCAGGTGCTTGCGGTTTTGTCCAAGTCAACGCTTGAGCTGCAAAAAAGCCAGTTTAACGCCTCGCTCGCCTCGGCGCGCGCCACGGTTGCGCAGGCCGAAGCCCAGATGCTGGAAGCGCGCAGTTCCGCTGACGAGGCGCAGCGTGTCAGCCAGCGCACTTCGGCGCTGCGTCAGCAAGGCACTGCCTCGCAAGCCGCTGCCGATACGTCACAGGCCAACGCCATATCGGCAACGGCCCGCGTCACCGTCGCTGTGCAGTCGCTGGAGGCCGCGCGCGCACAGGTTGCGCTGGTTGAGGCGCAGATGGCGAATATCGACCTTCAACTCAGCCGAACCGAGGTGAAAGCTCCGGTGTCTGGCGAGGTTACCGCCCGCAATGCACGAGTAGGGTCCATTGCCTCGGCCGCGGGTGAGCCGATGTTCACGATCATCCGCGACAATGCGCTGGAAGTGCTGGCCGATGTGGCCGAGGCGGATATCATGCGCCTTGCCCCCGGTCAAACTGCGCATTTGCGGCTGGTAGGGGCGTCAGAGCCACTGACTGGCACGTTGCGGATGGTAGAGCCGACCATCGGCGTTGCATCGCGTTTGGGCCGAGTGCGCATTGCCGTGGACGACGAAACCGGTGTGCGGTCCGGCATGTATGTCGAGGCGGAAATCTTGGTCGCAGAACATGATGTGATTGCTGTTCCTGTCACGGCGGTTGGATCAGGCCCAGATGGCACATCGGTCATGAAAGTTACGGGCGACAGCGTTTCGCGTTTGCCGGTGCAGACCGGTATTCGTGATGGCGGTTGGGTCGAAATTCTCTCTGGCCTGACGGAAGCGGATGTCGTGGTGACCAAAGCAGGCGCATTCGTGCGGGACGGTGACCGGATCAACCCGATCCCGGCTATGAACTGACAGGGGCGGATGATGAACTTTTCCTCATGGGCCATCAAAAACCCGATTGCACCGATCCTTGGGTTTTTCCTGCTTATGGTGTTGGGCTGGAACAGCTTTAACACCCTGCCGATCACCCGCTTCCCGAACATCGACGTGCCGTTGGTTGGCATTACGGTTGTGCAACCCGGCGCAGCCCCGGCCGAAATGGAAAGTCAGGTCACAAAGGAAATCGAAGATGCCGTTGCGGGCATCAACGGGGTGAAGAACGTCAACTCTACCGTCAATGACGGCATTTCGACGACAGTGGTCGAATACCGGATGGAAGTGCCGACCGAAAAGGCCGTGCAGGATACCAAGGATGCCATCGACCAGATTCGCGGAAATCTGCCAGCATCAATCGAAGCCCCCATCGTCACCCGGATCGACGTGGAGGGTCAGGCGATTATGACTTTTGCCGTCACCGCCCCCGACAAGACGCTGGAGGAATTGTCATGGTTTGTCGATGACGTGATCACCCGTGGCTTGCAGGGTCGTCCCGGCATTGGCCGTGTGTCGCGCTTTGGCGGTGCTGACCGTGAAATCCGGGTGGAGCTTGACCCGGTTCGGCTGGACAGTTTCGGCATCAGTGCCTCGGCCGTGAACCAGCAGCTGCGCGCCACCAACGCCAACCTTGGCTCGGGTCGGTCGGAACTTGGGTCGGGTGAGCAGGCCATTCGCACTCTGGGCGATGCCGCGACGGTGGACCGTTTGGCCGACACAACCATTGCTCTGCCATCGGGGCGCAAGGTGCGCTTGTCTGACCTGGGCGAGGTGATCGACAGCTATGAAGAGTTGCGCAGCTTTTCCAGTTTGAACGGCAATCGCGTGGTCAGCTTCGCCGTCTACCGTGCCAGTGGCGCATCCGAAGTGTCGGTGGCGGAAACCGTGAACGCGCAGCTTGATGTGATCCGGGCGAATAACTCCGAGGTTGGGATCGAACTGGTCGATGAAACCGTGTTCTACACCTACGGCAACTACGAATCCGCTCTCCACACCCTGATTGAGGGCGCGATTCTGGCGATTCTGGTGGTGCTGGCGTTTCTGAAGAACTGGCGTGCGACCATCATCGCGGCTGTGGCCCTGCCGCTTTCTGCCGTGCCGACCTTCTTTATCATGGACTTGTTGGGCTTTTCGCTCAACCTCGTGTCCTTTCTGGCGCTGACGCTGGCGACTGGCATCTTGGTTGATGACGCGATTGTCGAGATCGAGAATATCGCGCGACACATTCGCATGGGCAAAACCCCGTTTCGTGCTGCAATCGAAGCGGCTGACGAAATTGGTCTGGCGGTTGTTGCCACCACTTTCACCATCGTCGCCGTTTTTGTTCCGGTGTCTTTCATGCCCGGCATTCCCGGTCAGTATTTCCGGCAATTCGGCATGACCGTTGCGATTGCCGTGATCTTCTCGCTGATCGTGGCGCGGTTGATCACGCCAATGATGGCGGCGTATCTGATGCGCGACAAAGACGGGCATGAAGACAGCCACAATGACGGCTGGATCATGACCGGTTATCTGCGCCTGATCCGCACATCCTTGCGCTTTCGCTATGTCACGCTGCTGTCGGCGATCGGGGTGCTTGTGGTCTCGGTCTACTACATGCTTCAGATACCGGGGTCGTTTCTGCCGCCGGAAGATGTCAGCCGTATCGCTGTGTCGGTCGAACTTCCGCCCGGCACCACGCTGGATGAAACCGAGCGCACGACCAAGGCGATTTACACCGCCATCGAAGATCTGGACTGGATCGACAATGTGTTCATCCTTGGCGGGGCTTCGCCCACAGGAGACCGGGACATTCGCCGCGCCTCGGTGACGATTTTGCTGACCCGGCTTGATCATTCATTGCTGCTCAAACTGTCGCAGATCGGGCGAACCGTTCCGGTCATCGGCGGGCTTGTTCCAGAGGTGGAAAACAAGGGCCGCACCGTTCCTCAGAACATCATCGAAGAAAGCGTCTTCACCCGTCTGCAAGCTGTGCCCGACATGCGGGCGTTCAAGCTGAATGACCGTGGGCAGCGCGACATTTCTTTCTCGATCCTGTCCTCGAACGAGGCTGACCTGAACCTTGCCGTCAGCAGATTGGAAACGGCGCTTTCGGGCGACCCTCTTTTGGCCAATGTCGCCTCTGAAGGTGCCCTGCCCCGGCCCGAGATTCAGATCACCCCCCGTATGGATGAGGCGGCGCGTCTGGGCATTACAACGGCGCAAATCGCAGATGTGGTGCGGGTCGCAACAATTGGCGATGTGGACGCAGCGCTGGCCAAGCTGTCGATTGATAACCGGCTTGTCCCGGTGCGGGTGCGGCTGAACAATGCCGCACGCGAAGATCTGGCCCGCATTTCCGCGTTGAAGCTGACGACAGCAACCGGCAGCGTTGTGCCGCTGTCCGCCGTGGCCGATGTGGCCATCGCCGAAGGCCCGTCTACCGTCAACCGCCTGAACCGCGAACGCCGCGCGACCATCGGGGCGAACCTGCCTGTTGGTGTGGCACTTGGCACCGCAACTGACCGGTTCACCGAGATCGTGGCCACGGTTGAGTTGCCCCCCGGCGTCCGTGTGCAAGAGGCGGGCGACGCCGAGGTGCAAAACGAATTGATGGCAAGTTTTGGCAACGCAATGCTGCTGGGCCTGATGCTGGTGCTGACCGTGCTGATCCTGTTGTTCAAATCGGTGATCCAGCCGTTCACCATCCTGTTTTCGTTGCCGCTGGCCATTGGGGGTGTCGCGACCGCGTTGATTCTGACCGGGTCTGCGGTGTCGATGCCAGTGTTGATCGGTATTCTTATGTTGATGGGGATTGTTACCAAAAATGCCATTCTGCTGATCGACTTTGCCATCGAGATGCGCGCTCAAGGGATGGAACGCTTTACCGCCGTGATGGAGGCGGGCCACAAGCGCGCCCGGCCCATTGTCATGACCTCTATCGCCATGTCGGCAGGCATGCTGCCGTCGGCGCTGGGCGTGGGCGAGGGTGGGTCGTTCCGCGCGCCGATGGCAACGGCGGTGATCGGGGGGATTATCGTGTCAACCGTCCTGTCCCTTGTGGTGGTTCCGGCCTTTTATCTGATCATGGATGATCTGAGCCGCGTGCTTGGCTGGGCGTTTGGCCGATTTGTCGGGAAAAAAGAACCCGACCCCGAGGCCCCACCCGCCGAAGTACTGGCTGAACGCATCGCCTTGCTGGATGCAGAGCAACGGGCGCTGCGGGACCGGCTGGATGCCATGGTTGGGCCGCGCACGGCCCCACCCCTTGCCGCGGCGGAGTAATCCGCTGCTGCACCACGGAAAGACGCGAATGGAACATGCTTGTTCGCAGCCAGTCATTCGGGTGTAAGGGCGGCTGACTATCATCCGCCCTATATCCTTAGGCTACGCATCCACTGAAAGAGCCCCTCATGACCAGCTTTGCGCTTCGCGTCCAATGCCCCTCGACCCGTGGGATCGTCGCGGCGATTTCAACCTTTCTGGCGGATCAGTCCTGCAACATTACGGACAGCTCGCAATTCGACGACACCGGCACCGGAAACTTCTTCATGCGCGTCAGCTTTCGGTCCGAAGGTGACAAAGGGCTGGAAGATTTGCGCGCGGGTTTTGACCCGATTGCCGAAAAGTTCGGCATGCAGGCAGAGTTCTTTGATGAACTGGTCAAACGCCGCGTTATCATCATGGTCAGCCGCTTTGGCCATTGCCTGAACGACCTGCTGTATCGCTCGCGGATCGGTGCTTTGCCCGTTGAAATCGCAGCGGTGATCTCGAACCATATGGATTACCAAAAGGTCGTGGTGAACCAGGATATCCCGTATTACTGCATCAAGGTCACTCCGAAGAACAAAGCGCAAGCCGAGGCTGAACAGATGCGCATTGTCGAAGACACGGGGGCGGAACTGATCGTGCTGGCGCGGTATATGCAGGTTCTGTCGGATGAGATGTGCCGCAAGATGTCTGGTCGGATCATCAACATTCACCACTCTTTCCTGCCCAGCTTCAAAGGGGCGAACCCCTATAAGCAAGCCTTTGAAAAAGGGGTGAAATTGATCGGAGCGACCTCGCACTACGTAACGGGTGATCTGGACGAAGGCCCGATCATCGAACAGGACATCATCCGTGTGACTCATGCGCAATCAAATGAGGATTACGTCTCATTGGGTCGCGATGTGGAATCGCAGGTTCTGTCCCGCGCGATTCATGCACATGTCCATGGCCGCGTGTTCATCAACGGCAATAAAACCGTGGTTTTCCCAGCGTCTCCGGGGTCTTACGCATCGGAACGGATGGGCTGACCGTCAGCTTTCGCGGAACGCGTGTGTAAAATAATCTGTGAACGGTTTGATCAGATAGGCCAGAGGCGTTCGCGCCTCGGTCTGTATAAACGCATCCACTGGCATGCCCGGCAGCAATGTCTGACCCAGCCGTTCGGCCTCTTCCGGCGCCATTGAGATTTCAGCTCTGTAAAAGGGCACGTTTGTTACCGGATCAGTCAGGGAATCGGCAGAGACAATTGTGACGAACCCATTCAGCTCTGGTGTTGTGCGGGCAGAAAACGCAGGGAACATCAGCTTGACCGGCTGACCGACATAGACCTCATCAATATGGATCGGGGCAATCTGTGCTGCTATCACCAATGGGCGGTCTTGCGGCACAATATGGGCAACCGGGTCTGCCGGGCGCAAAACGGCACGCGGCGTTGTCACCTGTAGCCCCAGCACTGTGCCCGAAACCGGTGCACGGATATCAAGCCGCGCAACCTGTTCCGACAATGCGCGCTGCCGTTGGATCAGTTCCAGTTCAGTAGTGCCGATGTCGCGCAGCTGGGTGTTGGCCTCTTCGCGGCGCTGCGATGAAAGCCCCAGAATTTCCAGCTCGATCTCGGTAATTCGTCCTTCGGACTGTGCGCGAGATGCCGCCAGTTCGCCAACCTGACCGGCCAGCCGCGAGGCTTCGCGTTGCAGGGCTAGCACACGCGGCGCTTGCGCCAGCCCCTTGGCTAGCAGCACCTGCTGATCCGCCAGCTCCTGCCCGATCAGGTCGAGCTGATCCGACAACGCCCGCGCCTGAGCATCAATGCCACCAATTTGTGAAACTGTCTGCCCTTTGCGTTTTTCCAACTGTTCAATCGTGCCGGCCAAGGTTTCCTTGCGTGCGATGAACAGTCGGCGCTGGCCCTCTATCTGTTCTGCCGCGTCGGGGTTCGCTTCGGCTTTTTGGGTCAGCGCCACGGATAAAATCATTTCCGATGCATCGTCGCGCTCTGCCTCCAGCCGCGCGCGGCGGGCTTGCACCTCGGACAGCTGGCCGTCGATGATCAGAAGCTCTGATTTGACCAGCGCACCATCAAGCCGCAACAGAATATCACCCGCCGTGACACTTGCGCCTTCATTAACCATAATTTCAGCGACAACGCCGCCATCCGGGTGCTGCACAACCTGACGGTTCTGTTCCACCTCTATCCGGCCGGGGGCGACAATTGCACCAGAGATGGAGGTGGTCACGGACCACAGACCAAGCCCGCCTACCAGCGCAAGCATGGTCAACCCGCCGATCAACAGCGGGCCTTTTGCCCCAAGGGCGGGCGGCAATCCCTGCTGGCTCATGTCACTCCTCCCGGTCCTTTGCTGCGCACCAACTCGGTGTGGTTCTTGACCTTGTCGCGCAGCACTTCATCACGGGGGCCAAAGGCGCGGCGTTGACCGTCTTCGATGACAAGCAGCAGGTCACATTCCTGTATTGCCGCTGGCCTGTGCGCAATGACGATCACGCTGCCGCCTGCGGCCTTTATTTGCCGGATCGCGGCATTCAGCGCCATAGAGCCGTCATTGTCGAGATTGGAGTTAGGCTCGTCCAGAACAAGAAGAACCGGGTTGCCATAGAGCGCGCGGGCCAATCCAACGCGTTGCACTTGCCCACCTGAAAGCTGGCCGCCAACGGATGTCAGCGGCGTGTCATAGCCCTTTGCCAGTTTCAGGATCATGTCATTGGCCGCTGCGGCTCGGGCCGCCGCGACCACCTTTTCCGCATCTGGCTGTGGTGCCAGACGGGCGATATTCTCTGCTACGGTCGCGTCAAACAGGGACACGCTTTGCGGCAGATAGCCAAAATAGCTGCCCAGAACATCGGGGTCGTATTGCGCCAGCTCTGTACCATCCAGCCGGATTTTTCCTGCCGTTGGGCGAAGCGCCCCCACAATTGCCCGGCCAAGCGTGGATTTCCCCGCACCAGACGGCCCGATGATCCCCAACGCCTGCCCCGGTTCCAACCGGAAGCTGATGCTGCGCAAGACGGGCGTTTGGCTGCCGGGCAGCACCAAAGACAACCCCTCGACCTCTAGCAAGGCCTTTGGGCGGGGAAGGGCGGTTCGCGGCGCCTCAATGGGCTGCGTGGACAGCAGGCGCAGCAAATTCTGCCGGCCCTCGCGCGCCCGCGCCAGCACGGCCCATTGACCGATCGCTTGCTCGATCGGGGCAAGCGCGCGCCCCATCACGATTGACGCCGCAATCATCGCGCCGGCTGTCAGCTGATCTTGCAAGACCAGCCAGGCCCCAAGGCCAAGGATCGCCGATTGCAGCATCATGCGCAGCGCACGGGTGGTGCTGCTGAATCGGCCCCCGAGGTCTGCGCTTTCCAAACCGCTGGCCAAGGCATTGGTGCGGGCCCCGGACCAGCGGCGGAAGGCAGCATCGCTCATCCCAAGGGATCGCAGCAATTCGGCATCAGCTTTCAACCTGTCCGCCACACGCTCTGCCGCCACTGTCGCGGCATTGGCGCGCAGGACGGGTTCTTTTCCCAAAAGCTGATTGGCCAGTGCCAGAACCACCAGAATCGCGCCACCAGACAGGGCCAGCCAACCCAACAGGGGATGAAAGACAAAAATGGCTGCCAGAAATAACGGCGTCCACGGCAGATCCATGACGGCTGCGGCGATGGGCGAGGTCCAGAACCGCTGCATCGCTTCAAGGTCGCGTTGCGCCGATGCAGCCAGCGGATCGCTTGGCGCAACACTTGCTCGTGCAAGTGCCGCCTGAAACACCCGCCGATCCAGTCGCGCCTGCAACCGTGCGCCGATCCGGGCCAAAAGGCGGGACCGGGCATGATCCAGCACACCCATCGCCAGAAACAGGCCAACCATCAGGATCGACAAGGCGACCAGTGTCGCCTCTGACCGGCTGCCCAGCACGCGGTCATAGACCTGAAGCATGTAAAGTGGCCCGGTCAGCATCAACAGGTTTACAAACACGCTGAACACAACGGCGGCGACCAAAAGAGAACGCGTTTCCCGCTTTATAAGCGCAAGTTCGCGCTTTCCGGGGCCGATCATATCGGCGCTGATGTGTTCGGATGCCATTTAATCCATGCCCTGTGGGAACGCGCCTATTATCCCGAATTCCCACCTTTATTGGATGAGAAATGTAAATATTCGTCGAATTTCAGGGGTCTGTGTGGCCTTCTTGTTCCTAACGCTTCACGCTGGCGGTCACATAATTCACGCTCAGATCACGCGATGACAGGCTCCACGACCAAGAGATCGGGTTAAACACCATGCCTTTGAGGTCAACGGGATCAAGCCCCGCGCTGCGGATCAGGTCACACAGCTCATCCGGGGTTATGAATTTCTTCCAGTCATGGGTGCCCTTTGGCAGCCAGCGCATGACATGTTCTGCGCCGATAATCGCCATCAGAAATGATTTTGGGTTCCGGTTCAGCGTTGAACAGATCATCAGTCCGTTCGGCACCATCAATTGCTGACAGGCGCTCAGGTAGGCCAGTGGGTCTGACACATGCTCTACGACCTCCATGTTCAGCACCACGTCAAACTGCTCGCCCGCAGCGGCCATCGCTTCGGCTGTGGTGTGGCGGTAGTCGATTGCCAACCCGGATTGCGCCGCATGAACCTGCGCCACCGGTATGTTGCGCGGGGCAGCATCTGCGCCCACCACATCCGCCCCAAGCCGCGCCATGGGTTCGGCCAAAAGCCCGCCACCACAGCCGATGTCCAGTAGCCGCAAGCCCTTGAACGGCAGTGGTTTTGTCAGATCCCGATCAAACTCTGCCGCGATCTGGCCGGTGATGTAATCCAACCGGCATGGGTTGAGCATATGCAACGGTTTGAACTTGCCGTTCGGATCCCACCATTCAGCGGCCATTGCCTCAAACTTCGCCACTTCTGCCGGATCGACGGTTGTTTGACTTTCCATCACATTTCCCTTTCGATTGCCCTTTGGATGCGGGCCACTTCGGCATTATATAGAGCGATGATGGATCAGAGATCAGGCCAAAAGCGCGCAGTTGAGTATCTTTACCCGCTGGTCGATCCGTTCGACCAGCGCTTGATCGATATGGGCGATGGACACAAGATTTATGTCGAACAATGCGGGCGCGCGGATGGTATCCCGGTTCTGGTGCTGCACGGCGGTCCGGGGGGCGGTTGTTCGCCCGCCATGCGCCGCTATTTTGACCCAAGCGTTTACCGCGTGATCTTGTTCGATCAGCGCGGCTGCGGGCGCTCGCGCCCTCATGCCAGCGTGTCTGACAACACGACATGGCACCTGATCCGTGACATTGAAACGATCCGTCAAACGCTTGGGATAGAGCAGTTTATCCTTTTTGGTGGCAGCTGGGGTGCCACGTTGGCTCTGATTTATGCCATCAGCCACCCCAGTCGCGCGGTGCATCTGGTGCTGCGCGGCGTGTTCTTGATGACGCAGGCCGAACTGGACTGGTTTTATGGTGGAGGCGCAGGGGCGTTTTTCCCCGAACTCTGGGCGCGTTTCGTTGGCCCGATCCCAGCCGAGGAGCGCAAGAATCTGATCGCAGCCTATCACCGCCGTCTGTTTTGCGGCAATCTGATGGAAGAAACCCGCTTTGCGCGCATTTGGGCGAATTGGGAAAACGCGCTTGCATCGGTGCATCATGACGGCCCCGTTGGTGAAAGCCCCGGCGAATATGCACGTGCCTTTTCGCGGCTGGAAAATCACTATTTCCATGCCGCGGGGTTTTTGGAAGAAGACGGCTGGATCCTGCGCGAAAAGCATCGGATCAAGCATCTGCCCGCGCATATCATCCAAGGGCGTTATGATATGATCTGTCCACCCACCTCGGCTTGGAAGCTGGCCGAAGGATGGGACTGCTGCCATCTGACCATGGTGCCGCTCGCAGGCCACGCCTTGTCCGAGCCGGGGATTTCAGCCGGATTGGTCCGTGTGATGGACAGTCTGCGCCCCTGATGAGCGATGAGGCAAAGACCACGCCGGAACTGACACTGCGCGGCCTGCGGATTTTCGTGGCGCTGGAGGAGGCAGGATCGGTCATTGGGGCTGCCAACCGGATCGGCGGTTCTCCCTCGGGTGTGAGTCAGCACATCACTGCGCTGGAGGCTGCTGTCGGTGCCCGTTTGTTCGACCGCAAAGCCAAGCCGGTATCCCTTACCCCGGCGGGGCAGGTGCTGCGCCGTCATGCCCACAGGCTTTTGGCGGCACTGAGTGAGGCGCAGGCCGATCTGGCCGAAATCAGCCTTTCCAGTTTGCCGCAGCTGAATCTTGCCATTATTGACGATCTTGACGCCTCGCTGACGCCGGTGCTGGTGTCAGCGCTGCAATCGCGACTGTCGCGCTGTTTTGTACATGCGTTCTCGGGCCGGTCCGATCATGTGATCGACCGGCTGCTTGCCCGAGAGGCGGATATCGGTGTGTCAGCGATGGTGCCCCCCGACACCACGGCCTTTCGTGTGCTGCCCATTCTGCGCGAGCCGTTTGTACTGGTGGCTGGCAAAGGGTCTGTTCGCGGCGATGTGCGCGCGGCGTTAGAGCGGCTGCCCTTTGTGCAATATTCCGAAAGCCTGCCGATTGGTCAGCGCATTGCGCGCCATCTTGCGCGGGTCCGGCTGAACCCGGACCGGCGGTTTGCACTGGAGGCCACACGCTCGGTTTTGGCAATGGTGGTTCAAACGGGCGGCTGGACAATCACCACCCCGCTGAACCTGATGGATGCGGAACGGTTCTTACCGGATCTTGAGGTCATGGCCCTGCCCTTTGCCGGAGATGTGCGCCGGGTGCATCTGATTGCCCGCACGGACGAGCTGGGCCGCTTGCCAGAAGAGCTTGCCCGCGATTGCCGCGCCTTGGTGCGCAGCCATCTGGTGCCCCGGTTTGACGCAATCGCCCCCACTTTGGCTGGCGCGATCGAAGTGGCCGACGATGAATAGGCTCTAACTCTGCGAAAACCGCAGAATTTCACCAATCAAACAGTCAAGACTGTCTGTAAAGCGCGGGCGGATTGCGTCGGTCAGCAGGGACAATTCGGTGCAGGCAACCAGCAGATGATCACAGCGTTCGGCCATCTGCTCGGCCAGCCGGGCCATGTCATCGCGTTCCGCTGGCCCGGTAAAGCCCGCCTTTACTCGCTGGATCACAGTCAGTATGGGGGCATCATCTATCGGCCAAACAGGCTCTACTCCAGCGGAGTTGAACTGTGCCTCAAACGCTCCGGTCAACCGCAGCGCGGGTGAGGCAAGCATGCCGACCCGACCGCTCGGCAAGGCTGCAACGGTGGCGGCGCGCATATCCAGAAACGGCAGGGGCGTGGCGACGATGATTTGCGGCGCATAGGCGTGGGCCGTATTGCAAGGCATGGCAAGGGCTTGTGCCCCTGCCACATGCAAGGCCCGCGCCATGCCTGCCAGAACGGGGCCGGGATCTTCGCCCACACCATTGATCAGCCTTGCAATCCGGCTGGGAACCGCAGGATTCTGATGCACGATCAGGGGAATGTGGTCGGCATCATCCCGGGCTGGGACAGCCCGTAACAGTCTCTGCATAAGCAGAATTGTAGCCGCTGGCCCCATACCGCCAAGAATGCCGACCGTTTTCATGCGTGTGGCAGAACGTGGGTGTATCCGGTCAGGCCAATAGCGCCGCCGGTATGCAGGAACACCACCCGCTCGCCCTTTTTAAAATGGCCTTTGCGGATCAGATCGATCAGCCCGGCAGCGCCTTTTCCAGAATAGACCGGATCTAGCAAAATGGCTTCCTGACGGGCAAACAGATCAATCGCCTCTAGCGTGCTGTCAGCGGGAATGCCGTAGCCCTGGCCAATATAATCGCAGTTTGCGACCACATCTTCGCGTTTGACCATGCCTTGGGTTCCCAGCTTTTCCTCGGTCGCCTGCGCCAGTTTGAAGACATTTTCTTCCTGCTTGTCCTTTGGCGCGCGCACGCCGATACCCAAAAGCGGAAGCTGCGCGTTCAGCGCCTTCAACCCCACGATCAGCCCGGCATGGGTGCCAGCCGACCCTGTGGCAGTGACCATGTGATCAAAGGAGAGTCCGCGATCGACCATCTGCGCCAACAATTCCAGCGCGCAATTCACATAGCCCAAGGCCCCCGTAGGATTCGATCCGCCCCCGGGGATGGCATAGGGGCGGCGGCCTTTGGCCCGAAACGTCTCTGTTACGGCCAAAAGCTCGGCGTGCATGTCCAGTCCTGGCCCGCGATTTTCAATTGTGGCCCCGTGCAATACATCCAGCAGCACATTGCCGTTCATGCGGTAATTTGGTTCGTTATAGCCGGTGCGGTCTTCAAGGATGATGTGGCAATCCAAGCCCAGCTTTGCCGCCGCTGCCGCAGTTTGGCGGGCGTGGTTTGATTGCGTGGCACCCTGGGTCAGCACCATATCAGCGCCTTGCGCCAAGGCCTCGGCCATCAGAAACTCAAGCTTTCGGGTCTTGTTGCCGCCGGTTGACAGACCAGTGCAATCATCCCGCTTGATCCACAGCTCTGGCCCACCCAGCAAAGCCGTCAGCCGCGGCATCGCCTCCAGCGGGGTGGGTAGGTGGCTAAGGCGGACGCGGGGAAAGCGGGAAAGATGCATGTCACGGACTTTCTTGTTGGTGGACCCGAGGCTCTGCCTGTCGCCCGGTGGTTTTGAAGCCAGTGGCGCACGAACCGACGACCCCGAGCACTTTGGCCAAGATGAAGGCGGATCAGGAGGATTGGAAAGTATATTTCTCAAGGCGCAGGTCGGCGGTTCTGGCATGGCCCTCCATACCCTCAAAGCGGCTGATGTTTGCGGTTACGGCGGCAAGGCGGGGCAACGCTTCGGCCGTGACGCGCTGCCATGTGACGGTTTTCAGGAACTTGTGCACCGAGAGACCGCCCGTGTAGCGTGCCGCGCCAGAGGTGGGCAGGACATGATTGGTGCCTGCCGCTTTGTCGCCAAAGGCCACTGTGGATTCTGCGCCCAGAAACAATGAGCCATAGGCGGTGAGACGGGATTTCCACCAATCCAGATCAGCGGCCTGCACATGCAGATGTTCGGGCGCGATAAGATCGGCCTGCGCAGCCATCTGGTCGCGGTTTTCGCACAGAATGATTTCCCCCAACCCAGCCCACGCGGATTCGGCCGCGGCGCGATTGGGCTGCGGAAGCTCTGCCGCGCAAAGTGGGGCGAGGCGGGCCACTTCCGTTGCAAGCACTGCGGAATCAGTGATCAGCCAAACCGGGGAATTGGCACCATGCTCTGCCTGACCGATCAGATCCCAAGCGACGGTCAAAGGGTCTGCTGTTGAATCAGCAACGACCAGAGAATCAGTGGGCCCAGCAACCATATCGATGCCAACACGTCCAAACAGCAGCCGCTTTGCCTCTGCCACATACTGATTGCCGGGGCCGACCAGAATATCGGCGCGCGGCAGGTCAAACAGGCCAAAGGCCATCGCGGCAATACCTTGAACACCGCCCAAGGCGAGAATGCGATCAGCGCCGCAGCGATGAAGAGTGTAAAGGATGGCATCCGGGATACCCGCCACTGCCCCCGCACGCGGCGGCGAGACCGCGGCGATATGCGGCACGCCTGCGACGCGCGCGGTTGTCACCGTCATCATCGCGCTGGCAATGTGGCTGTAGCGCCCGCCGGGGATGTAGCAGCCCGCTGCCTGAACCGGGATCAGCCTTTGCCCTGCTGTCAGGCCGGGGCGCAGTTCGATTTCTGTCTCGGTGATGCTGTCGCGCTGTGCCTGCGCAAAACGGGAAATGTTTTCATGCGCATAGGCGATATCGTCTTTCAGCGCCTGCGGCACACGCGCGCAAGCTGCGGCGATGGCCTCTTGTGACAGCACGATGTCGCCGTCATAGCCATCCAGATCGCGCGACAGGCGCCGGGCTGCCGCTTCACCTCCGGCCTCAAGTTCCGTAAGGATGGCGCTGACGGATGCCGACAGATCTGCTGCTTCGGCGGCCTTGAGCGCGCCCTTTTTGAAATGCGTTTCGGTCATTCGAATGCCTCATCGGTTGGCCTGACTGTCGGGGGAAGGGACCCCCGTGACAACGCCGAAACCGGGGCTTCAATGAAATGGAGCCCGGCCTTCCACAGCCTGAAACATTGTCATGCTGTAAGTCAGGCTATACATTCGACCCGCTTTACGTTATGGACCCCAAGTCGGCCCGAGGATTCCGGGGGCGCGTCGGGCGAGGAGGCCCGCGGCCAAAAGGGAAAGAAGGCGCCGCACAGGGCTTCACGGATGCAATGGCATCCTCCTTTTTGGAAAATATAAATGATCGATATGAACGTGGCCGCGCCGCTGGCGCAGGCTTTGGAAGCCAAGGGCTATGAAGCCCTTACGGCAGTGCAGATGGCTGTTCTGGCCGATGGCGTTGAAGGCCGTGACCTGTTGGTTTCGGCACAGACCGGGTCGGGCAAGACCGTGGCCTTTGGTCTGGCGATCGCGCCGGAAATTCTGGCGGGGTCTGACCGCCTGCTTTATGCCGACAAGCCGATTGCGCTGGTCGTGGCCCCAACGCGCGAACTGGCCCTGCAGGTCAAGCGCGAGCTGGACTGGCTGTACGGCGTGGCGGGCGCGCAGATTGCGTCCTGCGTCGGTGGCATGGACTACCGCACTGAAAAGCGTGTGCTGGATCGTGGCACACATATTGTTGTCGGCACGCCCGGCCGTCTGCGCGACCATATCGAGCGCGGGTCGTTGGATCTGTCGTTCTGCCGCGCAACTGTGCTGGACGAAGCGGATGAGATGCTGGATCTGGGCTTTGCCGAGGATCTGGAGTTCATTCTGGGCGCTGCCCCACAAGATCGCCGCACGTTGATGTTTTCGGCCACCGTGCCGAAAGAGATCGAAACGCTGGCCCGCACCTTCCAGCGCGATGCCATGCGCATCATCGCCAAGGGTGAAACCAAGCAGCACGCCGATATCGAATATCGCGCCATGTCGGTCGCCTCGCGCGACCGTGAGCATGCGATTTTCAACGCGCTGCGATATTACGATGCGCCCACCGCCATCGTGTTCTGCAAAACCCGGATGAACGTGACCCATCTGATGGCCCGGATGACCAACCGCGGGTTTCAGGCTGTGGCGCTGTCGGGCGAACTGAGCCAACAGGAACGCACCCATGCGCTGCAATCGCTGCGCGATGGCCGGGCGCGGGTTTGTATTGCGACCGATGTTGCCGCACGTGGCATCGACCTTCCAGGTCTGGAACTGGTGATCCACGCTGATTTGCCGTCGAACTCCGATACCCTGCTGCACCGCTCTGGCCGGACTGGCCGCGCGGGAAGCAAGGGCGTGTCGGCGCTGATCGTGCCCCCGGCCGAGGCGAAAAAGGCGCAGCGTCTGCTGGCCGGTGCCAAGGTCGTGGCGCAATGGGTCAAGGCCCCCAGCGCCGAAGAAGTGCAGGCCCGCGATGACCAGCGCATTCTGGAACACCCGGCTCTGACTGAGGCTGTCGGCGACGATGCTGCCATGGTCGGCACCCTGATCGAACGCTTTGGCGCCGAGCAGACCGCCGCTGCCTTCATCCGGTTGTGGCGCGAAGGCCGGTCGGCCCCGGAAGTGCTGTCCGACAGCCTGCCGCCACCGCCTGCATCGGCCCCGCGTGAGCGTAGCGAATTTGGCCCTTCGGTCTGGTTCACCCTGACCGTCGGCCATTCTGGCCGCGCCGAGGCACGCTGGATCCTGCCGAAAATCTGCGATGGGGCTGGCATTTCCAAGGACGGTATCGGCGCGATCCGAGTCAAGGAGGACATCACTTACGTCCAGATCGCCGAACCACTGGCAGGCCGCTTCGGTCCGCAGCTTGAGCTGGAACCGGGTCTGATCATGGAACGCATGGAAGGCGAGCCGAGCCTTGAGCGGCCAGAACGTGCCCCGCGCGAAGATCGCCCGGCCTATAAGCCAAAGCCGCCGCGTGTGGTCGAGGATGATGCCATCATCTCGGCCCCCGCCCCGGCCCGCAAACCTTACGTCAAGCGCGATGATGCCGAGCGTAAGCCTTATGCCCCGCGTGCTGCTGCCGAACGTGCGCCCTATGCCAAGCGCGATGATGCCGACCGCAAGCCCTATGCGCCCCGCGAAGGAGCAGAGCGCAAGCCCTACGCCCCACGTGACGGAGCAGACCGCAAACCCTATGCCAAGCGCGAAGACGGTGACCGCAAGCCCTACGCCCCACGCGAAGGCGCAGAGCGCAAGCCTTATGCCAAGCGTGATGATGCTCCGGCAGGTGGTGCAAAGTTCAAATCGGCGGGCTTTAAGTCTTTCGGTGGTAGTGCTGACAAACCAGCGCGTGCGGCCGGGTTCAAAAGCCATGCCTCTGAGGGCACCGGCTATAAGCCAAAGGCCGAAGGCGACCGCGCCGAAAAGCGCACCTATGCGCCCAAGGGCGATGATGCGCGGCCATATGCCAAGCGTGACGGAAAACCTGCGGGCAAGGCTGGCTTTAAACCAGCTGGCGCTGACGGCAAAAAGCCCTTTGCGCGCAAATCTGATGCTCCGGCCCGCCCGCGTGCAGATGCCAAGGACACATCCAAGCGTTTTGTGCCACCAAAGGGTGCCAAGCGCTAAGCGTTGAAAGTCTGAGTCGACCAAAGGGGAAAGCTTCGGCTTTCCCCTTTTTCTTTAGAGCCGCGCCATGATGGCACGGTGCAATGCCGGGTTGGTGGCAATCACTCCCGCTGTCATTGCGCGGGGCGAATTGAACCGCAGTGCGGCACCCGTTCGGTCTGTCACCTTCGCGCCCGCGCAATCGCAAATCAGGCTACCCGCCGCGATGTCCCATTCCCATGTGTCGCGAAAGGTGATCATCCCGTCATATCGCCCCTCTGCCGCCAGACACAGCCGATAGGCCAGCGAGGTGCGGAAACTGCGCTTCAGCTCTGGCACTCCGCCGGGCCAATGCGAAGGTTCCATATTGGCCTTGGTCGCCAGCAGGTTGGACCCCACCAGATTGCTGCGCGCTCCGGCCCGGATCTCCACCCCATTACACAGTGCAGGCCCACCAATCTCGCCGGTGTAGAGCCTGTTTTTCGCGGGCATCATCACCGCCCCGGCAATCACCACGCCTTTTTCGACCACCGCCAAGGACACAGCAAAATTATCCTCGCCCAAAACAAAGGCCCGTGTGCCGTCGATAGGGTCAAGGATGAACAGACGATCTGCCAATAACCGATCCGCTGAATCCGGGGTTTCCTCGGACAGCCAGCCGTAATCCGGTCTCGCCGCCAGCAGGGTCGCCTTTAGCATATCGTTCACAGCCAGATCCGCCTCGGTCACAGGGCCATGATCACCGCCCTTGTCCCAGACCTGCGGATCCTGCCGCCAAAAGCGCATGGCGATGTCGCCGGCTTTGCGTGCCACTTCGGCCAAAAGGGTCAGATCAGGCCCCGGCAAGGGTCATCCCGTCGATCAGCAAAGATGGCACGCGGGTTGAAAGATGCGACCGTGCGTCATTGGCCGGGATGATCCGCAGCAGCATGTCGCGCAGATTACCCGCAATGGTGCATTCGTTGACAGGGTATTGAATCACCCCATTCTCTACCCAAAACCCCGCCGCCCCACGGGAATAATCGCCGGTGGTGGCGCTAATGGTGGACCCGATCATCGAGGTGACCAGCAACCCTGTTCCCATCTGCGCGATCAGATCATCGCGGCTGTGCGTGCCCGGAGTCAGATCGATGTTGCTGGTCGAGGGCGAGGGCGGCGAAGACGCCCCGCGCGCCGCGTTGGCGGTCGACGGCATCCCCAGCTTGCGCCCGGTCGCCAGATCCAGCGTCCAGCCCGTCAGCACGCCGTTTTCCACGATCACCCGGCGCTGTGTCGGCAGGCCTTCGCCGTCAAACGGGCGGCTGGCTCCGATGCGCACCCGGTGCGGGTCTTCAATCACCGACAGATGCGCGGGCAAAACCTGCTGGCCCATCGCATCGCGCAACCATGACGCGCCGCGCGCGATTGCCGCACCATTGGTGGCCGACAGCAAATGCCCGATCAGGCTGGAGGCGACCCGTTCATCAAACAGCACCGCATAAGTGCCGGTCTTGGGCCGTACAGCACCCGCGCGCTGCAAGGCGCGTTCGCTGGCTAGATATCCAATACCTTCCGCGCCCGGCATGTCACTGGCATAGATCCGGCCCTCGGCGGCCCAGTCCCGTTCCATTGCGGTGCCTTCCCCGGTGAAAGCGACCGCTGACAGCGAATGAGACGTGCGGCCGTAGCCACCTGAAAACCCGTTCGTCGCCGCCAGATGCATTGCCCGCCGCCCATAGCTGGCCGAGGCTTCGACCTGCGTGATCCCGGCGCGGTCCATCGCCGCCAGCTCAACCGCCCGCGCCGCCGCCTCCAGCTCTGCCGCCCCCGGCTCTGGCGCGGGGTCAGACAACTCCAGCGCGGACAGATCCCAACTGCGCGCAATCTGATCAGGATCGGCCAGCCCGGCATAAGGGTCTGCCGGTGCTTCGCGTGCCATGGCCACCGCGCGTTCTGCCAGCGCGGCAATTGTCGCATCAGAAATATCTGACGCTGACACACAGGCTTGCCGCCCGCCAATCAGCACGCGCAGACCGATTTCCACACCTTCTGACCGTTCGGCTTGCTCCAGCTTGCCCGCACGAATGTCGATCGAAAGCGAGGTGCCATCCATCGCCAAAGCATCCGCCTGTTCCGCTCCGGCGCGCCGGGCGGCTGACAAAAGGGCATCGGTCAGGCGCGAAAGATCAATCATGCTGGGTTCCTTGCACTGTGCTATGGCCGAGGTAGTCCGTCAGGCCCCCACCTGCAAGCCACCGCAACGGCCCCCGCGCATGGCGAGGACCGTATCATTGCAAACGGCGGTTACTTCAAACGCTGTCCATTGGCAAAAAAGCCCTTGTCGCGAAACTCCAACGAGGAGTTCAGCACATCCGGCCCACTACCCGGTTTGGCGAACATCGCAATCATCATGCGCGCCCCCATCGCCTGATCGGCCGGAATCACCCCCATCGCCACCAGCTTGTCGAGCAGACCGTTCCCGCCCTTGATCTCAAGATCAAACCTACCCGTCGGAGCGGGAACGCCATCAAAGGTTATTGTATCGCTGTTGTCGAAGGTCACGCCGCCTGTGCCTTTCAACTCTGCCCCGGCAAACTTCAGGGTCAGATCGGTCACATCCAGTGCGTGAATCTCGCCCGGCGCGCCATCATCCAGCGACGCCATCGCGGCTTCGTCCATCAGATCAGCGGTCAGACGCACTTTGCCTTTTGTGTCGATGACCAATGTTGCGGGATCGCGCGGTAAGGCCACTGTCGGGTCGAACATCGTCCAGATGTCATCAGATACCGCCAGATCTACAATCCGCGTCAGAAAGGTAAAGTCGGTCGGTTGATCCGAGGCGACCAATGGCATCAGAAAATCAAACGATGCCTCGCCATAGCTGAGCCTGACTTCCGGGAACGGAATGTCGGCCCCTGTCACCACCATCTCTACCCCAGTGCCGCCCGCGCCATAGCGCAGAGCCTCGGCCCCCATGTTGACGCGAAAATGCCCGGTTGCGTTCGCTGCCACGATTTTGCTTTCCTTGCCGGAGTCGCGGACATCAATGGTAAAATTGCCTTGACCGTAAGACAGATCTACGTCGGCGGCAAAACCGTCCCGCAGGGCTTGCGACATGTTTTCCATGGCTGCAACGCCAAGGAAGGTACCGTTGGACCCCATCTTCAGCGCCCCAAGTGTGCCTGTGATATTGGCGCCATCGGCAGCGTCTCCGGCGACGATTGTGAAATCGAGCGTGTCGATCGACAGCGCGCTGTCCAGCATGCTTTGCGCTGTCTTCGTGTCCAGTGTGTAGGTGCCCGCAAGTCCGGTCAAAGCCGAGGCTACATTGGCCAGCACAGCACCATCTTCGCTGATCTGCATGTCCATCAAGACTGAGGGCGCGGAATAGGTGTATTCGGTGCGAGTTGCACTGCCGCCAGCAATCAGGCTGACGCCGGGCTGGGTAAGTTTCAGGTTGATGTCTTGCGTTTTTCCACTCTCTGGCATGGTCATGTCGATGGTGTAGGTGTCGGTCATCGTCACTTCGACCGTTCCGTTGCCCAGATCCTTGAACCGCACTTCATCAATGCCGCCGTCAATCTTGGCACCGTCCTGATCCATGCTGATCTTCATGCCGCTGACAACCAGGGTATCGCCACTGCGCACAACTTGATCGGCGACAATCGCCTGACCATAAGTTGCGCCCATTTTCTGCCACCCTTGCCACACCTCTTCAGGTGTGACCTGGGCGGCGACGGGCAATCCCAATAAAACCGACAAAAAGAAGGATGAGGTCGCACAGGTTGCCCGTTTCATAATACACCTTTCCCACAAATGCTCTGATTGGCTTATATCCTGTTCTGACCGTGCCACAGGGTCAAGGGCTTCCGGTAAGGGGCAGTCTGCGCTGGTTCGCGATCACGCAAAGCAAGGGGAAGACCATGACCGAAAAGACTGTGATGATCACTGGGGCAAGTCGCGGCATCGGCGCCGCTGCTGCGCATGTATTTGCACAGGCCGGATGGCGCGTGGCGCTTCTGGCGCGTTCGGCTGATGACATTTCGGAGCTGTCCAGACTGATAGGTTCCGCGTCTATTGCGCTGCCTTGTGACGTGGCAGACCCGACTGCCATGCGAAATGCAGTGCAATCGGTACTGTCACGCTGGGGGCGCTTGGATGCGCTGATCAACAACGCAGGCATGATCGACCCGATTGCGCGGCTGGAAGATGCCGATGCCGATGCCTGGGGGCGGTCTATCGACGTGAACCTGAAGGGCGTGTTCAACGGCATGCGCGCCGCAATCCCGGTGATGAAGGCGGCGGGGGGTGGCACGATTATTACTGTCAGTTCGGGCGCGGCCAGTAACCCTTATGAAGGGTGGAGCGCATATTGTGCCGCCAAGGCCGGGGCCGCTATGCTGACTCGCGCCGCCCATCTGGAAGAAAGCGGGAACGGTTTGCGAATCATGGGTCTTTCGCCGGGAACGGTCGCAACGGAAATGCAGGTCAAAATCAAGGCCAGCGGAATTAACCCCGTTTCGGCGCTTGATCCGGCGGTTCATATCCCTGCGGACTGGCCTGCCAAGTGCCTGCTGTGGATGTGCGGTCCGGGTGGCGATACATGGCTGGGTGAAGAAGTGAAATTGCGGGATGAAAATGTCCGCCGCGCGATCGGAGTGATGGAATGATCAACGTTGAACTTGACGGGCGCTTGTTGACCCTGACCCTGAATCGCCAGGATAAGGCAAACTCTCTTACCCGCCTGATGCTTGAAGAACTGGATGCGGCTTTGGCCCATGCAGAGCTTAAGGGGGTGCGCGCGGTGATCCTGACCGGGGCGGGAAACGTGTTTTCTGCCGGGGCAGATCTTGATGACGCCCGCGCAGGTCTGGCGACAGACCCGGTTTGGGAACGGTTGTCGGCGCGTGTTGCTGGTTTGCCGTGCCTGACCATTGCCGCACTGAATGGCACGCTGGCGGGTGGGGCGATGGGAATGGTGCTGGCCTGCGATCTGCGGCTTGCTGTGCCTGCCGCCAAGTTTTTCTATCCGGTGATGAAGCTGGGGTTTCTGCCCCAACCAACCGACCCGCGGCGCATGTCTGCTCTGATCGGCCCGGCACGCAGCAAAATGGTGTTGATGGGTGGTGCCCGCATTGACGCGGCCGAAGCGCTGTCCTGGGGCTTGATTGACCGGATCACCTCGCCCGAGTCGCTGATGGAAGACGCGCGCCTGTTGGCCAGTGACGCCATGGCCGCCAGCGCAGACCATGTGGCCGCCATCAAACGGCTGGTGCCAATGGCCTAAACTTTGCGGATCGTGTCGCCGGGCTGCAGGGTCGGAGACAGCTCGATTATTTCGCCACCCACAATCCCGTCAGGCCGCTTGCCCGCGATTATTTCGGCAGCCAGCCTGCCAATATCCAGACGGCAGGCATCCATCGTCGCCAGTCGTCGCGGCAGACCATCCAGCAACTCGACGCCGTTAAACCCGGCCAACCCGACGCGCCCCGGCACATCAATGCCCTGATCAAGGCAGTACAAAAGCCCACCGGCGCCGATCATGTCGTTCGAGTAGTAGAGAAAATCAACATCGGGGCTGCGCTTCAGTACCGCTTCGGTCATCTCGCGCCCTTTCAGAAGGGCAGAGCCACCCGAGTAAAACTCACGATCCGCCAGCAGCAGCCCTTCGCGACCCAAGGCTTCTTCAAATCCGGCCAACCGCTTTTTTGCACGGTGATCGTTTGGCATTTGCGTTCCCAGAAAAGCAATCCGCCGATACCCTGCCGCAACAATTGTCTCTGCCATCTGCCGTCCGGCGCGGCGATGCGAAATACCCACGGCGGAATCAACCGGGGTGCCGTCGATATCCATGATCTCGACAATCGGCACACCCGCCTGTGCGAGCATTGCCTGACTTGCCGCGCTATGCTCCAGCCCGGCAAGGATCAGACCCGAAGGCCGCCAACTCAGCATCTCGTAAATGACTGATTCTTCCCGTTCGGGCAGATAGTTTGTCACACCAACAACCGGCTGAAGCCCGGTGTCCTCCAGCACATCAGAAATGCCGGTCATCACTTCGGGGAACACCATATTTGACAGTGAGGGGATGATCACACCGACAAGATTGACGCGCTGGCTTGCCAAAGCGCCTGCAATTTTGTTCGGCACATAGCCAAGCCGCCGCGCCGCTTCCAAAACGCGCTCGCGCGTGGTTTCCGATACATCGCCACGGTTTCGCAAGACGCGGCTTACCGTCATTTCACTGACGCCCGAAGCTTCGGACACATCGCGCAAGGTCAGAGTGCGGCGGATATCGGGGGTGACGGGCTTTACCAATGGATATGGCCTTCTGCGGCGGGTTCTTTTTCTTGTTAGCGCCAAACACAGCCCTTGTCCAAGGGCGATTGATCTGCTATGTTACCGCTAACAGCCATTTGTTTGGCAAATGAAATCCTGCGCGTCCTGCAAGCTCTCAATCCAGACGCAACGGACCCAGAGGGGGAGTGGTGGGCCAAAACTCACTCCCCCTTTTTCTACCTCCCCACTTTCAGCATCACAATGAAGTCCATGCTTGAACCCAAGCCGTTTTTTTCGCATGAAGACGCGTGTGGTCCCGTGGCTCAACTGGATAGAGCAGCCCCCTCCTAAGGGGCAGGTTACAGGTTCAAGTCCTGTCGGGATCACCAAAAAATAATATCGAACGGCTCTAAAACCCGCTAGAATGAACCAAAGAAGGGTCTCATGATGGATATCAGCCTGTTGCTCGATCATGTGGAAGAACCGCTTCTGGCCGCTCTGTTTGGTTTGTTGGTTGGTGCCGTGTTCGGGGTTGCGGCGCAGCGGTCTTCATTTTGTTTGCGGGCGGCGACGGTAGAATTTGCCCGCGGCAAGATTGGACCAAAACTGGCCATCTGGCTGTTGGCCTTTTCGACGGCGGTGATCTGGGTGCAGGGCGCGCAAATGCTTGGACTGTTCCGCGCAGACGAGGCTCGGATGATGGCGGTCGCCGGGTCTTGGTCGGGGGCTGTGATTGGCGGGCTGATGTTTGGTGTCGGCATGGTGCTGGCGCGTGGCTGTTCCGGGCGGTTGCTGGTTCTGGCGGCGTCTGGCAATCTGAGGTCGGTTGTGTCGGGCATGATATTTGCGGTCGTCGCGCAGATGTCGCTGCACGGGTTGCTTGCCCCGGCGCGGCAGGCGTTGGCGGGTTTGTGGGTAACACCGTCGGGACGGAATGTTGATCTGATCGCTGTCTTGTCATTGCCGCCGGCTTCCGGATTTGTGATCGGCATTGGCATCGCGGCATTTGCGCTGTGGCTGGCCTTGCGCAACCATATTGGCGCGCGGGCACTGGTCTTTGCGTCTGGTGTCGGGTTTGCGGTTGCTTTGGGCTGGGTGCTGACCTTTGCCCTGTCGCAACAGGCGTTTCAGCCGGGTGCTGTCACTTCGGCCACGTTCTCGGGCCCTTCTGCCAACACGCTGATGTTTTTCCTGACCCCTGATTCAGTGTTGGGGTTTGATATCGGTCTGGTCCCGGGGGTGTTTCTGGGAGCGTTTGTCGCTGCAGCCTGGGCAGGAGAGTTGAAGTTGCAGGGGTTTGAGGGCGAAGGTCAGATGCGGCGATCGATGGCTGGGGCCGCCTTGATGGGCTTTGGGGCGATGCTGGCCGGGGGGTGCGCCATCGGGGCCGGAGTAACCGGCGGGTCGATCTTTGTAGCGACCGCCCTGCTTGCGTTGCTGTGCATGTGGATCGGCGCAGTGATTACCGATTTCGTGGTGGATCAGGCGGGTGTGCAGGTGCAGGAATAGGGCAACCTCGCGGCTAACCTATTCAAACTCCATCTCGGCAAAGACCACGCCTGCGTTTTTGGTGGCAAGTTCCTCAAACGTATCAAGGTGCCGCCACGCGGATTGATCGACGTAATAGGCCCCCGCCAGATCGCCTCCGTCTTCCAGGTGGGCGCCGATTTTGGCGCGCAGATCCAAAAGGTAGTCACGGGTATAGCGGGTCACCTGCGCCAGATTGGTGGGGTGGCCGTGGCCTGGAATAACATAGGTTGGGTTCAGCGGCATCAGCGCGGTATCCCATGTCTCTATCCAGCACGAGGTGCAGGTGCCCTCAAAGATCGGGGGCATGCGTTCGTGAAAGGCAATGTCGCCCGCGATCATCAGGCTCCACTGCGGAATCCAGACTTGGGTATCGCCGGGCGAATGGGCGGGGCCAAGGTGCAGCACCTCTAGCGTGACATCGCCCATGGTAATGGTTTTGTTGTCGGTAAAGGTTTCCGTGGGCATAGCGATCACGGTGCCTTCGGCATTCTCAAGCGCATAGCGTTGCAGGCTGGCCAGATCCTGCGCCGCCCCATCTTCAAATTCCGCCGCGGCCTCGGTATGGGCAAGGATCGGCACGCCTTGGGCCACCCAATAGCCATTGCCCAGCATGGCGTGACCTTGGCCATTTTCAACGATCACCAGCTTGATCGGTTGATTGGTCACGGCCTTGATCTCGGTATGCAGCGCCTGCGCCAGTTTGAAGCTGGCGCCAGAGTTCACCACGATGACCCCGTCACCAGTGATGATAAAGGACAGATTGTTGTTATGGCCTGCGTTGTCATAGGTGGGCGGCGCGGTGGCCCCGATGGCAGAGAACACATGCGGGATTACCTCGACCGGTTTGGAATACAAAACCGATTGCGGGTATTGATCAGGGATATCCTCGGACGCAAAGACCGGGGAGCCGAGCAACAATGCGGTGACAAGGATGCGTTTCATTCTTCGATGAACCTATAGCCAGAGCCCGACTTTTCGGCCCGGCCAATGCCGCCGCCGGGCAGGTGAAAGCCGATCAGCCGCATCTGGGCGGCGGTGATCTGATCCAGCAGCGCAAGCCGGGTCTGGGCGGCCAGTTCTTTATCCTGATCAGAGCCAGAGGCCCAATCGGGGCGTTCAAAGGCAACGTGGTGATTGCCAAGCGCATCACCCACCACCATGGCAGACTCGCTGCCTGCGCTCAGTTCATAGGCCATATGGCCCGGCGTGTGGCCGGCGGTCAGGCGAGCGGCGATGCCGGGCAGGATTTCTTCGCCATCGCTGACAAAGCGCAACGCATCGGCAATAGCCGAAAGGCGGCGTTCGGCCCCGATGGCGAAGGTTGTTCGAGCCTCGCCAATGGTGGCGACGGTGTTCGGGTCGGTCCAGTAGTTAAATTCGGCCTGACCGATCAAGTATTCGGCATTTGTGAACACTGGTTCGTCAAAGTCATCCAGCAGGCCCCAAAGGTGATCGGGATGGCCATGAGTAAAAACTACATGGGTGATATCTTCGGGGCTCAGGTCTGCGGCAGCCAGCGCATCAGCCAGCTTGCCTGCCGACGGTTGAAAGTCGGGGCCAGCGCCTACGTCGAACAGCACAGTGTTGGTGCCATCGCGCATCAGGGTGACGTTGCACGGTGGGGTCAGCTGATCTGTGGGCAGGCCGTATGAGGCGACAATCTGCGCCATTTCATCTTGTGGCATGCCGCCAAGGATGAAGTCACCTGGCAGCACCAGATTGCCATCGGACAGGGTATCAACCTGTATCTGCCCCATGGTCAGGGTCGATGCGGCCCAGAGTGTGCGCGGGGCAAAGGGCAGCGCAAGAGCGGCAAGGAGATGGCGGCGGGTCAGCATGGTGCAACTTTCAATGGGAAAGAAGACGGGCACCGTAAGGCGCCCGCCAGTCAGGGGGGAGGATACTAGCCGAACATGTCGGCGGTTATGCCCGAATACCAACCGATGCTTTCTTCGTATGTCGCCTTGCGCAACGCCGCATCTTCGCCCGTCGCGCTGATGAAGCTTTCAACCGAGGCGATCTTTTCCGGCGTGGGTTCATAAGATGCACCCACCTTGACGCCATCATCGGGCGCGATCAGCGACCAGCACGTATTGGAGTACTTCGCCGGAAAGACGTTGGACCCCAAAAGCTCGCCCCGGATGGTCATAGAGGCGACTTTGGCCTGCGAATTGGCAGAGTAGCCGGATTTCGGCATATCGCCCTGCGCACTGGAATCGCCCAGCACATAGATGTTGTCATCCGCCTTGGTCTTCATGCTGTCGGGATGAACCGGAGCCCAGCCGGAATCGTCAGTGACCCCGGCAATGGCTGCGATCTTACCTGCCATCTGGCCGGGGATCACGTTGCAGACATCAACCTTTTGTATCTCGCCATCGACGACGATTTCCATGGTATCGGGCCGTACTTCAACAGCGCCGCCGCCAAATTCCGGGCCGACCCATTCGACCATGCCGTCGTAATGCTTGGCCCAGCCTTCCTCAAAGAGTGCTTTTTTCGAGAAGTTTTCCTTGGGATCAAGGACAAGTATCTTGGCGGTCGGGTTGTTTTGCTTGAGCGCATGGGCGACCATGCTGATCCGTTCATACGGCCCGGGCGGGCAGCGGTATGGGTTTGGCGGCGCAATCATGGCGAAGGTGCCGCCTTGGGGCATAGATTCAATCATGGATTTGAGCAGTTGGGTCTGCGGCCCGGCCTTATAGGCGTGCGGCATGATTTCGGCATGGGCGTCAGCCGACCAGCCGGGCACAGCGCCGTCACGGAAGTCGATGCCCGGCGACAGGATCAGCCGGTCATAAGGCACGGTCTGGCCACCGGCGAGGGTGACTGTTTTGGCGGCGCGGTCAACGCCGGTGGCCATGTCGTTTATGATGGTGACGCCGCCCGCGGCAATGCCATCGTAGCCGTGCTGGAGGCTTTCGAACTCGCGGAAGCCGCCGAGGTAGAGGTTCGAGAAGAAACAGGTGGTATAGATCGGGTTGGCCTCAATCAGGGTGACGTCAAGGCCACCCGCGCTGTCTTTAGCCAGATAGCGCGCGGCAGTGGCCCCGCCCGCACCGCCGCCGATGACAACGACACGCGGTTTGGCCTGACCCCAGACCATGGGGACCGACAAGAGCGAGGCTGCGGCAAAGCCGGTGCCGATGAAATGGCGTCTGTTCAGGGTCATATAGGGTCCTCCGGTTAGATGAAAAGGAGGCGGTTTGACCGCCCCTCGGGTTATTCGAGCGTGGCGAAATAGGCGGCCAAAGCGGCAATCTCGTCATTCGACAAGCGGCTGGCCATCATTTGCATGACGGGATGCGGGCGCAGTTTGGATTTATAGGCGTGCATTGCGACCACGAAATCTTCGGGTGGCCATTGGGTGATGGCCGGAATGCCTTCATCGGCACCATCGCGGCGGTGGCAGGTAGAACATTCGGATGACAGATAGGCACCGTATTCCGGGTCGCCCTGAATGGCGAGGATCGCAGGATCAAGGGTAGGCTCGGACTTGCGCGCCGTCGGCTCGGATTCCGGGATGTTGGCCGGTTGATCGGAATAATCGCGCAAGAATGCCATCAGATCGGCACGGGCGGAGGCATCGGCCATGCCACGGTAGTTCATCCGGGTGCCAGACACCAGCGCCTTTGGGTTTTCGATATAGGCATCAAGGGTTTGCAGGGTCCATGTCAGGCCATCAGCGCCCATGCGGGTTATGGATTTGGAGTATTTGAACCCGGCAACGGTGCCTGCTTTGCGCCCGAAGATATTGCTTAGAGTGGGGCCAACGCGGTTGGTGGCCCCGTCTCCAATCTGGTGGCAGGCCTTGCACTGGCGGTCAAACAGCGTGGCCCCGCGTGCCGCGTCACCGATCCTTTCGGCGGCGACGGGCAAAGCTGTGGCTGCGGCGAGGGTCAGGGCCAGAAAGATTTGCCGTATCATCCCCGATCAGCCCCCGAAGCTGGCCAGATATGCGATGACGGCCGCACGTTCCTGTTCAGATTTCAACCCGGCGAAGGCCATTTTGGTGCCCTTCATAAAGCTGCGTGGGTTTTCCAGAAACGCATGGAGCGCGGCGTCATCCCAGACCAGCCCATCCTCGGCCATGGCAAGCAGCGGTTTGGAATAGTTGAAGCCAGCAACCACCCCGGCCGCATCGCCTACGATACCGTTGAGCGTTGGGCCGACGGCATTTTTCGCACCTTCACCCACCTTATGGCAGGCCATGCATTTTTTGAACACTGTCTCGCCTGCGGCGATCAGGACCGGGTCTGCGGTGGCGGGAACGACAACTTCTGGCTGTGCTGCCGCTTCCGGGGGGGCTTCTGCTACAACGTCAGCCGGGGCCTCGGCCGCAGCGGCCTTGGCGGCGGGCGTCACCGCAGCGCCACCTGAATCGGCCACCAAGACCGGCAAGGTTCCGGCGGGTTTGCCGTCTTCATCTGTGGGGGTCACTTTCAGATCGACGGCGCGTTTGGTGACCTGCGGGTCAGTTTTCAGACAGTTTTCCATGCAGGGTTCGCCGGTGAACAGCGGGTATTCTGTCTGGGGCCGATCATCTTCGTAAAAGCCGTCAACATTGGGCATGACGATTGTGGTAAAGTTTTCTTGCGTCAGAACGAAATCGTCTTCGACAATCCCGTTGGAATACAAAAGGAAAGCGGTGATGGCGTAGGTGTCATCCGCCGTCAGCGTCTGCGCGCCGCCAAAGGGCATTGAGCGGTGGACATAATCAAAAACGGTTGAGAGATAAGGCCAATAGCTGCCAATGGTCTTGACCGGGCGAGGGTCAGTCAGCGACCCATTGCCACCGGCAAGCACCGGCCAACTGTCCAGCCCTTCGGCAAAATCGCCGTGGCACGAGGCGCAGTAAGAGCCGAACACCTCTTCCCCGGTTTCAACATCGCCAGACCCAACAGGCAGGCCGGTGCCATCGGGAAGCACGGCAATATCCCAGGCTTCGATTTCTTCGGTCAAAGCTGGGCGGCCAAGGCCCAGCGGTTCGGCAAGGGCAGGGGCGACAAATGTGGTCAGAACGGCCGAGGCTAGCACCAGTTTAAGCGATTTCGACATTCTCGACCTCTCCGTCAGCGCGCACCCACCAGACCTGGATGGAATTGTTGTGGTAAACGTTGTTGGTGCCGCGAATATCGCGCAGCGCCTGCTTGGTGGGCTGGACATAGCCGGTTTCATCCACCGCACGTGACAGGATAAACATCTCAGACCCGTCCCAGTTCATGTCATAGTGAAAGCGGGTCAGGGCCTTTGGCTTGGCATCACCGGAAATGCGGGCCGGGGCCCATGTGTTGCCGCCATCGGTGGATACATCAACGCGGGTTATCGCGCCGTTACCGCTCCACGCCAGACCGGTCACGACCAAGGGGCCTGCGCCGTGGCGGATGGGTGCCTGCGGACTGGGCGAGGTGATGACGGATTTGGCATCCATCACCCATGTCCATTTGCGCGCGCGCCCGTCAGGCATCAGGTCGGTGTATTTCGAGGTTTCCTCTCGGCTTTGCACGGCCTGATCATAGACCCCAATCCGGCGGATCCATTTGACCCACATATTGCCTTCCCAGCCCGGCACAACCAGACGGACCGGATAGCCATGCTCCTTGCGCAGCGCCTCGCCATTTGCAAAGAATGCGACCATCACATCATCAAGTGCCTTTTCCAGCGGGATCGAGCGGCCGTTCGACGATGCGTCGTGGCCTTCGACATAGACCCATTTGCCAGCGGTCTGCACACCCGCCTCGGCCAACAGGTCACGCAGCATGACGCCGGTGTATTCCATGTTGTGGATCATGCCTTGGGTAAACTGGCAGCCCTCTAGCTGCGCGCCGCCCCATTCCATACCGCCATTGGCCGCACATTCACAAAACGCGGTGGTGATGTGGCGGGGAAAGCGCATCAGGTCTTCAAAGGTGAAAACCAGCGGGGTGTCGACCAGCCCGTTGATCATCAGGCGGTAGTCTTGTTTGGTCATATCGATCGCACCAGAGTGGTGGCGTTCAAACGCGCAGCCCTGCGGGGTTATCGTGCCTTCCAGCGCGTGGATCGGCGTGAAGTTGATCGAACTGACCGGGCTTTCGGTCAGCCATTCCACATTGCGACGCACAACATGCGCCTCATGGGAAATCGGCGTGCCATAGGGGGCCGCATCGACCGGATCACCAAAGCCCGAGGCATAGTCCTGCACCTCGGTGATCAGTGGGTCAGCCGTTTGGGCGTGGGCAGCAGTTGCCATCAGCCCGGCCCCAGCGGCAGCGGTGCCGCGCAGGAACGTGCGGCGCGATGTGTGGTTATGTGGTTCGTCGGTCATGTGGCGAACGCTCCTGTTGCTTAAAGACCGGTCACGGAGACCGAGGTGTTGGGGTCCAGTTTGACGGTGCCGAGCTTGCGGATGTGCGCCTCGACCACGTCCCAGATTTGCGGGCCGGTGGTGCCTTCGTTCACCGATGCCCAGCCTGCGACGGTGTAGGATTTTGCGGCGTCAATCGCCTCGCCCGTGTCGGTCAGGGCAAGGTTGGTGATGCGGCTGCCGATGGGTTTCGAGACGTCGATAGCAAAGCCCATCCCGCCCACGCGCACCATATCGCCGCCCTGCTGGTAATAGGGGTCGGTGTTGAACAGGTTGTCGGCCACATCTTCCAGCACGGCATGCAGCGTCTCGCCGGTCATCTCAGTACGGTAGACCTGGCCATAGGTCATCGAGGTGGCGTTATGGATATCTTCGCGGGTGATATCATCGCCGGGCATCAGGCTTGGCCCCCAACGCACGCCGGGTGACAGGGCGATCTGGGCGTCCCGTTCACTGCGCACTGCGTCGCAGATCAGATCATCCCATGTGCCCTGAAAGTTGCCGCGACGATACAGCAGACTTTCGGTTGTGCCGATCTTTTCCTCCAGCTGGTCTTTGAACGGCGCGCGTTCGGCGTCGATCAGGGCGGCCATATCGGCATCCGGGGTGATGACATCTGCGAAAATTGGGATCAGTTTATGGCGGAAACCCATCATCTTGCCGTCACGCACATCCAGATCGACGCGGCTTACGAATTTCCCATTGGACCCGGATGCGATCAGGATGGTCTGGCCGACCAGAACCGGTTCGGGAATGGCGTCATGGGTGTGGCCGGTCAGGATCACATCAATGCCCTGCACGCGGGCAGCCATCTTCTGGTCAACGTCAAAGCCATTGTGCGACAGGCAAACCACCAGATCGACCCCGGCTTCGCGGACTTCGTTCACCACGGCTTGCATGCGTTCTTCGCGGATACCGAACGAGTATTCAGGAAACATCCAGCGCGGGTTGGCGATGGGCATATAGGGAAAGGCCTGACCAATCACGGCGATGCGGGTGCTGGCGCGTTCAAAGATCTTATAGGGTTCAAACGCGGGTTCATCCCACTCGGCATCAAAGATGTTGGCACCAAGGAAGGCAAAGGGCAGGTTCTCCACGATTTCCTGCACGCGCTCGGTGCCAAAGGTCCATTCCCAATGGCTGGTCATCGCATCGGGGGTCAGGGCGTTCATCACGTTGACCATATCCTGACCGTTAGTGAGTAGGCTGGTCATTGACCCGTGCCATGTGTCGCCACCATCCAACAACAACGCGTCAGGCCGAGCGGCGCGGATGGATTTGACCACCGTGGCCACGCGGTCCATACCACCCATCTTGCCATAGGTCTTGCCCAGGGCGACAAAATCTTCATGCGTCAGCGCATAGGCTTCGGCACTGCCCGGGGTCAGGTTGAACATCTGGGCAAAGGCGTCGCCCACCACATGCGGCGGCTTGCCCTTCGCATCACCCACACCGATGTTCCATTCTGGCTCGCGGAACCAGATCGGTTTAAGCTGGGCATGAATGTCGGTGATATGGATCAACGTGACATTGCCGAAATCGTCAAACTGCAAAAGTTGATCCTCGGTCAGCGCCTGCTGCGCGGAAAGCCGCGACCAATTACCAAAGCCTGACACGCCGACAATCGCGGAGGCGGCAAGGGACGCTTGTAAAAATTCGCGGCGGCTTATCATCGACGTGTCCTTGGCTTTTGGCATGACGGCAATGACCGCGCAAACGCGGTGGCCGTGATGCCTTTGTCTTTACAGTGGGATAGCCTCCCGCCGTAGCGGGAGGATGACTTTTAGTGACGGACCGACACGCCTTCGACCGAAAGGCCGTTGCCGCGCGAGGCGACGTAAAGTTCCAACGCCTTGAATTCAGCCGAGTCAGGCTTGAAGGTTTCTGCGCGGGTGTCGCGGACACATCCAACAAAACGCTGTTGTGCTGTCAGGATGCCCGCGTCTTTCAGACGATAGACGGGGAAGCCGTTTACCTGCCCTTGGCTAAGATGGTCAGCGCGGATGTAGCGGCCCTGGTTGTCTTCGTGGCAATTGGCGCAAGACATCTCCAGTTGCCCGAAGCGGGTGTAATAGATTTCCTTGCCCGCTTCCCAGAACGGAGCCGCCGCGCCGTCGATGGCGATATTAACCACCTCGCCGCGCGACTGCATAGAGATCAGAGCCAGCATGTCCTTCATCTTGTCGCCGGTCATGCCCCAGGCTTCCAGCCCCATACGGTCGGTGACGCATTCGTTGACGTAATTCTCAACGGTCATCAAAGCGCCCGTGGTCGCATCAACACGCGGGGTTACCGCGCGCAAGCCCTTCATGCTTTCGGGGCCTTCGTGGCAGCCTGCACAGCTTTCACCTTTGGCGCCCTGCGCCTTGTTCCAGCTGTCAAGCGCACGGTCGACATAGACCATGCCCGGATTGTCGAAATCATCGCGCTGAAGCGCGCGGGTTTCGTCCTCGCGGAAGTGCCAGCCGGAATAGATCGTATCCATCACATCGGACAGATGGGCAGGGGCGGCGGTTGTGGTCACGATCTCCAGCACACCATCATCTGTTTCGATGCTAAGGCTGTCGTCAACCGGGTCTGCAAAGGCCGTGCCTGTCAGGGCAAGACCAAGGGCCAGCGTGGTGGCCAGTCGTGCGACGTGACGCTGCATGATGTCTCCTCCCTTAAACATTTGCCGCAATCAGACGAGTTCGATGGTTTTGACGTCTTCGTAGACCGAGCCGTCGTCATCATACCAAGTGAACTTGATTTCGCCCGAGTCCGCCATTTTTGCGTCAAACTCAAAGTAGGGGTTGGTCGACACAGCCGGTTCAATCTCCACGTCGATAACATTCACGCCACCCAGATCGCAGGTGAAACGATTGATGATCGAGCGCGGGATCAATTCTCCGGCAGCGTCTTTGCGCTGACCGGATTCCATCTTGTGGCTGATCAGCGCCTTGATGTTGACCACCTCGCCAACTTTGGCTGATTTCGGAACTTTCACGCGGGGTTTTGCGTCTTCTGCCATGATATTTCTCCTATTCCTGAACTCAGCCGCCGCAGCCGCCGATGGTGACTTTGACGGTGGCGACCGCCTGAACGATGCTGCCGTCGGCCATCTTGGCCAAGGCAATGACATCCTGCGTCGTCGCAAGCCGGATGCGGGTGGCGGCCATCTGGCTGCCAGCGGCTGGACCAAAGGCAAAGGTGGCCACAGCCGGGGTCGGGTTGCCTGCCGCCAGCAGCATGATGGCCACAGCGCCGGGCGCATTGACAGAAACCGGAACCGTGTTGCCGTTTTCCGCGATTTCCGGGGCAGTGATGGTGATACCGCCGGTGCCCGGCACCGCGCCTCCGGTGAAGTCGGCGCTGAGTTCTTCAACCGTCTTCGCGAAAAGCGGGTTGGCCAGTGTTGCGGTCGCGATGCCGCCTAGGCCTGCCCAAAGGGCGTCTCGTCTGGAAAGTTTCATGGTCATCTCCTCTGGTCGCGCAGCCGGGTCACTCAGTCATCGTGATCAGATAGGCCACGACATCTTCGATTTGTTGGGCTGTCAGAATGGGTGGCAAATCCTCGGTCGGGGCCTTGCCGCTATAGGCTGCACCCGGACGGGTAAAACCTTCGGTTTTGTAGAACGCAGGCATGAAGCTGTCTTCGAACGTCATCTTTGCATTGGCGACAAGGCCGCGCAGCTCGGCTTCAGAATAGCGGTCTGCCACACCGTCCAGCGGCGGGGCGATGTCACCCTGAAAATCCGCTTCGGGAATGGTGCCAATTTGATGACAGGCAACACAGTTGCCCAAAGATGCAGTGGTCATCACCTTTTTGCCCGCCGCTGCATCGCCGGGGCTGCCGGTCAGTGAAACGTCGATCGCACCGTCAACATAAGTCACTGCCGATGGGGCGGTTTCGCTGGCGACTGGTGATGTGATGCACAGCATGGCGGCTGTGGCCAGCCAGAATTGGCGTGTCATTGCGATCCTCCCAGATCTCTCCCTGGACTTACGATAACCCCGGCATGCCTTTGTGTGCAATAGGAATATATGTATCCTTGAATATTCATATACATCCTTTTATCTCAACGCCTTATGGGGCGTTATCAAGGTTGATCCGTGATGAAAGGTATTTCTGGAAGTGCTCGCCTGAGTCGTAACCGTGGTCACGAACCCATGTCAAAAGCGCCTGGGTCGTGCCCGTTTCAAACGCGCCTGGCATCAGTGCGACCGCTGCTTCGGCGGCTGTCGCTCCTGGCTGCACGGCCTCGGGCAGGAAGATCATCGTGGGGGTGAACATTACGCCCCAACGCACGGCCATATCCTTTTCGGACAGCATGGTGCCGTCGAAATCGGTTACATCTACATCGCCAAACAGGTTGATCTGAACGACGAAGTAATGGTCATTCAACAGTGCCGCAACAGCAGCGTCTGGATAGACCTTTTCGTGCATCCTGGTGCAGTAAATGCAGCCACGTTGTTCGACCAGTAACAGCAGTCGTTTGCCTTCGCTGTTTGCTTCGGCCAGATCATCGGACAAATCCTTGAAGGTTTCGCGCAGCCATTCGGGTTTGTGCAGCCCGTCATCGCCCAGTTCCGCGGCGCAGAGCGGCAGGGCAGAGATCAAAAACGCAGTCAGGGCGGCGCGGAACATCTGTTGTCCTTTCATTTCAGAGTCGCGGACCAGTCGAAATTGCGGATCATCCAGTCGGCGATCAGGTTGACGGAGTTGGTGGCGATCAGGATACCAAAGGCGATCAGCATGACGCCCATCACCTTTTCCACATGGCCCATCATGGCGCGGTGCCGCGCGACCCAGCCAAGGAACGGGCCGGCAAACAGCGCGGCGATGACAAATGGCAGGGTCATCGACAGGCCGTACACCAGCAAAAGGAGGCCGCCGCGCCACAAATCGCCCATGCCGCTGGCCACCATCAGGATCGCGGCAAGGGCGGGCCCAACGCAAGGCGTCCAGCCAAAGCCAAAGGCAAGACCCATGACATAGGCACCGATCAGGGTGGTGGGTTTGGCATCGGACTGCACACGCGCTTCGCGGTAGAACAGGCCGATTTTCAGGATGCCAAGGAAGTGCAGCCCGAATAGGATCAGCACGCCGCCCGCCACCCAGGACAGGGTTTCGCGCCATTGCAAAAACACACGCCCAAGCGCGGTGGCCCCCAGTCCCAGCATCACAAAAATGGTGGTGACGCCAAAAGCAAAGGCCAAAGCCTGCACCACAAGTCGCCGTTGTGCGCCGGGGGCAATCGTATCACCGTCGCGCAATTCGCGCACCGACAGCCCGGCCATATAGGAGAGGTAGAACGGCACCATTGGTAAAATGCATGGCGACAGAAAGGACAAGAGCCCGGCGATCGCCGCCCCGGTGTAGCTGATATCCAGCATCTCCCCCCCATGCGCCTAAGCGACCTTGCCCTGTGATGGCAAATATATTAGCATATTTCTATGTTAACATGAGGCTGTCAACATGGGGCGTGTCTTTGACGGATTGGTGGCCCTGTTTGCCGCTGCGATGGTGCACCCAGCCGCAGCGGCAGAGCTGCGCTTGCTGATGTTTGAGCAGCCTGGCTGCATCTACTGCGCCAAATGGGATGTCGAAATTGCACCACAATACCCGTTGACCGATGAAGGCAAAGCCGCGCCGCTGAGCAGGATGCATTTGCGTGACGTGGTGCCCGAAGACATCATGTTGCAGCGGCCCCCAGCCTTTACCCCGACCTTTGTTTTGCTGCACGACGGTGCCGAAACTGGCCGGATCGAAGGCTACCCGGGCGAAGATTTCTTTTGGCCATTGCTGGCGCGCCTGATCCTGGACGCGGGCGATGATGCAGCTGTTGATGCCAAGGAATGACGCGATCTGACATCTTTCCTTTGGCAAATACGCGACAATGGCGGGTTTTGATTGCCCCGACCGCTGTCCCACGGCATGAAGGGGCGGGAAAGGTCACCAAGACAATGCCACTGGGCGAAATGGATCAGTCAGATCAGAATGCGCCTCTGGATCTTGAGGGGCTGGTTTCAAATGCAAACGATGCAGCAACCTTTCTCAAGGCTCTTGGCCACGACGGGCGGCTGCTCATCCTTTGCCATCTGCAAAGTGGCCCCAAGAGCGTGACCGAACTTGAAAACCTGCTATCGGCGCGACAGGCTGTGGTCAGCCAGCAACTTGCCAGATTGCGGCTTGAAGGGTTGGTCAGTGCCCGGCGCGAAGGGCAGGCAATTTTCTATTCCATTCTGGACAGTCGGGTCTCCGACGTGATCGGGGTGTTGGCAAAACTGTTCTGCAAGCCGGCGTAAGACCGGATAAAAGCTATTCCGCGCAGGTTGTGCCGCGCGCGGCTGAAAAGGGAGGATGCCATGGAAACGCTTCCATATGGCTTGCTGGCGGCCCTTGTCGGGCTGGTTGGCGGAACGGTGCTGGGGCTGGCGGCGCGCTTGGGTGATTTCTGCACCCTCGGGGCACTGGAGGCCGCTGTTTACGGCAAAGACCAGATGCGCCTGCGGCTGTGGGGGATCGTGCTTGGCATCGCCATTCTGGGCACACAGCTTGGCGCACTTGCTGGTTGGGTCGATCTGGGCGGCACGTTCTATCATTCGATCGTCTGGAACCCGCTTGGATCGATCTTTGGCGGATTGGTTTTCGGCTATGGCATGGCGATGGCTGGCAACTGTGGCTTTGGTGCGCTAGTGCGGTTCGGCGGGGGCGATCTGCGGTCGCTGGTCGTGGTTGTGGTGATGGGAATTTTCGGCTTTGTCGCGCTGTCAGGTCCACTGGCCCCGGCACGTATCCTGTTGTTTCCGCAACCCGATGCAACAGGTCCGCAAGGCATTGTGCATGATGTCGGCCTGTTGACCGGCCTGCCTGCAGCGGTGATCATTGTCGCCATTGGCGTTGGGTGTTTGATCTGGGCTTTGTCCTATCCGCCGATGCGCGCCGCGCCGCGTAGTTTGTTTTGGGGGGTGGCCGCCGGATTGGCGGTTGTCTGGTGCTTTGCAGCCACAACATGGGTCAGCGAATACAGCCTTGGCGCGATTGAAGTGGAAGGTCTGTCCTTTACCGCCCCCGTCGGGCGCACGCTGATCTTTTTGATGACCTCGACGGCTGGCGGGATCACCTTTTCGGTTGGCGCGGTCGTGGGCGTCATGGCCGGGGCGTTGATCGGATCGACCGTGCGCGGGTTGTTCCGATGGGAGGCCTGCGAAGACCCGCGCGAACTGGGCCGTCAGGTCGGCGGCGCGGTCCTGATGGGCATTGGTGGCGTGGTCGCGATGGGATGTTCCGTCGGGCAGGGTGTTTCTGCCTTTGCCGCGCTGGCATGGTCTGGCCCGGTCACTTTGGCCGCAATCATCGTGGGTGCCTTGTTCGGGCTGCATCAGTTGATCAGCGGTTATCAGCCGGATTAAACGCTGCCACCGCCAATCTGTCGCTTAAAGCATTGTCGGTCGCACTCAGTCTGCGATTTGGAGTCTAAGTGCGTGTCAAGGCCCGTTGGTTTGGTCCCTTCGGTATGACTTAGCCATCCAAAACCGACCGAACGATGAGCCGTTGTTCTGGCTTGCGGAGGCGTGATGCCTCGAGGAAGTATGGCCTGCCGAAGACCCGCTACAACCGTTGCAAGCACTGGGATGATAAAAGCTGCTGCGCTACCCGTGTTTGGCCCTGTTGCTGGAGTGAGGTGGTTGTGAAGCGGCGAATGTTCGGGAAACTGGCCGTCATCGTCAGATTGTGGGTGGTGTTTCCAGTGTTGATCGAACACCTTGCCTGCGGTCTTTGTCAGATGGGGTCAGGCCATGGCGTTTCAGGACGGTCACGTAAGCATACAATCCAACCTTCCGGCGCCTGTGCTTTGGCGCCGCTTAAGTGCTGGTGGTATTGTGCTTGGTGCCATCTGTTTTTGCTTCGCGCTGACGCCTTCGTTGGTGCCAAGAGAGCCTTTGGTGCAGGGCGCGCTTGGCGGTGCCGTCTTTGGCGTTGGCTATGGCATCTGGTTCTTGATGGGTCTGTTGGCCAATTGGCTTGAAGTGCGGCTGCTGTCTGGACGATCCGCGCGACTTATCGCCATTACCGCGCTAGGCGTCACAACGGTTGCCACAGCAATTTGCCTTTGGCTAAGTACCGATTGGCAAAATTCAATCCGCAGTGCTTGGGGCTTGCCTGCAGTTGACACATGGGCGCCGTTTACAGTGCTGGCACTTTCGGCGGCAGTCTTTCTGGTGCTTTTGGTCTTTGGCCGGATGTTCTGGCTGATTTCCACGCGGTGGAGCCATAAAAGCAAATCCTTTCTCGCACCGAAACTTGCCAATCTGCTTGGTTTGTTGGCTGCACTTGCCATCTTTTCAATGCTGATCAACGGAGTTTTGCTGCGCGCATCGCTTCGGCTGATCGACTCCGCGTCGCGGGCGGCAGATGCGATCATTCCGCCAGACATGGAAATTCCGGCGGGGTATCTGAAAACCGGCAGTGCGGCGTCCCTTGTCGCGTGGGAGGATCTTGGCCGCTGGGGACGCAACTATGTGACTTCGGGACCAGACGGCGCAGCCATTGCTGCGTTTTGGGGGGCGCCTGCGCCAGACCCTATCCGGGTCTATGTCGGCCTGAACGCCGCCTATGGGCCAGCAGCGCGCGCGGCGCTTGCCTTTGAAGAACTGCGTCGGGTTGGTGGGTTCGACCGCAAGGTGCTGGTCATAGCCATGCCAACAGGGTCTGGCTGGCTTGATCCGGGGGCGATGAACAGCCTTGAATTCATCGCACGCGGGGATGTGGCCACTGTTGCCGTGCAATACAGCTATTTGGCCAGCCCCGTCTCGGTCGTGGTTGATCCGAGACATGGTCTGGCCGAGGCGCAGGCGATGTTTGATCTGGTCTATGCCCATTGGACAGCACTGCCGCGTGATGCGCGACCAAGGCTGTATCTGCATGGCCTGTCGTTGGGGGCTTTTCTATCGCAAGAAACGGTGCCGCTGCTGGATGTGCTGGGCGATCCGATACAGGGCGCGATGTGGGCGGGGTCACCGTTTCTGAGCGATTTCTGGAACATGGTTGTAAACCGACGTCAGCCCGACAGCCCTGCGTGGAAGCCGCGCTTTGGCAATGGATCTTTGATTCGCACTGGCAATCAAGGGGCGAGGTTTGATGCATTCCAGACGGATTGGGGCGATATGCGGCTGGTTTTTCTGCAATATGGCAGTGATCCGATCGTGTTCTTTGACTGGTCGCTGGCGTGGCGCAGGCCAGACTGGTTGACAGGTATTCGTGCGCCGGATGTGTCGCCAAAGATGCAATGGGTGCCCGTGGTTACGCTGTTGCAGGTCGGCATGGATATGGCTGTCGCTTTGGGAGATCCGGGTTTTGGTCATGACTATATTGCGCGCCACTACATTCCGGCCTGGGCCGCAGCATTGGCGCCGGATGGCTGGGATGATCAGACCGAGGCGCGCCTGATCGCCCATCTGGACGGCTTGCGCGCGCGCTGATCCTTGGTGGTGCGTGTTCCAGTCTGCGGAAAAAGGTCACCTTGGCCCGGCCTTGGGTACAAGCAAAGGTTTTACAGTCAGGCGCGGATGCGCAGGCCATCGGGGTCATAAAGCGGGCGCAAGCAAAGCTTTGCCGGGTGCGCGTCGCCCGCGATGATCAGCGCATATTGTCCTGGTGTCAGCCAGTCGTCTGACACCCCGTTGTCATGCCTGACATAGCCAAACCCAACATTGTTGCCGACGGTAAAGCCATAGCCGCCGGATGTCAGATATCCGACGGATTCGCCGTTGCGCAATATTGTCTCACGACCAAGCAGAACCGCAGCGGAGTCTGAAACAGTAAACCCGACCAGTCGCTTTTTCAGCGGTTGGTTGGCCACCTGCTCCAATGCCGCGCGGCCAATAAACGGCGTGTCGCCCTTCATTTTGACAGCCCAGCCCAGCCCAGCCTCGAACGGAGTGTCGTTTGGCGTAATGTCTGATGACCAGGCGCGATAGCCCTTTTCCAGCCGCAAAGATTCCAGCGCACGGTAGCCCACTGGCCGCAGGGCCGGATCTGCCGCCATCAGCGCATCAAACACTGCCCCCGTCTGCGACAGCGGGATGTGCAGTTCCCACCCGAGTTCACCTACATAAGTGACCCGCAACGCCCGCACTTGTGCGCCTGCGATAGTGATCTGTCGGGCATGGCCAAACGGGAAAGCGGCGTTGCTGACATCATCTGCGGTGACACAGGCCAGAATATCGCGCGCCCGTGGCCCCATCAGCGACAGCGTGCCCCAGTCTTCGGTCACATCACGCAAATGCACGCCATCACCGGGCAGGTGGTCGGCGATCCACGCGAAATCATGGGTGCGAAAGCCGGTGCCGGTGACGATGTAGAACAGATGATCCGCCATGCGGGCGACGGTCAGATCCGCCTCGATTCCGCCGCGCGTGTTCAAAAGCTGGGTATAGGTCAGCCGCCCCACATCCCGTGCCACCCGGTTCGCGCAAATCGCCTCAAGAGCCTCGGCCGCCTTTGGGCCGGAAAGCTCATACTTGGCAAAGCTGGATTGGTCGAACAGCCCGGCGTGGTTTCGCACATGGTCGTGTTCCTCGCCGACATGGTCAAACCAGTTCTGGCGACCCATAGAATACACATCGCCCGCCTCTACCCCTTCAGGCGCAAACCAGTTCGGGCGCTCCCATCCCAGCTTCGACCCGAACACGGCCCGATGTGCCTTTAACCGATCATACAGCGGCGAGACGATCAGTGGCCGGCCAGAATCGTATTCCTCATGCGGGAAGGCGACGGTGTAGTGCTTGCCATATGCCTCCAGCGTGCGCGTGGCGACCCAGTCGCGGTTGCGGTGCATGTCGGAAAAGCGCCGGATATCCACGGCCCACAGGTCAAGCGGTGCCTCGCCCCGCATAACCCATTCCGCCAGCACCCAGCCCGCGCCGCCACCACTGGCAATGCCAAAGGCGTTGAACCCTGCGCCTACAAACATGTTCGCACACTCTGGTGCCGGACCAAGGATGAAATTGCCATCGGGGGTAAAGCTTTCGGCCCCGTTGATCATTTGCTTGACGCCGGTTGTTTCCAGCGCCGGAATACGGGCCATGGCCTGTTCCAGATGTTGGCCGAAATGGTCAAAATCATCGTCAAACAGCCGGAATTCCCAATTGGGCGGAATGTCCCCGGTGACCCAGCCCTGCGGATTAGGCTCATAGCCGCCCATCACCAGCCCGCCGACTTCTTCCTTGAAATAGGTGCGTCGGTCGGGGTCGCGCAGGGTGGGCGCGTCAGGGGAAAGGCCGTCGATTTTCTCGGTGATGATATACTGATGCTTGACCGGATGCAGCGGCACCGCCACCCCCGCCATCGCGCCGATCTGGCGCGCCCACATGCCGCCGCAGTTCACCACCTTGTCACAGGCGATCACGCCCTGATCGGTTTCGACATGGGTGATGCGGAGGCCGTCCATCACAAAGCCCGTCACTGTCACCCCTTCGACAATCCGCGCTCCATGCATCCGCGCGCCCTTCGCAAGGCATTGGGTGATGTCGGACGGGCTGGCTTGCCCATCGGTGGGCAACCAGCTTGCGCCGATCAGGTCTGATGTGTCCATCAAGGGCCACATCCGCTTGACCTCCTCAGGCGAGATCAGGTGCATTTCCATGCCGAAACTACCCGCCGTTGTCGCAAGCCGCCGATACTCGGTCCAGCGATCCTGCGTGGTGGCAAGCCGCAGACAACCGGTCATCTTCCACCCGGTATCCAGCCCCGTCTCTGCCGCCAGCCCTTTATACAGATCGACCGAGTATTTCAGCACCTTTGTGATACTGGCCGAAGATCGCAACTGTCCCACCAGCCCCGCTGCGTGCCAAGTGGAGCCAGAAGTGATCTTGCCCTGCTCTAGCAGCAGCACATCGGCGTTGTGGTCGCGGGCAAGATGATAGGCGGTGGAACAACCGATGATGCCACCACCGATAACAATGATCTGAGTTGCCGCTGGAAGGGTCATGTCAAAGCGTTCCGTGTGTTTGGGTGAACTGATTCAACGCAGCCTCAAGCCGCATCAGGTTATCGCGCGCATAACTGCGGTAATCCGAGCCGGGGGCGGCAAGGTGAATGTCTGACACCATGGCCCACATCGCTTCGCGTAGCAGGCTGGCGCATTGCATGGCATCAAAGGCGCGCTGAAAGTCGACGTCGGGCGGCTGGCCAAGATAGGCCTGCAGCAGGGCCGAGGTTTCACCGGCCATCATCCCGGCATTCGAGGCAACGCCAGCAAGGTCGAACATCGCGGTGCCGAAGCCTGCGTATTCATAGTCGATCAGCCAAAGGCGGGAGCCGTCATCAAGAATGTTGGCAGGCAACAGATCGTGGTGGCCAAAGATGATCGGCAGGGGAATCTGCGCGACCTCCAGCCTGTCGGACAGGGCCAGATAGCGCGACAAATCGGGCGCAAAGGGGCTTCCCCCTGCCGCGATGGTGCGAGCGTAATCGCGGATCACATGGAACGGCCAGAAGATATAAGGCGTGCCGGAAATGTGGTGCGCCATGCCGTCATGGAACCGCCGCAACAGGGCGCCAATCCGGTCAGGGGCGGCGCGCACATCCGCCGCTGTCCACGTCCGCGACGGGATAAACTGCACCACGCTGACACCGGGGGCGGCGTATTCCACTGCCGGGCCAAAGCCCGCCGCATGGGCGGCACGTGCTGTAGCCACCTCGCGCGCGCGATCAACATGGTGAAAGGGAAAATCGCGGCCAAAGCGGGCCACATGCTGGCCCGCGGCATCGGTCACCAGCCAGCTTTCATTCGATAGACCTCCCTCCAGCGGTGCCGCAGATAGCGTGCCGGACCAGCAGGGCAGGGCGGTGATCTGTGCAGGTGCGGTCATGAGTGCCCCTCTAAACCCAGCCGGGCCCGCGCACGACGGGCAGAGGCTGACAGCAGTCGGTCAGCGATGATGGCGATAAACGCAATCGCCAGCCCCGCCACCAACCCATTGCCTGGATTGGCCTTTGTCAGCGCGATATACACGTCCTGTCCCAGATCACGGGTGCCGACCAAAGCGGTGATCACCAGCATCGACAGCGCGAACATGATGGTCTGGTTCAGGCCCAGCAAAATCTCGGGCAGCGCCAGTCGCAGGCGGATGCGGGTCAATATCTGCCAGCGTGTGCAGCCCATCGCCCGGCCCGCCTCTATCAGTCGTGGGTCCACCGATTGCAGGCCAAGGACGGTATAGCGGATGGCGGGCGCGATGGCATAGGCCACCACCGCGATCATCGCGGTGAAATCCCCTACCCGGAACAGCATCACGATCGGCATCAGATAGACAAAGCTGGGCAGGGTTTGCGCGGTGTCGATCACCACTCGGGTCACCGTCCACAGCCTGTCGCGCGTGGCGACCAGAATGCCGATGGGCAGGCCAATGGCCATCGCGATCAGGGTGGAGATGCCGCACAGATATACCGTGATCATCGCCTTTTCCCACTGCCCGGTGGCTGCAATCAGAAAGGACAGGCCCGAGGTCAGCAGCGCCAGCCGCCAGCCGCCCAGACGCCACCCTGCGATGCCCAGAAGCGCCACCACGGCCAGCCATGGCAGATCAAGCAAGAACCGCTTTACGGGCACCAGCAGCCAGACAAGAAAAAAGGTCTTCACCGCCTCCAGAGTGTCGAAAAAGGTAATGTTGATCCATTGCACCGCCGCGGCCCAGAATGGGCTGGTCGAAAGGCGGGCGCTTAGCGGATAGGTCTGCACTGCCGGGATCAACAGCCCGATGATGGCGGTGACAGCGATCAGAGCCAAGGCAGAGGCTATGTATGGGTGACGCTGTATCAACGACCCCTGCCGCGCCATAGCCGTGCCGCGATGCGCCACCGCTTGGCTCAACCTGTCCAGAGCAATCGCGAGCGCCACGATTGCCAGCCCCGCCTCTAGCCCTGCGCCGAAATCCAGCCGCCGCAGGGCGCCCAGCACATCAAACCCAAGGCCGCCCGCGCCGATCATTGACGCGATGATCACCATGTTAAGAGACAGCATGATCACCTGATTGACCCCTACCATCAGCGGCTCGCGCGCAGAGGGGATCAGCACCCGCCACAGAGTTTGGCGCGGGGTGCAGCCTGTCATGCGGGCCAGATCATGCGCTTCATCGGGCACCCGCGACAGCGCCAGCGTGGTAATCCGGGTCATTGGCGGGGTGGCATAGATCAGCGTGGCAATCACCGCCGCCGTCGGGCCAAAGCCGAACAGGATCAGAACGGGCACCAGATAGGCAAAAACCGGCATGGTCTGCATCAGATCCAGCACCGGGCGCAGGGCCCGTTCAAACCGCGGATACCGCCACGCCAAGATGCCAAAGAACATCCCCCCCGCCACGCCCAAAGGCACGGCAACAAGGATAGAGGCCAGCGTGACCATCGCACTGTGCCATTGGCCGAACACCGCGATAAAGCTAAAGCATGCCGCCATGAGCAGGGCCAACCGCGCGCCACCGGCCCAGAGCCCCAGAAGCGCCATAATGCCGATAATCGCGATCCACGATATGGGCGGGACATATTGCACCATAACCCCGCCAGCCTGTTGTTGGACGCCATTCGCCAATAACCCCAGCGCCAGCTGATAGGGCTTGTCCACCAGTGCGGCAAAGGCGCGTGTGATGTCGGAAAAGGCAAGCGAGCCAAGGCTGGCATCTTTGACCAGCCATGTGATCGCTGCCCCGATCCAGCGCGCGGCAGGAATTTGCCATGCCTTCGGATAGTCAAAGGTCATCGGAAGCAGCGTCCGGCCCCACAGCCACAACGCAAGCGACAACACTACCGCCACAACCCAGATCAGCCGCGCGTCCAATGGGCGCGGGGCAATCGTTGGCACCGCGGTCATGCGTCTCCACCAAGCAGCAAGCGGATCACGTCTTCACGTTGCACTGTGCCGATTGGCTGGCCATCCTCGACCACACCCACCTGCGCCGCGCCGGACAAAAAGGATGGCCCGGCATCTGCCACAGTGGCGCGGGCAGACAGGGTTGGCATACCGCCCGGCACGGGGCCGGGCATGACCAATGAGGCCAACCGCACCACCTTTGCCCGTGGCACCGCACGGGTGAATTCGCGCACGTAATCAGTGGCCGGATTCAGCACCAGATCTTCGGGCGTGCCGCATTGCACCACCGCGCCGTCCTTCATGATGGCGATGCGGTCGGCCAGACGGATGGCTTCGTCAAAATCATGGGTGATAAAGACAATCGTTTTATGCAGCCGCGATTGCAGACGCATGAATTCGCCCTGCAACTCACGCCGGATCAGCGGGTCCAGCGCCGAAAATGGTTCGTCCAGAAACCATAACTCCGGCTCGGCAGCCAGTGACCGCGCGATGCCGACACGCTGTTGCTGACCGCCTGACAACTGCCGGGGAAAGGCGGCCTCGCGCCCTGACAGACCGACAAGGCTGATCATCTCGGCCGCCCGCGACTCACGCGCGGGGCGGGCCATGCCCTGCACTTCCAGTGGAAAGGCCACGTTGTCCAGAACGGTCATATGCGGCAGCAGGGCAAAGTGCTGAAACACCATGCCCATCTTGTGCCGCCGGATCTGGGTCATTTCGGTATCAGAGGCGGTCAACAGGTTCTGGCCGTTGAACAGGATTTCCCCCGCCGTCGGTTCGATCAGCCGTGACAGACAGCGCACCAGCGTTGATTTTCCAGAGCCGGACAGGCCCATGATCACAAAAATCTCGCCCCGCCGCACCGTCAGGTCAACCGCGCGTACGGCAGGCACCAGACCAAGCGCCGCCAGCCGGTCCGCGTCTTGATCTACCGCTTTCAGGTGTTCGGCAGCTCGCGCGCCGAACACCTTCCAGACATTGCGGCAGATCAGGGTATCTGTGCCGGTCGTCATGGGGCTTGGGTTACTTTGCGACCCAACCGCTCCACGTCGGCTCATTCGCGGCGATCCAGTCAGCGACCACCGCCTCTACGGTTTTGCCGTTCAGATCGACCTCGGTGATCATCGCGCCCATGGCGTCATTGTCGATGCTGAAGGCAGAAATTGCCTTATGCGCGCCGGGCCATTTGTCTTTGACACCGGACCAGCCAACTTTCCAGATATCGCCAAACGGTTTGCCGCAATCATAGGCCAAATCGGGGTTTCCGCCCCACGCCGGATCGGTATAGCAGGCTTCGTCATAGGTAGGGAAATCGACCCATTCGCCTTCATACTTGGCGGGTGCCCAATGCGGAGCGTAAATCCACAATAGCACCGGGGCCTGTCGCTGATAGGCCGATTCCAGCTCGGCAAACAGCGCCGCATCGGTGCCTGCGTGGATCACCTCGAACGGCAGGTCGAGTGCCTCAATCCGTTCCTCGTCAAAGCCGCCCCATGTGACGGGGCCGCCCAGATAGCGGCCCTTTGGCGCGGTTTCAGGGGTAGAGAACGCCTCGGCACAGGCGGGCTCTTTCAGCGCTTCCCAATTTGGCAGGCCGGGACATTTTTCCTTCATGTAGATCGGATACCACCATTCCTCTTTCGCCTGCATACCGGTGGGGCCAAAAACTTCGACACTGCCGGTGGCGGTGGCGGCATCCATCGCCTCACGTCCGGTGGTTTCCCAGATTTCCATGGCGACATGCAGATCGCCGGTTTCCAGCCCGGCAAACTGGGCCAGATAATCGGCCTGCACATATTCAACATTATAGCCGCCCTTGCGCAGCACCTCACCCATCAGCTGAGTGGTGATCAACTGGCCGGTCCAGTCATGCAGGGTGAGTTTGATCGGATCGGTGGAATCCTGTGCAATAGCGGTGGTGGCGCAAAGAATGGCGGCAAGGCTGAGTGTCAGGCGCATCGGTTTCTCCCTGTTGTGGAAAGGGACCGCGGCAGGCGCGGCATGTGGGTCGGGGTCCGGGCGCTTGGGGCGCGAAAACGGGCCAGCGCCTTCTGATCATCTCATGATTAGCGCGCGTCACCCCGGCGGCTGTCAACGAAAAATTGGGTGATGTGTGGTTTTCATGACCGATAGTTTGTCTTTTGGCAAAGAAACGGGCAAGCTAATGCGGATATTCACACGCAAATCACAGGACGCCGCCCGATGCTGACACCCCGCCATGGCGCGATTCTGAAACTGCTGGAGGGCAAGGGCCCGCTTTCTGTCACAACGCTAGCCGATATGCTGGACGTGTCCACCGAAACCATGCGGCGCGATGTGCGGGCGCTGGCAGGCGCCGGGGCGGTGGTACGGGTGCATGGCGCGGTGGGGCTGGCAGGCCAGATGGGCGAGGCACCGTTTCACCGCCGCATGCGCGAAAATGCCGGGCCAAAGCAGGCGATTGCGCGGGCGATGGCGGTGCAGATCGCCGACGGCGACTCGCTGATGCTGGACACCGGCACCACCACCAGTTTTCTTGCTCGTGAGCTGCTGGGTCATCGGCGGCTGACGGTGGTGACCAACTCATCCGACATCGCCCGCACACTGGCCACGGTGAACGGCAACCGCGTGTTCATGGCGGGTGGCGAGTTGCGTGGCGATTCCGGCGCATCACTTGGGGCCTCGGCGCTGGAGTTCATCCGCGCTTTTGCGGTGCAGCACGCCATAATTTCAGCCGGGGCAGTCGATGCCAGCGGGGTGATGGATTTCGATCTGCAAGAGGCAGAGTTTGCCCGCGCCGTGCTGGCTTGCGGCGCGCGGCGGATGGTCGTGACAGACGCCAGCAAATTCGGGCGGCGCGGCTTTATCCGCGTGACCGGGTTTGAGGGGTTGGATGAGATTTTCACCGATGCCCCGCCGCCAGAGGATGTGGCAGCGGCATTATCCCTTGCCGGGGTACGGGTGCATCTAGCCTCGTCGGATCACAACGGCCAATGACGGAATGGTGCCCGCCTCGCCGGGCATAGAGACATAGGGCGCGGTGGTTTCCACAACTGTTATGCCCGCCGTGGCGTTCAGCACAGCCGAAAACCCGCCCGCCCAGAGTGTTGTCTTGACCGTGAGCACCAGCGGCCCGCCACTATGCGTAATGCGGATCAGTTCCGGCAACGCCTCGGCCCCGACATGGCCTGTTGTGAACACACCTGTCGAAATCACGGCGGCAAACTGGCCATCGGCGAAGGGGAGCGGCTGGCCAAGCGCCAGTTGGTGCAACCTGGCATAGCTGCCCTTGGCGCGGGCAACGGCAAGCATGCCTGCTGACAGATCAAGACCCTCGACCGGGGCAAAACCCAGAATGCCCAGCCAGTCGCCCAACAGCCCGGTTCCGCAGCCGGCATCCAGCACCGGACCGGCCCCGCGCGGCGCATGACGGAAAAGCAAGGCGCAGCCAATAGACGGGTGGCGATAGCCCGCCGCAGCCATTTCAGCATCATAGCTTGCGGCCCATGTGTCATAGACAGCCGCTACCTGCTCGGGGGCCTGCGCGTCATAGACCTTGCCAAGGTGGCCATCGTGCTGCCCGTCGCTCATGCTAGACTCCCGGATGATTTGCCCGCTAGCTTGGTTCAGACAAGGGAACAAGGCAACGGGGTCAGTATGCAGGATGATATCGCGGGCCTGATTGCGGGTATACCGGTCTTGGCCGGTTGGGACGGCCCGGCGCAACGCTTGGGCGGGTTGACGAACCGGGTTTATCGTCTGGGCGACGCTATTTTGCGAGTGCCGGGCGAGGGGACGGCAGATTACATCGACCGCGCCGCCGAAGCTGTCGCGGCAGAGGCGGCGGCACGTGCCGGGGTCAGCCCAAAGGTGCTGCACATCGATCCGGCCAACGGTCTTATGGTCACCCGGTATATCGCAGGCACTGTGACCATGACGCCAGACGCCTTTCGCGACCGCCCTGGCGCACCTGAGCGCGCGGCGATGGCCTTGCGCCAGTTGCACCAGTCGGGGCAGGTGTTCGCGACCCGGTTTGAGTTGTTCGCGATGATCGACGACTATCTGCGCCTGTTGTCGGGCAAGGATGTGGCTTTGCCCCAAGGCTATCATGCCGTTGTCGCCGATGCCGAGGCGGTGCGCGCGGCCTTGGCCCGCACCCCTGTGCCATTGGTGCCTTGCCACTGCGATCCGCTGTGCGAAAACTTCCTTGATGTCGGATCGCGGATGTGGATCGTCGATTGGGAATATGCCGGTATGAATGATCCGATGTGGGATCTGGGCGATCTGTCGGTCGAGGCGGAGTTCGATGCTGCGCAAGACGACGCGATGCTGATGGCCTATTTCAACGGCCCCGCCCCGGACGCGGATCGAGCGCGAATGGTGATCTACAAGGCGATGTGCGATCTGTTGTGGACATTGTGGGGCCTGATCCAACTGGCCAATGACAACCCGGCCGAAGACTTTCAGGCCTATGCCGATGGCCGCTTTGCCCGGTGCCGCGCGCTTATGGCATCCCCCGTTTTTTCACAGCATGTGGCGGTTCTTGCAGGGAAATGACGGGCGGCCCCGGGAAGGGACTGCCTGCAGGTTTCAGCGCGGTTCGTTCATCAGCCCGCGCACAATTGAATAGCATGCGGCCAGCAAGACCAGCGTGAACGGCAAGCCGGTGGATACTGCCATGGCCTGAAGGGCCACCAAGCCACCACCCAGCAGAAGCGCAATGGCCACCAGACCTTCAAACGTTGCCCAGAAGATCCGCTGCACCACAGGAGCATTAGTTTTTCCTCCGGCTGCTATGGTATCGATTACCAGCGACCCCGAGTCGGATGAGGTGACAAAGAACACCACGACCAGAACAATCCCGACCAGTGAACTTAGTCCTGCCAATGGAAACTGAGAAAGCATTTCAAACAGTTGAAGTTCCAGTGCCGCAGTTTGCACACCTGTAAAGCCGTCGTTCACCACCTGACCGATCGCACTGCCGCCCATTGCCGTCATCCACAGCACCGAAAACAGGCTTGGCACTATTAGCACCGCGATCAGGAATTCACGCACCGTCCGCCCGCGCGACACGCGGGCAATGAACATGCCGACAAAGGGCGACCAGCTGATCCACCATGCCCAGTAAAACGCTGTCCATCCGGCAGCAAAGTTCGTGTCTTCACGGCCAAAGGGATTGGCCAGACCAGGCAGATACTCGCCATAAGCCCCAAGATTGCGGAAGAACCCGAAGAAGATATCTGCGGTTGGTCCAAGCGCTATAACAAAGATCAACAGCATAAGGGCAAGGAACATGTTCACCTTTGACAAGACCTGCACACCGCCCTCCAACCCGCGCACAATCGATACGATGGCCAGAATGGTGATAAAGACGATCAGGATGATCAGCCGGGAGTCGGTTTGTCCAAAGCCAAACAGGTGATCCAACCCAGCCGCCGCCTGCTGCGCGCCGATGCCAAGCGATGTGGCAAGGCCGAAGATGGTGGCAAAGATGGCCATAATATCAATGATATGGCCGGGCCATCCCCAGATTCGCTCGCCGAAGATCGGATGAAATGTGGATCTCAGGGTCAGCGGAAGGCCCTTGTTATAGGAAAACAGCGCCAGTGCGAGCGCGACAACCGCATAGATTGCCCAAGGGTGCAGCCCCCAGTGAAAGATGGTGGCCGCCATGCCCAGACGCGCGGCCTCGGCCGTGTCACCTGCGGCACCGCCCAGCGGCGCCCAGTCGGTGCGCGCACCCGTTTCATCAACCGTAACCCCGCCAAAGGCAGCGGTGTAGTGCGATAAAGGCTCAGACACGCCATAAAACATCAGGCCAATGCCCATGCCCGCAGCAAACAGCATCGAGAACCAGCCAACATAGCCAAAATCGGGCGTGGCATCTGGCCCGCCAAGACGGATTTTGCCCAAAGGTGAGGCGATCAGGAACAGGCATAGCATCACAAAGACATTGCCTGCCGCCAAAAAGAACCAGCCCAGATTGCCGGTCAGCCAATCGCGCAAACCGGTAAACATCGGCTCTACCTGATTTTGAAACGCCAGCGTGAGAATGGTAAAAGCGACAATGCCAAGCGCCGAGATGGAAAAGACCTTTTGATGAAAGTCAAATTCCAGGACATAGCGAGGTGCGATATTGTCCTGCCCGATGGCATAATCTGTGACGATAATCTCGGTCTCGCCCTCTGGTTCTGGGATCGCGTCGGTTTCGGGGACGAGGTCTTCGTCCCGCTGCGTTGTGTCATGAGGTTCGGTCATGATGTCCCTCTCTTGGTGGCTGACCCGACGCTGTTGCACGTGTTTTCCGCCTGAAGCCGACGGCGGGTCGTCCCGGATGGATCAGTCTGCGACCACAGGCTGATGTTTGCGCCAAGCCAACAATCGGTTGGCGTACGAATTTGTGCGAAAATGCGCTGACTTCCGCCTGGGATGGCCTTGCTCGCGCATTTTTGACGAAAGTTCAACCGCTAGGGGCAACCAAATTAGGATCTGCGCCCAGGGCTGGAGGCGCAAATGTGGTAAACCGGGCCCAAGGTCACGCCTAGACCTTGGGCAAATCATCGCCTAGGCTATTGTCAGGCTGTCAGAAATGACGGCGTGCACGCAACGAACTTCACCGAGGAGATACGCATGAAATTCATATCCTTCAACGCTTTGGCCGGGGCCGCGCTTGCGGTCGGGCTGATGGCTCAGAGCGCTGTTGCGCAGGAAATGCAGTTCTTTCGCATCGGCACTGGTGGCACCGCAGGCACCTATTACCCAATCGGCGGGTTGATCGCGAACGCGATCTCCAACCCTCCCGGATCGCGCGCCTGCGACGCAGGCGGCTCTTGCGGCGTGCCCGGTCTGATTGCGACTGCTGTGGCCTCTAACGGGTCTGTCGGCAACGTCAACTCGATCAACGGTGGCACGCTGGAGTCCGGGTTCAGCCAGTCTGACGTGGCCTACTGGGCGCAGACCGGCACCGGAATCTGGGAAGGTCAGCCCGCGGTTGAAAAGTTGCGCCTGATCGCAAACCTTTACCCCGAAAGCATTCATCTGGTGGCCAGCAAAGCATCGGGCATCGCGTCGGTCGCGGATCTGCGTGGCAAGCGTGTGTCGCTGGATGAGCCGGGTTCGGGCACATTGGTTGATGCCAAAATCATCCTTGGCGCCTTTGGCCTCACGGAATCTGACATCACACCAGAATATCTGAAGCCGGATCAGGCGTCTGACCGGATGCGCGATGGCGCGATGGATGCGTTTTTCTTTGTCGGCGGCTTCCCCGCGGGTGCGATTGCAGAACTGTCTAGCCAGCATGATGTGGTGATCGTTCCAATCGTCGGCCCGGAAATCGACGCATTGCGGACGGAATACAGCTTCTTTGCCAACGACACTTTCCCTGCTGGCACCTACAGAGGCCAGGATACCGATGTGGCCACGATCTCGGTCGGGGCGCAGATGGTGACATCTGCCGATCTGTCTGAAGATCTGGTTTATGGCATCACTCAGGCGTTGTTCAATGAAACCACGCAAAAGCTGTTTGCCAATGGCCATGCCAAGGGCAAGTTCATCACCCTTGAAAACGCGGTGCAGGGCGCGGGCATTCCGTTCCATCCTGGCGCGGAAAAGTTCTACAAGGAAGTTGGCGCGATCGAGTGATTGCTCTGATGTGATGTAAAGACCGGGGCGCGGGCAGTGAACCTGTCCGCGCCCCCTTTGTCTAAAAGATGCTTTCAGGGGATTTCGGATGAGCGAAGCCACACGCGAACTGACCGAAGCCGAGCTTCGGGCGATCGAGGAGGAGTTTGACCCCGAAGCCCGTTTCAGAACGGTCACGCGTCCGGTTGCTTTGTTGTCTGGCGCTTTGCTTTTTGCACTATCGGTTTATCACTTCTACACTGCCGGATACGGCATCCCGCGCGCAACGACCCATCGCGGTTTGCACATGGGCGTGTCCCTTTTCTTGATTTTCCTCAGCTTTTCAGCGATCTCATCCTGGCGCGACAAGACCACTGGCTTTGTTATTCTGGGCTTGCCGGTGCACGACTGGTTTCTTGCCATCGGCGCTGGGGTAAGCGCGCTTTATGTGCCTTGGGTTTACGATCAATTGGCGTTCCGCATCGGAAATCCGCTGCCGATTGATGTAGTGATGGGCAGCATTTTGCTGGTCACCCTACTGGAGGCCGTGCGTCGGTCTATGGGCTGGCCGCTGCCGGTCATTGCGCTGTTGTTCATCGGCTACGCCTATTTTGGCCGGTCGATGCCAGGCATTTTTGTGCATCCGGGGGCGGATTGGTCGGGGATCGTCAACCACCTCTATCTGTCGTCGCAGGGCGTTTACGGCACTGCGCTGGGCGTTATTGCCACCTATGTCTTTCATTTTGTGCTGTTCGGGGTGATGGCGCAGAAGATCGGTCTTGGTCAGTTGTTCATCAACCTTGCTACGGCGCTGACCGGGCGTTTTGCCGGGGGGCCTGCCAAGGTGTCGGTGGTGTCTTCGGCAATGCTCGGCTCTATTTCCGGGTCATCCATTGCCAACACGGTAACCACTGGCGCTTTGACCATTCCGACCATGATCAAGATCGGCTTCAAGCGTCACTTCGCGGCGGCGGTTGAAGCGGCGTCATCCACCGGCGGGCAGATCACGCCACCCGTCATGGGGGCGGTCGCCTTTCTGATGGTAGAATATCTTGGCATTCCGCTGCGCACCATTCTGATCGCGGCCATCGTGCCTGCGTTCATGCATTTCTTTGGCGTGCTGTTTCAGGTGCATCTGGAGGCAAAGCGCCTTGGCATCAGCGGCCTGCGCAAAGAAGAACTGCCGAACGCCATCAAGGTGCTGCGCGAAGGTTGGCTGTCGGTGCTGCCGTTGGTCTTGTTGGTCTGGATGTTGATGTCAGGCCGCACGCCGTTCCTGTCGGCGTTCTGGGCAATTACCGCGTGCATCGCGGTCTATGCCATTCAGCGGGTCATGGCGTCAGGGGTGACCGAAGGGGCAAAGGAATTTGTCGTTGGCATTTTCGAGGGCTTTGTGTCGGGTGCAAAAAGCTCACTTTCTGTCACGGCTGCGGCGGCACTGGTTGGTGTTGTGATCGGTGTGGTCACTCTGACCGGTATCGGCTTCAAAATCGCCTTTATGCTGACCAGTCTGGCGCAGGATTGGGCTGTCTCGGCCCATGGTTTTCTGGGCATCCTGCCGTTTGAGCTGTTCAGCATTCAAACACTTGCTCTGCTGTTCACGCTGATGATGACGGCTGTGGTCTGTATCCTGATGGGCTGCGGCATTCCGACGACGGCGAATTACATCATCATGGTGGCCGTTGCCGCCCCCGTGCTGAGCATGATGAATGTCGAACCCTTGGTGGCGCATTTCTTTGTGTTCTACTTCGGCGTGCTGGCTGATGTGACGCCGCCTGTCGCGCTTGCCGCCTATGCTGCGTCAGGTATTGCCGGGGCGAATGCGTTCAAGGCCGGGAACACAGCGTTCCGCCTGTCGATGGGCAAGGCTTTGGTGCCGTTCATGTTCGTGTTCTCGCCATCGCTGTTGCTGGTCACTGATGGCTTCACTTGGGGGTCTTTCGCGCTGGCCTTTACGGGGGCGGTTCTCGGAATTATCGCGCTTTCCGCCGCGATCACCAATTGGCTGATGTCCCCCTTGCTGAAGATTGAACGGGTTTTGCTGCCAATCGCCGCGCTTTTGATGATCGCGCCAGAACTCATCTCAACCGCGATGGGCGCCTCTATTCTGGGCGCGGTTGCGTTGCGTCAGTGGCTTGGTGGTCGCCCGAACGCGGCGGCCACTGCGTGATGCCACAGCACCGCACCCACCCCGCATTTGATCTTGCGGGGCGGGGGCATTTCCCTGCCAAGGGTTGTAGCCGGAAGTGGGCTTGCCGGGTTGCGCTTAGAGGGTCTTGATCCGGTCTCGGAACCGGGCGGCACCGTCAACAATGTGGTCCAGAATCACCTCTACCGCCCAGTGCTTTTCTGCGATGTCGTAGGGGATAGTCCGGCTGTGAACACAATCAAACGTGCCAATCCGCCGGTGATAATGTTTGGCCAGCTTGGGGTAGCCCATGCCTTCGGACATGGCGGACAGCACAAGGAACGTGTCCAGTTCCGCAGCAAGTGCCGGATGATCGCGCCCATGGTCCACCAGCCAGCGATACAGGTCGGGATGAAAGTTGTTCATCACGCCCGAAAACCCATGCCCGCCCGCCTGAATCGCTGGCCATGCAATAGCGGCATTGGCGTTGTTGATCGCCAAGGGCGTGCCAGCGACCAGCTTTAGCCGCCGCTTTACATCCTCCAGATCGCAGGTCACGTCTTTCAGGAACGCAAAACGCCCGCTTTGCGCGCACCAGCTTACCTCGTCATCCGTCAGCAGGCGGCGATAGGGGGCGGGGCATTCATACAGCCCCAGCGCCATGTCAGAGGGTAGTGCTGTCAGCAGATCATCCATGCGGGCACGAAAGACTGTGCTGTCTTCATCGGCCGCTGCCAGTCGGTTTGTGACCAGAACCACCGCATCCACGCCCACATCGGCCGCTGCGCGCAACTCGGCCTTTTGATCGTCCATCGAAACCGATATGTGCCCCGACGCGACCACCGGCACGCGTCCGGCCACATGTTCAACCGTGAACCGCGCCAGATCACGCCGTTCGTCTAGCGACAAGAACAGCATTTCCGATGATTGGCACACCGCGAACAATCCGTGTGAGCCGTTGTCGATATACCAGTCGATCAGCCGGGCGTATCCATCCCAGTCAATCGTGTTGTCCGGTTTGAACGGCGTGATAACGACTGGGAAAATACCCTGCATGGCGTGCGACATTCGAAGCGTCCTTGAAAACGTGGGGATTGGGTTCAGCCTGCGTAACCAAAGGCGCGAGGCAGCATCAGGGTAAGATCCGGCACAAGGATCATGGTCAGCAGTGCCAGCATCAGCACGCCCAGAAACGGCCAGACCTCACGGATGATCTCGGCCAGCGGGATGCGGGTCACGGCATTAATAACAAACAATAAAATGCCATACGGCGGCGTAATAAGCCCGATCATGCAGTTCACAATGGCCACCACTCCGAAATGCACCAGATCAATGCCAAGCTCGCGGCAACTGGGAATGAACAGCGGAATGATCACCAGAATGATGGTGGAGGCATCAAGGAAACATCCCAGCAGCAACAGCAGCAGATTGATGCACAGCAAGAAGACCAGCGGGTGAATATCAAGACCCACAAGCGCCTGCGCCACAACGCCGGGAATGTTCTCGGACGCGACGATATAGTTCAGGATCAGCGCACCGCCGATCACCAGACCCACAGCCGCCGAAGACCGGGCGCTGTTGACCAGAATCTCGTAGAAATTTGCCAGTGTGAGCGACCGGTAGAACACCGCAGCAAGGATCAGCGCATAGAATGCGGCGACAGCAGCGGCCTCTGTCGGGGTCGTGACGCCGCCATAGATGCCATAAAGCAAAATGGCGGGCATCAGTAGTGCGGGGCCTGCGTTGAGGGTGATGCGTGGCAACTCGCGCAGCGGCACAGGATCGTCTTTGGCAAAACCGCGACGGTGCGAAATCCACGCGTTCATGCCCATCAGCACACCGCCCATGAACAGCCCCGGCACAATGCCACCCAGAAACAGGAACCCGATCGAGGTGTTTGACACCAGTGCATACAGCACCATCGGAATTGACGGCGGAATGATTGGGCCAATGGTGGCTGATGCTGCCGTAATCGCCGCCGCATAGCCGCGCGTATAATGACCGGATTTCACCATCATCTCGATGATCAGTTTGCCAATCCCTGCCGCGTCCGCAACCGCCGAGCCTGACATGCCGGAAAATACCAACGACGCCATCACATTGACATGGCCAAGCCCACCGCGAAACCGCCCGACAATCGCAATGCAAAACTGCAAGAGACGGTCCGAAACGGTGCCAGCGTTCATGATATTGGCCGCCACAATGAACAGCGGCACCGCCAGCAGGATAAAACTTTGATATAGCCCATCCATCAACACTTTGCCGCTGACACCAATACTTTGCCCCGCCGCCGCCAGATAGGCGATTGAAGCAACAAGAATGGCATAGGCAATTGGCGTGCCCATGGCCGCCAACCCCATCAGGGTGACAAGGCAGAGAAGAAATTCAAAACTCATGGCTTGACCCGTTCTTCGCCGGGCAGGATCGGTTCTTCGACACCGTACCGAAAGGCGCTCCAGACCTGCCAGAAATACCGGGCAGCAACAGCCAGCAGAAACACGATATAGATGACATATACATCGCGCATCCTGATCCAGTCGCCAAACAGATCGCCTAGTGTTGCGGTCTTTTTCAGGCGCAAAATCATGAACCTGTCCCAAGTGGGCGAGAGCGAGGCCAATAGCGCGATTGCGATGGCAAGGCCGGTGATGATGGCAAAAACCTTGCGCACATGCGGCGGCACGGCAAGGTATAGAATGTCAAAGGTCACATGATCATTCTGGCGTACAACAAAGGCGTTGCCCCAAAAAATCAGCCAGACCCAGAGGGCTAGACAGAATTCCAGCGTCCAGCCATAGTTCATCGGTTGCAGCCATGGCATGTTGACCGCCACCCATTCCATCCGAGCCGTGTAGCGCACAACAACTTGCAAGATGAACGTGGCAAACATTGCCGCCATAAGGGCGGCTGCAAAGGCTTCAGCCCCGGTCCGGAGCAGCGATTGAAGTCGGATCACGGCATTCCTCCGGCTTGGGGCGTGCAGGACTACGAGAAAGAGAAAAATGGCCGGAGAGCGGGAGCAGCCCTCCGGCCAGCGCTTTGGGTCAGTTGCCCAGCGCGTTGATTTGGTCCAGAACGCCTTCGGGCCATGCTTTTGCAAATTCCGAACCGACATACTGCGCCTGAACATGGGTGCGGAAGGCATCCAGATCCGGCTCGTATACATCAAGACCCTGCTCTTTCAGGAAGCTGACAAGCTCTTCTTCCTTGGCAAGCTGGCCTGTGCGACCGGATTCGGCAGCATCATCGGCGGCCTTTTGCGTTGCCGCTTGCTGTTCTGGCGTCATCTTGTCCCACAGCGCCTTTGAGAAGGCGATGTAGTTCAGGTCCACCAGATGCGCGGTCAGGCTGACCTGTTTTGTCACCTCGTAGAACTTGGCATCAACCACCGTTGGCAGCGGATTGTCCTGACCGTCAACCGATCCGGTCTGCAGCGCGGTGTAGATCTCGGTAAAGGCCATTGGCGTCGGGTTGGCGCCAATCGCACGGCCCAGGAACTGCCACGCATCCGAACCCGGCATCCGCAGGTTTACGCCGTTCAGATCGGCCGGGGTCATCACATCCTTTTCAGCGCGCGGAAAGCGCAGGTTGACGTGGCGCTTGCCCAGATACATGACCGACAGCAGTTTGACGCCCAGCTCATCCTCGACCTTTTGCTTGAAAGGGTCCATCAGCGCGTCGTTGAAGACTGCGACCTGATGTTCGGCACTTTGATGCACATAGCCGGTGGCAAAGATCGAAAACTCGGGGAAGAAGTTTGCCAACTCTTGCGCCGAGGCAATCGACATCTCCAGATCGCCCGAAGCAATCGCTTCAAGCTCTGAGCCTTGGGCGATCAGCGACGCGTTGTAATGCGGCTGGTAGGTCGCAAATTCGGAAATTGCCGGACCAAAGACACTGGCCAGCGCGACAGATCGCTGGTCTGTGTCTGATGCCGGGGTAGACATGCGGATAACCGGCTTATCCTGTGCCGAGGCGGCAAAGGGTGCAAGGCTGGCGGCGAATAGGGCAAACGCCCCTGCGGACGCCATGAAGACCCGGCGTGTCAATTGAAGTGTCATTTGTTTACTCCTCCCAGAATATATCGTTGCAGGCGCATACCGCCCCTTTGGCCCTTTGACAGCCCGGCCTTGCTGTGCCGTGCCCCCTGCCGAAGTTGGCAACATTGTGCTTACCCTCACCGCACTAACATGTTAGTGTGATGTTAGCAATGGGTCAGTGGGCCACAGAATGTCTGAACCGATCGTCACACATCAAAAAGCGCTGCACCGTGAGGCGCACCAGACGGCGGGCGAACCTTCGCTTCGGCAGATCGCCTATGACCGAATTGAGGAGCTTCTGAACTGGGGTCGGGTGCGACCGGGCCAGATCATTTCGCAGCGTGAGCTGATGGACATGACCGGCGTCACGCTTGGGTCTGTGCGCGAAGCTGTGCCGCGATTTGAGGCTGAAGGACTGCTGCAAACCTTGCCGCAGCGCGGGCTAATGGTGCCAAGTCTGGACGTAAGCTTTATTCGAGAAGCCTATCAGATGCGGCGGTTGATAGAGCTGGGGGCTGTCCCTGACATTCTGGCGCGGCTGGACCGTGCGACCATAACCGAATGGATTGATTGGCACCTTGTGACCCAAGCCCAGCTTGGTCGGGATGACGAGTCAGATCTGGCCGAGGTTCTGCGTGATTTTCAGCTTTATGATTGGGATATGCACGCGCAGATGGTCAACACGATGGAAAATCGTCTTATTTCCAACGTCTACCGCGTGACTGCCATCAAGATTCGTATGGTCGCCCAGTCGCGGGTGCGGGTTACGCGGCAGAATGCAACCCGCGTGATCAAGGAACACCTTGGCTTCTTGATCCCGATGCTGAACGGAGAGTCTGAAAACGCTGTGCAGGCGTTGTCGCATCACATTGATCAGTCGTTGACGCTGGCGCTTGGCGGTGTGCTTCAGGGCTGATGACGATGCCGGGGCGCTGCGCCCCGGCAGTCCGCACGCTTCGGTTTACCCCGCTGCCGTGACCTTCGGATGTGAAAGCGCTGTCATGATACCGCGCAATTCGGCCAGGCCTTTCAGTCGGCCAATGGCGGGATAGCCCGGTTGCGCCTTGCGGGTCTGGTCATCCAGAATATCCTGCCCATGATCAGGCCGCATCGGGATCTGCCAATCGGCCCGCCCCGCTGCCTTGCGCCGGGTCTGTTCGGCCAGAACAGCGGCGATCATGGCCACCATATCGGTATTGCCCTCCAGATGAGCGGCCTCGTGGAACGACCCGCCCAAATGGCGATCTTCCAGGGCCACATTGCGCAGATGCAGAAAATGTACCCGGTCGCCCAGCCGCTTCATCATGCCTGGCAAATCATTGTCGGCGCGTGCGCCCAAAGACCCGGTGCAAAGCGTGATGCCATTGGCAGGAAGATCAACCGCGGTCATTACCGTCTTGTAGTCGGCTTCAGTTGACATGATGCGGGGCAGACCCATCAGCGGGAATGGTGGGTCATCAGGGTGGCAGCACAGTCGAATGCCGATCTCTTGCGCCAACGGGCTGACCTCGGCCAGAAAATCAATCAGGTGGCCGCGCAGCTTTTGCGCGGAGATATTGTCGTAATGCGCAAGATGTGTCTTCACATCCTCCATCGACATCCGCTCTGCAGAACCGGGTAGGCCAAAGACGACGTTGCCGCATAGTTCCTGTTTGCGGGCCTCGGTCATGGCGGCAAATCGCGCGCGGGCGGCTTCGGTCACTTCGGCGCTGTAATCAGCGTCTACTCCATTGCGTTGCAGCAGGAACAGATCAAAGGCCGCAAAGTCGATCGCGTCATAGCGCATGCAGGTCGCCCCATTGGCCAGACGGTAGGCCAGATCGGTGCGTGTCCAGTCAAGGATCGGCATGAAGTTGTAGCAGATCACCTGAATCCCTGCATCGCGCAGGTTCCGCATCGAGGTTTTCCAGTTCTCGATATGCGCTTTCCAGTCACCCGTCTGCCGCTTGATATCCTCTGACACAGGCAGGCTTTCGACCACCTCCCATTTCAGGCCCGACGGCGCGCCATCTTTCATCAGCGCCAGATCGGCCTGTCGCTGGGCAATCTCGGCCGGGGTCCAGACTGTTCCGGTGGGCACATGATGCAAAGCTGTCACAACGCCTTCGACGCCTGCTTGCAGCATGTCGTCGATAGACACCATATCCTTCGGACCAAACCAGCGCCACGTTTGTCTCATGTTTGCATCTTTCCGTCTGAAGCGCCGCGTCTATACGCTGGCAAAAGAGAGTTGAACTTTGACCGATATTGCACGGTCGCGGGCGGCTTCAAAGGCTGCAAGCGCCTTGTCTGCGGGATATGTTGCGGTGATCATCGGGGTTGGGTCAATCGCGCCGGATCCGATCAGGGCGACAGCTTCGGCAAATTCCACATCGAACCGTTGTGAGCCGACGAACAGGATCTCCTTGCCGACCATTACGTTCAGCGGCATCAACGTTGGTCCGGCCACCCCCACCTGCACCAGCGTTCCGCGTGGTCGCAGACAGGCTACCGCGTCACCGATTGCAGGGGCCGCGGCCGAGCATTCAAAGACCAGATCAACGCCGCCCTTTCCAGATGTCCATGGTGCCAACCCGTCCGGGTCTTTGGCTGTGTTGATCGCATGATCGGCCCCCATCAGGCGCGCTATGGCCAGTGTGCCATCCTGAATATCAGTCACGATAATCTTGGCGGCCCCCCGTTGGCGGGCAATCGCTACACACAACGCACCGATCGGCCCTGCGCCGGTGACCAGCACCGTTTTGCCCGACAGATTGCCGCCAACCGCCTCGCCCCGATTGGCGGCGTGCAGGCAGACGGCCAACGGTTCAGCACAGGCGGCGGCACCGGGGTTGGTGCCTTCGGGCAGCACAAAGCACTGACCCGCCCCAATCACCACCAGATCGCGGAACATGCCTTGCTGATGCGGCAGATACATGGCCGAGCCATTGAACCTCATCGCAGTGCAATGAATGGTCAGTCCGACTTGGCAAAACGCGCAAGCGCCGCAGGGTTGCGATGGATTCATCGCAACCAGCTGGCCCACCTTCAGACCGGTTACACCTTTGCCCAGCGCGTCAATCCGGCCCGCTGCTTCATGCCCCAGAATGATCGGTTCGCGCACGCGGATGGTGCCGATGCCGCCGTCCAGCCAATAGTGCAGATCAGACCCGCAGATACCGCCAGCCAGTACCGCAACCCGCACCTCACCCGGTCCGGGCGCTTCTATCGCGCGTGTCTCCAGTCTCAGATCATCCTGCCCATGCAGGCAGACAACACAGTTTTCCGAATGGTTGGTCATAATCGCCTCAGGGCATCAGAGTGTTGGGCAGCCAAGTTGACAGCAGCGGGAAGTAGCTGACCATCAGCAACACGATCATATTGGTGATTATATATGGCGTGATGGCCCGGATCACCGGTGACAGTGGCAGCCTTGCGATGTTTGACGCAACAAACAGGCAGACCCCGACCGGCGGTGTGGTGAGGCCGATCATCAGGTTAAGCACGGCAAAGCAGGCAAAGTGCAGCGGATCAATCCCCACGGCCATGGCAAGCGCCTGCAAGGGCACAAACAGGATGATCAGAGCTGCAATCGTCTCCATGAACATGCCAACAAACAGCAACAGCAGGTTGATCAGCAAGATCACAACAAACTTGTTATCGGTAAAAGACAGCACCCCATCGGCCAGCGTCTGCGGAATACGCTCGGCCACCAGAATCCAGCCGAACACATTGGCGGTGCCGACCAGCACCAGAATCCCAGCGGAGCTGACGGCACTGTCGACAATGATCTTTGGAATGCGGGCGACGGGCAATTCGCGGTAAACGAACAGGCCGACCAGCATCGCATACAAACAGGCGACCACGGCGGTTTCCGTTGGCGTGGTTACACCGATCAGCAGCCCGCCCACGATCAGAACCGTCATGGCAAGCGCCCAGACCGCACCCGTGAATGACCGGAACAGCTCACCCATGCCTTTCCACGACTCGCGCGGGAAGTTCTTTTTACGGGCGATGAAATAGGTCACCGCCATCATCGCCATACCCATCAAAAGGCCCGGTACCGCGCCTGCCAGAAACAGCTTGCCCACCGACAGCCCCGACAGCGAACCCACGATGATCATTGGCACACTTGGTGGAATCATCGGCCCCACGGTCGAAGATGCCGCTGTGACTGCCGCTGCAAAATCACCCGGATAGCCCGCTTTCTTCATACCCGGAATCATCATGCCTCCAACGGATGCCACATCGGCCACCGCCGTTCCCGAGATCCCGCCAAACAGCATTGATGCCGCAATATTGGCCTGCGCCAGCCCGCCCCGCATCCACCCCACCAGGGCATTGGCAAACCGGATGATCCGTTCGGTGATTCCGCCCGAATTCATCAGATTGCCAGCAAGGATAAAGCCGGGGATGCAGAGCAACACAAAGCTGTCCATGCCCGCATACATTTTCTGCGGGATGACGACCAAGGGGATATCGGCAAACAACAGATAGGCCATTGATGACAACCCCAGCGTTACGGCGACGGGCAGGCCGATGGCAAGGCCAAAGATAAACGTACCAAGAAGAAGGGTCAGGCCCATTACTTGTCCTCTGCTTTAAGTATGGGAAGACCGTCATGTCGGCCTGTCAGCATCTCATAGACCCTCATCAGCGCCCAAAGACCCAGCGTAACAAACAGGATCAGCATGGATGCGTGAATGAAATCCATCCGCCAGCCAAGTGACGCAGCGGTCTGGCGGCGGCCAATCGCGGTGTAATCCCACGCCGCAGACAGCAGAACGATGCAGAACACTGCCGTGAGCACAGCGCAGACCAGACGCAAAACCCAAGGGGCGCGGCCCGGCAGGCTTTCGCACAGCAGGTCAACGTTGACCATATCGCCACTGCGAAGCGCCAGCCCCGCCCCAAGTGCACCAATGTAAATCAGGCAAAACCGGGTCAGTTCCTCGGTCCAGACGGGTGCTGTGCTCAGGAAAGTGCGGGCAAACACCTGCAACAACACAGACCCCGACAGCACCAGAAAGGCGGCCAGTATAAAGAGGCGACATAGCCCCTCCAGCCCTTTGAATGCAGTTGTCATCAAATCCTCCGCAATGGTTCTGCCGGAACAACTCCGGCAGAACCTGCATGGTATCAGTTGTTGAAGATGGCTTCTGCCAACGGACGAATTTCTTCGGCCACGGCGCCAAGCACGGCATCGCGCGCTTTGGCTGCAAATGCCGCCTTGTCGACCTCTACAAAGGTTACGCCGCGGCCTTCCAGATCGGCGACCAATGCATCTTCATCGGCCAGAAACAACTCGCGCTCATAGGCTTGTGTGCGCTTGCCTGCTTCCATCAGAGCGGCCTGATCGGCTTCTGACAGCTTGTTCCAGCTGCGTTCCGAAATTGTCAGGTAGATCCATGACCGGACATGCTCGGTCTTGTTTACGACCTTCTGTACCTCATAAAAGCCGCCGGATTTGAATAGGGCCAGCGGATTTTCCTGCCCCTCAATCGTGCCGTTCTGCAACGAGGTGAACACTTCAGAGAACGCCATCGGTGTTGGGTTGGCGCCAATCGCCTGCCATGCCGCCACAAAGATCGGCACGTTCGGCACGCGCAGCTTAAAGCCGTTCAACTCATCCGGTGTGGTGATTGCACGGGTGGCCGAGAGGTTGCGCGGACCGCGTGCAAAATAGGTGAGCGGGCGGATATCGGCCTTTTCAATGATCTCGGCTTCGATCTGCTTGCCAACCTCACCGGATGCAACCTCATCCATATGCTCCAGCGATTTATAGGCATAGGGCAAGGCCAGCAGCGCGGCGCTTGGTGCCCAGTTTTGCAGGCTTTCGCCGGTGATTGTCATGTCGGCGGTGCCAAGCTGCATACCGTTTATGAGGTCAATTTCTTTACCCAACGACTCGTTGGGGTAGATCTGCACCTCGACCCGACCCTCGGTCAGGGCTTTGGCTTCTTCTGCGAATTTCATCGCCGCTTTGTGCCAGATGTTCTCCTCATTCGCGAGGTGGCCCAGCTTTAGCGTGACCTCTTGCGCGACAGCTGCGCCGCCCATCAGGGCCACCACAGCACAGGTCGCCGCAAGGCGTGTAAGTTTGTTCAGCGTCATCGTGTCCTCCTCAGGATGAAAAATCGACGGCACCCGCCGCGATTACAGAAAGTATTCGGGTCGTTCCTGCTTTATCACCGGCAGATCCGTCAGGATGCCTTGCAGATGATGCCGCATAGCGTGTTCAGCCGTTGCCAGATCGCTCAGCGCGATAGCGTCAACCACGGTGCGGTGCTGGTCGATCAGACGATCCACCGGGAAATGCATGCTGGACAAAAAGCGTACACGATCCATCTGCGCCTTCATCTCAACCACCACGCGCCAGGCTTTGCCCTTGCCTGCACCCTCGGCCAAGGTGCGGTGGAACACCTCGTCAGCTTCCATGAAGTCGCGAGCAGACCCGCCGACCAACTGTTGCTGGCACACAATCTGTGCCCGCAGGTCTGCCACCAAAGCGGCATCAGGTGTCTGTGCCAGCAGTTTGACGATATCGGCCTCAACCGCCTCACGCACGAACCGCGCGTCCATAACTGACTGTAGGGAAATCTTGGCAACGAATGTGCCACGTTGCGGGCGTATTTCGAGCAATCCCTCATTGGCAAGCGAGATGAAGGCTTCGCGCACGGGCTGACGGCTGGTGCCGTATTGCAGCGCCACTTCGGCTTCGGAAATCTGAGTGCCGGGGTTCAAGGCGTTGTCGATAATGGCCATGCGCAAGGCTGCATAAAGCTGATCAACAACGCTGACGCGCAGTGTTTGCAGCTTTATCGGCATGTCCTGACGATAGTGCATCCTGAGTTTCTCCCCAGAGCCACAAATAAACCATACTACCATACCAGTCAATAGTGGGTTGTTATTGACATAGGCTTGCCTGATCAGGCTGATGTTATGGCCGGGTCGGCGCGCGCGTTACTCTGTCTGCAACGCGTGAACGCCCCGCGAGGCTAATGAGATGGGCTGGAATGAGCAAAGTAATCCACCGCGACCTGATAGATCCGCGTGGCTCGGTCGGGCGTCAGCTGGTCAAGATCCTGCGTGAGCGCATTATCGAGAACAAGATGCCGCCCGGTGAACGGGTGTCTGAGGCAGAGGTCAGCGTGCAATTTGGCGTCAGCCGCCAGCCCGTCCGCGAGGCATTCATCAAGCTGGCCGAAGAAGGTCTGGTTCAGGTGCGCCCGCAGCGCGGCACATTTGTCTGCAAGATATCTTTGCGCGCAGTTGAAGATGCCCGCTTCATCCGCGAAGCCATCGAGGGCGATCTGGCTCGGATCCTTGCCGTGGACCCTGACGCGGGCTTGCTTGCCGAACTGCGCAAACAACTCGATGCGCAAAGCCGGCTGAGTCAGAGCAGTACTTCAGAGCATGATCGCGCCGAGTTTCTGCGTCTGGATGACCTGTTTCACCGAACCCTTGCCGAAGCTGCGGGGCGTCAGTACTTGTGGCAGGTCATGGAAGGTGTGAAATCGCAGATGGACAGGGTCCGTTATCTGACTGCGCAGAATCTGGATATCGAACGCCTTGTGGCGCAACATTCGGCCATCGTCGACGGGATCGCCGCCAAAGACCCCGCGCAGGCAGAAATGGCCATGCGGCTACATTTGCGCACGATCTTGCAGGACCTGACGGTCCATCAGTCCCGCACGCCAGAGATATTCGATGGGCCCTCTGTCGATTTGCAACGCATGCCACCTTTGACCCGCGACCTGCCAAGATAGCCGGGTCAAACATCCTAAGTCTGGCGCTAAGCTGCCAGTTTTGTCACCATGCGTGCCACAGCACAGGTGATATCGCGCGCGTAAAGTGTATCGACGATCTGATCACTTTGCCGGTGATAATGCGGGTTCGGGTCTGACGCCGGTTCGCTGGCAAGGTTTGCAAAGAAATCCTCGCTGGCCAATACTGCACCCCAGCCTTGTTGATGAAAAGCGGCATGGTCAGATCGGTTGATCGCTCCGTCATACACATTCCGGTCCGGCCCGCCGAAAGTGCTGGTGCCGCGATAGATTTGTGCAGGGGCCAGCGCGCCATATTCTGCCGCTGCTGCGGCCAGTTGCGTGGCCAAAGGGTCGCTCAGATCGCGGATCGCAGGATCTGTGTAACCTGCATGCACCTCGAACAACCGGTTGGCATCGCTGTTAAAGCCCATCATGTCGGCGCAGACCACGCCCCGGATCGGCGCGCGCATCGCCTTGAGATGTGCGGCATAGGCTTTTGACCCCACCAGCCCTGATTCCTCGGCGTTGAAAAAGCAAAAGCGGACTGTGTGGGTAAGCTTGCCTTGCAACCCCCGAAACCACCGCGCTATCGACAGAACGGCGGCAAGGCCAGAGCCGTTGTCATCACAGCCGGGCGCAGCATCGGTCGGCGCGTGATAGCCCGGATCAAATCCCGCCGTGCTGTCCATATGCGCACCCACCACGATGATCCCCGCGCCAAGACCGGGCAGGGGGCATTTGGGCTGCCACCATGGATACCAAGGCTGCAATTTCAGCACCCTCTCGATCTCGGCCCGGATCATCGGTTCGGGAAATGTGCTGAGGTCACTATCGCCAGAGACCTCAAATATCTCTGCCAGATCGTCCAGAAACGGTTGGAACGGACGTGGCAGAGGCCGCCGCAAAATCTCGCGATACTTCTCAAGGATGTGCGGCTTTATCCGCAGTTTTCCCTGACCGGGCAGATCGGCGATGATATTGGAATGCGTTGCCCCGGCATGGGTGAAATCATGGCGATAAGCGCAGTAGCCCATCGCACGCAGATCGCGCATCAACTGCGCCTCGGCCCGTTTGTTGTCCGGGTGCGCCGAATGGCGCGACACGATGGCACCCTGTGCATCTATCGGTGTGGCACCGGTATATCGGTCCAGATCGGTGGCATAATGTGCCGTCACTGCCCTGCAGGTGGGCCGCAGCAGCAAGATGGCTTTGCGGATTGCGGGCGAGATTTCGACCGGCTCCAGTATCTTGGGTATCGCGCCAATCTCTTGCGACTCAAACTCCACCGCCTCGGCTTGGGTCGGGCGCAACAACCCCGGATCTGGGACCAGAAATTCGCTGTGCCCATGCGCACCATGAACGTGGAATGCCTCGGCCTGTTCTTCGGGGCGCATGGCGATCAGGAACTGGCCCGGTTCGGCATAAAGCACGCGCCTGATCTTCAGCGCTTCATCAAGCTCTGCACGGTCATCGCCGGGCCGAGCCCAGAACAGGTCTTCGGTCAGCGGGTCATAGCCGAGGCTTTGCAGGGTCAACCCGCCTGTCAAAGCATCGGTCAGGCGCGGCGGTGACAGCAGTGCAATCAGCGCCCATCTATCTGGCTTCTCAGGTGCAGGCTGGAACCACATCGGCACCACATCACCCTGCCGGACCAAGGTTTCCAGCGCGGCCTTTGGCCCTGTCAGCCGGGCTGCCACCGGGCGGTGCCCCAAACTCATCATGGGCAACAGCGCCACATGAGGCGCGGGCACCAGCCCGGCAGCCGCAGCTTCACCACGCAGTCGACGGTCGGCGGCGACAAGGGCAGTGTCGCCGCCCGCCGCACCGTGCAAGCCGATTGGCACGCCGTATTCCAGTGGCGGCAGCGCCATGATCCGTAAACCGTGTGGAGCGGTAAAGCCATCTGCCAGACCATCGACACCGCCGCCCTCCAGCCCCGGCACAGCAAGCGTGATTTCCAATGAAAGTTCGGAACTACTACGCGTCAGAAAGGTCAGATCGGGGATCAGGTCCAATCCTACGGGCCGCTCATCTTCATCCATGCGCAGCGCGCCGCTGGCCTGATCCAGGATGACGATTGCCTTGGTGATCGGTGTCATCGAAGCCTCCTCTCAGGCTGTGGGGGTGCCATAGCGCAACCGGGTCAGCCGGGTGCCGCACCAGTTGCGTGAAATCACGAACATCCGGTCGAACTGGCTTTCTGCCAGCTCGGCAATTCCCGGTGCGCCCAATGCGCCAGCGATGTCATCCACGGTGTTGGTATGGGTCAAGACCAGAACCGCCCGGCCTGCATGGCGCGTGCGGATGGTTTGGGCCAGCGCCGCGCCATCAGTTGGGGAATATAGCGTCAGCGCCAATCCTTGTGCCGTGGCCGTTGGTTGCCCGGTCTGCCGCGACCGTAAGGTGTCGGTTACAAACACCGCCGCCAGTTCCTCATCCTGCACCATATCGCGCAAAAGGTTTGCCCGTGTCTGGCCAGCCACGGAAAGTGGCGGATTTGCTCCTGTGCCCTTTTCCGCATGGCGCACAAGGATGACCGTCGAAGACCACAAAAGCAGCTTGTACTTGTGTAGGATTGTAGCCGTCGGGTCGATATGGTGGATCGTGTGGGGCCACCTGGTTGGCCCCGGCGTGAAGGTCTGTGCCAAAGGGGATACTCCCGAAAACGGTCAGGGCCGGCCCATCTGGACCGGCCCTGGCTGGGTTCAATCGTCGAGGTCGAATTCCAGCCGCATGGTGCGGATTGTACCACCGCCAAGCGGTGATGACGTTCCGCGCAAGATCCGCAGAATTTCCTCGATTGTCGGGCGACGGGTTGGCTCTTTATCCCGTGGCTTGTCCTGCTCGGGCTTCTCGTCCTCATCCTGCTTGTCGAACGTCAGCTGATAGGTCATGCCGCCCGACACCTCGCCATCCAGAAGGGTGGTAACGGTGATCTGGTTGTCACCCTTGGCCATGGCCTTGCGGGCCTCGTCCAAGTCAAATTCTTTGCCGGGTTCAATCGACAACACCACCTCGCGCTTGTCACGCGGTCCCATCTCAAACTTTTGCCCACCGTGCGACACAACATTCAGCGACCAGCCAAGCCTGCGCAGAAACACCGGCAACTCAATCTCGATATGCGCGACAACCGGATGCTTCCACGGGTTTCGCACCCAGATTACATGCTTGCGCAGCAGCTTCACCAGATCGCGCAGCGTCGGCAGTACCGGGTTCACATTGCGCTGGCCGATGTTGTTGTCAAACGGCACCAACCGCGATTCCGGGATCGTGCCGGTGATCGTCGTGTCATTGCCGGGATCGCCAGTGGCATGGGCAATCGCCAGCAGGCATTCGTGGCCAACAACCGATGGCACAAAAGCAAATGGCCCGATTATGGCGCTGCCTCCGGGCGCAATCGGGGCAGCGGCGGGCAGCGTTGGAGTGGCCATCGGTGCCCAGTCATCAGGAAAGGCCAGACCGGTTCCAGGCAGGGCGTGATAGGCATCAACCCTGACCGCTTGGGCAGACTGCGTGCCCCTGTTCTTGACGCGCACATACATGTAATTGGTGCGGTTCACGAGCGGGTCTTGATGGGTCATCCCACCATCTGCAGATCGCCGCACCCATATATCCTGACACGACCAGTGGTTAGCCAGATACTGGTATTCGCCCTGACGCCCATCGTCGATATAGACATCAACGGCGGGCGGGTTGCCTTCGGTTGTCACCGTATTCGGGCGGCCCGGCGCTGCTGCCGGCTGGAACAGCCCTTGCTTTTCAAACGACCAGCGCACGACCTTGTGCAACGCCCCGCCGGGAATTCCCTGAAAGCTGCCTGTGGTCTTGTCGGCGGTTTCCATACTCCCTTCAAAGACCTCGGGGAACTGGGTGGTTGCGGTCATCAGGCCAATCGCCTTGAAGATCAGATACAGCGCCGCATCTGCCGCGCGGCGGCGGGTGTTGATATTGGTCGAATCCCCTCCGATGGAACGGTAAAGCCGGAAAAGCGTGGTCGAAAGCACCTCCTCACCGCCATACTGGGTGTTCCAGTTCGCCCCGAACCACGCCCATCCCGTCGCCACCGTCCGGTCATGCCGCCGGTTCAGGCCCGGCAAGCCTGCGTTCACCCAAGGAAACGTGTTGAACCTGTCCACCGCCGCCGTGCCGGGATCGTTGATGATCGCGGCCATCGCATCGCCCGCCGAATGGGCAAAGCCGAAATTCGGGCTGTTGACATGATCCCACAGCACGGCATGACCAAACTCGTGCCATGTGACGCGGTTCGATGTGGCAATGCCAATGGTCTGGCCCGCCATCATCTTGCCAAAGCGCAATTCCAGTAAACCATTGCCGCTGGCATTGCCCGGGGCCTGTGCGTTGATATTGTCACCCAAAGCGCGCGCGTCCACAGGCACAGGAAACGTGGTGCCGTTGAAATAGCTCGAAACATTGAACCCCAGCTCCTGCATTTTTCTGAACAAACGGTCACAATGATAGTAGGCGTTCACCGCCGTAAAATCCTCGGTCTGCGCGTTAAATGCAAAGTTGCCCCCCGGGGTGGGCACCGTGGGTGGGGCCTGCACCGGGCTTTGCCGCTCGGTCACATGCACAAAGGTTCCGCGCAGATCTTGCGGGGTGTTCGCAATCAGCCCGTCCAGCGCCAGTGAGGTGCGAAACGGGTTCAGCACCGCATTGGTTGAGGCCGCCGTCACCGCCGCCCCGGTCTGGGTTTGCGGATCACGCTGAAAAACCATGCCGATGGCACAAGCCACAAGCGCGCGCAGATACAGCACATCACCCGATTGCGGCTCGACCAATGCGCGCCAGTTGACCGGAGCCTGCCCTTCGGTCATCGCGGCCTGAAACAGCAGCTCGTCGCAGATGTAGTGCTTGCCCTTTTCCAACCCCTTGATGGTTGGCTTGGAAAGATGCGGAATATGCACGCCCTCGCCGCCGACACAGCCTTCGTGATCGTGGCTTTCCTCGCGCGCATCGGGTTCATAGCGATACACCACCTGCCGCTCTATCCGGGCGCTGTCCATGTCGGACAGGCCAAAACCCAGCATCTTTTTCAGCGCCGCATTTGTGACCTTTCGGGTGCCATCAGCGTCTGATTTCGCGCGAGGATTTTCAATGACCACATTGGCATGCATCGCATTTTGCAGACTGTGCGGCTGCAAACTTTCGCCATCCATCTGCAGGCCCAGCGTTGCGCCAAAAACGTCAAGGCCCAGCACTTCTTGCTGGTAAATCACAACCTTGGTTCCGGCGACGTCCTTTTCCTGCCGGAACTCCATCACCGGCTGTGACCCGGCGCTTTCCAAGCCTGCACCAAGTTCGCTGGCAAGGGCGGTATCCGCCAGCCCCAACTCACCACGGATGTTGCGAAGTGTGAATTCCGCAACCTGTTGTGGCGTCACAAGGGGGGCGGCAGATTCAAATCCCGGCGAGATGGGGTTCTGCATATAGACCACTTCGCCATATTCATTCCTGAGAACTGTATCGTTCATGTCGATATTCCTTTGAAATTGGGCTCTGGAAAATCTTGTCGGACCGCTTCCCTTGCAAGCGGGAAACGGTGGACGGAACTGCTGTCGGCATCTTGTGTAATAGCCTGACGATACACGCATGGAGCGAGTCGCTCAATCCGGCTCGACCTATGGAATAGCTTACCTTGGGTAAGTTTTGCGCTGGATTTCTTTGACGCAATTCCCTTGCGTGGGTAGCCTTGTGACATCAAAACCGACTCTATTTGTGGTCGGAGATACGAATTAAGCAGTCATTATTTATATTTAACAAGGAGTTGATCACAATGTCTGATCTGTCAGGACTGCCCCTGCTCCGCCGCGCCATGGCGTCAGCAGCGCCGGATGATCGCCTGATCTATGCCCCTGAACGTCTGCGCTTTGCGCTGGAGGTCACAGCAGGCGGGCCAGATTTGAACCAGATCCGTTCCGCGTTGATTGACCTGTTGGGAACCGATGCTTTTACGCTTGTCCCTTTGTCGGAAGACATGCCGCAGGATGACAGCCAGTTCCTTACATTCTCTCCCGACGGATTGGACAGGACATTACCGGACGAGGCGCTGTTCACCATCGCCACAGATTTGCGCCACGCACTTGGGCTGATCTCTTGCGAGCCTGATACCGGCGCCCAGATCTATACTGATCCGGGGCCGGATCCTGACCTGACACCCGAAGGCGCGGTGCTGGATGCGACCTGCTGGGTCCATGTAACCCCGCCAGAGCCAAAGACATGGGCACTGTCGCTGACCCGCGTGCCCGAAGCCTGGACACTGGCACCCGGCAAGGGGCAGGGGGTGATCGTCGCCCAGCCTGACACCGGGATCGCAACGCATCAGGAAATATCGGGCACGAATTTTGATTTTGCCAAAACGTTGAATGTGCTTGAGGGCGGCAAGAAACCGACCGATCCGCTAACCTCGAAAATGTCGAACCCAGGTCATGGCACCGGCACGGTCAGCGTGTTGGCGGCCAAAGGTGGCAGCACATTGTCTGGTTCTGCGCCGGGCGCGACGGTTGTGCCAATCCGCTGCATCAATGATGTGAAAGTCTTCAACGCCACGCCGATTTCCCGCGCAATCAACCATGCCGTCAGCGTCGGCGCGCATGTCATCACGATGAGCCTTGGCGGGACATTCAGCAGCAGCCTGCGGGCCGCCATCCGACGTGCGATTGCGGCAGATATCATCGTTTTGTCTGCGGCAGGAAATTGCGTCGGGATGGTGGTCTGGCCCGCCCGCTATGACGAGGTGATCGCGGTGGGTGGCACCAATCATCAGCATAAGAAGTGGAAAGGATCATCCACTGGCTCTGCCGTTGATTTTTCGGCCCCCGCGGAACAGGTCTGGCGTGCCTTGCGGTCAGACAAGGTTCCGCAGACCAACGGTATCTCGGCCGGGCAGGGCACGTCCTTTGCCACGGCGCTTAGCGCGGGGGTGGCGGCGCTCTGGCTGGAGCGCCATGGCCGCGCCGCTGTGATCTCTGCCGCCCGACAGCGCGGCGTTTCGGTGCAAGCGCTGTTTCGCTCGGCTGTCCGGCAAACGGTGCATCGCCCGACCGGGTTTCCTTCGGGTCTTGGGGCCGGAGTGATTGATGCAAAGGCCTTGCTTGATCTGCCGCTGACCCAGATTTCTGCCTCGGCCTACGAGTCAACTTCGCCCACGGTTGACCCTTCTGGCGGGGTTTCCGAAGCACTGTCTGAGTTGTTCGGACCCGGTGCCCCGGACCCGGATTTCGACTGGTCGGCCCATGGCGCTGAACTGTCCGCGCTGATCATGGCAGATGTCCGGGCGGGGCGTGCGCGCGACGGCGCCGCAGCAGAGGCCCGCGCGTTTCGCCAAAGCACACCGGCATTGACCGAGGCCGCCATCGGCGCGCGTGACAGTCGGATCGCGCATCTGGTGTTGCGGGGGCGTCCTGTGGCCCCTTCGATCATGATCCGGTCCGAAGTGTCCCCTGACCGCTTGGCGCGTTTGCTTTCCGGGTTTGGTGCTGCAAGTCAGCCAGGTCTTGCGCCTGAATCCGCAGCCTCTGTCAGGCCAGAGGTGGGTCAGGCCATGCTCGACCCAAAGGGCCGTGCAACTGCGTTGGCGGTATTGTCCGACAGGCTTTCACGCAGCGGGGAACGGGGTGATGATCTGCTGGATACCAGCGATCAGGCGCTTGCCGCGCTGCACAAAGACGGCACAGCAGCGCAGTTGAATGAGGGCCAGACCATCGTGCTGGAGGCACTGGTATCGCTGACCGAACGCCCGGCTATTCCGGTCACTACACGCCTGACGCCCGATGGCAGAACGCTTCAGACCGTGGATGTCCATAATCCTGAGTTTGGCCGCTTTGCGGGCGAAGTCGCGCTGGCACTGACCGAGTTGGAGGAGGGAATTCTGCCCTCGGTTGGCCGGATCGATGGCGATGGTATTCACCTTGGCACCGGCTGGATGATCGGGTCAGGGCTTGTCGTGACCAACCGCCATGTGCTGGAAGAATTCGCCGCCCCGCTGCCAAGGCTGGAAAACCCAACAAGCTGGCAAATCTTTCGCAATGCCACAATCAACTTCTCACCCGGTGCGGATCTGCCTGAACAGGCTTTTCGTCTGACAGAGGTGGTTTTTGCAGGAGGCCTGCCGATCCGGGCATGGCCGATCAGCTTTGACAAGCTGGATATTGCCGTATTGCGGGTTGAAGTCACGAATGGTGAAGCCGCGACCCTGCCGCCCGCCATTCCCCTTGCCACTTTGGGTTCGGTTCAGAATCGCAGGTTCTTTGCCCTTGGCTATCCCGCGCCCCCCGGTTTCATTCCCCGAGATGAGGCAGGGCGGATGCGACAGGATGTTATTGACCGCTTGCGCGCGATCTTTGGCCTGTCTTACCGTCGGAAATACTTTAGCCCCGGCATGGTCATCGGTACCGGTCATGCCACGGTTTTTGACCACGACGCGACCACCTTGGGTGGCAATTCCGGCTCGCTGGTTGGCTCCCTTTCTGACGGGCTGGGGGCAGTGGGTCTGCACTTTGCTGGCGATTGGCTGCGCGCCAACCACGCGCATGATCTGGGGGCTGTTCTGGCGGCGCACCCTGACCTTGCCGACATGTTGCGCTGACAATGGAGGACGGTCGCGACACCTTGCATCTGCCGGCCATCGACGCGACAGGCGCAGCGCTTGTTGCGGCCCATTTCAAAGCGGGCCGCACGGCCTTGTGTCAGGTTTATACTGAAGTTGAACGACGGTCGGCCGGTCGATTGCGCGATTTCAAAATTGTGGCGTTGGGCCTGCAGGATACCGAGGCCGCTTTTGCCGCTGCGCTGCTGGAAACCGCCAGATATGAAGTTCACCGCACCTTTTTGATCGAACTTTCCAGTCTGGGGTTTCTGGATCTGCCGGGCGCGCTTGCGGCTCTGGAGCCCGCCTCGCGGGAGACTTTGCTTTGGCCGCAGGATGGAAGCGGCCATCTGGTTCTGCCTCAGCGCTGGAACAGAACTGTGTCAGCGACCATCGACATGGCGGGGCTTTTGCGCGCGGTCAATCTTGTGGCGCGGCGGCTTTGCTTTATAGAGGCAGACGGCGTTGAGGGAACGGGCTTTCTGATCGGCCCACAGACTGTGATCACGAATTGGCACGTCGTCGCAAACCTGATTGACCCCGCCACTGGGATGGCGCGTGAAGGCAGCGCAGCAGACATCGTTTGCACCTTTGAAAATCTGGAGCGCAAGGAGGGCAAAGCGTATCACGCTGTCGAGGATTGGCTGGTCGATTTCAGCCCTATGGCAGGACAACTGGCCAAAAGCGGGTCTGTTTTGCCAGATATGAAGGGTTTGCGCCCCCATGCGCTCGACTTTTGCGCGATCCGGCTTGCCGGGGCTCCAGGCCGAGAGAGGGGTTGGTATGATCTGTCAAAAACCGGCAAACTGAACGACTCCACAGATCATTTCTTTGTTTTCCAACATCCACAAAGTTATCCGCAGCGATTGGCGATCACGTCAGGCGCGAAGCTTGACCCGAACAGCGCAGACTTTCTGCACCACAAAGCCTGGACGGATGGCGGATCATCTGGGGGGCTTTGCCTTGACCATGCGTTCCGGCCGATTGGCTTGCATCATGCCGCTGTTTTCACGGAACAGAATGTCTTTGTGTCCAACCGTGCGGTCCGTCTTTCTGCGATTCATTCCGCCTGTCCCGGCTTGGGGGATGCCGATCCGGGGCTGAACCGCATTATCGTGTTGTCGGACAGGTCGCGCGCTGTCCTGGGTCGTGGCAAGACGCAGGATCTTGTGCAAGACATGATGCAAAACGCGGCCCGCCCCATCGTTTACGTTCGGGGCCAGCCACGATCTGGCAAAAGCTTCACCGCTGAACTGATCCGGGATTGCGCGCCGCATGACCGGAGGCGGATTGTGCGCCTGTCCGCATCAGAACTTCCGGTCGAGGCGCTGTCTCTGGCACAGCTCATACTTACACGGGCCGGGGCGGCGCCCACGACCGTTGCGACCTTGCCGCAGGCGGATCTGCAAAACGGCACAGATAACGCATGGATCCGCTCAACACTGTTGCCGTCGCTGCGTTTGGCGCTGGCCGGGCTGCTCAGCGCAGATCCGCTGCAGCCTTTGATTCTGTGGTTGATCATCGACGAGCTTGACGTCATGGCCATTCCCCAGACGGGCGCGCGCGAGCTGCTGGATGCGCTTTACGCCGATGCCGAAGCGATGCGCAATTTGCGCGTTGTTCTGATAGGGCTGGACGCAGCCTTGCCCAGCATTGATCCTGCCTCTGTGCGCATAGAAATCCTTGACGCACCCGATCAGGTTGCACCCGAGGCATTGGAGTCCTGCCTTGCCGCGTTGATGACGGAACAAAGTCTGGCACCAGCGCCCGCGGAATTGCAGCGGCAGCTTGGTCTGTTGAACGCGGTCGAAGCGATGGTGCAATCGATGGGAAAAGGGCGCAATCGGCTGGAGCGTCTGTCTGACGTTCTGGCGCAGGTCTGGCTACGGACAGTGCAAACATGGAAATGATGTTGAACACCCTGCATGGCGCGGATGATCTGATGCGCGCGGCGTTGACCGGGGTGTTCGACCCGCGCGCCTTGGTTCCAGATATGGATGAGCAGCGGCTTTCGGCGCTCGCGGCTGTGGCGGTCGAAGAGTCGTTGGGCGGGCGCTGGTTTTGGGCGCTGACCACCGACGCAAGGCGCGCTGGGCTGGCACGTCTGCCGCCAAGCCCCGCCGATCAGCTCGCGCTGTTTGACACGTTTCCGCTGGTTGATGGGGATGCCTTGGGCGCGGCGATCCGTGCCGCACTTTCAGAAAAACCCACAGAGCGCGTCCAACACCTGTTGCGTCTTGGCGGTGCGACGGGGGCTGTGCGTGGCCTGCCTGATGGCGCAGATCTTGACGCCAATACCTTGGTGCAGGCGATTCAGATGCTGCAAGAGGCCGGGGTCATGTTGCGGGGTTGGGCGGCCGATCCTTCGAAAGTCCGGAAGCTGCGCCGAGCGGTAATGCTGAACCAGCGTGCCCTGTCGCAGCACCGTCTGCTGCCAAGCCCGTTCCGTGGCCGCAGAAGGGAGCTTTTGGCCTTGATGCACTATGTGGACCGCGGCGAAGTTGCTCTTGACCCGCGCGGTGTCGTTTCTTTGCCCAAAGTTGTTCCGCCGGGCGGTATCGGCGCTGTCTTGGTGGCAGGAATGGGCGGCACCGGGAAATCCGCCCTGATCGAAGCCCTGCGCCGCCGCGTTGAGCGCCAGTCGGACATGATCTTCCTGACCTTTGATCTGGACCAGACCTCACTTCGGGCAGGGGAGCGGATGGCACTGACGATGGAGTTGTTGCGTCAGCTTGGCCTGCTTTTACCCGAATTGGACAAGCCACTGTCGGACATCAGATCTGAGCTGCGGAAACTGATTTCGACTCAAGGGGCTGAACGCGAAAACCCAGAGGCCGCGTCATCCGCCGTTTACTCGGGGCTTAGCCAGCTTGGCGCCGCTCTGTCGTCGAAGGGGCTTTCGCAGCGAAAATTGGTGTTGGTCTTTGACACATTCGAACAGGCTTTGATCGTGGGCAGCCGCCGTGTGCAGTTGATCGCCGACTGGCTACTCTTGTTACGCGATCTTGCGGGTGTTGCCGCGCTGCGCGTGATCCTGTCTGGCCGCGAGTCCGATAAGATTGCTGCAATCGACGGCCTTGGCCTTACGGTTCAGGGGCAGCTTGTCCTCGGTGATCTGGGGGCGAAACCGGGGCAGACCAAGCTGCGTGACATGTTCCGCCGTTTCGGCATTCCAGACCTTGATCTGGTGCCAGCCCTGATCACGGCTTATGGCTCGAACCCGCTGGTTATTGAAGTCATCGCTGCCTTTTGCCGCAACCGCCCCCGGACAGAAATTGTCGAATTATCGAGCGACCCCGGAGCTGATCAGCGTGGCGCATTGGATGCCGAGATGTGTCAGCGTGTGCTGTATTCTCGTATCCTGAACCGGATCGCTGATCCTGACTTGCGCGCCTTGGCCAATCCGGGTTTGGTATTACGCCGAATTACAGTGCAGATGATCGAAGAGGTGCTGGCTGTGCCCTGTGGTTTGCCCCACCCCCTACCGCGTGACCGTGCCGCAATGCTTTATGATGCGCTGGCCCATCAGATCTGGCTGGTGCGCCCGGCCCTTGGCTCAGTGGGACTGGAGCATGTGCCGGATCTGCGCCGGGTCATGCTGCCGCAAATCCTGTCCCTTCCGACAGCAAAAACGGTGGCCACGACAGCGGCCGCTTGGTTCGAGACCCGTGCTGCGGGGCGACTTGGCGCAGACTTTTGGGACGGACTTTACTACCGCGCCCTGATCGACCCAGATGCGCTGGAAGGGGTCGCCCCAGAGGTGCTGGCGGATATGTCCAGTTATTTGGGCGTAGATGCGACAGATCTGTTGAAAAAACCACAAGCGCAATTGCGTGAGGCCGCAGGAAAGGTGCTTTCGGAAAAAGAAATCAAGGTTTTGGCCGGCTCGGCTCGGAACCGAGCCACGCTAAAACGTCAGGCACGCCAGATGTCAGACGGGGAGGAAAAGACAATTCTGGCCGAGGCTGTGGGCCAGGATCCGGCGCAGACTTGGTCCACGCACGACTTTTCCACCAACCCTGATCTTGCCCGTGCAGTTTTTGCGGGGGCAGAGTTCCATAGCCTTGCGGCGGCAGCCCCTGATCTTGCCGCGCACATTCTGGGGTTTGGTCCAGATCAGGTCAGGGTTGGGCAGGAAACACCCGATCTGGCACATCCGGCTTGGTTGGCAGCGCTGGCCACATTGGCCCGCACGGCTGACCCGACAGCGCGCGCGCGGCTTGGAGAATGCCTTGGTGGCTGGCTGTCTGCGCCAGAACATCAGCCCTCGGCTTTAGAGCGGCTGATCATGTCAGCACCCGGCACCGCGCCCGCACAAGCCCTTGCGCGGTTTGTGGGAATGCTTGCCGCCATGACAGGCAGCCCGCTTCTGTCCCCAACGCCCCGGTTCGGGACCATCGACCAGCTAAGTGCCCTGCCTGCCCATACGATCGAGACGGCTCTGGACTGGCGGTATGAGGCACTGATGATCGGGCGCAGGTTTGTGGGCGCAGACGATAGCCCTTTGAACGTGCAGGTTGCTGCCGGGGTTCCGGTGTTGCATCCGGTCGTGCTTGAGAATCTTCTGGGTCCGGCAACGGCACTGGATACGTCAAACCTTCCACGGGCCGAGGCTAAAACGCTGGCCTTGCTTGTTCAGGGCAAGAGCGACCAACTGTCAGATGTGACGCGTGCAATCAGTATTCTTGACCGACTGACCCTGCGGTTAGCGCCACAAGAATTGCCCGACCTTTTGCGCAAGACATTGTTCCCCGGTCGCTTGCCAGAGTTTCACGCCCCTCTCCGGCTTCTTCTTGCTGACATGCAGCCGGGCCCGGAGCTTGCAAAGGCGATTGCATCTGTCGTCAATGCCTTGCCGTGGTGGCCGCGCGACCTTGGACCTGACTTATTTAGAAAAGACACTGTTGGCCCGACACTTGTTGGCACGCTTATCGATTTGATTGACCGTGCGGGGCACTTGCCCGATCTGGCCCGCGCGCTGGCATCGGTGCCCGGGGTGGGTGCGCGTGCACGCGACATTTCGGATCTGATCGACGCCTTTTGTACACTTGCGCAAGGCTAGGATTCCAAAGCGCCGCAGATGACAAATCTCTGGCACAAGACCGCCTGCGGTTTGATCCGCCTGCTTTGTGCTATTTCGTTTGACCGCGGGAAACCATAGAACTGAAGCCGAGGCAGAAAACAGGAGAGAAAAGATGCGTAAAGCACTTCTGGCAACCTTGATGGCGACAGTGCTGACACCCCTTTGGGGCGTTGAGCCTGCAAAGGCAGGTCCACTGGGGCGGCATGAGGTTTATGGGGTAAAAGACGATGACATGCTGAAAATGCGTGCCGGCCCCGGAGTCGGGTATGTCGTGATCGTTGGATTGCCGAACGGAACCGTGCTGCGGGTTCACAGTTGCGAACAGACCGGCAGCACCCGTTGGTGCAGCGTGTCGCTGGATCGTGCGCGTGCGTTGAAAGGCTATGTTTCATGGGCCTATTTGCGAAAGCTATAGCCATCACGGCTCTAGGCAGAGGGCGGCACGTCGGCCCAGCCTGCCGGATCGGTCGTTGCGCGGATCATCAATTCACCCTGCAAGGTGTGGCGTTGAGGCGGGCCGATGTCGGTAGCCAGCAAAAGCTCGACCGTGCGATCAACAATTTCGCGGACGGGCTGGCGATAGGTGGTCAGTGAATAGCCGGGCCACGACGCCATCGGGATATCGTCAAACCCCGTCACGGCAATATCCTTTGCCCGCCCTGCCATGCGGATGGTTTCGATCCCGCCAAGGGCCAGGATGTCCGAAGCGTAAACGATCGCATCCGGCTCAAGTGGAATCAGGTCAAGCGTGCTCAGTCGTCCCGCCTCATGGGTGTAGGCTTGTCGGGTGGACGTGCCGACAAGCCGCATCCCAAGTTCGGCAAGCCGCGTGGTAAAGGCGCTGTAGCGGACCAACCCGACGCCAGACGTTGTAAACCCGGCAACATACCCGATCCGTCGCCGCCCGGTTTCAAAAAGGTGGTCAACCAGACTGCGAAACCCAAGCGTATTGTCGCAACAAACGGTTGTAATGTCCTCATGCCCCAAGCGGTTCAGCAGGATCGACCGTCGCCCTTCGGTTGCCCATGTCAGCATGCGTTCATTCAGCACGGTGGCCGATATGATGACGACCGCATCGACATTATAGGTGCGGATCGCGTGCAGCTGGTCTTCAATGCTCGCACCGGGGGAGATGTTGAAGAACAGGCTTTGCAACCCGGCGGCCTGCAACCCTTGGGTCAGTTGCGCCAGTAGCGCAGGGTAAAACGGATTCTGCATGTCAGAGACGACCACGCCGACAATATTGGTGCGCCGGGTTGTCAGCATAGATGCGATCGCATTTGGCCTGTAGCCATAGTCCCGGGCAGCCATCAGGATTTTGCTGCGAAGGTCAGACGAGATACTGCTGCCGGGTGTGAAGGCGCGTGAAATTGCAGACTGGCTGACCCCGATCAGGGCCGCCAACTGTCTAGAGGTCAAGGGCCGTGCTGTGGCTGTTTCAGTTTTGCTCACTTGTCTTGTTCCCGTGCCTGACAGAGCCCACCATATCATCAGCGGGTTTGACCGGACCATGCCAAAAATTTCCTATGAATGCGATTTCATTGCAATGAAGATCTGTCTTCAGATATTTCTTCTCCGGCGTTGATGTCTGCTGCAACTGCAAGATGATTTATGGATGAAAGCCTTGACTCTTTGTGATGGCCTCCTTGGATGATTTCAATTATATAATTTAAAATCAGTATATTGATGGAAAATTGTATGTGTTCTGCAGGTGCATCCTGCTTGCGGAAGGACTGTTGCCTGTGGCCTGTGTTGCCCCCGGTTTGCGCGAATCTGGTGTGCGGTCTTGGTGGGATTGGTTAAAAACTAATCTTGAATACGGATGCAAAGTCTGTTCAGCATGAGCATGACGGCACTTGGATTCGTCCGGTGCGGTGCTTGGGGATGATGTTCTGGGAGGTGCGGGCCTTGGCAAATGACAGACCTACCACAGCCTTTGCAGGCGCTGCCCCCGATGGAGATCACCGGATTTCTTCAGTAGAGGCTTTTCAGGTGCAGTGGCGGCCGGGTGACCCGCCGGGACGCCGGACAGCGATTGTCCGGGTTCGCACGCAAAGTGGCCTGACCGGATATGGCGAGGCATCCCCGATGATGGGGGGCGAACACAGTTTGCTCGTCGTGCGCGACTTTGCGGCTTCGCTGATCGGGGCTGATCCGTTTGATCAGGCGGTCCTTCAGGATCGGCTTTTGCACCGCTACATCAAGCTTGGCCCCGAGGGTGCGGTTACAGGCGCGCTTGCCGCTTTGGACATCGCGCTTTGGGATATCAAGGGCAAAGCGCTTGGCTTACCGGTCTTTAAGCTGCTTGGTGGGGCTTGGCGAAGCACGCTGCCTTTCTACGCCTCTATCGGAGGCAATGCGGACCGTTCGGTTGATGATGTAGTGCGGGTTGTCGAGGCCCGCTGGCAGACCGAAACACCCGCCGCCATCAAGATCCGCTGGGACGGTGACCGTACCCGGCAAGACCATGACATTCCAGGCGATATCGCCAAGGCGCGGGCCGTTCGCAAGCTGGTAGGAGATGCCTACCCCTTGGCCTTCGATGCGAATAACCAATACTCGGTCGGTGGGGCGATCCGTGTTGGCAGGGCGCTGGAGGATCTGAGCTATATCTGGTTCGAAGAGCCGGTCCAGCATTACAACGTGCGGGCTATGGGCGAAGTTGCGCAACGGCTTGATATCACGGTTTCCGCCGCAGAGCAGACGTACACAACGCAGGCGTTGGTGGATATAATCAATGCGGGCGTGCGGATGGTGCAGCCCGATATCGTCAAGATGGGTGGCATCACCGGTTTGATGCAATGCGCGGCGATCTGTTTTGCGCATGGTGTCGAACTGGTGCCGCACCAGACCCAACCGGGCATTGGCCATGTGGCGAACCTGCATGTTCTGTCCACGCTGATGCACAATACCAAACCAGCCGAATTCGCGGACCCTGATGACCGCATGCATCCGGCTTTTGAAAATCCGCCACTTCCGAAGAACGGAACCTTTGAGGTGCCCCGGGGGCCGGGTCTGGGTCTTCGGGTGCGCGATGAGGAACTGGACCGGCGACGTCTTTGACCGGTCATGATTGCAACCCCGGCGCAGTAAGAACCGGGGAAAGGAACGCAGGGCAAATGCCCTCTGAACACAAAAGGGAGGACCAAGGATGATTACGAGACGGACACTTCTTGGAACGGCTGTTGCCGCTTCGGCGGCCGGTCTGTTCGCGCCCCGGCTCCGCGCCGCAATACCTGATACTTTGCGCTTTGCCAGCGCAGCGGGCGGCCCGCGCCGACTGGACCCCAACCAGACCACGCAAGGGTCGGACAACTGGGCCGTCGTGCAAGTTTTTGAGTATCTGGCTCGCCCGCCAGATGGCAACTTCGGCATCACACCCAATGATTTCGAGCCATGGCTTGCCGAAAGCTGGACCACCTCGGATGACGCGAAAACCTGGGTGTTCACATTGCGCCGGGGGGTTCAGTTTCACCGGGGCTATGGCGAAATGACCGCAGCAGATGTGGTGCGGACCTTTGTGCGCGCCCGTGATGAAGGTGTGAACACCGCCAACTACAGCAACCTTGCCGAGATCATCGAGTCTGGTCCCTATGAGGTTACGATCAGGTTGCACAATCCTGATCCGATGTTCCTCAGCTCTACCGTCACGGCCCGGCACGTCATGGTCATCTCAAAAAAGGCCGAGGAAGATCTGGGCGAGGCGTTCCTGACCGAAGCTGTCGGAACCGGCCCCTATGAGCTGGAGCGGTTCGACACCGAGCGCGGCATCTTCTTGCGCCGTCATGTCGATTACTGGGGCGAACCTGCGATCATCTCGAATATCGAGTGTCTCTATATCGCGGATACCACGGCACGCACGTTGGCGCTGATGTCCGGGGATGTGGACATGGCCGAAGGTGTGCGCCAACCCGGTTGGGTGCCGCAGATCCAGAACCAAAAGCCTGATCTCTTGTTCGACATGACTGTGCCGGGATCGTTCAATACGCTGTTTTTCAATATGGAAAAAGATCCGTTGCAGAACATTCTTGTTCGCAAGGCGATCATGCATGGCATCAACAAGCAAGAAATCGTCGATGCGTTGCAACCCATGTCACGGATGGTCTACACGCTTAACCCGCCGAACTACCCGACCGGGTTCGCGCTGGAAGATCTGCCCGAGGATCTGCGCTACGAATACGACCCCGACGAAGCCAAGAAGATGCTGGCCGATGCAGGCTTTGCCAATGGGCTGACCATACAGGTCAACACGTCGCAACGCGAAGACTACAGCACACAGCACCTGATCATTCAGGAACAGCTGCGGCAGATCGGCGTCAACATCGACCTGACGATCATGGACCACTCTGCCTATCACGCGACAAACCGGCAGAACCTGAACACCCTTAACATCAACTCGTCGTCACTGCCGCCGGTGCCGCTGTATGTCTTCAATGACTATGCGGTGTCGACAGCGAACATGACGGCCGATGGCAAGGGCGGGGCGAACTACTCGCATTATGGCGTGGCGATGCCGGGTGTCGACAATCTGCTGGCCGAGATGCTGCAATCTACCACATTTGACGATTACGTCGCCAAAGGGCGCGAGGTGGAGCTGCAGATTCAACGTGATCTGCCGATGGGTGGCTTGCCGACACTGTCATATCTGGTCGTGCGCAATCCGCGGATCGATCTTGGTTACGAAGTGCAGGGTGGCTATGCCTATTGGCGGTTCTGCAAGGCAAAGATCGTCGCCTGAGAAGGAAGAAAGCGCATGGCAAGATACCTGATACTTCGGCTTCTGGACATGGTACCCACCTTGTTTCTGGTGCTGACGCTGGTGTTCGTTGCCATGCGCATATTACCGGGTGACCCAGCGCTGGCGGTGCTGGGTCAAAACGCAGACGGCGGCCAACTGGAGGCCTTTCGCGAGCGTATGGGTCTGAATGACCCGCTTTGGCTGCAATATGTGCGCTTTTTATGGGATGCGGTGCGGCTGGATTTCGGGCGATCCCTGATGACTGATGTGCCGATCCGCACGCTGATCGCCAACAACCTGCCGCACACGGTTTATCTGACCATCACATCGGTAGCACTGGGCATGACGGTGGGTATTCCGCTGGGCATCTATGCCGCCACGCAGCGAAACAAATGGCCAGACAACGCGCTGCGGCTGTATTCCCTGATCGGCTATTCGGTGCCTGACTTCTATCTGGCGGCCATTTTGCTGGTAGTGTTTTCATTGCAATTGGGCTGGTTCCCGATCAATGGCGCGGGCGTCGGTTTCTGGGGCGGTCTGCACCACATCTTGCTGCCTGCAATCACTCTGGCCTTTCTGAAATCTGCCTTTATGGGCAGGCTGACCCGAACGTCACTGCTGGAAGTGATGGGGCGTGACTATGTGCGAACCGCGCGGGCCAAGGGCGCAAGAGAAGGCAGAGTGATCTTTCGCCACAGCCTGCGCAATGCGTTGCTGCCGCTGTCAACGGGCTTGGGCCTGTCGATCCTTGCCACACTTTCGGGGTCGGTTGCGGTGGAACTGGTGTTCAACCGTCCGGGCATCGGCCGCTTGCTTATCACGGCCATTCAAGAACGCGATTATCCCGTCATTCAGGCAGGTGTAATGATGTTTGCCTTCTTCGTCATCCTCGTGAACCTGTTCATGGACCTTGTCTATATCATCGTCGATCCGCGCATTCGGGTGAAATCATGACTGATGTGCGCACCGAGACACCTTCGGCCGAGCTGATTGCAGAGCGGGAAATTCTTGCGCCCGAGCCGGGCTTTCGAGAGGCATTTTCCCGCGTCGTGCTGGACCGCCCCTCGACCCAGATCGCCTTTGTTGTGGTCATCATATTCATTCTTGTGGCGGTATTGGCCCCGCTGATTGCACCCTATGATCCGTTGCGGCAGTCGATGCTTCGGATCAACCAGACCCCTACTGCACAGCATTGGCTGGGCACTGACCAATTTGGCCGTGATGTGCTAAGCCGGTTGATCCACGGATCGCGCAAATCGTTGATTTTCGGCCTTCTCTCGCCTGTCTTCGCGGCGTTTTTCGGTACCATCCTTGGCGTTGCTGCAGGATATTTTGGTGGGATCGTAGACCGAGTTATCAGTCGGATCATCGACATGCTGATGGCCTTTCCCGAACTTTTGCTGGCGATCCTGATTGCTGCGGCACTGGGGGGCAGCTTCTGGAATATCGTTGTGGTGCTGACTGTCGCCTTTACGCCCGGTTTTGCGCGGGTGGCGCGTGCCTCTACCCTTTCGGTCAAGCAAGAACCATATGTCGAGGCGGCCATCGCTGCGGGGGTCTCAACGCCGCATATCATCATCCGGCATATCATCCCCAACATCTCGGCCCCCATTGTGGTGCTGATGGCGCTGTGGTCAGCAAGCTCTATCCGGATCGAGGCCACATTGTCCTTTTTGGGAATCGGCACGCGCCCGCCGAACCCGTCTTGGGGCAATATCATCCGTGACGGGCTTAACAGCATGTTCGCAACGCAATGGCCGATTTTCGCGGGCGGCCTTGCCATCACCATCGTCGTGCTGGCGATCAGCATCATCGGTGACTCGGTTCGCGACCATCTTGACCCAGAGACAAATCAATGACCGTGCCCCTTTTGGAAATCCGTAACCTTTCGGTCGAGTTTGGCCCAGTCTCGCGGCCTTTGCGCGTGGTCGATAGCGTGTCGTTTTCGATGCGCGCGGGTGAAGCGCTGGGGGTGGTTGGTGAAAGTGGGTCAGGAAAGTCGATGACCGCACTTTCCATCCTGCGCCTGTTGCCCGAACCTCCGGCGCGCGTGTCCGGCGAGGTCTATTTCAACGGTCGCGACCTGATGCGCCTGCCGAAACGGGATATGCCTGCGGTGCGGGGCAAGGAAATTGGCATGATCTTTCAAGAGCCGATGTCCTCGCTGAATCCGCTGATCACCATTGGCGACCAGATAGATGAAGCGATCATGCTTCATGAGCCGATGTCGGCAGTAGAGCGGCGTGAGCGTGTCATTGCGCTGTTGCGGCTGGTGGGAATGCCGGACCCCGTAAGCCGGTTGGGCGCCTATCCCGACCAGTTCTCGGGCGGCATGCGACAGCGGGTAATGGCGGCCATGGCGATGGCCTGCACCCCACAATTGCTTATCGCGGATGAGCCTACAACGGCGCTGGATGTCACCATCTAGGCGCAGGTGCTGGAACTGATGCTTGATATCCGGCGCCGCTTCAATTCGGCAATTCTGCTCATCACCCATGATCTGGGGGTTGTTGCTGAAATCTGCGAGCGCGTGGTCGTGATGTACGCAGGCCATATCGTCGAGGACGCAAAGGTTGAGGCGTTGTTCACCAATGCCCGCCACCCTTACACGCAGGGGCTTTTGCAGTCGGTGCCGACGCTAACCGATACGCGCGACAGGCTTTACCAGATTCCCGGTTCCGTGCCGCCCGCCGGGACCATCCGCGAAGGTTGTCCATTCCGGGCGCGCTGCCCGATGCGCATGGACCGCTGCGCGGTTGAGATGCCACCCCTTGTGTCCCACAGCCCGGATCATCGCGCCGCCTGCTGGGCAACACAGCCGGAGACCGTCGCATGAGTGTACTGCTGGACGTGAAAAAGATCAGCAAGACCTTTGTGGACACCACATTGCGCATGGGTCCGCGCCGCGCCCCTGTTCGCGCGGTGGATGGTGTCAGCTTTCAGGTTCACCGGGGCGAGACACTGGCCGTCGTGGGTGAAAGCGGCTGTGGGAAATCCACGCTGGGTCGTTTGCTGCTGCATCTGATCGAAATGTCTGAAGGCTCGGTCATCTTTGACGGCCAGGATATGAGTGCGCTGTCAAAAGAGGACCTGCGCCGGATGCGGCAACACATGCAGATGGTGTTTCAGGATCCGTTTGGCTCACTTTCCCCGCGTCGCACGGTGGCAGACATCATAGCCGAACCAATGGACAGCTTTGGTCTGTCTGGTTCGCGCAAGGAACGCCGCGAAAAGGTTGCCCGTCTGTTGGAAATGGTGGGTTTGCCAGCGTCGTATATGGATAGGAAGCCGCGCCAGTTTTCGGGTGGGCAGCGGCAAAGGATCGGGATTGCACGAGCTATTTCGGTCGATCCGTCCTTTATCGTGGCAGATGAACCTGTCTCGGCGTTGGATGTCTCGATTCAGGCACAGATCATCAATTTGATGCAGGATCTTCAACGGCAAAAGGGCTTTTCCTTCTTGTTCATTGCGCATGATCTGGCCGTTGTGCGCCATGTCGCTGATCGTGTGGCGGTGATGTATCTGGGTCGGATCATTGAGCTGGGGACAAAAGACCAGATTTATTCCGCCCCGCACCACCCCTATACCGAGGCGCTGTTGTCGGCCGCGCCGCGCATTGACCTGAAAGCGAAAAGCAACCGCATTATCCTTCAGGGCGATGTGCCAAGTCCGTCCAACGTGCCCTCGGGCTGTGCCTTTCGCACCCGATGCCCGATCGCGACGGATCGTTGCGCGCAGGAACGGCCAGAGCTTTCGCAGGTTGAACCCGGTCGTGCTATTGCCTGCCATTATCCCCAACCGTTTCCGATTTCAAACCAGAGGACCGGGGCATGATTACTGCGCTTGACGGGTTGGTGGTCCATGACCGCTCTGGCAGTATCGCGGGGCAGTTCTGCGGAAAGCTGTTGTGTGATTTTGGCGCAGAGGTCTGGCTGGAAACCGGATCGGATCATTCAGATATTGCGGCAGGTGGCACTGGTGACCGATCAACCGCGCTGGACCTGCATCTGAACCTTGGCAAACGTCTTGGTTCGCCGCCGGGGCCACCAGATGTTGTGATCTGTGGCCCGGCCGACGATGCTGATGAATTGCGGCGCAACCAGCCGGCCGTTCTGGTCGTTTGCATCAGCGGATTTGGCGCGACGGGGCCAAAGGCCGGCTGGCTTGCCCCCGAGATCGTCTTGCAGGCGGCGTCGGGCATGATGATTTCGAACGGCACCCGAGGCAAAGAGCCGCTGTACGGCACAGGCAATCGTGCCTCTTACGCCGCAGGGCAGGCCGCATACATTCAGATCATGGCGTCCCTTCGTGTGCGGGCACAAACCGGGCAGGGCGACTGCATTCGCATCGACGCCGCTGAAACCGCTGCCGCGATGTGTTTTCCCTATGCTTTGCAGGCGATTTACAACGGTACGGATCGGCGCCGGGGCGATCAGGACATTCCCGCCGGACAGGTGCTATGCCGGGGGTCATGGGTGTGCCTTTGGATCTATTCCAACCGGTTCCCGGCGCTTTGTCGGTCGCTGGCTCTGGACCATTGCTTGACAGATCCGCGCTTTGCCGAGGCGCATGAAAGACAGAACCACTGGCCCGCCTTTTTTGCGTTGGTTCAGGAAAAGGTGGATCAGCACGACCCAGATGCCTTTGTCGCGGACTTGCAGGGCATGAGCATCATTGCGGCCCGCGCTTACCGGATCAGTGAGTTGCGGGCCAGCCAGCATCTTGCTGCGCGGGGCTACTGGCGGCCAGTGACAATTGGCCAAGAGACGTTCGTGCTGCCCGGCCCGCCGTTCCGCATGGCTGTGACCCCGGCCCGTGAACCGAAGGACAAGGCCCATGCTGCCACTTGAAGGAATCCGCGTGGTCGAACTTACAACAGCTTGGGCTGGGCCGATGGCTGGGCGCATTCTGTCTTGGTTTGGGGCCGAGAGCTTTCATATTGAAAGCCCGACCCGCACGAATACATGGCGGTCGAACCGTGATCGCCCAAATCCGGTGACCTATCCCGACCTTGATCCGGGCGCGCGGCCTTGGGATCGCTGCTTTACCTTCAATTCGCAGAATTTGAACAAGCGATCACTTGTGGTGGATCTGAAAAATCCAATGGGGTTTTCTGTCGTGCGTCGGTTGGTTGCACAGTCTGATGTGTTGATCTGCAATTTCCGACCCGGTCTGCTGGAGCGGCTCGGTCTGGATCATGCCACCTTGTCAAAGGATCACCCCGGTCTGATCGTGATAGAGATGCCCGCCTATGGTTTGACCGGTCCTGATGCTGGCTTTGCCGCGCTTGGGCCTACGATGGAAATGGCGGCCGGAATGTCTGCGATGATCGGATATCCGGGCGGGCAGCCCACGGTGACCGGCCCATCCTATATGGACCCGATTGGCGGGTTTAACGCAGCGGCGGCCTTGCTGACGGCCCTGCATCACCGCGACCGGACAGGCCAGGGCCAGCACATTGAAATGGCACAGGTTGAAGGCGCGATGCAGTTCATCGGACCAGAGTTGATCGAGGGTGCAGATGTGCCCCCGGATGGCAATCGCCGGGCCGACATCGCGCCCCACAATGCTTATCCGGCGCTGGGTGACGATAGTTGGGTGGCAATCGCGGCCCGGTCTGATGCGGAATGGTCTGTTCTTTCAAACGCAGTGGGTGGCAAGCAGTTGGTACAGGATCCGCGCTTTGTAACGTTGGCCGCACGCAAGGCCAACGAAGATGCGCTGGATGACCTCATTGCCGCCTGGACCCGCTTGCAGGACCGGCACGCAATCGCTTCGCACTTGCAAGCCATCGGTGTTGCCGCCTCAGCCGTGGAAACAGCGCCCGATCTGGCGCGGTCGGACTATCTGCGCACACGTGGGTTCTTCACCACATTGGATCACCCGGTTGCGGGGCGGCATGATCATCCCGGTCTGCCCTTTCATTCAGACATCGCCCAAGGCTCTGCCCGGACCGCATCACCCGGTTTTGGCGAAGGCAATGATTATGTGCTGCGCGATGTGCTGGCATTGTCTGAGGCGGAAATCGCGCAGATCATGGCCAGCGGAGCCCTTGCCGACACGCCGGAGCCGGGCACATGATCGACACTTTGCCCGAACGGCTGGAGCTGACGGCCCGACTGGACCCACGACCGCGCTATGCGGGCACCAGCCACGAGGATGCAACGGCCCGCGCCATGGGCTTTCGCGCAGCGCTGTTGCCGGGGGTGTTCGTTTATGGCCACGCAACGCGCCTTGCCGTGATGGGCTGGGGCGAAGATTGGTTGCGCCGCGGCACGGCATCTGTCCGCTTTCGCAAGCCTGTCTACAACGGCGATCCGCTTTTGGTGCAGCGTGGCCCGGTTGCGCCAACCGAAGGCGGAATTGGGGCTGCGGTCACGGTCAGCCATGCTGAAACCGGCGAGGTTGTACTAGAAGGAAGCATCGGCCTTGCCCACACCGTACCCCAGCCTCCCAACACCTTGCCATTGCTGCAAATGGCTGATCCCCGCCATCGCATTCGGATGGGTGAAGTTCCTGTCGGTCTTCAGCTCGGCAGTGGCGTCAGGGTGCTGGCGGATGACATGGTGGCAGACTCACTGTCCGATTTCCACGAAACCGAAGCGCTCTTTGCGACCCGCAGACGTGTTCATTCCGGCTGCCTTGTGCGGGTCACGATGGAGGCTGCGCTGCGCAATCTGGCGCTGCCTGCGCCGGTGATCCTTGCCGGGTTCGAGGTCGCCCATTGCGACAGCGTTCCCATCGGGGCGACCTGCCAGACCTCTGCCCGGATCATCCGGGCATGGGATGTGCGCGGCAAGCATTTCTTTGAAACCGAGGAATGGCTGATCGCCAATGGTCGCCCCGTCGCGCGGCATATCCGGCAAAACCTCTATGCCATCGACGACGCAAACCGGGGCGTTTAGCAGACCCATTGAAGGAAGCCGCATATGAAGATCGCAAAGATTGAAACCTTCACCACCCCATTGATCGGCTTTGTGCGTGTCACGACCGACAGCGGCGACGAAGGATGGGGGCAAGTTTCAACTTACAATGCCGACATCACTTGCGACGTGCTGCACCGGCAAGTGGCACCACATGCGCTGGGGACAAATGCGCTGGATTTCACGGATCTGATCGCCTTGATTGCAGAGCGCGAGTGCAAGTTTCCCGGCGCCTATCTGCGCCGTGCGACGGGGGGGCTGGATACGGCCCTTTGGGATTTGCGTGGGAAGGTCGAGGGTAAGCCTGTCACCTCTTTGATCGGGGGCAGCCCAGGCAAACTGCGGATTTACGGCAGTTCGATGCGCCGCGACATCACACCTGAGGAGGAGGCCACACGCCTTTGCCGCCTGCGCGATGAGGCGGGCATCACCGCCTTTAAATGGCGGGTTGGCAAGGAATGTGGTCGCGACTTTGACCAATGGCCGGGCCGGTCAGAGGCCATTGTGCCGCATGTCGCCAAGGCGCTGGGCAACGGGATCGACAAGCTGGTAGATGGCAATTCCGGTTTTTCCCCGGCCCGTGCCATCGAACTGGGTCAGCTTCTGGTCGATAATGGCATCTCGCATTTCGAGGAACCCTGTCCTTATTGGGAATTTGACTGGACAAAGCAGGTGACCGACGCCTTGCCGATTGATGTGACGGGTGGCGAGCAGGACTGCGAATTATCGGCTTGGAAAACCATGATCGGGTCTCGGGTCGTTGATGTGGTGCAACCCGATATCCTGTATCTTGGCGGGATGTGCCGCACGTTGGAAGTGGCCCGGATGGCGGCAGATGCGGGCCTGCCCTGCACCCCGCATTCGGCCAATCATGGGCTGGTGACCTTGTGTTCCATGCACCTTCTGCGGGCAATTCCCAATGCGGGCAAATATCTGGAATACTCGATTGAGGGACCATACAGCCAGCAATGGGCAGATGATCTGTTTCTTGAACGGCCATATAAGGTGCTTGATGGCCATGTCGAAGTTACTGACGCACCGGGTTGGGGCGTGACAATAAGCCCGGTATTTTTGGACAAGGCCCATTACGCGGTCAGCACGGCAGGGTGATCAGACATGCCGCGCAGGCTCTGCATCGCTGCGGAACACTGTCATACAGGACAGATCTGCCAGCAAGCTTGCCGCCAGACAGACACCATTGCCGGTCGCCAGCGCACGGGCGCGGGCGGACAGGCTGGCACGATGGGCAGGATCGCGCATCCGGTCCAGAACCGGGTTGACGCGCATCCTATCACTGGCCCGCAACATTTCTCCCGCTCCGGTGATCCAGGCAAAACGGGCACGTAGTTCCTGGCGGTCCATCTCTCCGGCCTCGTTCGGGAGCCACACTGTGGGCAGGCCAGCGGCGGTAAATTCGTGAAAGCTGTTATATCCAGCCGCTGACACGGCATAATCAAAGGCAGCAAGGCAAGGCGTTACCGGATAAACCGCCCGTAAAAGCGCACCTTCGGGCACTGAAAGCCCTTCGGGTTCCAGCGGTGAGCGCAAGACAACAGGGATGTCACCGCCATCCCGGATTGCCGCAACAATAAGCGAAGGCATCCCACCCAGATCATTATTCACCATCGAGCCAAGGCTGATCAGAACGCATGCGCCGCTTTCGGGCAGGTCAAGTGCGCGCCGCGCATCCTTGCGTGACAAAACCGGTCCGGGCGGCACACGCCATATCGGCGGCAGGCGAAGCTGATTTGCAGCCCGATCATGTGCCGTGGGGCCATTGTCTATGATGTCGGCAAAGTCGCCGGGCGACAGGATAAGATCAAAGGCCCCGCCACGCGCCAGCGCCGGATCGTGGTCATTGCGCCAAAAGCCCCTCCGGCTCCAGACCGTGCGGATATGCGGACGGCCCGCCATGAAATCCAGAACGCCCTGATAGGGAATGTTGCCGTCAAAGACAAAAACTCCCACCCCATGAAAATCGGATGCTTCTGTCAGCGATAGGGCAAGGTTGTCGTTCCATGCGTCAGTATCGACATCAAGATTTCGGTGAAAAGGACTGAACTCACAGGGGAAACCTGCCTGCTGCACAAAGGGCTCCCCGCGGGAGAGGGTGAAGAAGACAGGTTGCGGCTGGGTCGGGTCTGCCTCGGCTATCGCAAGAAGGCGGGTCAGATGGCCAAGACCAACGCCGTTCGAGCTCATCATCAGGATGCGGTCGGCCCCCAGACGTCTGATGGACGGGGGGGCGGATACGGTAGGAACGGGCGGCAATGCGCTGGCCCGGCGAATGCTGGCAAATGCAGGATCGATTGCTGCAAACCGGGCCGGGTAGCTTTCCAGGGCAAAGGCCTTGCCAATATGGGCGCGGGCGCGCCGGGCCTGAAGGCCACGGGCGGCGTCATTCACGCGAAGGTCGGCCAAGGTGTCGGCCACTTCCTCTGGGCGGCAATAAATAGCGGCGGGGCCGAACAACGGGCGGAAATGCGGGGGCAAGATGACGGGCAGACCACAAGCTGCTGCCTCCAGGATTGCGCGGCCAAAGGCTTCCACCCAATCGTCGCCATGAAAGTATACCCAGGCATCAAGTGTCGCCAGATAATCTGCGGCGGTCTGGCTGGCAAAGGGCAGGCACCGCCAATGCGCGGGACAAGTAACCCCATATCGCCGGGCCAGTGCTTCCGGGTCGGCCCCCAGCATGGAGACGTGAATATCGGGCGCAAAAGGATAAGCCGCGAGCGCCGTTTCAACCGTATCCGGCCACTTGGGGGGATGCGGTCGCGAATGGCGCCCGATGCGCAGTGTTGCGGGCAATGGGGCTGCGATGCGCTCGGATTGATCCGGCCAATCGTCAAGGTCAATCAGGTTCAGCCAGTCAAGCGGTAAGGTCTGGGACTCAAGTCCCGCCAGTTGCTTCCGGACCAAGGGACCAACCGGTGCAAGCCAAGGCGTTACGCCCAGCATCAACCCCGTCATGCGCAATACCTCTGCCGGGTCATAGTCGGAAATGCCCCGGCCATCATGCGGCGGGTGATGCAGCACCACAACGCCATGCTCTGCCCGCACAGACAAAGGCGCGGCGGGCAGTTGGTTGAACACAAGCGGATGATGCAGCACTACAAAACGTGTCTCGACCGTTATGGCTGGGCCAATCATCGGGGTGCCGGTTTCGATCAGCGCGGACTTAATCTGGGGATGCACCGGGCGCGCCTGTTTCAGCAGCGGGCTTAGCACCGGCAAAAGTGCTGCCGACAGTCCCGCGCGGCGCGCAGCCTTGACTTCACTGGCGAGGGCTGTTGACGTTCCCCCGGGGAACCTTGGATCGGCGGCGAACACGATGTCGAAGAATGCCTCTGCCATACTGCAATCCTTTGCCGGACCCCGGTCGGAACGCCCTGCGCATCGCGGAGCGGGAGGGATTCGGCGCAAGGTTAGCAGATGGCTTCTGCTTCGCAAAAAGCGTTCAGAGGCAGACAGCGCGACACCCTATGCCCTGCGACCCGAAGCGGACCAGAACACGTTGGCGCTGGTCACGCTCTTAGGGGTGGAAACTGGGCGTGCCGCACAAATGGTCCGTGCGGCACAACAGCGGCTGACGCAGTTTGACCGGCTGGTTTTTGTCCTTAGCGCGCCGGATCTGGTCGAGGCGACCCGTGGCGGCGCTGTGGTCGAACTGCTGCCCGGACTGCGAGAGTTGGCTGGCCATGAGGCGGGAGAAATTCGCCGCTATCTCGAATCAAGACAGAACCAAATTTTGCAAAAGTGGCAGCCTGATGTGGTTTTACATTACGGTTTGCCGCTCGACGCCTACATTTTGGCGCTAATTGCCCAAATATCGGGGGATGGGTCGAATCCATTTTGACAGGTGGGGCCGCCGCCCATACTCTTTTTCACATTGTAGACGTAAATTTCGCGGGGTGTCCGATGGCTGGCTTCACGAACCGTATTGTTGCGCTTATGACGCTTGTATCGACCGCTTTTGTTACGGCGGGCTGTCAGCTTGAAGGGCAGGAGCCGAAGGTTGTCGTGAAACCGAAACCTGTTGCCGTGCAAGCCCCAGTGCCACCGAAAAAAGTGGTGAGAACGCCGGTGCCAAGACGTGTCGTGGTCGGCGGGTATTGACAGCCCGGCGGCATCGGTTGCGGCCAAGCCCGCACGGATGATCGCCTTAAACCATGCGGACCCGCGCCACGCGCGGGTCGTGTTGATTGACTGGATGCTGGGAAACCACTGCAATTTTGCATGCGACTACTGTCCGACAGAGTTGCACGATGGCTCTTTGCCTTGGATGCCTGTGGATGTAGCAACGGGCTTTCTGGATACGTTGCACGATCACTATGTCGCGGGCCTTGGCCGGTCGCTCTGGTTGCAACTGACCGGGGGGGAGCCAACGCAATATCCGGGTTTTTTTGATCTTTGCAGTGCCGCCCATGCGCGAGGCATCAAGGTGGCGGTAATTTCAAACGGATCGCGCACAGCGCGGTTCTGGCATCGGGCCACCCCAGTTCTGGCAAGTGCGATCCTGACCTATCACGATCTGCAGGTTGATCATTCACAGTTTCTGGAAACGCTTGGTATTCTGACAGGGGCCGGTGTGCCGGTGCATGTCAATGTGACAGTCCACCCCGACCGCTTTGACGCCATTCTGGAGCGCGTCGATGATATCCGCGCAGCTGGGCCGGGTGCCAGTCTGACATTAAAGCCGCTGCGCCTTGGCTTTGGGCAAGAGTTGTATCCCTATACCGAAGCCCAAAAGGGCCATCTGTCGAAGCGGCAGGCGCGCCTGAGGTCAGGTCAGTCGGTCGAAAGCGAGGCGCTGCTTTTTCAGCGGGGTCTGATGGCGCGCCATCTTGCGGATGGCACCACCGACACATGGCGCGCGAATGATCTGCTGCTGGCGGGCGAAAATCGCTGGCAGGGCATGCGATGCCATGCTGGGCTGGAATCGTTGCGCATCAAGGCAGATGGCCGTGTGTTCCGCGCGGTGTGCGGCAGCGGGGGGTGTCTGGGCCAGTTAGGACAGGGCACCATTGATCTGCCGGTTTTGCCACTCACCTGCGACCGGCACAGTTGCGCCTGCGTCGCCGATATTCTGATCACCAAGACCGCCACGCAAAGGAATGCAGCGCCATGACAAATCCGCGCACCCTGTTGCCACAATACGCGTTCGCCGCAGTGCTCGCGGTTTTTTCCATCGGCCCGGGAGTGCCTCTGCACGCGCAAGAGGCAGTGGCCATGGCCGATCCCGTCGCCATCGCACAGGACGCGCCGCGTCATGCGTTGGTTATCGGCAATTCCGGCTACAAGATTGCCAGCCCGCTGAAGAACCCGGCGGCAGATGCGGATTTGATGGCTGAAACGCTGGGAAAAATCGGCTTTACCGTCACGAAAGTTACCGATGCGGGCTATGTTGATTTCAACCGGGCCGTGGTTCAATACGCCAACAGCCTGCCCGATGGCGCCATTTCTGTGGTCTATTATGCTGGCCACGGGGTTCAGGTGTCAGGGCAAAACTTCCTGCTGCCAGTGGATGCCGATCCTGCCTCACAAGCGGATCTGCCGTTTTTGTCGATGTCTCTGGACAATCTGCTGGGGATCTTTCGCGAACGGAATGCTGCGGCAAACATCTTCATTCTGGACGCCTGCCGCAACAACCCGTTCGAGGATGATGCCGTGCGCAGCGTGGTTGGCAGCCAGACCCGTGGTTTGGCGCCGGTGTTAAGCGGCTTTCGTGGGTCTATGATCGCGTTTTCTACCGCACCCGGAAAGGTGGCGCAGGATGGGACGGGGCGGAACAGCCCCTATAGCATTGCATTGGCCGATGCGATGCTGCGGCCCGGACTGCCGATCGAAAGCGTGTTCAAACTGGCACGGACACAGGTGATCGGGGTTACGGATTATCAGCAGGTGCCGTGGGAAAACTCGTCTCTGACACAAGAGATCTATCTGGCGGCCCCCGCTGCTGTGGCCGCTGCCGTTGATCCGCAAAAGCGTGTGACGCAATGCGATCTGATGGCCGGCCATCCGTCTGATCCAGAGCGGGTTCATGTGGGCGTGGATTATGCGCTGTTGCGCCCCGGCCCCGCCATTGCAGCCTGTCGCGCCGATCTTGTTGCCGATCCGCATAACCCAAGGCTGATGTCACTGCTTGCCCGCGCCCTGACCAAGAATGGCGAGTTGCAAGAGGCGCTGGCATTGGATGAAGCGGCGGTAAAGCTGGGCTATCTGGGGGCCTATCACAATCTGGGCAATCATTACCGCCGTGGCGAGATCGTAAAGCGTGATCTGGTCAAGGCTTTGGAATTGTTTACCTACGCAGCAGAACGCGGCCATCCCGAAGACGCCTATAACGTCGGGATTCTTTACCGTGAGGGTGAAGGTGGTGTGCCGCAGGATTTTTCGCGTGCGCATGAATGGTTTGAAAAGGCTGCTCAGCAGGATTACCCTTCTGCCTTTGACAAGCTTGGTCTGATGGCAAAGTCAGGCGAAGGCGAAAAGGCCGATGCTGAAAAGGCCGCAGCCCTTTTTGCGCGTGGGGCAGAGTTGGGTGACAGCTCGGCCATGGTCAATCTGGCCAGCGCTTACCGCAAAGGCGAAGGTGTTCAACAGGATTTCGATCAGGCATTTGGTCTGTATCGCCGCGCAGCCCAGTTGCGGCGTACCTCGGCCTATACCTCGTTGGGTGACATCTATCTGAAGGGTCAGGGCCGCGAGGTCGACATGACCGAGGCGTTGTTCTGGTTTCAATTGGCGGCGCGGCAAGGCCATGGCTACAGTCAGGAAAAAGCTGCCGAAATTTCTGCCGGGCTTGACGCTGCCACATTGGCCGAGGTGGAACGGCGCGTGCAAAACTGGATCAATGGCGATTTTGGGTAAGGGCTGCCATGGCACTGCTTGAAGAAAAGCTGCACCGTGCCTTGTTTGGCGTCATGACCTTTGGCGCAGGGCAGGGCGATGCAGCGGTCTGCACACTGGCTGCGGATTTGTTGTCGCAGCATCTGGCAGCGGGAGATCTGACCGTGCCGCGCCGGTTTGAGGCCATGCGTGCGCTGCTTGTGCTGGGCATTGCTGTCGCCGCGGCCGATCCGGCGCGGGTCGGGCTTGTCGCGCAGCTGCTGGCGGCTGGGCTTGATCAGATGCCAGACAGGCCATCAGATGACCCACTGAAGCTTTCGTTACGAAACAATCATTTACTTATGCAGGCCGCAGTGTTGCTCTCATTTCCCGAAGTGGCCAGCGGGCGCGCTGGTGCCACCGAACTGACAGCGCGTTTTCTCGCTGAGATGACTGATGATGGTCTGTTTCCCAGTGAATTGTGCCGGGGGGCCTCGGCGCTTTGGTATGCGAATATGGCGGTCATGCTGCTGACGACGATTGCAGCCCTATCAGATCATGACGTGGTAAGCCCCAATGTGCTGAAGCGCGCAATTGCGGGCTTTGGCCATGCCCTGAGCCTGCCGCCAGAAGTGCTGCGTCTGGCCCGACAGAACTTGTATCCACAGCCCGGTCATGGCCACAATCCGACTGCGCCTGACCTCGGTTTCTTGAAAGGATATCACCGCAGCCGACACTATCTGGCTTGGGTGCCGCTGGCGCAGTCGTTGTTGCCTGATACGCCGCTGCCAGTCAGTGTATCGGCCGACGACCAGTTTCCTTTGGCCAATGATTTCATCGGAGGCTTTGCCACGACAATGGTGGCGCGCATTGCACACAAAACTGCCGCACAGACCTCAATACCGGGCTGAACAATCAGACCAAACTGTGGGTATTGAATTCGCTACTTTCAAGAATCGTTTTTTTCCCAGAAACTATTGAGCATAGTAGGTCACTATGGCTTTTGACGTAATTTTGACGATCAGATTGGACTTGCACTTTGGCTGGAAAGGTAACCCTGTTTGTCTTGGGCGTTCTGGTGCCCGTGATGTTGGCCTATGCGGCGGCAGGTCACCTTCCGGGGACAACGTGGCCTGTGATTGCCTTGGGCGCAACGGCGTTTTCACTCATGTCACTGAACCTGATTTTAGGGGCGCGTCTGCCGGGGCTTGATGCCGTTTTTGGGGGGCTGGATCAGATTTACTGGGTCCACAAATGGACTGGCATAGCCATTTTAACTGCCGCTTTTCTGCATCAGCAGATCAAGATATCGACTGACGGGCTGGAAGTGAGCGAAGCGCTGAGCCGTTTGGCCGTCGATGTGGCAGAGGTGGCCTTTATCGTGCTGGCTGTGCTGATCCTGATCAGCTTTTTCAAGCGCGTGCCAAGGATGCCCAAGATTACATGGGAAATTCCCTATGCTTGGTGGCGCTGGTCGCATCGTTTGCTTGGGCTGGTGTTTGTTGCTTTGGCGTTTCATCAGGCATTCGTGAAAGCGCCCTTTGACGGCAACGCGCTCTTGTCTGTCTGGTTGAATATGGCCGCGCTGGCAGGGATTGCCGCATTTTTATGGTCCCAGTTCGGCTTCTTGTATCGCCGTCACAGCTACCGTGTTGCCACTGTCGACAAACACGCGGCTGCGACGATTGTTGATCTGGAGCCAGTGGGCAAGGGCGTAACGGTGCGGCCGGGCAGCTTTGCCTTTGTGCATTTTTCTTCGCCGGGCCTGCGCGAGCCGCATCCCTTTACGGTATCGCAAGTGCGCCCGAATGGGGGAATCCAGTTTTCGATCCGGGGTCTGGGGGATTACACCCGCCACCTGCGCGACGTGATTGCGGTGGGTGACACCGCGCGGGTCGAGGGTGGGTATGGCCGGTTCCATCACCATCGTGGCGGCGCAAAGCAGGTTTGGGTGGCAGCGGGCATTGGCATCACCCCGTTTCTGGCTTGGGCCGACCATCTGAAACCTGACGATGCTGAACAGATCGTGCTGGTCTACTGTGTGCGCAACGAGGCCGAGGGCGTGGCGCTGGACCGTCTGCGCGCGGCGGCGGATCGGGTGCCGGGTTTCAAGCTGAAGCTGCACATGTCGGATACTGATGGCCGATTTGATGCCGCCAAACTGGTCAGCTATCTGCCTTTTGAAATTGGTCAGGCAAGCTTGTGGTTCTGTGGCCCGGCGCCCATGCGCGACGGGTTGATCAAGGATTTGAAGACCGCCGGGAAAGCCCCCCGGTCTGTGCATTTCGAGCGTTTCGAGTTTCGTTGAACTTCTCATGGAGGCGATCATGGCCCGGATGAAGACCAAAACGACTTTCCTTGCCACAGTGGCATTGATGCTGATGACGACCGGTGTTGCGCTGGCCGGATTGCCCGAATTCAAGGAGGGTGATTTTTCCAGTCACATCCCCGACGCTGACCGTGGCAAAGTACTGTACAGCGCAGCCGGTTGCGCCACCTGTCACTCGATTGAGGGGGATATGATGACCCTTGCCGGTGGCCGTGGGTTTGAAAACCGACTTGGCACGGTTTACGCCCCCAACATCACCCATGATCAGACCGCCGGGATCGGCAATTGGTCTGATGCGCAATTCCTTAACGCCTTGCTTCGCGGGGTCGCGCCAAACGGGCGGCAATATTACGGTGTGTTCTTCCCCTATGCCGCCTATGCCCGGATGAAACCCGAAGATGCGCTGGATATCCGCGCCTATCTCAAGACCATGCAATCAAGCGATCTGCCGTCCAAATCACATGCGGTGAACCTGCTGTCGGACAAGGCGCTGCAACTGATGAACAGCGAACGTGCGGCCCTGTCCAACCCCACCGATCCGCAACTGGCGCGCGGCGAATACCTGGTCGAGGCGCTGGGCCATTGCGGCGAATGCCACAGCCCACGCGATGGGTTTTCGATTGATACGACCAAGGCTTACAGCGGGTTCCTCGGCTATTTCGGTGATTACTCCCCCGATATTTCGGGGCCACGGCTGGAAAAGGCCGGGGCGGTGGCCTTTGTCAACGGTGTGCTGGCCGAAGGCAAAAAGCTGAACGGACGGCCACTTGGCGCGGGGTCGATGCGACGGGTTGCAGAACAGACAGCCAAACTCAGCCTTGATGACCGCGCGGCTATCTACGCCTTTCTGACCGGCAAGCCGCTCGATGTCTCTACCCTGCCGCAAGCCGCGCCAGAGTTGGTGCAAGTGGCCGAAGTTGCAGAGGCTGGCAGTGCCACGGTGACCGATGCCACTGCTGGGCCTGCGCCAATGGACATGATGGAACTGGCCCGCGAAACCGGGTCTCAGGGGCTGATGCAGATTGTGCAGGCGGCGTGCGCAATGCCTGTGGATTCGCCCGTCCTGCAAGCCGTCGCGGCACCTGCCCGGGTTGCTGCTGTCGCAGGCGTGCCGATTGAGATTGAAACGGCTGCAGATCGGGTAATGGACCAGCATTGCCGCACCTGTCACGGTCCCGGCCAGCGCAATGACCGCACCTTCCCGATGCATGACATCGCCGATATGGCGATGGACAAGGCGACGGTGACGCCGGGCGATCCTGACAAATCCCCGGTCTATGCGTCCATTGCATTGAACCGGATGCCGCTTGGCACCAAACTGACCCCGGCAGAACTCGATGCGATCAAGGCATGGATCGTCGCCTTGGGGGAGGTGAAAGCAGCCCCACCCGCAGCAGTGACTCCGGTGGCCTCTGCAGAGCCGGTCGCCGTAAATCCGGCACGGCCTAACCCTGACGTGACCGTGCCGCGTTTTGTTGGCGGGGATTTCACCCAGATCATGATGGCGGGCGTGGCTGATTTGCAGCGGCTGAACGACCGCGACCGACGCTTTGCCCGCTACTTCAGTTTTGCCGATACCGAACTGCCGGAACTGGACTGCACTGCCGAAGGCATGAAGCGCAACCCGATGGCGTTCCTGCATGCGGGATTGAACAAATTCATCAACTCGATCAGCCGCGCCGCACGTCTGGCCAAGGTAACACCAGTCGACGGCACCGACGGCGCCTTGGTGCGTATTGATATCCGCGACTATGGCTGGTCCGAAGACGACTGGGCCGCGATTTCAACCGGCCTTTATACCCAAGGTGCGGTTGAGGCAGGGTTTTCGCCCGAAAGCTGGGCCGATCTGGCGCGGGTTTACCCCTATGCGATGGACCCGACATCAGACAGTCTGCTGCGGGTTCTAGCCGACAGCACAGGGGCGCCGGTTCCGCTTTTGGGGGCAAGCTGGTTTACCCATGTTGCATCAGAGGCTCCGTATTACGATATGTTCCTGCGTCTGCCCGAAGATATCCGTATTCTTGAACAGCGGATGGGCGTGGACGTAGACCGCAACATCCAGTCGGGCGAAGTGATCCGCGCCGGGATGCTGGAAGGCGCGTCGGGTGTGTCTGATCACAACCGCATGCTGGAACGTCACGACCTGCCGCGCGGTGGCTACTACTGGAAATCTTACGATTTCGCGGGCAGTTCGGGCGAACAGTCGTTGCTTCAGCATCCCGACGGCCCGCGAGAGCTGTCCTATACCGCATCGGGAACTGCGGCATTCGAACATGACGGCGGTGAGATGATATTCAGTCTTGCCAATGGGTTGCAGGGTTATTACCTGTCCACTAATCTGGGAGAGCGACTGTTGGTTGGGCCCACGTCAATCGTGTCTTTCCGCAATAAGCCAATTGGGAAAGGGGTCGAGATTGAAAACGCCCGGTCCTGTTTTGACTGCCATGAAAACGGGATGATCCGCAAAGCAGATCAGGTGCGCAAATTCATCGAGTCGAGCAACAGCTACACCCGCGATCAGCGTGAAATCCTGCTGGAGATGTATGTTCCCAATGAGGAACTGGACCAATGGTATCAACAAGATACCAAAGCGTTTCTTGCAGCGCTGGAAGAACTTGGCATTACCGAGAAATCGGCCGCCGGGGTCAATGTTTCGATGCGCGCACCAGAAAAGGCGGGTGGCGGTGAGATCGTCACCTATCTGTCTGACATCCAGTTCAACAACCTTGATCTGGCCCAGGTGGCGCGCGCGTTTTTCCTTACCGAGGACGAGTTCCGCGCTCGCATCCGTGAGGTGGGCGACCCCAATATCATGCAGGTGGTGCAGCAATGGGTGCAGCGTGTGGATGACGGGTTGCATGTGCGCCGGGCCGAACTGGAGGCGGTGTATGCCGATCTGTTGCCGCGCCTGACCGACCTGCGCCCCTATGACTATGGTGGCGGTGTTTCCTATACGCCCCAGCCGGTGGCTGATTATGTTGCTGTCGCCAGCACAGCCTATGAGGTGGCGGCGCAAAAGGAACAGGCGCCCTATCAGCCGCAGGCGGAAAGCACGCTGCAACCCTATGTGCCAGTCGCGGCCCCGACCGATCCGCTGATCCTCCAGCTGTCGGTGCCTTACGTCGAGGTTAAGGTGAACGACCTGCTGGAATTTGATGTTCGTGCGAACCGGCGCTGCGAATTGCAGATCCTATATGTTGAGGAAACCAAAACGGTCGAAGAACTGCCGCCCGAAGTGCTGGGCCCCGCCTTCCTTGAGGCAGGCGAGACTCGGCGCATTCCCTATCCGGGGTCAGGCATGCAGTTGCGCTTTGACACACCGGGCAAGGGGGAAACCATGGTCGCCTTTTGCCGGGAAGGTGGGCTTGGCGACAAGCGGATCACCGGGCAGGGCGCTGTCGATTACGCCAAGGACCGGTTCCAGCCCTTGTCGCGCGGTCTTGTGATTGAACGCACCGATACGGTGGCCAGAGACAACGGCCAAAGTGCGACCAACGTCGTCACTTTCAACGTGCAGCCCTGAGCGAAGGATGGTGATCATGACACTGTATCAAACCCGTCGCGCCGCATGGCGGAAGACATTGGCAGGGGCGTTCTGCGCCCTTGCACTCCCATTCGCCGTGCAGGCCGCACCCTGTGACGATGCGCTGACAGCGCTGCAAGTGGCGGCGTCCGGCAGCGATGTTGCGCAGATTGTGGCGGCGTGGAGCGCAGTGCAGCCTGCTGGTTGCGACGAGTCACGGTTCAGGGCGGCGCGGTCGCAAACCTCGGCCCTTGTGGCGCGCGCCGCGCAAGCTGCTCTTGCAACTGGCAACACGGATGCAGCGGAAGACATCGTGCTTCAGGCGCCCGGTGTGCATTGGGCTGTGCAGGCCGTGCGCGGCGATATCTCGGCAAAGCGGGGCAACCGTGGCGAAGCCGCCAAGATGTATAACGCGGCGCTGGATACCTTGGGCGACCCCGGCCAGACCACACAAAGCGAACAGCTTGTTCCGGTCGCAGAACGATTGGCGGCTTTGGCGCAGGAAAACATGATGCTTGCGGGCAGCATGGAAAGCACGATCACCCGCGGTGGTGGTGCCTCTGGTGTGATGACGGTGATGCAGCGCGGATTGGCGGTGGAATTGGTCGCGGCAAAGCCCGAAGCGGCACCGACCGCCGATTATGTTGCGCCAGCCCCGGCCGTCGAATATGTCGCCCCGCCAGCACCGACGGCGGATTATGTGGCCCCCCCCGCGCAGGAGTATGCGGCGGCCCCGGCCTATACCCCGCCCCCTGATGAATGGAACGTGCTGACCGAGGCCGCGAAAAAGGTGGACAGCGTCTTCCTGCCCATCCGATTTGGCTTTGACAGCGATCGGTTGGACGCATCGGGCGTGAAAGAGGCGCTGCGACTGGCCGAGTTTATCAGGGCCCAGCAAGTGCCGCGTCTGATCATCACCGGCCATACGGATGATGTGGGGGACGCCAATTACAACCTTGACCTGTCGGTGCGGCGTGCGACCAGTCTGCGTGACTTTTTGTTAAGCGACGGAGTCTACGCAAAGATTGATATCATCGGCAAAGGTGAGAGCGAGCCGCCGCTTTACTCGGACGCCGCGATCTACAATCTGGATGAACTGCGCACGATTGCCCGCCGGGTGGAGATCGCTTTTGGTCATTAAGCGCATCTTAACGGTGGTCTTGGCCGGATTTGTGCTGGTCGCTCTTGGTGCGGCAGGACCAGCCGCCGCGCGCGATTGGGCCATCGTTGTCGGGATTGACGATTACATTCATTTTGAACCTTTCGACCCGGATCGGCCCGGTGGTGGCCATTTCGACCTGCAAGGGGCCAGCAATGATGCAAAGGTTATTGCCGCTGCATTGCGTAAGGTGGGGGTAGACCTGCCCGATAGTCGCTTGTTGTTGGACCGTGCTGCAACGGTGTCCGCGTTTGAAACAGCCTGGCGCGATGTGACGGCGCAGGCAGCACCTGGGGACCGGTTGTTTGTCACCTTTGCCGGTCACGGCGGGCAGGAACGCGAAGTGTCGGAACCGTTTGATGAAAAGGACGGTCTGGACGAGACGCTGATGTTCGCCGATTTCGATCCGGTGAACCCGCGCATTGGCCGCCTGACCGATGACCAGCTTTATACGATGCTGCAATCTGTCCCTCATCTTCAGGTGGTCTGGGTGATGGACAGCTGTCATTCCGGCGGGCTGGAGCGCAACGTCAATGCGCGTGCAGGCGGGCTTACACGGTCTGGTGGCATCTGGGACATTCCGATTGAACCCCTGCCAAACGAGTTGTCCGGTGGGCAGGGCGAGAACGGAGCGCCGGATTTGCCACATGTGACGCAAATCCTTGCCACCGCGACTGATGACCGTCTGGTGCAGGAAACCGCCTTTGACGGCGTGCCCCATGGCGCGCTGTCATGGTTTTTTGCCAAGGCGATTGAGGGCGAGGCTGATATGAACGGCGACGGTGTGATCACTCGGCTTGAAATGGCGGCCTATGTCGGCGACCGGGTTTTCACGCACATGGATCAGAACCAACAGCCCCGGTTTTTGCCGCGTGGCGACCCATCGGTAATGCTGAGCCTGCAGGGCGAAGTGCCGCCACCGCCCGCGCCAGTGCCGCCGGGCCTGCCGGTCCGGGTGGTGGGCGCGCCGCCTCCGGGACTGGAGGGTGGGGCGTGCCCCGGCTGCCGTCTGGTCGATGTTGGGCATGCCGTGATGTTTGAACATGTGGCGGGAGGCTGGGCCGTCTATAACGGGCAAGGCGATCAGGTGACGGTAATAACCGGCGATGCCCGTCCGCAGATTGAGCGTGCCCGATTTTTGCTGGACCTGAACGACGCAAAACAGCCAACTTTGCCGCCCGTGACCTTGCGCCCGCACCAGTCGGCGGCGCGACAGCCACTTGGGGCAACGGTTGGTTTTGACTTTCCGCCGCCCGCGCCGGATCTGAGCTTTCTGACGCTGTTCAATGTCGCATCGGATGGAACCGTGCAATACGGTCTGTATCCGCCGGGCTTTCGCGAAGATGCGCCCGCTGACAGTGGCCTGAGCCTGCGCTTTTCGGTGTCCCCTCCCACGGGCGAAGATCAGCTTGTCGTGATCTGGTGCCGCCGCCCGCCGCTAAACCTGCACGCGCTGTTACGGGCCGTGAATGGCCTGTCAGTGCCTCCAATGGCCGAGTTGCAGGCGGCAAGTGCTGATACTGCCTGTCAATTTGGCCGCATCGGCCTGTTTACCGAAGGTTAGGCTATCGCTTTGCTTTTGCAGCCTGCCAGAAACCTTGCGCGGCATCCCTCTGACGGGCAGGATAAACACAAACCGACAACATGATCGGGGAGAGTCCGTATTGCGCCTTATCTTTTGGATAAAACAGCTTTGCTTGGCATTTGCCTTCAGCATGTTTTGCCTAAGCCCGGCCCTGGCCGAAAAGCGCATGGCATTGGTCATCGGGAATTCTGCCTACAGCAACGCAACCACGCTGGCCAACCCGCGCAATGATGCCCGCGCTTTGGCGGACAAGCTGACCTCGATGCAGTTCACCGTGATGTTGCACGAGGATCTGGATGGCCAATCGTTCCGCATCGCGTTGGGAGAGTTCTCCGAAGAGGCGCTGAATGCCGATATTGCCATGGTTTTTTACGCCGGGCACGGGATCGAGATGGCAGGCCAGAACTACCTGATTCCAATCGATGCCAGAATGCGGTCGGAAGCTACGGCGCAGTTTGAAACCATCCCGTTGGAACAGGTGTTGGACTCGGTACGTGGCGCGAAAAAGCTGGGCATGGTGCTGTTGGACGCCTGCCGCGACAATCCATTTGCCAACTCGATGCAGCGCAAGGATGGCACACGGGCGGTGAAGCGCGGGCTAAGCCCGGTTCCGGTGGATGGTGAACGTGGGCTGCTGATCTCTTTCGCGGCCGAGGCGGGCAGCACGGCCGATGATGGCGACACCAAGCACAGCCCCTATACCGAAGCGCTTTTGGAAACCATCGACCAGCCGGGGATGGAGATCAACCGCCTGTTCCGGGCGGTCCGTGCCAAGGTGCGTGAGAAATCGGGCGGGCGGCAGGTGCCGATTGAATACGCACAATTGCCGGATCAGGATATTTATCTGGTCGCGGCTTCTGCGCCGCCGCCCAGCCCGGCCCCTGTAGCGCAACCCGCACCGCCGATCATTGAGGATCCGCTGTTGCTTTATATTCAGGCTTCGGCCCGGCGTGATCTGGCGGCTCTGGAAGATTTCCTGCGCCGTTATCCTGACCACATCCGCGCCGCCGATGCGCGCCGCCTGATCGAAGACTTGAAAGAAGGCCAAGCCTGGGCCGCCACTCAGGCAGCCGACAGTGCCGACGGGTATGACGCGTTTCTTGCCGCCTATCCCAACAGCGCCAACGCATCGCGGGCCAATGACAGGCTGGCCGCCCTGCGCCCACCGCCTGTGCCAGAGTATACCGGAAGCTGCACGCCGCTGAACGGCTCGATGTCGGTAACGGGCGTGCCACCTGATGACACCTTGTTTTTGCGTCAGGGTGGAGGCACCGGTTTTCGTGCAGTGGGTGAGTTGGCCTTCAATGCGACTGGCCTGCATCAGGTGGGCTGCGCGAACAATTGGTGCGAAGTGGTCTATGGCTGTATGCGCGGCTATGCGGCGCAGAAATATCTGCGCACCGGCGCGGGCAGCCCGCCCTTTTCGACGCAACAGGGCAAATACAGCGCTACAGGCTTTGCCGCAGGCACGCGCATTCCTGTTCTCTCTGGCCCCAGCGCGCAATATGCGGCGGTGTCGGAACTGCCCGCAGAAGCGACAGATATTTGGGTCAGCGATTGTGACAGCAAGCCCGGCGACCCTTACGCATGGTGCAACGTAAGTTGGCGCAATGTGGCCGGTTGGGTCTATGGTGGCTATCTGGTGGATGGCCTGGGCCGCCAGCCTTTCGCCGCATCACAACCTGCCCCTGTGCCACAACCGGTTCCCGCCCCTGTCACCGGCAACAGCTGCTTCGATCTGTGGTATGCGCGCAATGCGATTTTTGCAGAACGTGGCTACTGCTTCACCTCGGCCGAGGGCAAGAAGTGGTTTGACAACTCGCAATGTCACACGTCGGCACCGCAGCTATCCTCTGCCGAAACGGCCGAAGTCAACGCGATCAAGGCGCGGGAAAAGGCGCAGGGGTGCTAAGACGTCTGCGCCATGCACTGTTTTTGGCCAGCATGATAACAACGCCGGTCTGGGCTGCGGATTGCACGCCGGTTGATTTCCTGACCCTGCCTTTACCGTCGGGCGATGATCCGGTGGTCACAGCGTTGCGAGTGGCCTATCCGGGGCTTACGGTTGATGCGCAAGGCGTGACGTTGGCCGATGGCAGCCTGATCGCCTTGGGCGAAGACCGGAGCCGCGATCCGGCGGCGCGCTTGGCGAATCCGACTTTGCGTGAACAGTTCCACGATATTTATCCACTTCGTTTTGACCTGAACGCGCGCATGGACGCGTGGCACGATCCCGGCCGCGCACGGGTGGAACCGCTGTTTGCTGCGCTTTATGGCGGCACGGAGCAGGCGGTGCGTGCAAGCCTGAGAAAAGTGGCGATTAGCGGCAAGGCCAGTGCAAGTTTTCTGATCTCGGAACGTCACGGCGCCGCCTGCCAGATGCGCGCGGCGCTGGCTGGCGTTCAGGCGCTGACAATCGACTGGGCCCCCGCGTTCCGCAATGTGGCGGGCAGCTTTAACTGGCGTCAGATTGCAGGCACCAGCCGAATGTCAACGCACAGCTATGGCATTGCCTTTGATCTGAACGCCGATCTGGGTGGCTATTGGCGTTGGTCTAAACGACCCGAGGGCAATGCAGGCCCCTATCTGAACCGTATTCCGCAGGATGTGGTGCAGGTGTTTGAACGCCACGGGTTCATTTGGGGCGGGAAATGGCATCACTTCGATGGCATGCACTTTGAGTATCGGCCCGAGGTCATTCTGTATGCAAGACTGATGGGGCAGGCTGCCCCTTAGGTCACTGAGTTGCAGCCCTAAGAAGACTCGGGCATCGGAGCTGAATAGAATATCCGTTATCACGGATATGTATCTTTAATATTGACACACTGGATTTCATGTCCCAACATCACCCAGAACAGATGGAGTGAATGATGCCGCGTTCTGCTTTTCTCCAGCACATTTCCCATACCTTGACCGAGATAGAGACAGCAGGTCTCTACAAGCGGGAACGGCAGATCAGCTCGCCGCAATCGGCGCATGTGACGGTTGACGGCCGGTCGCTGCTAAATCTGTGTGCCAACAATTACCTTGGGTTGGCCAATGATCCTGCCCTGCTCGCAGCGGCGCATCGAGCTTTGGATGAACAGGGTTATGGCATGGCCTCGGTCCGGTTCATTTGTGGCACCCAAGACCTGCATCGCCAACTTGAAGCACGGATTGCCGCCTTTCTGGGGATGGAAGATTCCATCCTGTTCGCCGCCTGTTTTGATGCAAATGGCGGGTTGTTCGAGCCGCTTTTGGGGCCCGAGGATGCGGTGATTTCGGATGGGCTGAACCATGCCTCTATCATCGACGGCATCCGGTTGTGCAAAGCGCGGCGGTATCGCTATGCCAATTCCGACATGGCCGATCTGGAGGCGCAGTTGCAGACTGCGCGGGCGGACGGAGCGCGCCATATCCTGATCGCGACCGATGGCGTGTTCTCAATGGATGGCTACCTTGCCAAACTGCCGCAGATCACCGCGCTGGCTGAACGCTATGGCGCGCTGACAATGGTGGATGATTGCCACGCTACCGGTTTCATGGGGCCGCAGGGACGCGGTACGCCCGCCCATGCCGGGGTGAAGGTGGATATTCTGACCGGCACCTTGGGCAAGGCGCTGGGTGGGGCATTGGGTGGCTACATCGCCGGGCCGCTGCCCGTGGTTGATCTGCTGCGTCAGCGGGCACGGCCCTATCTGTTTTCCAATGCGCTGCCGCCTGCTATCGTTGCCGCCGGTCTGGCCGCGCTTGATCTGGTTGAAGCGGCTGACGATCTGCGCGCCCAACTCTTTGACAACGCCTCCTATTGGCGGGCCGGACTGGCTGATGCGGGCTTTACCCTTTTGCCGGGGGAGCATCCTATCATCCCGGTGATGACCCACGAGGCCCCGCTGGCGCAGGCCTTGGCGCGCGACCTGTTCGACCGGGGCGTTTATGTTTCGGGCTTTTTCTTTCCGGTGGTGCCAAAGGGGCAGGCCCGCATCCGCACCCAGATGAACGCGCGGCTGACCCGCAGTGATCTGGATTTCGCGCTGGACCAGTTTCGTGCGGCGGGCAAAGCGGTGGGGGTGATCTGACATGCAAAACCAGATGAAGACTCTTGCCAAGATCAAGCCCGAGGTCGGCCTCTGGCTCGACCCTCGCCCCGTGCCGGACATTGGCCCAGATGATGTGCTGATCCGCATCCGCAAAACCGGCATTTGCGGCACCGATATCCATATCTGGAACTGGGATGACTGGGCCGCACGCACTGTGCCGCTGGGACTTGTCACCGGGCACGAATTCGCGGGCGAGATTGCAGAGCTGGGCCGCAATGTCACCGGTCTTGCCATCGGGCAGCGCTGTTCGGGTGAGGGGCATCTGATTTCCAACCAGTCGCGCCAATCTCGTGCGGGAAAGTTCCATCTTGATCCGGCCACGCGCGGCATTGGGGTGAATGAACAAGGTGCGTTTGCGCAATACCTGTGCCTGCCCGCGTTCAACGTTGTGCCGCTGCCGGATGAGATTGATGACGAGATCGGCGCCATCCTCGATCCGCTTGGCAATGCGGTGCATACCGCGTTGTCCTTTGATCTGGTGGGTGAGGATGTGCTGATCACGGGTGCAGGCCCTATCGGCATCATGGCGGCGGCGGTCGCGCGACATGTCGGCGCGCGGCATGTGGTGATCACGGATGTCAATCAGGACCGGCTGGATCTGGCGGCGTTGGTCGCTGATGTGGTGCCGGTCAACGTGGCGCATCAGGATCTGCGCGAGGTTGTGGCGCGGCTGAAGATGAAGCAGGGCTTCGATGTCGGGATGGAGATGTCGGGCAATCAGGCGGCACTCGATCAGATGATCGAAAATCTTGTGATGGGCGGACGCATTGCGATGCTGGGCATCCCGCCCGGCAAGTCCCCGGTGGACTGGAGCCGGATCGTGTTCAAGGCAATCACCCTCAAAGGCGTTTACGGGCGCGAGATTTTCGAGACCTGGTATAAAATGATCGCCATGCTGGAAAACGGTCTGGATATACGTCGGGTCATCACCCACCGTTTTCCCATCGATCAATTCCGCGACGGGTTTGAGGTGATGCGGGCAGGCTCCAGCGGCAAGGTGGTGCTAGACTGGGACTGACAGGTCACAAAAGGCGGTTCAGATCGGCGGGGCGGTTTTCCAATATCCGCTCCATCGAGAACAGGCCCGTTACCTTGTCAAATTCAAACCCGTCGATCAGGCGCTGATAAAAGCGGTCATAGCCCGCCATGCCCTGTGTCACGATCTTCACCAGATAGTCCCATTCGCCGCCGATGCGATTGAAGTCGATCACCTCGGGCAGGCTTTGGACATGACGCGAAAAACGGTCCACCCAGTCGCGTGAATGGTGCCGACTGCGGATCATCACAAACACTGTCAGATCAAGCCCAAGCGCCGCCAGATCAACCCGCGCCTGCGACCCAACCAGAATGCCCGCCGTCTGCAACGCCTGTATGCGCCGCCAGCACGCGTTCTGCGACAGGCCGATACGCTCTGCTATCTCACGCTGCGACAGCGTTGAATCGCGCTGCAGTGCGGTCAGGATGCGTAGATCAGTTGTATCAAAATTTATCATAATATCGATCATATGATCGAATAAGGATGATTTCCACTCAAAATAAACCGCCTTTGATTGCGGTATACCGTTCTATTCTGCGTCCAATAGCAGGAGATGCACCGTGACCCATCAGGCAAGTCTTTTTTCGCCCTTTCTGGATCAGATCGCAGGGCCAGACCCGACGTCTGCCCTGCGGTCCGGGCTGATCGGTGAGGGCGTGATGATAGACGGACCCTTTGGCTCCAACCCGCTGATCTATGCCGATTACACCGCCTCGGGCCGCGCGCTGCGGCAGGTTGAGGCGTTCGTGATGGACCATGTGCTGCCCTATTACGCCAACAGCCACACCGAGGCGTCGTTTTGCGGTGCAAGGATGGCGCAGATGCGCCATGCCGCGCGGGCGATCATCGCGCGATCCTGCGGGGCAGGGCCCGAGCATGCGGTGGTGTTCTGCGGGTCGGGGGCGACGGCGGGGATCAACCGCCTGGTTGCGCTCTTGGGCGCCGGGTCGGGCGCGAGGGTGATCCTTGGCCCCTATGAGCATCACTCCAACCTGCTGCCATGGCGCGAAAGTGGGGCCGAGGTGATCGTTTTGGGCGAAGATCCTGCGGGCGGGCCGGACCGCGCCGAACTGGCCGAAGCTTTGGCCACGGCGCCAAAGGGCGCACGGGTGATCTGCGCTTTTTCTGCAGCATCCAACATCACGGGTGAAATTGCCGATGTTGCGGCGCTGACCCGGCAGGTGCGCGCTGCGCGGGCGCGAATTGTGTGGGATTACGCAGGCGGCGGCCCCTACCTGCCGATTGCCATGTCGCCCGAACCGGGTACGGAAATTGACGCGGTGGTGATCTCGCCGCACAAGTTTGTCGGCGGGCCGGGGGCGTCTGGTGTGATGATCCTGCGACGCGACGCGGTGGTGACAGACCGCCCAAGCTGGCCCGGCGGCGGCACGGTGAGCTTTGTCTCACCTGATAGCCATGATTACAGTCCCCGTCTTGAAGCGCGAGAGGAGGCAGGCACCCCGAATGTTGTCGGCGATCTGCGTGCTGCGCTGGCGTTTCTGGTCAAGGACACAATGGCCGGGGCGGGTATGGCGCAGCGCAATGTGGTGCTTGCGGAGCGGGCGCAACAGGTCTGGTCCGCAGTGCCGCGGATCACTCTTTTAGGGCCAGCGGGCCGCAATCGTTTGCCAATCTTTGCCTTCCGGCTGCGCGATGGGCAGGGCGGCTTTGTGCACCACCAGCTTGTCACCCGGCTGCTGTCGGACCGTTATGGCATTCAGGCGCGCGGCGGGTGCGCCTGCGCCGGGCCGTATGTCCACAAGCTGCTTGGCATTGATGCGGCGGCCTCGCATCAGCTGCGGCAGGCAATCCTGTCAGGTCAAGAAATGGAAAAGCCGGGGTTCGTGCGGCTGAACCTGTCGCCCCTGATGGTCGATGACAAAGTGCAGACCATTCTGAACAGCGTGACCGCTTTGGCAGGTGACGCTCCGGCGCTTGCCCGGCACTATGCCTGCGACCCGGAGACCGCGATTTTCACCGCCATGCCAAGCAAGGCAGTGGCTTGAGCCCTAGCTGTTTTGCACGATCAGAATGGCGCGTGCCGGGCCGCTTTCTGCCTCGAGCCGGTGGGGGCGGTCGGCGAAGTAGCGTGCGGTGTCACCGGCTGACAGATGCTGGCTTTCCTCGCCCGAGGTAACCTTTATCCTGCCCTCCAGCATCGTCAGATGTTCGCGGCAGCCGGGCCCATGCGGATCACTGATCAGCTTGCCGCCTTCGGCAAAGGTCAGGTCATAAACCTCATGCATGCCGACCGCTTCGGCGGGTGACAGGATGCGGATGCTGACCCCAAGCCCGCGCCCGCCGATCACCGGGGCGGCCTCGGCTCGGATCACCTCGATCCGGGGGGTCTCGCGCGGTTCAAGCAAACCTGCGAAATCAACCTGAAGTGCTTGGGTCAGGTTCCACAGTGTGGCCACGGTCGGACTGGACTCGCCACGTTCGATCTGGCTGACCATCGACCGGCTGACGCCCGACAGCTTGGCCACGGCATCAAGGCTAAGCCCCTTTGCCGTGCGCGCCTCTTTCAGCGATGCGGCCAGACGGTCGTGAATGTCGGAACGGGCGGTCATGGCGGATCTCTGAAACGGGCCAGTCAAGCACTTTGAACTTGGCGGCGAACCAGCGTTATCGTGGCCCATTCCGGCAGCTATGGCAATCTCTTAGGCCGCGTTTACAAAAAGCGCACTTGCGTTCCGACCTCGACAAGTTCGAACAGGTGCTCGACGTGATCGTTGAACAGCCCAACACATCCGCTGGACGCCGGGCGTCCAATTTTTGCGATGTCGTCGATGCCGTGAATACGGTAATACTGCCACCCAAGGTTCAGCGCCCGCGAACCCATCGGGTTGTCTGGACCGGGGCCGATAGATTCTGGCAGGGTCGGATCAAGCGCGCGCATGTTGGGCGTTGGAATCCATGTCGGATTGCGGCGCTTCAGCACGATTTCGGTCAATCCGGTCTGGGTCAATTCCTCGCTGCGCGGCACCGATGAGGGGAATATCAGATGCTGGCTATCATCCTCGGGCCAATAGTGCAGCGCGCGTGATTCCAGATCGCAAAGAATTGCGCCCTTTTGCAGATTTGGAAAATGGTCTTCCCAGTGATGCACACGGAAGCTCGCGGTGTTGTGGCGCGATGGGCTGCCGGTGGAGTCAGCCGGGGCGATCACAGTCGTGTCTTGCGCATACACCAGCGCGGGGCAGGCCAGGCTGGCCATAGTGGCGGCACCCAGTTTAAGAACGTAGCGGCGGGTTCTGGGAAAAGGCATTGCGGTTTCCTTCTGGTCAGTTTGCAACGGTCAGCGTCCACCACAGCTTGTTGCTGGGCTCTTGAAAGACGCCAAGGCCGATCCGTCTTGCGCGCGGATCAAGCAAGATCGCCCGTGTTGCCGGAGTTTGCATCCACGTTTCAATTGCTTGGACTTCGGTTTCGTAAGTCTCAGAGATCAGTTCACCAAGAACCCGGCCGTCAAACCCGGCGCGTCGGGCCCGGTCAATAGAGGTGCTGCCATCTGCCCCAAAGCTCCAGGCCCGGCCCTGTTGTGACATCGACCGGGAATGGCCGTCGGCGGACTGTATCAGCGCGGGGTCGAGGGCCACAGGCGCAAGTCCCCCCGCAAGACGCGTCTGGTTGACGGTGTCGACCGCGCGGCTTCGCACTTGTCCTATGTTGCGCTCGGTGACGGGATAGACGCCCTGAACCGAGGCCCCGGTCGCATCAAGCCGTGGCGGCGCATTGGGGTTCAGTTGCGCACAGGCTGAAAGCACAACAATCGCCGCCAGGCTGGCAATCAGGCGCAGCCCGCGCTGCGCAGTGCCGGGGCTGGTTGGGGGCAGGATGTGGCACTGTCGCGCCATTGAAGGGTTCATGGTCAGGCTCTTTCGTTTGCCCCATAGCCGCACAGAGCGACCAAGGTTCAACCAAAAAGCGACAATTCTGCAGTGATCTCACGGGAATATCAGCAGTTGTGAACGCGCCCGCTGCGCGTGGACTTGTGTGGCTGCCACGATTGCAAAAAGGGGCCGGTCAATGACCGACCCTTTCACTGTCTCCAAGTCAAAGTCGCTTGCCTGTCTCCTTGGAAAAAAGGTGCATCCTGCCCTCAGCGGGCGCCACATGCAGACGATCTCCACGCGCAGCAACAGTGCTGCCGGGTAGGCGCAACGTCATCAGAACGTCAGAGCCTTCAATAACCCCATAGCCAAAGGCATCTGCGCCCAGCCATTCCACGGATCGCAACACAACCGGAATAGAGGGCGTGCCGGCGTCTACAATCTCCATGTCCTCGGGGCGCAGACCAAGCCTGACCTCGCCACTGGCGGGCAGGCCGGAAAGCGGCAGGCGCTGTCCGCCCGGCAAGACTGCAACCCCCGCCTCGGCCTGCACGGTGAAAATGTTCATCGCAGGCGACCCGATAAAGCCCGCGACAAATTCGCTGGCCGGGGTCATGTACACCTCATGCGGGGTGGCGATCTGGTCGGCGACACCTTTGTTCATTACGATCAGCCGGTCGGCCAGCGTCATCGCCTCAACCTGATCGTGGGTCACATACAGCATGGTCTGTCCGGTGGTCTGGTGCAGGTCCTTGATCTGCAAGCGCATCTGCACCCGCAGCTTGGCGTCAAGGTTGGAAAGCGGCTCGTCCAGCAGAAACGCCGCCGGTTCGCGCACCAGTGCCCGCCCCATCGCCACCCGCTGCCGCTGCCCGCCAGACAAGGCGCGTGGCTTGCGGTCAAGATAGGGCTCCAGCTCCAGTATGGCGGCGGCCTTGGCAACGCGGGCGTCAATCTCGGCCGCAGGCATCCTGGCGATTTTCAGGCCATAGGCCATGTTTTCGCGCACGCTCATATGCGGGTAAAGCGCGTAATTCTGGAACACCATGGCGATATCACGCTCGCGCGGTTCCAGATCATTCACCACCCGGTCACCAATCGAGATTGTGCCGGCGCTGATCCCCTCCAGCCCTGCGACCATCCGCAACAGCGTGGACTTGCCGCAGCCCGAAGGCCCGACGATCACCACAAATTCCCCGTTGGAAATGTTCATCGTGATCCCGTGGATCACTTCTTGCCCGGCATAGCTTTTGCGCAGGTCGTTCAGTTGGATATTTGCCATTTACTTCTCCGTCTCGACAAGGCCCTTCACGAACCACCGCTGCATCAGCACGACCACAAGGATCGGTGGCAGGATGGCCAGCACGGAAGTCACCATGACGAGGTTCCAGGGGGTATCGGCATCAGCGAAAGAGATCATCTTTTTCAGCGCGATGACGATGGTGTTCATTTCATTCGAATTGGTCACCAACAGTGGCCACAGATATTGCGTCCAGCCATAGATGAACTGAATCACAAAGATGGCGGCCACATTGGTCAGCGACAGCGGCCACAGGATATCCTTGAAAAACCGCCATGGCCCGGCACCATCCACCCGTGCCGCCTCCAGCAGTTCATCCGGGATGGTCATGAAAAACTGCCGGAACAGCAGCGTGGCCGTGGCCGATGCGATCAGCGGCAGGATCAGACCAGCATAGGTGTCAATCAGCCCCAGATCGACCATCACCTTATACGTCGGCTGAATCCGCACCTCGACCGGCAGCATCAGGGTGATGAAGATCAGCCAGAAACACGCCATGCGGAACGGAAACTTGAAGAACACAATCGCATAGGCAGAGGCCATTGAAATCACGATCTTGCCCACCGCAATACCGACCGCAATCAACGTGGTATTGCCCAGCAGTCGCCACAGGCTGACCCCACCGATCCGGTTGATCTCACCGGAAAACGCGCCCCGGTAATTCTCATACGCTTCTGCCCCCGGAAGCAGCGGCAACGGAGGGCGCAGGATGGTCTGCACCGAGTGGGTCGATGCGATAAAGACGTAATAAACCGGAAAGGCCACGATGATTACGCCAAGGATCATCCAGAGATGCGCCATCGTGCGGGCAGCGCCCCGCGCCACCATCGGGGTTTGTGATCCATCACCCATAGTGCACCCGCTTTTCAATGAACCGGAACTGGAAGGCGGTCAGCGCAATCACGATGACCATCAAGATCACTGATTGCGCGGCGGAATCGCCCATGATCAGGTTTACGAACCCGTCGTTGTAAACCTTGTAAACCAGCGTTTCGGTCGATTTGCCCGGCCCGCCACTGGTGACTGCATGGATGATGCCGAATGTGTCAAACAACGCGTAAACCGTGTTCACAACCAGCAGGAAAAACGTGGTCGGTGTCAGCAGTGGGAAGACGATGGTCCAGAACGCGTGCCGCTTGGTCGCACCATCAATCGCCGCCGCCTCCAGCAAAGATTTCGGAATCGCCTGCAAGCCCGCCACGAAGAACAGGAAATTATAGCTGATCTGCTTCCACGTCGCCGCGGCCACCACCAGTGCCATTGCCTGATCACCATTCAGCAACGGGTTCCACGCAATCCCCAACTGGCGCAGGGGCCATGCCAGCGTGCCAAAGGAAGGGTTGAACATGAACAGCCACAGCATGCCCGCAATCGCCGGGGCGACGGCATAGGGCCAGATCATCAGCGTGCGGTATAACCCTTTGCCACGAATGATCTTTTCAACCTGCACGGCCAGAAACAGCGCAATTCCCATGGCAAAGAACGCGACCAGCACCGAAAAGACCACCGTGACCTGCATGGCATTCAGATAGGCCGGGTCGTTCAGCACCTTGCGAAAATTCGCCAGCCCTACAAACTTTGATGACAGGCCGAACGGGTCTTCGCGCAGCACAGACTGGCGAAACGCCTGCGCGGCAGGCCAGTAGAAAAAGATCAGGGTAATCGCCAGTTGCGGCGCCAGCAAAAGCCAGGGCAGCAGCTTGTGCGGAAAGACGGTACGTCGCATCCACAATCCTTGCTATTCAGTAAAAAGGCGGGTCAGAAAAAAGAAGGGCGCGCAGCGGCCCGGTGCCGATGCGCGCCCGGTGGTGGCTGACTTAGCCGCCGGTTGCGTCCTTGATCGCGGCATTGCCACGGGTCGCCGCCGCCGTCATCGCCTCTTGCGCGGTTTGCTGACCGGCAAGCATCTTCTCGAATTCCTCATTCAGAATGTCGCGAATTTGCGGCAGGTTCGGTGCGCGAACGCCTTTGGAGTTTTCGGTCGGCTCTTTGCCCATCATCTGGGTAATCGGAACTTCGCGCGCTGGGTTGGTCTCGTAAAACCCCGAGCTTTTGGTGGCCTCGTAGGCCGCCATCGTCACTGGCAGATAGCCAGACACTTCGTGCAGATATTGCTGAACTTCGGTCTGCGACAGGTAGTTGAAGAAGGTGCCAACGCCTTTGTAAGCTTCATCCGACTTGCCACCCATTACCCACAGCGACGCGCCACCCGGCACGGTGTTCTGCGGTGCGCCTTCTGCTGATTCGTCATAGGGCAGCTGGCCAATGCCATAGTTGATGCCGGCCTTGACGATATCGCCCAAACCGCCCGAGCTTTCGGTCAGAATTCCGCATTCGCCTGAAGTGAAGTTCTGCTTGGCTTCCGACGTGCGGCCGCCATAGACGAACACGCCTTCTTTGGCGAGGTCAGCCATTTCCTGGAAATGCTTGACGAACAACGGGCCATCGACGGCCAGTTCAGGGGTGCCGGCCAGACCGTTTTCGTTGCTGGCCCAGGACACGTTGTTCCAGGCGGCAAAGTTTTCGGTGTGGATCCATGTCAGCCATGTCGAAGTATAGCCACAGGTTGCTGCACCGCTGGATTTGATCTGACGCGCTGCCGCCCAAACCTCAGCCCAAGTGGCGGGCGGAGTGTTCACATCCAGCCCGGCCTTTTCAAAGATATCCTTATTGTAATACAGGATCGGGGAGGACGAGTTGTAGGGGAAAGACAGCATTTCGCCCGCTGGGCTGGAATAATAGCCAACGATACCCGGCAGATACTCGCTCTTGTCAAAGTTGAAACCAGCTTCGGTCAGAACTTCGGCCACTGGCTTGATTGCGCCCTGTGCGCCCATCATAACGCCTGTGCCAACGTCGAACACCTGAATAATGTCCGGCGCTTGGCCTGCGCGGAATGCAGCGATGCCTGCGTTCAGGGTTTCGGGATAGGTGCCTTTGAAAACAGGCTTCACCACATAGTCTGACTGGCTTGCATTGAAATCTGCCGCGATCTTTTCAACCACTTCAGAGTTTGCGCCGGTCATAGCGTGCCACCAAGAAATCTCAGTCTGGGCCTGCGCTGCCACTGGCAACGCCATCAACCCGACGACACACAGGTTCACGGTTTTCATGTTTGTCTTCCTCCTAGGGATTTGCTGACTGGGCACCTATTCCCGAAAGACATGACATTCATGCAACATTCGGCCTCCCCGGCGCCCCTTCATTGCACCAAACGAAAGAAATTTTACCAGAAAGTCAATTGTCTTGCGGCAATAGCGAACATAAACGGTGAAAAGAGGAACAATTACGCCCGCCAGCGCAGGTCAGGGCCATCATGCTGGCTGACGGGCGGGGCGATTCAGGCCTTAATACTGACCTTGCCGATGGGATTAGAGCAGCAGGCCAGAATGTAGCCATCAGCAATGTCATCGTCTGAAATGCCGCCGTTATGAACCATGTGAACCTCTCCGGCGGTCTTGCGCACTTTGCAGGTGCCGCACAGGCCAAAGGTGCAGCCTGACGGAATGTTCAGCCCGGCCTTGCGGGCCACAGCAAGAACCGTGTCGGTTTCCGCGCAGGCCGCAGTGACACCCGAACTGGTAAACGTAACAGCCGCGCGTATGTCGGCATCGGGCACGACATCTGTGATCGGTTCGGCATCGCTTTCGGTGCGGACGGGTGCGCCAAAGCTTTCCTGATGATAGCGGTCCATGTCATAGCCGATCGAGACCAGCATCTCGCGCACCGATTGCATGAACGGTTCGGGACCGCAGCAAAACACCTCACGCTCCAGATAGTCAGGGGCCATCAGGCCCAGCATGATCTGCGACAGCCGTCCCTGAAACCCATGCCAAGTGCGGAAGGGGTCGGGTTCCTCGACTGTGAACCGCAGTTTCAGACCTGGAACCCGGTTGGCAAACTGTTCGAGCCGCTCGCGGAAAATTATCTCGGACGGGCGCTTGGCGGCGTGAACAAAAGCAATGTCCGGCATCTCGCCCGAATCCCACGCCCATGTTGTCATCGACATCATCGGCGTGATCCCCGACCCGGCCGAGATGAACAGATACTTCGACGCCGGATGCCGGTGAAAGCTGAAGATCCCCGAAGGCCCGAAAGCTTTCAGCCGCATGCCGGGTTTCAGATGGTCCAGCATCCAGCGGGTGCCAATGGATGCCGCCTGCGCCTTAACGGTGACAGAGATCGACAGCGGACGCGACGGGCTGGAGCTGATGGTATAGGTGCGCTGGATATTGCCACCTGGCACCGGCAGATCAAGCGTCACGAACTGCCCCGGCTGATAGTCGAACCACGCGCCCGACGGCGCGCGAAAGGTGAATGTGGCCGTGTCAGCCGTATCGGGTACCACCATGGCACATTCCAGCAGCTCAGAGTCTTGCCACGGTTTCGCGGTCCAGTTCCGTTGGTTGGGCATGGCTTACTCCGCCGCCAGTGTAGGGGTTGGCTTCAGTTTGCCCGCCAAGGTTTTGCAATACCAATCCACGAACTGGATCACTCCTTCTTCTTGCAAGGGCGAATAGGGGCCGGGTTCATAAGCAGGGGACAGGATGCCCTTTTGATTTTCTTCCACCACCTGCCGGTCTTCGTCATTGGTGGCCAGCCAAACCTCGGTCAAGGTTTTCAGGTCATAGTCCGTGCCCTCGACCGCGTCTTTGTGCACCAGCCATGTCGTTGTCACCTCGGTCTCGGTCGGACTGACAGGCAGGACGCGGAAGGTGATCGCATGGTCACCAAGAAAATGGTTCCATGTGTTGGGGTAGTGATACATCAGCAAGCTGCCCGCATCGTTGAACGGCATCTGCCCCATGCGTTTTTGCACCGCAGCTTTCGTGTGCATGGTGTAGCTTTCCGCGTTGTTCAACAGCGGGATGCGCGCGAGGCGCCATTGGAAATCCGGTGCATGAACGAAGCGTGAGGGCAGGCCCGCAGCCTCACACCGGTTCCAATGTTCCAGAATTTCGGGGCTTGCCGAATGCGGGCCATCCATCGCGCCGATCTTTGGGTTGTCCGAGAAGGTCCGGCACAAGGATGGGTGCGATCCGCCACAATGATAGCATTCGCGATTGTTCTCGATCACCAGCTTCCAGTTGCCCTTTTCAACTATGGTCGACGAGAAAGCGACCTTGGCATCGGCCAGACCGGACGGCGCCAGATAGGTCGCTGCCGCGCGGGCCAGATCGGCGATTGCAGGGGGCACGTTGGCAAGGCAGATATACACGACCCCGCCCAGATCGACGCAATGCACCTTTTTCAATCCATAGGCGGCAGGGTTGAAATCATTTCCCATGTCGCGCGCCCAGACCAGCTTGCCATTCAGATCATAGGTCCACTGGTGATAGGGGCACACAAGGTTTGTCGTGGTGCCGCTGGTTTTGGCGCATAGGCGTTGCCCGCGATGGCGGCAGACATTGTGAAACGCGCGGACGCGGCCATCTGTGCCGCGCACGATGACAACCGGATAGGCCCCGACCTGCATGGTCGCATAAGACCCCGCCTTGGCCAGTTCACAGGACGGAACCGCGAACAGCCACTCCTTATACCAGATCTGTTCCAGATCGGTCTGAAAGACCCCTGGGTCGCAATAAAGATCTTGCGACAGCGCAAAGTTTGCCTTGCGCGATTGTAGTTCAGTTTGGATTCCGTCCTGGCTCAGCATCTGGACCTCGCTATGCCCATGCCTCCCCGCATGGACGGTTGAATAATGTGGCAAGGGCGGGATGCGGTCCGGTATCGCCCGACGCGCATTCCCCCCACCGCCTGCCGCGGCGCTATGTACAAGGCTGGTTTCCGGGCTTGGAAAGCGGGCCATCGGCCCGGGCACGACACCTTCCCAAAGAGCAAGCCCTTCAGTGGTTTTCGTCGCGCCTCACTTTCATCACCGTTGCGGGGGCAGCGCCGGCGTTACACCGGCTTCCCAATTCTCCGCTGTGTTGCAGCGGCACCTTGCAGCGCCAAGATACGATCTTGCGTGCCATGCCATGTTGCGAGGCCGACTTGGTGTCGTCGCTTTCCGACGCAGCCCAAAAATGCCATACGCCGATGTCTTTTGGCTGCCGTCCTGTCATGGCTGTATTTGCAGATTAATTATCAGGCGGTTGTAAAAAAACTGCGCAGATTATGGGCGGAGGCCGCGCCGGACGTCCCGAAGATCAAGCGCGGGGTTGCAGCTGGCATGGCGCAGGCCACCTCTTGCGATCACGGAGAACAGCGTATGGCAAAGCTTTCCATCATCGTGGTCGAGCGCGACCGAGAGCGTGCGTTGCGCATCGTCGATGGCCTTATGGCCTCGGGCGATCATGCAATCACCGTCATTTCCGAAGAAACCGGGCTGGCGCGGCGCATTGCCGAGCAAAAGCCCGATATCGTGCTGATTGACGTGGCCGATCCGTCGCGCGACGTGCTGGAAGAATTGGCGTTGGTCTCTGGCCCGATGGAACGACCCGTGGCGATGTTCGTGGACCGCTCAGACGAGCAACTGACCCGCGCTGCGATCGAGGCGGGGGTGTCGGCCTATGTGGTGGATGGCTTGCAGCCCGAGCGGATCAAGCCGGTTCTGGATGCCGCCATCGCTCGATTTCACATGTTCCAGAAAATGCGCGCTGAACTGGCGGCAACCAAAGCCGCGCTGGAGGATCGCAAGATCATCGACCGCGCCAAGGCGATTTTGATGAAAGCGCGCGGGATTGACGAAGAAGCTGCCTATGCCCTGCTGCGCAAGACTGCGATGGACCAAAAACGCCGGGTGGCTGATATCGCACAGCAACTGGTCATGGCGGCGGGGCTGTTGACATGAGCCTGACAACGCTGCGCCTTGGTTATGTGCCGCTGACGGATGCCGCCCCACTGATCGTCGCGCAAGAGCTGGGCTTTGCCGCAGAAGAGGGGCTGGCCCTAGATCTGATCCGGGTGCAAAGCTGGGCGCAAAGCCGTGATCTGTTGGGCATGGGCGGGATCGACGCGGCCCACATGCTGGTGCCGCTGCCGATTGCGCAAACTCTTGGCCTTGGCCCGGCCTATCCACGGTTTGATCTGGTGATGATGCTGTCGGTGGGTGGGCAGGCAATTGCGGTCAGCGCAGCGCTGGCCGATGCGATGCGCGCCCAAGGGCACGGGTTTGGGTTTGATGATCCGATTGCAGCGCGCGAAGCGTTGATGGCTGTGGCGGGCGGCCAGTTGCGGGTTGGTGTCCCGTTTCCGTTCTCCACACAGGCAGAACTGGTGCGGCGTTGGCTAGATGGCACCGATCTGGCCCCCGGTGTCGCGATCCATACTGTGCCGCCGCCCCTGATGGCCGATGCGCTGGCGGCGGGCGAGGTCGATGCGTTTTGCGTGGGCGAGCCATGGGCGTCTTATGCCGTGGAAACCGGGGTTGGCGTGCTTTTGCTGGCGGGGCGGGCGATCTGGGCCTCGCCACCCGAAAAGGGGCTGGTCGTGACCCGTGATTTCACCGAAACGCGCCCTGAAGAAACCGGACGCCTCATGCGGGCTGTCTGGCGCGCGTGCCGTTGGCTGGATCGCCCCGACAACCGGGGAACGGCGGCCGAAATCCTGTCGCGGCCTGAATATCTGAACCTGCCGCCTGAACTGACAGAACGTGGTTTGCTGGGGCGTCTTCATGTCAGCGCAGCGGGCGAGGTCCGGCAGTTTCCCGACTTCATCCGGTTTCACGACGGTGCGGCGAATTTTCCGTGGCGCAGTCTGGCGGCGCTGTTGGCGCGGCGGATTGCGGCCGCGCACGGGCTGGATGTGACGCGCGCGATGGAGACGGCGACCGAGTGTTTTCGTACCGACCTCTATCGCCAGCATTTGCGCAGCGCAGGCGCCGATCTGCCCGGAGCATCCGCCCGTATCGAAGGAGCCATGGCACATTCAACGGCAGTCGCGTCGGAAAAGGGCCAGATGATTCTGGCACCCGATGGGTTCTTTGATGGCGAAACCTTTGACCTGTCGTTCGCCAACCGATGAAGGATTGGGCAAATAGTTTTGCGATAGCGCAAATGACATGCTGCAACTGCGATACTGCACCGCAGCGCTTGACCGAAGGCCGACGAGCGGTGCAGGCTTAAGATCAGAGACAAAGCAATGGCGCTTTTGATCTGCATGTTTTCCGCAAAGATGCGGTCCCCCCAAAAATGGCAACGCCGCCACCCGTCCTGTCCTCTTGTCAGAGGCCGTGACCGAGGTGGTTTTTTGCCGTTCAGCCCAAGCCCGCCGCGCAACCGCCGGCCCGGCCTTTGCCAGAGGACACGCCACATGACCCTTATTCAGCCCAACCGCCGCAGCTTTCTGAAATCCGCTGTCAGCGTTGCCGCAACCGCAGCCGCCGCACGCCTTGCCTTGCCGGGCGGCGCATGGGCCGCAACCGCCACACCCGAAGTGACTGGCTGCACGCTGGGCTATATCGCCCTGACCGACTCTGCCCCGCTGATCATCGCCTTGGAAAAAGGCCTTTTCGCCAAGCACGGGATGCCCGATGTAAAGGTCGAAAAGCAGGCCAGCTGGGGTGCCACGCGCGACAACATGGCGCTTGGGGCTGCCAGTGGTGGTATCGATGGCGGGCATATCCTGCGCCCCAAGGTGCATTTGTACTCCACCGGCAAGGTGATGCAGAACAACCAACCGCTGCCAATGTATACCCTGCTGAACCTGAATGAGGATGCGCAGGGGATTTCGGTGTCGCAAGCCTATGCAGACACCGGTGTTGGCGTTGACAGCTCGCCGCTGCGTGAGGTCTTCGCCGCCAAGCGCGCGGCTGGGCAGGAGATTCCGGTCGCCATGACCTTCCCCGGCGGCACGCATGACCTATGGATGCGCTACTGGCTGGCGGCTGGCGGGATCGACCCGACCAAAGACGTGGACCTGATCGTCGTGCCGCCACCGCAGATGGTGGCGAACATGAAGGTCGGCAACATGGAGGCGTTCTGCGTCGGCGAGCCGTGGAATGAACAGCTTGTCAACCAAGGCATCGGCTTTACAGCGACCACCACGGGCGAGATTTGGTCCAAGCACCCCGAAAAGGTGCTGGGCATGCGCGCGCAATGGGTTGATGACAACCCGAATGCCACGCTTGCGCTGATGATGGCGGTGATGGAGGCGCAGATCTGGTGTGACGACGCCGCCAACAAGGATGAGATGGCCGAAATCATTGGCCGCCGGCAATGGTATAACGTGCCGGTCGCAGACATCGTCACCCGCCTTAAGGGTCAGATCAACTTTGGCAATGGCCGCGTTGAAAGTCGCCCCGATCTTGCAATGAAATTCTGGGGCGCGGATGGTGCAACCTCTTACCCGTGGAAATCCCTCGACACTTGGTTCGTGACAGAAAATAAGCGGTGGGGCGCCTTTGCGGGCGATCTTGATACCCGCGCCTTGGTCGATGCCACCAACCGCTCTGATCTGTGGCTTGCGGCCGCTAAAGGGCTGGGGCTGGAGCCGGGCTTTGCCGACAGCCGTGGGGTCGAGACGTTCTTTGACGGCAAGATCTTCGATCCGGCCAACCCCGAGGCCTACCTCGACAGCCAGTCGATCAAGGCCATGGTGTAAGGGGGTGGGCATGTCTGTCGTCGCGTTGAAAAAGACCGCCCCCCCGGCCAAGCAGGCAACGGCAGAGGTTCTGCCCCTGCCTGTGACGGCCAGATCGGGGCAGTGGTTGCGCAAATCCGTGTCAGGCTTTGGCGCAGCGGTACTGCCGCCGTTGGTGGTGTTGTTCGTGCTGCTGGCCATTTGGCAGATCGCGTTCTCCGGCCCTAATGCTGGTTTGCCGACGCCAACCAAGGTCTGGGCCGAAAGCAGCGAGTTGATCCTCGATCCGTTCTTTGTTTATGGCTCGCAAGACATTGGACTTGGCTGGCGGGTGCTGACCTCACTGGAACGGGTGGCTTATGGATTTGGCCTTGCCGCTGTGGCTGGGGTGCTGATGGGTGCGTTGATCGGGCAATCGGCACTGATGATGCGCGGCTTTGACCCGATCTTTCAGGTGCTGCGCACAGTGCCGCCACTGGCATGGCTGCCGATTTCGCTGGCGGCTTTCATGGACAGCCGGCCAAGCGCGATCTTTGTGATCTTCATCACCGCGATCTGGCCCATCATCATCAACACCGCCGCCGGGGTCCGCGCCATTCCGCAGGACTACCGCAACGTGGCCGCCGTTCTGCGCCTGAACCAGATTGAGTTTTTCTGGAAAATCATGGTGCCCTCCGCCGCGCCTTACATCTTTTCGGGGCTGCGCATCGGCGTTGGCCTGTCTTGGCTGGCCATCGTTGCCGCTGAAATGCTGACCGGCGGCGTCGGCATCGGGTTCTTCATCTGGGATGCGTGGAACTCCAGCCGGTTGACCGACATCATCGTGGCGCTGATCTACATCGGGGTGACCGGCTTTGTGCTGGATCGTCTGGTGGGCTGGATCGGCTCTGTTGTTTCACGGGGGACAGCGACATGACCATGGCACCCACAAAATACCTGCACATCGACCGTGTCTGCAAATCCTTTACCAACGGGTCCAAAGTCACAGAGGTTTTGTCAGACATCCGTTTGACCATCGACAAGGGCGAATTCGTGTCGATCATCGGTCATTCCGGTTGCGGCAAGTCCACGCTGCTGAACCTGATTGCTGGCCTTACCGACGTGACGACCGGTGCGCTGAAGCTGGAAGGGCGTGAGGTGAACGCACCGGGGCCAGAGCGTGCGGTGGTGTTCCAAAACCACAGCCTGCTGCCATGGCTGAGCGTGTATGACAACGTAAAGCTGGCAGTGACCAAGGTGTTCTCATCCACCAAAAGCCGGGCGGAACGGCATGACTGGATCATGCAGAACCTCGATCTGGTGCAGATGACCCATGCCGCCGACAAACGGCCCGGCGAAATCTCGGGCGGGATGCGGCAGCGGGTGGGCATCGCGCGCGCGCTGTCGATGGAGCCAAAGGTGCTGCTGCTGGATGAACCCTTTGGCGCGCTAGACGCGCTGACGCGGGCGCATTTGCAGGATGCGGTGATGGATATCCACGCCCGTCTTGGCAACACCATGATCATGATTACGCATGATGTGGATGAAGCCGTCTTGCTGGCCGACCGTATCGTGATGATGACCAACGGCCCGGCAGCCACGATTGGCGAGGTGCTTGATGTTGCCATTCCCCGCCCCCGTGACCGCATCGCATTGGCCAGCCACCCCGATTACGTCCGTGCCCGCGAGTCGGTGCTGCGGTTCCTGTATGAACGTCACCGTTTCGTCGAAGCGGCGGAGTAACCGATATGAAACAGAAACTTGTGGTGATCGGCGCGGGCATGGCCTCGGGCCGGATGTTGGAGACTATCTTTGACGCCGGGGGCAATTTTGATGTCACCCTGTTCAACGCCGAACCGCGCGGCAACTATAACCGCCTTATGCTGTCGCCGGTGCTGTCGGGAGAGAAGACTTACGCGCAGATCGTGACGCATGATGCCGACTGGTATGCCGCACATGGCGTGGATTGCCGTTTTGGTGAGCCGGTGGTCAAGATCGACCGCGAAAACCGGGTAGTCTATTCCAACGCCGGTGGCGTCCCTTATGATGCGCTGGTGATCGCCACGGGGTCGGCACCGTTCATCGTGCCGGTGCCGGGCAAGGATTTGCCGGGCGTGGTCGCTTACCGCGATCTGGAAGACACCAACGCGATGATTTCGGCCTCTGCACCCGGCGCCAAGGCCGTGGTCATCGGCGGTGGTCTGCTGGGGTTGGAGGCCGCCGCAGGCATGGCCGCGCGCGGGGCAGAGGTGACGGTTATTCACCTGATGGGCCATCTGATGGAACGTCAGCTTGACCCGGCAGCGGGCTATCTGCTGCAAAAGGATCTGGAAAGCCGGGGTATCCGCATCCACTGCAAAGGGGCCACCAAGGCCATTCTGGGCACCGACCGGGTAGAGGCGGTGCTGCTGGAGGATGGCACCGTTTATCCCGCAGATCTGGTCTGCATGGCCGTTGGCATCCGCCCTGAGGTGCGTCTGGCAAATGACGCTCATCTGGAGGTCGGGCGCGGAATCACGGTGAATGACCAGATGCGCACCAGCGACCCCGCGATCTTTGCGCTGGGCGAATGTGTGGAGCACGACAAGCAATTGTTCGGCCTTGTCGCTCCGCTGTATGATCAGGCCAAAGTGCTGGCGGCGACCCTGCTGGGGCAAGACGTCGCGTTTCGGCCGGTGCAGACTGCAACCAAGCTGAAGGTCACTGGGGTTGATCTGTTCAGCGCGGCCGATTTTGCCGAAGCGCCGGGGCGTGAAGACATCGTGTTCCGCGATCCGGGGCGCGGCGTTTACAAGCGCCTTATCCTCGAAGGCGACCGGCTGCTGGGCGCGGTGATGTATGGCGACACAGCGGATGGGTCTTGGTTCTTTGATCTGATCAAGCAGGGCAAAGATATTACAGACTTGCGCGACACGCTGATTTTTGGACCAGCTTTTGCCGGGGGGGCCTCTGCAAACCCTTTGGCAGCCGTTGCAGCGTTGCCGCCTGAGGCGGAGATCTGTGGCTGCAACGGCGTATGCAAGGGCAAGATCCTCACGGCGATTGAGGGCGGGGCCAACACGCTGGACATGGTGCGCAGCGCTACCAAGGCCAGCGCAAGCTGTGGCACCTGCACGGGTCTGGTGGAACAGGTCATGGCGCTGACGCTGGGCGATGGCTTTACCGCCAACGCCAACCCGCCCATGTGCAAATGCACCGATCACACGCATGAAGACGTGCGGCGGCTGATCAAATCCATGGGGCTGAAATCCATTCCCGCCGTGATGCAAGAGTTGGGATGGAAAACCGTGGGGGGCTGCGCAAGTTGCCGCCCGGCGCTGAATTACTACCTGATCGCCGATTGGCCCACTGAATACGCTGACGACCGCCAGTCGCGGTTCGTGAATGAACGCAACCACGGCAATATTCAGAAAGACGGCACCTATTCCGTTGTGCCGAGGATGTGGGGGGGCGTCACCACCCCGGCCGAATTGCGCGCCATTGCTGATGCCGCCGACCGCTACGCCGTGCCGATGGTCAAGGTGACTGGCGGCCAGCGGATCGACCTGTTGGGCGTAAAAAAGGAAGACCTGCCGGCGATCTGGTCTGACCTGAACGCCGCAGGCATGGTCAGCGGCCACGCTTATGCCAAGGGGCTGCGCACGGTGAAAACCTGTGTCGGAACCGAGTTCTGCCGCTTTGGCACCCAAGACAGCACTGGCCTTGGGATAAAGCTGGAGAAACTTCTCTGGGGATCATGGACGCCAGCCAAGGTGAAACTGGGTGTCTCTGGTTGTCCGCGTAACTGCGCCGAGGCGACCTGCAAAGATATCGGCGTGGTCTGTGTGGACTCGGGCTATGAGATCAGCGTCGCAGGTGCCGCAGGCATGGACGTGCGCGAAACAGAGTTCCTGTGCAAGGTCACGACCGAGGCCGAGGTGATGGAAGTCATTGCCGCCTTTACCCAGCTGTATCGCGAAAACGCGCGCTATCTGCACCGCATTTACAAATGGGTGGCCAAGGTAGGTCTGGACTGGTGCCGCACACAGGTCGAGGACGAAGTCATCCGCCGCGCGCTTTATGACCGGTTCATGCTGTCGCAATCGGTCTATCAGATTGACCCATGGGCCGAACATGCCGCCAAACCTGCTGATTGGGCCCCAGTGGCCGACCTGACGATAAGGGCCGCCGAATGACACAGTTCATCGACATCGCCGCATTGGATGACATCCCGCCGCAGGGCGCGCGGGTGGTCAAGACCCCGGTCGGCTGCATCGCCGTATTTCGCACAGCTGACGATCAGCTGTTCGCTCTGGATGACCGTTGCCCGCACAAGGGCGGGCCGTTGTCCGAAGGGATCGTGCATGGCACCTCTGTTACCTGTCCGCTGCACGCCTGGGTGTTCGATCTGAACACCGGGCAGGCGCAAGGGGCGGATGATGGGCAGGTGCGGACCTATGCCGTGCGATCCGAGGCCGGGCGCGTGCTGCTCGATGCGGCGTTTCTGGCACGCAGGTCAGCGGCATGACAGCCGCGATCCGCACCACTTGCCCCTATTGCGGTGTGGGTTGCGGCGTGCTGGCCACTCCCGATGGTAAGGGTGGCGCGGCCATTGTGGGTGATCCAGATCACCCCGCAAACCGGGGGCGGCTTTGCGTCAAGGGCGCGGCTCTGGGTGAAACACTCGCCACCAACGGGCGGTTGACGACCCCGCGCATTGCCGGGGCCGAGGCGACATGGGACGCGGCGCTTGACCTGATCGCCACACGCTTTGCCGATACCATCGCGGCCCATGGACCGGACTCGGTGGCGTTGTATGTGTCGGGCCAGTTGCTGACCGAAGACTACTACGTCGCCAACAAGCTGATGAAAGGCTACATGGGGTCGGCCAATATCGACACCAATTCGCGGCTGTGCATGGCGTCAAGCGTGGCGGGCCATCGCCGTGCTTTTGGGTCAGATACGGTGCCGGGCCAGTATGAAGACCTTGAATTGGCCGATCTGGTCGTGCTGGTCGGCAGCAATCTGGCATGGTGCCACCCGGTGCTGCACCAGCGCCTGATGGCGGCAAAGGCCGCGCGTGGCACAAAGATTGTGGTGATTGACCCCCGCCGCACCGCAACCTGCGAAGGGGCAGACCTGCATCTTGCGCTGGCTCCGGGGGCCGACGCGCATCTGTTCAACCTGCTTTTGTGCTATCTGGCCGACAATAGCCACCTGAACGCTGGTTTCTTGTCCCATGTGTCCGGTCTCGATCATGCACTAAGCGCTGCCCGTAGCAGCACTGATGCCGACTCCGGGCTGGCCCCTGACGATCTGACCCGCTTTCTTGCGCTTTGGGCGGGCAGCGAAAAGGTGGTTACCGTTTACTCGCAAGGCATCAACCAGTCTGACAGTGGCACCGACAAGGTGAATGCGATCATAAACTGTCACCTTGCCACAGGCCGGATCGGTCGCCCCGGCATGGGGCCGTTTTCGGTGACAGGTCAGCCAAACGCCATGGGTGGGCGCGAGGTGGGCGGGCTGGCCAATATGCTGGCCTGCCATCTGGATCTGGAAAGCCCCACCCACCGCGACGCGGTTCAAGGCTTCTGGACCAGCCCGCGCATGGCGGACAAGCCTGGGTTAAAGGCAGTGGACATGTTCCGCGCGGTGGAAGACGGGCGCATAAAGGCGTTGTGGATACTGCACACCAACCCCGCCGTATCAATGCCCGACGCTGACCGCGTTGCGCGCGCCATCGCGGCCTGCGATTTCGTGGCTGTCAGTGAGGTCTGGCCCACCACCGACACCGCGCGGCTGGCACATGTGCTGCTACCTGCAGCTGGTTGGGGTGAGAAAGACGGCACCGTTACCAATTCCGAACGCATGATCAGCCGACAGCGCGCCTTTGCCCCCCGGCCGGGGCAGGCGCGGGCAGATTGGTGGCAATTGGCACAGGTGGCGAAACGCATGGGGTTCGCAGGGTTTGACTGGGCCGGACCTGCCGAAGTGTTTGCCGAATATGCCGCCTTGTCTGGTGTGGCCGGGGCGCTGGGCAGCGATTTTGATATCTCTGGTCTTGCGGGCGCGTCTTATGAAACGCTTGCCCCTGTGGCATGGCCGGTGGCCGCCCGAATAGGGGGCAGGTTCTTTGCGGACGGCCGCTTTCACACGCCCGATGGCCGCGCGCGCATGGTGGCTGTGACGGCAAACCTGCCCGCACCACTGGACGCACCCCATCCGTTCCGCCTGAACACCGGGCGGGTGCGCGACCAATGGCATACGATGACCCGCACCGGCATGGCCCCGCGCCTGTCGCAGCACCTTGGCGAGCCATATCTGGAGATCAATCCCACTGATGCCGCACAGCTTGGCCTTGCTCCGGCAGCGCTGGCCGAGGTGACCTCCCCGCAAGGCCGTTCCATTCTTCGGGTGATGATCAGCGATCGCGTGCGTTCCGGTCATCCCTTTGCACCGATGCATTGGACGGGAGAAACCGCCCCGTCGGGCCGTGTCGATGTGCTGGTGCCGGGGCTGACCGATCCGGTATCGGGGCAGCCTGCCAGCAAATCTGCGGCGGTGGCGATCCGGCCTTTTGCTGCCGCTTGGTATGGCTTTGCTGTGTCGCAAGGTGATCTTCACCCTGCCTGTGACTATTGGGCCAAAGCGCCCCTGACGCAGGGGGTTCAGGCAGAACTGGCAGGCCAGACCCAGCCCGACGATTGGGCGGACTGGGCCTCGGCGCTGTTTGGTCTGTCTGCGCCTTCCGCCATGGTGTCAGACCCCGCGCGGGGTCTCCACCGTCTGGCCTTTGTTGAAAACGGCAGGCTGGCAGCGGCATTGTTCATCTCACGCGGACCGGTGCTGGTGTCGCGCGGCCATCTGGGTGGATTGCTGGGCGGCACCGAGACCGCCGCGCTGGCGGGCCGGCCATCAGCCGACCGCCCCGACCCCGGCCCAACGGTCTGCGCCTGTTTGAACGTGGGGCTGAACACCATCTTGCGCGCCATGGCTGACAGCAGCCTGATCACCGTTGATGCCATCGGGGCCGCCCTTGGCGCTGGCACCAACTGCGGGTCCTGCCGCCCCGAGATTGCCGCCCTTCTTGCCCGTCACAGCCACCGCGAGGCCGCCGAATGAGCTTTCTTGAACACCCCGCAACCCTTGTCCCGCAGCCCGTCACTCCGCCGCGCGGGCGTATTGCCCTTGTTGGCGCGGGGCCGGGATCAGCCGATCTTTTGACCCTTCGCGCCATACGATGCCTCGGGCGGGCGGATGTGGTGTTCTACGATCGACTGGTAGAGCCGGAGGCGCTGGATTTTGTCCGGCCCGGTGCAGAGTGCGTTTTTGTCGGCAAAGAGGTGGGTACCCATAGTTGGCCGCAGGCCCGGATTGATGCGGCGATCGTGGCGGCGGCGTTGCAGGGCAAACAGGTGGTGCGTTTGAAATCGGGCGATCCGTCAATCTTTGGCCGTGCATCCGAAGAGATAGAGGCCGCGCGGGCGCATGGCATTGATATTGAGATCATCGCGGGTGTCACTGCCGCCTCTGCTGCTGCGGCCAGCCTGTGCCGACCCCTGACGCGCAGGGGCGTGACAGATCGTGTGATGCTGGCGACGGCCACGTGCTGCACAGGAGAGATGCCGTCACAAATCGCTGAAATCGCGCGGCCGGGAACGTCACTGGTGTTCTATATGGCGATGAATCAGCTACAGGCTTTGACCGCGCAGTTGTTGGGTGTGGGCGTTGCAGCAGATCAGGCGGTCACAGTCGCCACGAATGTCTCCAGACCAAATGAGCGTAGTCTGAACACCACGGTCTCACGCCTGTCGCAGGACTGTCAGGCCGCAAATGTCCGCAATCCGGCGGTCATTCTGATTGAACTGGCAAAGCCGTCTGAGGTGCCACTTGCTTTTGGCGTGGCTGACGGCAACGCTTGCAATGCATCCCTATCCGTCGGACACATGGCCTGAACGTGACGGCCTGTCCTTGCTGACCATGGAACACTGCCGTTCAGATGCCATGGAGGCTGTGCAACATGACAGGTCCGGTCGCGGCCATTATTGCGGATGATCTGACGGGCGCGCTGGATTCCGCCGTGCCCTTTGCCATGCGGGGTTGGAAAACGATTGCTGTTACATCTGTCGCCGCAATCTCTCAGGCGCTCAACGCCGGGGCAGAGGTGATTTCGGTATCGCTGGACAGCCGCGAAATTCCACAAGCCGAGGCCGCAGTCCGAATGCATCAGGCGGCGCTTGCCCTTTCTGGCTTTCCGGTGGTTCTGAAAAAGATCGACTCGCGGCTTAAGGGCAATGTCGCGGCAGAGGTTGCGGCGCTTCTGGCGGCTCGCTTGCCGCAGAAGGTTGTGGTCTGCCCGGCAATTCCCGAATTGGGGCGGCGTGTGAGTGGTGGGTTCATTCGGGGAATGGGCATTGCGCAGCCCATTCCTGTGGCGCCGTGCCTTCCCCCGTTTGCTTTGGGCGAGTTGAGTGTGCCTGATGCCGAGACGGATCAGGATCTTGCAGCCATTGTTCAGGACGCTCCGGCGGGAACCGTATTTGTTGGCGCGCGCGGTTTGGCTTCGGCTTTGGCAGCGCATCTTGCCAAGGGGCACGCACAGATCGTGCCGGATCTGGGCTGGTCTGGCCCCGTGGCGGTGGTTGTTGGGTCGCGCGATCCAATCACCTTGGAACAGGTGGATCATCTTCGGTCTGCGGACCCGGTTCAATGGATTGCTGCGCCGGGTGGTGTTGTGCCGGAACATTCGGCTGCGGGCTCTGTCATCGTGCAGGCAACGCAGGGAAGCGAGGCTGAAACAGACGGCAGGGCGGTTTCTTTGCGGCTGGCACAGGGCTTTGTGCGCCATCATTCATCCCCCACGCGCCATCTTGTTCTGACAGGCGGAGAAACGGCTGCTGCGGTTCTGACGGGCCTTGGCGTGACCGCGCTTGAGGTGCTGGGCGAGGCGCAGCCCGGCCTTCCGGTTTGCCGCGACCTGAACCACACGTCCGGTCCAGTGTTCATCACGAAATCGGGCGGCTTTGGCGCGGTGGATTGTCTGTTGCGTCTGGTTCGGCAGGGCGCTGGTCAGGTCTGATTTGTGCCAAAGTGCTGGATAAATCGCAGTCAGCCTGCCTGTTTAGGTAGCTGTAAAGGCGATCATGTCCCGCAAGCTGGTGTCCAACGGGATCTGCCGGGTCCAACCCGTTGCAGCGATCAGGCGTTGCGGATCACCGATGCTTTTGTGTACCCCTGAAGCGTTGTGCTGTGTGCCGTTCTCAATATCCGGTTGCCAGCCACCAATAAGGCACAGGGCCGAAAGCATGTCTTTCAGACTGTGGCCTTCGCCCGAAGCCACATTGAACAATCCGCGCGGTCCGTTTGGCTGGCTCAGTGCGACAAGCGCCGTTGCAACGTCGCGCACGTCTATCCAGTCGCGCACCGCCATTGGATTTGAAAGGGTAAAGCGGCCGGGGGTTTCCCGTAGCTGTTCGATGAAAACCTGCGGTACCAGCCGTGCGGTCTGACCGGGGCCGATCACATTGAAGGGCACAGCAACCGCCAGATCAAGACCAAGCCGATCAGCCTCGGCAAGCGCGTGCAGCGTCGCCGCCGCCTTGCTGATGCCATAGGCCGCCGCCGGCCGCATGGGATGATGCTCGTCAATCGTACCCTGATCAGGTGCCATCGGTGCCCAGATTGCTGCCGATGACACGATCACCAACCGCGCGGGCTGCGGCATGCGCGACACTGCGCCCACCAGCCGGGCGGTTGCTGTCAGGTTGGCGGTGAATAGATCGGCGCGGCCCTCATCGGTATCGGGGGCCGCGGTGCGTCCGGCACAATGGATGATGGCACCCGGACTGATCTTGGCCAAAAGCGCATCCAGAGGGTCTTGCGCAAGGTCTGCATTGGCCCACGGAAACGCAGTTTGCAGGGGCTCAGACGACTTGCCCCGCACCCAGCCAAAGGGCTTTGCGCCTGCTGCTGCCAAAGCGGTCATCACGACACTGCCGATAAAGCCAGCCGCCCCTGTCACAATGACCGTTTGGCCCGCCAATGTGTGGCTGCTCCGATCCATCACCCCTCCGCAACGACACCGACAGTTGCGGTGAAATTGAAGCGGATTGCTACCCTCAAACGCAAATCAGTGCCGCAATTTCAACTGCATCAGACGCTGTCTCAGCGTTGGCGCGCCCGTGCGCCGGGCCGCGTCCCGCAAAAAGTCGATCTGGGTAAATGTCGTGCCAAGTGAGACGGTCCGCAGAATGTCGCGCATCATGCCAAGATCGGCCCGCAATCCGGCTGGCCAACCGCATTTATGGGCTTTTGATGGGCTGGAAACAGTCGCCCAACGGACAATCGCGACCGACATGCCCGCCGCCTGAATGTGGGTGTTCAGAAAAACCTCCAGACCAAAGCGTGGCAATGCCTCTATGTCGGACAGGATCGGTGCGATCAGCGACATTGGCAGCACGCGTTCCCCGGTGATGTAATCCACCCCAAGCCATTGCCACAAAGCCGGGGCATTGCCGCGCAAGGACAGAGAGACATCTGCCCGCCGTTCTGCCACGGGGGCAAGCAGGCGCGACAAGTCCAGCGGGCTCAGGCCGATCAGATCTGCGTCCAGCAAGACCACATGGCTGGTCTTCACGCGCGCCAGTGCTTCGGCCAGGGCCGCTGATTTCCCACGGTTCGGCCAAAGCCGCAGCACGACAGCGCCAGTTGCCTGCGCCACAGTGGCGGTATCATCCTGCGACCCGTCATCAACCACGATCACCGGACCAATCATCGGGTGATCCAAAGCCACCGCCACAACGCCCGCGATCCGGTCAGCTTCGTTATGGGCGGGGATCAGGCAGGTAAAGGTGGGTGTCATGTGTCGCTCCGTTTTCGCGATCTGAAATGGTGGGCGGCAAAGAGGGCAATGCAGATAGAGGTCAGCACTGTCGCGCCCAGCAACCACGGACCAACGCGGTCACCAATGGCACCAAACCACCAGCCAACTGCCATGCACAGCGCGACCTTTGGTACAGTCGCCGCCGTATTCAGCGCCAGAAAACGAAGAAAAGGCATCCGTGCCATGCCAGCCGCCAGCAGTACCGCAAAGCCAGCGGAATGGGTCAGCTTGCCCAGAACCAGAATGCGCGCATCATTTTTGCGAAAGGCACGGATCACACTTGCCAGCCGCCTGCGCGTCACGCCAAAGCGGCTCAGCCACGGCAGAGCCATCCCGGCCCGGCCCTTTCGACCAATGACATACAGCAAGATATCCCCCGCCAGATCGGCCAGAAGCAACACCAAAAAAACCAGACGCAGCGGAACAAGCCCGGCCTTTGCCAGATAGCCCGAAATCACCGAGATCACCGGCCCTTCCAGAACAGCCACCGGTGCGATGATCAGCAACCCGTAATCCCGGATCAGCGCGCCGACATCGGCTTCGGTCATGGCATCACTCGGCCGGAACGGTGTTGGACGGGGTTTTGGGGGCCATTGTGGTGCCGCGCCAGTCGAACCCGCGGCGCATGAAGGTGGCGAGCCAGAGTGCTGGCATCATCAGATCCCGCAACACCAGCAAAAGCGCCCCCTGCGGTCCCATCGGCCACCCTGCTCGCGCTGCCACAAACACCTCGGCCAGATACCAAAGTGCGGCATAGCCAAGCCCGAAAACCGGATCCGCGCCCGACAGGACCAGCGCCGCCATGGCGCAGACAATCGGGGCCGCGCCACCGTTGAAAACCTCGAAGGCGAACAAAAGCGGAAAGGCATCGCGCCGCACCCGGCTCCACCGCAACTGCCGCGACCAGACCTGTGCCAGCGTGCGCCGCCCGATGGGTTGGGCAAAGGGCAGGGGCGTCAGCGTAACCTCACGGCCCAGGCTGCGCGTCACCCGTGTTGCGGCTGCATCTTCTGCCAAGGTTTGCCCCAAAGCCCACAGCCCCCCGGCATGCTCCAGCAGGGGCTTGTTGAAAAACAGGGTCTTTCCTTGGGCATAGGCGGGGCCGACACTGGCGGCGGCAAACTGCATCACGGCCTGATTGGTGTTCAGAAAGGCGCATTCAAGCAATCCGCCAAGGTTCTGCGGGTGACTGCCGACCGGAGGAGACGACACAAGCCCCGTCGCAGGCCCCCAAGATCCGACAACGGTCGCCAGATAGTCGCGCGGCAGCATCAGGTTGCTGTCGGTCATGCAGATCCAGTCGCCCAATGCGGCGTTCCAGCCTTTCCACACGTTGTTTAGTTTGGGGTTGCCCGAAATGCGATCAAGGCCGACCAACACCCGTGCCGGAACCTGTGGATTGTGCGCAATCAGCCGTTCCAGCAGATCAATCACAGGATCATCGGGAGACTGCGCACAAAAGATGATCTCATACCGGGGGTAATCCTGATCAAAAGACGATTGCAGCGTGTGCGCGTCAAACGCATCCAGCCCACAGACCGGGCGCAACAGGGTAACAAAGGGTTGCCCGATGACACCACCGCCGGGTTTGGGACGGTCAAGGCGGCGCAGATACAGCCAGATTGCCACGAAATGCGCGGCCATCAGAAGGGCGGCCAATACGGACAGGGCCAAGGCCATCATGCAGCACCTTTCAGCTCTGGGCTGGGCAGGCCAGCGTTGAGTGCGGCGGCCACTGGCCGCCATGACATCAGCCGCAGCGTGCCGTCACTGTCCTCGGCCAGTGCCGTCATGCTGTCCAGCCAGTCACCGCAATTGGCATAGGTCAGGCCGTGATCATCATGCAGGCCAGCGATATGGAAATGCCCGCAGATCACCCCATCCAACCCGCGCTGCCGGGCCATATCAACCACGCGCACCTCGTGCTTGCGTCCGCGATACAGCAAGGAATTTACCCCGGCGAGCAAGGCCTCAATCGTGCTGCGGGCTTCGGCCGACGTGCCGCGCCGCAGAACGGACAGGCCACGGTCAAGCCGCCGCAGGGCATGGTCAATCCGGCTACCCAAGCGGGTCAGAGCATGCGACCGCACAACACGCGCATCGACGATATCGCCGTGTAAGACCAGATATTTACGCTGGTCTCCGGCGAGATAGACCAGCTCGTCCACGGGCCGTACATTCAGGCCCTTTGGCTTTGGTGCACGCGCCGGGTCAGGGTCGTGATTGCCGCGCAGGTAGTGAACGACAGCACCCGCCTGTTGACGGCTGCGCAGATGGTCCATCACGCGCTGCGCGTCGTCGGTCCAATGCGGAAGAAGCGGCTGCCACAGGTCCAGAATATCGCCAACCAGAACATAGGTGTCGGCGTGATTGTGCTGCAGGAAAGACAGGATCAGATCGGCCCGACTGCCCAAAGCACCCAGATGCAGGTCTGATAGGAACAGACCCCTGTGATGTTGGATAGAACTGCCCATGCCACTGCTCCGCGTCATCCTTTGCACCTATCTCTGACGCAAAAGAACAACGGGCGTATGAAGGTTTTGCTGCAGTGCTGCGACAGTTGCGGTGGCCGATCTGGCAGGTTGTCTCAGCTTTGGCCGACAAACATCCGGTCACGGGCGCCCATGATGTGGCGTCGCATCGCGGCAGAGGCGGCCTCGGGGTTTTGATCCTTGATGGCGTCGATGATTGCCTGATGCTCGGCCTGCACCACAGCCTGCCGTTCCGGCGCAGCTTGCAAGGTCAGCGACCGCGACAGTTGCATGCCAAAGGTGATCTGCTGTGCCAAAGATTCCAGCACTGTCTGGAAAAACGGGTTCTTGGTTGCCTTTGCAATCGACCTATGCAGAAGTTGGTCGGCATCAACCCCCAATGCCTGCTGCAAATAGCTGGTTTCCATAAGCTTATGCGCTTTTTCCAGCGCCGCAAGGTCGCTTTCGTCGCGTCTTTGGGCAGCCCAGCCAGCAGCGGCGCTTTCGACATCGGCGCGGAATTCGTAACAGCGCTGAATGTCGGTGATCGACCCCAGCGGCACGAATTGCATCACCGACCGATCCGGGCGCCGGGCAACATAATTGCCCGATCCGCGCCGGGATGAGATCATGCCATCATCGCGCAGCCGTGCCAAAGCGGCCCGCAACACCGGCCGCGATACGCCACAGGTCAGCGCTAGCGCCTCTTCGGGGGGAAGGCGCGACTGCAACGGATAGCGGCCTTCGACGATATCTGACAGCAGCCGATCATAGACCTGATCGGCAAGCGAGGGTTCACGTCGTTCTGTCGATGTCATGACCGCTGCCTTTGCCTGTTACACGTTCACGCCCGCCGCCCGGTAGATCGATTCCATAAGGCGCAAGGTCTCCAAATTGTCCAGCCTGTCGGTCGCAAATGGGGTGCCGTTGCGCAGACCCGTTACGAACTCTGTCACTGCCCCCGTAAAGCACGCCTGATAATTCGCGGTCAGATCATGCAAAGACACGATCTCTGGCTGCGAAAGACGGGAAATCCGGTCGCGATCATAGATCAGCGTATCGGCATCGCCCAGCAATTCAAGCCGATCCGTTGGCAAGGGCGGATAGCCAAGGGCCGAGATATTGGCATCCATCTGGATCAGTGCGCCATCTGCCGAGCGCAGCGTGACAAGCGCCACATCTTCGCCCATCAGGTCCGGATTGATCCGGTCCAGTCGCGCCGACAGGACCTCCATCTCACCCAGTATGGATCGCAGCGCATCCAGATGGTGGATTAACACCTCGAACACCAGCAAACGCTTGAACTGCGCCAGATAGGGCTGCCGCCCCAGCAGGAACGGCACCCTACCCGGATAATCAAACAGCGACGACGACCGCACAGTCAGGCGTGCATGGCGCAGGCGGCCAATCTCGCCCGCCCGCACCCGGCGCGCGATTTCGGCGTAATGTGGGCGGAAGCGGTAGTTTTCATGCACCATAAAGCGCACGCCTTCGCCCACATCGGCGATCAGCGCCTCGGCCTCGGCCACTGTGGGGGTCATGGGCTTTTGGCAAATGACATGCACACCGCACGCCGCAGCCATGCGCACCAGCGAGGCGTGGCTGCCAACGGGGGTAATGATATCAACGGCGTCCGGTCTGGTCGCCGCCAGCATCTCGGCAACACCGGTAAACACCTCCGCGATGCCAAATTCGTCAGCACGCAGCTGCGCCTTTTCCCGGTCTGGGTCGCAGATCGCTACAAGCGTTACAGCGTCCTGCGCCAGCCATCCCTTCAGATGAAACTCACTGATCGCTCCGGCCCCGGCGATTGCCACTTTCAAGTTCTTCATTCCGCCCTCCTGACAGTCGCCGACGATCTATCTTCTTATAACTGAATTTACAACTACTGACTAATAAAAGAATCAAAGTTACCCATTTTTACGATCAAGAAGGATTCGACCCCATGCGCCATGCTGTTACCCCCGCCGATCTGGCTCAATCCATTATGGCCGTACCGCCCTTGGCGCGCACGCCGGACGGGCAATTCGATGATGCCGCCAATGGCGCGGTCATCCGCCATCTGGAGGAGGGGGGCGTGACAACCCTGCTTTATGGCGGCAACGCACTGGCGCAGCATTGGCCCCTGTCGGTCTATGCCGACTGGCTGGACAGGCTAGAGGCTTTGGTGGCCGTTGACAGTTGGCTACTGCCATCGGTCGGGCCAGACGCGGGAAAGATGGCGGATCAGGCAACGATTCTGAAGTCGCGCCGCTATCCGGTCGCACTGATGCTGCCAATGGGTGCGCCGCTGACCCATGCTGGCATGGCCGATGCAATGCGGGCCTTCACGGCAGAGTCTGGGGTGCAACTGTTGGTCTATATCAAGACCGACGACTACATCCCCGCGCATATCCTTGCGACACTTGTGACGGAAGGCGTTGTTTTTGGGGTCAAATATGCCGTTCCGCGCGAACTTGGCGCGCCAGATCGCTACCTGTCCGACATCATCATCGCCATCGGCACCAAGCGGATCATCTCTGGCTTTGGCGAGCCGCCTGCCATTCCACATATGCTGGACTTCGGATTGCCGGGCTTTACGGCGGGTTGCGTTTGCATCGCGCCTGCACTGTCCGATGCGCTGTTTCAGGCCCTGAAACTGGGCGACAAGGCGACCGCCGAACGGCTGTTGCAGCCTATTCTGCCTATGGAAGCCCTGCGCAGTCAGATCAACGAAATCCGCGTGCTGCATGAAGCGGTAGCATTGTCAGGACTGGCCGAAACCGGGCCGATCCTTTTGCCAAGTGCGCCAGTGCCCGAAAGCCGGCGTGCAGAGATTGCCGAAGCTGCCCGGTCACTCCGCGCTGCCGAAGCTGACTTCAGGGCGGCCACGGCTGCGTAAGCCGGGCCGTCGCGCCAGATCGACTTTAAAGGGAGGAACCACATGACTGATTTCACGAACCCAAGCCGCCGTGGCCTGTTGCTGGGGGCTGCTGCCCTTGGTGCCATCGGCCTGAATCCCGCCCGTGCGCTTGCCGCAGGCTACCCCGACCGCCCGGTAACGGTAGTTGTACCATGGGGCGCAGGTGGCGGCACCGATGCCACCGCCCGGATGATTGCGGCGCTGCTGGAAAAGCGCCTTGGCCAGCCATTCACCGTGGTGAACCGCACGGGCGGCGCCGGTGTGGTCGGCCATTCCGCCATCGCCGGAGCCAAAGCCGATGGGTATACGCTGGGCATTGTCACGGTGGAAATCACCATGATGCACCACCTTGGCCTTACCGATCTTGGCCCTGCTGATTATACCCCACTGGGGCTGATGAATGCGGACAGCCCAGCCGTTACCGTTTCAAACGACAGCCCCTACAAAGACATCGTCGCCCTGACCGAAGCGATCCGGACCTCGGCCCCCGGCACGTTCAAGGCAAGCGGCACGGGACAGGGCGGCATCTGGCATCTGGCCCTTGTCGGCTGGCTCAAGGCGCTTGGGCTTGAGGGCAACCATGTGACATGGGTGCCGTCCGAAGGCTCGGCCCCGGCGATGCAAGACCTGATCGCGGGCGGCGTTGATATTGTCACGGTGTCACTTGCGGAAACCAAAGCGATGGTCGACGCGGGTCGTGCGCTTAATCTGGCGCTGATGGGCGCTGACCGTGCCAGCAGCCACCCCGACCTGCCAACGCTTGCCGAAGCCGGGGGCGGCGATTTTGCCCTTGCAACATGGCGCGGGGTTTGCGGGCCAAAGGATCTGCCAGCCGATGTGGCCCAGACGATCTCAACCGTACTGGCCCAAATCGCGACAGACCCAGAGTTTGTCGAGTTCATGGGCGGGCGGGGTTTCAACATCGAATACCTCGATCCCGCGGCCCATGGCGCGATGATGGGGCAAGCCGATGGGGCCATGGGGGACACCATGCGCGCAGCAGGTCTGTTGCAGGGCTGATCCCTGCCACATGAAACAGGTGCGGGCGGGGTCCATGAACCACGCCCGCGCCATGCATCGGACTTCGGGGGGAGCATTATGCGGGTCACGGACGCCCTTTCGGGCGCAGTCATTATTGCCATTGGGTTGTTTGTCTTTCTGACCGCATCGGGGTTTCCGAATCCGGGTGGCATGCCCTACGGCGCATCGCTTTTGCCGCGCATTCTTGGCGCGGGTCTGGTGATGGGGGGCAGCCTGCTGGTTCTGGCCGATGTCGTGAAACGCAAGGCTGCAACCACCCCGACCGCCATCGCAACACTGGACCCCGAGCTGCAAAGCCCCCGTGGCCTGTTGCCCGCCGGAATGGTGCTTGTTCTGATTCTGGGGCAGATCTTTCTGGCCAATGCGCTTGGCTATCTTGCCGTCTCGATCATCGGCCTGACGCTTTTGTTCCTGTCGGTGCGGTTGTCCGTGCTGACCTCGCTTGGCCTTGCAGCGGCGGCAAGCCTGCTGTGCTGGTGGCTGTTTGCCGGGCTGTTAAGGGTGCCGCTGCCGCGTGGCCTGCTGGAAGGGTTACTCTGACATGGGAACCTTTGATGCAATCCATGCCGCAGCACTGCTCGTGATGGACCCGACGGTTCTGCTGACCATGCTGCTGGCCGGTATGTTCGGTATGTTTGTCGGTGCCATGCCGGGCCTGACCGCCACCATGGCAACGGCGCTGCTGGTGCCGATTACCTTCTTCATGGACCCGATCCCGGCTTTGGCCGCCATTGTCACGGCCAGCGGCATGGCAATCTTTGCTGGTGACATTCCCGGCGCACTGTTGCGCATTCCCGGCACCCCTGCCTCGGCGGCCTATGTCGAAGACAGCCACCGCCTTGCGCGGCAGGGCAAGCTGAATCTTGGGCTTGGCGTCAGCCTGATCGTGTCTTGCATTGGTGGGTTGTTCGGCATTGCGGTCTTGTTTCTCGCCGCCCCGGCGCTTGCGGAATTTGCGCTGAAATTCACCTCATATGAGTATTTCTGGCTGGCCGCCGTTGGCCTGTCTTGCGCGATATTTGTCGCCTCTGCCTCGCCGCTCAAAGCCGGAATATCACTGCTGATCGGGCTTGCCCTTGCCACTGTCGGACTTGACCCCACAACAGGCGTGCCGCGCTTTACCTTCGGCAACACCAACCTGCTGGCGGGCGTTGAATTCATCCCTGCGATGATCGGGCTTTTCGCTTTGGCCGAGGTGATGCGCGGCGTGATCCGGCTGAACTCTGCCGACCCGGTGCAGCCCATGCCGGTCTCGTCTGGCCCGCTGTTCAAAGGGGTGGGTGGGGTCATCCGCAAGCACCCCAGGAACATCTTGCGCAGTTCCATGCTTGGCACCCTGATCGGGGCCTTGCCCGGCGCTGGGGCGGACATTGCGGCATGGATGGCTTATGCCGTGTCAAAGCGCTTTTCTAAAACGCCAGAAGCTTATGGCACGGGCCATGTCGAAGGTCTGGTCGATGCCTCTGCCGCCAATAACGCGGCGGTGGGTGGCTCATGGATCCCGGCGCTGGTCTTCGGCATTCCCGGCGACAGCGTAACGGCCATCGTCATCGGCGTGCTGTACATGAAGGGATTGAACCCCGGCCCAACAGTGTTCCTGCAAAACCCGCAACTTATCTACGCGGTCTTTCTCATCTTCATCCTTTCTACCCTGATGCTCTTGCCGCTGGGTTGGGCCACGGTCCGCGCCGCGAGCCAGGTGCTGCGTGTGCCCCGCCGCGTCCTGTTGCCCATCGTGCTCAGCTTTTGTCTGGTCGGCGCTTTTGCCATGACCAATTCCCCTTTTGGTATCATCGTCATGCTGGTGATTGGCCTGTTTGGCTGGTTCTTGGAGGAAAACGGTTTCCCCGTCGCCCCCATCATCCTTGGCCTTGTTCTGGGTCCGATGTTCGAGCGGATGTTCATGACTTCCATGATCAAATCCGGGGGCGATCTCAGCGCGTTTTTTGACCGCCCCATCGCTGCGGTGCTGGGGGTCTGTGTGTTGCTGCTCTGGTTCTATGCCTTGATCAGCGCGCTGCGGCGGATGGTCCGCACTAGGTAACCTGCCTGACGCCCATTTTCTGTTCTGAAATATCCCACGGGGGGTCCGGGGGGTGTGAAACCCCCCGGTTCGCCGGCAAATATC
>NZ_JAUXOV010000037.1 GCF_030684215.1 Pseudotabrizicola sp.
ACGGCGTCAGCGAGGCGAAACAACTTAAAGGCCTTTAGGACGAGAACGCCCGTCTGAAACGGCTTCTTGCTGATGCCATGCTCGATAATGCCGCGCTGAAAGACCTCTTAGGAAAAATGTATGGTCCGCCCCGCTATTGCAGGGTTTTCGTGAATGACGCACCGGCTTGCGTAAATGTATCCGGCCTCTGATCAGTCAGCCGCTTTTGGCGACAAGGCCTTGATGAGATCCGCCCCTCGGGTTCCAGATTGGTGGCGCGGGATACAGTCCCGCTTTTTTGCGCGTGACTTACCGCGTTTGCTGATGCCCAGAAGGGTCTGCTTGCCCCCGGTCGAATGCTCTGCAGGCACCAGCCCCAACCACGCGGCCAGATCACGAGCCTTGCGGAACTGTCGCCCGTTGCGGCGACAAGCGCAGTCGGGCCAAGCGCCCCGATGCGACCGTCGATGTAGCCGAGGTCATCCAGCAGCCCCCGCATTGTCGATATCAGATCGTTCTCCTTGTTGGCCAGATGCCTCCGGATACCGGCATGGAAGCCGCCAGCACCGACCCGCATCGCCAACCCATATTCAATGCAGAACGCGCGCGCTTGGTTCATCAGCGTTGTTCTTTGCCCTACGAGCCGGTCGCGGATGCGGTGCAGCGCCTGCAGATCGACCTGCTCGCGCGTCCGCACTTCCACAAATCGCCATCTCGGCGATGCACGCATCGCCTGCCGGGTAATACATGGTTGCGCTATGAAGTTGTCCACCAGGATGACCCTGTGTTGCGGGAACGATTGAAAGAACTGGCCAAAGCCCGATGTCGGTTCGGCTATCGTCGGCTGCATGTGCGCCGTCGCGGGGGGCGCAAACGTGCGATGGGAACACGGCCCCCGATGGTGCTGCCGCTGCTGCCAAACCAGCGTTGGTCACTGAATTTTGTGTCGGACCAGTTGACGGATGGCCGCCGGTTCAGGATCCTGACCGTGGTCGATGACTGCACCCCCGAATGCCTCGCACTCATCGCCGACACTTCGCTATCGGGCGCACGAGTGGCGCGTGAACTGGCGACGCTGTTTGACGCCCGCGGCAAGCCCCAGACGATCGTCAGCGACAATGGGACCGAGTTCACCTCAAATGCGATCCTGAAGTTCGTGGGTGATCACAAGTTTGACTGGCACTACATCGCCCCCGGTAAGTCGACCCAGAATGCCTTCATCGAAAGCTTCAACGGTCGCCTGCGCGATGAGCTTTTGAACGAGACCTTGTTCCCGTCCTTGAACCACGCACGTGTCACGCTGGCCGCCTAGCGCAAAGACTATAACACGGAACGCCCCCATTCCCGACTTGGATGGCAAGCGCCCGCCGCGTTCGCATAGACCTTCACCCCGCCTCGATGCCCGCCATGCGGCAAATGACAGCCCATTCTGCTACGCTCACCGGCTGAACAGACAGACGTGAGGTTTTGACCAGTGCCATGTCCTGCAAGTCTGGCGCGGCTTTGCAATCATCAAGTGAAACGGGGGTTTTGACCGGAAAAAGCGCCTTGATGACCACACAATCCCATCGTGGGTCATCCGTCGTGGTGTCGGGTGCAGATTCGCGAACAACCTCAACCACGCCAACAACCTCTTTGCCGATGTTGGAGTGATAGAAAAACCCACGGTCGCCGACCTTCATTGCGCGCATGTTGTTGCGCGCCTGATAGTTCCTGACCCCTGTCCATTCTTCGCCCGCATCACCACGAGCAACCTGCTGGTCCCAGCTCCAAGCGTCGGGTTCAGACTTGAACAGCCAGTAATTCATCCAACCACCTTTTTCCACTCACGGATGGCCACGCTTTCGAACAGCCCAGCTTTGGCATATGGGTCTGCGTCGGCCCAATCCTGCGCTTGCGCCATCGACTCGACGGTCAGGATCACCAGACTGCCGATCATTCCGCCCTCGGCATCCAGAAAGGGCCCTGCCATTTCAACGATGCCGCTGGATTGGATATGGTCCAGGTGGGCCGCGCGGTTGTCGATGCGGGTTTGCAGATGGTTGGGCTTATCAATGCAGATCAGGGCGGCGCGCATGGGCTATTCCTCTTTCAGGGGGCGGGACATCAGGGCGTGAATGGCATCATAAACTGCGATCTGCCCGGTCGTGACCCGAGTAACCATCGCAGTGACCGGAATTTCATCGGGCACGCCAAGCTGCATTGCGCGTTGCAGTATGGCTTGCGCAGTTGCAACGCCTTCGACGGTCTGGGTGGCATCCGGGCTTTCACCGCGCCCAAGCGCCAGCCCGTGCCGAAAGTTACGCGATTGATCCGAGGTGCAGGTCAGCACCAGATCACCAAACCCAGACAGCCCCATGAGGGTTTCCGGTTTTGCCCCCAGTCGCGTTGCAAAGCGCACCATTTCGGCAAAGCCACGGGTCATCAGCGCCGCGCGCGCGCTTTCCCCCAAACCAGCACCGACCACGATCCCGGCTGCAATGGCGATGACGTTCTTCAACGCCCCCCCAAGTTCGGCACCGATGACATCCGTATTGCGATAAATGCGCAGGATTTGCCCGGATAGGTCCTCCTGTGTCTGCTTGCGGGCAACGTCATCTGCACAGGCCAGCGTCAGCGCTGTCGCCTGACCTTTGGCAATATCGGCGGCAAAGCTTGGGCCTGTCAGGATCATGGGCGTGGCATCCGGGAAGGCCTGCGCGATCAGCGCGGTCGGTCCTTGGCGTGTTGTCAGATCCATGCCCTTGCAGCACGCAACAAGCCTTTGGTCGGTCAGCACGGCGCTGTGTTGCGCAAGAAACGCCCCAAGTGCCTGCATTGGCACGGACAACAATATGGTGCGGCTGTCTGAAAGTGCCGCCAAATCCGCAGTAATAGAGACGTTTTTGGGCAACACAGCCTCAGGCAAACGGCGCACAGTTCGGGTTTGCGCCATCTGGTCGACCAAGGCCGCATCGCGCGCCCAAAGCCTGACATCCCGTCCCTGTCTGGCCAGAGCGATTGCCAAAGCGGCACCAAAAGCCCCAGCGCCGATAATGCCGATAGATGCTGTCATGCCTTTGCCCCTTTCTTGCCAGATCCGATCATCGCCGGGGCGGTCTGATCCAAAGGCCAGCGCGGGCGTGCTGACAGGGTGGCATCATCACGCTGACCAAGCCGGAACCGTTCGATCCCGGCAAAGGCGATCATGGCAGCGTTATCGGTGCAAAGTCGCAGCGGTGGCGCCAGAAATTGCACCGAATGTGCGGCGCAAACAGCCTCTAACGCTGCGCGAAGCGGGCCATTTGCGGCAACGCCACCCGCCACAGCAAAGGCAGGAATGGCAGGATTTTCGGCCAGATAAAGCGCAAGCGCGCGGCGCGTTTTCTCATATAGAACCGAGGCGACGGCCGACTGAAACCCGGCACACAAGTCGCGACGATCGGCACGGGTCAAGCCGCCCTTTTCTGCGATCACAGCATCGCGGGCCCGAAGCAGCGCCGTTTTCAGACCCGAGAACGACATGTCGCAGCCGGGCCTGTCCAGCAACGGGCGTGGAAATACAAACCGGGTGACATCGCCCAATGCGGCCTCTGCCTCAACCGCCGGACCGCCGGGTTGCGGCAGGCCAAGCAGCTTTGCGGTCTTGTCAAAAGCCTCGCCGGGCGCGTCGTCGATTGTGCCCCCAATCCGGCGGAATGCGTCAGGGCCATCAACGATCAGAAACTGGCAGTGCCCGCCCGAAACCAGAAGCATGAGGTATGGAAAGCCGAGTCCATCGGTCAAACGGGGAGTCAGCGCGTGGCCCGCCAGATGATTGACCCCGACCAGCGGCAACCCCGTGCCTGCCGCCAGCCCTTTGGCCAGCATGACCCCAGACAAAACCCCGCCGATAAGCCCCGGCCCGGCCGTCACCGCAATGCCATCCAGATCGGCGAACCGAACCCCGGCTTCTGCCATCGCGCGTTCAACGCAGGCATCCAGCCGTTCGGCATGGGCACGGGCGGCAATTTCTGGCACAACTCCGCCAAAGGTCGCATGCAGGCTGACCTGACCTTCGACAACCGAGGACAGGATTTCGGCCCTGTCGCCAGCGCGCACCACTGAGGCTGCGGAATCGTCGCAGCTTGATTCGATGCCAAGGAAGGTCAGACGTGTTTGCATGGTCCGCCGTTGCGCCAAGGGTCTAGTGCAGGTAACATCAAGGGAATGGCCCCGCAATCCCGCGCCCTTCCTGTCTTGATCACCCGGCCAGAGCCGCAGGCCAGCCGTTTTGCCCACGCCTTGCAAAACCGCTACGGCGATCAAGCAGTGCCGATCCTGTCGCCCCTGTTGTCGCCAGTATTCCTGAAACCGAAAATCCCCGACGCGCCCTTTGGTGCCGTTATTCTTACGTCTGAAACCGGCGCGCGCGCCGCTGCTGGTTTCCCCGCGCTGCCAAGGCGCGCGTATTGTGTTGGCGACCGTACAGCCGAAGTGGCCCGCACAGCAGGATTTGAAGCGTATTCAGCCTCGGGAGACGCTGACCAACTGTTTCGGCTTTTGCAGGGCCAGGCAGACCACGCGCCCTTCCTGCATTTGCGTGGCCGCGAAGCGCGGGGTGACCTTGCAGCCCGCCTGACGGCCGCGAACCTTCCGACGAAAGATGCTGTTGTCTATGCGCAAGAGCCGGTCGCTTTGTCTCCCGAAGCCATCGCCATCTTGTCGGCGGTCGACGCTTCAGGCGCAGGCCCAGTGATCGTGCCCCTGTTCTCCCCCCGAACCGCCGAGGTATTTCGCCGCGCCCTGTCGGACCTGCCAGACGGCAATAATGTCTTCAACCGCTTGCGCATCGCAGCACTAAGCCCTGCGATTGCAGAGGTTTTTGTAGCATGTCCGCCGCAAAGTCTTGGCATAGCCGAAGCGCCATCTTTGGCGGAACTGTTCTTGGTGTTGGATCGTTTTATCATCACGGCTTGATGGACCAAGAGTTGCGGGATTAGGATCAAGCTATCATATCGATCCATGTTACCCCGTGTTGCCACTGCCCGCTTTCAAAGTCAGGAATGTAAAAAATGGCCAAACGCCCTCCTTCAAAGCCAACGAGCGAAGTGGACGCGGTCAAGTCTTCTGACCTGATGGAAGCTGAAGCAACGCCAGTTGTTGACCCCATTGCGATGGAAGAACCGCCCCGGCCAGAATTGCAACCTGATCCCGACGCGCCGCCGCCATTGGTTATCGAAGAACCACCAAGCACCCAGCCTGATGCGGTGTCAGAGCCTGAGCCGGCTCTAACGCCCCCACCAAATGCTCCGCCACCGCAGGAAAGCAAAAGTGGCAGTGGCTTTGTGGGCACGGCTTTGGGTGGTGTTGTCGCCGCAGCGGCGGGCTATGCATTGGCAATCTTCGTGCCATTTCCGGGCATGGGCGTTTCAGACGCCCCGACATATGCATCACAGGCCGAGGTTCAGGCCTTGACGGACCGTATCAACACACTTGAAGCGACACCCGCCCCCGATGCCAGCTTGGCCGAGCGTGTCACAGCGCTGGAGTCTTTGTCCGTTCAGGAGCCAACCCCAGAGCTGGATTTGCAGCCCCTTACCGAGGCACTGACCGCGCTTGAAACGCGCATCACAAACCTTGAAGCCCGTGGCCCAACAGGATCAACGGACGAACCATCAGCCGATTTGCTGGCAACGCTAGGGGCGCTTCAGGCAGAGATAGCTGAAATGCGCGCAACCGGTGCCGACGCAAATGCTGGGCTTGAAGCTCTAACCGCACAAACCGAAGCACGCCTTGCCGAAGCAGAGGCGCAGGCCGCCGCGCTGCGCGAGGAGGCCGAGGCCACCGCACGCAGGGCCGTCAGCGCTGCCGCATTGGGCCGCGTGCAAGCGGCGATTGAAAGCGGCGCACCCTTTGCGGGCGCATTGGCCGACATGCCGGGTGTTGCCGTTCCGCCCGCTCTTGCCGACCTTGCCGAAACGGGTGTGCCATCACGTGCCGCGGTGGAGGACGCTTTTCCGCCCGCTGCGCGTGCCGCACTTGAGGCATCGTTGCGCGCAGATATGGGCGAGGGCTGGTCAGACAGGCTTGCCACATTCTTGCAAACCACGACCGGCGCACGATCTTTGACCCCGCGTGATGGCGCAGACCCAGACGCAGTGCTGTCGCGCGCCGAGGCCGCCGTTAGGTCAGGCGAACTTGCGCAGGCTTTGGCTGAATTGCAGGGCTTGCCACCCGAAGGTCAGGCAGAAATGGCATCTTGGTCAGAGATGGCCCAAAAACGACTGGACGCTGTTGCCGCAGCAGCCGCCTTGTCTGCCGCAGTGGAAGGATAGGAAAAACAGATGCTTTGGACCTTGTTGAAAGTCATTCTGTTTGTGTTTTCCATTGCAGCGCTAACCTATGGTGCCGGTGTCTTGCTGGATACCGGTGGCGGCGTTCGCATCACGGTGTCCGGTTGGGAGCTGACCTTCGGCCCACTGCAAGCGGTCATTTTTTCCGTTTTTCTGGTTCTGGCGCTCTGGATCGTGTTCAAGATCATCAGCTTTGTTGTGGCCGTGTTGCGCTTTCTGGCCGGGGACGAAACGGCCATTTCGCGCTACTTCGACCGCAACCGCGAGCGCAAAGGCTATCAGGCATTGACCGAGGGTTTCTTGGCCCTTGCATCGGGTGAGGGCCGCGTCGCAATGGCGCGGGCACAGCGCGCCGAGCGCTATCTGGCAAAGCCCGAATTAACCAACCTTTTGATGGCGCAATCGGCAGAAGCCGCAGGCGATACCAAGCGCGCGGCAGATGCCTACAAGCGTTTGTTGGCAGACGATAAAACCCGTTTTGTCGGGGTGCGTGGACTGATGAAGCAAAAGCTGGCTGAAGGCGATACCGATATGGCGCTTAAGCTTGCGCAAAAGGCCTTCGCGATGAAGCCGCGCCATGCCGAAACGCAGGATATCTTGCTGAAACTGCAAGCAGATCACGCCGATTGGAAAGGTGCGCGCCAAACCTTGGGCGCAAAGCTGAAAGCGGGCGAACTACCGCGCGACGTCTACCGTCGCCGCGATGCGGTGCTTGCGCTGCAAGAGGCCAAAACCGTGTTTGACGATTCAGCCAGCATCGAGGCGAGAGAGGCAGCGATCGAGGCAAACCGCTTGTCGCCGGATCTGATCCCTGCGGCAGCCATGGCTGCCCGCAGTCTGGTCGCCAAGGGGGACCGAAAAGGGGCTACGCGAGTGCTCAAAAAGGCGTGGGCGGTTCATCCGCACCCCGATCTTGCAGCCGCCTTTGCCGAGATTGAGCCAGAGGAGTCGCCAACGGCACGGATCAAACGGTTCAGGGCCCTGACGGACGTGCAGCGCGACAATGAGCAAACGCGGCTTTTGCTGGCCGAACTGTATGTGGCGGCCGAGGATTTCCCCGAAGCCCGCCGCAGCTTGGGCGATACCGTAATCACCCACCCGACGCAGCGGTCCTTGGCGATCATGGCGGCAATAGCGCGGGGCGAAGGCGAGGACGACTCGGTCGTGCGCGGCTGGCTGACGCGTGCGCTGACAGCGCCGCGCGGGCCACAATGGTGCTGCGATAAATGTCATGCCATCCATGCTCAATGGCACCCGATCTGCGAGAATTGCGGTGGATTTGATACGCTCAGCTGGCGCGAACCCCCCGAAACCTCTGGCCCGAGCGCCACCGGGACAGAACTACTGCCGCTGATTGTCGGCCAGCCTGCGCCGACGCCGCCAATCGAGCCCGACCCTGTTGTTGCCGAAGATGCAGATGTGGTTTTAACGCCACCAAGACCTGACTGACCGAACAAGGCGACGCCGCAACCATTAAAACCCGGCCCGTGCGGTAGTGCCTTCGTTTGAAAATGGGCGGGCTTGACGCCGAAATCGCGGCAGCCTAAGAAAGCCGACAGGAAAGTGCCGCTGTAGCTCAGCTGGTAGAGCACATCATTCGTAATGATGGGGTCGGGGGTTCGAGTCCCTTCAGCGGCACCACTTTCTTATCCAAAATAATCCGATGACATCTTTGGCATAGCTTCTCATTGATTGGACATCCGGGCCAACGACAACATTGTCCTTCGCCAGCTGCTCCACCCGCAAAGTCGTTGGTGTCGAGGGTATTTCGCGTGGTAGCAAGGCCGACACGCTCGATACATGGACCGGTTGCGCGATTGAGTTGAACCCTATCCAAATCGCGCGCTTCGCCCGCACGCTGCCCCATGACATCGATGCAGTGCGAAACGCGGCACTGATGACATAACCCCTCTCCTTTGTGGACCTTCGCAGACTCACCTTGGCAAAGGGGACCCGTTGGGGGGCAGTTACATCATCAGAGCCGTAAAGCGCGCTAGCCTTGAATTAGTGCATTTCTGGAGATGCCCGGCAGAGAGCCTCTTGCAACGCGTCGCTATCCGAAGTGCCGATCTAGCTCTCGGGATGTCGGCGCAGGTTTGTCGTCACTCGTTTTGCCGCTGTGATTGCCAGCTCTGCAACCGCTTCAGAGCCACGCATGGTTTGCAGGCCGGTCATCGGCACTTCCAGTGACAGTGGTGTGTCGCGGGGCAGGCGGTTGAGGATTGCGGCAAGATCAATTTGGCCGTCGCCGGGAGGCAGACGTTCGGCACGTCCGGTATGCAGCAACTCCTCCATTGAATAGGGCGGATGCACAGGGGCGTCGCCCAGGTGGACAAAGGGAAACCGTTGGTGGGGCGTTTTGTCTAGTTCGGCCAAGGTGCTGCCTGAGCGGTTGAAATGCAAGGTGTCCAGCAAGATGCCCAGACTTGTAGACCCGGTCGCATCGATCACCCCGTTGGCGGAGGCAAGGTCGGGAACAACAGTCCAGGGAAAGAACTCAAGCACACAAGACAGCCCAAACCCCAAAGCATTCTCTTGAAATGCGGCAAGGTTTGCGGCCAGCCGGTTCAGGTCCGGGTCATAGGGCGCGCAAATCACATGCCGGGCGCCAAGTGCTGCACCCGTTTCAAGCAAGGCGCGCAGCGCCTGCGGGTCAAAATCCGGGGTCAGACGGACGAACTCGATATCGTTCACCGATACCCCGGTATCAGCCAGCGCCTGTCTGGTCTGGCGCAGCAGGGCTGGATCAGTGTGCAGGGCATAGCCTTCGCTGGTGTCGGTAACGCGTATCAGGCGCAGCCCAACTCGGTCATAGCCCAACCGGGATGCCAAGCGAACCAGTTGCGGCGGCGATTGATCCAGCGCGGTCAAGTGGGCGAGGCTGTAGATGGTCATGGCGTTGTATCCAGTTTGCCTGCGGCATGAAGGGCCGCGACATATCCAAAGGTCAGGGCAGGGCCAAGGTTGATACCGCCTGCGGGGTAGTGGCCGCCCATTACACTGCGCATATCCGTGCCGGCCGCATACAGGCCGGGAATAGGCTGGTCGCCGCGCAGAACACGGGCGCAGGCATCGGTTTGCAGACCTGAAAAAGTGCCAAAGCTGCCCGGAATGACCCGGACCGCAACAAAGGGCGGTTGGTCAATCGGGGCAACACAGGGGTTTGGCGTGACGGTGCTGTCGCCTTGCAGGCGCATGTAAGGGCTGCTTCCGCGTTGAAACTGCGGGTCTGATCCCTGCACTGCATGGCGGTTCCAATGGTCAAGCGTGGTGCGCAGCCCAACGGGATCAATGCCGCAGGCAAGGGCCAGCGCTTCGGGTGTTTTGCCTGATTTCAGATAGCCACGCCGCAGCCATGGCCGGAGTGGCACCGGAAACGGGCGCGAGATGCCAAGGCCATAGCGCCGCTGAAACCGGCGGGAGGCGATCAGCCACGCCTGCGGCACATCGCCGGGCGGGGTGGCGGCCAGAAGGGCGGTCACAAAATCATGGTAGCCAAGGCCTTCGTTACAAAAGCGCTGGCCATTAGGCAGCACCGCGATGATGCCCGGCTTGCCGCGCTCGATGATATGGGGAAACGCGGCCTTACGCCCATCAGGCCAGTGCACCAGTGACACCGGACACCATGCACCAGGGCTGGCGGTGGTGCCTAGTGCGGCACCGATGGTTTCAGCCATGCGCAATCCGTCTCCGGTGGCGGTCGGCACGGCCAGCGTGACATGGGTGTCGTTGGCGGGAAACTGCGCAGCACGGCGCGTGGGATCATGTGCAAAGCCACCCGATGCCAGCACGACGCCGCGCGTAGCGCGCACCTCAACCTGTTTCGGGCCGCATTGAAGCACCGCACCCACCACCGCATCGCCCTGTGTGATCAGCCGAAGGGCGGGGCTGTCCGGGCGGAACTCTACACCCAGATCAGCAGCGGATCGGATCAGGCGCGCAACCAGCGCGCTGCCGTTGCGCAATTGCATGGCTCGGCCATAGCGGGCTAGATCCCACAGATGGCGGGTCATCCGGCGTATGACATACGCAAGGGTGCGCGGGCTGCGAGTCATGGTCATAAAGGCCCGAAGGTCCGCGCCTGCCTGAATGGTCAGGCCCCAGAACGTGGTCTCGCGCAAGGGGTGGCGCAACAGGGTGATCATTGGTCCAAGGGCGCGGCCATCATAGGGCGCAGCAATCACCGACCGCCCGCCGCTGCCCGCGCCCGGCAACTGGCCATAGGTGTCGGGAATATGGCTTCCGGGTTCAAAGGTTACTGCGGTGTTGGTTTCCAGAAAGCTGACCATCTGTGGGGCTTGGGTCAGAAAGGCATGCACCAGCGCCGGATCGTAATGGTCACCAAGCGCGGCGCGCAGGTAGGTTTTGGTAGCCTCTGGGCTATCGTCGGCCCCGGCGCGCATGCAAACCGGGTTGCCGGGGGCCCAGATCCAACCGCCTGACCACGCTGTGGTGCCGCCAAGAACCGGGGCCTTTTCTGCCACGATCACCCTCAGACCGTGATGCGCCGCCGTCACGGCTGCGCATAGGCCCGCAGCCCCCGACCCGATGATCAGCAGGTCACACTCCGCTGAATTGGAAGACTTCATGCCTGCCCCCGCAACAAGCCGGACGCGGGTGCCAGCGCCATCAGTTCGGCAGCTGCGTTGCGCAGGCCGGGCAACAGCGCGGCGCGACGGGCCGGGGTCAGGCGCGCGGTGGGCCCTGCGATGGACAGGCAGCCGGGGGATGCGCCGTTGCTTTGCAGGGCGACGGCAACGGCCGCCATCCCGGCAAGAAAGCAATCCGCCGCCTCGGCATGACCTGTGCTGCGCGTGTGCGCCAGCACGTCCTGGACCTGTGGCAGCGTCAGATCCGCACCGGCGCCCGCGCCGTCTGGTGCCGTCAGGCCCTGCTGCGCGACCAGCGCCAGCGCCTGTTCTTCGGGCAGCGTGGCCGCCCATGCGCGGCCGCTGGCGCTATAGGCCAAGGATGCCGCCAGCCCTTGTTCGCGTGCAGGGTCATAGCGCAGGCCCGACACCGCACCTTGTGCGACCGCCACCCAGATCAGCCGGTCGCCATCCGCAACCGACAGCCGCACCAGCTCGCCCGATTGCAGGGCAAGCGTATCCAGCACCGGCTGCGCCACGTCATGGATGCCAGATCGGCCCAGCCACGACAGCCCGGTTGCGGCAAGGCGCAGCGTCAGGGCGTAGGTGCCTTGGTCCGCGCTTTGGCTGGCGTAGCCCAGGCGCACCAGATCATTCAGCAGCCTGTGCGTTGCCGATGGCACGATGGCCAGTGACAGGGCGACTGCTTGCACGGACAAACCCTTTGGGTACCGCGACAAGAGTTCCAGAACGGCGAAAGTGCGGTCTACAGCTGCGGTCATCACGATTCTCTTTTTGGAATGCTATTCCAATATGGCGAATGGCGCTATGAATCAATTCGCTTTCCGGCTCCACCGGCTTTGCTATCATTGGTCGCATGAAAGAATTGACCCTAAGGCAGATGGAAGTGGTGCGCGCGGTGATGATCGCTGGCTCTATTCAGGGCGCAGCGAATTTGCTGCATGTCTCGGCGCCCGGTATCAGTCGCTTGATCAAGCACACCGAGGATGGGCTAGGGTTTCGTCTTTTCGAGCGGCGTGCCGGGGTTTTTGTGCCCGCACCCGAAGCGCATGCGATTTTCGCAATGCTGAACCAAGTGTATCATCAGGTTGAGAATCTGAATGCGGCGGTATCATCGGTGCAAAAGGGGCAGAACTTTGCGCTGTCGTTTGCCTCGGCCCCGTCGATCGCGCAATTCATCGCGGCCCGCGCCATCCGTTCCATCCGCGCGCGCTTTCCTGATCTGATGATTGACCTGAACATCCTCAAGATAGAAGAGACGCTGGACTATCTGTTGCTAGAGCAGGGCGAGGCAGTTTTCATGTCTTCTCCTGTTGAAAACTCGGCGATCGAGTCCACCCCTCTGGTCAAGGGACGTATTGTGGCGATTCTGCCAGAGGGGCACGAACTTGCGGCAAAAGACACGGTCTCGGTGCATGATCTGATGCGGTTTCCCTTCATCGGCGTCGACCCCGACGATCCGTACGGCGATACATTGGCGCGCCCGTTCCGAGAGGCGGGTCTGACGCCGCATCACGCGATCCGTGGGCGATTCGCACAAACCATGGTTAGTCTTGTGCGGCACGGCTTGGGAGTTGCAGCGATAGACGAGTTTTCTGTGGCCGAAGTTTACATGCCCGGACTTGTCCGAAGGCCGCTTACCGAAAAGGCCGAAATAACTGCCTATGTTGTGCAAAAGCGCGGCCGCCAACTGTCCAGTTTTGCTGAATTTACCATCGAACGCTTTCGCCATGAACTGACCGAAGCTGCCTCGCGCGGGCAGTGGGATCCGCCGGTCCAAAAATAACATGATGTTACGATAACGGATATATCGGTATTTGCCGTTATAGTCTCGTTGGGCGATAGTAGCATCATCCGGGCCGATCTGCTGGTCTGGCGATACTGTCAGGGAGGAAACCGACATGCTTATGAAATCCGTTATCGGTGCACTTGTGGCGCTGGGCCTGGGCGTAGTGCCCGCATTGGCCGAATACCCCGCGAAAGAAATCAAAGGCATCATCCAATGGGGTGCTGGTGGATCGACCGATACGGTCGCCCGCGCGATCACGCCACATGCCCAGGCTGTTTTGGGCGGCACCATCGTGATGCAGAACGTCACCGGCGGCGTTGGGGCAATTGGCCTGAACCAGGTGGCCAACGATGCGGCCGATGGCTACTCGATCCTGTTCGGCGCGGAAAACCCGCTGCTCTACAAGGTTATGGGGCTGGGCGACAAAGATTACAGCGACTTCGTGCCGGTCAACATTATCGCGCGCGGCGTGCCAATTCTGGTGGCCAATGTCGATGCGCCATTCAACACCTTCCCCGAGATGGTGGCCTATATCAACGCCAACCCCAAAGCGGTGAAGTTCGGGTCAACCGGACCGGGCGGCCTGCCGTCGGTTGTGACCGCGATGATCAATTCGAAAACACCGCTGGACGTGACCTTTGTGCCCTATGACGGTGACGGTCCTGCGCTGACTGCGTTGCAGGGAAAGGCCATTGACGTGATGCCTGCTGTTCTGGGTGCTGCGATCGAAGGCATCCGGGGCGGCACGATGAAGCCGCTTGCGATGTTCGATATTGAGCCGTCACCGCAACTGCCTGATGTGCCGACCATCGTGTCAACCAATCCTGAATTTGCCGAGATGCTGCCTTGGGGCCCGTTCTTTGGGGTCTTTGTCAAAAATGGCACGCCTGATGATGTGGTCGCCAAGCTGACCGCCGCCTATGCCGAAGCTGCAACGCACCCCGATTTCGTGGCCCTGATCGATGGGCGGGGCTTTAAGATGCTGTCGTTGGCGGGTGCCGAGGCCGAGGAGTTTCTGACCGGATGGCAGTCAACAACCTCTTGGCTGATTCACGAGGCTGGCATGACGAAGGCATCGCCAGAAGACTTCGGCATCGTCAAACCATAATCTTTCCTACTGAAAATATCCGACACCGCCCCCTTTCCTCACAATCGGGGCGGTGTTTCTATTCGTGGACGCCGGGGCGGGAGGATCCACCCCACCGCAGAATTGCCCTGGGAGGGGAAAGCGATGCAGACAAAGCAACCAAAAGGACTGGGGCAACCAAGACGACCGGGAGAGCTGGTTTTTAACTTGCTCATGGTTCTGGGCAGTCTTTACCTTCTTTGGTCAGCCTACGGGATTTCAGGGTTCGAGGCCCTGTCCGCCCCCGGTGCCGTTCCGATGGTGACAACTGCGGTCATGCTGCTTTGCACCGGGCTGATCTTTCTGGAAACCCTGCGCAAAAGCAAAATCACCGCCGAAAAGCTGGAGCGTGACATTCTGCCGATGCCGGTCATTGTAACCATTCTGGCGATCACGGGTTATGCGCTCGCGCTGAAACCCTTGGGCTTTCTGCCGACGTCGTTCCTGTTTCTGACTGGTTTGATCCGCTATCTGGCCAAATACAGTCTGGCACGGTCTGCATTGCTGGCATTGCTGATGGTCGCGGGCATCTACCTGTTGTTCCGCATCGTCTTTACCGTACTGATGCCGCCCGGAATCGTCCCCGAGGCCGAGGTCATCGCTTGGGTGAAGTCGTTGTTTGTGGCGCGGGGTAACTGACATGGATGTCATCAACGCACTGCTTATTCCGATCCTTGATCTGAAACTGCTGGGCCTGATTGGCCTTGGCACATTCGCGGGTATCTATGTCGGGGCTATTCCGGGGCTGTCGGTTACCATGGCGGTGTCGATCCTCATTTCCTTTACCTTTTCATGGGCGGTGTATCCTGCCATTGCCCTTATGATCGGCATCTATATGGGCGGGGTCTATGGCGGGTCGCGCACGGCGATCTTGCTGAACATTCCCGGTGCGCCTTCGGCGATTGCCACTGCGATGGATGGCTTTCCGATGGCGAAAAAGGGTCTGGCGGGCGAAGCCATTGGTATCGTGACCGTCGTATCTTTTTTGGGCGGCTTTATCGGCATCCTGGCGCTGGCAATCTTTGCCCCGCTGCTGGCAGACTTTGCCATCAGCTTTCAACCGCGCGACTATATGATGCTTGCAGTTCTGGGCATCCTGCTGGTCGGGTCATTGTCCGAGGGCAGTCTGGTCAAAGGCATTTTCGCGGGCGCGCTTGGCATTGCCATCGGCGCTGTGGGCATGGACCCGCTGACCTATACCGAGCGTTTTACCTTTGGCACCAGTGGATTGCGGTCCGGCGTGTCTTTCGTGGCGGTGATGATCGGCATGTTTGGCATCTCTGAAGGGCTGATGCAACTGCACACGGTCAACACTGCGGCAGTCAAGCAAAAGATAAGCAGTATCATTCCATCATGGTCACAGGTGCGAAAGCATATCCCACTTGGAATGCAAACCTCCAGCATCGGCACAGTGATCGGTGCTTTGCCCGGAACCGGCGGGGATATTGCGGCGCTGATCGCCTATGATCACGCGACCCGAGTCACCAAAAACCCCGAGGTGCCGTTTGGCCAAGGCGCCATCGAAGGGCTGGTCGCGCCGGAAACCGCCAATAACGCCGCCGTTGGCGGAGCGTTCATCCCGATGCTGACGCTTGGGATTCCAGGCGATGCGGTAACGGCCATCATGATCGGCGCGCTGTTCATCCACGGCCTGAACCCCGGCCCGATGCTTATGGTGGATCAGCCAAACATGTTCTGGTTCATCGTATCGGCCCTGGCCCTGGCCAATTGCTTCATGCTCATCTTCGGCCTGACCGGCATCCGCGTGTTCGTGAAGATTGTAGAATTGCCGCGCGCCGTTTTGCTGCCGGCCATCCTGCTTTTGTCCATCGTGGGCGCCTATGCGGTCAACAACAGTGTCAACGACGTGTATTGGATGCTGGGGTTCGGAGTCTTTGGCTACTTTATGAAGCTCTATGGCTATCCGCTTGGCCCTGTGATCCTTGGGGTGATCCTGTCGCGGCTGCTGGACGACAACTGGCGCCGTGCGATCATTTCGGATCAGGAAAGCCTTTGGATGTTACTAAAGGGTACGCTGGCCAGCCCGCTGTCTTTGGTGCTGTTCGTTTCTGTGATCCTGATCTTCGTATCCAAAACCCCGCTTTGGGGAATGATTTTCCGCAAGAGGACCGCATGACAGACCCCGTTTACCCCGATCTGCCACCAAGCGATCCGATACAACTGGGCCTGATCGGTGACAATATCGCCAAATCGCAGTCCCCCCGGCTGCATCGTCTGGCCGGGGCGCAAAATGGGCGGCGGGTGATCTATGACCAGCTCGTCCCGGCCGAGCGGGGTCAGATGTTCGATGCGCTGTTTGAATGGGTCAAGCAGAACGGCTATCGCGGGGTCAATGTGACCTATCCCTACAAGGAGCGTGCGGCCACCAAGGTGACGGTCGATGATCCCCTGGTGCGGGGCATCGGGGCGGTGAACACGGTGGTGTTTGATGAGGGCGGGCCGCATGGGTTCAACACTGATTATTCCGGCTTTATCGCCGCCTACCGCCGTGTGCGTGGCAACGCCGCTCCCGGCCCAGTCTTGATGATCGGTGCGGGCGGGGTGGGTAAGGCGGTAGCATTCGGGCTGGTGGCGCTTGGTCTGACAGACATCCGCATTGCCGACCGCGATCTGCCAAAGGCGCAGGCGCTGGCACAGGCGTTGACCGACGCCAGTCCGGGGCTTGTCACCCAAACCGGCACCGATTGCGTGACCTTGGCAGCAGGGGTCAGTGGAATTATCAACTGCACGCCCGTGGGCATGGTCGGCTATGACGGCACGCCTTTGCCGCGCCCGCACCTTTCTGGCGCCGAATGGGTATTTGATGCTGTCTACACCCCTGTTGATACCCAATTCCTGCAAGATGCGGGCGCAGAAGGCCTGCAATTGATATCAGGATATGAGCTGTTCTTTGGCCAAGGCGTCGATGCCTGGGCCATCTTCACCGGATTGGGTCTGGACGAGGCGCGGATGCGCCGCGAACTGATTGAGGGAAAGGACGTGTCATGAAAACCTCGATCGCCACCGTTTCCATCTCGGGCGGGTTTGCCGAAAAGCTGACCGCCATCGCGGGAGCGGGCTTTGACGGCATCGAAATCTTTGAACAGGATTTCATCGCGTCAGATTTCACCCCCGCCGAGGTGGGCGCAATGGTGCGCGATGCCGGGTTGACCATCACGCTTTTCCAGCCGTTCCGTGATTTTGAGGGCTTGCCCGAACCGCTGCGCAGCCGTGCCTTTGCCCGTGCGGCGCGCAAATTTGATCTGATGAACCAGTTGGGCACCGATCTGGTGCTCGTCTGCTCCTCCGTGCATCCCGCTGCGATGGGTGGCATTGACCGCATGGCGCAGGATTTTCACGATCTGGGCGATCTGGCGGCCAGACATGGTGTGCGTGTGGGGTTTGAGGCGCTGGCATGGGGTCGCCACGTCAACGATCACCGCGACGCATGGGAAGTGGTGCGCCGCGCCGATCACGCCCAGGTAGGGGTGATCCTTGACAGCTTTCACACCCTTGGCCGAAAGATCGACCCCGACACAATCCGCCGCATTCCCGGCGACAAGATTTTCTTTGTGCAACTGGCCGATGCGCCCGCCATTGAGATGGATTTACTGTACAGGTCGCGCCACTTTCGCAACATGCCGGGAGAGGGTGATCTGGACGTCACTGGTTTCATGCGCGCGGTCACAGCGACGGGCTACGCTGGCCCGATCAGTCTTGAGATTTTCAACGATCAGTTTCGTGCCGGCCTGCCGCGCCTTGTGGCGACCGACGGCCACCGAAGCCTGATTTCGCTGATGGACAGCGTGCGCCGCACCGAACCGACACTGGCCGTAGACCTGCCGACCTTTCCCGCCCCCGCCCCTGTTCAGCGGATCGAGTTTCTGGAATTCGCCACCTCGGCCACCGATGCCCCGGCACTTGAATCCCTGCTATCTGCCACCGGGTTTGCACAGACGGGCACGCATGTGTCACGCCCGGTAAAGTTGTGGCGTCAGGGCGAAATCAACATTCTGGTCAACACCGACGGCGAAGGCTTCTCGCGCACGTCCTATGTCGCGCATGGCACCACTGTGTCCGAAGTTGCGCTGCTGGTGCCCGATGCGCGCGCAGCCCATACCCGCGCTTTGGCTTTGCTGGCGCAAGACCATGATCAACCCGTCCGCGCGGGGGAACTGGACATTCCCGCCATTCGTGGTGTGGGCGGCAGCATGATCCGTTTGCTGGACCCAAGGTCCGACCTTGCCCGCATTTGGGACGTGGATTTTCGCACCCAAGCTGCGGGTCCGGGTGCGGGGTTGACGGGGATCGACCACCTTGGTCAGACCATGGCCTATGATGAGATGCTGTCCTGGGCCTTGTATTACACATCGATCTTTGGCGCGACCAAGGCCCCGATGGTGGATGTGGCCGATCCCGACGGCCTCGTGCGCAGTCAGGCGGTGCAGTCGGGCGGTCTGCGCGTCACCCTGAATGGGGCCGAAGCGCGCCGCACGCTTGCAGGCCGCTTTGTCGAGGAAACCTTTGGCGCATCGGTTCAGCACATCGCGTTTGGCACCGCGGATATCTTTGCTACGGCGGCAGAGCTGGCCAGCCGCGATTTTCCCGTGCTGGAAATCGGCGCAAATTACTATGACGATGTCGAGGCCCGGTTCGGGCTTGATCCCGCACTCGTGGCCCGGATGAAGGCGGCGAATGTGCTGTATGACGAAGACGCGGGCGGCCAGTTCTTTCAGCTTTATTCCGCGTCGCGCCCTGACGGGCTTTTCTTTGAAATCGTGCAGCGGCAAGGCAATTATCTGGGCTATGGCGCGCCGAATGCCCCGTTCCGCATCGCTGCACAAAAGCGCAGCACGCGGCCATCGGGCATGCCCCGGACCTAGGGTGTCTGGGTTTCGTGCAAAAGCCGCACCAGCAGGTCTGCGCCCGGAATCGGTTGGGCAGATTGCCGCTGTGTGATTCCCACAGACCCCGACAGGAACCTGACCCCTGTGGGCAGTGCTATCAGGTCACCCCGATCCAACTCTTCGGCCACCACCCCTCGCGAGATGAACCAGACCGCATCCGACCCGGCCAAGATACCGCGACCGATGGCCAGCGCGACGGTCTCCATCGCGGGGCGCAGTCCGGGCAGGCCCAGAGTTGCCAGATAGTCATTGACCGACCGCCGGATCAGCGCATCCTCGGGTGGCAGGATCAACGGCACCGATTGCAGCAGCAAGGCCAACGGCTGACCAGCCAAAGGGTGGCCTGCGCGGGCGACCAGCACAATTTCCTCCTCATACAGATGGGTGAAGGTCAGGCCCGCCATATCACCTGCAATCGGCATCCGGCCGATCATAAGGTCAATGCGACCGTCTCGCAGCTGATCCAACAGATATGGGTGTGGCCCAGTTTCGATCTTCAAAAGTGTGTCTGGTTCGGCGCTGCGAAAGCGCAGAGCGACGCGCGGAAACAGCCGGGTCGCCGCCGTTGGCAGGATGCCAACCCGAATGGCGCCCCGCGCCGTGCCCGGTTGCAAGGCGGCCGCCCCTGCCTCCAGCGCCTGTACCGCAAGGCTGGCATGATGGCGAAAGGTGAAGCCCGCTTCGGTCAGGATAAGCCGCCGCTGTTCGCGCCGGAAAAGAGCTACACCCAGCAGGTCTTCAAGCTCGGCCAGTGTGCGGCTCAGTGCGGGTTGTGTCAGGCCCTGCCGCCGGGCAACGGAAGACAGGGTGCCATCGGCGGCAATATCAAGAAACGCCCGGATGTGGCGCAGCTTCACTGCTGGATGCATAATCATATTGCTATCAATAATCCTTCCTTTTGCATTATCGCTGCAGTTATGGGTCTGATAAATTATGAACAGGAGGAGACCCAATGCAAGCATTGACGCTGCCAAATGGCACTTTGCATGTGCAGGTGACCGGGCCAGATACCGCCCCCGCAGTGGTGTTTGCCAACTCGCTTGGGACCGATCTGCGCCTGTGGGATCGGGTGCTGCCGCTGTTGCCGCAGAACCTGCGCTTTATTCGGTATGACAAGCGCGGGCATGGGCTGTCTGTGCTGGGAGGTGGCACGACCATTGCCGAGCATGCAGAAGATGCCATTGCGGTGATCGAACAGATTGCGCGCGGACCCGTGGTTTTTGTCGGGCTGTCGATCGGCGGTTTGATTGGCCAGGTCGTGGCACATCAGCGCCCCGATTTGGTGCGCGCGCTGGTGCTGTCGAACACCGCGGCCAAGCTGGGCACGGCAGACAGTTGGCAGGCGCGGATTGGCGCGGTGAACGCATCCGGTCTGGACAGCATCGCCGATGCGGTGATGGAGCGTTGGTTTGCCCCCGCCTTTCGCGCCATGCCGGACCTTGCCCTGTGGCGCGCGATGCTGACGCGCACCCCCGCGCAAGGCTACGTTGCAGCTTGTGCAGCACTTTTCGGGGCCGATCAGCGCGAAGCCACGGCAGAGCTGCGCCTGCCCGTACTGGTGATTGCAGGATCTGACGATGGCGCGTCGCCCTCCGATGTGGTGCGCCAGACCGCTGATCTGATCCCCGGCGCGGCCTTCCATGAAATCTCTGGTGCTGGCCATCTGCCACCCGTCGAGGCGCCCGCCGCATGGGCCGCCCTGGTCGCGCCCTTTCTGAAAGTTTACGCTCATGACTGACCTGACTGCCAAAGCGATGACCACCCGCCGCCGAGTCTTGGGTGATGCCCATGTGAACCGGGCCGAGGCCGCCAAAACCGCCTTTGACGCACCGTTTCAAGCGCTGATCACTGATGCCGCATGGGGCCATGTCTGGAGCCGCGACACTATCAGTTTGCGGGAACGCTCGATGCTGACGATTGCGCTCTTGGCAGGGCTGGGCAACGACCATGAGCTTGTCATGCACATCCGCGCCACCCCCAACACCGGAGCGACTGAAACCGACGTGCTGGAGGCGCTGCTGCATGTGGCCATCTATGCCGGTGTTCCGCGCGCCAATCATGCAATCAAGATCGCCAAAGACACGTTTGCCGCCATGGCAGAGGAGGAAACATGAAACCCGCCGAGTATTATCAGCGCGACCGCCTGTGGCAACCGCCCGCCCTGACCCCTGACTATAAGACGAGCGTTGCGCGCAGCCCTCGTCTGGCCATGTTATCACTGCAAGGGTCGATGTCGGAAATCACTGGCCCAACCTTTGGCCACAGTGACATTGGCCCGGTCGACAACGATCTGATCAAGAACTACGCCAAGACCGGCGATCCGGTGGGCGAACGGATCATCGTGCATGGCCGGGTGCTGGATGAAAACGGGCGAGGCGTGGCAGGAACGCTGGTAGAGGTCTGGCAAGCCAATGCGGGCGGGCGCTATCGGCACAAGAAAGACACCTACCTTGCCCCCATTGACCCCAACTTTGGTGGCTGCGGGCGCACGATGACTGATGAAAACGGCTCCTATTTCTTTCGCACGATCAAGCCCGGTGCCTATCCTTGGCGCAACTGGGTGAACAACTGGCGGCCCGCGCATATCCATGTGTCGGTCTTTGGCGCAGCCTTCAGCCAACGTCTGATCACCCAGATGTATTTTGAAGGTGACCCGCTGATCGCGAAATGCCCCATAGTCAACACCATCCCCGACCCACGCGCGATTGACCAGTTGATTGCCCCTTTGGATATGAACACAGCCATCCCATTGGATTGTCTGGCCTACAAATTCGACATCGTGCTTCGCGGACGCCGCTCTACCATGTTCGAAAACCGGATGGAGGGGAACTGACATGCCGCAACCATTGAATCACCTCAAGGAATCCGCGTCCCAGACTGCCGGGCCATATGTCCACATCGGCCTTGCGCCGGGTGCGGCGGGCTTCGACATCTACCGGCAAGAACTGGGGCAGGACATCGCGGGCCCTGACGCGCCAGGCGAGCGTATCCGTGTTGAGGGCATCGTTCTCGACGGCACGGGTGCACCGGTCAAGGATGTGCTGCTAGAGGCATGGCAGGCTGATGCGGCAGGCATTCATCCGCACCCAGAAGACCCACGCCACGCTGATTGCGCACCCGGCTTTCGCGGCTGGGGCCGGATCATCACTGATTTCGACACCGGGCTGTGGGGGTTTGACACCATAAAGCCGGGGTCTGTGATGGGGCGCAACGGCCTGCCCATGGCCCCCCATATCAGTCTTTGGATTGTGGCACGTGGCCTCAACATCGGGCTGAACACGCGGATGTATTTTGAGGACGAGGACAACAGTGCCGACCCGGTGATCAACCTGATCGAACATGTTGACCGGCGCCAGACCTTGGTGGCGCGCAAGGTTGCGCCGGGACATTTCCGCTTTGACATCCGCCTTCAGGGGGACGGTGAAACAGTATTCTTGGATATATAGACCATGACAAATCCCTGCATCATCTGCGTCGCCATCACGGGATCCTTGCCACGCAAGGCTGATAATCCCGCCGTACCGGTCACCGTGACCGAACAGATCGAGTCGACCCATGCCGCGTTTGAGGTCGGGGCCACCATCGCCC
>NZ_JAUXOV010000045.1 GCF_030684215.1 Pseudotabrizicola sp.
TTTCCTGCGTTATGACCTGCCACCGCTGCCCTATGGACAGCGCTATGCGATCGTTGACGACCGGATCGTGGTGATCGAAGCTGAAAGCTACAAGATCCTGCAGTTGATCCAGATTTTCACTTCCCTCGACAACTGAGGCGTGCTGGAACTTTCGTCAATCGAAGGGCATCCCTTGGGTCCGTTCGGTCTTCGCCCGATCGGACGACGTCTGTGTTTCCGTCTTTTTCGGAAGCCTGATTGGAGCTTTAGCGTCTGGCCAGAGCCGGAAGTTGTTCAGGCGTCACTTAACAGCATCACGCGCTGCGTTCGATCAGGCGATACATGCAGAGACGGTTGAAGGAACTGCACGTCACCTTTTCAGACGATCAGTGATAACCGCGATGGCGAGGTGCACTCGCCTCAATAAAAGGCGAGCATCCGAGCAGAGGCAGGGGACCATCGAAGTGAGCCCCCTGCGCTCGATCCCTCACTGGCCGCGTTCAGCCAGCCAGGCTTTCATCTGTGCAATCTCGCGCTCCTGAGCCACGATGACCTCTTCGGCCAAAGCGCGCACTTCGGGATCGGTGCCATGTTCCAGAGCGATCCGCGCCATCGCAACGGCAGCTTCGTGGTGCGGGATCATCCCCACCATGAAATCCACATCCGGATCGCCGGTATAGGGCACCATCATGTCGGCCATCATCTTATCCATGGCGTCGGCATAGGCGTTCGTGGCCGGGTCATTTGCAAACTCGGGCGGGATAAGCGCGGAATGGTCCATCATGGCCATGCCGTCCATCGAACCGGCGGCCATGTTGCCGTGGTCCATGTTTGAATGATCCATGCCCTCCATCTGGGCAAAGGCAATGCCGCCTGCGACAACGAGGGTGGCAGCGGTCAGGGCAAGTACTGTCTTCTTCATTTTCTTCTCCTTTGGGTCGGTCACGCGGGCGCAAAGCCCGCTTCGGTCAGGGCGGCAACGATCCGGTCCCGCGGCGCCGTGGTGGTCACATCCACACGGCGGTTGGGCGGATCGGCCTGCACGGTTGCGGCGGCGTCGACGCCCTGGATCGCCTTGGTCACACCCCGGGCACAGCCGCCGCAGGTCATCGTTTCGATATGGAACTGCATTGCATCCTCAATCGGTTGAACTTCGATGCACAGGACATGGGGCTTCCAAGCGTTGGAAGGTCAAGTGCACGTTTTTGTGTAATTTGCTGCTTGACCTTCCAATGATGGGAAGGCCTATCTGTGAGTGCGACCCGACCCATATCTGATCAGGACAGTCGCCATGAACGCTCCGTTTACCCCAAAGTCCCCCGTCACCCTGAGCCTGCCAGTTGAGGGTATGACCTGCGCCTCCTGCGTGGTGCGGGTGGAACGTGCGCTGGCGGCGGTGCCGGGCGTCACGTCTGCGACGGTCAATCTGGCCACCGAACGGGCCGAGGTGTCGTCAGCAGCACCGATTGACCGAGCGGCACTGATCGCCGCAGTGGACAGAGTGGGCTATACCGTGCCTTCGCAGACGGTGGACATCGCCATCGAGGGCATGACCTGCGCCTCTTGCGTGGCGCGGGTGGAACGGGCCCTGACCGCCGTGCCGGGCGTTGCTTCGGCCAGCGTCAATCTGGCCACCGAACGGGCCACCGTGACCGGGACGGCAGATGCCACCCTGTTGCAACAGGCGATCGAGGGCGTCGGTTATGGTGCGCGGCTGGTTCAAGCCTCGGCCACGAGCGATGCAGAAGGGGTGGCGCGCAAAGAGGCTGAAGAAGCATTGCTCCGTCGCGACCTGATGATCGCTGCAGCGCTGACCCTGCCGGTGTTCGCGCTGGAGATGGGCTCGCATCTCTTCGCGCCACTGCACCATCTGATCATGACTACCATCGGTATGCAGACAAGCTGGGTGCTGCAGTTCGTGCTGACCTCGCTGGTCCTTCTTGGACCAGGGCGGCGGTTTTACCTCAAGGGCTATCCCGCGCTGTGGCGGCTGACGCCCGACATGAACAGTCTTGTCGCGGTGGGCACGACGGCGGCCTTTGCCTATTCGGTGGTGGCGACGTTCCTGCCAGGCCTGCTGCCGTCCGGAACCGTGAACGTTTATTTCGAGGCGGCGGCGGTGATCGTCACGCTGATCCTGCTGGGCCGGTTTCTGGAGGCGCGGGCCAAGGGCCGCACCTCACAAGCGATCAGCCGCTTGGTCGGCTTGCAGCCGCGCATGGCCCGTGTCCATCGCGGTGCTATGGTGGTCGAGGTGCCGATTGCCGAGGTGCGGACGGGCGATCTCCTTGACCTACGTCCCGGCGAGCGGGTGCCGGTCGATGGCGAAGTGACAGCGGGCGACAGCTGGATCGACGAGTCCATGATCACCGGCGAACCCGCCCCCGTTGCCAAGGGCGCCGGGACTGCTGTCACCGGGGGCACGGTCAACCAGACCGGCGCGCTGACCTTCCGCGCGACGGCGGTGGGCGAGGCGACGATGCTGGCGCAGATCATCCGCATGGTCGAGGCGGCGCAGGGCGGCAAGCTGCCAATCCAGGGCCTCGTGGACCGGATCACCCTGTGGTTCGTGCCGGTGGTGATGGGGCTGGCCGCGCTGATCTTTGCGGTCTGGCTGATCCTTGGCCCTGACCCGGCGCTGACCTTCGGTCTGGTAAACGCTGTGGCGGTCCTCATCATTGCTTGCCCCTGTGCGATGGGGCTGGCAACGCCCACCTCCATTATGGTGGGCACCGGGCGTGGGGCCGAACTTGGGGTGCTGTTCCGCAAGGGCGAGGCGTTGCAGGCGCTGCAATCCGTCCGTGTCGTGGCGCTGGACAAGACCGGAACGCTGACGGCGGGCAAGCCTGCGCTGACCGACCTGATCCTTGCCCCCGGGTTTGACCGGGCAAAAGTGCTGGCGTTGGTGGCATCAGTCGAGGCCAGATCGGAACACCCCATCGCCCGCGCCATCGTGTCAGCAGCCGAGGCCGAGGGGTTGCAGCTTCCCGCCGTGACTGGCTTTGCGTCGGAAACCGGGTTTGGCGTCAAGGCCATGGCCGGCGACGTTCAAGTGCAGATCGGCGCAGACCGCTATATGGCCCAACTGGGTCTGGACGTTGCCGGTTTTGCGCAGGACGCCGCCCGCTTGGGGGCCGAAGGCAAATCCCCGCTTTACGCGGCCATCGGGGGGCGGTTGGCCGCGATGATGGCCGTGGCCGATCCTATCAAGCCCACGACCCCGGCGGCGATCACGGCGTTGCATGATCTTGGCCTGAAGGTCGCGATGATCACTGGCGACAACGCCCGCACCGCACAGGCCATCGCCCGCCAACTGGGCATTGATGCCGTGGTGGCCGAGGTCCTGCCGGGCGGCAAGGTCGAAGCGATCAAGCGCCTGCGCGCAGACCATGGACCGCTGGCCTTTGTCGGGGACGGCATCAACGACGCCCCGGCCCTGGCCGAGGCGGATGTGGGCCTTGCCATCGGCACTGGCACCGACATTGCCATCGAGGCGGCGGATGTGGTGCTGATGTCGGGCCGATTGACCGGCGTGCCTGATGCCATCGCGCTCAGCCGGGCCACGATGGGCAATATCCGGCAGAACCTGTTCTGGGCGTTTGTCTACAATGCGGCCCTGATCCCGGTGGCGGCGGGGGTGCTCTATCCAGCCTTCGGCATTCTGCTGTCGCCCGTGTTTGCGGCGGGGGCCATGGCGCTGTCCAGCGTGTTCGTGCTGGGCAATGCCCTGCGCCTGCGCCGCTTCCAGCCAACGCAAACCAAAGGAGAACTGGCATGAACATCGGAGAAGCCGCAAAAAACTCAGGCGTATCGGCCAAGATGATCCGCTACTATGAGCAGACGGGCTTGATCCCCTCTGCCGGGCGCTCCGCATCGGGCTATCGCACCTACACCGGCACTGATGTCCAGATGCTGCGCTTCATCCGTCGCGCCCGAGATCTCGGGTTTCAGGTTGAGGCGATCGGCGAACTGCTTGCCCTTTGGCGGGACCGCAGCCGTCAGAGTGCGGATGTGAAGCGGCTGGCACAGGCGCAGATCGCCGGTCTGCGCCGCAAGATCATCGAGATGGAAAGCATGGTCGCCACGCTTGATCATCTGGCGCAAGGCTGTTCGGGCGATCATCGGCCCGATTGCCCGATCCTTGCTGATCTGGAGGGGGAGGCATCGCTCGTTGCTCCCGCCTGCCACAGCGGGCCGGGCTTCAATCGGTAACCGCGACGTCCCGACCACTTGCGTTTCAGTGATAGCGAGCCAAACGTTCGCTCAACCTCAATAAATCTGCTGGAGAAACCCAATGACCCTACATCGTCGCCATTTCCTGTCCGGTTCCACCAGTTTGATCAGCCTCGCTATTCTGCCTGGCCAGACATTCGCTCAAGACTTGGAGACTATAGAAGTCTTCAAGACAGCCACCTGTGGATGCTGTCAGGACTGGATCGCGCATCTGCAGAACTCAGGCTTTACCGTCGCGGCACAGGATCTCGAGTATGACGCGCTCGCCGACCTGAAGCAGACGTCGGGGGTGCCAAACGCCCTTGTGTCCTGCCACACCGGCCGGATTGCCGGCTATGTAATCGAGGGCCATGTGCCCGCCGCCGATATCCGCCGACTGCTGGCCGAAAGGCCCGATGCCATCGGTCTGTCGGTCCCAGGCATGCCCTTCGGCTCACCCGGAATGGGACCTGAAGACCAGCGCGAAGCCTATGACGTGATCCTGATCGGGCGCGATGGGGCGACCACGGTGTTCGCGTCCTATCCGGCTGCCTGAAGACGGTCAGGCCCGAAGCAGACAATAGGCCAGGTAAAACTTCTCAACGGCCTTTCCTGAATGAAAACGCCAGCCCGAAGGCTGGCGTTCCCCTTGTTGGGTCAAGTGCAGATCAGAAGCAGCACTCGAACATCGCAGCGCAACAAGCCATTAGATCACCGCAGCAATCCGAGGCCGCAAAGGCGGCGCCGCCAAAGGCAAACAATACTGCCGCAGCAGCAAGTGTGGTTTTCATCATAGGTCTCCTTGATGAGGTTGAATTAGAGGTGTCGTCTCAACCAAGGGAACGGGGGGGTGGCACATCAGGCTCTGTCAGGATGCCGGCGAACCTCGGAACCTTCGGGACGGGCAGAACAGATATCTCGCCTACAAAGGCGGGTGCGGTCTGAACGCCGTACTGGAATGGCACGCCACAGGCCAGAACGCAGACGCCATCATTGGTTTCCATGTCCATGCCTGCCATGGCGCAGTCGGTCTGACCCGTCGGGCAATATTCGGAGCTCACCATCACGAGTCCAAGGCCAACCATGATGGCGCAGACCCGCAGAGCCCGGAAGAAGGAGTTCAGAAGATGCGCAGTCAGGCCACTGTCCATCGCCGAACGGTCAACTACCGGGTTTTTTGATGCAAGTCACAAATCTGACAGCGCGCAGACCCTCGATCCCCGATTGCAGCGTTTCCACCAACCCTTTTCGCCTTCATGTTGGGGGGCTGTTCCTCGTTTCTCTTCTTTTGCCCCACAGACCGAACTCAGTCTGTAACGACCGCGAAGCTCATGACGTCTTCCTGATCGCCCGCGACGGGACGACCTTGGTGTTCACGTCTTATCCGGCGGCCTGAACGGCGCACAGGCGGCCAGCGACGGTGGCAATCAGCGCAAGGGCCTGCGTCGCACCATCGGCCTCGCCCTTTTCAAAGTCGCCCTCAATCTGGCCCATCTGGTTGGTGACATGGGCAAAGCACACCACATCCCGCCCCCGCGCGGCGGCAAAGGCATAGAGTGCTGCCGCCTCCATCTCGACAGCCAGCAGGCCACGCTGCGTCATTGCGTCAATCGCCGCTGCGGTTTCGCGGAACGGTGCATCGGTGGTCCAGTTCGCGCCCTGCAAAACCGGCTCTCCAAAAGCCCCAAAGACGCCGGACAACGCTTGCAGCAGATACGCGGGGGCTTCGCTGAAATCGGCGGGCGGCATGTAGTGATAACTGGTGCCCTCATCCCGCAAAGCCCGATCAATCAGGATAAAGCAGGGTAGCCGGTCCATCGGTGCCAGTTGCCCCGATGAGGTGATGCTGATCAAAAGCTCACAACCGCTCGCAAACATCTCCTCGGCCACAAGTACGGCAAAGGACGCACCCACGGCACACGCCACAACGCCGATTTCGTGGCCATCGAGCGTGAAGAGCCACAGATCGGTGTGATAGCAGACCCAGCCTTCATGCTTTCGGGCACGATCATTCGCACTAAGGTATCGGACGATGTCGCCGTCCGGATCGAGCAGGCAAGTTTTTGGGACGGCGACCTTGTCTGCACCTTTCTGACGCCGCGCCTCGCGCAGGAGGCTTTCGGGAGTGAAAGCAGAAGGCGCGTCGTAGTGCTTGTCTCGCAGGATGGGTGGGGTTTCATCTGTCGCCATGTACGAGCTCCCGTCGGCTGCGCCCGATGCGCCAGTCCATGACCGTTCCCGCACAAAGGAAGACAAACCCAGCAAATTCGATGAGCTGGTTGTACGAAACCAGCATGCTGAAGCCGATCAGCAGAAAGCCGACCCCGGCGAGTGCGGTCGGGAAAAGGCGGCCATGCCTGTGTCGACGGACGAGAAGCACTGCAAACGTCAACCCGGCAAAGAGAACGATTGCCCCGGCCCAAATCGCCTCGTTCAGTGCGATCGTGACGCCAAGCGCACCCAACAGCCCTATCGCCGCGAGTGTGCCGTAGCAGGCGACGAGCGAAAGGGCTGTGGCCAGAGGGGCGAGCCAATCGCCGGTTTTCTTGTCTGTCACACCTTGCTCCGTTTTGTGGCAAGACCGCGCGCGATTGTCGTGGCGGCAATCATGGCTTTCAGTTTCATCCTGGACCGCCTCCATTAGGATCATTTCGTCAGGTCAGTCTTTGCAGCCAGCCAGTCGTGCCACCTTCAATCCTGTGCGCGACCGGGTGGCCAAGCCTGCAAAGCAGTGCTGCCCCTTCAATCGAGCGGCTGCCAGTTCCGCCAAAGTCAGCATCCCGGCCATCAGAACACCAGAACCTTGTCTGCAACCAGTGTCGCCTCGGCAAGTTCATCCATGGTGGACCGGGTGGCTCCTTGCATCATGTCCGTGATCGTCAACCCCCGTGCATCCATGCAGGTGCCGCACATCAGCACCCGGCCCTTGGCCGACAGAACGCGGCCCAGCATCTTTTCGAGATTGTAGTAGCCTTCAGGCGTCTTCTGCCCCGCCTTGGCGCAAAGCACAGCATCGGCCATCAGGAAGACGGTGATATCACCTTCGGGATCGTGCTTGGCCAGCGCATGGGCCATGCGCAAGCCGTTGAAGCTGCGCTCGGTGCCATAGGGCGGGTCGTTCAGGATGAGGAGGTGTTTCATGTGGTGGCTCCTTGAGGCGCAGGGTTCAGACGGGGATGGGTTTCTTCGCCCCACCACAGCAGCAAGGCACCCGAAGCGAACATCGACAGCGCAACGAACCAGAACGCGGCCTCGGTCGAGCCATAAAAGTGCGCCGTCAGCCCCAGGCCAAGCGCGCCGATGCCATAGCCCAGATCCCGCCAGAACCGGTAAATCCCGATGGCTGATCCGCGCCAGGTGGGCGGCGTAATGTCGGCCACCGCAGCCGACAGGTTGGGATACAAGAGCGCCATGCCAAAGCCGGTGACGGCGGCAGAGACAGACCACCAGACCGCCCCTTGACCCAGCACGATCATCGCCACACCCGCGCCGCAGATCCACATGCCCAGCACGTTCGGCCACAGCCGCCCGACGTGATCCGACAGCCTCCCGGTGAACAGTTGCGAGCCGCCCCAGACCAGACCGTACCAGCCGACGATCCAGCCAATATCGGGCAGGCTGACGCCCCGGGCGATCAGGAATACCGGAAAGATCACCCAGACCAGCGCATCGACGAACTTTTCGACCAGCCCGGCCTGTGACACGGCTGCAAGCCGTCTGTCGCGCCATGACATCAGCGCGAACACCTCCCATGTCGTGGGATAGTCCGGCACGCCTAGCGGGTAACGCGGACGAAAGGCGCCCGTGACACCACCGGCTTTGTGCCGCGCAGCTTCGGATTTTGCCCAAGGCAAGGTATCCTTGACCCAGACCAGCGTCAGCACCAATGCAAGTGCAATCACCACACCGCCAAAGACCAGAAGCCCCAGCCGTGCGCCCCAGACAATGGCGGCATAAGCTGTGATGATCCCCGCCAGCGCTACGCCGACATAGCCTGCAAACTCGTTCAGCCCCAAGGTCAACCCGCGCTGATCGGCCCGCGTCACGTCCAGCTTGGATGTCTGAGTCATCGACCAGCACAGCCCCTGATTGACGCCAAGGAGCACGGTGGCCGCGACGATCCAACCCCAGCTTGGGGCGAGGTAGATCATCACCGGAATGGGAATCGCGGCGATCCAGCCCAAGAGCAGCACCCGCTTGCGCCCGATGCGTTCAGACAGCCGGCCAGCGACGAAGTTCAGCACGCCCTTGACCACGCCGAAGGCCACCACGAAGGCGGTCAGCAGCAGGAATGACCCCTTGGCCACGCCAAATTCGGTTTCGGCCAAGGCGGGAACCACGGTGCGCATCATGCCAAGCGCAAAGCCCACCAGCAGAACCTGAATCAGTTGATGCACGAACTGCGTCAGGTTTTCCTGAATACCCAGCGACAGCACTGCGTCGGAATCCGGGACCGCGACCGTCATTCTGCCGCTGCCAATTGACCCGCATTCACGGCACGGATCTGCGCAGCACCTGGGGGCGGCGGCGGAATGTCTGCGACCATCATCTGCACGAACGCGGCTTCATCCTCGACCCGGAACGCCCGGTTGTGGCGCTTTTCAAAGCCGATGGTCGATGTCGGCTTGCCACTTAAGGAGCGGCCACAGACCGACCCCGAATAGGCCCCCGGCAACACCTCCAGCCAGTCCGGAAGGGCTTTGAGAGCCTGCACGCTTTGGAACAGGTCGCGCGCGCCCGCCTCGGCGCTGGTGGCCAATTCCGTGCGGCCCAGATCGCCCACCATCAACGTGTGCCCGGTCAGAATGAACCAGGGGTCCTCGGACCGGGTCCGGTCGGTCACGAGCAACGAGATATGCTCCGGCGTATGGCCCGGCGTGTGCATGACCCGGATGGCCACGTTGCCGAGTTCCAGCACATCTCCGTGCTGAACGCCCTTGAAGGCATAGCTGGCGGCGGCACCCGCGTGCAGCACATATTGCGCACCCGCCGCATCGGCCAACGCGCGCCCGGTTGAGAGGTGATCGGCGTGCAGATGCGTGTCGATCACATAGAGGATCCGCATCCCGGTTGCCTCGGCAGCCGCCAGATACGGGGCAATGTCGCCCACCGGATCAACCACGGCACCGGCGGATTTGCCGCCGCACCCCAAAAGATAAGACGCCGCGACGGGATCGGTGTGCAGGAACTGACGCAGGATCATGATGGTCTCCCGGATGCAGACGGCCGGGATGAACTTGCATTGCGGACCGTCGCGTTTTACAATCAAGTAATCTATTGATGGAAGTATCGTGGAGAAGACGTGCATGTCAATGGGCCCGAAGCAGGCCATCCTTGCCGAGTTCGCCGGAGTAGCGCGCGCCCTGGGGCACGCGCATCGGCTGGAACTGCTGGAGCATCTCGGTCAGGGTGAACGCGGGGTCGATGCCCTGGCGGCCCGTGTCGGGCTGTCGCTCGCCAATGCGTCCCAGCATCTGCAACAGCTCCGCCGCGCCGGGCTTGTTGCAAACCGGCGCGATGGCAAGTTCATCTACTATCGGCTGGCCGATGACGGGGTGACAGACCTTCTGACCGCGCTGCGCCGTCAGTCCGAACGCAACCTGGCCGAGGTTGACCGTATCCGTCGCGGCTACTTTGCCGAGCGCGATAGCTTCGAGCCGGTGTCGCGCGAAGACCTTCTCGAACGAGTCGCAAGCGGTCTTGTGACCGTGCTGGATGTCAGGCCGTCGGACGAGTTTGGACAGGGGCACCTGCCCGGAGCCATCAACATCCCGTTGGTTGAATTGCAAAACAGGCTGGCCGAACTTGATCCCGACCGCGAGGTGATCGCCTATTGTCGCGGGGCCTATTGCGTTTTCGCCTTCGAGGCCGTGGCTGCCCTGCGCGCGCAAGGGCGCAAAGCGCGGCGTCTGGTCGACGGGTTTCCGGAATGGAAGGCGGCTGGTCTTCCGCTCGCAACCTCAATCTGAGGCAGGTATAGGCGCGGCTCGCTGACTGAAGCCAGCGCGATGCGCAAAGCCAAGAACGGCGTGTTTATCCAAAAAGGATCACTGCATGCCGGTGTCGCTTTTTAAGATAGCGGCGCTGATCTATGATCTTTGGATAATTTTTGCCCGTTATGATCTAATCGTGATATTTCTATATAACGATCCATTGATCATATTCTGACAAAAATTATCACCAGATGGACCAGATCGCTCGCACCACAAACTACCTCGGCCATGTACTGCGGCGAGGCAAGGAAGATTCCAAACCTGACGTAGGCCGATCTTGCTGAACGCGGGGGCGTCTAGCAGCGCAGAGGTCATACGCTTTCTGGCGTGTAAATGTCGAAATCTAGCGTCACACGATGCGCTCCGCCTTCGCTTCCGGATAATTTCGCCTTCAGGAGCGTTGCGATCGTCTCGCGTCCAAAGCGCTCGATAGGATGCGAGATAAGAAGCGAGATTGTTCCGTCAATCAGAGCGGACCGCGTCGCGTCAAACAGCTCATAGCCGACGGTTACAAAGTCGGGTCGTTTCGGCATTGCGCGCAGGGCTGCAATGGCCCCCGTCACCCCGCCACCTGAGATAAAGAGGCCGCAAAGGTCTGGGTGGTCGGTCAGTAGTTTTTCGACATGCTCACGGGCGACCACGGCCGACTCATAGGTTGGCAAGGGTTCAAGCAGCGTGAAATCCGTGTTGTGTTCGCGAAAATAGGACCGGAAGCCACTTTCGTTCATTTCCTGGTTCCTCAGGCGGTGACTTCCGACCAGAATCCCGATTTTACCGGGCACCCGAACCATACGGTTGAAAGCCCAAGCGGCTGTGCGGCCGACCTTCCAGTTATCGAGCCCCACGAAACTGAGGTTTCCCTTCGCGGATAAGGGTCCGATGAGCGAGGTCACAGGCACTCCAAGATCAAGCACTGTATCAATGGCATCCGCAACAAAGTGGTGTTGTGGCGCGACGATTGCCAGTGACTCGCACCGTCGTCCCAACGACAGGATATGTGCCGCCACCTTTTCGGGGGTTAGGTCCTCCAGATGCTCGACAATCAGCTCGATCTTGCCATGCGGATGGTTTTGCGCTGCCTCTGCGATCGCTTCTCCCAGCACACGATAGAAAGTCCGCTCCTTGCTCTGCAATAGCACACCTAGACGATGGCTCTCCTGGGTCATGCGGACAGCATGTTCGATGGTTCCAAGGCCGTAAAAACCGATCTGTTCGGCAGCAGAAAGTACGAGCGAAAGTGTGGGCGGGCGCACAGATTCGGGGTCGTTCAAAGCTCGGTTCACCGTTGAAACCGATACGCCTGCTGCCCTTGCAAGGTCAGGGATGGTCGGCCTTTTCATGTCAAAAAATCCCTTTAGTGCGGCGCTGAGAATTCATTTCGTCTCAGAGAAGCCATCGCATGAGTGGCTTTGAGACGAAATATAGATATGAGAAAGATCACCGTTGATTTCATACATGTCAACCTCGCATGAAGGCGCTGTTGCTAGAGCTCACAAAGAACCGAGCAAGCAACGCTTGGGGGAGGCCCACAGCACCAGCCATCGAGATGATCCACCGCACTGTGCGGGGGCTGTGTCGAACTGTCCTTGTGGGACCGAACCGGCCGAAAGGCCAAGTCTTTGTCGAGCCGCTGCAAGCGGACTAATCAACCGGGAGGAAACGAAATGACGTTCACCAAAACCATCGCTGCGGGGATGACGGCGGCCCTGATGGCATCGGGCGCCTACGCCCAGGACATTGCTGTGATTGTGGGCTCGGCCCAGGACGGCTTCTGGAACATGGTCAAGAAGGGCGTCGACGACGCAACGTTGATGGTTGAAGCCAACGGCGGCACCGTCAACTTCATGCAGACCCAGAACTACGACAACTTCGGCCCCGATCTGGCGGCGTTGATTGAGCAGGCCGTCGCGCAGGGTGCGGAGGGCATCGCAATCCCGAACTGGCTGCCGGAAGCGGAAACCCCGGCGCTGAAGGCTGCCCGCGATGCGGGTGTGGTGATCATGTCATTCAACGCTGGGCAGGAACACATGGGCGAGTATGACGCGCTGAACTACTTCGGTTCGGACGAATACATCGCGGGCGTCGAGGGCGGGAAGTATCTTGCCTCCAAGGGTGCCAAGAAGATTCTCTGCCACATCCAGAACCCGGGCGCCGTGAACCTGGAAACCCGCTGCAAGGGTGTCGAGGATGGCGCAAAGGAAGCTGGTGCCGCAACCTACATCCTGCGCGTTCCGGCAAACCTGGATCAGGACATGGTCGGCACTTCGGAAGCGATCAAGTCCGAGCTGATCGCCGATCCGTCGATCGACGCGGTGATCACGCTGGCGGCCTGGGCGTCGGACGCCGCGGCAAGCGCCATCGAGCAGCAGGGCGCGACCGGCAAGATCCAGCTTGGCACCTTCGACATGTCGGCCGCCGTGCTGGAGCGCATCGCCGCGGGCACTCAGACCTTCGCGATCGACCAGCAGCCCTACCTGCAGGGCTTCCTGTCGACTTCGATGCTGTTTGCCAACCTGAAGTTCGGCACCGCCATTGCGACCAAGCCGGTCCTCACCGGCCCGGCCATCGTGGACGCTTCGAACGTCGCGGCCGCTGTCGAAGGCGTGAAGCTCGGCGCGCGCTGAGTGCAGACATGAACACTGACCCGGCCAGCTCAGGCCGGGTCTACAGCAAGCCAGGTTGGAAACAGCCAAAGGTTGCCAAGGGGGGAGATCGTTAATGACCGAAACGACCACAAACAGCGGTAGCGCCTTGGAGACGAAATTGGAGCCTACAGCTGGCTTCTCGATCAAGGCTTTTTTCCGCAGCCCCGCTGCGGGGGCATTTATGGGCTTTGTCGCCGTCTTCGTGCTGTTTTCGATCTTCGGCTACGACCGCAACTTCCTGTCGGTTCCCGGGATGACCACCTGGATGAATTTCGCCTCGATTATCGGGATGATCGCCATCCCGGTCGGGTTCCTTATGATTGCAGGGGAACTGGACATTTCGACCGGGGCTGTCGTACCGGCTTCCACGATGACGGTCGCCATCGTGTCGCAGCACTACGAGATGCCCGTAATGGTCGGAATTGCAGCGGCACTGGCCGTCGGAGCGCTGATCGGCTTCATCAACGGCTTCATCGTGACACGCACGCGGGTGCCATCCTTCATCGTGACGCTTGCCACGCTTTTCGCCGTGGCCGGGATCACACTTTATCTGTCGATCTTCTTCATCAACAACACCAACTCCTTCTACCATGCCCCCGACTGGGCCAAGTCGCTGTTCGGCGGCAAGGTTTTCGGGTTCAACTCCTCGGTCTTCTGGTGGCTGGGGATGATCGCTGGCTTCATCTTCTTCCTTCACTATTCGCCCAAGGGCAGTTGGGTCTTCGCCCTTGGCGGAGATCAGGAAAGCGCGCGGAACGCCGGTATCCCGGTGCGTAAGATGAAGATCGGTCTGTTTATGCTCTGCTCGACTTCGGCGGCGTTTGCCGGTGTGCTTCAGGTCATCACCTTCAACTCGGCGACCTCTCAAGCCAACTTCGGGCTGATCTTCAACACCATCATCTCGGTCGTGGTGGGAGGCGTCCTTCTGACCGGCGGTTTCGGCACCGTGATGGGCATCGTCTTCGGCGTGCTGACCCTGTCCATCGTGACCCAGGCCATCGGCTTTACCCAGATCGACCGCAACCTTTCGTTCCTGATCATCGGGGTGATGCTGCTGATCGCGGTCCTGCTGAATGACACCTTCCGCCAGCTCGCGACCAGCTGGTCGACGGCAAAGAAGAAGTGAGGAGAACGACATGTCTGACGTGAAACCCGTTCTTGAATTGCGCAATGTCGACAAATCCTTCGGTCCAATCGACGTGCTGCACGACATCAGCCTGAAGGTCGGCGCTGGAGAAGTGTTGTGCTTGCTTGGCGACAACGGCGCTGGAAAATCGACGCTGATCAAGCTGATGTCCGGCGTTTACCAGCCGACTCGGGGCGATATCATGATGGATGGTGAAAAGATCACTTTTATCAGCCCGCGCGATGCGCAAGAGCGTGGCATTGCCACGGTCCATCAGTTCGGCGGTACCTATCCGCTGATGTCGATTGGCCGGAACTTCTTCATGGGGGCCGAGCCGACCAAGGGCGTCTGGCCGCTGAAGGTTTTCGATCGCAAGACAGCCAATCGTATCGCGGTCGAGGAAGTCCAGAAGATGGGCATCACGCGGATCACTGATGGTGACCGACTTGTCGGCGGCCTGTCTGGCGGCGAGCGGCAGTCGCTGGCTATCGCACGCGCCGTTTATTTTGGCGCGCGGGTCCTGATCCTGGATGAACCCACAGCCGCGCTTGGCGTCAAGCAAGCTGCCCACGTTCTGCGGATCGTCAACCAGGCCAAGCGTCGTGGCCTTGCCGTGATCTTCATCACCCACCAGGTGATGCACGCCATGGCCGTCGGAGATCACTTTGCCGTCCTGATCCGAGGCGCCGTTGCCGCAGACTTCCACAAGGGCGAGAAGACACGCGAACAGATTGCCGACCTGATGGCAGGTGGCGAGTCCATGGCCGAACTTGAAGCGAACATCGAGGGTTACATGGAAACCCATGGTGGCCAACCACCTCCGCCCGCTCACTGACGGACCCGGACGTTCTGGAATGAAATAGCTGGTTAGCCCCGCGCTGACCGCAAAGAGGAGTTTTGTCCAATGACGCGAGTTGCGATCATCGGGGCGGGTCTGATGGGAGAGGACCACGCAAGCATCATTGCCCGCGATCTTCCGGGTGCCACGCTGCAAGTTGTCTGCGATATGGACATGGGCCGCGCCAAAGCGGTGGCTTCCGCCTTCGGCGCGAAAGATGCTTCCACCGACCCCGAGGCGGTAATTGCCCGCAGCGATGTGGATGCGGTGATCGTGGCCTCGCCCGATTTCACCCATGCACCGCTCTCTCGGGTCTGCATCACTGCCGGAAAGCCGGTGCTGTGCGAAAAGCCCTTGTCGCAGTCATCGGCAGAATGCTTGGAGGTCATGCAGTCCGAACAGGCGACGGGACGCCAGTTCGTCATGCTAGGCTTCATGCGCCGCTACGACCAATCCTATGTCGAGATGCGGGCCGCGCTGACGGATGGTAGCCTTGGCCGGGCCCTGATGATGCACAACTTCCACCGCAACGTTGAAACGCCAGCCGCTGATTTCACCGGCGCTATGGCCATCACCAATTCTGCGCCACACGAGTTTGACATCGTACGGCATGTGCTGAAGACAGAGTTCACCAGCGTCACCGCACAGCAACCGCGCCGGTCGGACGACCGCGTGGCCCCAGTCGTCATGGTGCTTGAAACCCGCGACGGCCAGCTGGTGACTATCGAGGTCAACAACAACGCAGCCTATGGCTATGACGTGCGCGCCGAACTGGTGGGTGAGGCAGGTTCGGTCGCCATGAACACCGTTGCCTATACCCGGACCGAGCGGAAGCTTGCCTCCTCGACCCGCTATGACGCGGATTGGCGCGGGCGGTATCATGAGGCTTATGTCCGCCAGAACCGGGACTTCCTGCGCTTTGTGGAAACCGGCACTTTCCCTGCCATTGCCTCAAGCAGCTGGGACGGCTACGCCGCCGCTATGGTGGCAGAGGCTGGCGCAAGGGCTCTGGCATCAGGACAGCGGCAGACAATCAACATGATGGAACAACCCGCATTCTATGCGGGCGTGAGGGGAGTTGCGGCATGAAACTCGGGTTTGTTTCGGACAGCCTTGGCGGGCTACCATTTGACGAGGTCCTGACCCACGCCCAGCGGATGGGCGTTAGCGGGATCGAGGTCAACACCTGCGGATGGTCCACCGCGCCGCACTTCGACCTGAAAGGAATGTTAGGGAATGCGTCAGCGCAGAAGCGGTTCCTTTCGGCCTTTGCAGATCGCGGGCTTGAGGTCATCAGCCTGAACGCCAACGGCAATCCCTTGCACCCGAGTGACACTGCACAGGGTGAAGGCCTGCGAAACACGATCCGGGTAGCGGGCGAGATGGGGATCAAGACCGTCTGCACCATGTCCGGTCTGCCTGCCGGACGTGACGGAGACCTGATGCCGAACTGGGTCGTGTCCAGTTGGCCGCCAGAGACGCAAGCCATCCTGCGCTATCAGTGGGAAGAAAAGCTTCTTCCGTTCTGGACCGAAATAGTGGCGCTGGCCAAATCCTGCGGGGTCGAGCGCATCGCGCTGGAGCTGCACGGCAACCAGTGCGTCTACAACGTGCCGTCACTTTTGAAGCTTCGCCAGATGGTTGGCCCCACAGTGGGCGCGAACCTTGACCCGTCGCACCTGTTCTGGATGGGCGCCGATCCTTTGGTCGCCGCAGAAGCCCTGGGCGATGCGATCTATCACGTCCACGCCAAGGACACCTTCCTGAACGCGCCCAAGCAGGCCACCACCAGCCTGTTGGAAAACGGCAGCCTGATGGACATTCCTGCGCGGTCGTGGAGTTACATCACCCTTGGTTTTGGCCACGGCGAGGAATGGTGGCGGCAGTTCTGCTATCGCCTGAAGATGGCAGGCTATGACGGCTGGTTGTCAATCGAGCACGAAGATGTTCTGCTTAACTCTCTGGAAGGGTTGGAGAAATCCGTGGCGCTTCTGAAAGGCGTCATGCCCAGTGCCGCCGCAGATTTCAAGTTGCAGGAGATCTGACATGGCATTCCAGCTTGCAGCATGTGCCGAGATGCTTTGGCGTGACAAGCCGATCCACTGGCGCGCGGCCCGTCTGCATGAGATGGGCTTTGGTGTCGGCCTGTGGAACTGGCCCGAATGGGACGTGGGCGCGCTGGAAAAGACTGGCGCGACCTTCACCATCATGAACGGCTATCTGCAGGGCCGCCTGTCTGATGCTGAAGGGGCCGATATGCTGCTCGCCTCAGCGCGTGAGACGGCGCAGGTGGGCAAGCGGCTGGGCGTGCAGCGGCTGAACCTGCATGGCACGGGCCTTGGCGATCAGGGCCTGCCGATCCTGCAGTTGGCCCATGTTGCGCCGGGCATGTGGCTGCGGGCACGCGACACGCTGCACCGCATCTGCGATCTGGCGGAAGAAGAAGACGTGACCTTCACGCTGGAAAACCTGAACCTTCGCGAACACCCGAGCTGCCCGTTCAACTCGACCTCCGATGTGTTGTCGCTTGTTGCCGCCGTGGACCGCCCGCAACTGCGCATCAACCTTGACCTTTACCACACCCAGATTGGAGAGGGCGATGTGATCCGCCACGCCCAGGCCTGCCTGCCCTGGATCGGCGAGGTCCAGGTCGCCGACAACCCCGGCCGGTTCGAGCCGGGCACGGGTGAGATGAATTGGCCGATGATCGCCCGCGCCCTGCACGACATGGGCTATGCCGGCCCTGTCGGGATGGAAGCCTATGCCAAGGGCACGGCGGAAGACGCACTTGCCGCCTTCCGCGCGGCCTTCACTCTTTGAAGAACAGGAAAGATTCATGCTGAACGTCGGACTTCTTGGCGCAGGCCGCATTGCGGGCGTCCACGCCACCGCCATCTCTACCAACCCAGGCAGTCGCCTTGCCGCCGTTTCGGATTTCATCCCCGAAAACGCGCAGAGGCTGGCCGAGAAATATCAGACCACCGCCCGCACCACGGACGAGATCATCGCCGATCCGTCTATTGATGCCGTTCTGATCGCAACCTCGACTGACACCCATTCAGACCTGATCGAACGCGCCACCGCGGCGGGCAAGGCCGTGCTGTGCGAAAAGCCGGTGGACCTTAGCCTGGCGCGCGCGAAGGCCTGTCAGGTTGCAGTCGCTTCGTCGGGCAAGCCGGTGATGATCGGCTTCAACCGCCGTTTCGATCCGAACTTTGCGGGCCTGAAGGCGGCGGCCGACCGGGGCGAGATCGGCAAGACCGAGATTTTGTCCATCACCTCCTTCGATCCGGCTCCGCCGCCGGTGGCCTACATCAAGATTTCCGGCGGCATCTTCCGGGACATGATGATCCATGATTTCGACATGGCAAACTTTCTGATGAGTTCCGTCCCGGTCACTGTCTCGGCAGCCGCGTCCTCCATCGTGGATCCCGCGATTGGTGCGGCGGGAGATTTTGACACAGCTGTCGTAACGCTGACCTATGCCGACGGTCGGATCGCGGTCATCAAGAACTCGCGTCGGGCCGTCTATGGCTATGATCAGCGGGTTGAAATGCTAGGGTCCGAGGGCCTGTTGCAAGCGCAGAACATGCTTGAATCGACCGTGGTCAAATCCACAACTGCGGGCGTGACCTCCGCCAAGCCGACCTACTTCTTCCTTGAACGCTACATGCCCTCTTACGCTGCGGAATGGGCGGCCTTCGTTCAGGCTGTTACCCTTGGCAAACCGCTGCCCGTGACCCTTGCCGATGGCGTCGCCGCCCTTGCCATGGCCGAGGCGGCAACACTTTCGGCGAAAAGTGGCAAGCCCGTAGCCCTGGCTGGCGTGGCGGGCTGACTCTATTTCCTGCCGGACACCCTCCCTGTCTGGCCTTGCGGCGGCCCATATACACATGGGTCGCCGCACTTTTTTGAGAGTGTTCTGCCGCTAGTCCAGCCTGAGATCGGTCCGGAAGGCGTCGAAATCCTCGTCTTTCATCGTCACATTGTGCTGCGGCTGCGGGTAGCCCCCTGATTGCACATCGGCAATGAACTCGCGGAAGGCGGCAACACGCTCGGTCTGCAATCGGGCATAGTCTGCCGCGAAGTTGCGGTAGGTCTTGGCGTGGCGCGGCTTGTGGCCATCGGTGCAGCCCAGAACGTCCTCAGCGAACAGATACTGCGCATCCGCCCCTGGGCCCGCGCCCATTCCCAGCATAATCATCGGGGTGTTCTTTGAAAGGAACGCGCCCAGCCTGTCCGGCACGACCTCAAGCTCGGCCCCGAAACAGCCTATGGCTTCAAGCTGTTTGACATGATCCCAGACCGCCCGCGCCTCGGTTGCGGTCTTGCCGACAGCGCGCCAGCCGGTCCAGGTGATATAGGACGGGATCAGACCGACATGGGCCACGACGGGCACATGGTTGTCGCAAAGCACCTTCTGGATATCCAAGCTGGCGGCACAATAGAAGCAGTCGCCCCCCATGGCGGTAAAGTGGAATGCGGCGCGCAGATAGTCCTCGGCGGTGGACAGGGGACCCCCTCGAAGGCGCCCCACCCACCGAACGGCAGACCCACCTGCACAAAGCAACGCCCTGCAGCCTTGCGCATGTCAGGGGTGAAGAAGCGGCCCTCGATCGACAGCATATCAATCCCCGCCGCATCTGCAGCCGCCGCCTCATCCAGCGTCGTCACGTAAAGCATGGAGATCTTCTGCCCCCGCGCCTTCATGGCGCGGATATCGTGTACCGTCGGGCGGTTTGCTTTGTGAACCATGACTATATCTCGATCAGCACGCGGCCCGCTTCGACGCGAGCGGGGTAGGTGCGTAGGTTGTTGCAGGCGGGCGGGCTCTCGACTTCGCCTGTAGTGAAGTCGAAGATCGAAGAATGCTTGGGGCATTCGACGGTGTTTTCCATCACCAGCCCGTCGCACAGATGCACATCCTCATGCGTACAAAGGCCGTCGGTGCAGAAATAGCCGTTCTCATGGTTGCGGTAGATCGCATAGGTCCGCCCGCGATGGTCAAAGCGGATCGCGGATTCGGATTCAAGCGCATCGGCGGCACAGGCATCAATCCAGGGCATATCGTTCCTCATTTGCTGAGCCCGGCCTGGCGATCAGGCGGGGGAAATTTTTGGGGCAGGGAGCTTGAGACAAGGAAACATCTTCTTAGCCGGTCGGAGTCGCCCGCGCCTTGGCGTTGGCGCGCTCCTTCTTTTTCCTGAAACGATCCTTCATCCGCTCATCGGAAGCTTTCGTCCCGTCGTGCCAAGTGCCCAACCACTTGTCCAACGGGATGACCCCATCGCCGCCGTAGTTCACCTCGAAATACTTGTGGTGCAGGTAGTGGGTATAAGCATGGCTATCCATCGTCTGCCCCTCTGTGATTTCCAGCTTGTCAAACCCAATATGGCCAACGATCGCGCCATAGGCCGTGCTGGTCAGCTGGAACAGCGCAACAAAGGGATTGGAGGGGATCAGCAGGTGCCATGCCATTTCGGCAAAAAACAGCGCGGCCTCGACCGGGTGCATCGACATTGACGACCACGGAGACGGGTTCATCGAGTTGTGGTGGACAGAATGGACATGGCGGTAAAGCGCGCCCTGATGAATGAGCCAGTGGATGCAGAAGAAGTGTACCTCATGGATCGCAGGAACCAGGAAGATAAGCAGCGCAAGCCAGGCCCAATGTGTATCTGGCGACAACCAGATGCCGTAGCCATTGGCAAAGGCCCAGAGGACGACCGATTCGACCAGAGTCCAGAGTGGGACGGAAATCAGGAACGTTCTCAGGAAGTTGTCAATGTTTTGGCTCTTGAACCAGAAGACGTCGGACGGGCTCTCGGATGGAAACTTGTGGTTGTACTTAAACCGCGTGCCCTGCTTCCGCTTTACATAATAGAAAAGCTCGACCGAGCCATAGAGGACAAAGATCCCCGCAGAGTTGACGGCATGCAGCCACAGGATCCAGCCCCAAGAGAAGGTCCGCATTACATCCCAGTCGGGCAAGACGAGGTACCAATAGGCCAGGGTTACAGCCATGAAAACCGTGTTATGCGGCCAAATGTACCCTAGGAGCCAGCGGCCGATCTTGTTGAACTGCCCGGTCCAGAACGGTGCAACCTCCAGTGGGGTATTGGGCGCCCAATTGCCCCGCTTGTCCCTTGTCCCGTACCTAAGATCGTCCATAGCAAACGCCCCCTTTTGCTAGAACCCTGCCTTCGGGCTGGATTCGTCCTGCGCGTGGAACGCTCATACCGTTGATTAATCGAACAGCACAAAGATTTCGCAGAAAAGACGTTTTTTCATTCATTTCCTTCATTATTTCTGCCAAACAATGAGGGAATCCATCAGGAGCTGGACATGGCGCGCAGACCCACGATCCAGGACCTCGCCGAGAAGGCCGGGGTCAGCGTGTCGACGATCGACCGCATCCTTAACGGGCGCGACAAGGTGCGCTCCAAGACGGCCGAACGGGTGCTCGCCGCAGCCGAAGACCTTGGGTTCTACGCCCTGCCTGCCCTGCGGCAACGATTGAAGCTAGATCGCCCGATAGTAAGGCTTGGCTTTCTGCTGCAGCAGTCGCACCGCACCTTCTACCGCAGCATCGCTGAAGCATTGCACCAGGCTGCTGCGGCAACGCCTGAACCCGTGGAAGTCATTGTCCAGCATATGGACGATCTTTCACCAAGTGCTGTGTTTGACCACATTCTGCGGATGGGGGAGCGGGCAAACGCTGTTGCTGTCGTCTCGGCAGAACATCCCCGGGTCTCGGGTGCCATCGAAGCACTTGCGGGACGGGGTGTCCCAACCTATGGCCTGATTTCTGAGCTTACGGCATCCTGTGGGACCGGGTATGTCGGCCTGGACAACTGGCGGGTGGGCCGCACGGCAGGATGGGCCATCGCTGGAAGATGCAGGCGGCCGGGTCTTGTGGGAATCGTCGTCGGAAATCACCGCTACCGCTGCCAGGAACTGAACGAATCCGGCTTCCGCTCATACTGTCGCGAGCATGCACCTGATCTGACCTTGCTGGAGCCGATCCAGACATTCGAGGACAGGTCGGTGGCGCGCGAGGTTGTAGAACAGTTGTTGCGGAGTGAGCCTGATCTTGTGGCGCTTTACTTCGCTGGCGGTGGCATGCCGGGCGCACTTGAAGCACTCCGTGCCTCGGGGCGCTCAGCGTCGATTGTCACGGTAGGCAACGACTTGACCGAACACACCCGAATGGGCCTGATCGACGGTGTTCTGGGCATGATCTTGGCTCACCCGGTTCAACGATTGGCAGCAGAGGCTATTTCCCAAATGCAGGGCGATTTCACGTCAAACGCTGCACCGGGAAAGCGATTGATGAGCTTCGATATTTTTGGGCCGGAAAACATCTGACCGAATTCTCGCCACACCGATGGGCATGCCAATATCTCTTCGCCGTTCTAGTACTTTGAATAAAGCCCGACAGTAAAACGTTTCGGAAGAGGTCCGGCCCTTGGCCTCTGCAGGCCTGGAACATTCTGGCGTGCACTCCATCAAGATGGTGGCCGGGGTGCTATCGACACGACTCCCTGTTCGCGTCACAGGCCCAACCATGGCGCACGCCATGATCCAGATGTCACTGCCGACAGTCCAGTTATACGCAGGACTGATCAGCCGCATGTATGCCGGTCTGCAACATTTACGTCATCTTGGAATCTCCCCCGCCAATACGGCCCTGCCATGCACCGCGAGGATTGCTGCGAACCTTGGGCATCCAAACCGTCGGACGACATCCAGAACACGAGCATCATAGGCGGCCTGACCGATCAGTCTGCATAGATCCGATGCATGAAACTGCCGATTGAAACTTGGTGCCGCGCGGATCTGGTCATGAAGCTCCTGCATCGAGGGATCTTCTTTGGCCAACGGTTCTGGCTCAGATGCAGATATTGGAGCCGTGCTTGACGAACTGGTCCGCCAGCGGCGCATGAAGCCGAGCAAGTATCCAGCCGGGACACGGGCATTGCCGCGCGCCCGGTTAAAGGCAATAAACCGCTCCCAGATCGCCTGCGTGTCGACGTTCCAGCAGGGCAATGCCGTTTTCGCTTTCTTGATCAGCTCGGCCCAGCACGTTCGGAACACGTTGGCCGACTCATCCATATCGATCTGCCCAACGAAGATAGTTTTGTTCTTAGACTCTCTAGATAGTGATGTGTCGCCTGTGGCTGACACGACATCTTGCAAACCTGCAACTTCTTCACCCGCGCCGAAGCGAAACAGCCATGGTGCGAACTTGCCGTTCGGCTTCCAGCGAACGAGTTCAAGAGTGGACGCTGCCAGTTCGGCGAGAAGCGCGGTGAGATGCTGCCGCGACATGCCCATCTTCTCGGCCAGATGCGCCAGCGTGAACGCGGCTGTGCCACGCTCAAGCCCATTGTAGCCGTCTTTCCAAGCCATGCCGTCGAGGATGATGGTCGCGAGCTTGTGGCTTGCGGCCGAAAGGTCCGCTTCAGTGATGCGGCGCAGAATTGCGCCGGTGGTCAGGTTCATGGGCGTGTCGTCCTGATTGCAGGACACCAGACGATGGGACGCAAAAATTCGTTGGGGCAAAATGCTTTGCCGGTTGAACGGGTGCTTCACTCGCGATAGATTTCTCGTGCAACGGAGAAATCAGCGCGGCGTCGGACCTATGGTCTGGCGTCGTGTCTGTTTCTAGGGGGGTTCCGGTCTGGTTAAGGGCGGAGATCGCTGCGGTTAGTAGTGCACCTCCTCATGGCCATAAGTGCCCTCATAGTCCCGCCATTCGACAAAGACCGAACGGTGCCAGTAGTTGCCGCAACTGGCTGGAATGCCGAAGTCTGAGGCTTCCGGCACGGCGGATATGTTGCTGCGCCTACGGCTGTAGTCCCCCTGTTCGCCGTAGGTGCCCATGTAAATCGATCCCCAACTATTGCAGTCGCCATCTGAATTGCGGCGCTGCTGGTAGGTGATCTCGAACACGCGGATCGAACGGACAAAGTCAAAAGCCGGGTTGGAAATGTCGACATCAGCCTGAGCGTCGACAAGGATCGGCGCGGCTGAGACTTCTGGGAGCGACGAAGCTGCCGGAGGTAGATCGGTTCTGAATGCGATATCGTAGAGGCGCTCAATTGGCTGCCGCTCGCCCCGGAAACTCGCCCGCATCGGGCAGTTCCAGATCTGCAGCGGCGGCTCAATCGGCCACGGCGTGATGCGGCGGATGAAAACAGCGCGGGCATGGGCACATTCGGCAGATGCGGGCCATCCCCCGGCGAGACACAACAGGATCGCACAGTCGACCGGGTAGGCGGCTGCGGGTGTGATGGTTGCGGTTGAAAGGCCAAGACCAAGGAGTAGGGCAGGGAGGAGAGGTTTCACGGGAGGACCTTCTGGGCTGGGGGGATGTTGAGGAAAGTTGAATAGGCCTCGGTGGCCACGCGGGCTTCGGACAATGCGCGACTGCGCTCTGTGTCGAGACAGGCGATGTGGTCGCTAAGGTCCGCGAAGTAGACCTCGAACTCGGCTGCGATTTCTGCGCGGTATTCGGCGAGAACCGCCTCGGGCAGGTCTGTGATCGGCACTTCTGGGGCCAGACAGCGAATCACCTCTGGTTGTGCAAAGGCGGTGGAACTCACCGAAACCACCACGCAGATCGCGGGAAGAAGCAGGGCCCACCTGATCCTCTTGTGCGCCTTGCTGCACCAAAAATAAGAGCCTGAAGGCGAAGAATTTCTCAATATTTCTTGGATTTTTTTCAACTTTGTGCGCTCACATTCCGGCTCCATTTTCCTGACCGGGGAAGGTTAAGACTGCTGGCCTTGGCAGAGCGGCCAATCCCTTATTCGCCGACGCTCACGGCCTTCTTTTATCGTGTTTGTCATTTTTATGTTGAATGCGCCATACTTTCTGTTAGGCATCGCCTCACCAAGAAATCTGCGATACAACGTTCCCAACAGATGATCCGAGGGGACCCCATGAATACCAAACGGCGCGCATTGCCTGTCTTGCTGGAACGCGATTTCCGCAAGCTTGCCGCATCCGAAGGAGCGACTGTTGAGATCGAGTGTGTCAGTGCGCCCAACCCCGACGAGCGCTTCTCGGGGGAATGGCTGTTCTACGTTGTCAGCCCTGCGGGCGAGCGCTTCCTGCTGGTTACCGCTCTGGCGCGGGAACGCATTGTCAACTCGCCGATCGGCATGTTCGGGCTCGCCTTCGGCAAGCTTAACCTCGACCATCTCGACGTGCCTGCTGTCGCTGGCGCTGTCTGCACTGGTATGCGGAGCAGCCCAGGCGGAAGTGATCCGCTGGACTGAGCCGGAAGGCCAGGGCGGGGAGGTCCAACTCGCATCTCTGGACACATCCGTCCTGCGCTATGACGCGCAAGGGCAGTTGATCGTTCCTGTTAGCCCTGAACCAGTTGAAGAAGAGACCCGGGAAGGGGAGGTGGCTGAGTCTGCCGCAGATGTGACTTACAGCACCAAGGGCGTTGCAGCCCCCAGGGACGTCCTGCCGTCGATCCGGCTGATTGCTACCCGCTATCAGGACCATCCGGCCCTAGCGCGACTGCACCTTACGCCCGCCGAATGGTCCGCCTTCTTTCAGGCGATGATCAAGGTTGAAAGCAATTACACCCAAGGCGCTGTCAGCCATGCCGGTGCCCTTGGGCTTGCGCAGTTGATGCCGGGAACCGCCACCTATCTCGGAGTCGATCCCGCTGATCCGATCGAAAACCTCGACGGCGGTGCGCGCTATCTTCTGGAACAGATGGCGACCTTCGGCAGCTTGGAGCTCGCCCTTGCCGCCTACAACGCTGGCCCCGAGGCTGTGCGCAAATACGACGGCGTGCCACCCTACGCCGAGACCCAATCCCACATTGTAAAGGTGATGGCGGTTTATGACCGCATCCTCACCGAGCTCTGAACCAAGAAGGAAACCTCCCCTCATGCGTAACGAACACGTGGCTCTTCTGGGCCTGACCCTTTGCACCCTTTTTCTGGCGCAGTCTGAGCCCGCTTTGGCGCAGGTGGTCTTTACGAAGGCCGAAACCGTCGCAACCGGTGTTCTGGCCTCATTCCGGGGCACACTTGCGACAGCCTTCTTTGGCATTGCCTTTGTGGTGACCGGCTTCCTTGCGGCCTTCAACCGGATCAGCTGGGCCTGGGTGGCTCTGGTCGTGGTCGGCGCCTTCCTTGTCTTCGCCGGCCCCGCCATCGTCGCAAACCTGCGCTCGTCCTTCAGCTGAGGCGGGATCACACCCATGGAGAAAAGCGCGGTCATCCTCGGGCTCTCGCGACAAGCCAAGTTTCTTGGTCTGCCGATGCCCTATGCCATGGCAGTGGGAGCGATGACCGTGCTGCCCTTCATTCTGTTCAAGCCAGTCTGGTGGTTCCTGACCGCCCCGATCTGGTACGGACTGGCGCGCTTCGCAACCAAGTTGAACCCGAACGGGCACCACGTCTTTGCCGTCATGATGCAGGTGACACCGATGGCCATCCTGCGGAAAGGACGGCGTCATGTTTCTTGAGAAGGAGGGGCTGCGGGGCAGGGCGAAGGCGCTGATCCCGGCGGATCCGAAGATCTATGCGCATCTGCCTTACGTCATCGAACTTGATGACGAGGTGGTGCGCACCCGAGACAACGGGTTGATGGTCTCTCTGGAGGTGACCGGCATTGACGGGATCACATCCGGGTCTTCGGCGGTCACCTCCTTGAGGGCCGGGTTCGCGCATCTTCTCGATACGTTAGATGAGCGTTTCAGCTTCTACCTGCACCGGATGATGCGCCCGGCCCAAACCCAACTGAAGCCGATCCACGGCCAAAGCTTTGCCGCCGATATCGACCGGGCCTGGAACGCCGAACTTCAGCGCCGCAATTTGCAGGAATCCGTGCTGATCCTGACGGTCGTGCGCCGACAAGTTGCCCCGCTGGCGGTGCCGCTATTTGGCAAGGCAGCCGCTAAGGTCTGGGGCGAGGATACTGACCGGCGCTTGGAAGAACTGCGCGAAGTGGTCTCGATCCTTGAGACCGGCCTTGGCGTGAAATCCCATCGCCTCAAGATCAGCGATGGCAGCCTGATCGGCTTTTATGCCTCGCTCCTGACCGGCGAGTTGCGCAGTAAATCGCGCAGCCCGTTTGGTATCATCGCCGAGGACGCCAGCGATGCCGCCATCCGTTTTGGCAAAGGCCAATTCATGGTAGAAGAGGGCGCAGACACGCCCCGCGTCGGCGCCGTCCTTTATGTCAAATCCTACGCCACCTCGACCTGGCCCGGCATGCTGGATGCGCTTGGGGCGAGCCGCGACACCATCATTACCCACAGCTACACGCCCATTGAGCGCGGCAGCATCACCGAGCGGGTCAAACGTCGGGTCGCGCAGATGCGGGCTTCTGAGGACATCGCCGCCACGATCGAGGCCCAACTCTTTGAGGCTGCCGACAAGTCTGAAAGCGGCGAACTTGGCTTTGGCATCCACCAGATGACCATCACCGTCTTTGCCGGAGACCAGGCAGCGCTCGACACCGAAGTCGCCCGCATCCGTGGAATCGCGCATCAAAACGGCATGCGCCTCGTCCGCGAGGTCACTGCCCTTGAAGCAGCGTTCTTCGCAATGCACCCCGGCAATATGGACTACCGGGCGCGGGACATGACCGTTTCGTCCTTGAACTTCGCCGATATGGCTGCCTTGCATGCCGCTGACACCGGGACCGAAGCTGCACGCCTACCGTGGCAAACCCCGCTCACGCTGTTTCAGACGCTGCAAGGTTCACTGCACCGGTTCAGTTTCCACGAACCGGGTGATCCGCAGGCGGAACCGACCAACGGCCATACCCTCGTCTTGGGCAAATCTGGCGGCGGCAAGACCACTACCGTCGCCTTTCTCGCTGCCCAAGCCCAAAGGGCAGGGGGTCGGACCATCATCTTCGACAAGGAAGCTGGCCTCAAAATGGCAGTGCGCGCCCTTGGCGGCCGCTACGCGGAAATCCGGGCTGGACGTTCAACAGGGCTGAACCCGCTTGCCACGGAATCCGGTGAGCGCGGCGAGGCATGGTTCTTGGACTGGCTGGTGGCGCTTCTGGAAAGCCGCAGCGGGCCAATGACACCTCTACAATCCGAGGCGCTCAAATCCGCCATTACCCAGAACGGCAACGCCCGCGAAGGGTTGCGGAATTTCCGCGCATTTCAGGAGCTCTTCGGGGATGTAGGCGACGGCCTCGATCTGGCACAGCGGATCAGCGAATGGGGGCCTGAAGGCCGCTATGGCTGGGTCTTTGGTGAGGCCGACGAGCCGGTGGTGGATTTCACCAGCCATGACGTGACGGCCGTAGATTTGACCGAAATCCTCGACCTCGGCACCGAGCGCACCGCGATCCTCGGCTATCTCTTCCGTCGCATTGAGATGCTGATCGAAGAAAAGCGCCCGACGCTGATCCTGATCGACGAGGCCTGGAAAGTGCTCGACGACGAATACTTCGCCAAGAAGCTCGCCGAATGGCTGGTGACCGCGAGGAAGAAGAACGTCGTCGTGGTGATGATGACGCAGTTCCCAAGCCAGATCCGGGGGTCCAAAGCCCGCTCGATCCTAGAGGCGCTGCCGAACCAACTCCTGTTCCCGAATGGTGAAGCGGCAACTGCGGATTATGACGGGTTTCGGCTGACCGATGGCGAGTTGGACTTCGTCCTGAGCCCAATCCCGGGTCAGCGGATGGTGCTGTCGCGCACGCCGCGCAGTTCAACCGTGCTGAATGTCGATCTCAAGGCCCTGGGGCCACTTTTGACGGCCCTCGGCGGTGGTCAGGCTGGTCTCAACGCCTTTGGTGCCAACTATGCTGCACGCCCCAAATTCTGGAAGGAGTGATTATCAAATGAAATCAATATATTACATAACCTTGATTATGCGAGTCCGATTTTGGGCTGTCATGATGGGTGCATCCCTCGGTCTCGCCGCCTGCACCGGCGTACCGATTGCCAAGACCAATTGCTGGGCCACCGCTGGCTCCACTGTGACCACTTCCACCAAGGGCGCAAGCCCGGATGCGGGGCTTGTCTCTCGCGGCAACACGTCGAGCCTTGATGTCATTCCCTGCGAATAAACCTCTTGACCTGATCGGGGCCTTGGCTTTGGGCGTGGCCGTCCTGCCTTGGCCTGCGTCGGCGCAAGGCGTGCCGATTGTCGACCCGAAGTCGATCATCCAGCACGGGCTCGAGATCGCGCAGATGTCCTATCTGACGGGCGGTCGCGAGCTTGAGGCCGACAAGAAGCGCCGCATCGACGAGTTGCACCAAGACCAACTCGACGCACTGGATGCCACGCTGGCGATGATGACCGGCCAGACGCCGTGGATCGGTGATCTCGAAGTGATCCCGGGAGCCGAGGCCGAAGTCCTCTATGCCGTTGAGGACAACAACCCCTACGCCGATCGGCTTTTCGGCGATGCCAAGACCAGCATCGAAGAGATGATCGTGGTCACCGCGCAGAAATACGCAGGCCACCCTGGTCTTGCCCGCGCCGGATTGAACCCGGTCGAGTTTCGCATCTGGTTCCAAAGCCTCGTGAAACAGGAATCCGGGTTTTCCATCGGGGCGCGCAGCCCGGTTGGCGCTTTTGGCCTGACGCAGGTGATGCCGGACACCGCCAAGGGTCTCGGGATCTACCCCGCCTATTATGATGACCCGATGCTGCAGCTGGATGGTGGCGCGCGGTATTTCCTGACCCAGCTCAACACCTTCGGTTCTGTGCCGCTTGCCCTGGCGGCCTACAACGCCGGCCCGGGCAATGTCACCAAATACGGTGGCATCCCGCCGTTTGAAGAGACGCAGAATTACGTCGTCCGCATCACCGGGTTCTTCAACGCCTATGCCGGAAAGATCACTGGCGTGGATCAGGTTGGCACTTTTGATCCGCGCGACATGGCGATTGCCGAGGCCAGCAACACGGCTGACGCGGGTTTGCATTACGGGATGGCCGCCTCGCTCGAAATTGAGGCTTCGCTTAAACGGCTGCGCTCCATCATCGAGCGCATCCCCATGACCAAATCGACCAAAGAGGCGCTGGACCTCAACAGCTATGCCCGGGCGGAAGCCGTCCGCATCGGGCTGATGGTCGAACGGGTCAAGGCAGCCCGCGTGAAGGTCGATCAGGCCCGCTACGCCCTCTGGCTGCAGGCCTATGCCATCGACGCAACATTCATCAAAGTAAAGGCAGGTTCCGAATGATAGCCCCACATCTCCGGGGCCTGCGCCCCCTTCTTCTTTCTGCGGCGCTTTTGCTTCCGGTCCCTGCCCTCGCGCAGGGCGTGCCAACAGTTGACCTCACCAGTATCGCCAAGATTGGCGAGGTGCTGACCGAGGCCAAGCTGCAGGTAAAGGAGATGATCGCGTCGAACCTCAAACTCGATGAGCAGATCCTTAAGCAGATCGAACAGATCGCAACGCTGAAGGCGCAGCTTGACGCCTTGCGGAACGGGCTCACGCTGGAGGCCTTGGGCATCCCGGACCCGGATACCTTCTTTGACGACATCCTTCCCGATGTCGCCGACCTGACTGGCGGGCTGATGTCGGCCAAAGATGGCAAGTATTCTCTGATGACGACTTCAGGTAAAGTTGGCGACAAGCCTGCCGCCCAGTATGTCTCGGAGTTCTTCGCCTCTGCCGGGCTTGATGTGGCCACCGTCGATACCCTTGCCAACAGTGAAGACGAAGGCGCCGCGCGGATCGGCACGCAAGCCAACACCGCCGCTTTCCTCTCAGCCGCCGCAGAAACCTCCTCGGTCAAGGCCTCTGAAAGCCTCGAGCGGGTCCATGAGCTTGTACAGGAAATCCCGGACACCGAGGGGCTGAAAGAGGCCATCGACCTTAACACCCGCGTGACGGCGGAATTGTCGATCGCACTCGCCAATATCTGGAACATGGAATCCGCCCAGCTGATGGGCATGGGCGAAGCGGGCGTCATGGATGCCGCGACCGCAGCCGAAGAGCAGAAGTTCATCAAAGTCCTTGGGGGAGAATGAACATGACCAAAGCTTTCAAAGCGCGAATGATGGGCGGTGCCTTTGCGCTGATCGCGATCATCTCAACCGCAGCTTGGGCCGAGACCACTGCCCCGGCAGACATTGTCCAAGAGGACGCTTATCTCGACGTTTTGCCGAAGATTGAAATCCCTGAAAATGTGCAGCCGATCCCGGGAGCAGTGAACGAAGAATTCCGGAACTGTGAGGCCGCCTGGCCCGCAGGCTACGCGTTGGCGCGGTCTGGTCCCGAAGCGCGGGCTCTACGCGACATCTACGGCCTAGTCCGCGTGCGAAATGTGATTGAAACGCAGAATTGCGGCTGCACAGGCAAAGTGGCGACCTGGGAAGAGGTCGAGGCCGTCGCGGCTGCATTGCGCGATCATCACGACGTCCAGCGCCTCAGCTGGCAGCAGACGAAGGCGATTGCGGAGGAGGCCGCAGCCCTGACGGCTGTCGCAGAAACCATGTGTGGCGGCAGCTTCTGATGGACAGCGTCTCGGCCATCCTGACAACGCTGGATGCGGCAATCACCTCAGCCGGGCGGCAATACTTCGAGGCGACAGCCGGTGCTGTCGGGCCGATCTACACGACCCTGCTTGCCCTCCTGCTCGTCATGGTCGGGATCAACGCGGCCCTGAATGTTTACCGGATTTCCATGCGCGATGCGGTTCAACTGTCGTTCCGGATCGTCATGGTCCTGATGTTCGGTCTGACCTGGTCCAACTTCACCCAGATCTATGACGCCGCCAGCAACGGGCTCAGTGCTCTTGCGCTGGAATACTTCCGGCTCGGGGGTGGCGGTGTCGGTGCATCCGCCACTGCAGCGATGGATGATATGGCGAACATGATGGCCGGCAACGTCGACTCTGTTTCCTCCGCCATGTCCTCGATCATGCGCGGCTTTGTGGCCGCCGTCCTTTACGTTGTCCTCGGCGTGTTGATGGCAGTCTACGTGTTCATCGTCGGCTTCTCGAAGCTGATGATCGCATTCCTTCTCGGGGTCGCTCCGATCGCCATCGGCGCCACGATCTTTGAGAAGACCAAGGGCATGTTCGAGGCCTGGCTCTCGGCAATGATCGGTTATCTGATGTATCCGGTCGCCTCCGCCGGGGTCATCGTGGCGGTCGTCACCGTTGCCCACGACGTTTTCCGCGAGACAAAGGATGTGACCGACCTCGGCTCCATCCTCGGCTTCTTTGTCATCGTCTTTGTCGGCATCTTCGCCTTGATGGCGATCCCGAATGCCGTGACCCACATCACCGGCCAGATCAGCCTCGCGAGCATTGCGCCACAAGCACTGCGGGTTGCGGGTAAGCCGCTGGAAAAGGCTTCCGACTATTCGGCGCGCCGGATGAGCGAAGTGCGCTCGGGTTTCATGCACGGCAAGACCGAACACCACCATTTGCGCGATCAGGCGCGGTCCGATGCCGAGCGCGGCCAAGCCGCAAGGGCGCGTTTGGGTCAGTTCATACGCGACAGTTGACGCTGACGAACTGGCCCACGCCGCACAACTGCCGACCGCGCAAATCCCCATTTCCGGAGCAAGACAATGACAGGTTCACCCCCTGAATTGAGAAGTTTTCTCGAAGCCGAGATGTTCTACGGCGTCAAAAAGCGCGAACGCATCGCCTATGCCGTGGCGGGCGGCGGGCTGGCCATCGGTCTCATGGGCATGATTGCCGTCGTCACACTGCTCCCCTTGAAACAGACCGAGGCCTTCCTTGCCATCGTCGACAAAGACACAGGCGTCGCCGAACGCGTTGTCGCAGTCGAAAAGGCCGGGATCGAACAGGCCGAGGCCATCCGGCAAAGCCTGCTCTTTGCCTATGTCACCGACCGCGAAACCTATGACCAGCACGATAACGAGTCCCGCATTCTGCGCGCCTACACCTGGTCAGAGGGCAATGCCCGCCAGGGGCTGGTGAGCCTCTGGACAGAAGGCAACGCCAACTATCCGCCCAAGCTCTATGGCCAGAATTCCAAAGTGGTCATCGACATCCTGTCGATCACGCCGGTGACGGACACCACCGCGCAGGTGCGTTTCACAAAAACCTGGGTGTCCGATGGTGAGGGCGTGCCTGACCGGATCGGCAAGTTCACCGCCACGGTCACCTATCGCTTTGAACCTTCAAAGCAGACCGCACTCGATCTCGTCTGGCAGAACCCAACCGGGTTTCTGGTGACGGACTACCGCATCACCGCAGAAACCTTGGCCCCCACGGAGGAATGACATGACCCATCCCCTGACTCTTCCTGCGCTCGGGCTTCTGATCTCGATGACCGCCCTGCCCGCCTTGGCCGAGACATCGCCCAAGCCCGGCAGCCATGATGCCCGTGTAACCTATGCCACTTACCAGGAGGGGCAGGTTTACCGGATCAACACGCGCCTCAGGAACGTCACGCTGGTCGAACTTGGTGAGGGCGAGAAGATTCAGTCCATCGCCATCGGCGATCTGGAAAGCTTCAAAATCGACAAGTTGGAGCGCGCTAACCTCTTCATCATCAAGCCCGTCGTCGCCGGGGCCACGACCAACCTGACCGTCGAGACGCAGCGCAACATCTACTTTCTGCAGGTAACTGAAGGCGGAAAGGGCAATCCGAACTATTCGGTCAAGTTTACTGTGCCCGGCAGCACGCGTGCCGCCACCGCCGGCAGCGAGATCCCCGCCTCCCTGCCCATGACCTACAAGATCATGAAAAAGGGCCGCGCCCTGCCCGGCTTTGCGCCGGTGTCGATCTCAGATGACGGACGGAAGACCACCTTCGTCATCCCGCCCGGCGCACCGATGCCGACGATCTTCCGCGCAGATGCCAAGGGTCAGGAATACTCGGTCAATTCTTCCATGCGCGGCACCACCATCACTGTCAGCACCCGCTCTGAGCGTTGGGTCCTGCGTTACGGCGAAGAATACGTCTGCGTCACAGCCGAGCCGGGGGTCAGCCAATGACCGACGAGACCCAAGCCGAAAAGCTCACCGCCCGCATGGAGCGTATGAAACCTTCTGAGGCCCCGAAGCGCGGTCGGGGCATAAACCCTTACGCCCTTTCCGCCGTCACGGCCGTGGCCGGCGTTGGTGTTGGGGCCTGGCTGGTGCTGGCTGCACCCGATGCTCCTGCCCCAGCACCCGCCATCGAGACGGCCTCGGTCAGCGATTTTCAGGGCGATGGCACGGGAACGGATGGGTTCAGCGTCTCACGGCCAAAGCCGCAGATCGTCCCGGCGGCACCAGACACCTCGGAGGCAGAACGGCTGCAGGCCGAGATCGAGGCGCTCAATTCCCAGATCGCCGATCTCAAGGCCAATCCCGTGACCGTCACCGACGAGGCAGCACTGGCAGACCTCAAAGCGCAGGTTGCGGCCCTCGATGCCGATGCAAAGGCCCGCGCGGCAGCCCTCTCCGAACTTGAGCGCGAAAACATTCGGCTGCAGACCGAGCTCGAGACTAAGGCGCTGATCGACGGCGACAGTGAGGCCGAAGCCGCTCGTGCCCGGGAAGAAGAACTGGCCCGGCGCAGGCAGGAAGCCGAAATGCTAAACGAGGCGCAAATCCATTCCGACATGGTGGCCCTGCGCTCCAGCATGGATATGGGCTTTGAGCCTGGCGCCGCGGCCCCTGCCCCGGGTGCGCCGGGACAAGCCGCCACCGGCGATGATGCATTCCGCAGGGCGGGCGCAAAGGCGGCTGAAGTCCGACAAGCCGAGGTCATCGCCGATCCAGCCCATACCGTCATGCAGGGCACGTTGATTGAGGCGGCCCTAGAGACCGCGATCAGCACGGATCTGGCAGGAAATGTCTCTGCCATCGTCAGCCACGATGTCTGGTCGTTTGATATGTCCCGCGTGCTGATCCCGCGCGGCTCGCGTCTCTTCGGGCGCTACGATTCCGAAGTTGATGCCGGACAGCGGCGTGTGCTGATCGCCTGGGACCGGCTGGTTACAACTGACGGTCAATCCGTCACGCTTGCGGCATATGGCACCGACCGCATTGGGCGCTCGGGTCTTCCCGGCGCCGTCCGAAACCACTTCCTCCAGCGCTTTGGCACGGCCGCTCTGATTTCCCTGATTGGTGCCGTGCCAACACTGGCAGCCGACAAATACGCGGCCAATGAGGTGGCCTCTGACACCGCCGAAAACGTCGGCACCGATCTCGGCGAGGCGGTCAACACGGTGATGGCCGACTACCTCAGCATCCCGCCAACGATCAGCGTCGACCAGGGCGCAGTCGTGATGATCCGTGTCGATGCAGATCTGGCGTTTTACTGATGAGTTATCTCGACACCTATCTCGGGCAGCTCGATGCCGCCCTGTCGGACCAAGCCGTCATGGAACTGGCGATCAATGCCGATGGGTCGATCTGGCTGGAGCGCGCGGGGCAAATCCATATGACCCCAAGCGGCCTTGCCGCGCTGCCCGCGCGGTCCGTGCGCGATTTGGCCTCCCAGATTGCCAATTCGACCTCGAACACCTTCACGGAAACTTCGCCTCTGGTTTCCGCAGCCGTGCGCTATCGCGATCTGATGCTGCGCTGTCAGGTGGTGGGCAGCCCTGCTGTCTCGGGCGGCACAGTGATCGGTATCCGGGTGTTTCGCTCCCGGCAGGGTGATGTGAAGCGGACGGCAAAATCCTTCAGCTTTCTGCGCGGCCAAGAAAACTCCCTGGAAGAGGAACGCCGCGCGATGGTGGCTGAGATCCGTGCCAGATCGGAAGGGGCGGATGTCGAGGCGTTCTTGGGCAAACTGGTGTCTGAGCGGCTGAATGTCATCGTCTCGGGCGGCACCTCAACCGGCAAAACCGAGCTGGGCCGTAAGCTTCTGGAAATGGTCGCCTCCGATGAGCGCATCGTCACGATCGAGGATTCCCTCGAACTTCTGCCCGGCCAGCCCAATACCGTGAGCCTGATCGCGCAGCGCGATGAAGGTTCGCCCCGCTCTGCCGACAAGCTCTTGCAGGCCACACTGCGCTTGCGACCGGACCGGATCATTCTGGGCGAATTGCGCGGGGCTGAGGCCGCGACGTTTCTGGACGCGATCAACACCGGGCATTCGGGTTCCTTCACCACGTTGCACGCCCATTCCGCTCGCAAGGCAATGGACCGGTTGGCGCTTTTGGTGATGGCCCAGGGCACCAAGCTCAGTTTTGGCGAGGTCATCCGATACCTTCAGACTTCGATCGACGTGATCCTGCAGATGGGCCGCATTGGCGATCAGCGCGGGATCATGGAGATGTATTTCCCCGGCCTCGACGACTGACGCCGCCGCAGCGCCCGACCGCGCCCTCCCCTTCTCTTCCCCATTTCCGGCTCTTTGCCCGCAGGTACCCCATGGAAAACGACATAAATACAAGCGCGGCGCGCCCGGAAACAGAGCGTAGCGATGCGGAGCACTCTGCCACCGACCGACCCAAAGAATACTTCTCGGTCAGGCTAACCCTATCGGGAGCCGCGCAAGAATTCGAAGATCCCCGCCAGGCGGGCGAAGCGTTCTTTCGCGCCGATCCAGCCGAGCGGCCATCAGTGGCGCATATTGATGGCAACACGGCCCGCACCATGGCCCGGACAGAGATTCACGGGGTCCATGAAAGCGGCGAGACGCGGTATTTCAAAAGTCTGCCGGACTCGCATGCAGCCGACGCCGAGTTCCGCGCCGGGTTCCTCAATGCGATGGAGGCCTCGCTGACGGAGCGGTTGGGCAAAGTCGAGTGGGGCAAGGATGGCCCCGCTGTGACCGAGCGGCTTGATACAGGCCTGAGAGATGATCTCGAGGCCTTCGCCCGCCGCGCACCAGAAAAGGCAGCGACGCTTTGGGCGGACCACAGTGACGCGGTTCCGCCCGGGCCGGAATTGCGCGCGGCGGTGCAAGCCCGGGAGGACGTGGCGGATCGAGAGGTAACCGCCTACCAAAACGCCCTTGCCGAAAAGCCACCCATCATCGCCACAGGCGATTGGGTCACCACCGATGCAAATGTCGAGCTACGGCCCGTGGCGGTGGCTACCGATCGGGGCATTCATACGGGCTACGAGGCAAATCTGCCGGGAGGGGAGAATGAGCTTACCGTTTCTGAGCGCACTTTCCCGAATTCCCGCGAGGCCCTGCGCCATGCCTATGACTTCTATGAAGGGGGCGAAGAAGGGCTTGAGCTGGCGGTAAAGCGCGCGTCAGAAATGGCCCGCGATCTGGTGGAAGAACCCGATCGCGGGCCGGAAGGGCTTGTCCTTGAGCATCGGCCTCAGCCCGCGTTCGCCCGTCCCGAGACTGCGATCTATGCGGGAGATGATGCGCAACTAGTCCTGACCCTTGGCCGGGACACTGAAGACACCCGCGATCTGGCCGAGCGGCTGGTTGCCGACCCAGAATTTCGGAAGATGGTGGCCGATCATATCCCCGATGCTGAGGCCACGATTGGCACCGGTCGTTTTGTCGACGGCGAAGGCTCCGCAGGATTTCTGCCCGATGAACTTCTGGCCGTCACCTCCTATGGTCGCGATGGCGGCGCCGAGGTTCTGGCCAAGTTTCCCGATGAAGGGCCGCTCAGTGAAGCCTTGGCCAAGCATTTGGCGCAAAGCCCAGTGATGGCGGCCCATGTCGAAGAAGAACGGCAGCGGAGCGACTTTGCGGCTGACCCGCCGCGGGCCTTATCGGCCTGGGTGGCGCAATCGACAGCCCAGATCGACCGATTGCCGTCGGACCGACAAGACGACCTGCGATCCGAAATGCAGGGGATCGCCAAAGAGGCGGCGGCAGCCTTTGGGCTGGATCGGGAGCCGGCCGAAATAGCAGCCCCGCCCCGTTCGACGCTTTACAGCACCTCCATTGGCGCAAACACGTTGGCGATTGCCGGGGCCGAGAAAGACCTCGACGAAAGCAGTGCCAAGATGTTGAGCGCTACTTTGAGTTTATATGCGAACATCGCTGGGATCGATTTCAAGAAGCTTGAGGCGCGACTTGAAGCGGGGGCTGCCAACGCCCGCGAAGAAGAATCGTGGGTGAAGTCCGATATTGCCGATGTCGCCAAGCGGCATGGCTTTGATCTCAGCAGCGCCCAAGGTCGCAGTTCGGCGGCCGAGCGGGTGGATCGTTTTTACGAGCGTGCAGCCGAATTGATCCAGTCCGCCCGCAGCATTGAAGTTACCCGTGGACCTGACCCGCTGGTTGAGGCCTTAGGTTCACTGGCGCGCGTCCATGCCAGCCAGGGATCCGTCGCCTTCCGCAGCGAAAATCAAGCGCGGGATTTCGCAGAAGAAATGAAGGAGCGCTATGGGGCCTCCGTTCTAAAGGACATCGCTGCGGGCCGTACCGAGGCACTGGCCAAGGATGTGGCGGACCCGGCCGCACGGGCCGCGATGGCCATTGCCGTCGTCTCCGCTGCCAAAGAGCATCCCTCGCTTGGTATCAGCGCGCATGAAGCAGAGGCGGCGGAACGCAGAATGGTGGCGCAAGCGGCGTCGCGACCGCCGGAACACGCGCGGGCACATGCTCACGATCAAGATCGGGAGTTTTGATCATGCAACGCATTGCTTTGCTGCTTCCCCTTGGTCTCACATCCGGCCTGATGGTTGGTCTTATTGCTGGTGGCCTTGTCCTCAACCTGATCTTGGGCCGCGATCCGAATGCGACCGGCATCTTTGTCCTGATCGCAGAGTTTCCCGGTTTTGCCCGGTTGACCTCCGTGCCCTGGGTCCTGCCTTGGCAAATTGTCGGCGCATCAACTGTGCTCTTCACGATTGCCGCCGTCGCCCTAACCTTCCGCCAACAGCTCACAGAATACGGTCAGGCCAAGTTCCAGGCGCGCGCGGAGATGAAGACGAATGGCCTCCTGCAGCCCTTGGGCGCGGGGATGGTCTTCGGCAAGCTGGGCGCCCCTTCAAAGACCGCGCCTTATGTCAGCGCCACCTTCCAGAAATTCCCGCATTGCCTCGTTGTGGCACCCACCCGGGCCGGTAAAGGCGTGGGCTATGTTATCCCGAACACGATTCTGTTCAACGGCAGCATCGTCGTCCTCGATGTGAAGGGCGAGATATTCGAGGCCACTTCGCGGCACCGGCAGGCCGAAGGCGACGCAGTCTATCGCTTTTCGCCCTTCGATTTTGAGCATCCGACCCATCGCTACAATCCGCTTGAGCGCGTCGCCCGCATAGAAAATCTTGAGCAGCGCTATACTGAACTGGCAAAGATCTCGGACTACTTTTTGACGGTTTCGGACAAGGGAACCGCTGGCGACTTTTTGACTGAAGGGCGTGAGCTTTTCGTAGCCGCTGGCCTTCTGGCCATTGAGCGCGGCAAGCCAACGATCGGTGAGATAAGCCGCATTCTCTTTGGCCGGGGGGCGACCCAAGAGGTTTACGGCGAGCATGCCGAGGAGGTGAAACACCCCAATGCCGCCCAGACTTTCCGGAAGTTCGCAGGGTATTCCGACCGGACGTTGTCTTCGCATGCCTCGGTTCTTGGCGGCGCGGGCATGACGCTTTGGAACAACCCGGCTGTAGATCGCGCGACATCTGGCAATGACTTTTCCTTTGCCGATCTGCGTAAGCGCCCGATGTCGATCTATGTCGTGGTCAATGCCGACGACATTCGCACCCTGTCGCCTCTGGTGCGCTTGTTCTTCGGCGAGCTCATCGCCACCATGCGCTCCACCCTCCCCGACCCGAAATCAGAGCCCTGGCCTGTCATGGTCATGCTGGATGAGTTCGACCAGCTCGGGCCGATGCCGATTGTTGAACAGGCCCTGAAGCAGCTCGCTGGTCATGGCGCTCGGGTTTCGATCATCACCCAGTCGATCCCCGGTCTCGATAACATCTATGGCGAGAATGTCCGCCTGTCGCTCGAATCCGCCGCCGGAATGAAGCTCTACCTCGCGGCAAACGACAAAAAGACGGCGGGGGAGATTTCGGACGCCTTGGGCAAGACGACGAAGCTTTCCGTGTCGGATAGTGTTTCTCGGGACAGGGATTTCATGCAGCGGCGATCGGTCAGTCGGCGGATGGAGGAGCGGCCACTTCTGACCCCCGACGAGGTGCGGCGGCTGAGCCCGGATCAGGCAATTCTCATCCCGGAACGGCAGAACCCGCTCTTGGTTCACCGGATCGTCTACTTCCAGGACCCTACCTTCAAGAAGTTGTTCGATGCCCAAAAGGGTGCCCTGCCCTATCCGCCCAAGGAAGCTGCGGACGTGCAGGTGTTGACCCAACGGATGGAGGCGTTGGAACGGCGAATGGCCGAAAGGATGCTGGTGGATTTTGTGCGGCCGGAGAAGACAAAGGCTGAAGCCGCGGTTGAACCTGAGCCGAAACTGGCGGCCGAGATTGTGGCGCGGGATGAGATAGCGCCAGAGGCCGAGCTGGCTGCAGTCAATGCTGACGTGCTCGCCACGGTGGAACAGGCCGAAGCCATCGCAGAGCCCGAGGTTGATCTCGCAGCCTTGAGACCACCCATCACAATCGCGGTCTCAAAGATGAGCAAGTTCTCCCACAGCCTCGCAGGCTTTGAGCTTTGACGCCATGCGGTGATTAGCTCCGGCCTAGTTCGTGTAACTGAGCAGGCCATGGGCCTTGCGGATTCAGGCATTCTCCCGCTTCGGGGACGATGGTCTTCAATGAAAATACTAGACCAAACGGCCTTACCCGTGCGAAGGAGAGCACCTTTTCCAATGCCCACGAGGATTTGCCATGCGACCCGGTCGCCCCACGCCCTTGACCCTGACGCGCCGCGCGCTCGGCACCCGGCTTGCTGGGTTTGCCGCCGCTATCGGCTTTGGGCAAAGTGCAGCGACCAGCGTGGCCGCCCAACCAGCGTCTGCTTTGGATCACGAACTGCGTGATGCAGCCCTCAGGGGTCTCGCCTTGGCAAGCCATCGCGGCGATCCGGTGGCCGCAGCCGCTGCAGAGGCAACGCTTGCCCGGCTAGCGGAAACCGATCCTGAAGCCGCCATTCTCGGCCGCATCTACCAGTTGCTGGACGTCCGCCCGGCCGCCTATTGGCACGGAGATCTGCCCGCGGCCGCGGCAGCAGATCTTTCCGCGCTCCACCGGGCGATCCGTGCCAGCCAGCCGGTCGCCTTCGGATACACCGACCTTTCCGGACAAGAGACGACGCGCACGGTCCTGCCCCTAGCCTTGGTGCATCCGCCCCAAGGGGTGAAAGTGCTTGCCTGGTGCGAGGAACGCAGGGATTTTCGCCAATTCTTCGTGCGCGCCATGCAGGGGCTAACGCTCAGGGAGGGTGAATTCAGCAGGGATCGGTTGGCACTTCTGCGAGGACTGTTGGACAAAGAGGCCGCTCGCGCCTGACTGCTCGGCAAGTTGTTGACGCAAGAGGCTGGGGTTTTGTGACTTGTGCTACGCAAATTAGCAACCAGCCGCGCTATAGCAAAACGGAGGTTGGGTTACCTGGCACATGCTGACAAATGGGCAGGCGGAAGGCTGAAGACCATTGAAGCCTGATTGCTCTTCATCTCGCGGATCCCTCTAGGCAAATGTGTATCCATTGGCTACACTCCCGGTATGCCAAAAAAAGATGTCGGCTTGCGCATCAGGTTGAACCGGGAGCTTCGAGACGAGTTCGTCGAAGCGTGCAAATCCCATGATCTTCCGGCGGCGCAGGTACTAAGAGGATTCATGCGCGAGTATGTCGTCAAAAACGTAGTGTCCTCCGCCAGCCGAATTCGACAGCGAGAATCAAGAGGGAACGAAGAATGACGTCGGGGAGCGGGTCCAATGACAGAGCCAACGATGGCCCGACCGATGTAAGCGAGATGGCATGAGCAATGTAAACGTCAGGCGGCTAGTCGAGAATATTCGATCTGGCACTAACATCTATACGCCCTTAGTGGAGCTAGTAGTGAATGCCATTCAAGCCATCGACCAAAAAGGCGGCAAGAACGGACTGATCCAAATCGAAATACTACGAAGTGGACAAGCGGACATCATCGACCGCCTTGAAGATATCGATGGCTTTGTCGTTAAGGATAATGGTGTTGGCTTCACGAAGACTAACCGCGATTCCTTTGATACACTTTATACCGAACAGAAGATCGCCGATGGCGGGAAGGGCTTTGGCCGTTTCACTTGCCTCAAATATTTCAACCATGTGAAAGTGGCGAGCACCTTCACCGTCGGTGATGAGTTTCATGATCGATCCTTTAGGATGGGCCTAGGCAAAGACATCATCGTTGACGAGAAAACGTCCACTTCGGAAAAGCGGGAGACAGGTACGGCATTCGAGATTTCCGGTATCAAGTCGGTCAAGTTCCCGGACAAGCGGCTTGATACTGTCTGCCGCGTAATCGTCGAACGGCTATTACCATATTTCGTTGACAAGGATCGGGCGTGTCCGCGTATCGTGATCCGTGAAGCGAACGAGCCTTCCGGTGGTGTCTCTCTCAACGACTATCTGGGCAAGGAAAACAGCCAGATTGTTGAGATGCCGGTTGAACAGAGCACGTTCACACTCACAGCCAACGAAGAGGTCAAGGATTTTGACGTACGCGTCTTCAAATTCTATACACCAAGGTCGGCCAAGAGCAAAGTCAGTCTCGTCGCACATCGGCGCGAAGTGACCGATAACCCGCTTCAGGTCTATATACCTGAGTTTGCCGAAGAGTTCTATGAGGTCGGCCCCGAACAGGATCTATCCAAAGGGCGCAATTTCGTCGTCAAGTCCTATGTTTTCGGCGACTACCTCAATGACAATGTGTCGCTCGAAAGAGGCGAATTCCGCTTTCAGAATGACAATGACCTGTTGACTGGCATCTCTCAAAGCGAGATCGAGCAGAAGGCTGCCGAGATCGCCCAGTCGACTGTAGGCTCGGAAATTACTGAACGGAAGATGCGCAAGCAAGCGCGAATAGCCGACTATGTGTCGGTCGACGCGCCCTGGCACCGGACACTCGCGAATGAGGTTGATTTCGACGCCCTGCCGATGCGACCGACGAACCAAGATATCGAGCTTCATCTTCAAAAGAAGAAATACGAAAAGGAAATTCAGACGCGATCGCAGGTGGCCGCGCTGCTGAAATCAGAAAACCCCGATGAATTGACTACAAGAATCGTTCAGATTATGGACAGCATTTCCGAAACCAGCAAGAACGATCTCATCCACTATGTTTCCATGAGAAAGTGCGTTCTGGATCTTTTTTCCAAATCTCTTGAAATCGGTTCCGATGGAAAGTACAAATCGGAAGGCGATGTGCATGATATCATTATGCGACGTAAAAAAGATTCGGAAGACTTGGATTATGAATCGCACAGCCTCTGGATGCTCGACGAGCGGCTTAATTTTTCTTCCTATGTCTCATCCGATAAGCCGCTGAACAAACCAGCTGGAGATCGGACGGATATTACAATCTACAATCGCCGCGTTGCATTTCGCGGTGAGAACGAGGCGAGCAATCCCATCACCATCTTCGAGTTCAAGAAGCCTCAACGAGACAATTTCGCAGATCCTTCATCGAAGGAAGATCCGGTTCAGCAGATCGTCCGATATGTCAATCAAATCAGAGAAGGTAAGTTCAAGACACCCACTGGCCGCGATATCATCGTCAACAGCACGACGCCATTTTACGGTTACGTAGTTTGCGATCTGACGCCAAAAGTAAGAAAGTGGCTTGAGTTTGAGAAGGACTTTACTCCCATGCCAGATGGACTTGGCTGGTTCCGATGGTTTGGTAACAACAGCCTCTACATGGAAGTCTTGAGTTGGACCAAACTTCTCCGGGACGCTGAAATGCGGAATAAAATATTCTTCAATAAACTCGGAATAGATTAGCATCTATTGCGGCGCAAAATTGGCCTGGACGCCGATCGAGCGATGCGGAGAAATCGCCGGGATGGCGTGTCGCGCGGCAAAGGGATGATATTGGAGGAAACTCGTGGCCACCTATTTTACTGATCGTGAATACGGAAGTCGACCCCACGCAATCGATATCATAGACGAGCGCTTGTGGGCCGGCATCTGCAGCTTGATCCAGACGAGAATTGGCAATGGCTCATTTGGGCACCGCTTTCCAGAACAGTGCGCCGACGGAAACGGACCATGCGGATGTGACGAGCGGGCCTTCTGCCAAGTGCTAGGCGCCGAGGTACCGTGGATCGAATGGCCGCTTTCTCCGAACGTAGTGCCCGACACGCCGGTGATCCTCGATTTGCTTGAGTTCTGCGCCAGCGCCGTGGGTGAGGCCCTGCAGGGCGCCTATCATTCTTACTACCGCCACCATCACCTGAGTTGGGATCGCGACGCCGGCCTTGCGCGATTTGTGGCGGACGTGAACCTCCTGTTCCGCCGGAACGCTGTCGCCTACGAGCTCACAGCGACCGGACAGGCCCGCCGCCTTCTTCCGCAGGCGATCGCCAATACGATCGGCTGGGCCTTGTTTCAAACTGGCGATGCGGAGACAGACCGGCTGCTCGAAGCCGCGCGCCAGCGGTTTGTCTCGCCAAAGCCCGAAGATCGGCAGGACGCTCTGGAGAAGCTGTGGGATGCTTTTGAACGCCTGAAGACGCTGGAGCCCGGCGCCAATAAGCGCGCACAGGCCGATGCGCTGCTGGACCGCGTCGCACCGCCGGGCTCTGGATTTCGGGAAGCCCTTGGGCGGGAGGCCGCTGAGCTGACCTCCATAGGGAACAGTTTCCGCATTCGTCATTCCGAGACAACGCAGGAACCGTTGACCTCTCTGGATCAGGTCGACTATTTGTTTACGCGGATGTTTGCATTCGTGCGCGTGATCCTGAAAGGGACCGGGCGTGGCGGATGACCTTTACGGGCTTCTCTCCGGGATTCTGCACGGGATGAGCCACGCCCAAATGAGCCAGGAGCCAGAGCGGGTCGCCGGGCTGGTCGTGCCTGCCCCGGAGGGTTACTCGAAACGGCAGCGTATCGAAGCTGTGCTCGAGAACCTCACGCAGGAGGACCTCGCTCGGCTGGCGCTCAAATTCGCTGCTGTCCGCCGCGACATCTCGCTCGATGAGGCGGGTCGCAAGGTGCTCGAGACTAGCGATCCGCCGTTGACACAGATCACACGACGAGACGTTGCGCGGATCCTCGGAGACGATCTTGCCGGTGAGCGCAGCACCATCGAGGTGGTCGAGGGCTACTTTCCGCTTTCCTCGCCACTTGATGACTTCCTCGGAAGCGGTGGCAAAAGCCTGCGCGACCAGATCACCCAGCATATGGACCGCAATCCTGGCGATTGGTCGGTGGAGCACTTGTTCGGAGAAATCGGGGCATTCGATTGCTCCAGGGCGAGGTTCGGCGCCTTACTCGAACAAGCTGTTCACCCCCTTTCTCGATCGGGTGATGATCAGACGAAGGCGGTCGCCGCCCTGAACGCGGTCCTTGCACGGGATGGGTATGAGCTGGCGCAGGAAGGCGAAATTTCCGGTCATCCGCTCTTCCGCTTCCGATCCCTGGCGCGCGGGGTCAGTGGCCGGCCCAAGAATTTGATCTTCGCTTCGCGAGGACCGAAGCCGGAGATCGGCTTCGCAGATGCGATCAATAACGACATCGTCATTCTGTCCGGCGAAGAGAGTTGCCTGGTCTATGACCGGCCGATCGGCGCGAGCGGCCTTCTTTGGTCCGAACTCGTTTCCTGGTGGGGCGAGGTTACACCGGGGGCGGATGCCGCAAAACTCGGAGCTCGCCTCCAGGAATCCCTAGCCTCGGACGCAGAACGCAAGCTTTTCGCGACCTACTTCAAGGCCTATCGGTCCACCCTCGGCGAGGTGCTGCCCGCGCTCCTGCCGCAGGTCTACCTTCACTATGATCCTGCCGTCGCGAAGTCCCTGCGCCGTCGGCTTCCGCTACCGCGTCAGCGCATGGACTTCCTTATGTTGCTACCCGGCCGTCAACGCATTGTTATCGAGGTAGATGGCAAACATCACTTCTCGAAAGACGATCTTCCGTCATTGAAGGTCTATGCAGAAATGGTATCAGCCGACCGCGAGCTGCGCCTTGCTGGATACGAAGTCTATCGGTTCGGCGCAAATGAATTGGTTGGTGACGGCGCCGAGGCGAGGATCACCGATTTTTTTGACAAACTCTTTGGTCAACATCGCATTCGGAAATGAAATTGCTTGCTAAACGTCCGCTATCAGCCCGTTGCACTGGTGACGATCGCTTTGATGGGGTCGCTTCATTGCGGACGATCACCTACTTGATGCGCTACGTTTCAGATTTCTATGAAGCTGACCGTAATGCTCGGCGCAGCACTCTAGGGTCGATATGCGACACTTTTGACAAGTTAACCTTGCGGGAGCCTTCGCAGGCGCGAATTTGTCAACGCTGCTGCCCAACTGTTTACAGTGTGAACGTCGGCTGGTGGGCGTACAACTCTTCGGGCAAATTCGCCTAGCGATTGATCGGCACAATGGGGAGTAATTCGGTGGGAGAAAACGCTGCTAGCTATCAGGTCCTGTTTCTCAATGAGCAAAACCTGCAAACCTCTATCGAGCCAGGAACGATAGTGATCATGCCCAGCTCGGACGGCTGGAATGACTTTGGTGAGCGCATTCTTATCGAAATTGTGATCCAACCCAAGAATAGTCCGGATTTTTCTAGCGAGCGCTTGGAGTTGCGCGGCTCTTTGGCTTCCTTGAGAAGCATGATAACAAGTTTGACACAATGCACTTACGCGAGCTTGTCAATCGTGAACAGAGGGCAATCCCGGCCGAAAAGGTTCCGGACTATTTCACGATGCTGCCAGATATGGAGAGCTATCGGCGGATCATTAGACAGCTCGGACCGGATGAAACACGCATCGTGTTGCGCGCGATGAACGACATGGTTGAAGCAGAGGATCGGCCTATTGGCAGACCTTGGCTAAGAGCGGCGCGAGAGAGCCAAATCTTTCTCAGTGCCTTTTTGCGTCAAAGCGAGTCCTATTTTACTTGGAAGAATGCTGCACCGATCCTGCGCGGGGTCGGATTTGAGGAGCTTGACCGGATATCCGAAGGCGTGCGCGTCCAGTTTCATCTTGCGGGGCGACCAAACGCACACGATCTCAAGTTCCGTTTTTCGCATGTTGGCGATGTGCTACCCAGTCGCTTCGCAATCGTTATCGGCAAGAACGGCGTCGGCAAAAGTCAGACATTAGCGCAGATCGTCGATGCGGCATTGCTAGGAAAGCCCAATCTGACTGCACTCGATGGCGATCGCCCGGTGTTCAATCGGATACTCGGTTTCTATCGTAAGCGGTGCGCCAGCCCCGTGGTTTCGGCTTGATGTGACTTCGGGCATGCCGTCCTGCAACTGAGTTTGCGGGAGGCTTGCCATGGAGCACCAAAACGAGCACCGGATGGAGGTGCGTGGATCGAAGAGAGTATCCCGGATCGAGATCCTTGATGGCCCGACCGGCCGTCGGCGTTGGCCGGATGACCTCAAGGCGCGGATCGTGGCCGAGAGTTTTCAGCCCGGCGCGCGGGTCTGCGATGTTGCAGCGAAGTATGGGCTGATTGCCCGGCACCTTTCTGGATGGCGCGCTCAAGCGCGTAAAGGTAAGCTGGTGGTGCCGATCGATGCAGCCCCGGCATTCGTGCCGCTGGTGATCGAACCACCGATTTCTGATACTGCCGCTGCCGCGGTGGGCGGCACTGGCGTGATCAGGGTCGAGATTTGCGGCGCAGTTTTGCATGTGGTGCCGGACTGCAGCCCGGAGCGTGTGGCGGCTTTGGCGGCGGCGTTGAGGAAGGCGCTGTGATCTTCCCCGATCAGGCCGTCCGGATCGTGATTGCGACCAAGCCAGTAGACTTTCGCAAGGGGCATGACGGGCTGGCCGCCATGGCCCATGGCGAGTTGGGCTTTGCGCCCAAGGCGGGGGTGATGGTGGTGTTCAGGTCAAAGCGTGGCGACAGGATCAAGGTTTTGTTCTGGGACGGCAGTGGGATCGTGATGATCTACAAGCGCCTGGAACAGGGCGGCTTTGCCTGGCCAAAGGTTGGCGACGGGGTCATGCGGCTGTCGCGGGTGCAGTTCGAGGCGCTGTTTGCCGGCCTTGACTGGCGCCGCATCCATGCGCCCAGACCGATGCTTCCCACCGCGACAGAATGACTCGGATTGCCTTGTAAATATGGGCAAACGCGGGGGTATGCGGTATAAATCGCCATGTCTGCGCCCGCCGATCTCCCCTTTGATCTGGACAGCCTTCCGCCCGCCGTGCGTGAGGCATTTGCGGCCATGCAGGCCAAGGTCGCCGGGCTGGAAGCCCATACCGAACGTCAGGATTATCTCATAGCCGAGCTGCGCCATGCGCTTTATGGCAAACGGTCCGAGCAACTGCCCCCCGATGAGCGTCAGCTGGCTTTCGAGGATCTGGAAACGGCCGTCGCGGAAGCCGAGGCTGCACGGGCAGCGCTGACGGAGCGCAATGCCGATGGCAGGCCCAGGCGTCCGCCAGCCAAACGCAACCTTGGCCATCTGCCCGACCATCTACCGCGCATCGAACAGGTGATCGAACCCACGCAGAAGATCTGTCCCTGCGGCTGCACCGATATGGTGAAGATCGGCGAAGACCGCGCAGAACGGCTCGACATCGTTCCTGCCCGTTTCCAGGTCGTCGTCACCGTTCGCCCTCGCTATGCCTGCCGTCGTTGCGACGCTGGCATCATTCAGGCTGACACGCCAAACTGGCTGATCGAAGGCGGTTTGCCGACCGAGGGCACGCTCGCACATGTCGCGGTCTCCAAATATGCCGACCACTTGCCACTTTATCGCCAATGCCAGATCTATGGCCGGGGCGGCGTGGACCTGGACCGGTCAACCCTGGCAAACTGGTGCGGTGTGGCGGCCTATCATCTGGCCCCAGTCGTCGACCGGATGCTGATCCACATCAAACGATCCAGCCGCCTGTTCATGGACGAGACCCGAGCGCCGGTCCTCGATCCCAAGGCGGGCAAGACTAAGACCGGCTACCTCTGGGCGGTGACCCGCGATGATCGCGGGTGGGGCGGTGGCGATCCGCCCGCCGTCGTCTTCACCTATGCGCCCGGGCGCCATGGTCGTCATGCGATGGACATCCTGACGGGCTTCGAGGGCATTCTGCAGGTCGATGGATATACCGGCTATGACGCCTTGGCTGAACCAAAGCGCGTGGGCGGCATGCCCCTGACGCTGGCCTATTGCTGGGCACATTCCCGGCGCAAACTGCATGACATCTATCAAAAGGACGGCTCGGAGATCGCCGCCGAAGGCCTTCGCCGCATCGCCCAGATCTACAAGGTCGAAGCCAGCGTCCGGGGGCGGCCCCCCGAAGAGCGTCTTGCCGCCCGCCAAGTGCAATCGGCGCCGCTGATTACCGACTTCCGCCTTTGGTTGACCCAACAGCGCAGCCGGATCTCCGCCAAATCCCGCTTGGGTGAAAAGCTCGGCTACATCCACCGCCACTGGGATGGCCTGCAAATCTTCCTGACCGATGGCCGCGTCGAGATGGATACCAACCCGGTCGAAAACACCATCAGACCCATCGCCCTCAATCGAAAAAACGCGCTGTTCGCCGGTCATGACGAGGGCGGCCGAACCTGGGCGCGCATGGCCTCGCTAATCGAAACCTGCAAACTGAACGCCATCGATCCCTACGCCTACTTGCGCGAAACCCTGACCGCCATCGCCAACGGCCACCCCGCGTCGCGCATCGACGACCTCATGCCTTGGGCCTTCCAAAAACCGTCAATCTAAAAGCCCGACGGGGTTCACGCACCGCTTACTTTCTATCCGTCGGCATCAACATCCTCTGTGTTTCCGAGTGAGCGGCGCAAGCACGCACGTGTCTGGTATCGGCGTTTTTCCATGGTGAGCGGACGGACGCGGCATTCAACTAGCGACCTCATCATTCAACTCGCGCGCAGTACAGAGGGTATAGCTGGGAAGAGTCGATATGAGATTTTTCAGAAGTCGATCAGCGTGATTGAGGGTTGTGAAGAGTTGGTTCTACGCAAAAGGGCCAGCGAGCACGGCTCCGTATCGGTATTTGGCCTGAACCGTGGCGGGGAACAGGAGACGCTCGAGCGTTATTCTTCGATCAATAGCCGCGCCGAACCTGTCCGCATGATCGAGGGCAAGACTTATCCCCTCAGTAGTGGGGAACTGAGCTTTCTACGCTTCGCGGCGCTGACAGGTCTCTATGTCGAGAATGGTACGCTGTTACTCTTCGACGAGCCCGAGACCCACCTTCATCCGAACTTCATTAGTCAGTTTGTCGCTTTGCTTGACAGCTTGCTCAAACAGACAGGATCCGCGGCGATATTGGCAACGCATTCGGTTTATTTCGTGCGCGAGGCGATGGAGGACCAGGTCACTGTGCTTCGATCCAACTCGGATCGAGTGATCTCCGCAGAGACCCCGATACTCAAGACGTTCGGCGCAGATGTTGGCGCGATTTCTTATTTCGTGTTCGGGGAGGACCGGCCTTCACGCCTCGCACAAGAGGTTGAAACAAAAATTGTTGCCCAGGGCGCGTCTTGGGATGAAATATTTGTGACCTACAAGGATCGGGTGTCGCTTGATTTGCTTAGCGAAATTCGTGCACAGGTCGAAGGAACTGACCGCGAGGGTGGCGGCCAATGAACCGACTTGATCCGCCTGACTATTTCGATGATGCGGCCGCTCTGGACGCGCTTGCGTTGAACACCCGACTAAAATGCTATCCAAGTCTTGCCGCACAAGTCCCTGCGATCAAGGCGGGTTACGTTCAGTATGTCGCGGCCATGGGTAACTCGCATGGCGTAGTCAACATAGCGCTCCCAGTTCCGATCCAAGCCCAACTGAAGGCGCTGTACGCTTCGCCATCAAAGGAGCTCCCGCATATTAATCGCATCCGAGAGGAAAGCGAAGCTAACTGCTGCCCGATGTGCGGGTCGTTTCACAGCGGCACGCTAGACCATCTGCTCCCAAAAGCAGATTATCCAGTCTTCGCGATCTTCGGCCATAACCTGGTCCCGGCCTGCAAGTGTAACAGCACGCGGACGAATCTACTGACCGGCGCGAATCCTCACGAGCGAATTCTTCACCCCTATTTCGATGACATCTTGCGGGAACGACTGTTCGTGGCACAAATCGAGGACTTTGGCCTTGTGCCCAGGATCACTCTGCGACCTGCGCTTGACCCTTTTGACCCGCTCGTCGCAGCAGTGAGTTTTCACATGGCAAACGTAGTCGATCGCACCTCGATCCTACGCTACTTGCGCACCAGTTGGACCAATCTGCTTCGCCGGCCTAGCCTCGCAGCAGCCGAATTGCGAGCTGCACCGGCCACTCGGCAAGCGCTGAGAGATATCCTTACTGCAGAGTTAGACCGTCAGGATGACACCCATGGAAGTCGAAACAACTGGCGCTCAGTATTTCTTGCAGGCTTGCTTGACGATCCTTTGCTTGACTGGCTATTCGCTGCATTCCTGCGACCGGGATGGGCAGCAGACGGACCGCTCATTGAGGGCGCGGTCTAAGCTTGTGCCCGCAGTACCAACATGATCGCATACGGCGTCTGGACGCCATCGTGTTTACCGGCCCCCGGCCTCTGCCGACAGTCATTTCCAAAGAACCGAAAGTGATGGCAGGGATGATCTTGCGTTGGCGCGAAAGTTCGAGCAATTTTAGAAGCATGGACGTGTTGCCTCACACTCTTCAACGGCTTCGTCATCGTCGACTGGCGCGGGCACTGCTCGCAACGATCATTACCGCTATGGCACTTCTTGCAGGTCCCGATGCCCAGGCGGAGGAAGTACCCATCCTTGAGGCACGTGTCAGCAAAGTTCTGGACGGAGACACCTTCACGCTTAGCGGCGAGTCGCGTCGAATTCGTGTCTGGGGCCTCGATGCGCCGGAATGGAACCACCAAGGCGGTTCAACCGCCACGTCGACCTTGCACAGTCTGATATCCGGCAAGCAACTGCGTTGCGCAGTTCTGGACGTTGATCGATATGGACGCTTAGTCGCCCAATGTGTTCTGCCCAGCGGCCGTGACATCGCGGCAGAGATGATCCGTTCCGGCGCGGCCACCGAATACTGCCGATATTCCGGCGGCTACTACGGCAATTGTTGAAAATCTGAGCCAGCCAGCCCGAGCCATTTACGCGCAATCACCGCTCCCAATCATTCTCGCCCCGAGCAGAAGTTAGCGCGAGCAGCCGTTCAGCGTGCCGTGCCTCTTTCAGTGTCAGCCCGAACGCCACATGCGACTTAGCCGAAGAAACGATGGCCCGCGCGATCCACCTCCGCTGATCCGCATCCTCGAAATCCCCTGCCAGCGCATCCGTCCGCCCGCTGGCGAGTTCCGCCACAACCTCTTTGCCATACCGCAGACCCAGCTCATCAGCGAACCGCTCAGCATGGGCATCCCCCCGGAATTCCACCTTTCCGTCTGTCTGCATGATGCGACCCATTGCCCCGAGGGCACGCAGCAAACGATCATTGTCCGATGCCACCTCATGCGCCCGGGTATGCTCAGTCAGTTTGGCCGCCGTTTCATAGAAACGTTCAAGATCATCGACGACCGTCCTACTCTGATCCGAATTCCGAAGATCGACACGCCGTCGCCCGGACAGGGCCAACAAGTCACTGCGCACCCAATCGCGCTCTTCCCACGCATTGGCAGCACCCGTCTCCAGTCGCTCGGCCAAGCGGTCGCCGCTGAGACCTAAGGCCACAGCTTTGCTGACGATGGCCGTTTTCAGCCGGTCGACGGCGCCTGGCTGCAGATCAACGGCCTCCCTACCCTGTGTCAGGCGGTCACCCTCAAGTCCCGTTGCATAGAGATTTGTTTGCGGCAGCATCTGCAAAAGTTGCGCCCCTCTCGCATCGCCCAAGCCTTTGGCGATATCGATAGCATAGCCATAAAGCTCGTCCCGCATTTCCTTGCGCTCGGCGACGGGCATCTTTCGGATCTTGCCCTCCGCCTCGGCCATCCATCCGCTGAAATGCCGATCCAGATCGGCCCGCTCCGCCGTCGCGATATCGCCCGGAAAAGGTTGCAGTACCCCGCCACGACGCAAAGCTTCTTCCGCCTTGGCGATCTTCTCGCCAATCTCCGGCAGACCTGTCAGTGCCGCCACATGCTGCAGACTGCGCATGGCATCCGCCGTGCGGGCCATTGTCGCCAAGGCATCATCCAGCGCCTTACCCTCACGCGGCCTTTCTTCAGGTGCCCGGCCCTCAACCCGCGCCCGCTCAATCTCTGCCCGTGATGGCCCATAGGTCAGCAAGCCGCGCTCGGCGCGCGAAGTGGCATCCAGAAACACGCCTTCTTCGGCCGCGATTGCCACCATGCGCTCTTTCATGATCTCCAGATTGAAGACATGCTCCTTGGCCATGAAGAACCAGCTGTCATTCACCGTGCCCCGGTTGTTGACGACCATGTGGACATGCGGGTGGGCCTTGTCGGTGTGCAGGGCTGCGACATAGGACCAGACATCATCCTTATGCTCGCCCGACTGAAACATCTCGAAAGCCCAGGCTTCGGCAATCAGCTTCGCCTTCTCTGGCCGAACATGGGACGGGAAGCTCATCAAGAGATGGGTCGTGTGGCCGTTTTTCGGCGAGCCGCGCCAATCTTCGACCCAGTCGCCGACGATTTCGTTGCGCTCGTCCTTGGTCAGACCCTTGGCGTCGGCATCCAGCACGACCCCGTTGCCGAAGATCGAAGCCGACTTCGAGAACAGGTAGTCCATCTGGGCGGCCAACTCCTTGGCGTTCGCCGTCCCGCCCTTGCCAATTTTCTTTAGAACTGCCGCGTTCGAACCCAGCGAGAACCGCCACAGCTGGCTGGCCCGGGTCGAGAAACTGAACCCGCGCTTGGGCGAAGACGAACCGCCCGCCTTCACTCTACCCTGCTGCGGCCGCAGGAAGTTGATCTCTCCAAGAACGGCCTCGGCAACCCCGATGGGACGCGGCCCAAACTTAACCATGGCGCGCGCCCTCCTGAGCTTCGACAAACTTGCGGAACAGCGCCACGCCCTGCCGCCGGCGCTCGGCTATGACTTGGCTCAGCGCTTTGGCCACCATCGGCAGCGACCGCCGCAACTCATCCACCGACGCCCACTGCGCCTTGACCATCGGCGCCCTGCCCCGGTTCGCAGCTAGGGCGATCTGGTTCACGTTGGTGCCGATCTTGCCCAACTCGTAGCGGATTTCCTCCAGCTTGACGCTGTCCTCCCGGCTGAACTCGAGGAAACCTGAGGCCATCCGCACCACCGAGCGCACCCCGTCCGAGCGGGATTTCGCGCCAAGCTGGGTGCAAAGCGCGTCGAAGGCATGGAGTTCTTCGGCAGGCAGGCGACAGCTCACGACCTGGCCCTTGTCCTCCGACCGAGGCCGTCCGCGTCCACCGACTTGCTGCACTGCAGAATCAGCAACTTCATTGCCAACACCCGCCAAAACCTTGGACCGCGACTTAAGTCTTGTTTCGCGAGGTTCTGATTTTACCACCAACTTCTGCCACCGATTATTTGTAGACACATCGCATTTCCTGCCACTCTTCCTACCCCTTCCTTCACCTCCCATTCAAGTGCAATCTAAGCGCGATTTATGCTCTTGCAGATTGTGCTGACCTTGGGTAACTCCCCCGCCACCGAATGCGTTTCGCTGATCGCGCAACACACAAGGTGAGATAGGGATAGTGCACCCTCAGCCATGTGGTCAGAGGCGCGTTTTCCTTGTGAATATGGGCCTAAAGCCTTGTTTTGTTTACCGTGCGGATCCTGTCGTTCAGTGTTCAGGTTCCGGGGAAAGGAAGTGTGGGATGCGTCTTGTGGCATCAGGGATGTGTGTTCGGGGTCACGCCTTGTGATACACGCATTGCGCGATCAGATAAAAGACACACGCATCCAGTAATCAGGCAAACGATTAAAGAAACGCGCTTCACGCAATAAGATTTGCGCGAGCTGGTTTCTGATATCCGCAGTCGGCGTTCAGATTAAAGCGATGTGAGTTAAGATAAAAGATTTAAGCGATCCACATTGTGAGAAACGCAATCGGCGAAGTGAGGAAGGTGGTATGGGTTACGGGATACGTGTTGTGCTGGTGATGAACCGCAAGGGGGGATCGGGCAAGAGCACCCTCTGTCGCGCCTTGGCTTCTGCTGCGGCTGCTCGAGGCGAAACGGTGACGATCTTCGATAC
>NZ_JAUXOV010000073.1 GCF_030684215.1 Pseudotabrizicola sp.
CGTCGAACCCTTCGCCTACCTCAAGGCCACCCTGACCGCGATTGCCAACGGCCATCCCCAAAGCCGCCTCAATGATCTCATGCCGTGGAACTTCAAGCCGTCAAGCTAGGCAAGCCGTGATGCCCCGCGAACGCTTACAGACCTTTGACGGTACACCTTGGTCTAGTAGTGCACGGGAAAACCCCTTCTCACCTCGAAGGAGCACCTTTCGGCGCGTACTCGACATGCGGTAGCTCTGCCAAAAATTTGAAAAGGCGAGAGATGTAAGCCCTTGGTGCCCAACCATCATCATGTAGGATTCAAAGTGGCCTGCGTGACTTCGGCCCATCTTTCTTTCGAACATCGGCCCGGTCAGGCCCTCAGTTGCATGCTCCAGTTCCTCAAGGAGCGTTTCACTGGATGACAGAGGAAACCAGACGCTGTCGTTCAGCAACAAGAGACGCGATGGGAAAATACCTCGATCTCGCACCACACGAAGTCCGTCACGATAGCCGCCAAAGTCGTGACCGTAATTCGGTCTTTCTACCAAAAGGGCAACAGAGGATAGCAGTTCTTCACGCGCTTGTTCCGACAGAGGTGCGTTAGATACGGCAACGACCGAGTACTCCTTCTTTACAAGGTGGCGGACTGTCAGATGTGTGGAGGGTAGCAGACCGTGTGGCTGGAAAAGTAGATAGACTGCGAGCTTTCCCTGCTGAACTGGTTGCTTGCCTTCCGTCACCCGGACATGCCGGTAAAACTGGTGGTCATGAAGCCGTTGCGGTACGGCTTCAAACAAGGTCGTCAGCGGATCCATCGCTTTGTGGAAGATTCTCCGAAGTTCCCGGATGGCCTTTGCTTCAAACATTGCAACTCTGTTCGGCAAAGAGTACCACGCCCACGGAGGCACGTCGGTCAATGTCGAGGGCCAACCTTCTAGTCATTGGTCTTACGCGTCCCCGTAAAGGCACCGATCTGAGCTAGGTACCTAAGGCGTCTCCAGTAGTTAGCGGCGCGGAGCCCGTAGTTCGGCAGACGATTGTACCATCGGAACTTCTTTAACTCGCCAGATCCAACGCCGGTGATGAAGCTGACGTTGCCGTCATCAACATGGCTCGGAAAGGGTTCAAGGCCGAACAGACGGAAATCATGCAGAAAAAATCGATTTATCTCGTGGTCCGTAGCGCGAGTGATCGGAAGCATTCGAGGGAGTAACTTCTCCACGGTCTCTCTTTTTATCAGGTACGCGCCGGTGCCTGTGGCTGGACCAACATACGCATTCAGAGCGAAGATCCCAATCTTACCTTGCGAGACTGGTAACTTTGTTCGGATACTGTTTAATTTCAGCATATCCCACTCGTTCGTCAAGGGCCTGTGGCCATGATCTTCCGAGAATTGAAAATAATCACTCCCGCCACTCCCATAGAGCGGTGAAAAAGGCCGAGTAGCCAGCTCGTAGGATGCTTTTACACCAACACGAGAGACCCTATCCGACCCTCTTCCTTCATTACTTATACCTAATCCCCCAGTGTTCGCCACCTAACACAAGATACCCTCTGACTGCTCTGAGCCCAAACCGGCCGGTCGCGCAGGCTCTGTCGCTATACGACAGTTCTGTCGCGTGCTAACGTTGACGCAGATCGCGTCGTAGAGGAGCGGGAAGATGGATCAGGATAGTCACGATTGGATTGTCTTCCATCGTGTTCGCTTTCACGCGCCGGTTGACGGAACCAACAGCCCCTTTCCGGGGCCGAAAAGAGCTGAAGTGTGGCGGTTCTATCCGGCATCGCCACAAGGCCCGAACGGAATGCGGACAAATGTTTCCGATGAATGGGGAGGCTTTGGGGTCTACCCCTCTCGCAGTTCGGCGGAAGAAGTCTTTGAAATGCCGGGTAAGCACCTGGCGTTTCTGGCGGACGCAGTGGAGGAATTTCACGCCTTGTTGGTGCCATACTCGCATCGGGGCAAGGTCAACTGGCGCGGCATCGTGAAGGAGAACGAGACCTTTACCACCTGCAAGACCGACCCGGGCGGGCCGCTGTGCGTCTTAACCTCTGCAGGATATGAGAATCCCGGCCCGGATGACTTGCCTCGGATCGTCAAGTTCATCCGTGAGGTCGACCGAGTCCAGGACTTCTATGCCACTCTACCGGACAATATCCGCAGAGCGGTATTTAGCGGTGGTGGCGTCGATGGTCACGACGGAGTGACGGTTTCACTTTGGCGAACCGATGCAGCCATGATGGCGGCAGCCTATAAGCAGGGCCATCACCGCGATCAAATGGATTACCAGCGCGAGGTGGGGCATTTCGACAGAAGTTCCTTTAGTCGGACCCGTATCCTGGCTAGCAAGGGAACTTGGGATGGCGGTGACCCGGTTCGCGAGATGAGCTAAAGAGTCATCTTTTATCCGCAGAAACAGTTGCCGTTACAGGATTCGACTGCGAATTCTTGCCGAGGCATTCTGTCGACGAAAGTCCGCTTCGTCCCGCATAGCTGACCGTCGCGACCTCGTGCTAGGGAGCGGGTATCTTGTGTCAGGTGGCGAACACTAGGGGCATATGGGGAGTAATGGTCTGCACCAACCTCATGTAACTTATCAATTTTATGCCGCTCCTCGCCAAGAACAACGATGAGCTTTCAAGTTTCGTGGGGCTTTGTTGATCTACCACCCGTCACACCCGTTGGGGCATCCCTTGGGGCACTCTAGGTGCTTTAACAAACACTAACCTTATGGAAAGCATGACACCACGAACATGGTGAGTGGTTGGCTGGGGCGCCAGGATTCGAACCTGGGTATGTCGGTACCAAAAACCGATGCCTTACCGCTTGGCGACGCCCCAACCGTGCGGCGGTGTTTAGCCAAGGGTGATAGCGGGTGCAAGGGGGTTCATCACAAAAATGCAAAGATGGACGCGATGCGTATGGCAGGCTATGGGGCGGGCATGGAAAAGTTGGATGTTATCGTTCTGGGGGCCGGCGCTGCGGGTCTGTTTGCTGCAATCGAGGCGGCACGTCGGGGTCGCCGGGTGCTGGTCATAGACCATGCCAAGGCTCCGGGCGAGAAAATCCGAATCTCGGGCGGGGGGCGGTGCAATTTCACCAATCTCGGCATCGCGCCCGACCGGTTCTTGTCGCGCAACCCGCGGTTCGCACTGTCGGCGCTCAAACGCTATACACAGTGGGATTTTATCGCGCGCATGGATGGCTGGGGCATATCCTGGCATGAAAAGACCCTTGGCCAGCTGTTTTGCGATGGGTCTGCCACGCAGGTTGTCGCGGCGCTGACGCAGGATCTGGCGCGCGCGGGGGGGGATCTATGGCTGGGCTGCGCGGTCAGCGCGGTGGAGGCAGCACCAGAGGGCGGCTTCATGGTGGCTACTGCACGCGGCACATTGCGCTGCGACTCGGTAGTGGTGGCGACTGGCGGCAAATCCATTCCGAAAATGGGGGCGACGGGATTTGGCTATCAGCTTGCCACACAGTTTGGCCTGCCTTTGGTGGAAACCCGGCCCGGTCTGGTGCCGCTGACATTCGCCGAGCAGGAATTGGCATGGATGACACCTTTGGCCGGTTTGTCGGTCGAGGGCCGGGTGCGCCATGGCCGCACCGAGTTTGACGAGGCCATGCTGTTCACCCATCGCGGCCTGTCTGGCCCGGCGATTCTGCAAATCTCAAGCTATTGGCGTGAGGGTGAGGGCATTGCGCTGGATGTCAGCCTTGGCCGCGATGTGGCGGCACATCTGCGCGACGCGCGGGCAAGGGGGCCGAAACTGGCGTTGCGCACGGCGTTGTCGGGGTTGGTGCCGGAGCGACTGGCGCGCCATCTGGAAACCGTGATCGCGCCTGCGGGGGCGCTTGGCACCTTGTCAAACGCGGCACTGGAACAGGTGGCTGAAGTCTTGCGCAACTGGCGGCTGATACCTGTGGGGTCCGAGGGCTATCGCACCGCCGAAGTCACGCTTGGCGGAGTCGATACCGATGCGCTGGACGCCCGCACGATGCAGGCCAAGGGTGTTCCCGGCCTATACTTTGTGGGTGAGGTGGTGGATGTGACCGGCTGGCTTGGCGGGTATAATTTCCAATGGGCTTGGTCATCTGGTTGGGCGGCTGGTCAGGTTGTTTGATATCAAAAGCTTGCCGGTCGATCCTTGTGCAACGCTTTAGCTTTTTACAGGGTCGTCATAGCGGTGGATCTGACCATTCGGATCGGTGACCCGCCAGCTTTGCCCATCGGCCAACAGATAGTCAGGCCCGATCGGCACCTTGCCGAAACCGCCCGGAATATCGAGCACATAGGTCGGCAGACAGGTTCCCGAAAGCCGTCCGCGCAAAGCAGTCATGATGGCCTGACCCGCCGCAATCGTGGTGCGGAAATGACCTGCGCCGCGCGCAAGATCGCAGTGGTGCAGGTAATAGGGCTTGACCCGCAGCCGGATCAGCGCGCAGAACAAATCCTCCAGCGCGTTGGCGTTGTCATTCACCTCGCGCAGCAGCACGGTTTGCGCTAGAAGCGGCACGCCTGCATCTGCCAACCGCGCCAAGGCGGCGCGGGCTTCGTGGGTCAACTCATCCGCGTGGTTGGTATGCACCACCACCCAGACCGAAGGGTGCAGACGCAGCGCTGCGATCAGCGCGTCGGTTATCCGGTCGGGGGCTACCACAGGCACCCGCGTATGCAGGCGGATCACGCCAACATGCGCAATCGCCGTCAGCCGCGCCATCAGATCGGCAATCCGGCGCGGAGACAGCACCAGCGGGTCACCACCTGTCAGGATCACCTCCCAGATCGCGGGGGTCTGGGCGATATAGTCCAGCGCCGCCTCAAGCTGATCGGGCGGCAAGTGGCCGGTGTCCCCCACCGTTTCGCGGCGAAAGCAAAAGCGGCAATAGACCTCGCAGGTTTTGGTGACGTGCAGGATCACCCGGTCAGGATAACGATGCGTCAGCCCCGGTACGGGCGCGTGAACATCATCGCCAATCGGGTCAAGACTGTCTTCGGGGCGCTGGATCAGCTCTGCCGCCGAGGGCACGAACTGCCGCGCCACCCCATCCGACAGGGCCGAAGCAGCGCGCATCTGCGGGGTCAGGCGCAGGCGGAAATCCTGCACCACCTGTTCCAGCACCGGGGCCTGTTCGGCATCGGCCAGGCCATCAGCGACCAGATCGGCTATGCTCAGGGCCGGGCGAGGTGGGGGGCTGCCGTCCATTCTATAAGCTCAGGCCCGCAATCCGGTGGCGGCAAGCAGGCCGCGCCGCTTGGCTTCATAATAATAGCCGCGCGCATACCACATCACGGCGCGATCTTCGGACCCGTCTGCCACCATCCACGCGCCGCGCAGATATTTCACCGCGTAGCGTAGGTTGGTTTCGGCATCCAGTAGGTCTGACGGCTCGCCACGAAAGCCCATGGTGCGGGCGGTTTGCGGCAAAATCTGCATCAGCCCCATGTAAGACCCGTTGCGCGCCCGTGGATTATACCCGGATTCGCGCTGCACAACGCGGTGGACCAGACTGACCGGCACCTCGTATTCGGCGGCATATTGCACAATCAGCGCGCGCAGTTCCGGCGTCTCGCCCGGATAGAGCGGACCACCGGCGTGAACAAAGGTTCGGGTCTGGTCACGCCCGCCGCAGGCCGAAACCACAATGGCAAGGCCAAGCGACAGCACCGCGCGGCGGGAAATCTGGGGCATGGGCAGTGTCCTTGTTGTCAGGTCCGATGGCTGTTTTAGCCTATCCGGCCGCAAGGCTCCAGTCCCCCGGCCTTCCCCTCGGCGTGATAGGACTTAAGGCGGGCTATGCCAGAGCAGGCCCTCCTGTTAGGCTTGGCCAAATGACCACTGGTGAGCCATGACCGTGCATCCCCTGCCGATACCCCAAAGCGATCAGCCCCGCGTCCTGCAATCGGCGTTGGTGGTGGATGACCACCCGCTGTTTTGCGATGCTTTGTCGATGACGCTGAAGGCGGTGGCGGGCATCACCCGGATTGAAACCGCAGACCGGCTTGACACAGCGATTGCCCGGCTGGACCGGGGGCCGGCGCCTGATGTGGTGGTGCTGGACCTGAACCTGCCGGATGTGGACGGGCTGGACGGGTTGATCCGGTTGAAATCCGTGGTGGGGTCGGTGCCGGTGGTGGTGGTGTCATCGCTGGCTGATAACCGGGTGGTCAGCGCGGCCTTGCGGGCGGGGGCTTCGGGCTTTGTGCCAAAGCACAGTCACCGTGATGTGTTTCGCGCGGCGTTTGAGACCATCCGGCAGGGACGGATTTACCATCCCGACGGCTATATTCCGCAAAACGATCCGCGCGCGCCCGCCAGTCAGCGCGAGGAAGCGGTGGCGCGTCTTTCCCTTCTGACCCGCCAACAGGCGCGGATTTTGCAACTGATCTGCGAAGGCAAGCTGAACAAGCAGATCGCTTATGACCTGACCATCGCGGAAACCACGGTCAAGGCGCATGTCACCGCCATCATGCGCAAGCTGGGGGTACAAAGCCGCACGCAGGCCGTGCTGATCGCGCGTGGCGCCAGTTTTGACAGCCTCATGCCCGAAGGGGATTGACCGCTTGCTCCGACAGTGGGCGCGGCCTAGCCTGTTGCTCTGGGGGGCAGGATGATGGGCAGTGATAAGGACAGTCCGGGCGATGCTATGACCCCGCTGTTGGCAACGGCGTCGGTTCCGGCCACATCGCCCGATGCGGCACAGCAGCTAAGCCATGCGCTTGGACCGGGGCCGTTTTCGCGCATTGTGCTGTTCGTTTCGCCGCAGGCCGATCTGGATGGGTTGTGCGCCGGAGTTGCGGCCTGCTTTCCGCCTGATCTGGTGATCGGTTGCACAACAGCCGGAGAGATTGCGCAAAGTGGTTATGCCGAAGGTGAGATTGTCGCGGTCGGCTTTCCGGCAGCGCATTTCAGCACCGAATGTCTGCTGGTGCCGGATCTGACCCGGATTGCATCGCAAGACCTGATCGGCCGCCTGATCCGGGCCCGCACCGGGTTGCAGCAAGACCGCCCCGGATGGGATCATGAATTTGCGTTCATGATGGTGGATGGCCTGTCCACGCTGGAAGATGATCTTGCCGCAGCCGTCGCCCCCGGCCTTGGCCCGGTGCCGCTGTTTGGCGGATCTGCGGGCGATGGGGTGCGGTTTGAGCAGACCCATGTGATCTGGCAGGGTCAGGCGCTTGGCAATGCGGCGATCCTGATGCTGGTGCGCAGCGATTGTCGGGTCAAAGTATTCAACCTTGACCATCTGCTGCCGACAGATCGGCGCATGGTGGTGACGCAAGCCGACCCTGCGCGACGCACCGTGCGCCAGATCAACGCCGAACCTGCCGCACAGGAATATGCGCGGCTTCTTGGCAAAGATCCGGCGCAACTGACCACATTCACCTTTGCCGCGCATCCTTTGGTGGTGCGGGTGGGTGGGCGTCATCATGTCCGCGCCATTCAGCGGATGGACGCGAATGGTGATCTGGTGTTCTTTTCCGCCATAGACGAAGGTCTGGTGCTGACTTTGGCCGAGCCGCAAGACATGGTGGCCCATCTGGACCGCGAATTGCAGCGCCTGTCCGATCCGGTTTCGCCTGCCGCAATTCTGGCCTGTGACTGCATCCTGCGCCGGATGGAGGCGCAGGAAAAGCAGATGTCGGCCCCGATCTCGGCGCTGCTGCGCGCGCATCGTGTGGTTGGGTTTTCCACCTATGGCGAGCAGTGGAATTCGATGCATGTGAACCAGACGATGACCGGGGTGGCGATCTATCCGCCAGATCCGGCAGGCCAGACCGGCCATGATTGACACGCTGATCAACCCCGCGGATCCGCCCAAGCGGCAGATGGAAAAGCTGATGGCGATCACGCAAGTGCTGATGCGCCGGGTGGAATCCGATACTGATGACAGCGGGGCGGCCTATGCGCAGTTTCAGCGCGCGGCAATGCTGGAAGATCAGGTGCGCGACCGCACCCGCGATCTGGAACGCGCGCTGGATCTGCTCAACGAGTCCAACGCCCGTCTGGGCGAGGCCAACCGCAGTGCCGAAGCCGCGCGGCAAAACCTTGCCAATGCGATCGAGACGATTCAGGAGGGCTTTGCGCTGTTTGACGCGGGCGATGTGCTGGTGCTGTGCAACAGCCGCTTTGGCATGCATATGGAAGATATCCGCGACGATCTACGCCCCGGTCTGCGCTTCGATGCCTATGTCGACCGGGTCAGCCTGTCGCGGTTTCTGGCGCTGCCCGATCGTGAAACCCCGCAGGACTGGGCGATCCGGCGCAAGCGGCGTCATCAGGACCGGCACGTCATCTTCAACGTGCGCATGATCTGGGACCGCTGGGTGCAGGTCAGCGAGCATCGCACCGCCGATGGCGGCACCGTGATCTTGCAGACCGATGTGACCGATATCATCCGCAGCGAACGGCAGGAACGCGGCAAGCTTTTGGACGATCAGGCCCGGATGATCCGCGCCACGCTGGACCACATCAACCAAGGCGTTTCGATCTTTGACGCGCAGGCGCGGTTGGTGGGCTGGAATGCGCGGTTGGGTCAGTTGTTGTCGATCCCCTTGGCCCGGTTTCGGGTCGGCGCGTCGTTTGATTACCTGCTGGAGCGGTTTCGCGAGGAAATCACCCTGTCTGACGGAATGACAGATGCGCGTCTGGGGTTTTGGGTCAACGGTGCGCCGGGGCGCAGCCCGCTGTCGTTCGAGTTGCGGCGCGGCGATGAACTGATCCTCGCAGTGTTTGCCCAAGGTATGCCCGACGGCGGCTTTGTGATGAGCTTTACCGACGTCACCGCCGAGCGCGCTGCGATTGAAGCGCTGAGCCGGGCGAATGAAACGCTGGAAGCGCGAGTGATGGACCGCACGCTGGAGCTGGAAGATGCGCTTGCCCATGCGGAACGCGCCAATGCCAGCCGGTCGCGCTTTGTGGCTGCCGCGAGCCACGATCTGTTACAGCCCTTGTCCGCCGCCAAGCTGTTCATTGCCAGTATCGGGGGCGAAGGTGTGCCGCCGTCGGCTGTTGAGGCGCTGGAAAAGGCGCAAAACGCGCTGGTGTCGGTCGAGGGAATTCTGGACGCACTGCTGGATATATCAAAACTTGAATCGGGTCGCGCGGCGGTGTCGGTGGGGCAGGTGGCCTTGCGCCCGATTCTGACCCAGCTGGAAGCCGAATTTACCGCCATCGCTGCGGCCAAGGGCCTGCGCCTGACAGTGCGCGCTGTCGATGCGGTGGTGATGACCGACCCCGCCTATCTGCGCCGGATTTTGCAAAACCTGATCGGCAATGCCATCCGCTATACCACGCAGGGCCGTGTCGTGGTGGCCGCGCGCAAACGTGGCGCGATGACCCGGCTAGAGGTCTGGGACACCGGCCCCGGCATCCCGGATGAGGAACAAGACAACATATTCAAAGAGTTTCACCGCCTGAACGCCCGCGCCTCTGCCAGCGAAGGCATGGGGTTGGGGCTAGCGATTGTGGAACGGGCCTGCGCGCTTTTGGGGCATCCTCTGGGCCTGTCGTCACGGCTGGGGCGTGGCACCTGTTTCATGCTGCAGGTGCCTTCGGTCACAGCGGAAGACACAATGCCCGTGCCCCATCCCGTCCCACCGCGCCCGCGCATGCGACTTCAGGGCAAGATCGGCTTTCTGGTCGAAAATGACCCCGATCTGTGTCGCGCTCTTAGCCTGTTGCTGGAAAAATGGGGCCTGTCGGTTCTGGATGCTGCGTCGGGTGAACAGGCGCTTGCGCTGATTGATGAACTGGGGATTTTGCCGGATTTCTTTCTGGTCGATCACCAATTGGGCGATGGCATGACCGGAGTGGATTTCATCCTTGCCCTGCGCCGTCTGCATGGCGATGTGCCCACGCGGCTTGTGACTGCAGATCGCAGGCCGCAGGTTCATGAACAGGCACGGCTGGCCGGGGTAGAGGTCATGATGAAACCGATTGACGCCCGCGCGCTGGAAAGCTTTTTGCGCGATCTTGATTAGCTTGTACCATAGTCCTACGACTTATGTTCCATAGCGCAGCCCCGACCCGCCGCATAAGCTGCTGCCAAGGGAGACTGACAACCATGCAAATGAGCGATACCCGCGAGATCAAGGCCGCGCCATCCGAGGTTTGGGCGGCGATCCTGAATCCTGACGTGCTGAAGGCCTGTATCCCCGGCTGCACCGAAGTCACCGGCAACCGCGATGACGGGTTTGAGGCCACCGTGACCCAAAAGGTAGGCCCGGTGAAGGCAACCTTCAAAGGTGCGGTAACTCTGTCTTTGATCACCGAAGGTGCTGCTGTGACCATCTCGGGTGAGGGCAAGGGCGGGCCTGCGGGCTTTGCCAAGGGCGGCGCGGTGGTCCAGCTTGAACCGATCCCCGAAGGCACTCGCCTGTCATACGAGGTAGAGGCTAATGTCGGCGGCAAGCTGGCACAGCTTGGCAGCCGGATCATTGATGGCTTTGCCAAAAAGATGGCTGATGAATTTTTCAACCGCTTTCAGACAGCCGTTGAAGGGCCAACCGAACCCGAAGTTTTGGAACCCGATGTTGCGGCCGAAGGCAACGACGAGGGCTCTGACGGGGCCGAAGGCCAGAAAAAGGGCTGGTTCAAGCGCCTGATCAGCTGAACCAAAAATCTAACCCAGGGCAATTCCAAGGGAGGAAAACCATGACAGAAGTCACGATGACCGTGAACGGAAAATCCGTCTCGGCACAGGCCGAGGGGCGCACCCTTTTGGTCAACTACCTGCGCGAAGGGCTGGGGCTGACCGGCACCCATGTCGGCTGCGATACTTCGCAATGCGGGGCTTGTGTTGTGCATGTCGACGGCAAGGCTGTGAAATCCTGCACCGTGTTTGCGATGGATGTCGCAGGGGCGCAGGTTCTTACGATTGAAGGCATGGCCAATGCTGATGGCAGCCTTGGCGTGGTGCAACAGGCGTTTCAGGACCATCACGGCCTGCAATGCGGGTTCTGCACTCCGGGTATGGTGATGACCACCGCCGCTTTGCTGGCCGACAATCCGCGCCCGACCGAAGCGGAAGTGCGCCACGAGCTGGAGGGCAATATCTGCCGCTGCACCGGCTATCATAACATCGTCAAAGCGGTTCTCGCCGCGTCCGGTCAGGACGCAGGCGCGATGGCTGCGGAATAGGGGGGTAAGATGCCAAAAGATACCGGAATAGGCGCCTCTACCAAGCGCCGCGAAGATATTCGCTTTCTGACGGGGCGCGGGGTTTACACAGATGACCTGAGCCTGCACGGCCAGACCTTTGCCGTCATGGTCCGCTCTACGGTGGCGCACGGCCGGATTGTGTCGATTGACACTGCGGCGGTAGAAGCCATGCCAGGCGTACTGGCCGTATTCACAGGCGAGGATTTCAAGGATGTTGGCGGCAACCCGGCGGGCTGGCTGATCAACAGCCGCGACGGCACGCCAATGCGCGAACCCAAGCGCCCGGTGCTGGCGCATGGCAAGGTGCGCCACGTGGGCGACGCCTATGCTGCCGTGATCGCGGAAACCTATGCACAGGCCAAGGATGCAGCACAGGTGCTGTCCGATGCCACGGTGATCGAAGACCTGCCCGCTGTCGTTGATATGCGCGGCGCTGTCGCCGATGCGTCCAACCGCGTGCATGACGAGATTCCCGACAACGTCTGTTTTGACTGGGGCTGGATCGAGGACAACCGCGCCGCTGTGGACGCCGCCATGAAAGCCGCCCCGCATGTGGTGACGCTGGAATTGACCAACAACCGGCTTGTGCCCAATGCAATGGAGCCGCGCGCCAGCATTGGCGAGTATTTCCCCGGCACTGGCGACTACAAGCTGACCACCACCAGCCAGAACCCGCACCTGACGCGGCTTCTGGTCTGCGCCTTTGTGATGGGTATTCCGGAAAACAAGCTGCAAGTGGTGGCCCCCGATGTGGGGGGCGGTTTCGGGTCCAAAATCTATCACTACGGCGAGGAAGCCTTGGTGCTGGCCGCCGCCAAACGGCTGGGCCGCCCGGTGCGCTGGACGGCAGAGAGGACCGAAAGCTTTCTGTCCGACGCCCATGGCCGCGACCATGTGACCAAGATCGAGATGGGCTGCACGCTTGAGGGCGATATCCTTGCGATCCGCACGGAAACGCTTGCCAATGTCGGTGCATATCTGTCGAACTTCTCGACTGCCACGCCGACCTTCCTGCATGGCACACTGATGGCGGGGCCGTATAAGGTGCCGCATGTCTATGTGAACGTGAAAGCCGTTTTCACCAACACCGCCCCCGTTGATGCTTACCGCGGTGCGGGGCGTCCCGAGGCGACCTATAGCATCGAGCGCGTGGTCGATAAGATGTGCCGCGAGCTGGGTCTTGACCCGTTCGAAGTGCGCCGCCGTAACCTGCTGACGCCCGATCAGTTCCCCTATACCACGCCCGTCGGGCTGGTCTACGACACCGGCAACTATCAGGCCACGCTGGATAAGGCCGTGGAACTGGCCGATGTGGCGGGATTTGAGGCCCGGCGCGCCGACAGTGCCAAGCGCGGTAAGCTGCGCGGCATGGGTCTGTCCACATGGATTGAGGCTTGCGGGATTGCACCGTCGCATCTGGTCGGTGTCTTGGGCGCGCGCGTTGGTCTTTATGACGCCGCGACAGTGCGGGTGAATGCGACGGGCACCATTTCGGTGATGACCGGTGCGCATAGCCACGGGCAGGGGCATGAAACCGTGTTCCCGCAGATTGTCGCGGAAAAGCTGGGCATTGATGCGTCAAGCGTGGAAATCGTGCATGGCGATACGGCGAAGATTCCGTTCGGCATGGGGTCTTATGGCTCTCGCAGTCTTGCAGTTGCGGGGTCGGCCATGGACCGCGCCATCGACAAGATCATCGCCAAGGGCAAAAAGATTGCGGCCCACATGCTGGAAGCGGCAGAGGGTGACATCACATTCGCCGACGGAAAGTTCAGCGTGGCGGGCACCGACAAGGCCAAGACCTTCGGCGAAATCGCCTTTTCGGCCTATGTCCCCCACAACTATCCGCTGGAAACGCTGGAGCCGGGGCTGGAGGAAACCGCCTTCTATGACCCGGCCAACTTCACCTATCCCGCAGGCGCCTATATCTGCGAGGTTGAGGTGGACGAGGGCACCGGCAAGGTCGATGTGGTGTCCTTCACCTGTGCCGATGACTTTGGCAACGTGATGAACCCGATGATTGTTGAGGGTCAGGTGCATGGCGGTGTGGGGCAGGGCATTGGTCAGGCGGTGCTGGAAAGCACGACCTATGACGAAAATGGCCAGCTTCTGACCGGGTCGTACATGGATTACGCGATGCCGCGCGCCGATGACGTGCCGTTCTACACGGTCGATCATTCGTGCAACACGCCGTGCACCCACAATCCTCTGGGGGTCAAGGGCTGCGGCGAGGCGGGGGCGATCGGCTCTCCGCCTGCGGTGGTCAATGCGGTGATCGACGCGCTGCAACGTGGCGGCCACACCCATGTGACACATATCGACATGCCCGTCTCGCCCAACCGGGTGTGGCAGGCGATCAACGCGTAAAGGGAGGGGACCACAATGCATAACTTCGAATTTGTCAAACCCTCCAGCATCGCGGATGCGGCTCTTGCCCTGTCGGGTGAGGGCGCGCAACCCCTGTCGGGCGGGCAAACCTTGCTGCCGACCATGAAGCAGCGGTTGGCTGCACCCGAAGTGCTGGTCAGCCTGACCGGCATTGCCGAGATGCAGGGCGTCTGCACCGGGGATGGCGGCCTGCACATCGGGGCGGCCACCCCGCATGTGGTGGTGGCGCGTGAGGCGGCAAGCCATTTCCCGGCGCTTGCCGCCCTTGCGGGTGGCATTGGTGACCCGGCGGTGCGCAACCGGGGCACCATCGGTGGATCGGTCGCCAACAACGATCCCGCCGCCTGCTATCCGGCGGCGGTACTGGCCTCTGGTGCGGTGGTGGTGACCAACCGGCGCAAGATAGAGGCGGATGACTATTTTCAGGGCATGTTCACCACGGCGCTGGAAGAGGGCGAGTTCATCACCTCAGTAGTTTTTCCGATCCCGCAAAAGGCGGCATACGTAAAGTTCAACCAGCCCGCCAGCCGCTTTGCGCTGACGGCGGTGTTCGTCGCCAAGTTTGACGGCGGCGTGCGGGTGGCGGTGACGGGGGCCTCTAACAACGGAGTGTTCCGTTGGGCCGAGGCCGAGGCGGCGTTGTCTGCCGATTTCGCGGCGTCTGCCATTGCAGGGCTGACCGTCCCGGATACTGATATGATCAGTGATCTGCACGGGTCTGCGGCGTATCGCGCCAATCTGGTCAAGGTGCTGACCGGACGCGCAGTCACTGCCGCGCGGTGATCTGACAATACGAAAAAGCCCCCGGTCGCAAGACCGGGGGCTTTTTCATGGGCTGGATCTGGTGCCGGTTAGGCAGAGACCTGTTCGCGCAAGATCGCCGCTGTCATCGACACCATCAAATAAATCCCGGCAAAGATCAGCAGTGCCACCATCGTATTTTCAAATGCGCGGGGATAGGTCGCCTCATCCGGGGGGACCGGGCTGACCGAAACCGACAGATAGCGCACCTGACGGTTGGCATCGGTGCGCGCGGTTTCCATGGATTGCAGCGATTGCGCCAGCAGAAGTTGCCGGGTCTGCACGTCCGCCTGCGCGACCAGCAATTCAGACTGCACCTGAGCCAGCGATTTGCCACCCCCCACGCCCTGCGTCAAACGCGACCGCAAGGTGGCAATCTCAGCGTCCAGCGTGCCAATGCGGCGGCGCAGTGGTTCCATCCGTGCGACATTGGGGTTGGTGTTTGATTCCATCTGCGCAAGGCTCAGCCGGTCTTGGCTCAGCTGCGTTTCAAGCTGCCCGATCTGGGTGGTGATCAGGCTGACCTCCACCTCTGACGACAGGATCTTGAACTGCTCTTGAAGGTCCACGACCTTGCGCTGCGAGGTCAGCATCGCTGCTTCTGCAAGCTCGTATGACTCGCGCGCGCCTTGCATCTGGTCGGCGCGCAGGCGTTGCGTCAGGTGATCGACCTGCTCTTCCGCATAGCTGATCAGCGCGCGCGAAAAATCTGCTGACACCTGAGGCTCGGCGGCAATCACCTCCATCTTGATGATGCCTTCGGTGGGGTCATAGGCAATTTTGACATTGCGCTGATAGACCTTATAGGCCGCCTCACGCGTGGCATCGGCGTTCAGGCGTTGAATCGGGTCAATCTGGGGTTGGGCAAAATGGGCGATAAATTTCTTGTCGTCATCCAGGCGCATCATCGCATCGCGTGATTGCAGATAGCCCTGCACCGCAATCGAATCCTGCGATGTGGCAAATTGGGTGCCCGACAAAAGGCCGCCCATTCCCTGCGCGCCAGCAGGATCGGCCTGTTGGATCACGAATTCGGCCTTGGTCGCATAAAGCGGGGTGGCGACAATATAGTAATACCAGCCAGCCAGCAGCGTGGGCAGTCCGACAAAGAAGAACAGACGCGCCATCAACAACGCTGACCGGCGGCGACGGCGCTTGGCCAGGTCACGCTGAATGCGCTGGATGTCTGACATGTGGGATTCTTCGGCGCGTACTTCGGTCGAGGGAACCTTGATCGGCTTTATTGTCTGGGGCAGTTGCACCCCATCGCCGCGCGGCCCCACCGTCAGCGCCCGCGATGACGGGTCTGGGAATGTGGCAGGCGTGTCATCATCGCCCTCGGCGCTGATCAGTCCAAGAATGGTTGATTTCTGGAACGGGTCCAGCCCGGCCGCTCGCAGCAGACGCACGGCGTCAAAATCAGATGTGGCGGGCATGCCGTATTTTTGTGCCATGCGCCGGGCAAGACGCAACTGGCGCCCCGTCAGACCCTCTTTGCGGATCTGGTCGAGATCTGTGGGATTGGCTTGTGCCGCCGCCATGGTTGTGGGCGCAGGCCGATGGGCACTGGCATCCATCATTGCAACCGTCTGATCTGTCGCCGTGGGAAAGGGATCGGGGCCAAAGCCGTCATCTGTCACCGGTGGCACGGGTTGGGTCATACGGACGGGTATGGCGGCGGTGTTGGCCGGCCGCTGCCGCAGAACAAGAGGTGGCGGCGCGCTGACCGGATCGGGTCGGCGCAGATTGTAGCGTTTAACCCTTAGCTTGATAGTCATAAAGCTGCTTCGCCTCATCCAGAGTGTCGAAAATGTATAGCTGCCCGTTGCGCAGAACAGCGGCCTGTTTGCAGAACTTTTCCAAGGTCTGCGCCTGATGGCTGACGATCACCACGGTTGATCCTTGCAAGCGCTCGCGCAGAATGCGGCCAGCCTTGCGGTTGAATTCAACGTCGGTGGTGGCGGGCATACCCTCATCAATCAGGTATATGTCAAACTCCAGCGCCAGCATCAGCGCGAAGGAAAAGCGCGCCCGCATGCCTTGGCTATAGGTGCCGACCGGCATGTCGAAATAGTCCTCGATCCCGCACAGCCAACGGCAGAAACTTTCCACATAGTCCGGGTCCAGCCCATACAGCCGCGCAACATAGCGACTGTTTTCGGTCGCGGTATGCTTGTTGACCACGCCGCCCATGAACCCAAGCGGAAACGAGATCCTGCTGGTGCGGGTGACGCGTCCTTCGTCTGGTTTCTCCAGACCAGCCATCATGTTGATGATCGTGGTCTTGCCCGCGCCGTTCGGGGCAAGAATGCCAAGCGACTGGCCAATATCCACCCGGAACGACGCCCGATCAAGAATGATCTTGCGCTGCTTTCCGGTCCAGAAGGACTTTGACACACCCTCGAACTCGATCACCCGTCGCCCCTTGCCCGCCTAACATCGTCGGTCGCATCATGGACCTTCGCCAGGCTATGCGCCAATGGCTAATCCAGTGTTTACGACCTTCTGCCTCAGTTTCTTTTGCCTAAAAGATAGGCCAGCTTTCGGGCAGCATTATGTCCGATCACCTTGCCATTGGGCAAGTCGCCTAGGCCCGGCGCAAAAACCGCGCGATCACAAATGCGGCAAAGCCTGCCAGCAACGACAGCACAAGCCCCATGCGGGCGGCTTCTGCCATGCTGCCACCGGGCAATGCGCTGTCCAGTGCCAGAACCGGCACAGTGAACCCCATGCCGCAGATCACCGCGATCACCACAAGGTCACCGGGGCGCACCCCTTGCGGTAGGCCGAACCCCAACAGCCGCGCCGCACCCCAGGCCCCAAGCAAAACTCCGGCGGGCTTGCCCAGCCAAAGCGCTGCCAGAACCGTGCCGGTGGTCGGGCCAAACGCCAGAAAATCCACGCCGCCCTGTGTCAGGCCGAACAAGAACAGCACCACAGCAAGCGGTTTGACCAAAAGATGTGCCAGCCGGTTCAGCGGGTCGTGCAGGAATTCCTCGGCTTCGGCAAAAAGACCAAAGGCGCGGTCGGCATGCGGCATGACCAGAACCAGCGGCAACAACCCCAAAGCTCCGGGCAGTCCCGCCAGCACCACCCCAAGCCATGACACCCCCCCACCCAGCACATAAGGCCAAAGCGCAAAGGCCCGGCGATGATCACGCTCGCTGGCATTGGCCCGCGCCAGACGGCCAAAACCAAACCAGACCGCAGCGATGGCCACCACCGTCAACCCCAGCCAGATCAGCCGCAATCCGCTCGCCGGATAGGCCAGCCCCACAACGATCAGGCCAAAGATATCATTTGCAATGGTGATCAGCAGCAAAAGGTGCAGGGCAGGGTGGCCGTTGCCAAAGATCATCCGGCCCACCAGATAGCACAGCACCACATCTGACCCCAAGGGCAGGGGCCAACCCGCCCCGGTGCCGGCCTCAACCGCTGTTTCAAACAGCGCGCCGCAGATCAGCCAGACCAGCACCGCCCCGATCCAGCCGCCAAGCATGGCCGCCAAGGGCAAGCCCCCACGCCGCCCCGACAAGGCCCCGCGCTTCAGCCGGACAGCTTCCCACAATTCCTTGCCAACAAAGAACAAAAACAGCGCCATCAACCCTTCAGACACAATAGCAACCGGAGTCAATGCCAGCGGAAACGGTGCCAGCCATTCGGGCAATGGCAGTTCAACCAGCCGCCACTCCACCGCGTCATAGTAGCTTGACGCAGACAGCGTCAGCCACAGCGTTGCCATCCCGATCCCGGCCAGCAAAGCCAACCCGAAATGGCGCACAAAAGGAGAGACCCGGTACATGGCAGCCTTCCATCACGTAAGACGATACAGCCCCCGACCCATAGCGCCGCACCGGCCCCGCTTCAATGCCAGCCACATGCGCCACACCGCACTGTTGCCTGATCGCACGCCTTCATCTTGGCTCAAATACTCCCGCGCGGAGCGCATCCGACGGTCCTCAAGCCCAGCCTCAGGACAGCTTGGCCCGGTCTGGCGGCAGCAGCCCCAATCCGCGCAGATAAATACCGATACCCGCTTCCAGCAGATCTTCTGGCGGAAACGGACTTGGCGCGCCACCATTGGCACTGCCGCGCATGTATAATTCTACCACGCCATGACTCATCGCCCAGATATGGGCCGAGAACATCGTCGCGGGCGGACGCATGGCGGGGGGCAGGTGTTGCGACAGGCTTTCTGCCGCCCGCTCCAGCACGCCACGCGCTTTATGCGCCACAAGGGCAAGCTCGGGGTGGTCATTCAGGTTCAGCCCGGCCTCGAACATCGCCATATAGTGGCCGGGATACTTGCGGGCAAAGGCAAGGTAGGCGCGCCCCGTCGCCTCAAACGCGGCCAAAGCCGAGGGGCGGCCATTGTCAAAGGCAAATTCCATCAGCGCCGCGAAAATCTCGTATCCCTGCCGCGCAACTTCCGCCAGCAGATCCTCGCGCCCTGCAAAATGGCGATAGACCGCTGCGGGGGTCACGTCGGCCGCCTTGGCGGCCTCGGACAGCGTGAACCCGGTGGGTCCTTGGTCTGCGATCAGGCCAAGCGCCGCCTCGACCAGCGCCTGACGCAGATTGCCGTGGTGGTAGCCGCGTTTCACGACTTCCCTTTGCGCAGGTCCGGCCCGCCGCAGATCGCCGGATCTGGGGTGCCGATCTCGTCAAGATCCCGCCCCTTGTAGTCAACCGCCCGCAGGATCGTCTGCACTGCTGCAATGCGGGCGCGCTTTTTGTCATCGGACAGGAGCACGGTCCATGGCGCAAAGTCGAAATGGCTGCGCTCCATCGTCTCGTCAATCGCGGCGCAGTATGCGTCCCATTTGCCAAGACCCTCGATATCGATGGGCGACAATTTCCATTGCTTGAGAGGGTCTTGCTCGCGGTCGATAAAGCGCTTGAGCTGTTCGGCCTGACCGACCTCCAGCCAGATCTTGAGGAAGATGATGCCCTCATCCACCAACATCCGTTCAAAATCAGGCAGTTGCGCAAAGAAATGCGCGCGCTGATCTGGAGTGCAGAAGCCAAACACATGCTCGATCATCGCGCGGTTATACCAGCTTCGGTCGAACAGGGCGATTTCCCCTTTGGCGGGCAGCCAATCGACATAGCGCTGGAAGTACCACTGCGCTGCCTCGCGGTCCGAAGGTTTGGACAACGCAACAACCGTGCACACCCGCGGGTTCAGGTTTTCACGCGTGGCCCCGATTGTGCCGCCTTTGCCCGCGGCATCGCGACCCTCAAAGATCACCACCAGCCGTTTGCCGCTGGCTTTCAGGTCAGACTGCATCTTGACCAGTTCGATCTGAAGCGCGCCCATCTGCGCCTCATACTCCTTGCCCTTCATGTCGCGGCGATAGGGATAGGTGGCATCAAGAATATCGTCCTTGGTGGCAGTCTCTATAGCCTTGCGGACCGAGGCGGGCGCTTCGGTCTTGAAGAATGCGCTAATGGCACCATCGAATGGCAAAGCATTGTCGGATGGCAGAGTCATGGCTGTTGTCCCCCGTGTTTGGCTCAACCTACGGTCATTGGTCGTGTCCGCGCAATCCGGCCCGCACGGCAACCCGGTCAATCGCTGCAATCACCTCATTCGGGTGAGTGTGGTGTGGCATATGCCCCGCACCCGGCAGCACTGCCAAAGCCCCGTTCGGAATCAGCTCCATCAGCGGAGCAGAGTGGATGTGAAGCGGCACGATGGTATCGGCGTCGCCATGCACCAGTTCGATCGGAAGGATCAGGCTTGGGTAGTCGCGCTGCATCACTTCAACTTGTGGCCGCAAGCCATTGATTTGAGAAACATTGGTTGCCATTGATTTACGGCGTAACGTCAGGCCGATGCCCAGATGATCGGCATAGCCCTTGGGGGGAGATTGCGGTGCAAACACCCCGTCGATCGCCCGGCGCACGTAGCTGTCTGCCACGAGGGCCGAGGCCAGCGGCACCAATGTCGCCCGGCCAACGGGTGTGGCTGTGATCCGATACCATGGGTCCAGATCTCCGGGCCATGGCAATGATGGCGATGACACCAGCACAAGCGCTGCCGGGGGGGCTTGCAAGGCCCAGGAAAGCGCCACGGTGCCACCATAGCTTTGGCCCAGAACAATCGGATTTTCCACGCCAATTTGCGCCATAGCCTGCCGCAGAACCCGCGCCTGGCCGCCCGTGCTGGCGTCATTGCCCGGCAAAGGATCGGAATAGCCCAAGCCGGGACGGTCCACCGCAATCACCCGGTAGCGGTCCGACAATTGCGCCATCAGCGCAAACGTAAACTCGCGCAGATTGCCGTTCGCGCCGTGGATCATCACAAGATCGGGGCCAGAGCCCGCAATCTGCATATGCACCGCAAGCCCCTCGACGGTCACAAACTGCCCCGTCGGCGGATGCGTTTGCTGTGCCGAAGCCGCGCGCGCACTTAGCCGCCATTGGGTTGCGGCAATCAGGCCAAGGCCGATGAGTGCCGCACTAACGGCCAATGTCTTGAGGGTCATAAGGGGTGGACTGATATATCTCGTTGATCCAGTTGCCATATAGCAGGTGCGCGTGACTTCTCCAGCGGTTCAGAGGCTTCATCAACGGGTTGTCATCAGTGTAGTAGTTCAGCGGCACATTGATCGCGGTGCCGCTGGCGATATCGCGGTCGTATTCCTGCTTCAGCGTATCGCTGTCATATTCAAAGTGGTTGAAGATATACAGCGCGCGGTGATCCGGGTCTTCAACCAGACAGGGGCCAACCTCATCACTGCCCAAAAGGGTGCGCAGACCGTGGCATTGGTCAATCTCTGCCTGACGCATTTCGGTCCAACGGCTGACGGGAATCACAAAATCATCCGAAAACCCGCGCAGATAGGGCGAGGTGGGCGACAGGTTGCGGTGCCGGAAGCAGCCGAATGCCTTATGGTCAAGCATGTGCTTCTTGACGCCGTGAAAATGGTTGATCATCGCCATTCCGCCCCAGCACACACCAAGGGTGGATTGCACATGGGTCTGCGTCCATTCAAAGACCTCTGCCAATTCCTGCCAATAGGTCACCTGTTCAAAGGGCAGATGTTCAATCGGCGCGCCGGTGATGATCAGCCCGTCAAATTTCTCGGCCTTCACCTCCTGAAACGGGCGATAAAACGCCTCCATATGTTCGGCGGCGGTATTTTTGGTCTGGTGTTCCGACATGCGGATCAGCTCGAAGCTGATTTGCAGAGGGGTGGCCCCGATCAGACGCGCGAACTGGTTTTCGGTCTGAATCTTCTTTGGCATCAGGTTCAGAAGGCCGATTTTCAGCGGCCGGATATCCTGCCGCGCCGCCCGTTCCGGCGACATGACCATGACGCCTTCGCGCTGGAGCACGTCAAAAGCGGGCAGGGTCTCTGGCAGGGTAATCGGCATGGGACGCTTCCTTTGGCGCGAGGGATGTAGGCGCTGGATCAGCGCCGATCAATGGCGCGGGCGATCAGGGCGTTGAAATCTTGCGGTGTGGCGACGGCGGCCACCTCCTCGGCGGTGACGGTCACCCCCCAGTCCGCCATCGCGCCATAGCGCGGCTGACGATGGGCAAGTGCGCGGGCGTATGTCCAGCGCACAAAGTGATCAGGATCGCAAGTTTCTTCGATTTTGTCATGGGTTACCCGGTATTCTTCCCACGCCGCATGAAGAAATTCGGGCTGATAATACATAGGCTTTGGCGCACGATCAAAACGGCGTACCAATTCGGCAGTGTGGTCATCAGAGCCTTTGATCCAGACCAGCAGCAGTGTTTCCGACAGCTGCCGCATCACCGGGTCATCCTTGTTTTCGGCCTCCACCACCTCGCAGATAGAGCCAGAGGTGTCGCAAACAAAGTTCTGATAGCCATAGATTGTTTCAGCCCGCGCCATGAAATGCGCCGTGTCCAGCATCGCGGCAACCTCGGCCCTGCGGTGCTGTTCCTGGCGCAGCATATAGTCGGCAAAGGGCAGGCCACCCCGTGCCGGATCGCCGGGCTTGCCCAGATAGGTGGACAGGGGGGCCAGATTGTCGAAGGTGATATTCGACGCGATGTAGACCGAGTCTGTCATCAACAACTCGCGCAGAAGCGGCACTTTCATCGCCTCGCGCTTGAAATTGTCGGCGATATATTCACCCATGTAGCGGGTGCCGATCCGGTAATCGACCGAGTAATGGAACCAGCCTCCCGTGGTGGCGCGGGTATCGCGCAGCATGTTCGACAGATGGGTCTTGCCCAGACCCGACATGCCAAAAAGCAAAACCCGCTTGCGCGCGCTGTCCAGATAGTCTGCCCCGGTCGCGTAGATCATCGCCCTCTCCTCAAGCCTGCGCCTGACAGTTACCGCCCCCCGGCTGCGTCTTCAACGCAAAACCCGCCCCTGTGAGGGGGCGGGCTTGATCTGTGGTGCCGTTGGGCCGATCAGAAGGTGAAGCCGACTTTCATGCCGACGCCAATAGCCTTATTGCCGCGGAAGTTGCCAGCTGGCAGGCCCAGCGCCACCGGCGCCAGCGTGGTGTCTGCATCGCCAATATCAACATAGCTGACACCACCAGTGATTTTCATGTTGTCGCGGGTGTAGGTGCCGCCCAAAGTCACGCCTAGGCGCCCATCGGTCGGCCCAAGATTGGCTGCAAATCCGCCGCTCTGTTTTTCGTAATTGACCGACACTGCCCCTGACCAGTTCTCGTTGAACCGACGCCCCAGACCGATGGTATAGGTCGTGGTATCATTGTCATAGGACACCAGCGGCCGCCCTGTTGCACCGACATATTGCTGCGGTGCAATTGAAAACGCCGACCAATCCACCCAACGGATAGAGCCAAACAGCAGGGTGTCTTTTGCAATGCCCGACTGTGCTTCAAGGTTCACCGACTTCGGCGTTTCAATGACGGTGTTCGATCTGAACGGGCCCGCGAGGCCAAAGAATTCGGCCGTAGCGACGTTGTGCTTTATCTTGCTGTTATAGGTCAGCGCAACGCGCAATGCGATTTCTGGCTTTTCATAAGCCACGCCAACCACATAGCCCAAGCCACGATCTTGCTCGCCGACCACGCTATAGCCTGCAACAAACGGCACGCGCGCTACCGCTTCCAGTGTCTGCGAGCGCAAGCCACCGATCACGCTAAAACTCTCGCCCACTTTGTAGCGTACTACAGCGGTGAGGGCTGAAGTTTTCAAATCGGCCGTCGCGCCTGAAGCGAAATAGCCGGTCATCGGATAATTGACTTTCGCCCCGAACGGGGTGTCAAGGATCAGCGCGAAATCAAGGCGGTCGTTGATCGCGGTTTTTACGGCCATGCCAAGCTGGGTATAGTCACCAGACATATCGCCGCTTGGAACACCCGGTGTGGGTGACCCCGGGTTGGCGGCCGCACCTACGCCTGACACCCTCGGCTTGACGGAACCGAAGGACAATTCTGCATAATTTCCGCGCTCAAACAACAGCGCCATAGATTGCGTTGTGCGCTCGAGTCCGCCTGCCTGCGCGGAGCCGGCCGCAAGAGCCGAGATCCCGACGGCGATCACCAAATTCTTCATACTGTTCCTCATCCCGACGATTGGATTTCCCATGAGAAGAGGCTATTTGACGCAGGCTTTACAGGTCAATCAATGACGCCGCGTCACAAATCATTCATTCAGGGGTTGTGTGGCTTTCGTGTCTCAGACCGGATGTTGATCCAATTGGCCAGAACGATCAGTGCGGCACCCACAAACAGCAGTGCTTCCAGCTGTTCATTATACAAAAGCGCCCCGGCGAGGGCCATCAGCGGCAGGCGGGTGAAATCTATCGGCATGACGAATGTGGCGGGGGCAAGCCGCAGGGCCGAGGTAAGGCACAGATGCGCAAGAACGCCCGTCACGCCGATCAAGAACAGCCAGGGTCCGGTGGTGGCGGTTGGCCAGGTGATCTGCCCGTCCCACGCGGCCAGCACTGCGCCAAAGATGAATTGCATCACCGTCAGCCAGAACAGGATCGACAGGATAGTGACATCGCGCGCCAGTCGCTTGGTCGCGATATTGGTCGCAGCAAAGCAGATGGCTGCCCCGGCGGCGGCCAGAACGCCGACATTCAGCGCGGCAAAATCGGGACGCACCACGATAAGGATGCCGACAAAGCCAAGCCCGGCGGCAAGCGCGCGCGGGCCAGTGATCCGCTCGCCCAAAAGAAGTGGGGACAGCAGGATCACCCAAAGCGGTGAGGTGAATTCAATCGCGATCAGTTGCGCAAGGGGAATCAGAGTCAGCGCCCAGAACCACAGGTTTTGCCCGGTAAAATGCACCACGTTGCGCACAGCGTGGCCCGTCAGCCGGGTGGCCCGGATATCACGCAAACGGCCCATGGCAAGGGCCGCGCCGATCACCAGAAAAAAGCTGACAAAAGACCGCGCCGCCATGATCTCAAACGTATCGTGCACGCCCTGAAGTTGACGCCCGGCAATTGCCATCCCGCTGAAGGACACGACAGAGCCAAGCATCCACAGGGCGGCAGTCACAGGGCGATAGGGGGCGGGGGTGGTCATGTGCCCCTTCTGGCGCGTGCCAGAGGGACTGTCCAGAGCCGTCAGTCGCGCAATTCCTCGACCCGGAAATCTCGCAGGATATGGCGGGTGGCATCAAACCAGAGGCTGGCCCGTGTGCGGGTCTGGTGGGCATCAAAATCGGCGCGGGTGCGAAAGGATTCCTGAACATCCCAGATCATCGGGTCATCGGTCTGGGCAACATTAAACGACAGACAGCCCGGTTCTTCGCGCGACAGGCGGATGTGTTCGGGCAGATGCGCGCGGACGACATCGGCCTCGGCTTGCGACATGCAGATGAGATGCCCTTTCAGCCGGATCATTGCGGCACCACGATTGCGCGCACGTCGCCCGCCGGGGCGGCGTGGGTGATGGCTGTGACAGCCTCGGACAGAGTCAGCACGCGGCTGATCAGCGGGGCGACGCTGACCGCGCCCGACGCAATCATCTGCGCCGCGCGGGCGTGGGTAAAGGGGTTGAGAAAGCTGTACAACATCTGGATTTCTCGGAACAACAGGTCAAAGGGTTCAATAGCAACCGTAACGCCTTTGGCCAGCACCCCCAGAATGACAATCCGCCCCCCGGTCGCGGTCAGGGCGGGGGCGGCTTGCACGGTGTCGGCCACGCCCGCACATTCGATCACCGCATCTGCCCCAAAGGGCCAGATTGCAAGCGCCTGCGCTGGCGTCGCGGCCACATGGGTTGCGCCCAGTGACAGGGCCAGATCCTGCTTGGCGCGGCTACGGGTCAGCATCATCACCTCTGCCCCGGCAGAGCGCGCGAGTTGCAGCGCCAAAAGGCCGATAACTCCGCCGCCAAGGATCATGCAACGCTCGCCCGGGCGCAGGGCGGCGCGGTCCAGCCCGTGCAAGGTACAGGCAAGGGGTTCACAAAATGCGCCGTGATGGGGGTGCAGGCCCGCTGGCAGAGCAATGGCATTGTGCGCAGGCATAAGGGCGAAGGGCGCAAAGCCACCGTCGCGGCCAACGCCAGTGGGGCGGTTGTTCGGGCACAGGTTGACCCGACCCCGCAGGCATTGGGGGCAGGTCAGACAGGGGATATTGGGGTCACAGGTAACGCGGGTGCCCAGGGCCAGATCCACGCCATCCCCAACCGCGGTTACAATGCCGCTGAATTCATGGCCCAAGGTCACAGGTGGTGTGCTGGGGAATTCGCCCAAAAACAGATGACGGTCGGTTCCGCAGATGCCCGATGCCTCAACCCGCACGACAAGTTCCCCGGGGTTTGGCTGCGGCTCGGCCACTTGGGTCAGCCGCAGATCTCCAACACCGAACAACCTTACCGCTTGCATAGCGCCCTCCATCCCTGATCCGCAGAGTGGGCGGGCTGGCTGGGGCAAGCAAGTGGTTTTGCGCTATTCCAGCTCTATTGTGCCGGGCGGCTTGCTGGTGCAGTCGTAGAACACCCGGTTGATGCCCTGCACTTCGTTGATGATCCGCGTGGCGGTTTCACCAAGGAAATCATGGGTAAAGGGGTAGTAATCGGCGGTCATGCCATCAACAGAAGTGACCGCGCGCAACGCAAGCGCATAGTCATAGGTGCGCCCGTCGCCCATCACGCCCACGGTTTTCATCGGTAAAATCGCGGCAAAGGCCTGCCAGATTTCATCATAGAGCCCATGCTTGCGGATCTGGTCGATATAGACGGCGTCTGCTTTGCGCAGGATATCCAGCTTTTCGGTGGTGATCTCGCCGGGGCAGCGGATCGCCAGACCGGGGCCGGGGAAGGGGTGGCGACCGATAAAGCTGGCGGGCAGGCCAAGTTCGCGGCCCAAAGCGCGGACCTCGTCCTTGAACAACTCGCGCAAGGGTTCAACCAGTTTCAGGCCCATCTTTTCCGGCAGGCCGCCAACATTGTGGTGCGATTTAATGGTGACCGACGGACCGCCAGAGAAGCTGACCGATTCGATCACGTCGGGGTAAAGCGTGCCTTGGGCAAGGAATTTTGCGCCACCGACCTCATGCGCGTGTTTCTGGAACACGTCGATGAACAGGCGGCCAATGGTCTTGCGCTTGACCTCGGGGTCGGAGACGCCTTCCAACGCGCCAAGGAACAGATCGGATTCGTCGGCATGGATCAGCGGCATCTGGTAATGGTCGCGGAACATGGTGACGACCTGTTCCGCCTCGCCCAGACGCAGCAAACCGTGATCGACGAACACGCAGGTCAGCTGATCGCCGATCGCCTCGTGGATCAGCACGGCGGCCACGGAGGAATCAACGCCGCCCGACAACCCGCAGATCACCTTGGCATCACCCACCTGATCGCGGATTTTGCGGATGGCTTCTTCGCGGTAGGCGCCCATGGTCCAGTCGCCCTTGAACCCGGCAAGGCGCACGAAATTTTCATAAAGCTTTGCACCCTTGGGGGTGTGGTGCACCTCGGGGTGGAACTGCACGGCGTAGAAATGACGCGACGTGTCGGCAGTGATGGCAAAGGGTGCATTGGGCGAGGTGCCAAACACCTCAAAACCAGGTGCGATTTTCGACACATGGTCGCCGTGTGACATCCAGACCTGTTCGCGCCCGCCGGTCGTGTTGGGATCGAACCAGCCATCCAGCAGCGGCAGGCCCGCGCCGTTTGGGGTCACATAGGCGCGGCCAAATTCAGCGGTGCCATGGCCACGTTCCACATGCCCGCCAAGACAATGCATCATCACCTGTTGGCCATAGCAGATGCCAAGGATCGGCACGCCCATGGTAAACACCGATGCAGGTGGCATTGGCGCGCCATCGGCAAAGACCGAGGCCGGGCCACCGGAGAAAATCACCGCCCTTGGCGCGAACTCGGCCAGAAAGGCATCGTCCACTTTGTTGAACGGATGGATTTCGCAATAAACATTCAACTCTCGCAGGCGGCGCGCGATCAGTTGCGTCACCTGAGAGCCGAAGTCGATGATCAAAAGGCGGTCATGTTGGGTCATGCGCCCGCATACGAAGGGATGCGCAGAATCGCAAGAGGGGAAAGGCGCGCCGGACCCGGTTGATCGCATCGCGGTGTGTGAGCGGGCAGATGAGTTTTTGGGCCAAGATCAATGGGCATGGGCACAGAGGCGGGCGGGCGCATGTCGTTTTTGGGCGCTATGTGACGGAAACGGGTATCGGGCCACCCGGCTTTGGCGGCATAAGAGCGGCAAACAGCCTTTGGAGGAATGAGCATGAGCGATGTTGCGGTTGAGGGTCGCCGGGCACGCGGTGGTGGCGGGTCGGCAAGGCGCGCAGAGCGTACGGCGGTTTCACTGGAAACGGCAAAGTTCATTCAGCGCAATATCCCGAATTTCGAAATTCTGAACGCCGAGGCGCTTGAGATCATCGAGTGGAATGCCGATACGGTTCTGGAAGAAATCGGCGTCAACTTTGTAGAAAACCCCGCGGCGCTTGCGTTGTGGAAGGCGGCAGGCGCCGATGTTCAGGGTGAGCGGGTGCGGATCCCACGCGGTCTGGCCCGCAAGCTGTGTGCGACAGCGCCCTCCAGCTTTACCCAGCACGCCCGCAACCCGGCGCGCAATGTCGACATCGGCGGGCGCAATCTGGTGCTGGCCCCGGTTTACGGCCCCCCCTTCGTGCGCGACATGGAAGGCGGGCGGCGCTATGCGACGATCAACGATTTCCAGAATTTCGTGAAGCTGGGATATATGTCGAAGTGGCTGCACCATTCCGGCGGCACGGTTTGCGAGCCGACCGATGTTCCGGTGAACAAGCGCCATCTGGACATGCTGCACGCCCATATGGTGCTGTCGGACAAGCCCTATATGGGGTCTGTGACCGAACCCAGCCGCGCCGAGGACTCGGTCGAGATGTCGAAGATTTTGTTCGGGTCGGATTTTGTTGATCAGAACACGGTTATGACCAGCCTGATCAACATCAACAGTCCGCTGACCTTTGACGGCATCATGATGGGTGCGCTGGAAGTGTTTGCCCGCGCGAATCAGGCGGCGATCATTTCGCCCTTTATCGTGGGTGGCGCGATGGCCCCAGTGACGGTGGCGGGCACGCTGACGCAGGTGCTGGCCGAAGTGCTGGCTGGTGTTGCCTACAGCCAGTTGGTGCGCCCCGGTGCGCCGGTGATCTTTGGCGCATTCGTGACCAGTATCGACATGAATTCCGGCGCACCTACCTTTGGCACGCCGGAAGCCGCCCACATCACCTATGGCGCGGGACAACTCGCGCGGCGGCTGAACCTGCCGTATCGGTCGGGTGGGTCATTCTGCGGCTCGAAACTGCCCGATGCGCAGGCGGCGTATGAAACTGCAAACAGTCTGAACATGGCGCTGTTGGCGGGCGTGAACTTCATGCTGCATTCCTGCGGCTGGCTGGAGGGCGGTCTGGTCAGTTCTTACGAGAAATTCGTCATGGATGCTGATCAGCTTGGTACCCTGCACCATCTTGCCCAAGGCGTGATGATGGACACCAACGGCCAGGCGATGGACGCACTGCGCGAGGTCGGGCCGGGCGGGCATTTCCTTGGCTGTGAACACACGCAGGCCAATTTCAAATCGGCGTTCTGGCGGTCAGACCTGTTTGACTACAAACCGTTCGAGACATGGGCCGAAGAGGGCGCACGCGACACCCAGACGCTTGCGGCCGAGCGGGTGAAAAAGCAGCTTTCCGATTACCAGCAGCCCGCGCTTGATCCGGCAATCCACGAAGCCCTGGATGCCTATGTGGCGCAAAAAAAGGCGTCGATGCCCGACGCCTTCATTTAAACTTTTGGTTTTGCAAAAGGTGGCCCGCCAGACAAGGCGGGCCGTTTTTTTATGCCCGTCAGGTGCCGGGTGCCACAAGCCGGATTTCGGCCAGAAGCGCGATCAGCACCTCGATATGGCGCGCGATGGAATAGGCCGCATCACCGCGCTGACGGTTTTCTTCCAGTTTGCCTTCTTGTGACAAAAGCTGGTTCACCGTCGCCTCGGGAGAGCCCGGACACGCAACCAGACGCTTCAGATCGCGGTCGCGGCGATAGTCAGACAAACCAAAGCGGGCCGCGCGCATCAACAGCCGAGGGCGGCGAAGATCTTCAAGGCGGGCAAGAAACTCTGTCATGGGTCGGCTCCTGATTGTTTCCATATCAGAATAAATCACGCAACCCTGCGTTGCATTTTATGTGGATAACCGCACGGTCGGTTCGAAATCGTTTCACTTTCTTCAACAATCATCCACAGGGTCGCCGAAATCGAAGCCAAGTATTAACCAAATTAACCAATGCGTAACCAAATCCCCTTCAGGTTGTGTTAACCAAGATTGGGTCAGGGAACCGCACGGCGGCACCGGAAACGAAGATGACATCGAACCTGTCCGCCGAATTCTGCCTGCCCGCTTGGGTGCCCAATGACGTCAGACTATATCTTGACCATACCGGGGTCGGGGTCCCGTTTCGTGAACTGGCCCGTCGCCAAGGGGCGCATGCCTCGACCGTGATGCGTCAGGTCCGCCGTTGCGAAGCACGCCGTGAGGATCCGTTGGTGGATGAAGCTCTTGCCCTATTGGGCGGCAGGACGATGACCCCAGCCAATGAGGATGATCCTGCCATGACCGCGACCGTCTCTGCCAAAGCGCCGCTGCTTGACGAAGCAACCCTGTCCCGCGAAGGACGCCGCATTTTGCGCCGGATGGCAGAACCGGGTGCGGTGCTGGCCATTGCCTCCGATCTGGACAAGGCCGTTGTGCTGCGCGATTTCCCCGATGGCCAGCAGGCGCGCACAGCGGTGGTTGACCGCGCGGTTGCGCAGGCATTCGCGCTCAAGGACTGGATCACCTGCCGCAAAAAGGGCCGGGTCACCACATATGATATCACCTCGGCCGGTCGGGCGGCACTCAAGCGGATGATCGATGAAAGCGATCTGGCCCGCCAGGCCCAGCACTCCGGCATGGCCGAAGCGCCGATGCCCTTTGCCAACCAGCACCGCATCTGGGACGATCGCCAGATCGAGGAGGGCGGGGCCTCACGCAGGATCCGCTACAACATGGCGGAAAGCCCGCTTGCGGTTCTGGGGCGGCGGCGGGACAAGGATGGCAAACCTTTTCTGGAAAACGATCTGATCCGGGCCGCCGAACGCCTGCGCGAAGATTTCGAACTGGCCCAGATGGGGCCGCGCGTGGCGCAAAACTGGGAACGGTTCCTGACGGCGGGCGACCGTGGCAGCTTTCGTCCAGATGCGGGGCACGGCGAGGGACCGGGCCGTGCGCGGGACCGGGTGGCTGCGGCCTTGCGCGACCTTGGCCCCGGTCTAGGCGATGTGGCCCTGCGGGTGTGCTGTTTTCTCGAAGGCATCGAGGCGGCGGAAAAGCGGATGGGCTGGGCCGCGCGCTCGGGCAAGATCGTGCTGCGCATTGCGCTGCAACGTCTGCGCCGGCATTACGAAGACAGCATCGGCGACCGGCGCAACTTCATCGGCTGAGGCCACGGCACTGTGGCGGGGCAGGGCGCCTGTGTCCCACCCCGCCATGCGTCAGACGCATGCCCATGCGTCAGCAGCGCCGGTTGTATGCGCGCCCGGTTCAGGGTAAACCTGCACAACAGCATGGTTTGTGGAGGCCCCCCTTGCGCGATCTGACCATTCCCGATCAGCGGCACCCGGAAAAGGCGCATCGCCCCGACAATGCCCAGCCCAAAAAGCCGGACTGGATCCGGGTCCGTGCGCCCACATCCGAAGGCTACAAGCGCACCCGCGACATTCTGAAGGAAAAGAAACTGGTCACCGTCTGCGAAGAGGCAGGCTGCCCCAATGTCGGCGAATGCTGGAGCCAGGGCCACGCCACCATGATGATCATGGGCGAGATCTGCACGCGCGGCTGCACGTTCTGCAACGTGGCCACCGGCAAGCCGCAAACGCTTGACGCGTTCGAACCGGGCCGGGTTGCCCATGCCGTGGCCGAACTGGGGCTGAACCATGTGGTGATCACCAGCGTCGACCGCGACGATCTGGATGACGGCGGGGCCGAGCATTTCGCCCAGACCATCCGCGCGATCCGCCACCGCGCGCCCGCAACCACAATTGAAATCTTGACTCCCGATTTCCTCAAATGCCCCCCTTCCGCGCTGGAAAAGGTGGTCGAGGCGCGGCCCGACGTGTTCAACCACAACCTTGAGACCGTGCCCGGCCTTTACCTCGAGGTCCGCCCCGGCGCGCGCTATTTCCACTCTTTGCGCCTGTTGCAACGGGTCAAGGAACTGGACCCAACCTTGTTCACCAAATCCGGCATCATGGTCGGCCTTGGCGAAGACCGCGCCGGCATTTTGCAGGTGATGGATGACATGCGCAGCGCCGATATCGACTTCCTGACCGTCGGCCAGTATCTGCAACCCACTCCAAAGCATCACCGGGTAGACCGCTTCGTCACCCCTGATGAGTTCAAAAACTACGAGACCGCCGCTTATGGCAAAGGTTTCCTGATGGTCTCGGCCACTCCGCTCACCCGGTCATCCTACCACGCGGGCGATGATTTCGCCCGGTTGCGCGCCGCGCGCCTTGAAAAGCTCGGCCGGGCCTGATCGCCCCACCGGATTTGCTGCTTTCCAAATACTCCCGCGCGGAGCGCGCGCGAGGAGACACGCCCCTTGGCGTGCGACGAAATATAAAACGCGCCGCAGGCGCTCAATTGCATCAAAGGCGGCAGATCAGTGGTGGCCGTACAACTCTGCCGCCCGGCGCTCAAAGGCCCGCACGATCCGCTGCATCGCCTCATTGAACACCACGCCGATGATGCTTTGCAAAATCGCGTTGCGAAATTCGAAATCAACAAAGAAATCAATCTCGCAACCCCGCTCCGCCTCGCGGAAGGTCCATGTCGACCGCATGTGGCGGAACGGCCCGTCCAGATACTCGGTCTCGATGCGCTGCTCTGCAGGCCACAGCACCACACGGCTGCCAAACCGCTCCCGAAACACCTTGAAGCTGATCACCAGATCGGCCTCCATCACCTCGGACCCGTCGGGCTGCACTGCGCGCGACCGGATGCGGGCGGCGGAATTCCATGGCAGGAACTTTGGATATGACCCGACATCGGCCACCAGATCATACATCTGTTGGGCGCTGTAGGGCAGAAATTTGGTTTCAGAATGGGTTGGCATCAGCAGTTTCCGTGACTCTGTCCGTGCTTTTGAGTAGAAAGCGCACAGAAATCAAGGGGACGCCATGCCGCAACGACCTTATGTGATCGACCAGTTGATCAGCGCGAAATCCATCGCCGCGCGGGTGGAAACCCTCGCACGCGAAATTACCACGCATTTTTCGGGCACGGACAAGCTGGTGGTGGTCGGATTGCTGCGCGGCTCTTTCGTCTTTATCGCCGATCTTGTGCGCGAACTTGACCTGCCGGTCGAGGTCGATTTTCTCGAAGCCTCCAGCTACGGCGACGGCATGCACTCCTCGCGAGAGGTGCGTATCCTCAAGGACTTGCGGGGCGAAATCTCGGGGCGCGATGTGCTGCTTGTTGAAGATATCGTCGATACCGGCTTTACGCTCAGTCATGTGATCCACCTTCTCAAGGCCCGCGAACCGGCACGGCTCAAGGTCTGCGCGCTACTGGACAAACCCTCGCGGCGTGAGGTCGCGGTCAAGGCCGACTGGACCGGATTTGAAATTCCCGATGAATTTGTTGTGGGTTACGGCATCGATTTTGCGCAACGCAACCGCAACCTGCCCTTTATTGGCAAGGTGCGGTTCACCGATGACACGCCATGAACCCGATCTGGTTCCTGCGCATGGCCAAATGGGTCCGTAACCCTCCGTCGTGGGCGCGGGTCAAGCTGGTGGTGGGCGTCGTGCTGGCCTGTTTTGTGATTTTCGGCGTTGAATATATCTGGGGCTGGCCAGACGCGCTTACGCCGCAAAGGATCAAACCCTGATCGGTGCTGGCAAAAAGGGGATGCCACCTTCCGCATCTCTGGCGTAGCCTGCGGACAAAATGGCGTGGCCGCGCCGTCCATGAAGGAGGTTTCATGTCTCGTCTTGTCTCTCTTGCCGTCGTTGCCCTGCTTGGGGGCGGTGCGGCATTCTGGTTCATTACCGCTCCTAAAACCCTTCCCGCAGATCGCTTTGTGGATATTAGCGGAGATGCAGCACGGGGCGAGTCGGTGTTTCACGCCACGGGCTGCGCATCGTGCCACATGGCACCGGGTGCCACCGGAGAGGCGCAGCTGGTGCTGGCGGGCGGGCAGGCCTTCCCGTCCGATTTCGGCACATTCATCGCGCCAAACATCACCCCCGACCGGGTGCAGGGCATCGGGGGATGGTCGCTGGCCGATCTGGGGAATGCGCTGCAAAGCGGGGTTTCGCCGCAGGGCACACATTATTACCCGGCCTTGCCCTATTGGTCTTACGCAAAGTTGCAGCCGCAGGATGTGGCCGATCTTTACAGCTTCTTGCAGACCCTTCCGGCGGCTGCCAACCCCAGCCAGCCGCATCAGATCGGTTTTCCCTTCAGCATCCGGCGGGTGGTCGGTGGGTGGAAGTTTCTGAACAGCGACAGTAATTTCGTGGTGCAAGGAGATCTGACTGAGGCCGAGATACGAGGGCGCTATATTTCCGAGGCGATGGCCCATTGCGGCGAATGCCACACCCCGCGCAATGCGCTTGGCGGGCTTGATACCAGCCGCTGGCTGGCCGGCGCGCCCAATCCGTCGGGGCAGGGCCGCATCCCCAACATCACCCCGGCAAAGCTGGAGTGGAGCGAGGCGGAAATTATCATCTATCTGACAAGCGGTTTTACCCCCGATTACGATGTGGTCGGTGGGCATATGGTGCATGTGGTCGAAAACATGGCAAAGCTGCCCGAAAGTGACCGGGCGGCGGTGGCGGCCTATCTGAAAAAAGTGCCTGCCGCCGAGTAATGCCCAGCGCCCTTTACGCCCGAATTTGCCGCAGGGCCGATCCCAGCAGTGCCAGCGCATAATCAACTGTGGCCTGCCGCACCTTGGCACGGCCAATCGCGCCAAACTCGACCGTTTCGGTATGCACATCGCGCAAGGCCTGCGCCAGACCAAAGCACACCCGGCCTTCGGGCTTGAACTCTGACCCGCCGGGGCCAGCAATGCCAGTGACTGACACGGCAAGGCCAACGCCCGAGCGGAACAGCGCGTTTTCGGCCATCTCATAGGCGACCTGTTCACTGACCGCACCATACGCGGTCAGTGTCTTTTCCTGAACCCACAGCATTTCTTGCTTGGCACGGTTGGAATAGGTGACATAGCCCCGGTCGAACACATCTGACGACCCCGGAACTTCGGTCAGGGTGGCGGCAATCAAGCCACCCGTGCAGCTTTCGGCGGTTACAATGCGGATGCCCTTTTCGCGCGCAAGGGCCAGCACCAACTCTGCACTCATCGCATCAACACCCCATGCGCCAAACCGGCCGCAAGAAGTGTGGCGATCCCGGCAAACACCCCGGCCCAAAGATCATCCAGCATCACCCCCGCCGGATCACCCCGACGGTCGGCGCGGCCGATCACCCAAGGCTTCCAGATATCAAACAGCCGGAAAAACACAAAGGCCGCGATCCAGCCCGGATAGGCCACCAGCCACCAGTCATCGACCCCGCGCCACCAGAAAGCAGCAGCGGGGAACAACAGCGCAATCCACTGGCCCGCCACCTCGTCGATCACGATTTCAGACGGGTCGTCGCCGGGTCGCCCCCGCAACGCCTGCTCGCACGCCCAAAAGCCCAACAGGGTGACCGCAACCGTGGCCACGACCAGCACCGGAAACCCAAGCAGATGATCAATCGCCAGCCCCAGCACAATCGCCACCGCCGACCCCCAGGTGCCCGGCGCCGGGCGCAGCAGACCCACATAGCCAAATGTGGTAATCGCCCGGATCATGCCCGCACCAGGGCGCAGGTGGCCAGGGCGGCGATGCCTTCTTCGCGTCCGGTAAAGCCAAGCCGTTCCGAGGTGGTGGCTTTGACGCTGATCTTGTCCATCTCTATTCCCATAATTTGCGACAGCGCCGCGCGCATCGCCGTCTGATAAGGTCCGATCTTTGGCCGCTCACACACCAATGTCACGTCACAATTTGCCACCCTGTAGCCGCGCGCGCTGACCCGGCCCATGGCGTGACGCAAAAAGATGTGGCTTTGTGCGCCTTTCCACTGCGGATCGCTGGGCGGGAAATGAACACCGATGTCACCCTCGGCCAAAGCGCCATAAATCGCATCGGTCAGAGCATGCATACCGACATCGGCATCGGAATGGCCCAAGAGGGCGCGTTCATGCGGCACCTTGACTCCGCACAGCCAGACGTCTTCACCATCGGTAAAAGCATGCACGTCATAGCCATTGCCCAGCCGGATATCCATGTTTCTATCCCTCAGGATGCTTGCCGCACGGAAAAAATCCGCAGCATAGGTCAGTTTCAGATTGTCTTCTTCGCCTTGCACGATTGCAACCGTGTGCCCGGCCCAGCGCGCGACTTCAACATCATCTGCGGCCCCACCGGGATGGTTGCGGTGTGCGGCCAGAATGGCGTCAAACCGAAAACCCTGCGGGGTTTGTGCCCGCCACAGACCGTCACGCGGGGCGGTGCCGTCCACCGTGGCCGCGCCGCGCCACAACGCATCGGTGACAGGCAGGGCAGGGGCTGCTCCGGGGTGATCTTGCAGGGCGGCCAGCACACGGGCGATGATCTGCGCCGATACCAGAGGGCGCGCACCGTCATGGATCAGTACCTGTGTAACGCCCTGGCCATCCAGCCAGTTCAGCGCGTTACGCACGGATTCCGCCCGTGTTGCACCCCCGTCCACCAGCGGCAGGCCAAACCCTGCCGCGCGCGCGCGGTCATCGGGGTGGATCACCAGCACCACGCGGTCCACTTGCCCGGCAAAAGCGCGTAGCGTATGGGCCAGCACAGGCTCTCCCGCCAGATCCTGCCATTGCTTTGGCAGATCGCCCCCGGCACGGATGCCCCGGCCTGCTGCAACGATGATGGCGGCTGTGGTCATGGGCACCTCTTTCCTCCATTGGTTAAATCAGGGGGAAGACTTGCGCAACCTGCGCAGAAATCACCCCGAGTTGCACAAAAAACAGGCATTGCATGTTTTTCCACCGTTTTATTGACCCTCCGCCTTTGTTATCGGCGCAAAAGCAGATTACCTAACCCTCAGGCGCATAAGGAATGTGCAATTGGCTCTCTTGCTCGACACCCTCGTTATTGATCCTCCGGTGTTGCTTGCCCCTTTGGCTGGCATCACAGATTTGCCGTTCCGCCGAGTTGTTGCCCGGTTCGGGGCTGGTCTGGTCGTGTCCGAGATGGTCGCCAGCGAAGATGTGGTCAAGGCCCGTCCCTTGGCCCGTGCCAAGGCCGAGCTGGGCTTTGGTGAGGCCGCAACTTCTGTGCAACTGGCGGGGCGTGATCCGTATTGGATGGCCGAGGCCGCGCGCTATGCCGAAGGGCAGGGCGCGCAGGTCATCGACCTCAACATGGGTTGCCCGGCCAAGCGGGTGACGGCGGCGGGTGGCAATGGGGCTTGCGGCTCGGCCCTGATGCGCGAACCGGATCTGGCAGTCGCGCTGATCGCAGCGGTGGTGCGGGCGGTGTCCTTGCCCGTTACGCTGAAAACCCGGCTGGGTTGGGACCATGACTGCCTGAACGCGCCCGAAATTGCGGCGCGCGCCGAAGCAGAGGGCATCCGCATGATCACCATTCATGGCCGCACCCGGAACCAGTTCTACAAAGGCAGCGCCGATTGGGCGGCCATTCGCGCGGTCAAGGATGCAGTGAGCATTCCGGTCATCGCCAATGGCGACATTGTGGATACGGCAAGTGCGCAGACGGCGCTGGACCAGTCCGGCGCTGATGGCGTGATGGTCGGGCGCGGCGCACAGGGCGCACCATGGCGGCTGGCCCAGATTGCACATGCGCTTTACGGCACCCCTGCGCCACAGGTGCCGCAAGGCGCCGCGCTCGCCGATCTGATCACCGAGCATTATGAGGCGCAACTGTCGTTCTATGGCCGCAGCCTTGGCATCAAGACCGCTCGCAAGCACCTGTCGTGGTATCTGGAGGAGGCGGGCGCTTTGACCCACCGCACCGCGATTGTGACAAGTGACAATCCTGCACAGGTTATCCGCCTGATCAGCGCCAGCTTTGCCGAACCCGGCTCTAGCATGCTGAACGGGGTCGCTGCATGACGCCTTATCGCACTCCTTACCCGGTGCCGGGCGTGATCTGGGCCAGCTTGCCCATCCCCGCGCTTCTGGTCGGTTTGGATGGGCGCATCACCGAGGTAAATCCGGCGGCAGAGACATTTCTGAACGCCTCGTCCCGCAGTCTGATCGGGCAGCCCTGCCTTGATCGCCTGTCGATCGACGCCCCGATGGAAGAGGCGTTTGCCCGCGCCCGCGTCAACCAGTCCACCATATTCATCAATGATATTGACGTGACGACCGGTGAACGCGCGCCTGTGCAATGCAATGTGCAGGTGGCACCAATGCACGACAATTCCGATTATCTGATGCTGCTGATCAGCCCGCGCGACATCGCCGACCGTCTGGGCCGGTCGATGAGTGTGAAATCGGCCGCTAAATCAGCGATCGGCATGGCCGAAATGCTGGCGCATGAAATCAAGAACCCGCTGGCAGGCATTTCGGGTGCTGCCCAACTGATTTCAATGAACGCCAACGCCGAAGACCGCGAATTGACCGACCTGATCGTTGAGGAAACCCGCCGGATCGTCAAATTGCTGGAACAGGTCGAACAGTTCGGCAACCTGCGTCCGCCAGAGCGCCGCGCCGTCAATATCCATGATGCGCTGGACCGCGCCCGCAAATCCGCCATGGTGGGTTTTGCCGCCCATATGGAGATTGTCGAGGATTACGACCCCTCGCTGCCCTCAACGCTCGCCGACCCTGATCAGTTGATGCAGGTCTTCCTGAACCTGATCAAGAACGCGGCCGAGGCTAGCAAGGGCAAGCCCGGCATCATCAAGCTGCGCACCTTTTACGACCTTTCCTTGCGCCTGCGCCGCAAGACCGGCACGCCGTCTGTGCTGCCGCTGACAATCGAGATTATCGACAACGGCCCCGGCATTCCGCCGGAAATCGCCACTGACATCTTCGAACCCTTCGTCTCGGGCCGTGAAAACGGCACGGGGCTGGGCCTTGCTTTGGTTTCAAAGATTATTTCCGACCACGAAGGTTGGGTGCAGGTGGATTCGGTGCCAGGTCGCACCGCTTTTCGCGTGTCCTTGCCCGTGGCCCCCAAGAAAATGGAGAACACCTGATGGACGGCACTGTTCTGGTAGCAGATGACGACCGCACGATCCGCACCGTGCTGACCCAAGCCCTCACACGGGCCGGGTGCAAGGTACATGCAACATCCAGCCTGATGACGCTGATGCGTTGGGTCGAAGAGGGCAAGGGCGATCTGGTGATCTCGGATGTCATCATGCCCGACGGCAACGGCCTTGATGCGCTGCCCCGCATTGGCAAGATGCGCCCCGGCCTTCCTGTTATTGTGATTTCGGCACAAAACACCATCATGACCGCAATTCAGGCCGCAGAGGCCGAGGCCTATGATTACCTGCCCAAGCCGTTCGATCTGCCCGATCTGATGAAGCGTTCGGCCCGCGCGCTGGAACAAAAGCGCCGTGCGCCCAAAATGCCGGTGCAGCCGATCAAAGACCCCGGTGACGACCTGCCGCTGGTGGGGCGCACGCCAGCCATGCAGGCGCTGTACCGCCTGGTCGCGCGTGTGATGAACACCGATCTAGCGGTGCTGGTCACTGGCGAGTCGGGCACCGGCAAAAGCCTGATCGCCCGCGCGATCCATGATTTTTCCGACCGCCGCACCCAGCAGTTTGTGGTGGCGCAAGCGGGGGATTTGCAGGGCATGGATGGCCCGTCATCGCTTCTGGCCCGTGCCAAGGGTGGCAGTCTGGTCTTTGACGAAGTGGCCGATTACGATGACGACACGCAGGCCCGCATTGTGCGGATGATGGATCTGATGGGTGACGGCGCGCCGCGCATCATGGCCACCAGTCAGGTGGATCTGTCCGCGCGGATGGAGGCGGGGGCTTTCCGTCAGGATCTTTACTACCGCCTGTCAGGTGTGACCCTGCATGTGCCGTCCTTGCGTGAGCGGGTTGATGACATCCCCTTGCTGGCTGACCATTTCCTCACCCGAGGCGAGCGTGACATGGGTGCGATCCGGCGGCTGTCGCATGAGGCGCGCGAATTGGTGCGCGGCTATTCATGGCCCGGCAATGTGCGCCAGCTGGAGAATACGCTGCGCCGGTTGATGGTCACCTCGTCCGAGGCCGAGATCAGCCGCTCGGAAGTCGAATCGGTGCTGGGCAATCAGCCGGTGATGGAGCCGTTGAAGGGCGGGGGCGAGAATGAAAAGCTGTCGGCCTCTGTTGCGCGACATTTGAAACGATATTTTGATCTGCACGGCGGACAACTGCCGCCAAACGGCGTTTACCAGAGGATTCTGCGCGAAGTGGAGATGCCACTTATAGAAATCGCCCTGGATGCTACGGCGGGAAATCAGGCAAAATGTGCTGATCTGCTTGGCATCAACCGCAATACCTTGCGCAAGAAGATCACCGACCTCGATATCCGCGTGACACGGAGGCGCAAGCTGATGTAAAACCGCAACATCAAGCGTGTCGCTGCCGCCCCATGGCGGAAAGGGCACCAGATGTGGCGGAACGGGCACGCGAAAGCTGTGCCTGTATGAGGGGGTATACGCTAGGTGCAGCGCGCGTTGGGATCAGCGGCCTGGGAAAGGCTGTCTCGGTTGCGCAGGCAACGCCGGGTACAGACGGCCACGACGTTCGGGCTGGTGTTCCTTGGCCCCGTCCTTGCGGTCTTCACCTTTCTGACATTGGGGCCGTTCAGCCAAGGGTCAAACAGCCCGGCGCTGCGGCTCGTGCTGCTGGCCGACCTTGTCTACATTCTGGTGGTTGCCGCGCTTGTGCTGGCGCGGGTCGCCAAGCTGGTGGCAGACCGTCGCAGCCAGTCGGCAGGGTCGCGTCTGCACCTGCGACTGTCAGGCGTGTTCGCGCTTGTGGCGCTGGTGCCCACCGTGCTTGTGGCGGTGTTTGCCGTGCTGACCGTCAACATCGGGCTTGAGGGCTGGTTTTCCGACCGCGTGCGCTCGGTGGTGGGCACGTCTTTGTCGGCGGCGCAGGCCTATGACCGCCAAAGCCGCGATGACCTGATCGAAGACGCAACTAGCCTTGCCGCCTATCTGAACGTGGCCAAGCAATCGACCTTTTTCCTGCCTGATGATGGCTTGCGACCCTTGCTGTCGCAGGGGCAGGCCGCCGTGCAGCGCGGGTTGAAAGAGGCGTTCTTGATCGACGGCAGCGGCACGCTTCTGACGCGCGGGCAGCGGTCTTATCTGTTCGATTTTGAGACCCCGCCGCTTGCGGCGCTGGTGCGCGCCCGGACGGAAGGCCCGCAGCTGATCGAAGACTGGGATAACGATGAATTCCGTGCCGTTGTCGCGCTTGATGCCTTTGTTGACCGCTATCTTTACGTCAGCCGCACGGTGGATGGTCAGTTGTTGTCCTTGCTGGACTCCACGCGCGAAACGGTGCGACTGTATAACCAGCTGGAATCGGACCGCGGGCGGGTCTTGTTCAACTTTGGTCTGATTTATCTTGGCTTTGCGATCATCCTGATCCTTGCCGCGACCTGGCTTGGTCTGTGGTTTGCCGAACGTCTGTCGAAACCCGTGGGCCGTCTTGCCGGGGCGGCGCAGCGGGTGGGCGGGGGCGATCTGGATGTTCAGGTCAAGGAAGAGCCGGGCGATGACGAAATTGCCATGTTGGGACGTTTGTTCAACCAGATGACCCGTCAGCTGAAAGGCCAGCGTGAAGCATTGATGGACGGGCACCGCCAGACCGAACGCCGCCGCAGGCTGTTCGATTCCGTTCTGTCCAACGTCACCGCCGGGGTGATCGGGCTTAACTCGGACGGCCAGATTGATTTTGTGAACCGCGCCAGCGAGCGATTGCTGGATATGGCCAATGGCGTTGAAGATCTGGCGCTTGAAGATGCCGTGCCGGAATTTGCCCCGCTGTTTGAGCGTCTGCGTGAAAGCAATTCCTCGGCCGTGCAGGAGGAGGTGCGGTTGACGCGCAAGGGTAAGCTGGAAAGCCTGCTTGTGCGGATGAGCGTGCGGCGCAGCGATACCGGGCGGCTGGAAGGCTATGTGGTGGCTTTCGACGATGTGACCGAACTGGTCAGCGCGCAGCGTCTGGCGGCTTGGGGCGATGTTGCCCGCCGCATCGCGCATGAGATCAAGAACCCGCTGACCCCGATTGCGCTATCGGCCGAACGGATCAAGCGCAAGTTCCGCGATCAGGTGAACGAGCCCGCTGATCTGGAGCAGTATACCGATGTTATTGTAAGGCAAACCAATGACTTGCGGCGCATTGTTGATGAATTCTCCAAATTCGCCCGCATGCCCGAACCGGATCGGCGCGAAACTGACCTGACCCGTCTGTTGCGCGATGCACTGACCCTGCAGGAAAGCGGCCAACCGACCGTGACCTTCCGCTCGGAGGTTCCCGATACGGCGCAGATCATGGAACTGGACGCCACCATGATCACCCAAGCCTTGACAAACTTGATCAAGAACGCCGGAGAAGCTATTGAAACCTTGCAGGAAAAAGACGATCCTGCCGGGTTGGTTCCTGAAATCCGGGTTCAGATGGAGCCGGATGATGACGGTGTCACGATCCGCATATCTGATAATGGTATTGGCCTGCCGCCAGACCGCGCGCGACTGTTTGAACCCTATGTCACGACCCGCGAAAAGGGCACCGGGCTGGGGCTGCCGATCGTGAAGAAAATCATTGAAGAACACGGCGGCACATTGGCGCTGCTGGATGCACCGATTTTTGAAGGAAATGCCCATGCGGGTGCCATGGCAGAAATCCGTCTGCCACGGCTCACACGCAAACGGGCGCGCAACAACATGACCGCACAGGGTCAGGGAGGCTGAAATGAGCATTTTGATTGTAGATGACGAAAAAGACATTCGTGAACTTATCGGAGATATTCTGAAGGACGAAGGCTATGCCATTCGCCTTGCAGGAAATTCCGATGATGCGATGGCCGAGATCAACGCCGATCCGCCCAGTCTGATGATCCTAGACATCTGGCTGAAAGACAGCCGGATGGACGGGATCGACATTCTGAAAACCGTCAAACGCGATAACCCCGATGTGCCGGTGGTCATCATCTCGGGGCATGGCAACATTGAAATCGCGGTCGCAGCGATCAAGCAAGGTGCCTACGACTTCATCGAAAAGCCGTTCAACATTGATCAGCTGATGGTCGTGGTCAGCCGCGCCATGGAGACCAGTCGTCTGCGCCGCGAGAATGCCGACCTGCGCCGGCGTGAGGTCACAAGCTCGGAAATGCTTGGATCAAGCCCCGCTTTCCGCGCGCTGAAGGCGCAGTTGGAAAAGGTTACAAAGTCAAATGGACGCGTGATGCTGACCGGGCCTTCCGGCAGTGGCAAGGAAATGGCGGCGCGGTTTGTGCATTCCAATTCCAACCGCGCCTCTGCGCCCTTTGTGTCGGTGTCATCCGCCACGGTGGAGCCGGACCGCATGGAAGAGGTGCTGTTCGGCCGTGAAACCACCGAACGTGGTATTGAAAAAGGCCTTCTGGAACAGGCGCATGGCGGCGTCGTCTACTTTGACGAAGTGGCCGATATGCCGCTTGGCACGCAGTCAAAAATTCTGCGTGTGCTGACCGAGCAGCAATTCTCCCGCGCGGGCGGCTCTGACAAGGTGCGGGTTGATCTGCGGGTTGTGTCCTCTACCACGCGGGATCTGCGGGCGGAAATTGCGGCGGGACGCTTCCGGCAAGAACTGTATGACCGACTGAACGTGGTGCCGATCCCGGTACCCAGCCTTGAGGAACGGCGCGAGGATATTCCCGAACTGACCCGCCATTTCATCGACCTGTTTCACCGGACCCAAGGCCTGCCCCTACGCCAGTTGACCCAAGAGGCAGAGGCAATGCTGCAAACCACGGCGTGGCCCGGCAACGTGCGCCAGTTGCGCAATGTGATCGAACGCGTGCTGATCCTTGGGGAACCCTCGGGACCGATTGAGGCAACCGAACTGCCAGGGCAAGAAGCGGTGGTTGAGGGCAACGGTCGGCTGGTTCTGGGGGGCGCGATGGCGACGCTGCCGCTGCGCGAGGCGCGCGAGGTGTTTGAGCGTGAATATCTGCTGACCCAGATCAACCGTTTTGGCGGCAATATCAGCCGCACCGCAAATTTTGTGGGCATGGAACGCTCGGCGCTGCACCGCAAGCTGAAATCGCTGGGCGTAGTCACCACGTCGAAATCGGGCGGGCGGTCGGCGCATTTTGATGATGTCGAGGACGAAGATGAGGGCTGAACCCGCCGACATTGACCCTGATGCCGCCTTCTGCGATGCAGAGGCGGTATGGCAGGGTTTCTGAGCCTTGTGCCAACTGAGGGGCTGATATGAAGGTCATCATTTGTGGCGCGGGTCAGGTCGGCTGGCAAATTGCGCGGCAGTTGTCGAGTGAACGCAACGATGTGACCGTGGTGGATGTCAACCCAGATCTGGTGCGTCGTGCGACAGATACGCTGGATGTTCAGGGGGTTGCGGGCTTTGCCTCATACCCCGATGTGCTGGAACGGGCCGGCGCGCGTGACGCCGATCTGATCATTGCGGCCACCCATTCCGACGAGGTGAACATGGTCACCTGTCAGGTTGCGCATTCGGTGTTTTCCATCCCACGCAAGATTGCCCGTCTGCGCGCACAAAGCTATCTGAATGCGATCTATTCCGACCTGTACCGCCGCGAACATCTGCCGATTGATGTGGTGATCAGCCCCGAGCGCGAGGTGGCCGAGGCGGCTTTGCAGCGGCTGGCGGCACCCTCAACTTTTGATACCGAAAGCTTCATGCTGGGCCGGGCGCAGCTGTTGGGCATTGCTTTGGATGATGATTGCCCGGTCTTGAACACACCTTTGCGGCAGTTGAACGATCTGTTTTCCACCCTGCGCGCCATTGTTGTCGGCGTGCGGCGTGAGGGGCGGCTGTTTTCGCCCGATCCCGGCGATCAGCTGTTTGTGGGCGATCAGATCTACGTTTTCACCCATTCCGAAGACGTGAACCGGACGCTGGAAATCTTTGGAAAGAAAACCAAAAAGCAGGAACGCATTGTCATTATCGGAGGCGGCAATGTCGGCCTTGGGGTGGCCCTTGCGCTAGAGGCGCGCAGCGATCGGGTGCGCGCCAAGATCATTGAAAAGTCGCGCCCGGTGGCCGAACGCGCCGCCGACAGTCTGGAGCGGACCATAGTTCTGCACGGCGACGGCATGGATATGGATATCTTGCTGGAAGCCGCCATTGACCGCGCCGATGCGGTGCTGGCCGTGACCGATGACGACAAGACCAACCTGCTGGTCGCGGTGCGTGCCAAACAGGCCGGCTGCAGCATGGCGATTGCGCTGGTCAACGATCCTACGCTTGCGCCAATGATGGGGCCGTTGGATATTGACGCCTATATCAACCCTCGCGCCACCACTGTCAGTTCTATCCTGCGCCACATCCGCCATGGCCGGGTGCGCGCGGTCTATTCCATCGGTGACGCCGAGGCCGAGATGATCGAGGCACAGATCCTGTCCACCAGTTCACTGTCGGGCAAGATGATCCGCGAGATCGACTTTCCCGAAGGTGTGCTGGTGGGGGGCGTGATGAAGGGCGACAAGCTTATGAAGCCCACCGCCGATTTGCGGCTGGAGGCAGGCGATATCATTGCACTGTTCGTGATGGCCTCTGATGTGCGGGAGGTGGAGCGTCTGCTGCAGGTCTCCATCGACTTTTTCTGATGGTTTTTCGCGAACGGCTGCTGGCGACCCCGCTGCTGGTCATCTTGTCGGCCTTGTCGGGTCTGGCGATGTTTCTGCCTGCCCTTCATGCCACCCTGACCAGCCTGCACCGGGTGGCGCAGGCTTTCTTTTACTCGGGCATTCTGGTGCTGATCGTGACCGCGATGGTCTGGATTGCCACCTCAAACTGGCGGCCGCGCAATGTGGCACGCAGTCAGCTGGCGTCTTTGGTCGGGGCCTATGCGCTGATGCCGGTGATCTTCGCGATTCCTGTAACGCAGGCGGTGCCTGACACCAGTTTTGTGAATGCGTGGTTCGAGATGGTGTCCAGCTTTACCACCACCGGGGCCACGCTTTACGACACGCCGGGCCGACTGGCGCCATCCTTGCATCTGTGGCGGGCCACAGTGGGCTGGCTGGGGGGGCTGTTCATTCTGGTGGCCGCCACTGCGATTCTAGCGCCCATGAACCTTGGTGGGGTAGAGGTGATGTCGGGGCGCTCGCCGGGGCGGGGGGCTGACGGGCTCAGCCAGATCACCCGCGTGGCAGACCCGTCGCAGCGATTCCTGCGCTATACGCTTTTGCTATTCCCGATCTATTCCGGCCTGACGTTGCTTTTGTGGCTGTTGTTGATGATCGCCGGCGAGGTCAACATTCTGGCGCTGATTCACGCCATGGGCACGATGTCTACTTCTGGGATCGGGATGACGGGTGATCTGAGCGGGTTGAGCACCGGGCTGTGGGGTGAGGCACTGATCGTACTGTTCCTGATGCTGGCGATCACGCGGCGGTTTTTGCCGGGGGCGCAGTTTGCCCTGATGCGTGGCCCGATGCGCCGCGACCCCGAGGTGCGTCTGGCCAGTGTCCTGATCGCGACCACTACGGCGGTTTTGTTCTTTCGCCACTTCATCGGCGCGATCGAGGTTGCGGCGACCGATGACACCGCTTCGGCGTTTCGCGCGTTGTGGGGCACGTTTTTCATGGTGGTCAGCTTTCTGACCACCACAGGCTATGCGTCAGGGGAATGGGCGGCGGCGCGCAGTTGGTCCGGTCTGGCCAGCCCCGGCCTTGTGCTGCTGGGTCTGGCGATCATCGGAGGAGGGGTTGCGACCACGGCGGGCGGGGTCAAGCTCTTGCGGGTCTATGCCCTGTTCAGGCACGGCGAGCGCGAGCTGGAAAAGCTGATCCACCCGTCCTCGATTGGCGGGCAGGGGGCGCAGGCGCGGCAATTGCGGCGTGAAGGAGCCTATTTTGCCTGGCTTTTCTTTATGCTGTTTGCGCTGTCTATTGCGGTCAGCACGGCGGCGCTGTCGCTGATGGGGTTGCAGTTCGAAGATGCGCTGGTGCTGACGCTGGCCGCACTGTCGACCACGGGTCAACTGGCCGATCTGGCCGGGGCCGCGCCGATCCGCTATGCCGAACTTGCGACCACGGCCAAGGCCTTTCTGGCCATCGTGATGGTCGTCGGACGGCTGGAGACATTGGCGCTTTTGGCGCTTTTGGCCCCCTCGAGTTGGCAACGCTGACTCGCGCATCTGTAAAGGGCTGATTTTTGGGCTGGAATCTCTCCGGTTCCCGCCCCATACTGTTTGTCAATGCGCCATCGGCAGCCAAATTAGCCGAGGGACAGGGACAAAACGCGCAAGCATTAAGGGCACGACGAGAATGGCCGGTGATAAACAGAATTTGCAGGATGCTTTCCTGAACCACGTCCGCAAGGCAAAAGTTCCAGTAACGATTTTTTTGATAAATGGGGTGAAGCTGCAAGGCGTCATCACTTGGTTTGACAATTTTTGCGTGCTTTTGCGCCGGGACGGACAATCGCAGCTTGTCTACAAACATGCGATTTCCACCATCATGCCCGGCGCGCCAATCAACCTTTATGAAGGTGAAGACTGATTTCCGACCCATCCGCCGATGATGAGGACGAAGATATCTGGCCCGATTCGGGTACAGGAATCGGAGCCTATGAAAGCGAAAGCCCTGCGATGCGGGCTTTTGTCTTGCACCCTGATATCAAGTCCAGCCCGTCCCGCCGTCTGCCCGAACACGGGTTGGCCGAGGCGGTAAGCCTTGCTGCCGCCCTTCCCGCAATGGAGGTGGTAGGGGCCGAGGTCGTGCGCCTGCCGCGTCTGCATCCGGGGATGCTGTTCGGGTCGGGCAAAGTGGAAGATCTTGCGGCGCGCTTCAAGGCGCTGGATGTGGGGCTGGTGTTGGTCGATGGGCCGGTTTCGCCGGTGCAGCAACGCAATCTGGAAAAGGAATGGGGCGTCAAGCTTCTGGACCGGACCGGGCTGATCCTTGAGATTTTTGCCGATCGCGCTCGCACTCGTGAAGGTGTCTTGCAAGTTGAACTGGCGGCGTTGTCTTTTCAACGCACGCGTCTGGTGCGGGCATGGACCCACCTTGAACGACAACGCGGTGGCTTTGGCTTTGTTGGTGGCCCCGGTGAGACCCAGATTGAATCTGACCGCCGCGCCATCGACGATCAGGTGGTCCGGCTCAAACGCCAACTTTCCAAGGTGGTCAAGACGCGTGAGCTGCACCGCGCCTCACGCAAGAAGGTGCCATTCCCGATTGTGGCGCTGGTGGGATATACCAACGCGGGCAAATCGACGCTGTTCAACCGGGTTACGGGCGCCGAAGTGCTGGCCAAGGACATGCTTTTCGCCACGCTGGACCCGACCATGCGCGCGATGGTGCTGCCAAGCACCCAAAGCGGAACCGGGCGCAAGATCATCTTGTCAGACACCGTGGGCTTTATCTCTGATCTGCCCACCCAACTGGTCGCTGCCTTCCGCGCCACATTGGAAGAAGTGTTGGCAGCCGATCTGATCGTGCATGTCCGCGACATCTCTCACCCGGAATCGGCCGAGCAATCGGCGGATGTGATGGATATTCTGACCTCGCTTGGCGTGAACAAGGCGACGCCGATGCTGGAGGTGTGGAACAAGCTTGATCTGGTCGACGGCTCTGCGCGTGAGGCATTGGCGACACAGGCGCTTCAGCGCGAGGATGTGCTGGCCGTCTCGGCCCTGACTGGCGAGGGTGTGGCAGCCCTGCTTGACAGGGTGTCGCAGGTGTTTGACGAGGAAACGTCCGAACGCACGCTGTCCTTGCCGTTCAGCGAAGGCAAACGCCACGCCTGGCTGCATGGGCAGGGTGTGGTCGAGCATGAGACGCAAGACGACGATGGCTGGACCCTGAGCCTGCGCTGGACGGCGCGGCAGGAAAAGCGGTATCGCGACCTGTAAGGCCAGTGTCAGGCCGAAGCGTCGCCGGGGGCGGGGGCAGACAGCCCCCCGTGCATCATTGGCCAAGAAACGCGGCATTTCCCCTTGCATCGCCCATAGACCCGTGAAACAGGGAACCGCCAAACGATCACTCCTAAGGAGGCTCCCATGGAGATTCGCGAGGCTCTCACATTTGACGATGTTCTGCTGGTTCCGGCCGCCTCTTCGGTGCTGCCGTCAGATGCTGATACGTCGACTTTTGTCACCAAATCCATCCGCATGAACATCCCGCTGTTGTCCAGCGCAATGGACACGGTGACTGAAGGCCGCATGGCGATTGCCATGGCCCAGGCGGGGGGCATCGGGGTGATCCACCGCAATCTGGACCTTGAGGCGCAGGCGCGTGAGGTGCGGCGGGTGAAGCGGTTTGAATCCGGTGTTGTCTACGCGCCGATCACGCTGACGCCCGACCAGACCCTTGCCGATGCCAAGCTGCTGATGGAGCGATACAATATCACCGGGTTTCCGGTGGTCGATGGCCTGGGCCGGGTACTGGGGATCGTGACCAACCGTGACATGCGCTTTGCCAGCGATGACAAGACCCCGGTTTCGGTGATGATGTCCTCGGACAATCTGGCACTGCTGCACGAACCGATTGACCGCGATCAGGCGATCAGCCTGATGAAGGCGCGGCGGATTGAAAAGCTGCTCGTCACCGATGGCACTGGCAAGCTCACCGGTCTCTTGACGCTGAAGGATACCGAGAAATCGGTGCTCAACCCCCATGCCTGCAAGGACGAGATGGGGCGCCTGCGGGTGGCTGCGGCCAGCACCGTTGGCGATGCAGGGTTTGAACGCAGTCAGGCGTTAATTGATGCGGGCGTGGACATGGTGGTGATCGACACCGCACATGGCCATTCCGAAGGTGTCGCCCGCGCGGTAGAGCGGATCAAGAAGCTGTCGAATACCGTTCAAGTGGTGGCGGGCAATGTCGCCACCGCAGAGGCCACGCGGGCACTTATTGGCGCAGGCGCGGATGCGGTGAAGGTCGGCATCGGGCCGGGGTCGATCTGCACCACGCGGATCGTCGCGGGTGTGGGCGTGCCACAACTGACCGCGATCATGGATTCCGCCGGTGCAGCAGGCGACATTCCGGTGATTGCCGATGGCGGCATCAAATATTCAGGCGATTTCGCCAAGGCCATCGCGGCAGGCGCATCCTGCGCCATGGTCGGCTCTGCCATCGCAGGCACTGACGAATCCCCCGGTGAGGTGATCCTGTGGAACGGGCGGTCCTATAAATCCTACCGTGGGATGGGGTCGCTCGGGGCGATGGCGCGCGGCTCTGCTGACCGGTATTTCCAAAAGGATGCCGCTTCAGACAAGCTGGTGCCCGAAGGGATCGAGGGGCAGGTGCCCTACAAGGGATCAGCCGCGCAGGTCATTCACCAGATGGTTGGCGGCTTGCGGGCGGCGATGGGCTATACCGGCTGCGCCACCGTGGCTGAGATGCAATCCAACTGCCAGTTTGTCCGCATCACCGGGGCAGGGCTGAAGGAAAGCCATGTCCATGATGTGCAGATCACCCGCGAAAGCCCGAATTACCGGGTTGGCTAAGGCGATGCGTTTGAGGATCAGCCAATGACCCCTGCCGCCCGCATTTCGGCTGCAATGGAAATCCTTGACCGGGTATTGGCCGGGGCGCCTGCTGAACAGGCGCTGACCAACTGGGCAAGGGGGTCGCGTTTTGCAGGTTCTGGTGACCGCAATGCGATCCGCGATCTGGTCTATGATGCCTTGCGCTGTCGTCGGTCCTATGCGGCCCTTGGCGGGGCGGAAACCGGGCGCGGGTTGATGCTGGGGGCGCTGCGGGCGTCGGGCAGCGATCCTGCGACTCTGTTCACCGGCCAAGGCCATGCCCCGTCGCCGCTTGGACCCGCCGACGTGGGGCGCGCGCCCGAAGGGGCCGAGGCGCTTGATCTGCCCGACTGGTTGGTGCCGCTTATGGCTGCGTCGTTGTCGGATGATCTGCCCGCAGTGGCCCATGCATTGCGGCAGCGCGCCCCTGTGTTCTTGCGGGTCAATCTGCGCCGCACAACCGTTCCGCAGGCAATTGCGGCCCTGGCGACAGATGGAATTACTGCACAGCCCCATGCTCTGGCCGACACCGCGCTGGAGGTGCTAGACGGCGCGCGCAAAATTCAGACCAGTCAGGCCTATCTGACGGGCTTGATCGAACTGCAGGACGCGGCCTCGCAAGCTGTGGTCAACGCTTTGCCATTACGCGACGGGATGCGGGTGCTGGACCATTGCGCCGGGGGCGGCGGCAAGACTCTGGCTATGGCCGCGCGTGCCGCGCTGATCTTGTTTGCCCATGATGCCGTTCCCGGCCGGATGCGCGATCTGGCCGCACGGGCGGCCCGTGCCGGGGTCAAGGTGACCACCACCGACCGGCCAGAAGGGGTGGCGCCTTTTGATCTGATCCTTGCCGATGCGCCCTGTTCCGGGTCGGGCAGCTGGCGGCGTGATCCGCAGGGCAAATGGGCCCTGACGCCAGATCGTCTGGCCGAGATCGGTGCGGTGCAGGACAGTATTCTTGACCGTCTGGCCCCGATGATCGCCCCCGGCGGGGTGCTGGCCTATGCGACCTGCTCGCTGCTGACGGTTGAGAATGAAGACCGTATCAGGGCCTTTGTGGACCGCACTCCGGGCTGGCAGGTGATTGCGATGCAGCGCTTCACGCCGCTGACGGGCGGAGACGGGTTCTTTCTGGCGCAGTTGACGCAGAGCAGGCCTTAATTTACACAATCTTAGGTAGTAAATCGGTGTATTCGCCAAAGCGGTTAAGGCCGCATTAACGATTGCTGTGCTGTTGTGCACAGGTGTTATGTTCAGATGGGGTTGGCGCGTGCGTTCGGTTACTCAGGGAACCACCGAAATTGTCGCGATCTCGCGCGTGCTGGTCCCGCGGTCACGCTTGCTTTTGGCCGGGGCCTTGGCTGCGCTGCTGGCGGCGGGCTTTGCGACTGACCCCGCCGTGCGCATGGCTGCTGCTGTTGCCGGGCTAACGCTTTCGGTTCTGGTCGGGTTGTTATGGGCCGTCGTGCATCTTGCAAACCGATCTGCACTCGGGGCGGAACGGGCGATGGCGCTTTTGGTGGGGCAGGATGCAACGCCCTGCTTTACCACCGATGCACAGGGGCAGATCCTGTATCGTAACCGTGCGGCCCAGACCCGGTTCGGCACGGTGCATGCATCGTTGATTTCAGCGCTTGAAGATCATTTTGCCAGCCCAGCCTCGGTTTTGTATCGGCTTCAGTCTCGGGCCAAGACTGCGGGTGCCGCCCGTGAAGATGTGCAAACGCGCCGGGGGCAGTCGCGCCTGTCAGTCAGCCGCATTGCAGAGGGTCGCTTTGTGTGGCGGCTGGATGAGTTTGTGGATCGTGGCGTATCGGGCCGTGGCGCCGATGCGCTAAGCCTACCAATGCTTGTGGTGAACAAGGCAGGGGTGGTGCTGTTCACCAATGAGGCGATGCGCCGCCTGCTGGGGGGGCGCCCAAAACACTTGGACAAGGTGTTTGCGACCCAGATCCTGCGCAGCGGTGAAGAGCTGGATGTGATGGCCACTGACGGCCCGGTGCGCGCCATTCTGGCCGAAATCGCCGGTGTGGGTGAGCGGCGTGAGATCTACCTGATGCCCGTTGGCAACCTGCGCGCCGATGACCAGATTCTTGAGGATTTTGAGAATCTTCCGGTGGCCTTGCTGCGGTTTGACGGCGACGGTCGCTTACAGGCTGCCAATCAGGCCGCGCGTGATGTGCTGGATCTGGGAAAAGATGCGCATCCGATGGTTCACGATATCTACGAGGGGCTCGGCCGGTCGGTTCTGGATTGGCTGGGCGACGTGTTGGCCGAACGGAATGCCGGCGGGTCCGAGGTGTTGCGCGCCCGTATCGGCCAGCCCGATGCCTTTCATCAGGTAACATTGCGGCGCTATGTTGATCATGGCCGCCCCGGCGTTCTGGCTGTTGTGCAGGATGCCACCGCGATGAAACTGCTGGAGGCGCAGTTTGTTCAAAGCCAAAAAATGCAGGCCATTGGCCAGCTTGCAGGCGGTATCGCCCATGATTTCAACAACCTGCTGACCGCAATTTCAGGCCATTGCGATCTTTTGCTGCTGCGCCACACCAACGAAGACAAGGATTTTGCCGATCTTGTGCAGATCAACCAGAATGCCAATCGGGCGGCGGCGCTGGTGGGGCAGTTGCTGGCCTTTTCGCGCAAGCAAACGCTGAAGCCTGAACGCATTGATCTGTCGGATGTGCTGTCAGACATGGCGCATCTGTTGAATCGTCTGGTCGGGGAAAAGGTCCGGTTGCAGTTGGCCCATGTCTCCGATTTGGGGATGATCCGGGCCGACAAGCGGCAGTTGGAGCAAGTGTTGATGAACCTCGTTGTCAACGCGCGCGACGCGATGGCCGAGGGGGGCACCATCCGGGTTGAGACAGAGGCGCTGACCTTGAACCATGAGTTGCGCCGCGACCGCGCCATCGTGCCACCGGGCGATTACGCGACCATCCGTGTCACCGACGCCGGCGTCTGCATTCCGCCTGAACGGCTGGAAAAGATATTTGAGCCGTTTTTCACCACCAAACGCGCGGGCGAAGGCACCGGCCTTGGTCTCTCAACGGTATACGGCATCGTCAAGCAGTCAGGCGGGTTCATCTTTGTCGACTCGACTCTGGGTGAGGGCACGGTGTTTCACCTCTATTTCCCGATCCACGCGGCATGCGAAGATGACTTGCCCGTTGCAGCCCCCGAACCCGTTCGCAGGATCGTGGTGAAACAGGGGCAAGGCGTTATCCTTCTGGTCGAGGATGAGGCGCCGGTACGAGCGTTTGCCAGCCGCGCCCTGCGTCTGCGCGGCTATACCGTGCTGGAGGCTGACTGCGCCGAAGCGGCCCTAAACCTGTTGAAAGACCCGACGCTTGAGATTGATGTCTTCGTGACCGATGTGGTGATGCCCGGCATGGATGGACCAAGCTGGGTCAAACTCGCGCTGGAGGCACGGCCCGAGGTGCGTGTGGTCTTCATGTCAGGCTACGCCGAAGATTGTCTGTCCGAAGAACAGGGCAGGGTGCCCAACTCTGTTTTTCTGGCCAAGCCGTTTTCGCTCAACGATCTTGCCGTCACCGTGCAGGGACAACTGCACTGACCCACAGGTTAGCGCAAACTTTCATACAGCGCAAAATCCTCTGCGGCGACCTCGCGCAAGGTTGCGAGTGTTTCAGGCGACAGATCCATCGCCGCCTTGGGAGAGACATTAAGCTGCGGCAATATGATCTGAAAATCCAACCGATCTTCCAGAAAATCGATAAAACTGTCGATGTTTTCATAGCGAAACACCCGGTCCGCTCCGCGTCCCTCGGGGCCCTTCAAAAACCGCGCTTGTGATCCCACCTTGGCGAATGCCGGGCGTGGGGTGTGGCACCATGCTTGCACAAAGGTATCAAAATCCATGCCTTGCGTACTTTTGGCGGCCTCCGAAATATCCTCGCGGCTGCGATAACGATACCAGCTTCCCAGCCAGTCGCGCGGTTCGCGCATCAGCGCAACCACTGTAAAAGGCTCGCCTGCCGCTGAGTCCAGATATGGGCCAACAAAGCGGCGAAACCGGGTGACATTGGTGTGCTTCAGAGCTGGTGGCCGCTGGATCGACACCGCCGCCAACGAGTCAAGTGCCGATTCGATTGCGGTTGACCCGGTTTTCGGCGTCGCCAAAATCACCAGCCTTTGCTCCCAAAACACCAACATTTACACCTGCCCTCAGTTATTCGCCTCTACCGGATGCGTTTTGCTCCGCTTTGTAAACTATCGCTTAACCAAACTATGAAAAAGCTGAATTTGCGAGAATTCAGTTGAAATGTTCCTGATTTGATCTCATAAGCTGGAGAACACTTGGGGAACAAGCGCAACGATTGCCGCCATGTCGCGGCTGTGAAATAAGGAGCGGACAATGGCGGTGGCGAACCTCCTCGATTTGAACGGGAAGCGCGAAATGGACAAGTCAAAGGCGCTGGAAAGCGCGCTGGCACAGATCGAACGACAGTTCGGCAAAGGCTCGATCATGAGACTGGGCGCCAACAGCCCGGCCATGGATATTGAAGCGACATCGACCGGATCACTGGGTCTGGACATCGCCTTGGGCATCGGCGGGCTTCCCAAGGGGCGGATCATCGAAATCTACGGACCCGAATCGTCGGGCAAAACCACGCTGACCCTGCATGTGGTTGCCGAAGAGCAGAAAAAAGGCGGCGTTTGTGCTTTTGTTGATGCCGAACATGCACTTGACCCGCAATATGCCAAAAAGTTGGGCGTTGATCTGGACGAATTGCTGATCAGCCAGCCCGACACCGGCGAGCAGGCGCTGGAGATCGTGGATACGCTGGTGCGATCCGGCGCGGTCAGCCTTGTTGTGGTGGATTCGGTCGCAGCATTGACACCTAAATCGGAAATCGAAGGCGACATGGGCGACATGCAGATGGGCGCGCAGGCGCGTCTTATGTCTCAGGCCATGCGCAAGCTGACCGCTAGCATCGGCCGCAGCAACTGCATGGTGATCTTCATCAACCAGATCCGCATGAAAATCGGTGTGATGTTTGGCTCGCCAGAGACCACCACCGGCGGCAATGCGCTGAAGTTCTATGCCTCGGTGCGTCTGGACATTCGCCGCATTGGCTCGATCAAGGACAAGGACGAAGTGGTGGGCAATTCCACCCGCGTCAAAGTAGTCAAGAACAAGGTAGCCCCGCCCTTCAAACAGGTGGAGTTCGACATCATGTATGGCGAAGGCATCTCGAAAACCGGCGAGCTGGTCGACATTGGCGTTAAGGCGGGGGTGGTCGAAAAATCGGGATCCTGGTATTCTTACGGGGATGAACGGATCGGGCAGGGTCGTGAAAATGCCAAGCTGTTCCTGAAATCGAACCCCTCGATCGCCACGGAGATCGAAGACAAGATCCGCGCCGCCAATGGGCTCGATTTCCATATGGCCGAATCTGAAGCCTCCACCGATGATGTGATGGACGGCTGATCGCGCGAAAAGACTGGAAAAAGGCCGGGGAAGTCCCCGGCCTTTTTCATGGCCAGATGCAGCCCCCGGTGGACAGGCCCGGCCTGCGGGGCTACATGGGGGACCGAACCCGATGAACCCCTCAGCCGAAGGGCATTTTACCAATGGCGTCGCTGAACGATATCCGCTCGACCTATCTCGAATTCTTTGCCCGCAACGGCCACAAGGTGGTGGACTCGTCGCCGCTTGTGCCGCGCAACGATCCGACGCTGATGTTCGCCAATTCCGGCATGGTGCAGTTCAAGAACCTGTTCACCGGGGTCGAAACCCGCGATTACACCCGCGCCACCACTGCGCAGAAATGCGTGCGCGCCGGCGGCAAGCACAACGACCTAGATAACGTAGGCTATACCGCGCGGCATCACACGTTTTTCGAGATGCTCGGCAACTTCAGCTTTGGTGATTACTTCAAGGATGACGCGATTGCCTTCGCATGGGAGCTGCTGACCAAGGACTTCGGGCTGAACAAGGACAAGCTGCTGGTCACTGTCTATCATACCGATGACGAGGCGGCGGCGATCTGGAAAAAGGTGGCGGGGTTCAGCGATGACAAGATCATCCGAATCCCGACCGATGACAATTTCTGGCGGATGGGGCCGACCGGGCCGTGTGGTCCGTGCACCGAGATTTTCTATGACCACGGCGATCATATCTGGGGCGGCCCTCCGGGAAGCCCGGATGAAGATGGCGACCGGTTCATCGAGATCTGGAACAACGTGTTCATGCAAAATGAACAGTTTGCTGATGGCACCATGCGCCCGCTGGAGATGCAGAGCATCGACACCGGCATGGGGCTGGAGCGGATTGGCGCGTTGTTGCAAGGCAAGCACGACAATTACGACACCGACCTGATGCGCAGCCTGATTGAGGCAAGCGCACATGCCACCAGTTCTGATCCGGATGGCCCCGGCAAAACGCATCACCGGGTGATTGCAGATCATTTGCGGTCAACGTCTTTCCTCATTGCCGATGGCGTCATGCCCTCAAATGAAGGGCGCGGCTATGTGCTGCGCCGGATCATGCGCCGCGCCATGCGTCATGCGCATATGCTTGGGTCGCAAGACCCGGTGATGTTCAAACTGGTGCCAGCCCTTGTGCGCCAGATGGGTGCGGCCTACCCCGAGTTGCAGCGCGCGCAAAGCCTGATCGAAGAGACTCTGAAGCTGGAGGAAACCCGCTTCAAAACCACGCTGGACCGTGGGTTGAAGCTGCTCGACGACGAGCTTGGCCGCCTGCCTGAGGGTGGCAATCTGCCCGGCAGCACCGCGTTCAAGCTGTATGACACCTACGGCTTCCCATTTGACCTGACGCAGGATGCGCTGCGTGAACGCGGCCGCGCGGTGGATGTGGCGGGCTTTGACTCGGCGATGGCCGAGCAAAAGGCCAAGGCCCGCGCCGCATGGTCGGGCACCGGAGAGGCCGTCGATGGCAGAATCTGGTTCGAGCTCGCCGAAGAACACGGCGTCACTGAGTTTTTAGGCTATGACACCGAAACCGCAGAGGGCGTGGTCAACGCTTTGGTCCGTGACGGGGTGTTGATTGATGCCGCCAAAACGGGTGAGACCGTTCAGATCGTGGTCAACCAGACCCCGTTTTATGCCGAATCCGGTGGCCAAGTCGGTGATACCGGCTTGATCCGCACCGCCAGTGGCATGGCCGAGGTGACCGACACCCGCAAGATCGCGGGCGTGTTCCTGCATATCGCCAAGGTGGTTGAGGGCCAGATCACCAAGGATCAACCCGCCAAGCTGGAGGTCGGCCATCTCCGTCGCCGCCAGATCCGGGCCAACCATTCAGCAACGCACCTGCTGCACGAGGCGCTGCGCTGTGCGCTTGGCGATCACGTGGCGCAAAAGGGCAGCCTGAATGCGCCGGACCGTCTGCGCTTTGATTTCAGCCATTCGGTTGGGTTGTCAGCCTCGGAACTGGCGCTGGTCGAGGGTGAGGTGAACGCGTTTATCCGCCAGAACAGCCCGGTTGATACCCGCATCATGACACCCGAAGACGCCCGCGCCCTTGGGGCGCAGGCGTTGTTTGGTGAGAAATACGGCGATGAGGTGCGTGTGGTGTCGATGGGGGTGCTGGATGGCAGCGCCAAAGGGACCGAAGGCAACACCTACAGTCTGGAACTGTGCGGCGGCACCCATGTGGCGCGCACAGGCGATATCGGGGCGTTTGTGCTACTGGGCGATTCTGCCTCATCGGCAGGCGTGCGGCGGATCGAGGCGCTGACCGGGCAGGCAGCACTTGACCATCTGCGCCAGCAAGATGCGCGCTTGGTGGATATTGCATCGGTGCTCAAAGCCCCGGCGGCAGAAGTGGTGGAGCGGGTGAAAGCCCTGTTCGACGAACGCCGCGCCTTGCAAAACGAAGTGGCGCAATTGCGCCGCGAAGTGGCAATGGGCGGCAAATCCGGCGGGCCAGAGGCCAAGGATATTAATGGAATCAAGTTCTTGGCGCAGGTTTTGTCAGGTGTTTCTGGCAAGGATCTGCCCTCGCTCATTGACGAAATGAAGACAAAGCTCGGGTCGGGCGCGGTGCTGCTTATCGCTGACACCGGGGCAAAGCCTGCCGTGGCCGCTGGTGTGACCGCTGACCTGACCGCCACGCTGTCTGCTGTGTCGCTTGTGAAAGCCGCGGCCGAAGCCATGGGCGGCAAGGGCGGTGGTGGCCGTCCCGACATGGCGCAGGCGGGCGGCGCGGATATTACCCAGGCCGAAGCCGCTATTGCTGCGGCTGAAGCTGTCATCAAAGGATAACTCACATGCCAACCGCACTCTGGATCGCCCATGTCGAAGTGACCGACGCCGACGCTTATGGCCGTTATGCCAAGGGCGCAGGCCCCGCGCTTGCGGCACATGGCGGGGTGTTTCTTGCCCGTGGCGGGCGCTATGTGCAACTGGAGGGCAATGACCGCGCCCGCAACGTTGTTGCGCGTTTTCCCAGTCTGGAAGCGGCGGTAGACTGCTATAACAGCCCCGAGTATCAGGCCGCACTCACCCATGCCAAAGGGGCCTCGGTGCGGGATCTGGTCATCGTCGAAGAATTGGACTGAATTTTCAGCACAATCCCGCGAATTTGCACAACGCCGTAAGGATCCTTCTTACGGCGTTGTTTTGTTTCATGCTAACGTCATGAAAACGAAAACCGAGGCAGAGCCATGTACACCACCAAGGGGGCGCGCTGATGTGCCGTTGGGCCGCCTATATCGGGGCACCGATATTCCTTGAGGATATCGTCAGCCGTCCCGGCCATTCGCTGATTCACCAGTCGCATTGCGCCACCCAATGCCACACCGCAATCAACGCCGACGGCTTTGGCGTAGCGTGGTATGGTGACCGGGTCGAACCGGGGCTTTACCGCGATGTGATGCCTGCGTGGTCGGACCCCAATTTGCGCAGCCTGACCGCTCAGGTGAAATCCGGTCTGTTCCTCGCCCATGTGCGCGCCAGCACCGGCACCGCCACCAGCCGAAACAATTGTCATCCGTTTACCTGGGGGCGGTGGTCGTTCATGCATAACGGCCAGATCGGTGGCTATGACGGCTTTCGCCGCGATGCCGATATGATGATCCCCGATGCGCTTTATCCCTGCCGCAAAGGTGCCACCGATTCCGAGGCGTTGTTTTTGATCGCGATTGCCGAAGGTCTGGAAGATGACCCCAAAGGGGCGATGGAACGGGCAGCGGCCAAGCTGATCAGCCTTGCCCGCGCCAAAGGGTCGGCCCCTCATCTGCGCCTGACGGGCGCGTTGTCGGATGGCAAGCGGCTTTACGCGATGCGCTACGCCACCGATGACCATGCGCCGACGCTGTATCATCGCTGGTCTGACTCGCGCCAAGGCACGGCCATCGTGTCCGAACCGCTCGAAACCGGCGAGGGTGGCTGGATCGAGGCACCGCCGTTCAGCTTTTGCACCTTTGAAGGCCGTGATGTGCAGGTTGAAGACTTTCATCCCTGCCGCCTTGCCGTTGCCGCTTGAAGCTTGGTTGCGGTGAGCCGTGGTTTGCCGCTAGGTTCGGCCAACGGGGGAAAAGATGCGCAAGACCACACGGACATGGCTTTGGCTGGCGGCCGGATTGGCGGTCTTGGGCTGCTGTCTGGCCGGGTGGCTGACGTGGAAGCAAAGTCTTGCACAATCGCTGGATGACACCGCGCGCCGGGGTGACAACGTGTTGCAACTGGCTGCCACCGCGCTGTCAGGAGAACTGGACCGGTTTGAGCGCCTGCCACCCCTCATTGCCGAGCAAACAGTGGTAAGCGCGCTTGCGGCTGATCCGCGAAATCCTGAACGGGTGGCGGTGGTAAATGACTATCTGCGCCGCATTCAGCGCCTGTTGGGGGCAACGGATATTTACCTGATGGACACCCAAGGGTTGACCATCGCAGCGTCAAACCATGATACTGACACGTCTTTTATTGGCGGCAACTTTGCCTTTCGTCCGTATTTCTTTGATGCCCTGACAGGAGCGTCGGGCCAGTTTTATGCGCTTGGCACCACCAGCGGGAAACGCGGCTACTACTTTGGCGCGCCGGTTCGGGTGCAGGGGGATGTGGCGGGGGTTCTGGTGTTCAAGATCGATCTTGATGCGATCGAGGGCACATGGGAAGCAGGCGATTACGCCGTTCTGGTCACCGACCCAGAGGGCGTTACGTTTCTGTCCTCGCGCGCTGACTGGCGTTTTGCCGCGATGCGCCCGCTGACAGCCGAGGCGCAGAGCCGGATCGCCTCCACCAGACGCTATGCCGATACCCCGATTGGTACGTTGCAGATCACGGACGAGGGCCGGCACCGCACCAGCCCGGTGTTGCGCATCGCAGACGGGCAGGGCGCGCGCGAGTATTTGCAGCGCGACATGCCGATGGACCGGGCGGGATGGGTGGTGCATGTGATGATCGACACCGCCGCCGCCCGTGCCTCGGCGCTGACGCTTGCCGTTGTCGCCATGCTGGCCTCTGGCGTGCTGGCGATGGTGGGGGCAGTGGTCTGGCAGCGCCGTCTGGCGCTGGACGCGCGCTTGCAGGTGCAAGCCGAGGCCCGCGCCGATCTGGAGCGCCGGGTCGAGGAGCGCACGCATGAGCTGCGACAGGCGCAGGCCGATCTGGTGCAGGCGGGCAAGATGGCGGCGCTGGGGCAAATGTCAGCCGCGCTCAGCCATGAGTTCAATCAACCGCTTGCAGCCGCCCGCACCTATGCCGACAATGCGGGTGTGCTGATGGACAGGGGCCGTCTGATCGAGGCGCGCGGCAATATTGACCGTATTCTGGGCCTGATTGACCGGCTGACCAGCATCAGCCGCCATCTGCGCAGCTTTGCCCGCGCGCCGGGGCAAAAGCTGTCACATGTCACGCTGTCCGAGGTGGTAGAGGCCGCGGTAGAGATTGCCACGCTGCGCATCCGTGCCGCAGATGCCACACTGACCATCGACCTTGCACCTGATCTGCGCCCAGTGGTGGCGGGGCCGGTGCGCTTGCAGCAGGTGTTGGTCAATATCCTGACCAATGCCGCCGATGCCGTCGAAGACCTGACCGACCGCCGCATTCACCTTGCCGCAGAAAACTCGGGCGATGCCGTTGTGATCCGCATTTCCGATTCCGGTCCGGGCGTGCCAGAGGGTTTGGCCGCGCGTATTTTCGATCCGTTCTTTTCCACCAAAGGCGTTGGCAAGGGGCTTGGCCTGGGGCTTTCCATTTCCTATAATATTGTCAAAGACTTCGGCGGCGATCTGTCAGTCGCATCCGGGCCCGGTGCGTGCTTTGTGCTGCGCCTTTGTGCGGTTCCTATCCTGCGGCAAGAGGCTGCTGAATGACCCCGCTGCGTATCCTTCTGGTCGATGACGAACCCGACATGCGCGCGTCAACCGCGCAGGCGCTGGATCTGGCGGGCTTTACCGTGCAGGATTTTGCCACGCCTGAACGGGTGATGGATCTGGTCAGCTTTGGCTTTCCCGGCGTGGTTCTGACCGACATTCGGATGCCGGGCATGGATGGTCTTACACTGATGAACCGCATCCACGAGATTGACCGCGATATCCCGGTTATTCTGATCACAGGGCATGGCGATGTGCAGCTTGCGGTGCGGGCTATGCGCGAAGGGGCTTATGATTTTGTTGAAAAACCGTTTCCGGCCAGTCAGTTGGCCGAGATCGTGGCCCGCGCGTCGGATTACCGACGTCTGGTGTTGGAAAACCGGGTACTGAAGGCTGCTGCGGGTCAGGTGGATGATATGGAGCAGCGGCTTATCGGACGTTCCAATGTGATGATCGACCTGCGCCGCCGCATACGCACCCTTGGCCCGACCGAGGCCGATGTATTGATCGTGGGGGAAACCGGGGCGGGCAAAGAGGTGGTCGCCCGCGCGCTGCATGACATGTCGCCACGGGCACGCAAACCGTTTGTCGCCATCGACTGCGCGGCGATTCCGGCGGCATTGATCGAATCCGAACTGTTCGGGCATGAGGCGGGGGCGTTTCCGGGGGCTTTGCGCGCGCGCTATGGCAAGTTTGAACATGCGCGCGGCGGCACCATTTTGCTGGACGATATTGCCTCGATGCCATTGGATATGCAGGGAAAACTTGTGCGTGTCATTGAGGAGCGCACGGTAACGCGGCTTGGCTCAAATGAGGCGTTGCCGTTGGATGTGCGCTTTATGGCCACCTCTCGTGTGCCGCTGGAGGCCGAGGTAGAGGCCGGGCGGTTCCGCGCGGATCTGCTTTACCGGCTGAATGTGGTGACTTTGCAGGTGCCGCCCTTGTCGGCGCGGCGTGAGGATATCCCGTTGCTGTTCCTGCGCCTGCTGAGCGAGGCCGCAAGCCGTCACCGCTCTGATCCGTCGCCTGTGGCCCCGACACTGGTGGCGCAACTGGCGGCGCGCGACTGGCCCGGCAATGTGCGCGAATTGCGCAACGCCGCCGACCGTTACGCGCTTGGTCTGGGGGAGGGCGCGCAGACGGCAGATGATCCGCCCTCGCGCCTTGCCGAACGCGTTGCCGAATTTGAACGGCGCGAGATTGAGGCCGCCCTTGCCGCGCATCGTGGCAACCTCAAGCCAGTGTATGAATCATTGGGATTGTCGCGCAAAACCCTGTGGGAAAAGATGCAAAAGCACGGGCTGGACAAGGCACAATTCGGCGCAGGATTTGACGCCGAGCCAGAATAGGCCACCAAATCCCCCCACGCATTGCGCGCGATGTTACGATTTCCACCCATCGCGACCGGATGACCGGCATTTGATTGCGCAAAGAGCGATCAACACAGTTGAGTGAAGCCCGAAAACTCCGCCTTCTGAGATCAGCACAGACCCGCGCAGGAGGCGCGGTCCGGTGTAGAATTTTTGGGAGGACTACATGTTCATCAAGACACTTGCCGCCGCTTGCGCGGCTGGCCTCGTTGCAACCACAGCAATGGCGCAGGACAAGAGCGACTGGCCGTCGGAAATCACCATCGGCACCGCGTCGCAGGGCGGCACCTATTTCGTCTATGGCAACGGTTTTGCCGGCTATATTTCCGAAGCGCTTGGCGTGAACTCTACTGGCGAAGTGACCGGTGGCCCGGTTCAGAACGTGACACTGGTGGAAACCGGCGATCACCTGATGGGCCTTGTTACCATGGGCCCGGCCTATGACGCGTGGATGGGCAAGTCCGAACTTGCGCCGGGGCTGGAGCATCGCTCTATCCGCGCGCTGTTCCCGATGTATCAGACCCCGTTCCAGGTGGTCGTGCTGCGGTCTTCGGGGATCACCTCGGTTTCTGATCTGGCAGGCAAGCGCGTGTCGGTTGGTCCGGCTGGCGGCACCCCTGGCACCTATTGGCCGCAGTTCATGACCGCAGTTGGGGTCAACGCCAATGTGTCTTATGCAGGCGCGGCCGATGCGGCAGGCCAGCTGCAGGACGGTTTGATCGACGCCTTTGCTTTTGCAGCTGGCGTGCCGATTTCGGCCTTTGCCGAACTGGCCGCTCAGCAGGACGTTGTGATGTTCGGCCTGACCGCTGATGAGCAGGCCAAGGTGCTGGAAGCCTTCCCGGCCATGGCTCCGTTCACCATCGGTTCGGGCACCTATGCTGGCCATGATTATGACCAGCCAACGGTTGCCTTGTGGAACTTTGCCATCGCGCATTCCGACATGCCCGACAGCCTGGCCTATGAGATCACCAAGCTGGCTTTGGACAACAATGACCGCATGATGCAGATCCACGCCACCTCGGCGGAAACCCTGATCGAGAACTGGGACAAGAACACCTTCATGCCGTTCCATCCCGGTGCTGTGCAGTATTACGAAGAAAAAGGTATCACCATTCCCGATACCCTGAAGTAAGGCGCAGATCGCCTTGGCTTTGCGGGCGTCCGAACATGATCGGGCGCCCTTTTTCGACGCAACCCTCATCAGGGACACCAGATCATGACCGCTCCCAGCACGAACGCTCCAACGCAAGAAATTGCGTCTGGCGTCGATAACGAGATATTTTCGGCCAATCAGCGAAAGCCAATAGGCTCGCTTGGCCTGTTCATTGCGGCCCTGTGTGTGGCCTATACTGCGTTTCATATCGGGGTAATGAACCTTTACCCCCTGGAGACATGGACGTACCGTCTGTTGCATGTGGGTGGCGGTTTGGTGATCGGGTTCTTGCTGTTTTCCTCGCTGACCTTTGCGGATGAGGAGGCCAGCCCGCGCGCAGGCCGGATGCTGATGCTGGCCCCTGCGGCGGTTCTGGTGGGAATTGCGGTTTTGCAGGTCGCGCTGTTCTGGGTCACCGGCTCTGGCATTGATCAGGCTGCGCAGGCGACGGCCGCCCGTTGGACCTTTGGCGCACCGCTGATCATCGGCACGGTCTGGGCCATGCTTGTCGCGTGGTTCGTGCCCGATCCACGGCGGGGACGGCTGGATGCGGCTGACATCATTCTGGCTTTTGCTGCCATTGCGGTCACGGCCTACATCATCTTCCACGCTCCGCTCTTGCGTTTGCGTGCGGGCACCGGCCTTGCAAAAGAGGCCGACATGTTCGCGGCCCTGATCGGGGTGATCCTTATTCTGGAGCTGACCCGGCGGATGGCCGGGCTGGCCCTCGTGATCATCGCGGGTATTTTTGTGATCTACAGCTTTGTCGGGCCATGGCTGCCGGGCATCCTGTATCATCGCGGCTACAGCCTGACCCGGTTCTTTACCTACGTCTTCACCGATCAGGGCATCCTTGGGCCAACGACGGCGATTTCATCGACCTACATCATCCTGTTCGTGGCCTTTGCCGCGTTCTTGCAGGCAAGCCGTGTCGGCGAATACTTTGTGAACTTCGCCTTTGCCGCGGCGGGCGACCGCCGGGGTGGGCCCGCCAAAGTGGCGGTGTTCGGATCGGGCCTGATGGGCATGATCAACGGCACATCCGCAGGCAATGTGGTGGCCACGGGCTCGCTCACCATCCCATTGATGAAAAAGGTCGGCTACAAGCCGCAGACGGCGGCGGCGGTTGAGGCCGCGGCATCTTCCGGCGGGCAGATCTTGCCACCCATCATGGGCGCAGGCGCGTTCATCATGTCGGAAATCACCGGCATCGCCTATTCCGATATCGTGGTGGCGGCAATTATTCCGGCGCTTTTGTACTTCGTCAGCGTCTATTTCAACGTCGATCTGATGGCCCAGAAGTTCAACATGAAGGGCCTGCCACGCGAAGAGTTGCCGCAATTTTCCAAGCTGGCAAAGCAGGTGTTCCTTTTTATCCCGATCCTGATCCTGATCGGCGCGCTGTTCATGGGCTATTCCGTGATCCGGGCGGGTACGCTGGCGATGGCAGCGGCGGCGGTGGTGTCATGGCTCACGCCCTATAAAATGGGGATCAAAGAGATCCTGTTTGCGCTGGAGATCTCAACCAAGATGACGCTGCAACTGGTCGCGGTCTGTGCGGCGGCGGGTATCATCGTGGGCGTGATCGCGTTGACCGGGCTTGGCACGCGGTTTTCCAGTCTGCTGCTGGGGCTGGCCGAGAACAACCAGATGCTCGCGTTGTTCTTTGCGATGATCGTGTCGATCGTGCTGGGGATGGGCATGCCCACCACGGCAGCCTATGCGGTGGCAGCTTCGGTGATTGCACCGGGGCTGATCAGCATGGGGATCGACATGCTGACCGCGCACTTCTTCATCTTCTACTTTGCGGTAATGTCGGCGATCACGCCGCCAGTGGCGCTTGCGGCTTACGCCGGGGCGGCAATTGCCCGGTCTGACCCGATGAAGACCAGTGTGGAAAGCTTCAAGATGGGGATGGCGGCCTTTGTGGTGCCATTCATGTTCTTCTCGTCGCCCGAACTCTTGATGCAGGGCGAATGGCTGAACATCCTTCATGTGGTGGCCGGGGCGCTTCTGGGCGTGTTCCTGCTGTCGTCGGCGGTGCAGGCCTGGTACTTCGGACATCTCCACACGGCGTTGCGCATTTTGCTCGCCGCAGCGGCGGTGGCGATGATCGACTCTGGCTTCCTGAGCGATGCCATCGGGATCAGCACGGCGATTGCAGTCTGGGCGATCCAGAAAAAGCTGATAAAGCCCGGCAACGTGGCGCGCGGCGCAGACTGAGCACACCCAAAGCCCGCCCCGGTATCAAACCGGGGCGGGCCTTTTCCAAAGGCGCGCGCGGGCTATCTGTTAGCCATGCGCGCGTTTTTCATTCTGCTGATGCTGATCCTTGCCATCCCGTTGCGGGCAAACCCGCTTGATGCTGCGCGGGCACCGGGGGCGATTGTTCAGATGCGCCACGCAACCGCGCCGGGCACAGGCGATCCGGCCGATTTTCGGCTGAGCGATTGCACCACGCAGCGCAACCTGTCCGACGCCGGGCGCGCAGAGGCGCAGGCCATCGGCGCGCGGTTCCGGGCGGAAGGCATCACTTTCACCCACATCCTGACATCGGAATGGTGCCGCACGCACGAGACGGCGGAATTGCTGGGCCTTGGCCCGGTCACGCCCTTTACCCCGGCCAATTCCTTTTTCTCGACGCGTGCAGACGAGTCGCGCCAGACCGCCGAGGTGCTGGAGTGGCTGTCGGCCCAGCCCAAAGAGGCCCGTGTGCTGATCGTGACCCATCAGGTCAACATCACCGCCCTGACAGGTGTGGTGCCCCAGTCGGGCGAGGTGGTGATTGCGCGGCGCTCCGGGCAACGAATGGTGCTGGTGGACCGACTGCCACCCCCCTGAAAGCGGCCCCCGCCAAAACCAAAACGGCCCCCGAAGGGGCCGCTTGTCTCAGGCGCTGCGGCTGTGGCGCTTGCGCTCATGCGGGTCCAGATAGCGTTTGCGCATCCGCACCGATTTCGGCGTCACCTCAACCAGTTCGTCATCGTCGATATATGCGATGCACTGTTCCAGCGACAGCTTGACCGGCGTGGTCAGGCGCACGGCTTCATCCGTGCCGCTTGCGCGCACGTTGGTCAGCTGTTTGCCCTTCAGCGGGTTCACTTCCAGATCGTTGTCGCGGCTATGCTCACCAATGATCATGCCGGTGTAGACAGGTTCCTGAACACCGATAAAGAAGTGACCACGGTCTTCCAGCTTCCACATCGCGTAAGCCACCGAGATGCCCGCTTCCATCGAGATCAGCACGCCCTGACGACGCCCTTCAATCGGGCCCTTGTGGGGGGCCCAGCCGTGGAACACACGGTTCAGAACCCCGGTGCCGCGGGTGTCGGTCATGAACTGGCCATGATAGCCGATCAGACCGCGCGACGGCACATGGGCAATGATCCGGGTCTTGCCAACACCTGCCGGTTTCATCTCGACCAGATCGCCCTTGCGGGGGCCGGTCAGCTTTTCGATGACAGCGCCGGTGTATTCGTCATCGACGTCGATGGTGACTTCTTCAATCGGCTCGGATTTGACGCCGTCAACCTCTTGGAACAGCACGCGCGGACGCGAGATCGAAAGCTCAAAACCTTCGCGGCGCATGTTTTCAATCAACACGCCCATCTGCAATTCGCCCCGGCCCGCCACTTCAAAGGCGTCGCCGCCCGGCGTGTCGGTGACCTTGATCGCCACGTTGATCTCGGCTTCTTTCATCAGACGTTCGCGGATGATCCGCGACTGAACCTTTGAACCTTCTTTGCCAGCCAGCGGTGAATCGTTGATGCCAAAGGTGATCGAGATGGTCGGCGGGTCAATCGGCTGCGCGGGCAGGGCGGTATCAACCTCCAGCGCGCACAGTGTGTCGGCCACGGTGGCTTTGGTCATGCCCGCAAGGGTCACGATATCGCCGGCTTCGGCGGCGTCAATCGGGGTCATCACAAGGCCACGGTAGGCCAGAACCTTGGACACGCGGAACTGCTCCAGCCGCTCGCCATCACGGCTCAGCGCCTTGATGGTTTCGCCTGCGCGCAGCGTGCCCGCCTCTACCCGGCCGGTCAGAATACGACCGATGAACGGGTCAGCCGACAGCGTAGTGGCAAGCATCTGGAACGGCTCGGCCCGGCGCGCGATCTGCGCAGGCGCTGGCACATGCTTGAGCACCAGATCATAAAGGGCCGACAGATCCTTGCGCGGACCGTCAAGTTCGACATCGGCCCAGCCGGACCGGCCCGATGCGTAAAGCACTGGGAAATCAAGCTGATCGTCGTCGGCACCAAGGTTGGCGAACAGATCGAACACCTCATTCAGCGCGCGGTCGGGTTCGGCATCGGCCTTGTCGACCTTGTTCAGCACCACAATCGGACGCAGGCCAAGCGCAAGCGCCTTGGAGGTCACGAACTTGGTCTGCGGCATCGGGCCTTCGGCCGCGTCCACCAGCAGCACAACGCCATCGACCATCGACAGGATACGCTCCACCTCGCCACCGAAATCGGCGTGGCCGGGGGTGTCAACGATGTTGATCCTGGCGCCCGCCCATTCCAGCGAGGTACATTTCGCAAGGATCGTGATCCCGCGCTCGCGTTCAATGTCGTTGCTGTCCATGGCGCGTTCTGCAACGGCCTGGTTGTCGCGGAAAGATCCCGACTGTTTCAGAAGCTCGTCAACGAGCGTGGTTTTGCCATGGTCGACGTGTGCGATGATGGCAATGTTGCGAAGCTCCATCGGGAGGGGTCACTTTCAATAGGGTCTAATGATTGTTGGGCAGCCCTTACAGGGTTTCACCCGGATTGGCCAGTGCCGATCACACGCAGATCATGTGGCGATATATCGGTCACGGCGATGGTTGATGGCAATGATGATATTAAGCACCACTGCGCCCAGCAAAGACCATGCCACAATAGGGAGCGGGAACAAAAACAGCGCCACGCAAAAGATCACCGCATCGGCGCACAGTTGCACATAGCCTGCCCGAAACCCGGTCTTGTCCTGCACGATCAGCGCGACAACGCCAAGCCCGCCCAGTGATCCGTTGTGGCGAAAGATTACCAAAAGCCCCACCCCCGTCAGCGCACCAAAGGTGATTGCGGCCATCGGGGTCGACAGTTGGGCAAAGGATATCTGGTCAGGCAAAATAAGTGTCAGCCCAGACAGCGCCGTAACAGAGATCAGCGATTTTGCAGTGAATTGCGGGCCCAGACGCAGCCATGCCAGCATATAGAACGGCAGGTTGATGATAAAGAACACCACCCCGAAGCTCCACCCCGACAGATATGAGATAATCACCGCGATACCGGCGGTTTGCCCGGTGATCAGCCCGGCATGGGTCAGGAATTGCAGCGACAGGGCGCACAGAAAAACTCCCAGCGCAAAACCTTGGGCATCTTCGGTCAGGCTGTGTTTTTCAGGCTGGGTCATCGCTGCTTGGTAGGACAGCGATGCTGACCTGTCCAGCCCTTTTCCTGCCATACTGTAGCCGCGATGGTCTTGTTTTCTGTACGCGCAACGGCAGCTTGACCCAAAATTCAAACGAGGCAGACCATGCAGGCAAAACGTGTATTGGGGGTTGTTCCCCTCTCGGTTCCCGAGGAAGTGGCCGACCAGACGGCAGCTATGTCGGAAAAGATGGAACAAATGATCAAGCTGATGGACGAATCCGTTCATCTGCAGCGGGTGGCCTTGCTGGAAGACGGCCATATCCTGCGCTTTCATTCGGGCCTGGCGCGGATCGCGTTGTCCTTGCCCGACGCTCAGGATGATTATGTGCAGCGCGTCATCCTGCGCGCACGCCAGTTTTATGAGGCCCGCTTGCTGGCCGCCGTGCAGAGCATGGGGCTGATCAAGCCTGATGCGACGGTGTGCGATATCGGGGCCAATATTGGTAATGCGTCGGTGTTCTTTGGCAAGGTGCTGGGGGCAAAGCGTGTGCTGGCGTTTGAGCCGCAGCCACATTGCTACGCCACGCTGAACCGCAATCTGGAACTGAACGCGCTGACCGATGCGCAAGCCTATAACTGCATGGTCGGGGCGACTTCGGGCCGGGGTGATGTTGCCCGGTTCAACCCGCGCAATCTGGGGGCGACTCGCTTTGCCGCCGCAAAGAATGGCCCGGTGCCGATGGTGGCGTTGGATGATCTGATCGAGGCCGAAGAACTGCACGGCCTGACCTTCATCAAGATTGATGTCGAAGGCATGCATCTGGAAGTGCTGTCGGGTGCGAAAAAGGTGATCAAGGCATTTAAGCCCGCGATCTGGGCCGCTTTGTCCGAAGGCGGTGCGGATTATGCGGCAACGGCAAAGGTGATGCAGGGTCTTGGCTATACGGCGACGCAGATCGGGCCGAACGACCACATCTTTACGCCCAAGAAATAAATAAATCCGGGGGGCATTGTGATGCCCCCCGGAGTTCTTTTGGCCAAAGTGGCTGATCTTAGCCTTTGAGCGCTTTGTTCAGGTATTGATCCACCATTTCCAGATAACCCATCGTGGTCAGCCATTTCTGATCCGGACCGACCAGCAGCGCCAGATCCTTGGTCATGTGGCCGTCTTCGACCGCATCCACGGTCACCTTTTCCAAGGTTTGCGCAAAGCGCATCAGCTGATCATTGTTGTCCAGCTTGGCGCGATGCTTCAGACCACCGGTCCAGGCAAAGATCGACGCGACAGAGTTGGTGCTGGTCTGCTGACCCTTCTGGTGCTGGCGGTAGTGGCGGGTCACGGTGCCATGCGCCGCCTCTGCCTCAACCACCTGACCATCGGGCGTCATCAGAACGGAGGTCATCAGGCCAAGCGAGCCGAAGCCCTGCGCCACGGTATCGGACTGCACGTCGCCGTCATAGTTCTTGCACGCCCAGACATAGCCGCCAGACCATTTCATCGCGGATGCGACCATATCATCGATCAGGCGGTGTTCGTAATGGATGCCGGCGGCCTTGAACTTGTCTTCAAATTCCTCGGCATAGACCTTGGCAAACAAATCCTTGAACCGCCCGTCATAGGCTTTCAGAATCGTGTTCTTGGTCGACAGATACACTGGCCAGCCTTTCAGAAGGCCATAGTTCATCGACGACCGGGCAAAGTCGATAATGGAGTCGTCAAGGTTATACATCGCCATGTAAACGCCCGAAGACGGGGCGGAATACACCTCTTTCTCGATCACAGTGCCGTCTTCGCCGACGAATTTCATCGACAGTTTGCCAGCCCCCGGAAAACGGAAGTCGGTCGCGCGGTATTGGTCGCCAAAGGCATGACGGCCCACAACGATCGGCTGGGTCCAGCCGGGCACAAGGCGCGGCACGTTTTTGCAAATGATCGGCTCGCGGAAGATCACGCCACCAAGGATGTTGCGGATGGTGCCGTTCGGCGAGCGCCACATTTGCTTGAGGCCGAATTCCTCGACCCGCTGCTCATCGGGGGTGATGGTCGCACATTTGACGCCCACACCGTATTTCTTGATCGCTTCGGCGGAATCAATCGTGATCTGGTCGTTGGTGCGATCACGCTCCTCGATCCCCAGATCGTAATATTTCAGGTCAATGTCCAGATAGGGCAGGATCAGCTTTTGCTTGATGAAATCCCAGATGATCCGGGTCATCTCGTCGCCGTCGAGTTCGACAACGGGATTTGCCACCTTGATTTTGGTCATAATCGGCCCTTTCGGTGTTGGATTCGGTTGCCGCGTCTATAGCGCAAGACGGGGTGTTTGGGAAGCCTTGTATGCAATTGCATACCGAAAACTCTCACCACTATGCAAAGAAGGGTGCCGACTTCGCCTTGACCCAATCCCACAGCCCTGGGGCGCCGCGTGCAATCTTTACCCCCACGCGGGTTTCAAGCTGTTCTGCGGTCACGTTATAGGTTGTCCAGGTGCCGCCGCCCGACATCAGATTGGCCATCACAGGCTGCACCCGGTCAAGGCTTTTGGCGAAAATTGCATCGGGCGTTTGGGCGGCCTCGAACTCCTCCCACACCGCGCGAAGACTATCGCGCAGATCGGGGGGCAGCAGGCCGAAAATCCGGTCCGCAGCCTTTGCCTCTGCCGCCACGGTATCCACCGATCCATGCGCCAGACCATTTGCCGAATGGATCGGCACATCGCCCACGTCGATCTCCACCAGATCATGGATCAGCAACATGCGGATGACCCGGTTGATATCCACGCCCGGCCCGGCCTGATCGGCAAGCACCAACGCATAAAGCGCCAGATGCCAGGAATGCTCACCCGAATTTTCCGGGCGCGATCCGTCAACCAGCGTGGTGGCGCGCAAGACCGATTTAAGCCGGTCCGCTTCGTTCAGAAAGGCGAACTGCGCTGCCAGCCGGGTCGCATCCACGCTAGTGCCCGCCTTTTTCGGCCTCACGCGGGGCTTCGGGCAGCTTTTGGCCTGCGCGTTTGGCGGCCAATGCCTTTTCCAGAAACTCGCGCCCACGCTTTTCGGCCAAGCGAATGCGGATCGAGGTCATGAACACCTCTTGCAAGGTGGGCGAAGATGCGCCCACCACTTTGGCCACTTTTTCGTAGAAATACGGGTCATCCAGGGCAATGCCGCCATCCAGCACGTCACGCGCAAGGCTGTCTGCCAGTTCCTGAATGAAATCGCTCACCGCGACACCTCGCCCAGACGGCGGCGGACGTAATCCGACACGGTGCCGATCATCGGCTTCATATGGGCCTCTTCATCCTTGAAGAAGTGGTCTGCGCCCTCAACCTCGGTATGAGTGATGGTGATGCCCTTTTGCTCGTGCAACTTGCCTACCAGCGTTTTGGTGTCCTTTGGCGGGGCCACTTTGTCAGCCGTTCCGTTGATCACAAGGCCAGACGAAGGGCAGGGCGCAAGGAAGGAAAAATCATACAGGTTGGCAGGCGGGGCCACCGAGATAAAGCCGGTGATCTCGGGGCGCCTCATCAACAGTTGCATCCCGATCCACGCGCCGAACGAAAATCCGGCAACCCAGCAATGCTTGGCGTTCTGGTTCATCGATTGCAGGTAATCCAGCGCCGATGCCGCATCCGACAACTCACCAATGCCCTGATCGTATTCACCCTGACTACGCCCGACACCGCGGAAGTTGAACCGCAACACCGTAAAGCCAAGATTGTAAAAGGCGTAGTGCAGGCTATACACCACCTTGTTGTTCATCGTCCCACCATAGGCCGGATGCGGATGCAAAACGATGGCAATAGGGGCGTCCCGATCCTTTTGCGGGTGGTAACGGCCTTCAAGTCGGCCTTCCGGGCCTGCGAAGATCACTTCGGGCATATGTTTCCTGCCTGTCTTTCCAGCGAGCGATTTCTTGACGATAACGCTCGGCATATCTAGAACCGTTCTAAAGCATCGCGTGTCAACATGTGACAGGGCTAGCCTAAAGGTCAAATTCAGGTAATGGCCCCGTTGTTCCGCGTCAATCCATTTGCAGGCGGTATTTCCGCCAATCAGGGGTCTGAACATGAAACTATCGACCAAAGGGCGTTATGCGATGGTCGCTCTGGCCGATCTGGCACTGATGGAGGCCAAGGTCGATGAGTTGGTTTCGCTGGCCGCCATCGCCAAGCGGCAGGACATTTCCTTGCCCTATCTGGAGCAATTGTTCGTCAAACTGCGCCGCGCAGGTCTGGTCGAGGCGGTGCGCGGGCCGGGGGGCGGATATAAACTTGCGCGCAGCCCGTCAGATATCCGCGTGTCTGAGGTAATGGAGGCGGTCGAGGAAACCGTGGACGCACTGCACACTGGGGCAGGGGCATCGGGCGGTGTTTCTGGGACCCGCGCCCAAAGCCTGACCAATCGGCTGTGGGAAGGGCTTAGCGCCAGCGTCTATGTGTTTTTGCACCAGACCCGGCTGTCGGATGTGATCCGCAATGAAATGCAGCCCTGTCCGGCTGTGCCTGCGCTGTTTCGCGTGGTGGATGAAGAATGACACGCCTGTATCTGGACTGGAACGCAACAACCCCGCTGCGACCCGAGGCACGGGCCGCCATGATTGCGGCAATGGATCTGGTGGGCAATCCGTCCAGCGTTCATGCCGAAGGCCGCGCCGCCAAGTCGCTGTTGGAAAAGGCGCGCGGCCAGATTGCCGCCGCGTTGGGGGCTGATGGAGCGGATATCGTCTTTACCTCTGGCGCGACCGAGGCCGCCGCTTTGGCCAGTGCCGGGCGTGATCTGGCCTGTTCCGAGGTAGAGCATGATGCAGTGCTTGGCTGGTGCGAACCCTTGCTGCCAGTCGATGCGGCAGGCCGGATCGAGGCGAATGTGCCGCGCGAATCGGCGATTCAGCTGGCCAATTCCGAAACCGGCATCCTGCAAACCCTGCCAGAGGGGCTGGCGCTGTCGGACCTGACGCAAGCCTTTGGTAAGGTGCCCTTGGCCTTCAACTGGCTTGGCTGTGACATGGGGATGGTGTCTGCGCATAAACTGGGCGGGCCCAAGGGCATTGGCGCTTTGGTGTTGCGGCCCGGCATCGAGACGCAGGCGCAGCTGCGCGGAGGCGGGCAGGAAATGGGTCGCAGGGCAGGGACAGAGAACCTGATCGGCATTGCCGGTTTTGCCGCTGCGGCCGAGGCTTCGGCGCGCGATCTGGCCAATGGTGTCTGGGACGAGGTGGCTGAAATTAGAAATATTCTAGATTCAGCATTGTCGGGCCTCGCAAACAATACTATTTCAGTCGGGAAAGGTGTGTCACGCCTGCCGAACACCTTGTGCCTTATCGCGCCAGGCTGGAAAGGCGAGACACAGGTGATGGCGATGGATCTTGCGGGCTATGCCGTTTCGGCTGGTTCTGCGTGCTCCAGCGGCAAGGTTCGGCCCAGCCGCGTGCTGCGCGCCATGGGTTTTGACGACGGGTTGGCCGCACAGGCGATCCGCATATCAATCGGCCCCGGCATTTTGCGCGACGATGTGTTGCGATTTGCCGAGGTCTGGGCGGCGGGTTATGCCAAGGCATTGGCGCGCGCAGCATGAATAACTGGCCGCAAGGCACTGAGATAAAGGAAAAGTCCTATGGACGTTGTTGAGACAGAAGTGCGTGAAGGTGTGGATCGCGAAACGATCGAAACCGTACAAGCCATGTCCGGCAAGTATAAACACGGTTGGGAAACCGATATCGAAATGGATTACGCTCCCAAGGGCGTGTCCGAAGATATCGTGCGGCTGATCAGTTCCAAAAACGAAGAACCGCAGTGGATGCTGGATTGGCGGCTGGCGGCCTACCGCCGTTGGGTCAAGATGGAAGAACCCCGCTGGGCGATGGTGAGCTATCCTGAAATCGACTATCAGGATCAGTATTATTACGCCAAACCCAAAAGCATGGCGGTCAAGCCTAAGTCTTTGGATGAAGTTGATCCAAAGCTGTTGGCGACCTATGCGAAACTTGGCATTCCCCTGAAAGAGCAGGCTCTTTTGGCTGGTGTTGAGGCGCCTGAGGGCGGCGAGCGTAAGGTCGCGGTGGATGCGGTGTTCGACTCTGTCTCACTTGGCACCACCTTCAAGGGAGAGCTGGCGAAGGCCGGGGTCATTTTCTGCTCAATCTCCGAGGCTGTGCGTGAGCATCCTGAACTGGTGCAGAGGTACATCGGTTCGGTTGTGCCACCGACCGACAACTTCTTTGCCACGCTGAACTCCGCTGTTTTTTCAGACGGTTCCTTTGTCTACATCCCGCCGGGCACCCGCTGCCCGATGGAGCTGTCAACCTATTTCCGCATCAATGCTGAAAACACTGGCCAGTTTGAACGCACGCTGATCATCTGCGACAAAGGGGCCTATGTGTCCTACCTTGAGGGCTGCACCGCGCCAAAACGCGACACCCACCAGCTGCATGCGGCTGTGGTGGAAATCGTGATCATGGAAGATGCCGAGGTCAAATATTCGACCGTGCAGAACTGGTATCCGGGCGATGAAAACGGCGTAGGCGGGATCTACAACTTTGTGACCAAGCGTGCCGATTGCCGGGGCGACCGGGCCAAGGTGATGTGGACTCAAGTTGAAACCGGGTCGGCGATCACCTGGAAATACCCGTCCTGCATCCTGCGCGGGGACGATTCCCAAGGTGAGTTCTATTCGATCGCCATCGCCAACAACGCCCAGCAAGCCGATACCGGCACCAAGATGATCCATTTGGGCAAGCGCACCAAGTCGCGCATCGTGTCCAAGGGCATCTCGGCAGGGCGCGCGCAGAATACCTATCGTGGCCTTGTGTCCATGCACCCAAAAGCGACCGACAGCCGCAACTATACCCAGTGTGACAGCCTGCTGATCGGTGACAAATGCGGCGCGCATACGGTGCCGTATATTGAGGTCAAGAACAACTCCAGCCGGGTGGAGCATGAGGCGACCACATCGAAGGTGGACGAAGATCAGTTGTTCTATTGCCGCTCGCGCGGGATGGATGAAGAAGAAGCGGTGGCGCTGGTCGTGAACGGGTTCTGCAAGGATGTGCTGCAAGCCTTGCCGATGGAATTCGCCATGGAAGCGCAGGCGCTTGTGGCGATCTCTCTTGAAGGTTCTGTGGGGTAACGGATTTTTATCAATGGCTTGCGCGATGAACCTCATGCGATACCTCTTGGCAACTGACGCCATGGCACATTGCCATGGTTAAGCTGACCGAGCGCCCTGTCGTAACCTTGCCGGATGAAGAGGCAGGGGCTCTGGATCTTGCCTTGGGCAAGGCTGACGTCGTGCTGGAATACGGCTCTGGCGGGTCAACTGTTATGGCGGCGGACATGGGCAAGACCGTGCTTTCGGTAGAAAGCGATGCGGAATGGCTGGCTGGCATGCAAGCGTGGTTTGATCGCCACCCGCCCAAGGCTGAGGTGGTTCTGCACCACGCCGACATCGGTCCGACCGGTAAGTGGGGCATGCCGACGGGTCAGAAGGCGTTTCGCAAGTTCCCCGGCTACGCCCTTGATATCTGGGATCATCCCCAGTTTCGCCACCCTGATCTTGTGCTGATTGACGGTCGGTTCCGGCCCGCGTGCCTGCTGGCCACGGCCTTTCGCATTACTCGGCCCGTGACCGTGTTGTTTGACGATTACACCGAGCGCGAACCCTATCATGCGATCGAAGCGATGTTCCGCCCCGTAACGATTCATGGCCGCATGGCCGAATTTCACCTGAAACCAACCGCCATACCCGCCGATAAACTGGCGTGGGTCATGGCGTGGTTTTTGAAACCGCAATAGAGGGCCTTTGGGCCAGTTCCGAATACCAAGAGGCTAAAAAATGTTGGAAATCAAAAACCTTCACGTGAAGCTTGAAGAAGAAGATAAAGTGATCCTGAACGGCGTTGATCTTAAAATCGGCGCAGGTGAAGTGCATGCGATCATGGGGCCGAACGGGTCGGGAAAATCCACCCTGTCCTATGTTCTTGCGGGCCGCGAAGGCTATGAAGTGACGGAAGGCAGCGCCACGCTGGAGGGTGCGGAACTGCTGGAGATGGAGCCAGAAGAGCGCGCGGCATCGGGGCTGTTCCTGGCGTTCCAGTACCCGGTTGAAATTCCGGGCGTCGGCAACATGACCTTTCTGCGCACTGCCGTGAATGCACAGCGCAAGGCGCGCGGCGAGGACGAACTTTCGGCGGGTGACTTCCTGAAAATCGTGCGGGCCAAGGCGAAGACCCTGCAGATTGATGCAGAAATGCTCAAGCGCCCGGTAAACGTCGGCTTTTCCGGCGGCGAGAAGAAGCGCAACGAGATCCTGCAGATGGCGATGCTGGAGCCCAAGATGTGCATCTTGGATGAGACCGATTCAGGCCTTGACGTAGACGCTATGAAACTGGTGGCCGAGGGCGTAAACGCGCTGCGCGATGCCGGGCGGTCGTTCCTTGTTATCACTCATTATCAACGGCTTCTGGACCATATCAAACCTGATGTCGTGCATATCATGGCCGCGGGTCGCATCATCAAATCCGGCGGGCCGGAGTTGGCGCTTGAGGTTGAGAACAACGGCTACGCCGACCTGCTGGCGGAGGCGAAGTAATGGCCTTGGCGCAAGCAAAATCCGACGCCCTCGCGGCGCGGCTGGATGGGCTGGCGGTTGGCGGCTCTGGCTGGTTGGGGGCTGCGCGACGCGATGCGGCCAGCCGTCTGGCCGCCATGGGCCTGCCCAACAAGCGCGATGAATACTGGCGCTACACCGATCCGGCCAGCCTGACACAGGCCGCGCCAATGCCTGCCGCGCTGTTTGATGCGGGCGATGAGGCCCCTGCGTTTGACGGGATCGACGCGGTCAAACTGGTGTTTGTGGATGGCGTGTTTGATGCGGCGCAGTCCGACGATCCGGCCTTGGCAGGGGTTGAGATTACCCATCTCTCCAAAGCAGATGGTGTGGATATCCACTGGGCGCGTGAGGTTTACGGCGTGCTGGAAACCCGTGGCCAGACCCCGGTGCACCGGCCCTTGGCGACGCTTAACACGGCCTATGCGGCCGAGGGCTTTCTGATCCGGGCGACTGCCAAGGCGGCCAAGCCGGTGTCTTTCACCTATCTTCACCGCGCCGAGCACTCTGACGCGTTGATCCACCATTGCATCAAGCTGGAAAAGGGCGCGGAACTGACCATTTTGGAAAACGGTCCCGCTGCCGCTCGCATCACCAGCGTGATGGAGGTTGAGGTGGCCGATACGGCGCGCTTTCACCACATCCGCGCGCAGGGTCGCGACCATGAACGCCGTGCGGCAACGCATGTGTTTTCGCGCGTTGGGGCAGGGGCTTTATTCAAGTCTTTCACCCTGACCGCAAATGGGTGCCTGACCCGGAATGAGCAGATTGTCGAATTGGTCGGCAATGACGGCGTGGCCCATGTGGCGGGGGCTGCGGTGGGGGATGGCACCTTCCACCACGACGACACTGTGTTCATGACCCATGAAGGCCAACGTTGCGAAAGCCGACAGGTGTTCAAGAAAGTATTGATGAACGGCGCGGTTGGCGTGTTTCAAGGCAAGATATTGGTGAAGCAGGGCGCGCAAAAGACCGATGGCTATCAGATCAGCCAAAGTCTTTTGCTGGATGGTGACAGCCAGTTTCTGGCCAAGCCAGAGCTGGAAATCTACGCCGATGACGTGAAATGCAGCCATGGCAGCACTTCGGGCGCGATTGATGACACTGCCTTGTTCTACCTGCAATCGCGCGGCGTGCCAAAGCGTGTGGCGCAAAGCCTGCTGGTGCTGGCGTTTCTCGCGGAAGCCATTGGCGAGATTGAAGATGAGGCGATTGCCGAAGACATCCGCAGCCGCCTGGAAGGCTGGCTGCAACGCCATGAACACTGATGTCGATTACCACCGATATCGTTGAAAGCTGGCGGCGTCCGCGTGTTGTGGTGCGCCGTCATCTGGCGCGCGGGCGGTCTGAACCCTTTGCCTTCAGTCTGCTGGTGGTGTTTTTGGTGTTGGCCTTTGTGGCGCAGTGGCCCGGCGCATCGCGTGCGGCCTTTGCCGATGGAAACGGCCCGGTTGCGCCGCGACTATTGGCCATAGGGCTGGCGCTGTTGGCGACAATTCCGCTGTGGTATGGTCTGGCGGCACTTAGCCGTGTGGTTGCACGGGTGTTCGGGGGCAGGGGCAGTTGGTATGGCGCGCGCATTGCGCTGTTCTGGTCGCTGGTGGCGGTAGGCCCGCTGATGCTGCTGCAAGGGTTGGTCGCTGGCATGATAGGCCCCGGTCCGGGCCTGACTGCGGTTGGGGTGGTCGCCGGGGTGGCCTTTGTGATTTTTTGGGCGGTGGCCCTGATCGAAGTGGAACGCTGAATGGATTTGTCGCTGTCAACCTTGCTGTCGCTGGCGCGCTTTACCATACAAAATCCGCGTGAAGGCGCGCGGATGGTGATGGGTGCAAACATGCCTATCGGCGCGCGCTGGGTGGCACTGGCGCTGATGGCAGTGGTCTCAGCGATTTTGGCACATCTGGCGTTTGCGCTGATGCCGCTAGAGGTGCGCCAGCAGATGGCAGGCGCCATGTCCAGCCCGGTGACAAGTGCGGTGATGCAGGGCGCGCTGATGCTGGGGGCGGTGTTCGTGATCCATTACGTCGGGCGCTGGCGTGGCGGCGTGGGCCGTTTTGAGGATGCGCTGATCCTGATGATCTGGCTACAGTTCATCTTGCTGATCCTGCAGGTCGTGCAGATCGTGACCCAAGTTCTGCTGCCTCCGCTTTCGGTGATCGTGGGCTATGCGTCGGTAGGCATATTTCTGTGGTTGCTCAGTAACTTCGTGGCCGAACTTCACGGGTTCAAATCGGTTCTGATGACCTTTTTCGGGGTGCTTCTGGCACTGCTTGCGATCGGGTTTGTTCTGGCCATTGTGTTGATACCCTTTATTGCGCCGGGGATGTGATGACGTTGGATGTGCCAAAGCTGCGCGATGATTTCCCGATCCTGTCACGACAGGTGAACGGCAAGCCGCTTGTGTATCTGGACAACGGGGCAAGCGCGCAAAAACCGCGCTGTGTGATTGACGCTGTGACAACGGCCTATTCGATGGAATATGCCAATGTTCACCGTGGCTTGCACTACCTTTCCAACCTTGCGACCGATAAATATGAGGCGGTGCGCGGCATCATCGCGCGCTTCCTCAACGCAGGGTCAGAGGACGAGATTGTCTTTACCACCGGCACCACCGAGGCGATCAATCTGGTGTCCTATGCTTGGGCCGCGCCGCGGTTTGAACCCGGCGATGAGGTGGTGCTGAGTATCATGGAGCATCACGCCAATATCGTGCCGTGGCATTTCCTGCGCGAACGGCAGGGCGTGGTGCTGAAATGGGTCGATTGCGATGCCAATGGCGATCTGGACCCGCAAGCAGTGATAGATGCGATCGGACCGCGCACCAAACTGGTGGCGATCACCCAAATGTCGAATGTGCTGGGCACTGTGGTGGATGTGGCGAGCATTTGTCACGCTGCGCGGGCGCGAGGCGTGGCGACCTTGGTTGATGGCTCGCAATCAGCGGTTCACATGCCAATTGATGTGCAGGCGATGGGCTGTGATTTCTTTGCTATCACCGGACATAAGCTATACGGACCAAGCGGTTCCGGCGCGATCTTCATCAAGGCTGAGAGGATGGAGGAAATGCGTCCGTTCCTTGGCGGCGGCGACATGATCCGCGAGGTCGGGCGCGATACGGTCAGCTATAACGACGCACCGATGAAGTTTGAGGCCGGCACTCCGGGCATTGTGCAGCAAATCGGGCTGGGGGTTGCGTTGTCCTATCTGATGGACATTGGCATGGACAAGATCGCCGCGCATGAAACCCGGTTGCGCGACTATGCCCATGCGCGCTTGTCTGGCCTTAACTGGCTGAACGTACAGGGCAATTCTGCAACCAAGGGCGCGATTTTCAGCTTTACGCTAGACGGTGCAGCCCATGCGCATGACATCAGCACGATCTTGGACAAACGCGGCATCGCAGTGCGCGCGGGCACGCATTGTGCCATGCCGCTGATGGCACATATGGGTGTAGGCGCCACATGCCGCGCGTCATTCGCGATGTATAACACCGAAGCCGAAGTTGATGTGCTGATCAGCGCGCTGGAGTTCTGCCACGAAATTTTTGGCTAAGCCGCAGCACTGACAAATCCTTTCCCGTTGCAGGGTCGCAGCAACGCGGCTATAGAACTCCTCAGGCACCCATAGCTCAGCTGGATAGAGCGTTGCCCTCCGAAGGCAAAGGTCGCACGTTCGAATCGTGCTGGGTGCACCAAATCCTCACATTGATGATTTAGCTAGGCAGGGGCAAGTTCTGGCCATTGCCAGTCTTTGTTCAGTAAATCCTATAATACATATTATGTAATATAAACGGTAACCACTGCACGCTTGCAACTTGAAATCCCGCACCACAGATACACATTCATAACTTGATATATGTCTGCGCCTTGCCTATAGAGGCCGTGAAGCTGGAGAGCGCGATGAAACGATATTTTCCAATCCTTGACTGGTTGGCGGTGTATAATCGCCCGACAGCGGCGGCTGACCTGATGGCGGCGGTGATTGTCACGATCATGTTGATCCCGCAATCGCTGGCCTATGCGCTATTGGCGGGTTTGCCGGCCGAGGTCGGGCTTTATGCCTCGATCGCACCTTTGCTTCTGTATGCAGTCTTTGGCACCTCGCGCACGCTGGCGGTCGGGCCTGTGGCGGTGGTCAGCCTGATGACGGCGGCGGCGGTGGGACAGATCGCGTCGCAAGGCACAGCGGAGTATCTGGGCGCTGCCATTGCAATGGCGGTGCTGTCCGGGTTGATGCTGCTGGCCATGGGGCTGCTGCGGTTGGGTTTTATTGCGAATTTTCTCAGCCATCCGGTAATATCGGGGTTTATCAGCGCCTCGGCTGTGCTGATCGCTGTGGGACAGATTCCGGGAATTTTGGGCATTTCGGCGCCGGGTCATACTCTGATTGAAGTGGTGATCGGGATTGCCAAGGGTATCGGCGGGCTGAACCCGTTCACGTTTGCCTTGGGTGGCTTTGCGTTGGCGTTTTTGTGGTGGTCACGGTCCAGCCTCAAGGCGCTGTTGCAGCGCCGTGGCGTCCGGCCCGGCGTGGCGGCAGTGATCGTGCGGGCCGCGCCTGTGGCGGCGGTGGCATTGACCACGCTGGCGGCCTGGGGACTTGGGCTGGCCGAGCGTGGAGTGGCAGTGGTGGGCGACATTCCGTCGGGCCTGCCGATGCCTGCGCTGCCATCTCTTGATCCGGCGTTGTGGCAGGCAATTTTGCTGCCCGCGGCACTGATCTCGCTTGTGGGATATGTGGAAACGGTGTCGGTCGCGCAGACCCTTGCAGCAAAGCGCCGCCAGCGAATCGATCCTGATCAGGAACTGATTGCGCTTGGTGCGTCGAACATTGGCGCGGGTCTTTCGGGTGGGTTTCCGGTGACGGGTGGTTTTGCACGGTCGGTGGTGAACTTTGATGCAGGCGCGCAAACGCCTGCGGCAGGAGCCTATACGGCGGTTGCGATGGCATTGGCCACGTTGTTTCTGACCCCCCTGCTCTATCATCTGCCCAAGGCGACTTTGGCGGCCACCATCATCGTGGCGGTACTGGGTCTGGTGGATAGCAGCGCAGTCAAACGCGTCTGGGCATCCAACCGCGCCGATTTTGCCGCGATGGCGGTGACGATTGTGCTGACGCTGACGGTGGGGGTTGAGGCGGGCATCGCCGCTGGGGTCGCTTTGTCGGTTTTGTTGCACCTCTACCGCACGTCACGCCCGCATGTCGCGGTGATCGGTCAGGTGCAGGGCACAGAGCATTTCCGCAATGTGTTGCGCCATAATGTGACCACGGTGCCAGAGGTGCTGGCGCTGCGCATAGACGAGGCGCTGTACTTCCCCAACGCCCGCTTTCTTGAAGATACGCTGTTGGGTGCTGTGGCGGAAAACAAGGCCATCCGCCATGTCGTGCTGAATTGTGTGGCCGTGAATGACATCGACAGCAGCGCCGTGGAAAGCCTTGAGGCAACCAATGCACGGCTGAAGGATGCAGGCGTCACCCTGCATCTGGCCGAGGTGAAAGGCCCGGTGATGGACCGTTTGCAGCGCACGCATTTCCTGCACGATCTGACCGGGACTGTCTATCTGACGATGTATGACGCCATGCTTGGCCTTGCGCCGCAGGCCGCGCAAGACTGTCGTGCCCTGCCCCGTTGTGAAACGGCCAAGGGTTAAACCACGGCCAATTCGCGAAAGGCGCGGCCCTCAATCATGCGTGCGGCGGACAGGTCGCTCAGATCAATCGTCTGCCACCCCCCGGTCAGGATTTGTTCGGCAATGCCACGCCCGACAGCGGGTGATTGCTGCAAGCCATGTCCGGAAAAGCCGTTGCACAAAAGCAGGTTCGGAACCTCCGGGTGCGGGCCAAGAATAGCGTTCTGGTCCAATGTGTTATAGGCATAATGCCCAACCCAGTGCCGCACTACTTTAACCGCATCAAACACCGGTGCGCGGGCGTAAAGCTGTTCCCAGATCACCTGTTCAAACAGATCAAGATCGGGCTCAAAGTCATTCGGATCACAGGCACAATCGTCTTGCGGCACGGTGGCGGTGATCCAGTGGTTCTGTTCGGGGCGCAGATAGAACCCGGCATCGACCAGCAAAGGCGCGTCGGGGTGGCGGGCGTTGGGGGCGTCGATGACAAAGACCGTGCGCTTGCGCGGCTCGACGGCAAGGGTCAGCCCCGCCATCTGGCACACTTCGGACGCGCGGGTGCCTGCGGCATTGACGGCAAAGCGGCAGGCCACCTCGCCCGCGTGCTCCAGAACCACGCCCGCCACCTGCCCGCTCACCATGCGCAGCCCCGTCACCCGGTCGTTGACAAAGCGTGCGCCTTGCGCCTTGGCCATGGTGCGGAACCCCGACAACAGGCCCATGTTGTCAAACCAGCCCTCACCCGTCGCACCAAAGCTGCCCGCGCTCAGATCACCCACCTCCAGCCATGGGAACCGTGCCTTGATCTGCCCCGGCGTCAATACCTCGGTTGCCGCGCCATGCGCGCGCTGCATTGCAGCTACATCGCGCAACGTCGCGGCCCCTTCGGGGGTTTGCGCCAGAAACAGATAGCCCTGTTCCTTCAGCCCCAGATCCAGACCCATCCGCGCCTTGAAATCGCGGATAAACTCGATGCCAAAGCGCGAGATTTCGACATTGACTGCGGTGGTGAACTGCTGACGGATGGACGCCACCGACAGCGCGGTCGACGCGCGGGCGAATGTCGTATCCTGCTCGACCACCAGCACATCCAGCCCCGGTTGCATCACCGTCAGCCAATAGGCCACCGACGCCCCCATCACCGCCCCACCGATGACAACCACATCCGCCTGCATCACTTGCCCTTTTCAGAATCACGGAAGTTTGACCGAAAGCCTATCCGAGGTTAAAACAACAGTCAGGGATGAGAACAAGGCACCATGAGCGGTGTAACGATGGGGACCAACATGACGGCTGTTTTGCCGCTGATCTCACGCATGGCAGAAGCCACAACGGTGGATGAGGTCTGGGGAATGGCCTCGGGCTTTTTCGGCAGTCTTGGCTTTGCCCGCGCCAATTACGGCTTCACCCGTTTTTTGCACAAGCGCAATGTGGGCGACCCTGACGATGCGATCTTTTTGACCACTGGCGATGCCGATTACGCACGGTTCTATTTCCAAAACGGGTTTTACGCGCGCACGCCGGTGTATCGCTGGGCTGTGTCGAATGTGGGGGCAACCACGTGGAGATGGGTGAAAGACGCGTTTGATGCCGGGCAACTGACGCCCGAAGAAATGGATGCCGTGCGGCAGAACGCCGCCATAGGCATTGTGGCCGGAGTTTCGGTCAGCTTCCCTGAGGCGTCCACCCGGTCAAAGGGCGCGCTTGGCCTGATTGCTGACACAGGCATCGGCCCCGATCAAGTGGAAGCGATCTGGGAGCGGCACCGTGATGAATTGCTGGCGGTTTCCCATCTGATGCACCTCAAGATCATCACCCTGCCCCAGCCGACCGCCAAGCGCAGCCTGACGGAACGCCAGCGTCAGGCGCTGGAATGGGTGGCCGATGGCAAGACCACGCAGGATGTCGCCATGCTGATGGAAGTGTCTACGGCGATGGTGGAAAAGCACCTGCGCCTTGCGCGTGAGGCGTTACAGGTGGAGACAACAACGCAAGCTGTTGCAAAAGCTTCACTTTTGAACATGATCTTTCAGCGTGTGGCCAAGGCTCCGATGGTAGGGAAATCCTGACTTACGCAACGGCAGGGAGTGGCGCAAAGTGACCTTGTTCCGTGAGTGGTAGCCTTCGGGCAATGGAACGGCAGGGGCCAGACGATGCATTTTCATCGACCTGACTCCTGTCACGCTTTGTGCCAGAGGTGTCCCCTGCCCTTTGGTTGTAATGCTGTAAACGGTCGTCAATTGCCGGCGACTGATAGAGAGTGTTCGGTCTGCGTCCTGTCCTCATCCCCAGTAGGTGTGGCGCAAACAGATAACGGTGTGTCCTTTGGGGGCACACCGTTTTTTGTTGTCCGAATACACGGTCCTGTGGCGGTAATGAAAAAGGGCGACCCAAAGGCCGCCCCGTTCCTGTCTGGTCAGACTGAAATCAGCCCTGAACCATTTTCGCGACTTCAGCCGCGAAATCTTCTTCTTTCTTCTCGATGCCTTCGCCAACCGCCACACGGGCATAGCCAGTGATTTCAACGCCGGCTTCCTTGGCGGCTTGTTCCACCGTCAGATCCGGGTTGATGACGAAAGCCTGACCCAGCAACGTGTTCTCTGCCAGATACTTCTTCATCCGGCCCGGAATGATGTTGTTGGTGATCACCTGCTCGGGTTTCGGCTTGGCCGAAGTTGCGTTTTCTTCCAGTGCCTTGGCGGTTTGCACGGCCAGTTCACGCTCTACCAAAGCTGGGTCCATGGTCGCTTCCGACAAAGACAGTGGTGCGGTAGCGGCGATGTGCATGGCGAATTGCTTGCCGATGGCCTGCGCATTGTCAGCAGGGCCGTTCAGCGCAACCAGCACGCCGATTTTGCCCATGCCATCAGCGGCCGAGTTGTGGACATAAGACACAACCGTTTCGCCTTCCAGAATGTGCATCCGGCGGAAGGTCATATTCTCGCCAATACGGGCGATTGATTCCTGGATCACCTCATCCACGGTCTTGCCGTTCAGATGCGCGGCTTTCACCACTTCGATCGAGTCGCCGGTGGTCAGGGCCACATTGGCGACTTCACGCACGAGCGCCTGAAAATCGGCGTTCTTGGCGACAAAATCGGTTTCCGAGTTGATCTCGACAGCAACGCCCTTGCCTGTGGTCACAGCCACGCCGACCAGACCTTCGGCGGCGACACGGTCGGCCTTTTTGGCGGCTTTCGCCAGACCTTTGGTGCGCAGCCAGTCGATGGCGGCATCCATGTCGCCATTGCTTTCGGTCAGGGCCTTTTTCACGTCCATCATGCCTGCGCCGGTGGATTCGCGCAGTTCTTTCACCATTGCAGCGGTGATTGTCATGGTCAGTCTCCCGAATTCCATAAAATGGGGTTGGCGGGGGTTATCCCCCCGCCATGTCACAAAACGACGACAGCCAATCAGGCTTCGGCGACAGCTTCTTCGATAGCTTCTTCCACGGGCGCTTCTTCCAGCGCGCCAAGGTCAACGCCAGCAGCACCCATCTGGGCCGACATGCCGTCAAGGGCAGCGCGGGCGATCAGCTCGCAATACAGAGCAATCGCACGGGCAGCGTCGTCGTTGCCGGGGATCACATAGTCCACACCCTTGGGCGAGCAGTTGGTGTCAACCACGGCCACAACAGGAATGCCCAGCTTTTTGGCTTCCAGAATGGCAAGGTCTTCTTTGCCCACATCAATGATGAAGATCAGGTCAGGCGTGCCGCCCATTTCACGGATACCACCAAGCGACGCTTGCAGTTTGCCCTGGTCACGTTCCATACCAAGGCGCTCTTTCTTGGTCAGACCTTCGGCGCCGGCAGCCAGCACTTCGTCAATCTGCTTCAGACGCTGGATTGACGCGCTGATGGTTTTCCAGTTGGTGAGCGTGCCGCCCAGCCAACGGTGGTTCATGTAGAACTGCGCGCAACGCTCTGCTGCTTCTGCGATTGGCTTTTGGGCCTGACGCTTGGTGCCGACGAACAGAATGCGGCCGCCCTTGGCAACCGTGTCACGCACGACTTTCAGCGCCTGATCCAGCATCGGAACAGTCTGCGTCAGGTCGAGAATGTGAATCCCGTTGCGGTCGCCGTAGATGTATTCGCCCATCTTCGGATTCCAGCGTTGCGTCTGGTGACCGTAGTGAACGCCAGCTTCAAGCAGCTGACGCATGGTAAATTCTGGGAGCGCCATGTCCATATATCCTTTTCCGGTTTGCGCCTCGGCAGATGATCTCAGGGTTTCCCCCAACCGGTGGACCAAACGGGATTTCTCCCCGCCATGGCCCGCACCTGCCTGTGAAGTGGCGTGTCGTTACCCCTATCCCCGGTGATTGGCAAGCCTGAACCTTGCGCCGCAGTGCAGAAACACTAGGTTACAGGCCAAAGGAGACATCAATGACCACCAGGATCAATCTCGCGCTGCAAGGCGGCGGTGCGCATGGCGCCTTTACATGGGGCGTGCTGGACCGGCTGCTGGATGAAGACAGCGTCGAGATTGCAGCGCTGTCGGGCACGTCCGCGGGGGCGCTGAACGCAGCGGCGCTGAAAGCGGGCATGATCAAGGGCGGGCGCAAGGGCGCGAAAGACTCTCTGGCGCGGCTTTGGCGCGATGTGGCGCGGGTGTCTGATCTGCGCATTCCCGACTGGATGCAAACCATGGCACCCGGCTTTCAGGCCATGGGACAGATCGCCATGTCGATGTCGCCGTTTTCGCCGCAAGGCATGGCCTCGCAGGTTTATACACCCTATGCTTGGGGGCCGATGTGGCGCAATCCGCTGGAAAAAATCGTGCGGCGGCTGGATTTCAGCGATGTCTGCGCGTCTGAGGGCCCAGAGCTTTTCATCGGGGCCACCCGCGTTGATACCGGGCGTATCCGAATCTTTTCCGGTGACCAGATCACGCCCGAGGCGTTGATGGCCTCGGCCTGCCTGCCAACTGTGTTTCAGGCGGTCGAAATTGACGGCCATGCCTATTGGGATGGTGGATATGCGGGCAATCCGGCGCTGTTTCCGCTCTATCAGGCGCATTTGCCCAATGATGTGCTGATCGTGTCGATCAACCCGCTGCTGCGTCCCGGTGTACCTAAAACTCCGATTGATATTCAGAACCGCGTCAACGAGATCAGCTTCAACGCGGCCCTGTTGGGCGAGTTGCGCGCCGTGCATTTCGTGCGCCGTCTGCTGCGCGAAGGCAGGCTGGAGCGCGGCACGATGAAAGATGTGCGCATCCATCTGATGTCTGACGACGCGCTGATGACGGAAATGACCGGGGCCACCAAAATGTCGCCCTCGCCTGCGCTGTTCGCGCGGTTGCGCGCGGCAGGACATCTGGCGGCGGATGCGTTCTTGCACACGCATGGCAAGAAACTGGGGTCAGAGGCCAGCTTTGATCTGTCCGCTCTCTTTGGCTGACGGGTTTCGCACGGGAACGCCCGGCGCTTCCTTGCCATTGGGGTAAACCAGCCCGGCCGAGATGATCAGCTTGGCCGCGTCTTCCACCTTCATATCCAGATAGACCACATCCTTTTCAGGCACATACAGCAAGAACCCCGAGGTCGGGTTGGGTGTGGTCGGCAGGAAAATGGAGATCACATCCATATAGCCGGTTGCGTTCAGCTTTGCCTGCAACTCACCCTTGGCACGGGTCGACACAAAGCCGATGGCCCAGATATGTTCCTTTGGGTATTGCACCAGACAGGCGCGCTCAAAACTCGACTCGTTTTGCGAAAACACGGTTTCCGCGATCTGCTTCAAGCCGTTGTAAAGCGAGCGTACTATCGGCATGCGGTCTACCACACCTTCGGCCCAGATCAGGAACTTGCGCCCGATAAACCCCTTGCCCAACCAGCCGACAAAGACGGTAAAGATCAAGAACACCACAACGCCCACGCCGCGCACCGGGATCGTGGCGTCTTGCCCGAACCATTGGCGCACCAGAACGTCGGGCTTCCAGGGACCGGGAATCAGCGGCAGGATCCAGCCGTCGATCCAGCCCACCACCGTCCAGATCAGATAGATGGTCAGCCCCACCGGCAAAACCACAACCAGACCGGTCAGAAATGAAGACCGCAGGCCTATAAGCAGGCTCCGGCGTTTGCTGGGTGGCGTTGGCTCTGTCATGGTTCCTCACTGATCGAGCCATAGTTAAGGATCGCCGGGTCCGGGCACAATGGCACTTGCATGGCCAAACCCTGTGGCCACGCGAATTTTATGTGACGTTTTGATCAGCCCGCCGCCATCTCGCGCGCAATTGCCGCTGCCAACCGCGCATTGTTCAAAACAAGGGCGATGTTAGAGGTCAGCGAGCGGCCCTCGGTCATCTCATACATGCGGTCCAGCAGAAACGGTGTCACCGCCTTGGCGCTGATGCCCTGCTCCTCGGCCTGATGCAGCGCGCGCTCGATTACGGGCGTGATCTCATGGCTGGCAATCTCGGCGTCAACCGGGATCGGATTGGCCACCAGTTGCCCACCGGGCAGACCAAGCGCCGTGCGCAGCCGCTGCGCGGCGGCAATGTCGCGTGCGTGATCCATCCGCAAAGGTGCCTTCAGCCCAGATGACCGCGACCAGAACGCCGGAAAGTCATCCTGACCGTAGGCGATGACCGTCACGCCATGGGTTTCCAGCACCTCCAGCGTTTTGGGCAGATCAAGAATTGCCTTGGCACCCGCAGCCACCACCGTCACCGGGGTCGCGGCCAGTTCCAGCAGATCGGCGCTGATATCAAACGTGGTCTCCGCCCCGCGATGCACGCCGCCGATGCCGCCAGTGGCAAACACATGAATTCCCGCCAGATGCGCGCAGATCATGGTGGCGGCCACGGTTGTGGCCCCCATGCCCCCGGTGGCAAGACAAGCCGCCAGATCGGCGCGGCTTAGCTTTGCCACATCCTGCGCCTGCCCCAACTGGTCCAGTTCTTCCGACGTCAGGCCAATGTGAATCCGCCCGCCAATGATGGCGATGGTGGCAGGCACCGCACCATGTGCGCGTACCTCATTCTCTACCGCCCGCGCGGTTTCCACGTTTTGCGGAAACGGCATGCCATGGGTGATGATGGTGGATTCCAGCGCCACGATAGCCGCACCAGATGCGCGGGCCTGCGCCACTTCGGGCGAGAATGTAAGGGGTAGCGTCATGATCCGATATCTCCTGAAACATAGTCAGCGGCAGCACGCAGCGCCGCCTCCAAAGCCTGTGCGCGATGGTCTCCGCGCGCTTCGGCCACGATATGCGCGGCCATGAACGTATCGCCCGCCCCGGTGACCCGTGTGACCAGCACCTGAGGCGGCTGCCCGGTGATCACACCCTGGCCCTGCACACCATGGGCCGCATCGCGCCCGCCATCTGTCACCAAAACCCGTGCCGCCCCCCGCGCCAGCAGTGCCGAGGCCGCCTCTGCCGCCGAGTCGTAGCGCCCTTTGGCGATCAGCCCGGCCTCTTCCAGATTAACATAAAGCGTCGCACGTGAATGCCCCAGCAGCGGCATCAACCGCTCTGCCTTGCCGGGGCTGGCCGGGGCCACCCTCAGATCGGCGCGCGCAAACAAAGGCGATCGGGCGATATCGGAAATCAGCGCCTCGGTCAGATTGCCATCCAGCGCGATCAGCCCGGCATAGGGCGCGGCGGCAGACCCAAGCACCCCATCGCCAAGCGCGCGCAAAATCTTGTCACCCGCCGTTTCCAACGAATGCGCATCGGCAATCGCCGCAATCAGCCCGTTTGCGCCTTCAATCGCCATATAGCGGTCGGTCGGCAGATCGTCTGAGCGATAGACATGGGTGCAATCCAAGCCCATCCGCAGACAGGCCGCGATCAACTCATCGCCCTCGGCATCGCGCCCCACCGCTGTCAGAAGCGCAGGCCGCAGGCCAAAGCGCGTAAGGGTCATGGCAATATTCATCGCAACCCCGCCTGGCAGCCGCGTAATCCGCCCTGGCACATCCGACCCCAACCGCAAGGATGACGGCGCGCGCCCGATGATGTCCCAAAGGACCGACCCAATGCACAGAATATCGCTCATCAAGGCCCTCATCTTTGAGGGCCAAGGCCCCGCTGTTCAGGGCCTTGATGGCGCGGCGCTATAGTGCCGTCCAGCCCCCATCGACCGAAATCGTTGTCCCGGTGATCTGCACCGCCGCATCAGAGGCCAAAAATACCGCCGTTCCGCCGATCTGTTCCACGGTCGCAAACTCGCGGCTTGGCTGACGCTCCAGCATCACCTGTTTGATCACCGTATCGCGGTCCAAGTTGTGCTTCTTCATCTGGTCGGGGATCTGCGCCTCGACCAAGGGCGTCAGCACATAGCCGGGGCAGATCGCATTGGCGGTGATCCCTTGGCCTGCACATTCCAGTGCCGTCACCTTGGTAAAGCCCACCACCCCATGCTTGGCCGCCACATAGGCCGACTTATAGGGGCTGGCGGTCAGCCCATGGGCTGAGGCCACGTTGATCACCCGGCCCCAGCCCTTTTCCCGCATCATCGGCAGCGCGACTGCGGTGGTGTGAAAGGCCGAGCTGAGGTTGATAGCCAGAATCGCATTCCACTTGTCGACCGGGAAATCCTCGATCCCGGCCACATGCTGGATACCGGCGTTGTTCACAAGAATATCGCAAGCCCCCGCGTCGGCGATCAGCCGGCGGCACTCATCACCATTCGACATATCGGCTGCGATGTAGCGCACGGTCACGCCATGGCGCGACGACAAGGCCGCGGCCAGCGCATGATCTTCGGCGCGGTCGGTGAAACTGTTGATCACGACATCGGCACCAGCCCGCGCCAGTTCTTCGGCCACACCCAGACCAATGCCGGAATTGGACCCGGTAACGATGGCGGTCTTGCCCTTCAGGATCATGGTCTTCCCCTTTTGCTGCTGCTGCGCAGGTTACATGCTGCAAACGCGAATTACAGGGGGGCCGTTCCTGCAAAGCCAAAAAAAACGCCGGCACGAAGCCGGCGTTAAGTTATTGAGGCAGGTTTCATACAGGCAAGAAACCTATCGAGCAGTAGCACTTATATACGCCGCTTGTTGCCGATGGCCAAGTTAAAAGTTTGAAAAGGCTCACAAGCCGCCATACGCTAGGGACCAAGAAACCAAGGCCACGGGGGATTGTCGCCAGAATGGAACGGAATTTTTTCCACTTTGCACAGGGATTTGCTGCGGCGCTTTTAGTAGCACTCACGCCGTCTCTCGCCGTTTCACAGGTTGGTGATTCTGCGACCCATGGCATAGCTATGTATGGCGACCCCGCCCTCCCCCCGGATTTTGTGTCCCTGCCCCATGTGAACCCGGATGCCCCCAAAGGCGGACGCATCGTTTTCGGCGAGTCCGGCAGCTTTGACTCGATGAACCCGTTCATTCTAAAGGGCCGTGCCCCAGCGGGTCTTTCGGCCCTTACGGTAGAAACGCTGATGGGCCGGTCTTACGACGAACCCTTCACCATGTACGGCCTTTTGGCCGAATCGATCACCACAGATGCGGCCCGGACCTACGCAGAATTTACTTTGCGTGAGGCAGCCCGATTCTCTGACGGCAGCCCGGTGACCGTCGAAGACGTACGCTGGTCGTTTGAAACCTTGGGCACTCTTGGCAACCCGCGCTATCACACCGCATGGAACAAGATCGGCAGCACCGAGATCACCGGGCCGCGCTCGATCCGCTTTACCTTCAACACCACTGACCGCGAACTGCCCCTCATCCTCGGCCTGCGCCCGATCCTGCAAAAGGCACAATGGGAGGGCAAGGTGTTCGAAGACAGCACATTAGAGGCCCCCATCGGGTCCGGCCCCTATGTGGTGGCCGGGTTTGAGACTGGCAAATACATCAGCTACAAAAAGAACTCCGACTGGTGGGGCAAGGATCTGCCCTTCAACCGTGGCCAGCACAACTTTGACGAAGTCCGCTATGACTATTTCGGCGATGGCGGCGTGGTATTTGAGGCGTTCAAGGGCGGTCTGATCACCTCATGGCGTGAAACCAACCCGGCGAAATGGGGTAACTCGTATGACTGGCCCGAAATCCGGTCGGGTGAGGTGGTGAAATCCGAAATTCCGCACAGCCGCCCGTCGGGGATAGAGGGCTTTGTGATGAACACCCGCCGCCCGCTGTTCGCCGATTGGCGCGTGCGCGAGGCGATGATCCTTGCCTTCAATTTTGAACTTGTAAACCAGACCCTGAACGGCGGGGCCAATCCGCGTATCCAGTCCTATTTCGGCAACTCGCCGCTTGGTTTCACCCCCGGCACCCCGGCGGAAGGTGAGGTTCTGGCCTTGCTGGAGCCGTTCCGCGCCGACCTGTTGCCCGGCGCACTGGACGGCTATGCCGTGCCCACGGGCGACGGGTCCGAGGCCAATCGCAGCAACATCCGCGCGGCGACCGCCCTGCTGGCCGAGGCAGGCTATACGATTGACGCGGGCGCGCTGAAAGATCCCGCAGGCCAGCCTGTCGGCTTTGAAATCCTTCTGGTGAACGGTGCGCGCGACATGATCTCGGCGGCCGAGATCTATGTTGAAGGGCTCAAGCGTCTGGGCATCAACGCCCGCGTGACCACGGTAGACAACGCACAGTATATCGAGCGAACCAATACCTATGCCTTTGACATGACACACTATATCCGCAGCCTGTCGCTGTCACCCGGCAATGAGCAGACGCTTTACTGGGGGTCGGCGGGCGTGACAGATCCCGGCACTCGCAACTGGATGGGCATGAGTTCTCCCGCCGCCGAGGCGATGATCAACACCATGCTGAACGCCCCCGATCAAGGCACCTTTGCAGCCGCGACACAGGCCCTGGACCGCGTGCTGACCACGGGTAGATATGTGGTGCCAATGTGGTATTCTGATATCTCGCGGCTGGCGCATCGCAAGGAACTCAAATTCCCCGAGCGCCCGCCGCTCTATGGCGACTGGATCGGATTTCAGCCAGACGTCTGGTGGTATGAGCAGTAAGAACAAGAAACGGGCAGAAACATGCGTAAACTCTCTATGATGGTGGCTGCGGCCGCCCTGATGGCCCTGTCGGGCTGTGCAACGGTCGAAGGCATTGGCCGCGACATCTCTGGTGGTGCAAACCGCGTGGCGGGCTGGGTCGGCTAAACCTGCCGTCACGACGATCCTTTGGCTGTGGAGCCTTTGTGCTCTGTCGCAAGATGAGTATTTGGAAAGCAGCAACAACAAGGGGCACGTCCTTTGGTTTGCTGCTTTGAAAACACTCCCGCCGGAGGCGTCTGGCCTTTTCAGGCGCGCAACCTTTGGGATTGCAGATGGGGATTGCAGCGCCCGGCATGGCAGATTAGGCACAAACCCATGTTAGCCCTAATTGATACTGGCCCCGCCCCGACTGTGCCCGCGCCGTTCAATATGGCGCAGCATGTTCTTGCAAAACCGGCGGCGCGGCTGCCGGACAAGCTGGCCTTGCAGATCATCAAGCTCAACGACGCTGATGCGTGGAGCTATGCCCGTCTGTTGGCGGCGGTTCTGGGATGCGCGACGGGTTTGCGCGCGGCCGGCCTGCAACCGGGGGACCGCATTCTGATGCGGTTGGCCAATCAAGTGGAATTTCCGATCCTGTTTCTGGGTGCACTTGCGGCTGGCATGGTGCCGGTTGCGACCTCGGCGCAACTGACCAGCGCCGAAATCAGCCCGATGGCTGCGCGCATCGCCCCGCGGCTTATTGTGGCCAGCTCTGGTGTGGCCTTGCCCGACGGGCAGTTCTGCCCGATCATCACCGATGCAGACATTCGCGCGATGGAACGCCTGCCGCCTGCGCCCTTTCATCTGGGCGACCCTGACCGGCCCGGTTACATCATCTTCACCTCCGGCACCTCGGGCAGCCCGATGGCGGTGGTCCATGCGCACCGCGCCATCCTTGCGCGCTCCATGATGCATGCGGGCTGGGAGGGCTTGGGCGAGAGCGACCGTTTGCTGCATGCGGGCGCGTTCAACTGGACCTATACGCTGGGGACCGGCTTGATGGACCCGTGGTGCGTGGGGGCAACTGCGCTGATCCCCGGCACTGGCGTCGAGGCGGCGGACCTGCCCGCGCTGATACAACGGCATGAGGCCACCATCTTTGCCGCCGCCCCCGGTGTCTATCGTCAGATGTTGCGCGCGACCTTGCCCGCCTTGCCGCGCCTGCGCCATGGGTTGTCAGCGGGAGAAAAGCTGGGCGATGACACGCGGGCGGCTTGGGTCAAGGCGACAGGCACGCCAATCTGTGAGGCGCTTGGGATGTCCGAAATCTCGACCTTTGTGTCAGAATCTCCCACCCGTGCAGCACCTGCCGGAGCCACCGGCTTTGCCCAGACCGGGCGGCGCATTGCGGCGCTTGGGCCTGATCTTAGCCCTGTTCCGCGCGGCACACCCGGCCAGATGGCAATCGACCGCCGTGATCCGGGCCTGATGCTGGGCTATCTGGATGCGCCCGAGGCGACAGCGGCGCGGCTGTCGGGTGGCTGGTTTCTGACCGGCGATTCCATCGTGATCGATGATCAGGGTGCTGTCACCTATCTGGGCCGCGATGATGATCAGATGAACGCGGGCGGCTACCGGGTCAGCCCGGTTGAAGTTGAGGCCGCAATGGCGCGCTTTCCGGGTCTGCTGGAGGCAGCCGTGACCGAGATCGAGGTCAAACCCGGCGTTACGGTGATTGCCTGCTTTTACACCGCAGCAGCGCCGCTGGATGACACCGCGCTGAACGCCCATGCCGCGACCCATCTGGCGCGCTATAAGCAGCCACGACTGTTTCGCCACCTGCCCGCCCTGCCGCGCGGGGCCAATGCCAAACTCAACCGCCGCGCCCTGCGCGCCATGGGGACGCTGTGATAAAGCTTGATATTTTCTCTGATCCCGTTTGCCCATGGTGCTACATCGGCAAGGCCAACCTTGACCGTGCGCTGGAATCTGCTCCTGACCATCCGTTCGAGATTGAATGGCACCCGTTCCAGCTGAACCCCGGCATGCCGCCCGAGGGTGTGGACCGGGCCGCCTATCTGGAAGCCAAGTTCGGAGGCAAGGCAAAGGCGGTCGAGATTTACGCCCGCGTCGAACAGGCTGCGCGTGATGCGGGGCTGGCCATCGACTTTTCCACCATTTCCAAGATGCCCAACTCACTGAACGCGCATCGGCTGATTCACTGGGCGGGGCTGGAGGGGCGGCAAACTGCCATCGTATCGGCCCTGTTCCGCGCTTACTGGCGCGAGGGGCGCGATATCAACGATGCCAGCACTTTGGCCGATATCGCCGAAGCCGCAGGCATGGACCGCGCCCTGACCACACGGCTTTTGGCGACGGATGAAGACAGCGAGGCCCTGAAAGCCCGCGATATCCATGCCCGACAAAAGGGCGTGGCGGGCGTTCCGTGCTTTATCATCGGCAATCAATACGTCATCTCGGGCGCACAGGCGCCGCAGGTCTGGGCCGAAGTTATCGCCGAACTGCGCGGTCACGCACAGACGACAGGCAGCTAGGGCCATGGTTCCCCCTGCCCGCGCATGCTAGCGAAGCGCGGAAAGGACAGTTCATGTCATACAGCCTGCCCCCACAGCGCGCCCTTGGTCAGACCGAGTTTATCGCACTGATCGCCATGCTTTTTGCCACCATCGCGTTCTCTATCGACGCGATGCTGCCTGCCCTGCCCGAAATCGCGGCGGAACTCAGCCCTGATGCCCCGAACAAGGCGCAGCTTATCCTGACCAGCTTTGTCTTTGGCATGGGGCTCGGGACGCTATTTGCCGGGCCATTGTCAGACAGCTATGGCCGCAAGACAGTGATTGTCGCGGGCGCGGTGCTGTATTGCGCGGGTGCTTTGCTGGCATATGCAGCGCCCACGCTGGAAACCATGCTGGCCGCTCGCGTGTTGCAGGGTCTTGGGGCTGCGGGGCCGCGGGTGGTGTCGCTCGCTTTGGTGCGCGATCTACATTCCGGGGCGCGGATGGCGCGGATTGTCAGCTTTGCCATGATGATCTTTACGCTGGTGCCCGCCGTAGCCCCGCTTCTGGGCCAGTTCATCATTGCGGGCTTTGGCTGGCGCAGCATTTTTCTCGCATTTTTGCTGTTTTCCGGAATCACCGTGCTGTGGCTGACCATTCGCCAACCTGAAACTCTGGCCCGAGCCGAGCGCCGGCCGTTTCGCGCAGCCCCGTTGTGGGCCGCGCTGCGCGAAGTGCTGGGGGTGCGCAGCATTCGCCTGTCTGTACTGGCGCAAACGCTTGGATTTGCGGCGCTGTTTGGCACGCTCTCGTCAACCCAACAGCTTTTTGACCAGACCTATGGCCGGGCAGAAAGCTTTCCGCTGTACTTCGCGCTGATTGCATTGATCGCGGGCACTTCATCACTGCTGAACGCGTCTTTGGTGATGCGGTTGGGGATGCGGCGGCTGGTGCTGGTGTCGTTCGCCACGCAAGCGCTGGTATCAGGTGCCTTCGTCATCGCCTTTGCGCTGGCCCTGTGGCCCGCCCCAGACGTATTCCCGGTAGAGTTCCTTGCCTATCTGATCTGGACGATCGGTGTGTTCTTCATGGTCGGCATGACCATCGGCAACCTGAACGCCTTGGCGCTCGAACCAGTGGGCCATATCGCGGGCATGGCGGCATCAGTGGTGGGGGCGTTGTCCACCGTGTTTTCGGTGCTGCTGGCGGCCCCGGTCGGGCTGGCGTTCAACGGCACGCCTTTGCCGTTGATGATCGGTGTGGCCGTCTTTACCGGGCTGGCCTATCTGGTGGCGCGCAGGCTTTGACCCTTACTCACAGGGGCGGGAGCACAGATTTTCACAGGGGATGCCGTCATTGTCGGCATCCCGTTTGTGATGACCACAGACCTTCAACTTGTAACATGCCTCGGCGCAGGACGAGATCTGCTTGCAGGTCTTGTTCGAACAATCATAGGCCTGCGCTTGCCACACAGACTGCGAGCCAGCCAGAGGGGTCGGGCTGGTCATATCGGGAAAAAGCGATGCCAGACCCAATGCGACAGCAAGAGAAAAAGACATAAAAAAAATCCGTCAAAAGAAAATGTTAACAGAGGTTAACACTACCCCTTTGGCCGCACAATCTTTTCTGCAAGATCACGGGCGATGGCAAAGGCGCCCTTGATCCGGTCGGCGTCTGATTTCCAGTCGCGCAGCAGCACAATCTTGTTGCCCTGCACCTTTGCTCCCACACCCTCGGCCTTGATGAAATCAACCAGCCCCGCCGGGTTGCCGAATTTGTCGTTGTGGAACTGAATCGTGGCCCCCTTTGGCCCGGCATCAATACGGCTGATCCCGGCGCGCTTTGCCATCGCCTTGATCCGCACAATCAGCATCAGCGTGTTGACCTCGCGCGGGAGCGGGCCGAAGCGGTCGATCAGCTCGGCGGCAAAACCTTCCAGCTCTACCTTGGTGGCCAGACCCGACAAGCGGCGATAAAGGCCGAGCCGCACATCCAGATCGACGACGTAATCTTCCGGGATCATCACCGGCAGGCCAAGGTTCAACTGCGGCGACCATTGATCATCTATCGGGGACAACCCATTGATCTCGCCCGATTTGATTTTGGCAATCGTTTCTTCCAGCATCTGCTGATACAGCTCATAGCCAACCTCACGGATATGGCCAGACTGTTCCTCGCCCAAAAGATTACCCGCGCCGCGCAGGTCAAGGTCGTGGCTGGCAAGGTTGAAGCCCGCGCCCAGATTGTCAAGGCTTCCCAAAAGCTTAAGCCGCTTTTGCGCCTGCGGGGTCAGCGGGCTGCGCGGTTTGGTGGTCAGGTAGCAATAAGCCCGCGTCTTGCTGCGCCCGACCCGGCCGCGAATCTGATACAGTTGGGAAAGCCCGAACATGTCGCCGCGGTGGATGATCATGGTGTTCGCGGTCGGAATATCCAGACCCGATTCCACAATCGTTGTGGCCAGCAGCACATCATATTTGCCGTCGTAGAACTGGTTCATCCGGTCATCCAGATCGCCCGCCGCCAACTGGCCATGGGCGATGACATAAGACACCTCTGGCACATGGTTGCGCAGGAAATCTTCAATCTCGGGCAGGTCGGAAATGCGCGGCACCACATAGAATGACTGCCCGCCCCGGAAGCGTTCACGCAACAGCGCCTCGCGGATGGTCACGGTGTCAAATTCACTGACATAGGTGCGGATAGCAAGGCGGTCTACCGGAGGCGTCGCAATGATCGACAGGTCACGCACCCCGGTCAGCGACAGTTGCAGCGTGCGGGGGATAGGCGTTGCGGTCAGGGTCAGGACGTGGATTTCCGACCGCATTTCCTTTAGCCGTTCCTTATGGCTGACGCCGAAATGCTGTTCCTCATCAATGACAAGCAAGCCGAGGTTTTTGAATTTCACGCCCTTGGCCAACAGAGCATGGGTGCCCACCACAATATCGACCGTGCCATCGGTCATCGCCGCACGCGTGGCATTCGCATCCTTTGCGCTGACAAACCGAGACAAGGGTTTGATGGTGATGGGAAATCCGCGAAACCGTTCGACAAAGCTGCGGTAGTGCTGGCGGGCGAGCAGGGTTGTGGGGCAAATCACTGCCACCTGCATCCCCGCCAGGGCCGCGACAAAAGCGGCGCGCATCGCCACTTCGGTCTTGCCAAAGCCCACGTCGCCCACAACCAGACGGTCCATCGGGCTGCCTTTTTCCAGATCGGCGACCACATCGGCAATCGCCGCCAACTGGTCATCGGTTTCCTGATACGGAAAGCGGGCTGCAAACGCCTCCCATATGCTGTGGGGCGCCTCCAGTATTGGCGCATGGCGCAGCGCGCGCTCAGCCGCAATCCGCATCAGGCGGTCAGCGATTTCCTTGATGCGTTCCTTTAGCTTTGCCTTTTTCGCCTGCCACGCACCACCGCCCAGACGGTCAAGCAGACCCTCTTCATGACCATAGCGGCTGAGGAGTTCGATATTTTCGACCGGCAGGTAAAGCTTTGCACTGTCTGCATATTCCAGCGCCACGCAAGCATGTGGCGCGCCAAGTGCGGTGATCGTCTCCAGCCCCAGATAGCGGCCCACGCCATGTTCGACATGCACCACCAGATCGCCCGGCGTCAGCGTATCGACTTCGCGCAGGAAGTTGTCGGCCTTGCGCTTGCGGCGGGGCTTGCCGACCATGCGGTCACCCAAGACATCCTGCTCGGAAATCACCGCCAGACCGGGGGCGACAAACCCAGATTCGAGCGCCCAGACCAGCAAGAACAAGCCGCCCCGCCCGTCCGGCACATCGCGGAAATCCTTGATACGGATCAGACCACTTACGCCCTGATCTTGCAGCAATCCTTCAAGCCGTTCCCGCGCGCCCTCTGACCATGACGCGATGACCACCTGACAATCCTCGCGCAAAGCCCGAAGATGATCGGCCAAGGCACCGAAAAGGCTTATAGATTCCATCTGTCGCTCTGGCGCAAAGCTGCGCCCCAACCGTCCGCTGGCATCCAGTATGCCGGGACCGGGGCTTTGCGCATGGGGCGACAGTTGCACCACACGATGCGCTGCGATTGCGGCCTCCCATGCAGTGTCGTCCAGATACAGCAAACCCGGTGCGGCGGGTTTGTAGACCGTATCCAGCCGGCCCTTGGCTGTCATCGCCTCGCGCCGGGAATCGTAGGCGTCGTCAATGCCGTCCCAACGCGACAGCCGCATCGGGGTCACCTGATCATCCAGCATCACCGAGGCGTCCGGCAGATAGTCGAACAGCGTCTCCAGTCGGTCATGGAACAGGCCAAGCCAATGCTCCATCCCCTGATGCTTGCGCCCTGCACTCACCGCTTCATACAGCGGATCATCGGCGCCACCGACGCCGAACTCGATGCGGTATGCCTGCCGGAAGCGGGTGATCGACGCTTCATCAAGAATGACCTCGGACACAGGCGACAGGTCAACTGCGGTCAGCTTTTCCACCGTGCGCTGCGTAACCGGATCAAAGCGGCGCAAACCATCCAGCACATCGCCAAAGAAATCCAGCCGCACCGGGCCGGGATGGCCGGGCGGGTAAATATCAATGATACCGCCGCGCAAGGCGTAGTCGCCGGCCTCTGCCACGGTGGACACCGGCGAAAAGCCCATGCGCGACAAAAAGCCTTTCAGTTGGGCTTCATCCACCCGTTTGCCGACTTGCGCGGTAAAGCTGCTGGCCGCCACCGTGGCGCGGCTTGGCACGCGCTGAGTTGCGGCGTTCAGCGTGGTGAGCAGCACAAACGGCCCCGGCACCCCGGCGGCAAGGGCCGCCAGCGTGGCCATGCGGCGCGCGGCAATGTCAGGGTTGGGCGACACCCGGTCATAGGGCAGACAGTCCCAGGCCGGGAAATCCAGCACCACGGCTTGCGGCGCCATCACCGAAAGGGCAATGCGCATCGCCTCCATCCGTTTGTCATCGCGGGCGACATGGATCACTGCGCCCCCGCGCCCAAGTTCGCGCGCGACAAGCCGGGCGTCAAAGCCCTCGGGTGCGCCACCCAGCACGATACGGTCAGGGGAAATTGTTTTGGTCATCGCGCCCTTAACTACGCCCGTTTACCCGACCGTCAAGGGCCGGACCAAAGGTGCGATTTTGATCATGTCATGTTTTGATACATGCCAAACAGCGCGGTCACAAAAATCGAGATCATGCCGATCAGTTGCACCAGAAACCTGTGCCGCATCAGCAACCGCACCAGCACCGCGCCTTCGGGCGCATCCGTTTCCACCCGCAGCGCCAGACGCAATGTCAGATAGGCCACAAGAACCATCGGTGCGAACATCAGCAACACCGCTTGCGCCAGTTCGATCTGATACAAAATGGCCAGCATGCCCAGAACGGTCAGCAAGAAGAACACGAATCCGATGACCCACAACCCACCATTGCGCGAGATATACAGCATCCGCCGCGCATTGATCTGCACCACAACAGCGAGATCCTCTGCCGCCTCTGCACCCTGCCTGCGAGCGCGGGTAATCAGGTCAAAGGGCACACCAAGCACCCAATGGCTGACCGACGACCACAGCACGGCCAGAAAAATCCAATACCAGAGGCTGGAAAAGGATCGCATATCAATCAGCAGGAAAATAAGGGAATACCATTCCAAGAGGAGTCGCACCTTTTGCCTGAAGTCGCGCGCAAGGCTTGCAGCGCCGCGCCTTTCCATGGCAGGCAAGTGCAAAAGCTGCAAGCCCCTGACCAGATGCGAGCCCCGAACATGCGCCTGACCGTTGCCCCAACACCCACCTTGCGTTTCCGCCGTCTGCGCAAATCTGCCGCCTTGCGCGCTTTGGCACAAGAAAACACTCTGTCAGTCAATGATCTGATCTGGCCGATGTTTGTGCGCGATGGCGCGGGGTTGCGTGAACCGATCGCGTCAATGCCGGGGGTGGAGCGGTTGAGCGTGGATCTGGTGGTCAAGGCGGCTGAGGAGGCGGCAACCCTTGGCATTCCGGCGATCTGCCTGTTTCCCTATACCGACCCTGCGAAAAAGACCGAAGATTGCGCCGAAGCGTGGAACCCAGACAATCTGGCCAACCGTGCCATTCGTGCGATCAAGGCGGCGGTGCCCGATATTGCCGTGATGACCGATGTGGCGCTGGACCCCTATAACGCCAATGGCCACGACGGGCTGGTGCGTGACGGGATCATCCTGAACGATGAAACCATCGAGGCGCTGGTCGCGATGTCATTGGCGCAGGCGGAAGCCGGGGCCGATATCCTTGGCCCGTCTGACATGATGGATGGCCGGATCGGGGCAATGCGGGCGGCGCTGGAGGCTGCGGGCCACAAGGATGTGGCGATCATGTCCTATTCGGCCAAATACGCGAGCGCCTTTTATGGCCCGTTCCGCGATGCGGTGGGGGCGTCGGGGGCGCTGAAGGGCGACAAGAAAACCTATCAGATGAACCCGGCCAACAGCGACGAAGCGTTGCGGCTGATCGAACGTGATCTGACCGAAGGCGCGGATATGGTCATGGTGAAACCGGGGATGCCCTATCTGGACATCTGCCACCGGGTCAAGGCAACCTTTGGCGCGCCGACCTATGCCTATCAGGTGTCGGGAGAATACGCGATGATCAAGGCGGCGGCCCAGAACGGCTGGATTGATGGCGAGCGGGTCATGCTGGAAAGCCTGATGGCGTTTCGCCGGGCCGGGTGTGATGGAGTGCTGACCTATTTCGCCCCCGAGGTCGCCCGCGCCATCCGCGATGGTCGGGCCTGATCTGGCGCGTCTGATCTGGCGGGTTTTATCGGCAAACCCCCGCCACCCGCTGCATAAGCTCATGACATTTGCGTGCAATGCCGCTATATCTGGTGTCAGAGGGTCAAAAGAACCCCAAGCGCCGCGCGGCGACCACGAGAGGCATAAGGCAGCATATAATGACCGTATTCAGCGGACTTTCCAGACGAACATTCCTTGGAGCGACAGGGGCCAGCGGGCTTTTGGCAGCCTGCGGCAATGGTGTTGGCAGCGCCGGATCGGCTCAGATTGATGCCCGCGTCAACTCGACCGAGCAATTCCTGTATTCCAGCTTTCCCGGCACCCGAGATCTGGCCAACCGTGCCGCTGGCGTGCTGATCATGCCGCTGATCACCGAAGCAGGCTTGATCTATGGTGGCGGCTACGGGCGCGGTGCCTTGCGCGTGGGCGGCGTGACGGTGGATTATTACTCCGCCACCCGCGCCACATTCGGGTTGCAGATCGGCGCACAGCAATATGCACATGCGCTGTTTTTCATGACTGAAGGCGCCTTGGGTCAGTTCCGTCGCAGCCCCGGCTGGGCTGCCGGAGCCGATGTGCGCTATGCCACCCCGGCGCAAGGCGCGTCCTTGGGCAAGGAAACCACCGAAATGGAGCCTGTTATCGCGCTGGTCTTTGGCCAGCAGGGGTTCATCGCAGGCGCGACACTGACCGGTGTGAAATACAATCGCATCATTCCCTGAACGAAATTCCCGCCGCGGACGTCGGACGCCTCCGGCGGGAGTATTCTTGCCAAGATGAATGCGGCAGGTCTGATTACCGCAGACGGCGGATCAGGCTGCTGGTGTCATTGCGGCCGCCGCCCATGCGCTGCACGTCCTTGTAGAACTGATCAACAAGCGCCGTGACCGGCAAGGATGCGCCGATGTCATTGGCGGTGGCAAGGCAGATGCCAAGATCCTTGCGCATCCAATCCACTGCAAAACCATGGTCGAATTTATCCTCAAGCATGGTTTTGTAGCGGTTTTGCATCTGCCATGATCCTGCAGCACCCTGACTGATCACCTCGATCACCGCCGCGCCGTCCAGACCGGCTTTTTCGCCAAAGGCCAACGCCTCGGACAGGCCCTGCACCAGACCGGCGATGCAGATCTGGTTCATCATCTTGGCGATCTGGCCCGCGCCCGATGCGCCCAGACGCCGGCAGATGCGGGCATAGGCGTTGATCACCGGCTCGGCGCTTGCATAAGCATCTTCCGAGCCGCCGCACATCACCGAAAGCGCGCCATTCTCAGCGCCTGCCTGCCCGCCAGACACCGGTGCGTCGACAAAACCAAGGCCCAGTTCGGCAGCAAGGGCTGCCATTTCGCGCGTAACCTGTGCCGAGACCGTGGTGTGATCGACAAAGATCGCGTCTTTTGTCATGCCCGCAAAGGCGCCGTCCGGCCCGGTGCAGACCCCGCGCAGGTCGTCATCATTGCCCACACAGGCCATCACGAAGTCTTGCCCCATCGCAGCCTCTCGCGGGGTGGCGGCTGCGCGCCCGCCATGTTTGGCGACCCAGGCGTCGCGCTTTGCGGGGCTGCGGTTGTAGACCGTGACCTCATGTCCACTGGCCGCCAGATGGCCTGCCATGGGGAACCCCATCACGCCCAATCCCAAGAATGCTACCTTTGCCATCACAAGCCTCCCTCTCCATTGCCCTTTTGTCTGCAATGTCTTAGGTAACAGTCCCACTCCTGCCGTCAAGAACTGGCCCCAAATGCTTAATGTTTTCCGCTGGCTGATGCGTTTGTTGACAGGGCTTGTGGCCCTTGGCCTGCTGTGTCTGATCGGGGTTTATTACTTTCTGGAACGGTCAATCCCCGACTACACGGGGACTTTCACGATTTCGGGGGTCTCTGCCCCGGTCGAGATTTTGCGCAACAATGACAACGTGCCACATATTTTCGGGTCTGCGGATACGGATGTCTATTTCGCACTTGGATTTGCACATGCGCAGGACCGTCTGTGGCAGATGACAATGCTGCGTCGCACCGCGCAGGGGCGGTTGTCGGAGGTGTTTGGCAACCGCACGCTCAAGATTGACGAGCTGTTGCGCCGCTATGATCTGTACACTCTATCGCTGCAGTCGGTCGAGGCGCAGGACGCGCCCACCCGTGCCGCGCTGGAGGCTTATTCGGCGGGCGTCAATACCTGGATCGGGCAGATCAATGAGGGCGCGCGCGGCCGAGGTGCGCCGGAGTTTTTCTTCTTTTCCAATGAGATCGCCGCATGGGCGCCTGCCGATTCCATCGCCATCCTGAAGCTGATGGCACTGCAACTTTCTGGCCATCTGGAGGCCGAGGTATTGCGGGCCCGTATGTCGATGCTGCTGCCCGAAGACCGCCTGCGCGACATTCTGCCCGATGATCCGGGACAGGCCGTGACGGCCCTGCCCGACTATGCCAGCCTGATGCCGGGGGTCGCCCCCTCCACCGATGCGCTGCGTATGGCGACCACGGACCCGCTGTCGCCGTTTCCGCGCGTCGATCTGGCGGGCGCGTCAAACGCCTGGGCGGCTGTGCCGGGGCGCTCGGCGGCGGGTGGCACCTTGTTGGCCAATGACCCGCACCTTGGCTTTACTGCGCCGACGATCTGGTATCTGGCCCGGCTGGAACTGCAATCGGGTGGCGTGATCGGGGCGACCATTCCCGGCGTGCCCAGCATTCTGATCGGGCGGTCGGCAGCGATCGGGTGGGGGCTGACGTCATCATATGTCGATGATCAGGATCTGGTCATGGAAAAGCTTAACCCCGCCAATTCCCAGGAATATGAAACCGCGACGGGCATGAAGCCCTTTGCCACCCGGCGATCGATCATTCAGGTCAAGGACGAGGCCCCTGTCACCATCACGCTGCGCTGGTCCGAGGCAGGGCCAGTGCTGCCGGGAACGCATTACGACCTTGGCTCTGTCACCCCGCCCGGCCACGTGGCTGCCCTGTCCTGGACCGCGCTTTCGGGCGCTGACACCACGATGACGGCGGCGCTGCGGGTGATGCAGGCCCGAACTATCCCCGATGCAATAGAGGCCGGGCGTCTGTTCGTGGCCCCGGCGCAGAACCTGATGCTGGTGGACGAGTCTGGCATTGCCTTGCAAGTGGTCGGCCATGTGCCGATGCGGGACGCAGAGCACCCGACCATGGGCCGGATGCCCGCGCTTGGCACCAATGCCACCAGCCGTTGGCTTGGGGTGATGCCCTATGACAGCAATCCGCGCGTGGTGAATCCCACCAGCGGCATCCTGGGCAATACCAACAACAAGACCGTTGACCTGCCTTTTCCTGACCATCTGTCGTTCCTGTGGGGCGACACCCAGCGGATTCAGCGGTGGCTGTCCTTGATGCAGACCCGCGAAGTTCATACCCGCGAAAGTTTTATCGAAGCCCAGCTTGATACCGTGTCCCCCACCGCGCGCGCCATTTTACCGCTGATCGGGGCCGAGTTGTGGTTTACAGGCGAAGCGGCGACTGAAGGCACCTCCGAGCGCCTGCGCCAGCGGGCGCTGTCACTTCTGGCCGAGTGGAACGGCGAGATGAACGAGCATCTGCCAGAGCCACTGATCTATCAGGCGTGGGTGCGCGCGCTGAATGAGCGGCTGATCCGGGATGAGCTGGGACCGCTGGCGGATACCATCACCCACCCCGATCCGGTGTTCATCGACCGGGTGTTTCGCAATACGAATGGCGCTGGGGTCTGGTGTGATGTGATCCAGTCGGCGGTGGTGGAAACCTGCCCTGATCTGGCCCGCATCGCGCTGGACGAGGCGCTGATCCAGCTGACCGCCACCTATGGCCCCAATCCCGAAAGCTGGCGCTGGGGTCAGGCGCATGAGGCCACGCATGACCATCCGGTGTTGGGCGAGGTGCCGTTCCTGAAATGGTTCGTCAACATCCGCCAATCGACCAGTGGCGATGATCACACGCTGATGCGCGGCCGCACCAAGGGCACGGGGCCTAATCCCTATCTGAACGTCCATGGCGCAGGCTATCGCGGGGTATATGACTTTGCCGACCCGGATTCGTCGGTCTTTGTGATCTCAACCGGGCAGTCGGGCCACCCGTTGTCACGCCATTACGACGACTTGGGTGAACGCTGGCGCAGGGGAGATTATGTGCCGATGAGCCTTGACCCGGAACTCGCCCGCGCGGCGGCTGTTGGCAGCACGATGCTGATGCCGCGTTAGGCAGTTGCCGCGTTGGTCTTGCTGGCCAAAGTACCGGCAGTCCACATCCGCAGCACGCGCAATGCAATCGCCGGGATGGCCCCCAGTGTCAGCACGGTGACCAGCACGCCACCCATGACCCAACCGTTGATCAAGAGCGCACTGGCAAAAGCGGCCGCAGGAAAGGTGAACGCGCCCCAAAGCGGGGTAAACCCCGCCTGCCCTATCCAGCGGTGGACAACCAGCAGCGCAATGGCGATGGCAAAGGCCAACACAACCATGGCCTGCGCCAGAAACGTCATACCCAGCAGACCCGCCACGCTGGCAAACAGGCTGGCAGGCGCAAGATGAATGGCCAGCAACGGGCGCAGGGGCGCCGGCGGAATGCGAAGGGCCAACTGCCACAGGCTGACGCCCCAGATCCCAACCGCCACCGGCATCGTCGTCCAAAGGATAATCAGGGCAAGACCCTCCCAACCCAGCGGAACGGCAGCCAAAGCACCGACGATGAAACCGACAAACGCAAGATGCCAGACGGGCGTGACATCGCGCCCCTCTGGCGGGGCGGCCAACAGACTGCGCACCATCAGCAATGCCAGAGCGCCTTGCAGCACCAGACCCAGCACAAGCACACCTTTGGCCGCCTGAGGCGCGAAAAAACCCAACATGGCAGCAAAGGCCAAAGCGCCCACAGTGGCCGCCGCCAAACCTGCCCTACCGGGCAAAATCCGCAAGTCTTCGGTCACGACACCGGGGCGCCGGGCAATCTTGATGGCGTATGCCAAAGTGCAGAACAGCCACAGCCCGGCCACCAGCCCCATAACCAGATCGGCCAGGCCTTCGGGCACCTGCGCCACAATCGACGCGCGCTTCAGCGCCAGGGCAAGGCCCAACATCCCCAGAACAACCGGAAACACTGCCGGCGGCATGCGTGCAAACAGTGGCAGTTTGCGCGGCGGGAACTCCGGCGGTGGAAACATCTTCGGGCGGCGCTGGTTCGGATCACGGCTCATCAGGACTACTCTCATGCACATTGTTTTGACAAAGCGCATCCGCCCTGCCGATGCAAGCGCGGGCTTGCCGCATCCGCCTTATCCCGGCAGCACCAGACTGGTCGCCCCAAGCCGATGCAGGGCCGCACCTGTGCCCAGCTTGAACCGCGCAAGGCCCGGCGCGTCTTCAGAATTGACATCGCCCAGATCCAGCGTTGTAACCCCTTCGGCCCGCAGGGCAAGGGCTGCATGCCAAAGCATCACCCGGTGCGCCCCCGATTCGCGCGCAATCAGATCGGCGTGCCCCAAGTGATAGGTGGCCCAAGAACCATGGCGCACAAAGCACATCGACGCATGGCGGCAACCGGCCTGACGCCAGTGCCACAGCCGCAGCGCGTTCTGGGGGATCGCGCGGGTAAACCGAGGCGGCAGGGCGACATAGTGACGGCTGGCGCGTTGGCGTGCCTCTGCCTCCACCAGATCGTGCAGGGCGCGGGGTGGGGCCAGTGTCACCTTAAGCTGACGCCGTTCTGCGGCACGCAATGCGTTACGCCACTTGCCCGCCATCGCCGCACGCAGATCTGCCGGTTCGGGACTCAGATCCCAAAGCGCCACATGGCGCGGTGTCATCAGCGGAATGATCCCCAACCCGGCGGCAGACTGTTCGGGCAAGACAATCAGCGCCCGCGTGGTACGCGCCAGTTTGCGCAACGCCCGGTGGCGCGTTGCCACATCCAAGGGGACAGTCCACACCGGGCCACGCAGCACAACCTGTAACGGCCCGCGCCTGAGGGTCTGCACTTGCGCCAGACTCTGCCCACCCGCCTCCACCAGATTTGCCACATCCATCTGAGCGCCCGTAGCCTGCGCGGCCATTGCATAGGCCGCACTTTGCTGGAACGCCCCGGATACGGGGACTGATGCTGGATCAAATACCTGCCAATGCCATTTCATATGCCTGTTAACGCAGAAAAAACTGAATCACTGTTTAAGCGGGGCATGAGACATGAAAAAATCACTCCCCGCCTCGCCCCCGCCCCGCGCATCACGCTTTGGGTGCCCAGCCTGTTGGCATCTGGCCTTGGTCTGGCGTTCCTGTCGGTGTTGGCGTTGCTACCATGAAACAAGGGCCCCGGCTTGCACCGGAGCCCCCTCATCTGCATGCTGACTGGGGATCAGCGGTATAGCAGGCTGAGTCCATTGGCAAAAAGATGCACTTTCGACGGCTCGGCCCCCAAGGCCACCGTGGTCCGGCGCACTTCGGTATGAATGCCGGGCAGCTTGGCGACGACTTGCGCGTCGGTGCCGGCACGCCTGAAATAAAGCAGCGTGACCTCGCCCAAGGCTTCGGTGATCTCGACCTCGCCCTTGAAGATCGGCGTGCCGGTGGTGGCCAGCAGGTCTTCCGGACGCACCCCGATGTTCACCTTCAACCCCAGATCGGCGGCCAGCGTTGGCACATGCGACACCGCCTCGCCGCCATTGGTCAGCCGCACGCGGGTTTGTGCACCTGTTTCAATCACTTCCCCCGCCATCAGGTTCATCGCCGGGCTACCAATAAACTGCGCGACAAACTCGTTCTGAGGCCGCTCATACAACTCCAGCGGCGTGCCCACCTGAGAAATCCCGCCGCCCGCCAGCACCACGATCCGGGTCGCAAGAGTCATCGCCTCGACCTGATCATGGGTCACATAGATCATGGTTGAATTCGGCATCGATTCTTTAAGCTGGGCAATTTCCAACCGCGTCGCCACCCGCAAGGCGGCGTCAAGGTTCGAGAGCGGCTCGTCAAACAGATACACCTTGGGGTCGCGCACAATGGACCGCCCGATGGCCACCCGTTGCCGCTGGCCGCCCGACAGCGCCTTTGGCAGACGGTCCAGATACGGCTCCAACTGCAGGATCTTTGCTGCCTTGGCCACCGCCGCATCAATCTCGGCCGTTGATTTCTTTGCAATTTTCAGCGCAAAGCTCATGTTGTCGCGCACCGTCATATGCGGGTACAGCGCGTAAGACTGGAACACCATGGCGATGCCCCGCTGTGCGGGCGGCACCTCATTCATGCGGTCGCCGTCGATGGTAAAATCGCCTCCGGTGATCTTTTCCAAGCCCGCAATCATCCGCAAAAGCGTCGATTTCCCGCAGCCCGACGGGCCGACGAAAACGATCAGCTCCCCAGTTTTGATGTCGAGGTTGATGTTCGACAGAACCTTGACCTCGCCATAAGCCTTTTCAACATTCGTCAGTTTCAGTTCGGCCATGTCCGGGCTCCCCCCCTTATTCTTTGCGCATCAGACAGAAGCCCCAGGGACCGAGTGTGACCTCGCCCCCCATCGCCGCTGTCGCGCCAAGATCCCCGCCAATGGCGGCCCAGTTTCCTTTGGGCAGCCCGATATGTGCTTGCTCTGCGCCCAGATTGAAGGCGCAGAAAATTTCTTCATCGCCCAGACGGCGGAACGCGGCCAGATCGCCCGTCGCCACCAGATCGGTCAGATCGCCAACACGCAGCGCATCATGCGCGCGACGAAACGCCAGGGCCCTGCGGTAATGGTTCAGCATCGACGCGGGGTCGGCATCTTGCGCCCCGACCGCCCGGTTCAGATGCGGGGCCTTGACCGGAAGCCACGGGTTGCCATCCGAGAACCCGCCATTGGCATTGTCCGTCACCCAAGGCAGTGGCGTGCGGCAGCCATCGCGGCCCTTGAATTCCGGCCAGAATTCGATGCCGTAGGGGTCTTGCAATTCCTCGAAGTCGATATCGGCCTCGGGTAAGCCAAGTTCTTCACCCTGATACAGGCACAAAGACCCGCGCAGACACATGAGAAGAACTGTGTAAGTCCTTGCTGCTGATTCACAAAGATCCCAACGTGTGATGTGGCGCACCGTGTCATGGTTGGAATAGGCCCAGCAGGGCCAGGCATCGGGCGCCACCGCATTCATGCGGCCGAATGTTTCGGCCAGCAGGTCCGCCGTCAGCCGCGTTGGTTGCAGCATCTCGAACGGGTAGCACATCTGCACCTTGTCCCCGCCCGAGGTATACTCGGCCATGATCTCAAGGCCGCGCTGCGCATCACCCACCTCACCCACTGCGGCGGCGCCGTAGGGGTTCAGCACCTCACGGAATTTACGAAGAAATTCAAGGTTTTCTGGCTGGTTTTTGTCAAACAGGTGCAACTGGTGGTTATAGGGGTTCACCCCCGGCGCAATAGAGTCGTTGCGCAGCTCTTTTGGAAGGCTAGGATTGTCGCGCAAGTATTTGTCGGCAAAATAGAAATTGATCGTATCCAGCCGAAAGCCATGCACCCCGCGTTCGAGCCAGAACCGCACCACATCCAACAGCGCCTCTTGCACAGGTTCGTGGTGCAGGTTCAGGTCGGGCTGGCTGGTCAGAAAGTTGTGCAGGTAGTACTGCTCGCGCCGCGCATCCCATTGCCAGGATGACCCGCCAAAGATCGCCAGCCAGTTGTTTGGCGGCGTGCCATCCGGCTTTGGCTCCGCCCAGACATACCAATCGGCGCGCGGGTTTGTCCTGTCTCTGCGGCTTTCCTTGAACCACGGATGCTGGTCGCTGGTATGCGACAACACCAGATCAATCATCACCTTCAGCCCAAGGCTTTGCGCCCGTGCCATCAGCGCATCGAAATCCGACAGCGTGCCGAACATCGGGTCCACGTCGCAGTAATCAGAGACGTCGTAGCCGAAATCCTTCATCGGGCTGGTGAAGAACGGGCTGATCCAGATCGCATCTGCCCCAAGGGTTGCGATATGATCCAGCCGCTCGGTGATCCCCTTCAGATCGCCGATGCCGTCGCCGTTGCTGTCTTGATAGCTGCGAGGGTAGATCTGATAGATCACCGCCCCGCGCCACCAATCGACCTGTGCGCCGATCACGATTTGCTCTTGTTTGGCCATAAGTCTCTCACTTCACCGAGCCGGCCAGCAGACCGCGCACGAGGTATTTCTGCATTGCAAAGAACACCAGCAGCGGTACCGCGATGCTGATAAACGCCGCCGTTGCCAGAATTTCCCAGTTGCCGCCGCGCGTGCCTAACAGCTCTACAATCTGCTTGGTCATCACCGTGGTTTGGCCCGATGAATCGATCAGGAACACCAGCGACACCAACAAATCATTCCACGTCCACAGGAACTGGAAGATCGCAAAAGAGGCGAGCGCCGGGAAAGACAGAGGCAGGATGATCTTGGTAAAGATCTGGAAATCCGACGCACCATCGACCTTTGCACATTCGATGATGTCACGCGGCAAACCAACCATGTAATTTCGCAACAAATAGATCGCCAACGGTAACCCGAACCCGGTATGGGCCAGCCATGTACCAAGGTATCCCTTGCCGATGCCAATCTCGTTGTGCAGCTTCAGCAGCGGAATCAACGCCAGTTGCAGCGGCACCACCAACAGGCCGACGATGGCCGCAATCAACAGCGCACGGCCCGGAAAATCCATCCATGCCAAGGCATAAGCGGCAAAAGCTGCGACAAGGATCGGGATGATGGTGGCCGGGATCGTCACCGTCAGCGTGTTGAAAAACGCCTTAGACATGCCATCGGTGTTGCTCGGCTCAAACAGGATCGCGCGGTAATTCTGAAAGGTGAACTCTGGCGGGGTGGCGGCGGTGCTGAAAATCCGCGGCAGACGCGCACCGGCGGTCGTCTGGGGGCTCGACAGCACATAGGCGCCATCGGGAGCCACGGTCAGCGTGACCCCATCGCCCAACTCTACCACATCGCCGGGTGCATTCGCCTCTGGCGCAGTGGATGTGGTGCCCCATGCAGACACCTCGGCATTGGTGGCCGTAAACAGCCGCCCCTCAATCACGAAGCGCCCGTCCACCTCTAGTTCGGTGCCGCCCACGCGAATGGCGGGCACCTGACGTTCCTGTGTCGACAGAGCCGACCACCAGCCCGAAGTTGCGATCTGATCCGCCGTGCGGAAAGACGACACGAACAGCCCCAGCGTTGGGAACAGCCACAGCGCCACGAGCACCGCCATCGAGATATGCACGGCCCATGTCAGGCCCGATTTCTTGCCGACAACGTTATCCATATTAACGCATCTCCTTGCGGGCGTTGTAGACGTTCCAGATCAGGATCGGCGTCACCAAAAGCATGATGATCATGGCCGATGCGGATCCCACGCCCCAGTCATTGGCGCGGAACAGCTTGTCATACATGTAATTGGCCAGCACTTGGGTTTCCCACTGGCCGTTGCTCATCGCAAAGACGATATCGAAGACCTTCAGCACAACGATGGTGATGGTGGTCCAGACCACAACGATGGTGCCCATGATCTGCGGCACCTTGATCTTGAAGAAGATCTGAAACGGGTTTGCGCCATCGACAATCGCGGCCTCGATCGTGTCTTCGGGCACACCGCGCAACGCTGCCGACAGGATCACCATGGCAAAACCGGTCTGAATCCAAACCAGTACGATCATCAGGAAAAAGCTGTTCCAGAACGGAATGGTCAGCCATGTTTGCGGCACACCATAGGGCAGATCGGTCCCCGCCAGCCCGATGGCCGAGCGGACAGACATAAAGATCAGCCACAGCGCCGCCGCACCAACCAACAAGCGCAGCGGAATGGTGCCGCCGCCAACCGGGCCAGATGGCTTTATCATCGGGCGCACGAACACCCACGCCACAAGCCCAACCGCTGCGGCAAAGGCCAGAAGACCCAGAATCGGCACGATTTTCAGGAACAGAACCGACATCGGCCCCCCCTGAAACGCCAGCCAGACTGCGTTCATGATGCCGATTTGCTCCTGATCGACCGGGCGGGTGTCATAGACCAGTTTCCAGATCACCGCCGCACCGACAAAGGAAATCGCCATCGGCATGAAGATCAGAGATTTGGCCAGATTGCCCCAGCGAATGCGGTCAGACAGTTGCGCCGCGAGCAGGCCGAACGCGGTCGACATTGCAGGCACCACAATCAGCCAAAGCATGTTGTTTTTCAAGGCTTCCCAGAACTTCGGCTCGCCAAACATCTTGGTGTAGTTGTCAAAGCCGACCCATTGATAACCGCCGCCCGGCACCCGTTGCGTCAGCGACAAGCGCAGCGTTTCCACCACCGGATAGGCAAGATACACCGACAGCGCGATCAGGGCGGGCATAAGGAACAGCCAGGGCCGGATCATGTTGGCGCGGTTGATGTTGCGCCCCGCATTCGGACCGGAGGGCGGAAACAGCACCTTGTCCAGAAACAGATTCGAGAAATAGAAGTAGCTGACGCAACCGCCAACGCCGATGATAATGGTGATCAATCCCTGAAGTGCCGGTGACATGGCGCCTCATCCCCCCTTTGTGGTTCCCCCGTCTGTGGCCAGTGTGTCCCGGCTCTCGTTTTTGCACTCACCGCCCCAAGGGCGGAAGAAAATCCCCGGCGGCAAGCGTGCCACCGGGGGGAAGTCTTACTTCAGGCCATCCCAGGATTGCTGGATCGCATCGGCCACGTCTTGCGCCGATTTGCCGCCTGCGTAATCAACCATACCGGTCCAGAACGCCCCGGCACCCACGCCACCCGGCATCAGGTCCGATCCGTCAAAGCGGAAGGTGTCGGCGCTCAGAAGGATTTCGCCCATGCCTTTCAGGGTTTCATCGCCGTAAAGATCGACGTTCACGCCCTTATGTGGTGTCAGGAAGCCCGATTGCGCCATCCACACCTCATGTGCGGCAGGCACTTTCAGCCAGTCAATGAACGCCCGTGCGGCCGGGCTGTCCTTGGTGATACCAAAGAGAGTGCCAGCACCCAGAACCGGCTTGCCGAGGTCTTTTCCAGCATAGGCCGGGAAGTAGAAGAAATCGGCGTCTACGCCCATTTCCGTGCCCTCAGGGAAGAAGGACGGGATGAACGATGCCTGGCGGTGCATCATGCACTGTGGCGGTGACGAGAACAGACCCTTCGGGCTGTCGCGGAAGTCGGTAGTGGCAACGGCCCCACGACCCCCGGCCACGCGGCCGTCTTCGATGAACCAGCCGAATTCTTCGATTGCGGCCACAACTTTCGGATCGTTGAATTTCAGGTCATTGCTGACCCAGGCATCATAATCCGCTGGGGTGTTCACGCGTAGCATCATGTCTTCGACCCAGTCGGTCGCTGGCCAACCGGTCGCGCCGCCCGACCCCAGACCCACGCACCATGGCGTCACGCCATCGGCGACCATCTGCTCGGTCAGGGCCTTGAGGTCCTCCATGGTTTCGGGCACGGCGTAGCCCGCGTCATCAAAGTTCTCGGGCGAGAACCAGACCAGCGATTTCAGGTCGACCTTGTAGAAAAAGCCGAACAGCGCCGGGTTGCCATCGGGGCCGGGGAATGACGCAAGGTCAACCCAGGACTGGCCTGCGGCATAGTTCTCGCTCAACCATGCCGCATCGGCATCGGTCAACGCCGCCACTTGGCCAAGGCGCGCCAGATCAGCGGTCAGGCCGGGTTGCGGGAACACCGAGATGTTCGCGGCAGACCCTGCTTCGGCATCGATGCGCACCTGTGTCTCGAAGCTGTCAGAGCCGACGTATTTCACGTCAATGCCCGTTGCCGCCTCGAAATAGGCCAACATTGATACGACCAAGTCCTGGTCTGGGCCAAGCCATGGGCCTGCGATGGTCAGTTCTTGTCCGGCAAGGTCGCCATGCGCGGCTTTGAATTCTTCAAAGGACGCCCAGTTAAAGGCTCCCTCACCGATCGGAAACTTAAGGTCTTGCGCAAAAGCGCCACCCGCCGTCAAGGCCAGCGCGGCAACGCTGACAGTCATTTTCAAATTCATATGCAGTCCTCCCGGATGACCCCGCCCATCTTGGTGGGGCGCTGTGCCAACAGCGGCCCTCGGGCGACCTATAAGAATCGCCCTCAAACCGCTTTGGATGGCTCACCTTTGCCGATGACCCGCCACCTGTCAATCCAAAGCGCCTTCAACCGGGGCAAATCGCCACTTTTGCAGGCGCAGCATTGACCTATAACGATTACGCGGATGTCGCTTTACCTTTGACCTCATGGCGCGGGCTGGCTAAGGTCGGCTCCGATTGAAACCGTTTTGGGCACATGCCGATACAATGAACCTCAAGGAGCTTGCCTCGCGTCTGGGCCTGTCGCCCACAACCGTCAGCCGCGCGCTGAACGGCTACCCCGAGGTGAACGAAGCCACCCGCGAACGGGTCATGGCGGCTGCCAAGCGGCACAACTACCATCCCAATACCCGTGCGATTCGCTTGGCCACGGGGCGCGCCATGGCTATCGGGCATGTGATCCCAGTGGCCACACGGCATGAGATCGTGAACCCGGTATTTGCCGATTTCATCGCCGGTGCAGGCGAGACCTACAGTCGCAATGATTACGACATGGTGCTGTCCGTGGTTCCCGATGAACAGGAAGAAGCCGCCTATCGTGGCATGAAATCCAAGGGCAATGTCGATGGCGTCATTGTCCACGCGCCCAAAATGAACGACGCGCGCATTGGCCTTTTGCACGACATTGGCCTGCCCTTCGTGGTGCACGGTCGCGCGACGGGCACCACCCTGCCGTATAGCTGGCTTGATGTGAACAACCGCCGCGCCTTTCAGCGCGCGACCGAATTTTTGCTGGATCTGGGCCATACCCGCATAGCCCTGGTCAACGGGCTGGAGTTCATGGATTTCGCCATCCGCCGCCGCACTGGCTATATCGACGCATTGTCCACCCGCGGCATTGCGCCAGAGCCCGCGTTGATGTCATCGGATGAAATGACGGAAATAGCGGGCCACCGCACGGCACGCCGCATGCTGGCGCTCTCCACCCCTCCCACAGCCTTTCTGGTCGCCTCGATGATTTCGGGCATGGGTGTGCGGCGCGCATTGGAAGAGCAAGGCTTGCAGATGGGGCGCGATATAAGTGTCATCATTCACGACGACGACCTGAGCTATATGAAAAACGGGGATGACGTCCCGATCTTTACCGCCACCCGGTCTTCGGTGCGTGATGCCGGACGACTGGCAGCGGAAATGCTGCTCGACATGATCGCCAGTCCCGGCCCCGGCCCGCAGCAGCGCCTTCTGGAGGCAGAGCTGATCATGGGTCAGTCCACCGGTCCTTGTTTGAAGCCCTGATCCCAAGACCAGAAACGAAAGCCCTTTCCATGTCCTTGACGCCTCCTCTGTCGCGTTTCGACTTTCCGCCCGGATTCCTGTTCGGTGCCGCCACCGCCGCCTATCAGATAGAGGGCGCGGGTTTTGGTGGTTGTGGCCCCTGCCATTGGGATACCTTTGCCGCCACCCCTGGCAATGTGGTGCGCTGCGAAGATGGTGCGCGGGCCTGCGACCATTATCACCAATGGCCCGCCGACCTTGATCTGCTGGCTGCCGCCAACATGGACGCCTACCGTTTTTCCACCTCGTGGGCGCGGGTGATGCCTGATGGCGTCACGGTGAACCCCGAGGGCATGGATTTCTACGACCGTCTGGTCGATGGCATGCTCGCGCGCGGTCTGCGCCCGTTTCAGACGCTGTATCATTGGGAAATGCCCTCGGCGCTTGCTGACAAAGGCGGCTGGACCAACCGCGATACTGCCGCGCGCTTTGCCGATTTTGCGCAAAAGATCACCGAACGCCTTGGCGACCGCGTGGCCAGCATAGCGACAATCAACGAGCCATGGTGTGTCGCATGGCTGTCGCATTTCATCGGCGCCCACGCGCCCGGCCTGCGCGATATTCGCGCCACCGCTCGCGCCATGCACCACATCCTGCTGGCGCACGGCATGGCGGTAGAGCGTCTGCGCGATGCGGGTCAAAAAAACCTTGGCATCGTCCTGAACTTTGACTACGCCCAACCCGCCACCGACAGCGCCGCAGACAAGCAGGCCGCCGCCCGATGGGACGGTATCTTCAACCGCTGGTACATCGAGGGCATCACCAAACAAACCTATCCCGACACTGTAATGGAGGGGCTGGCCCCTCATATGCCGGAAGGCTGGCAGGATGACATGCCCCTGATCGGGCAAGAGCTCGACTGGCTTGGCGTAAATTACTACACCCGGCACCTGCACGCCCATGATCCCGCCGCCGCTTGGCCACATCTGCGCGACGTGCCCGGCCCCCTGCCGAAAACCCAGATGGGCTGGGAGATCTACCCCGACGGTCTGCAACATTTCCTGACCCGGATGGCGCGCGACTATGTCGGCGATCTGCCGATCTATGTGACCGAAAACGGCATGGCAAATGCGGACCAGATCACCGGCACCACTGTCACCGATCAGGTCCGTGAAGATTTCCTGTTTGCCCATCTCGCCGCCACCAAACGCGCGATTGCAGACGGGGCCAATGTGCAGGGCTTTTTCTATTGGTCGCTCCTCGACAACTACGAATGGGCCGAGGGGTATGAAAAACGCTTTGGCCTCGTGCATGTCGATTTCGAGAGCTTGCAGCGCACGCCCAAATCCTCGTATCACGCATTGGCACGGGCTCTGGCCCGCAACGACCAAGGACACCTGCGATGACCCTGTCCATCCTTGCCGATATCGGTGGCACCAATACCCGCGTGGCACTGGCTGAAGGTATGCATGTCATAGAGGCCAGCGTGGCCCGCTTTGCTAATGCCGAGTACAAAGCACGCGGTCAGGATATCGCGGCGATCCTTGCAGATTACTTGCTCACCAGCGGCCAGACTGTGTCGGGTGTCTGCGTCGCGGCGGCTGGCCCGGTGCAGGATGGCGTGGCCACCATGACCAACCTCGATTGGGTGATCGACGCGGACAAGCTGCGCGCAGCGACGGGCGCTGTCCATGTGGCGATCCTCAACGATCTGCAAGCCCAGGGTCAGGCCCTTGGCCATATTGCGCCCTCCAAACTGCGCAAGGTGATTGACGGCCCGCACGCCCCCGGCGCGATGCTGGTGGTGGGCCTGGGCACCGGTGTGAACGCAGCCCCGGTGCATGGGGCGGGGGCCTCACGCGTGGTGCCGCCCTCGGAATGTGGCCATGTCAACATGCCGGTCCGGTCTGAAGAAGACCTCTCCCTGATGCGCTTTGTCGAAACCCTGTTGGCAGGGCGCGGCGAGGTCGCGCATTGCGGCGTCGAAGAGGTGCTGTCGGGCCGCGGCCTGATCAACCTGCATGCCTTTGCCGCCGAGCAAATCGGCGACTCCGCCGCGACCACGTCGGCGCAGGTCTTCACCGATCTGGAAAAGGGCCACCCGGCTGCCATTCACGCAGCCACACTCTACACCCGCATCCTAGCGCAAACCCTTGCCGATCTGGCGCTGATCCACCTGCCTTATGGCGGCATCTACCTGATTGGCGGGATGGCCCGCGCCATGACCCCGCATTTCGCAAGACTGGGCCTGACCGACCATTTCCGCGAAACCCGCCGTGTGGACCTATTGGAAAAAGACTTCTCGGTCACCGTGGTCGAAGATGATTTCGCCGCTCTCACCGGCTGCGCCGCCTACCTCGCGGCGCAAACGGCCTGAAACCTGCCGCTTTCATCTTGCAAAGATATTCACGGGGGTGGGGCGCCACAAGCGACCAAAGGGGGCTGACATCCCCCTTCTATCTTCGCAAATAAACAATGCGGCCCCACTTGGGGGCCGCTCAACAAGATCAGGTTGGCCAGATCAGGTTGGCAGACGTTCGCGCAAGAACTGCAAGGCCACGCCCAATCCGTCCGGCGCAATGCCATGCCCGGTGCCCTGCATCACATGGCCAAACACCTCAAACCCGGCCCCTATCAGCGCGTTTCCGGCCAATGACATATCGGCAAAGGGCACAACCGGGTCTTCGTCGCCATGGATCAGCAGCACCGGTGGCTTCACAACCGCCTCGGACCCCAGCAGATCCGGCACCAGCAACCGGCCCGAAATCGCCACAACCCCGGCAACGGGACGCGTCCGGCGCGGGGCAATATGCAGGCTCATCATCGCGCCTTGGGAAAAGCCAACCAAGGCCAGCGCCTCTGGTCCCACGCCCTCATCCGCCATGATCGCATCCAGATAGCCGTTCAGATCTTCGGCCGCGCGCAATAGCCCCGCGCGGCTGTCCGCCTCGCTTGATCCGTCCAGCCAGGGAATCGAAAACCACTGCCGCCCGAACGGGTTCCCGCTGCAAGGCTCTGGCGCATCGGGCGCGTAAAACGCCGTATCCGGCAAATGCGGCGCCAGCGGATCGGCCAGCCCCAACAGGTCCGCCCCATCGGCCCCATAGCCATGCACAAACACCACCACGCTTTTCGCGCGGCCCTGTGCCACCCCTTGCCGTGCCGATTGCAATGTCCGCATCACCGTATTCCTTCGCGCTCTTTTGCGACCCGGTAATAGGCCCAAAGCACCCGTGCCGCAACCGACCGCCACGGCATCCACGTCTGCGCCATCACGCGAAGGGCTTTTTCCGTGGGCCGCGCCTCCAGCCCATACAACAACCGCGCCGCCTCTTGCAGCGCCAGATCGCCGGGCGCGAACACATCCGCACGTCCCAGAGCAAACATTGCATAGATCTCGGCCGTCCATGCCCCGATGCCCGGCACCGCAACCAGTGTGGCGATGACCTGAGCATCCGGCTGCGCGCGAAGCGCGTCAAAATCGATCCCCGCCCGCGCGAGCGCCTGACCATAGCGCGCCTTTTGCCGCGACAGCCCAACCGCCCGCAACGTCTCATCACTGGCCACAGCCATGGCATCGGCCCCGGTCAGCCCTGCCGCCTCAAGCCGCGACCAGATCGCGCGGGCCGAGGCGACAGAAACCTGCTGCGACACAATCGCTGACAGCAGGGCCGCAAACCCGTCCGCCTGCCGCCGCAGCGGCAAGGGACCGCACAGCGCGACGGCCTCTGCCATCCGCGCATCGCGTGACGCCAGCCACTCAGCCCCCTCGCTGACGCACATGTCTGTCTGAATGATCCGTCCCACCATGCCGCCACCCTGCCCCGGCCTGCCCACACTCGCAACCCGAAGCTTGCGCCAAAACGCCTCTTGCCGACGCCTGCCAAACCCCCTACCGCTAGGGCCATCATGACCACAGACGCACTTGCCAAACGCAATGTCTTTGTCCTTGTCGCGGCGCAGGCCGTGCTGGGCGCACAGATGCCGATGATCTTCACCATCGCAGGATTGGCGGGCCAAAGCCTTGCGCCCAATGCCTGTTGGGCCACGTTGCCGATCTCGCTCACCGTGATCGGCTCGATGCTGACTGCCACCCCGATCTCGGCCTTCATGCAGCGCTATGGCCGCCGTGCGGGCTTTGTCGCGGGCGCCATCGGTGGGGCGATCGGGGCCGCGATCGGGGCGTATGGGCTGATGACCGGCAGTTTCCTTTTGTTCTGCATCGGTGGCCTTTTCACCGGCATTTATATGAGCGCGCAAGGCTTTTACCGCTTTGCCGCCGCCGACACCGCATCAGATGCTTTCCGGCCCAAGGCAATCTCGTGGGTGATGGCCGGGGGGCTGCTTTCTGCGGTGCTTGGCCCGCAACTGGTCAAGGCCACTGCCGAGGTGATGGTGGTGCCCTTCCTCGCGACCTATCTGGCGGTGATCGGGCTTAATCTTGTGGGGATGTTCCTGTTTCTTGGCCTGTCGATCCCAAAACCCAAACCCCCTGCTGTCGGCGCGCCCGTCGGGCGCACGCGGGGCGAGTTGATGCGCAACCCGACCATAGCGGTTGCGATGATCTGCGCCACCGTTTCCTATGCGCTGATGAACCTTGTGATGACCTCGTCGCCGCTGGCCGTTGTGGGGTGTGGGTTTGAAACCAACGACGCCGCCGATGTGGTGACCGCCCATGTGCTGGCAATGTATGCCCCCAGCTTCATCACCGGCCATATCATCGCACGCTTCGGGGTAGAGCGGGTGATCGCCCTTGGTCTGATCATCCTTGCAGGATCAGGCGCTGTGGCGATGGCCGGAGTAGAGCTGGAGAACTTCTTCATCGCCCTGATCCTGTTGGGGGTTGGTTGGAACTTTGGCTTCATCGGTGCCACCACCATGCTGACCTCTGCCCAACGGCCCGAAGAGCGCGGGCGACTGCAAGGGTTGAACGATCTGATCATCTTTGGCGGGGTGTCTGTCGCCAGCTTCTCATCAGGCGGATTGATGAATTGCTCGGGCGGCTCGGTCGAGGCCGGTTGGCAGCTGGTCAATATGGCAATGTTGCCGTTTCTGGTGGCGGCAGGCGGTGCGTTGATCTGGCTGTGGATGCGCCCGCGCGAGATGCGGGGCTGACAGCGCTCGTGGCCGGGTTGGGGAGCCTCCGGCGGGAGTATTGGGAAAGCAGCAATGCGCAGGTGTCAGAACAGACCGGTAGTGGCTTGCCAGAGCAGGCGGCCGCGCCGCGCAAAATCTGACAAGATCAGCTGGCCTTCGGCCACTGCCGCCGGGTCACGCGCGGCTTGCTTCAAAAGGCCCTCGGCCTGCCAGCCCGGCAGCAGCGCCGGGCGCAGCGCGCGGGGAACACCCGCATGACGCGCCGCATTCAGCCGGATCAGGCCACGCAGCGCCAGTTGCGCCACGGCTTCCGGGCGACCGTCGAGCAGGGGAATGCGTCCGCGCGCCGCAAGGTCCGGGATCGCACGCAGGTAGGCCGCAAGCCCCGCCGCCCAGCCATAGGCGCGCACCGCCGCTTCGGCCCCTGGCCCGGCACCCAAGGCACGGGCCGACGACCACATCAGCCCCGCAGCAGTATCCTCCAGATAAGCGTCCATCGCCGCCTGATCCTCAAACGGATCGCGGTAGATATCCCAGCGCCGTGCCTCGATCATCCGGTCCAGCACATCGCGCGGCAAAGAGGCCTCAACGATCAGGGCATGCAGCGGGGCCGCCACCTCATGCGCACGGGGGGTGGTGGGCTCTGCCACCACATCACGCCACCATTGCAGCCGCATTTCGGCAATCATCGGCTCTTTGCTTACCCATGGCGCGCGCGCCACCTCAAGGTTCAGCGCATAAAGCGGCAACAGCCGCGCCCGCGCGGCCACAGGGGCGGCCAGCAAAGCGGCAAAGCGATCAGGGTCACCGCGTTGCACAAGGGCTGCGCAAGCATCAAGGCTCATGCCGGGGCCACCACGCTGAGGTAATAGCCATAATCGCCGCCATGGGCGCGCCACAGCTCGATCTCGGCCTGAGTTTCATTCAGCACTTGTGCCATCTCGGCATCTGCGTCATGGCGCAATGCCGCCACACGGTCCGACAGCGGGCCGTAATATGCCTCCCATGCCGCTGCGCCCAACCAGCGCGCGCCAAGGATACGGTAGCCTGCGCCTTCGATCCGCGCGATATGGCCGGGAAGGTCCATCATGCCGGGATAGTCCTGCTGCCAGAACGCACGTGCCGCCGGGGCCGGACGCGGCGTGCGCCACAGGCAATCGGAGAACGCCACAACACCACCGGGGTCGACATGATCACGCCAGGCAGTCAGTGCTGCCGACACGCCGGGACCATAGGCAGCCCCCGCCGACCAAATCAGGTCATAGACCCCGTCCGGCGCCAGCATATCGCCAACCCCGGCTGTGACATCGGGCTGTTCCCGACGGATACGCTCGATAAACGGGGCGTGCAGGTCCAGCCCCTCCAGCCGCGCCGCCGGGCGTTTGGCGCGCAACAGCGCCAGATCTGCCCCCGGCCCGCAGCCCGCATCAAGGATCCGCGCCCGTGCAGGGGTTTTCGCCAGATCCAGCGCCCAGGCCAGCGAGTCTGCGTCACCGGGCGCTTCCCGGGGCAGACCCGAATGCAGAGCGAAAAACGCAGCCTTCATTCTGCCGCGTCCTGTGCGGGCTGGCCCAGATCGCGGATCAGTTTCCACTGGATCGCATCCAGAAGCGCCTCAAACGATGCGTCGACTATATTGGGGCTGACCCCAACGGTTGACCAGCGCCGCCCCTGCTCATCCTCGGAATCGATGATCACCCGCGTCACCGCTTCAGTACCGCCTTGGGTGATACGCACCTTGAAATCGACCAGCTTCATTGTGTCAATGCAGTGCTGATACGGTCCCAGATCTTTCGCAAGCGCCTTTGCAAGGGCGTTGACCGGGCCGCGATCGGTGCCGGTCTCATCCATCGACTCGCTGACCGACAGCATCTTGCGCCCACCGATCTTGACCACCACCACCGCCTCGGACAGGCTGATCATGCGGTCATATTTGTTTTTTCGGCGCTCCACCGTCACCCGGTAGCGCTTGACCTCGAAAAACGTGGGGCACTGGCTTAACTCGCGCCGCGCCAGAAGCTCAAAGCTGGCTTGCGCCCCGTCATAGGCATAGCCCTGATCCTCGCGCTCTTTCACCACCTCCAGAATACGCCCCAGTGCCGCGTTCTTTGGGTCCACCACCAGCCCCGCCTGCGCCAGACGGGCGCGCAGGTTCGACTGGCCCGCCTGATTGCTCATCGGGATGATCCGGTCGTTGCCTACCACGACGGGCGGCACATGCTCATAGGTGGTGGGGTCCTTCAGGATGGCACTCGCATGCAGCCCTGCCTTATGGGCAAAGGCAGATGCCCCCACATAGGGCGCGGCCCGCAGCGGCACCCGGTTCAGGATATCATCCAGCATCCGGCTGGTTTTAAGCAAATCCCCCAGCGCCTTTTGGCTCACCCCGGTTTCAAACCGGCTGGCATAGGGCTCTTTGAGCAGCAAGGTCGGGATCAGCGTCACCAGATTGGCATTTCCGCAGCGCTCGCCCAACCCGTTCAGCGTGCCCTGCACCTGCCGCACGCCCGCATCAATCGCAGCCAGAGAGCAGGCCACCGCATTGCCGGTGTCGTCATGGCAATGAATGCCCAAGCGATCCCCCGGAATGCCGCTTGCGATCACCTCAGCCACCACCCGCCCCACCTCGGCAGGCAGCGTGCCGCCATTGGTGTCACACAGCACCAGCCAGCGCGCGCCCGCCTCATGCGCCGCGCGCAGGCATGCCAGCGCATAGGCCGGATTGGCGCGGTAGCCGTCAAAGAAATGCTCGGCGTCAAACAGCGCCTCGCGCCCGCGGGCGCACAGGTGCGCCACACTGGCCCTGATCGCCTCAAGGTTTTCGTCGAGCGTGCAACCCAATGCGGTTCTCACATGAAACTCATGGGTTTTACCGACCAGACACACCGCCCGCGTGCCCGCATCCAGAACCATCGCCAGCACATCATCATTCTCGGCCGAGCGCCCGACCCGCTTGGTCATGCCAAACGCCGTCATCACCGCCCGCATCGGCGGCGCCGCGTTGAAAAACTCTGAATCCGTCGGATTGGCCCCCGGCCAGCCGCCCTCGACATAGTCCACACCAAGCGCGTCCAAAGCCTGCGCGATCAACACCTTCTCCGCGACCGAGAACTGCACCCCTTGGGTCTGCTGCCCATCGCGCAAGGTGGTGTCATAAAGATACAACCGCTCACGCATCCCCGGCTCCATTTTCTGTTTTCAAATATCCTCGGGGGGCGCGGGGGGCAGAAAGCCCCCCGTCTCCTGCCAGTGACGTCATCGCAACGCCTCCAGCTTGGCGGGATCGAAGTCAGGGCCGGGAACAAGCTCTACCCCAGCCTTGGACATGCGAACCTCAACTCCAGCAGCAATGAGCGCGACTTTTAGCGCATCGACTTGCGTAAAGTTTTTCTTAATCTGAGCTTCAGTTCTCAACTCGGCAAACTGCTGCACCAACCGACCAAGGATATCCACCGCAGAAACGCGTGCATTGCCATCGACTGATCCGGTGATGCTGACATAATCATTCCCAGATTCACGGGCAGACATTGACCCCAAAATTGGCAAAAAATCAAAACCGAGGAAGGCAGCAGATGCTTTCAAGCTGGAGCTATCTTTTGCTTTTGCCAACTCATGCAAAGCTGTGATCGCCCCCGCTGTGTTCAAATCGTCCGCCAGTGCCTCAATTACCTTTTCTGATACTTTCCCGCCCTCGGCGTTTTGAACAAGCGCCCGCCATTTCCACAAAATGTCCTCCGCCTCCCGCGCCTTCTCCGCCGTCCAGTCCATCGGTTTCCGGTAATGCGTGCTCAGTAGCACAAACCGGATCACCTCGCCCGGAACGCCCTGTTCCAGCAAATCCCGCACCGTAAAGAAGTTGCCCAGGCTTTTGGACATCTTCTTGCCCTCCACCAGCAGCATCTCGTTGTGCATCCAGACCTGCGCGAACGATCCGTGGTCATGGGCGCAGGCGCTTTGAGCAATCTCGTTCTCATGGTGCGGGAATTGTAGATCCAACCCGCCGCCATGAATGTCGAAACTCTCACCCAACAACTCATAAGCCATGGCCGAGCATTCGATGTGCCAGCCCGGACGCCCAAACCCCCATGGCGACTCCCAGCCCGGCACGCCCTCACCCGATGGCTTCCACAGCACGAAATCCATCGGGTCTTCCTTGAACGGCGCCACCTCGACCCGCGCGCCTGCGATCATGTCATCGACAGACCGCCCCGACAGCGCACCATATTCGGCATAAGACCGCACCCGGAACAGCACATGGCCATTCGCGGCATAGGCATGGCCCTTGGAAACCAGCGTCTCAATCATCGCGATCATCGCGCCGATGAACTCGGTTGCGCGTGGCTCGTGATCCGGGCGCAGCGCGCCAAGCGCATCCATATCCGCGTGATACCAGCCGATCGTCTCGTCGGTGATGTCGCGGATGTCGCGCCCCGCATCGGCCGCCTTGGCGTTGATCTTGTCATCCACATCGGTGAAATTGCGGGCGTAAGTGACACGATCCGCGCCGTAAACATGGCGCAGCAAGCGGTACAGCACATCAAACACCACGACAGGCCGTGCATTGCCCAGATGCGCCCGGTCATAGACCGTCGGCCCACAGACATACATCCGCACGCGCTTTTCGTCCAAAGGCGTAAACACCTCCTTGCGGTGGGTCTTTGAATTGGTCAGCTTGATCGTCACCATATCCGGTCCCTTCAGGCGAAACGGCATCCCGGCGCGGGGTCTAGCAATTTCCGTAAGCTTTGGAAATGTGGACAAGCACCCGCGCGACCAAAGGTCAGCAGGTAATGCAGCAGCAAATGATGCCTTGCGTTGTCATGCGATATCTTTAGCGCGCCCCCCGCCCCGCGCCAAGCCCCAATTGCATCCCCGTTTGCAGACTCGACCAAAGCTGACATGATGCGCCAACCCATACCGGAGTCTTTCCCATGCTGCGCGCCCTGCTTGCCCTGTTTCTGCTCTGGCCGCTCAGCCTGACTGCGCAAACCCTGCCCGAGCCGCTGTCCGACACCATCAGCGATTACGCCACCATATTGCCCCCCGAGGTCGCGGCCCGCGTGACCCAGACCCTGACCAAAGGCCGGACCGATACAGGGGTTCATGTCGTGCTGGTGACGATGGAGCGGATTGCCGACTATGGCGGCGCAGGTCAGCGTATCGAGGATTACGCCAAGAAGTTGTTAAACCAATGGGGCGTGGGGGATGCCGCGCGCGACGATGGCATCCTTATCCTTGTCGCCCGAACCGACCGCGAAATGCGCATCGCTTTGGGCGCGGGCTATGAGGTGATGTGGGACAACGCCGCACAGCGCGTGATCGACCGACACTTCCTGCCCGCCTTTCGCGCCGATGATTACGCGGGTGGCATCGAGGCAGGCGTCGCCGCCACATTCGATCTGATCGCGACGCCGTTTGTTGCCGGAAATCCACCCCCACCCGATCCCCAAAAGACATGGGAAGACATTCTGCCCCTTGCCGTCTTCGGCCTGTTCGCCACCGCCATCATCGGAATTTTCGCCCGCTCAGCCCTTGGTGATGCCTTGATGCGGTTCAAATCCTGCCCAAGCTGCGGTCAACGCGGCCTGTCCAGAACCCGCGACATCCTCAGCCGGGCCACACGGTCCAGCTCTGGCCATGGCATGATGCACACCCGCTGCTCATCTTGCGGCTGGGACAGGTCTGAACCTTATACCATCGCGCAACAGTCCCGCAGCTCCGGCTCATCGAGTGGCTTTGGTGGCGGGTCGTCTTCGGGGGGCGGTGCGTCAGGGCGCTGGTAGGCGCCCTGATCCGACCCTCAGGCGCGTTCTTCCAGTGCCAGCCATTCGGCCTCGGCGGCCTGCAATGCGATCTGGCGTTCGGTCAACGCCTCGGTACCCTTCTTGAACTTCACCGGGTCCTTGGAATAAAGATCGGGCACCGCAAGGAATTCCTCCAGCTTCACGATCTCGGCCTCCAGCCGCGCGATGATGGGGGGCAGATCATCCAGCCGCTTGCGCTCGGTGAATGACAGTCCGGTGTTCTTTGACGGCTTTGGCTGATCCTTGACCGGGGCCGATTTGGCAGCCTTTGCGGCAGCCGCCAACGCCTCGGGCCGCTGAGACGCATAATCCGACCAGCCACCGGGATACGCGGTCGCTCGCCCGTTGCCCTCCATCGCCACCGTCGCTGTCGCAATCCGGTCGATGAAATCGCGGTCGTGGCTGACCAGCAGCACCGTGCCGTCATATTCGCCCAGCACGTCTTGCAACAGATCCAACGTTTCCACATCCAGATCGTTGGTCGGTTCGTCCAAAATCAACAAGTTCGATGGCCGCGCCATCAGCTTGGCCAGCAACAACCGCGCCTTCTCGCCACCCGACAAACTGCGCACGGGGGCACGCACCTGCCGCTCGTCAAACAGAAAATCCTTCAGATAGGCGACCACATGCTTCGGCGTGCCGCGCACCATCACCTGATCGGAAGCCCCCGACACCGCCATCAGAGGATCGCCCGTCAGGTTCTCCCACAGAGTGGCATCCGGGGCAAGTTGCGCGCGGGTCTGATCAAACACCGCGATCTCCAGATTGGTGCCAAGGATCACCGACCCCGCATCCGGCGCCACCTCCCCGGTCAGCATCTTCAGCAACGTGGTCTTGCCCACCCCGTTCGGGCCAACAAAAGCCACCCGGTCGCCACGCAGCACCCGCAGATCAAAGCCTTCCAGAATGGTCTTGTCGCCAAACCACTTGCCTATGCCGCGGGCCTCGATCACCCGCTTGCCGCTGGTGGTGCCCGATTCCATCTCCAGCGCCGCCGTGCCCTGACGGCGGATTTGGCTCCCGCGCTCCTCGCGCAGCGCGGCAAGGGCCCGCACCCGGCCCTGGTTGCGCTTGCGCCGGGCTGAGATGCCCTCAACCGCCCATTTCGCCTCGGCCTTGATCTTGCGGTCAAGCTTGTGACGGGCGTCGTCTTCTTCGGCCCAGACGGTTTCGCGCCACTCCTCGAACCCGTCAAACCCGCTTTCGCGTCTACGCACCTCGCCCCGGTCAATCCACAGCGTCGCCTTGGTCAGCGCGCGCAAAAACGCCCGATCGTGCGAAATCAGCACAAATCCGGTGCGGGTCGACAAAAGTTCCGCCTCCAGCCACTCAATCGCCTGAATGTCCAGATGGTTGGTCGGCTCGTCCAGCAGCATCAACTCCGGCGCCTCAGCCAACAGCTTGGCCAGTGCCGCGCGCCGCCGCTCGCCCCCCGAAGCGGTTGCAACCGGCGTCTCGGGGTTGAACTTCAACCCTTCGGCCACCATCACCACCCGGTATTCCTCGCCCTCCGCCAGGGCACTTGCCGCAAAATCGCCAAGTGTCTCAAACCCGGACAGATCAGGGTCCTGTTCCATATAGCCGACGCTCACGCCGGGCGAGACAACCCTGATCCCGCGATCCACCTCAACCAACCCGGCCATCACCTTCATCAAGGTCGATTTGCCAGATCCATTGCGCCCGACCAGCGCCACCCGGTCACCGGGCTGAACCACCAGCGACAGGTCGTCAAATACAGGGTTCCCGCCAAAGGTCAGCGAGATGTCGGAGAGTTGTAAAAGGGGTGCGCGTGCCATGCGCCGTCAGGTATGCGGGCGCAGCATCCGCGTCAAGCCACCACTTGCCGAAGGTGCCCGCCCTGAAAGGCCCTTTACCATTTTCTGTTCCTAAATATCCCACGGGGGTGCGGGGGTGTGAAACCCCCGCTTACACCAGCCGAGGCGGGCGCTTCGGGTCCATACCGGGGGCCGAACCGGGGGCCGGCCTCTCCTCCACCTCCGGCAGATCGAACCGCAATGCCACCCGCGCCATCGCCACCACCGCAGGATCGGCGGAATGCAGAAACGCCACGTCCAGCTCCCCGGCTTCAATCCCGGAAAACACCAAGGCTTCTGACGCCGCACGCGCTAATGCGGCTTCCGCCCCCGGTGCCACATCCAGATAGGCCAGCATATGCCCACGCCGCCCGCCACGATAGGTCACCGCCGCGAGCAAGGCACCCGAGGCCAGACCCGCCGCCCGCGCCAGCTTTGCGTCGAGCCCGGAAATCAGCGCCTCTGGCACGGCGGGCGCGTGGAACTGCTCGGGCAGCGCCTGCACCTCCTCCGGGCCCTCGTCCAGCGTTTCAGCCAGCCAGTCCATCGCTTCCGGTGGCAAGAGCATCTCGGACGGGGCCACCCCAAGGTTCACCCCCAGCCCGATGCCCTGCCCTTTCAGCAAGCCCGCGATAACCCGGCCCGGCAAGGCGGCATAGGGTGCGATGCCTCCGGTAAACCCGGCCAGCCGTTCTTCGCGGTCAAACACCAGCACAAAGCGGCCGTCTTCCAGATCAAACACCTTGGGGTCCAGCGTCTCGCCCTGCGCCTCGCGCTCCAGCAAAAGGAACATCTCGCCATCGGCCAGCCGCTCAAAGAACCGCAGGCGCAGCGCTTCGTTATCAGGGTTGGCATGCACGGCGGCATGGGCGGCATCCAGCAGGCTTACGATCTCGGTCATCTCAATTCTCCATCACCCCGGCCACCGCGCGTCGTAGCGTAGGCAGCAACTCGGCCGCAAACCATGGGTTGCGTTTCAGCCACCCGGTATTGCGCCATGACGGGTGGGGCAAGGGAAAGATGCCGTTTGCCGCATGCTTGCGCCAATCCGCCACTGTCGCGGTCACAGCGCGCGCGCCCAGATGCCAGCGCATTGCGGCGCCCCCGACCAACAACGTCAGGCGCACATTGGGCAAATCCGCCATCACCCGCGCCCGCCATGTCTGCGCACAAATCCCCGGCGGCGGCAGGTCAGCGCCGCGCGCATCATAGCCCGGAAAGCAAAACGCCATCGGCACAATCGCCACCAAGGTACGGTCATAGAACGCAAGGTGGTTCAATCCGCACCAATCGCGCAACCGGTCCCCTGACGGATCGGTAAACGGCTGGCCCGAGGCATGAACCCGCGCGCCCGGTGCCTGCCCCGCAATCAACAGCCGCGCAGATGGTTGAAACCAAACCACCGGGCGCGGGGCGTGGGCAGTTACCGTCGCGGCAAACCGTGCCCTACACAGATGACACGCTGCAATCTCAGCCCCAAGGGTCAGCGGAACAGCACCAAAGCGCTTGGGCTCCATGCCACATCCACCTTTGTGCCCACGTCCAGGATCGGGCGACCGGGCGTGTTGCGCATCGACAGCCGCACTTCGACATCAGTGCCACCCAGATAGACGTCGTAATAGGTCATGTCGCCGAAATAGATAACCTCGTCGATCACACCATCCACCGTGCGTTCAGTCGTGGTCTGGCCGGGATACATCAGCGTCAGCGTCTCGGGACGCAGGCCCACCATCGGCGCATCGCCCTGCCCGGCGGGGCATTGATCCATCTCCAGTATCGCGCGGCCCAGACCCTTGGCGTCAACCTCGATCTGGCCGCCCGTTTCAGAAATCACCACCGCAGGGATAAAGTTCATCGTCCCGATAAAATCTGCGACCTTCTTGGAATTGGGGCGGCGATACAGTGTTTCGGGGTCGGCAAGCTGCGCGATCTCGCCCTCAAACATCACTGCGATGCGGTCTGACATCACCAGCGCTTCTTCCTGATCATGCGTCACCAGCACAAAGGTGATGCCCACCTGCCGTTGCAGCTTGATCAGCTCTACCTGCATGTGTTCGCGCATTTTCTTGTCAAGCGCCGACAACGGCTCGTCCAGCAACAAAACTTTGGGCTTCAGGATCAGCGCGCGTGCCAAGGCCACCCGCTGCCGCTGACCGCCCGACAGCGCATGCGCCGCACGCGCCCCATAGCCTTTCAGACCGACCATCTCCAACGCTTCTTCCACCGCTTTGGCCTTATCGGCCTTGCTGCGTGGATCACGCCGCAGGCCAAAGCCCACATTCTCCCCCACGCTCATATGCGGGAAAATCGCGTAAGACTGGAACACCATATTGGTCGGCCGGTTGTTGGCAGGCACCTTGGCCATATCCTTGGCATCGATCAGCACAGCGCCTTTGTCGATGCCCTCAAAGCCGGCAATAGTGCGCAAAAGCGTGGTCTTGCCACAGCCAGACGGCCCCAGCAGCGAGAAAAACTCACCCGCACGGATTGTGCCATTGATCCCGCGCAAGGCGTGGTAATCGCCATAGTATTTATGGACATCCCGGAATTCGATCATGGTTTGTCTTGGCATCGTGGGTTTGTCGCTCACAAGAAGCCTCCGGTATCTTTGCCGCCGGTTTTCGCGATGCCGCGACGGCGAAAGAACTCTGCGATGGAAAGAAGGGTGACAGACACCAGCACCAGAATGGTGCCAAGCGCCATCATGGCGGGAACTTTGGCCGGAAAGCGGAACTGGCCGTAGATATAGGACGACAACACGGTATCGGCCCCGGCGAGGAAATAGGCGATGATGAACTCGTCCAGACTGATGGTGAAACAGATCAGCAAAGAAGAGATGATACCGGGCGCCACCAGCGGCAGAATGATCAGCCGGAAGGTGGAAACCGGACCTTCGCCCAAATCATAGGCCGCTTCTTCCAGCGACTTATCAAGCGATTGAAAGGCCGAAGACAGGATCGCCACCGCAAAGGGCGTGGTGATCAGCACATGGCCCAGAATGACCGTGAAAATCGACAGCGGCACAGAAATGGCCAACAGCACAACCAGCAGTGACATCGCCACAATCATCTCGGGCAAGACCAACGGCAGCATGATCAGCCCGACCAGCCCCCCCTTGCCCGGAAAGCTGTAGCGCGTGCTGGCCCGCGCGCCGAACACGCCCAGAACGGTGGCAATCACGGCGGTAGAGCTGGAAATGATCATCGAGTTTCTCAGCGCCTGCCACAACTGGCGATCCGCCCACATGTCGGCAAACCAGTTGGTGGTGAAGCTTGACAGCGGGAAAGCAATGATCCGGCTGTCGTTGAACGCAAATATCGGCAACAGCACAATCGGCGCATACAGAAAGATCAGGTAGCCAATGGCATAGGCGCGCAAGCCCGGAGATTTCATCACCACACCCCTACTTTGCCGGCCCAAGGAAGCGTCGGTTCGCCAGCACAAAGGCCACCGAAATCACCGCCACGATCAGCATGGCCGATACAGCAATCGCCGACCCCAAAGGCTTGTTGTTGATCTTGAGCATCTGCACTTCCATCATATTGGCAATCATCGGCAGTTTACCGCCGCCAATCAGATCGGGCGTCACATAGTCACCAATGGTGGGGATAAACACGATCAGCACCGACGCAATCACGCCGCCCATCGACAGCGGCAATGTCACCCGCCAGAAGGTGCGCAAACGCGACTCGCCCAGATCCTGCCCGGCCTCCAGCAAGCTGCGGTCAATCTTTTCGAGCGCCACAAAGATCGGCAGAATGGCAAAGGGCGCATATGCATGGGCCAATGTGACCACCAAAGCGCCGACATTATAGTTGATCCATGTCAGCGGCTCGTCAATAATCCCGATACCCAACAGCCCCGAATTGATCACCCCGTTGTAACCAAGGATCACCTTCCACAAAAACACCCGGATCAGATAGCTGGTCCAGAACGGAATGGTGATCAGGAACAGCCAGAGCGCTTTCTTTGATGGCTGCACGTGAAAGCTGACGAAATAGGCGATGGGATAGGCGATCACTACCGTTACCACCGTCACCGACAGGGCCACGATCAACGACCGCAACATGATGGCGCGGTAGACCGGGCCGGTCCAGACCTCGATATAATTGGCCAGCGTGAAATCCCACGCGATCATGCCGCGCCCGCCGGTCAGCAGCGAATACAAGACCACCGTGCCCAAGGGCGCCGCCAGCAGAAGCACCGCATAAATCGCCGTCGGGCTGATCAACATCAACCCGGAACGCGCTTCGGACCGGAGCAAAGCAGAATTAGATTTCGCCATGTCACCCCCTGTTGTGACAGCCGCCTGTCGCTGTGTCGCGACTTTGATCAAATGTTAGGCACAAGCACACAGGGCTGGCAAGGGGCCATGTTCACGCCATCAAAAAAGCCGGACCAACGGCCCGGCTTTGCATAATAACAAGGCGCAGCTCTCAGCCCGCAATTCGTTCAATTGCAATGGCGCGCTTTTTCAGCTCGTCATAAAGCGATGGCACGACCCGAAGCGATCCAACCGCCGCGCGCAAAGCATCGGACAAGCGCGCCTCGCTCGAGGCACCAGATACCCGCCAGACCATGCGGCGTGCTACCCCATCATCATACACAATCTCGGTGGCGCCAGCACGCTTGCGATAACCCAGAAAATCAGCCCCGCCATGCGGAGCATGGAAAGTGGTTTGCTGTCCCATATTAGGGTCCGTCCTGTCTTTTTATTTCGCACGTCGTTGCGTGCATCTGCTCGTTATATTGGCAAAATGCCGCAGTCCGGTGTCAACCGTCAAGCGCCCAGCCTGCGTTGGGCGATCACGAATTCGAAATGCACAAGAATGGAGGTCTCTGTGCAACAGCCGCCATGGATCAGCCACGCCCCCGCCACAAGCCTGCCACAATCGCGCCACAATTGGCCCGGCTACACCATAAGGTCCGCAGGCGGCTCTGCCAGCAAGCGGGCCAGACGGGCGATTCCGTCCTGAAACTGGTGCATCGGCACATTTCCGGTCAGCGCCACCCGCACCGCATTGGGTGCGCGGCCGTGGATCAACGCATATTCATCGGCTGACCGCACCATCACCCCCGCCGCTTCGGCATGGGAACAAAAGCTGCTGGCGCGCCACCCCGAGGGCAGGCGCAAAAAGATGAATTGCAACCCCGGTTGCCAACCCAGATCAAAGGCCCCCAGCGCATTGACCGCGAATTGCAGCCGCGTTTCCAGATCGATCTGTACCAATGCGCGCAACCGTGCGCCCTCTCCCGATTGCAACAAATGCAGCACAATCGCCTCAATCGGGCGCGACAGCGCGAAAAACGCATGCTGCGCCGTCAACCTCCCGGTCTGGCCCATCCCGACAGGGGCCACCATATAACCAAAGCGCAGACCTGCAGAGATGCTTTTGGACAGGCTGCCCACATGCCAGGTGCGCTCGGGTGCCAAGGCGCGCAACGCGGGCAACGTATCAGATGCTACGGAATAGCAATCATCATCAAGGATTTGCAGATCGTAGCGCCGGGCAATATCAACTATGGCTTGCCGCCGCTCCATCCCCATCCGCCCGGTGGTCGGGTTCTGCGCCTCGGCGGTCAGGCAAAGCACTTGCGCGCCATGACGGCGGCAGGCCTGTTCCAGCGCGTCGGGCAACATGCCCTCATCGTCCATCTCTACTGCGACCACCTCGGCCCGCGACAGGCGCGCGGCGTGGCGAAAACCGGGATAGGCCAGTTCTTCGGTCAGAACCACCGGACGATCCCCGCGCAGGCAGCACATGAAAATCAGATTGATCGCATTCTGCCCGCCATGTGTCAGCACAATATCATCCGCCGACAACGGCCCCAGAACCCGCTCTGACACCCAGTCACAAATCGCCTCGCGCAGTGGCAGTTCGGCGCGTTGGCTGGGGTAATCGACCCAATCGGTATCCGTGTCAGCCCCCACCGCGCGCAACGCCGCCGCAATCGCCGCACCCTGCCCCACATCGGGCAGGATTGGTGCGCGCAGGTCCACCTTACCTTGCAAACGTGCCGGGTCGCGGTCGATAAACAGCGCCTGCGTTGGCCCCAGACGCGGCGCACTTGCGGCAACAAAGGTGCCCCGGCCAACGGTGGCCGCCAGCATTCCCTCTTGGGTCGCAAGACTGTAGGCGCGCGCCACGGTGCCCGGCGTGACCTTGAGTTGATACGCCAGTTCGCGAACGGTTGGCAGTTGCGCCCCCGTCGCCAACGCGCCCGAGCGGATCGCCTCACGCAGGGCGCGGGTCAGGGCCAGATACTTGGGGCCGTCTTCGTCAGACAGCTTCGGAAGCCATATTGTATCAGCCACAATGTTCCTCTGGCGCTTTGTTTTCGGACTTTGTATCTTTATCATATGGCAATTCGCGCCATTGTATCAACGCAAATTTAATGCACAGCAAAAAGGAACCTGTCATGTCTCGCGTCGAAACGCTGGTCTTCCGCCCCGCCTCTCTCCCTCCGCTGTCGCGGCTGGTGCTGGCCGCTGCGGTCCGCGTTGTCACATGGGAGAACCGCCAACGCACCCGAAAGGGGCTGAAACGGCTTGATCGGCACCTGTTGCGCGATGTGGGACTTGATCCAATCACCGCCGAGGCCGAAGCCAACCGCCGGTTCTGGGAGCCGTAAGCCCCAAATCGGCAAAGACTTTCCCCTGACTGGGCCGGATATTCCGGCCCATTTTTTTATGCCGTAGGGTCACATAGAAAAGCAAAAAGGCCCGCCAAACGGCGGGCCTTTCCAAAACTGGTATCCAGAGATCAGCGCTTGGAGAACTGGAAGGATTTACGGGCTTTCGCCTTGCCATACTTCTTACGTTCCACAACGCGGCTGTCGCGGGTCAGGAAGCCAGCGGCCTTCAGTGCGCCACGCAGACCGGGCTCATACAGTTGCAGGGCTTTCGAGATGCCGTGCTTGACCGCACCCGCCTGACCGGACAGGCCACCACCAACAACGGTGGCCATCACGTCAAACTGACCTTCAACATTTGCGATGGTGAAAGGCTGCTTCAGGATCATCTGCAGAACCGGACGGGCGAAATAAGCCGCCATTTCCTTGCCGTTCACAGTGACCTTGCCGGTGCCGGGCTTGACCCAGACACGGGCAACAGCGTTTTTACGCTTGCCGGTAGCATAGGACCGACCCAGCGCATCACGCACGGCCACACGAGGAGCCGCAACAGGCGCCGCCACGTCAGCAGAGGTGCCGGAGACGGCCGTCTTCAGATCGTCGAGAGATTTGATATCAGCCATGATCACGCGCTCCGGGTGTTCTTGGGATTCAGCGCCGCGACGTCGAGGACGGTCGGCTGCTGAGCTTCATGCGGATGGTCCGCACCAGCGTAAACGCGCAGGTTCGTCATTTGCTGACGGCCCAGACGGTTGCGGGTGATCATACGCTCAACGGCTTTGATCACGACACGCTCGGGATGCGCGCCTTCCAGCACCTGCCGCGCGGTGCGCTGCTTGATGCCGCCTGGGTGGCCGGTGTGCCAGTAATAGATCTTGTCGGCGCGCTTGTTGCCGGTCATCTGGATCTTGTCCGCATTGATTATGATGACATTGTCACCCATATCCATGTGCGGCGTAAACGTCGGCTTGTTCTTGCCGCGCAGGATGTTGGCGACGATCGTGGCCAAGCGACCCAGAACGATACCTTCGGCATCGATCAGGATCCACTTTTTCTCGATGTCCGCCGGTGTAGCGGTAAAAGTTTTCATCGGTGGTTTCCCATAGAGGATAGGCAGGGGTTGCCCCCCGGTAACTCGGATGGCGGCTTATCGCGCATCAAGGATGCAGCGTCAAGCGCCGTAAGCAACATAAAACTTATATAAATCAAGTGTTTGCAAAAGTGGTATTATGCTACCCCACACTTTCCGCCGCAATCAGACGCAAAGCCCGCGCCCGAGCGGCCGGGATCGCAGCGATCTCTACGCCGGTCAGCACATGCAGCGTATCAAGCTGCCGGTCGATCACCGCATGATCGCTGACCCAGCCGCCCATCGACAGATAGGTGCGCAGCAAGGCGGGCAAGGGCGTGGGCTGTGCAGGCCCCAGATCGCACAGCGCAATCCGTTCGGGCGCACGTGGTCCGGGTCGCCATGACTCGGGCGCGACACGGGCGCTCAGCCCGGCAAGCGCACCCGCGTGCGGCGCAGGGTCCACCCCCGCAAAACTTGAGCATCCGAACAACAGACCGACCCCGGCCGCATCCACCATCCGCGTCATCGCAGCCCAGGCAAGGCGCAATATATCGGGGTCGTGCTGATCGGGGGCCAGACAAAACCGGCCCAACTCCAGCATGGCCCCCGGAAACCGAGTCAGCCGCGACAGATCATAAAACTGCGCGGCATATGACTGGCCCAACGTGCTGCCATCAAACATCTGCACCCGGTAGCAGGCCACAAAGGCGCCGGTGCCGCTTTCCTCGACCAGCACATGCCGGGCCAGATCGTCAAAGGCATCTGCATCAAGCCCATCGTCGCGCGCCCTGCCCCGCGCGGCCCAGAACGCCACATGCCGCAGCCGCTGTGCCGCCGCCACATCATCCGCACTGGCGGCAAGCCGCACCTGGTAGCGCCCTCGCGACAATGGCTTCACGCCGCCCTCCATCACCCTTGGCACCTGACACGGCCAGCCCTAAATACACTCCCAAACGTGCTGATCTGCACACAGGTCAGCCGCACAGAACCACAGGAGATGGCTATGGACAAGGTTGTGAAATCGGATTCCGAATGGCAAGAGATGCTGTCGGACCTCGCCTATAGGGTTACGCGCAAACATGGCACCGAACGCGCGTTCAGCCATGACAACTTTCCCAAAGCACCGGGCACCTATCGGTGTGTGTGCTGTGATGCGCCCCTGTTCGACCAGTCCACCAAGTTTGAGTCAGGCACCGGCTGGCCCAGCTTTTTCGCACCAATCAGCAGCGATCTGGTGGGCGAGACCGAAGACCGCAGCTGGTTCATGCGGCGGACCGAGGTGCATTGCAACCGCTGCGACGCCCATCTTGGGCATGTCTTCCCCGACGGACCTGCGCCCACGGGTCTGCGCTATTGCATGAACGGGGTCGCCCTGACCTTTGAGCCGGAAACCGACTGACCTGCCAACGGCGTCGGATCAGTTGCCCAGCAACTGACCCGCGCTCAGACGGCCAAAGCTGGAGAACAGCTGCGCCAACACGCCAAGACCTTTGACGCTGGTTTCGGTAACACGACGCGAAAGCGGCACGATCTGCCCGTCTTCCAAACCGAAACGCTCGACATTTTGCAAAACGCCACGCTCGCTGAAGGTCAGCGCCACAACCTGACGGTCGATTTCCTGCGGAGCGAATCCGCCGCGCTGTTCCCAGCGGCTTTGCACATAGAACCAGCCAGTGTCATTCAACAGACCCGAGGTTGACGGGCGCCCCACCTTTGGCGCTGCGGTCTCGCGGGTGTCTTTTCCGACGACAAGCTGGGCCAGATCTTCCTCGGCCGGCACATAGCCGTGATTGCGGTAGATCGGTGAACAGGCGGTCAATGCGGTGACAAGGCACATAACTGCCACCCCCCGCATCACAGTGCGGAAAGATAAAGCCGCCGGCTTGCGGTCGCGCCGCGCTGTCGTCAATGCCATCCGTCTCAATCCCTACCCCAGCGTTACCGCACGACCCGGCCCAAAATCCACCAGCAGGCTTGCCAAGCGGAGTGTCGCCGCTTAGGTGCCGGATGAAGAAGAACCGTCTCCTGAGGCAAAGGCTTACAGAAGGACGCGGGCCGGTTCAAGAATGGAACGCGTCTGCCAGCGTCTGGAACGCGTCCTGTGCCCTCTGTGCCGGCTTCAAGTGAACCAAAGGTGATCCTCGCCATGAAAAAACCAGCCACACCCGGCTTTGTGCCCGAAGCAATGTCAGCACCGCCCGCTTTAAGTCATCCGTTTCGCAGCGGCGCATTGTCGATGCGCAAACCCACGCGCTTTGATCTGACGCCCGACGCCGCCACGCGCAAGGCCGCAGCGGTGGAACTGGGCCTGATCTCGGTGCCTGCCCTGCGCTTCAAGGGAGAGATTCGTCCCGCCCCCAACCGCGATTTCGTGCTCGAGGCTCATCTGACCGCGATCGTGGAACAGCCTTGCGGAGTTACCCTTGCCCCCGTGCGGGCCGAAATCCGCGAGACCGTGCGCCGGCGCTATGTGTCGGATTGGGTGGAACCGCAGGGCGACGAGGCGGAGATGCCCGAAGATGACACCGCCGAAGCGATGCCCGAGGTGATCGACGCCGGACTTGTCGCACTGGAGGCACTGGTGCTGTCGCTACCGCTCTATCCACGGGCCGCCGGGGCTGAACTGGGCGAGATTGTCGCCACCCCGCCCGGGGCCGCGCCCTTGCGCGACGAAGACCTGAGGCCCTTTGCTTCGCTTGCCGCGCTGAAAGACAAAATGGGTGGCGGAACCGAGGGCGGCACAGAGGGGTGATGTGCAACCAATCGCAGAATGGGGCTTGCACCGCGCCCAGATAAATGTATGTTCCGCGCCTCATTCGGGGTGTGGAAACGCGCCCCCGGCGGCGCTATCCGCTAGAAGAATCGTCAAGTAAAACAGGGGCATGTCCCCACTACCCAAAGGTTGCGACATGGCTGTCCCGCAGAACCGAGTCACTAAATCCAAGCGTAACATGCGTCGTGCTCACGATGCGTTGGTCGCTGGAAACCCCGCTGATTGCCCCAACTGTGGCGAGCTGAAGCGCCCGCACCATGTGTGCGGCGCCTGCGGTCACTATGACGCCCGCGAAGTCGTGGCGACCACCAAAGACGTCGATCTGGACGAGGACGCGGCGTAAGCCGCGCCCTGACGGCGCACCCTGCCCATGGCAAGCGGACCGCAAAATCCGGCAACGGACAAGCTTGACGGCAGGGCTTCCACAGTCATTTCGGTTGATGCCATGGGCGGTGACCGTGGGCCGGCGGCTGTTGTCGCCGGTCTTGGCTTGTCTGCGGCCAAGCATACGGATGTGCGCTTTATCCTGCACGGCGACGGCGCCACGCTGACCCCATTGGTCGCGGCGCAACCCGGTCTTTCGGACCGGGTTCTGGTCGTTCATGCAGACCGCGTCGTCACCATGAACGACAAACCAAGCCAGGTCATGCGCCACGGAAGCGGCACCTCGATGTGGTCGGCGATTGACTCTGTGAAATCGGGCGCAGCGCAGGCGGCGGTGTCTTGTGGCAATACCGGCGCTTTGATGGCGGTGTCGATGATCCGCCTGCGAAAGATCCCCGGCGTCAACCGCCCCGCCATCGCTTGTTTATGGCCCAGCCGGAACCCCGGTGGGTTCAACCTGATGCTGGATGTAGGCGCAGGTATCGAGGCCGAGGCCGAAGATCTGTTGCAATTCGCCGCCATGGGCGCGTCTTACGCCCGCAACGGTCTAGCGCTGTCACGCCCGCGTGTCGGTTTGCTGAATGTCGGCACCGAAGAACACAAAGGCCGGGCCGAGCTGAAAATCGCCCATGACCGCATGGTTGAGGCCGCCGAGGCCGGTGGCTTTGAGTTCGTCGGCTTTGTCGAGGGCGGCGATATTCCGGGTGACCGCTGCGATGTGATCGTAACCGACGGCTATACCGGCAACATCGCACTGAAAACCGGCGAAGGCACCGCCAAGCTGATCGCAGATTTCCTGCGCGAAGCCTTTGGGGCTGGGCTGTTGTCAAAATTCGCGGCGCTTCTGGCGATGAACTCTTTGAAACGCCTGCAAAAACGGATTGATCCGCGCCGGGTCAATGGTGGAGTGTTTCTGGGGCTGAACGGCACGGTCGTCAAATCGCACGGATCAGCGGATGAAACCGGGGTTGCCGCCGCGATCGGGCTGGCGATTCAGCTTGCCCGCTCTGGGTTTGTGGACCGGCTGGCGGCGCGTGTCGCCTCGACCGGAAAGAAAGTGGCAGCAGAGACTGTCGGGGAAGATACCCCACGAAAAGACGAGGCCAAATCATGACAATACGCGCTGTTGTGGCGGGCGTGGGCCATTATCTGCCCGCCCGCGTTGTGGCCAATGCCGATCTGGAGGCGTTGGTCGAAACCAGCGACGAATGGATCAGGTCGCGGTCCGGGATCGAGCGTCGGCATTTCGCAGCCGAGGGTGAGATGACCTCGCATCTGGCCACCCATGCGGCGCGCGCCGCGTTGAGCGATGCCGGATTGGTCGCCGATGATATTGATGCGATCATCCTTGCCACCTCTACCCCCGATCTGACCTTTCCTTCGGTCGCCACCATGGTGCAGGCCGAATTGGGCATGACGCATGGCTTTGCTTTTGACGTGCAGGCGGTGTGTGCGGGATTCGTTTTTGCACTGACCACCGCCAATGCGCTGATCCTGTCGGGTCAGGCAAAACGCGTGCTTGTCATCGGGGCCGAGACGTTCAGCCGGCTGATGGATTGGAACGACCGCACCACCTGTGTCTTGTTTGGCGACGGCGCGGGCGCTTTGGTGCTCGAAGCCCAGGCCGGCACCGGCACCAGCACCGACCGTGGCATTCTGGCCAGCGATCTGCACTCGGACGGTCGGTTCAAGGACATCTTGTACGTCGATGGCGGCACAAGCACCGGCACCACTGGCCACCTGCGGATGGCGGGCAAAGAGGTGTTCCGGCATGCCGTTGAAAAACTTGCACAAACTGCCAATGCGTGTCTGGACAAGGCCGCGATGACTTCGGCCGATGTGGATTGGATTGTGCCACATCAGGCCAATATCCGCATCATTGAGGGCACTGCGAAAAAGATGCAGCTGCCGATGGATCGTGTGGTGGTGACCGTGCAGGATCACGGCAACACTTCGGCCGCGTCCATCCCGCTGGCCCTGTCGGTTGGCCGCGCGCGCGGCCAGATCAAACAAGGCGACCTGATCGTGACCGAGGCGATTGGTGGCGGTCTGGCATGGGGATCGGTAGTTCTTCGCTGGTAACCGCGAATTAAAGACGCCCTTCAAGTGTCTGATATTGACTCGCAAATCGTGACAGCGCATCCTTTACCTCAAAACCCCGGGGGGATTTGCGAATGAGCGAAAAAACACTGACCCGCATGGACCTGTCAGAAGCCGTTTTCCGTGAAGTAGGGCTAAGCCGGAATGAATCGGCGGAACTGGTCGAAGCTGTTCTGCAACACATGTCTGACGCGCTCGCCTCGGGCGATCAGGTCAAGGTTTCGTCCTTTGGCACCTTTTCGGTCCGCGACAAGTCGGCCCGTGTTGGTCGCAACCCCAAAACCGGGGATGAGGTGCCGATCAGCCCACGCCGTGTGCTGACCTTCCGCCCGTCTCATCTGATGCGCGACCGTGTGGCTGCCGGTAAAAAGAAGTAAAAGAAGTAATCGTATGTCGGCAGGAGAGCGCGGCGCATGAACAAATCGCCCGACGCCTTTCGCACTATCTCAGAGGTCGCTGACCTGCTGGAAACGCCGGCTCACGTCCTGCGGTTCTGGGAAAGCCGATTTCCACAGATAAAGCCCGTCAAACGTGCCGGGGGGCGTCGCTATTACCGCCCCGCGGATGTGGCCTTGCTGACAGGCATAAAACGCCTGCTGCACGAAGATGGCATGACCATCCGCGGAGTGCAGAAAATCCTGCGCGAACAAGGTGTTCGCCATGTGTCCGGTGTGGATGAAGTGGCCGAGGGTGACGATGATGCAGCTCTTGCCGCCGCCCTTGCCGCAGCCACCGGAACGCCAGAACCAGATGCGCCCCTGCCGTTGGATGAGGTGGAGACCGCTCAGATCATCGCGCTGCAGGCTGCCCTGCGCCCGCCGGTTCAGGAATCTGTTGAGACCGTAGCAGAGCAAGAGGATGAGCAAGACACTGAGCGTGGTGACCTGCAAGTTGACTGGCAAAGCGACACGCTGGCGGAAGATGACGCTCTGGCAGACCTGCCTGACCCGCTCCCCCCCGGTGGCTATTCCGACGAGTCTCCAGATGACTTACGCCCCGATGTCGCAGTGCCGCCAGCGCCCGTCACCTCTGCTCCCGTGGTGGCAGATCTGTTCGCGCGGCAAGCCCCAACAATGGCCCCACCACCGCCAGAGCCGGTGTCCGAAGCCCCAATGGCGGTCTGGGCCGACGAGTCCGATCTGCCCCCGGACACAGCCGACACCGACCACGCCCCGCCACCTGCGCCGACACTGAAAATCACCCGCATCGGTGCGGCCACGCCGCCGCCCCCGGTGGCCGAGCAGCCCGTCGCCCTGTCTGGCCCGACCCTCGCCCAAAGACTGCGCGCACGCTCTGCCGACACGCTGACGACGGCTGAGCGTCAACAGCTGGCCGAAATCCGCGAACGGGCTGTCGCCTTGCATAACCGCATGACCGGACCGTCGCGAGTGCAGGGCTAACGCCGTCGCATTTGGGGTATATTCGATGCTTTCCCGCTTGTGCCGCCTGCGAATATCAGTATGTATCCCCGCATGTTCGGGCCGTAGCGCAGCCTGGTTAGCGCGTCCGTCTGGGGGGCGGAAGGTCGAGAGTTCGAATCTCTCCGGCCCGACCATTTCCAAAACCGCCCGCTTGGCCCTGTGCCTTGCGGGCGGTTTTCATTTTGGCCCCATCGGGCCGCTGCGGAGGGTTCTGCAATGCCATTGACCGGGGTTCTTGCCGCCCAGCACCTGCGCCAGATGATTGCCGATGGCGTCATCAGCGCCCTGCCCGCGATCCTGCCAGAGCAGGTGCAGCCTGCCAGTCTTGACCTGCGGCTTGGCACCACCGCCTACCGGGTGCGCGCGTCGTTTCTGGCAGGCAAGGGCCGCCCCGTGGCCGACCGTCTGGCAGAGTTTGAGATGCACCGCGTTGATCTAAGCGCTGGCGCGGTGCTGGAAAAGGGCTGTGTCTACGTGATCCCACTGATGGAAAGGCTGTCTCTGCCCCCCGGATTGACGGCAGTGGCCAATGCCAAATCCTCGACCGGGCGGCTCGATCTGCTGACCCGGACCATCACCGATGGGGGCACTGAATTTGACCGGATCACCGACGGATATGACGGCCCACTTTACGCCGAAGTATGCCCTCGGTCATTTTCCGTACTGGTACGCGCAGGCCAACGCTTGAACCAGATCCGGTTTCGTCAGGGTCAGGCGGTGCTGTCAGATTCCGACCTTGCCGCGCTGCATCTGGTCGAGCCGCTGGTCGATGGAACCCCCGTGATATCCGAGGGCCTCGGTTTTTCGGTTGATCTGCGCCCGGCCTCGGGTGATCTGGTTGGCTACCGCGCCAAACCCCACACCGGCGTAGTTGATCTGGACCGTATCGGCCATTATCCGGCGTCCGAGTTCTGGGAAGAAATCCGCACCACCGAAGGCCGCATCATACTGGACCCCGGCGCGTTCTACATCCTCGTCAGCCGCGAGGCGGTAACGATCCCGCCCGATTACGCCGCCGAAATGGCGCCTTATCTGGCCATGGTTGGTGAATTCCGCGTGCATTACGCGGGCTTTTTCGACCCCGGCTTTGGCCATGCAGCCGCAGGGGGTGCCGGGTCGCGTGGTGTCCTTGAAGTGCGCTGCCACGAGGCACCCTTTGTGCTGGAACACGGGCAGGTCGTGGGCAGGCTGGTGTATGAACGGATGGCAGAGCGCCCCGATGCACTTTATGGCGAAAAAATCGCCTCAAACTATCAGGGTCAGGGCCTGAAACTGGCCAAGCAGTTCCGCTAATACCACGCGTCTGGCGCCGATTCCTTGGCTTTGGCAATGAAATCATGTAGCCCGTCGCGAATGTCCTTATCCAGCGCGGGCTGTTCATACTCAGCCAGCCGCTTTTTCCAAGCCCGATTGGCGCGGGTTGCAGCATCAAGGCCGCCTGCGGCTTCCCATTTTTCAAACGGCTCGTTATCCGCCAACCCCGAATCCCAGAACGCGGTCTGGTAATTGGCCATCGTATGCGCGCAACCGAAAAAGTGGTTGCCCGGCCCCACCTCGGCAAAGGCATCGACGGCCAAAGTGTTGTCGTCGATCTGCACCCCATCCAGATAGCTGTGCAGAGCGCCACACAGATCATCGTCGAGCATGAACTTCTCGTAGCTCATGCTGAGCAGACCATCCAGAAATCCCGCCGAATGCAGGATGAAATTCGCCCCACAATGGATGGCGGCCAGCATGCTCATGGTGCCTTCCGTCATCGCTTGCGCATCGGGCAGCTTTGAGGTGGTGAAATTGCCCGAACAGCGCAGGGGCAGGTTCAGCCGTCGCGCCAATTGCCCGATCACCATAGAGCCGATCGCAGGCTCGGGCGTGCCAAAGGTGGGGGAACCTGACCGCAGGCTCATGGACGACAGGAAGTTGCCAAAGATCACCGGGGCACCGAGGCGCTCCAACTGCGTCAGCGCGCAACCCGCCATCGTCTCGGCCAGGGATTGCGCAATAGCACCCGCGTTGGTCACAGGCCCCATCGCTCCGCCGAGGATGAACGGCACCACCACCGCGGCCTGATTGGCACGCGCATAGGCACGCAAGCTGCGCGTCATGGTGCCATCCCAGACCAGAGGTGAATTGACATTCACATTGCCCAGAATGACACAGTTCTGATCGACAAAATCCGCGCCAAACAGAATGCGCGCCATGTCGATACTGTCTTCCGACCGATCTTCAGCGGTGACCGATCCCATAAAGGGCCGGTCACTCAGTTCAATATGCGCCATCACCATATCCAGATGGCGCTTGTTCACCGGAATATCGGTCGGCTCGCAGATTGTGCCGCCGGAATGGTGGAAATTCGGGCTGGCCTGCGCCAGTTTGATGAAGTTGCGAAAGTCCTCCAGCGTGCCAAAGCGGCGGCCATTGTCGAGATCCATGACGAAAGGGCTGCCATAGGCCGGGGCAAAGATCACGTTGCGCCCGCCGATGCGAATGGAATGGGCCGGATTGCGGGCATGCTGGGTGAACTCGGCCGGGGCTGTGCGCAACACCTCGCGCAACATCCCCGGCGGGAACCTGACCAAAAGCCCCTCCACCTCGGCGCCCGCGCGCCGCCAATGGTCCAGCGCGACAGGGTCATCGCGAAACTCGATTCCGGTTTCGGCCAGAATCCGATCCGCCGCCGCCTCGATCCGCACAAGGTTTTCTTCAGACAATATGTCATAGGTCGGGATGCCGCGCACGATATAGGGTCGCCCGTGTCCCGTCGCCTTTTGCGACCGTTCAACCTGACGCGCCTGCCGCCCCGACCTCACCCCCAGTTGCGTCATCGCCCTGTCCCCCAATTCGTACCTGCTCATGACACGCTGACCAGAGGGCAATGTCCAAGACAATGCCGACCGATAAGGGTCGGTTTTCGCCATGACACCGGATCGCTGCGGAAAGCTGCGCCTCCGGCGGGAGTATCTGGCAAGCAGCAATCCCCTCGCGCTGCGCTGCCTGAATTGCTGCTTTCAAAATACTCCCGCGCGGAGCGCTGCAGCCCTTTGGTTCAGGTCACCACATCAGGTGTGCTGCGCCCGGTAAACTCTGCCAGCCGCGCCAGCGTCTGTGCCGCGCGGATGACCGGGGCAAGCGCGGCTTGCGGGTCGTGGTCAAGCCCGTCGGGGCCGGGGGTGTAGCGTTCCAGATAGACCCGCAAGGTTGCGCCTTCGGTGCCTGTGCCCGACAGGCGCATGACAATGCGGCTGCCGTCTTCAAACAAGATGCGCACGCCCTGTCTGGTGCTGACCGAGCCGTCAATCGGATCGGTGTAGGCGAAATCGTCGGCGGCGGTAATGGCCATACCCTCAATCCCCTGTCCGGGCAGACCGGGCAGGCTGGCGCGCAGTGCTGCCATCATCGCATCGGCCTTGTCGGTGGCGATCGCCTCAAAATCGTGGCGGCTGTAGTAGTTGCGGCCATAGGTCAACCAATGGTCGCGCAGAATATCGGCCACGGATTGTTTGCGCACAGCCAGAATGTTCAACCACAACAGCACCGCCCAAAGCCCGTCCTTTTCGCGCACATGGTCGGACCCGGTGCCAAAGCTCTCTTCGCCGCACAGTGTCACCTTGCCCGCGTCCAGCAGGTTGCCAAAGAATTTCCATCCCGTGGGCGTTTCAAATTTGGCAATACCCAGCGCATCGGCCACCCGGTCGGCAGCGGCAGAGGTGGGCATCGACCGCGCCACCCCGGCAAGGCCGTGCGCATAGCCCGGTGCCAGATGCGCATTGGCCGCCAGCACTGCCAGACTGTCAGAGGGAGAAACATAGATGCCGCGCCCCACCACCATATTGCGATCCCCGTCGCCATCGCTGGCCGCGCCAAAGTCGGGCGCGTCTGCCCCCATCATCTCGGCCATCAGCTCATGTGCCCATGTCGGGTTCGGGTCGGGGTGCATGCCGCCAAAATCGGGCAAGGGGGTAGCGTGGGTTACAGTGCCCGGTGTCGCGCCAAGACGGCACTCCAGAATCTCGACCGCATAGGGGCCGGTCACCGCGCACATTGAATCCATCCGCATCCGAAAGCCGCCTTTGAACAAAGCGCGCAGGGCCGGGAAATCGAATAGCGTTTCCATCAGATCGGCATAATCGGCAACCGGATCGACCACATCGACAATCATGCCGCCCAGATAATGCCGCCCTACCGTGTTCAGGTCCACATCCTGCGCCTCAAGTATCTTGTATTCGGTGATCTCGGTCGTGCGCTGATACATCGCCTCGGTCACGCCTTCGGGTGCGGGTCCGCCGTTGGGCATGTTGAACTTGACACCGAAATCTTCGGTCGGCCCGCCGGGGTTGTGCGAGGCCGACATGATGATGCCGCCGTCAGTCTTGTTCAGCCGGATCAGGTGGCTGGCCGCCGGTGTGGACAGCACGGCACCCTGCCCCACGATCACCCGTGCCGCCCCATTGGCAGCCGCCATCCGCAAGATGACCTGTGCCGCCCGGTCGTTGAAGTAGCGCCCGTCACCGCCCAGAACAAAGGTCTTGCCAACCCCGTTCTGGTCGCGTGCCCCCACGACGTCGAAAATCGCCTGCGTGAAGTTTTCAAGGTAATGCCGCCCCATGAACACGGGTGTTTTTTTGCGCAAACCAGAGGTGCCCGGCTTTTGTCCGGCAATCGGTTGTGTGGCAACAGTTGCGGGGGTGGTGATCATTGGTTTTCTCCCTGTGTTCGCCCCGGATCAGAGGTCGACCGAAACATCAGCACGGATTGCGCGGGTAAGGCGGCGGGCGCAGGTCCGCTGGTCAGATCGGGGCGCGTGGTATCCATCACCAGCGCCCATTTGGCTGAAGTCGGCAGGGTCAGCGGCACCGCCCCCCCGCAGTTGAAATATGCCAGAACCGCGTCGCAGGACGGATCGTGCCCTTCGGCGGCCATCCTCAGCTCCACCCCAAGCGCGCGAAAGGCCGGGTCGTGCCAATCTTGCGGGGTTGGGTTGGTGCCATCGGGCTTAAGCCAGTTCACATCCGCCAGCCCATCGGCGGCGCGCTTGCGGGCGTGCAGGAACCGGCGCTGCCGCAGCACCGGATGCGCCCGGCGCAAGGCCGCCAGATGAGCGACAAAATCGGTCAGCGCATGATCCGGCTTTGACCAGTCGAGCCATGTCACCGCATTGTCTTGCGCATAGGCGTTGTTGTTGCCGCCCTGACTGTGGCCCAGCTCATCCCCCGCCAGCCACATCGGCACGCCTTGGCTGAGGAACAACGTGGCGGCCAGGTTGCGCTTGCGCAAGGCGCGCGCTGCAAGAACTGCGGGGTCATCGCTTGGCCCCTCCACCCCCATATTGTCGGAGTGGTTGTCAGAATGGCCATCGCGGTTGTCTTCGCCGTTGTCCCAGTTGCGCTTGACGGTAAAGCTGACCAGATCTTCCAGTGTGAACCCGTCATGCGCGGTCAGAAAATTCACCGACGACGTGGCCGACCGTCCGGAATGGTCAAACCGCTCGGCGCTGCCCAACAGCCGTTTGGCAAGGTCGGGCGTCAGCCCCGCATCCCCACGCCAGAACCGCCGCACTCCATCGCGGAACTGGTCATTCCATTCGTGAAACGGATGCGGATATTGCCCCAGCTGATAGCCGCCGGGGCCAATATCCCAAGGCTCGGCGATCAGTTTCACCCGGCTGAGCACCGGGTCCTGGCGGATCGCATCGAAGAACCCGCCATTGGGGTCAAACCCATGTGGCTCTCGCCCCAGCACGGTGGCCAGATCAAAGCGGAACCCGTCCACATGGCAAACTTCGACCCAATAGCGCAAGCTGTCCATCACCATGCGCAAGACCATCGGATGCGTCAGATTCAGCGTGTTGCCGGTGCCGGTGTCGTTGACATAATACCGGCCGCCATCGGCCAGCCGGTAATAGCTGGCGTTATCAAGGCCGCGATAGCTCAGCGTTGGCCCCATCTGGTCGCCCTCGGCGGTGTGGTTATAAACCACGTCCAGAATAACCTCGATGCCCGCCGAATGCAGACGGCGCACCATGGTCTGAAACTCCCACAAAGCGCCCTTGGCCATATAGCGGGGTTCAGGCGCAAAAAACGACAGCGTGTTATAGCCCCAATGGTTTCGCAGCCCTTTGGCCACCAGAAAGCGGTCATCCGGAAAGGCCTGCACCGGCAGCAACTCCACCGCCGTCACCCCCAGCTTTTGCAAATGCGCAATCACCGGGTCAGAAGCCAGCGCGAGGTAGCTGCCCCGCAACGGCTTGTCCACGCCGGGGTGCAATTGGGTCAGCGCCTTGACATGCGCCTCATAGATCACCGTTTCCGACCGGGGCGTGCGCGGGGCGGTATCATCGCCCCATGTAAAGGATGTGTCCGTCACCACGGCCTTTGGTACGGCAAAGGCGGAATCGCGGGTATCAAACGACAGATCGCCACGCGGCGAGCCGATCTTGTAGCCCATCACCGCATCTGACCAGCGCAACCGCCCCTCCAACGCACGCGCGTAAGGGTCCAGCAGCAGCTTGTGCGGGTTAAACCGGTGCCCCTGCTCGGGCACATACGGGCCATGCGCGCGGTAGCCATACACCGTGCCCGGCGTCAGCCCGCCAACATGCATGTGCCAGATGTCGCCATCGCGTTCCTGAAACGGCAGACGCACCATTTCCTTGCGCCCGTCGGATGAGAACAGACACAGCTCGATCATCTCGGCATGGGCCGAGAACACGGCAAAGTTCACGCCATCGCCGTCCAGCAAGGCCCCCATCGGCCATGGCCTCCCGGCCGACACCGCATGTCCCGGCAGACGCGCGGGCAAAGGAGTCAGCCCTGGCGTCATGCCAGCAGCCTGCCATAAAGCGCCGCATAGGCCGCGGCCGAGGTTTCCCAGCCCACCGGATGCATCATGGCGTTCTTTTGCACCTGCGCCCACAGTTTAGGCTGGCCATAGACCTCCACCAGCTTGGTCAGCGCCTGACCAAAGGCCAGCGCATCGGTCGGATGAAACACCACCCCCGTGGCCACCCCCGCCGCAAGGGTCGCAGGCGACACACCAATCACCGTATCGGCAAGCCCTCCGGTCGCCGCCACCACAGGCACAGTGCCGTAGCGCAAACCATACATCTGCGTCAGCCCACACGGCTCGAACCGCGATGGCACCAGAACCGCATCAGCGCCCGCAAACATCTGATGGCTCAACGCCTCATTATAGCCGATCCGCACCGCCACCCGCCCCGGATGGTCGTCAGCCAGCCCCCGTACCGCAGCCTCCAGCGCCGGATCGCCAGAGCCAAGCACAATCAGCCCGCCCCCCGCCGCGATGAACTCGGGCACCACGTGTGGCAGCAGATCAATGCCCTTCTGATCGGTCAGGCGGCTGACCACGATGGCCAAAGGTCCCGGCACATCCAGACCAAAATCGGCACACAGAGTCGCGCGGGCCTCCGCCTTACCCGCCATTGCCTTAACACTGAACGGCACAGCCTCTGCCTCAGGCGACCAGATCGCGGTATCCACCCCGTTCAGAATGCCCGACACCCGCGCACTGCGCGCCGCGATCACACCTTGCAGACCCATGCCAAACTCGGGCCGCATCAACTCGGCCGCATAGGTGGGGGACACGGTGGTGATCCAATCCGCCGTCACCAACCCGGCCTTCAGACTGGACAACCCACCATAATACTCCAGCCCCGCCGGGTGAAACTGCGCGGCGGGCAACCGCAATTCAGTCATCAGGCTAGACGGCGCCCAGCCCTGAAATGCAATGTTATGCACCGTGATGACCGATTTAACCGCCCCCGCGCCCTGATATGCCAGATAGGCCGGCGCAAACCCGCCCTGCCAGTCATGCGCGTGCAGCACATCGGGCCGCCATCCCGCAATCCCCTCACGCGCGATCCGTGCGCCCATCCAGGACAGGGCGGCAAAGCGCTGCGGATTGTCCCACCAATCCCCCCCCGGCCCACCATAAGGCCCGCCGTCCCGGTCATACAGATGCGGCGCATCCAGAACCAACAGGTCAATTCCTTCAACCCTGCCCGCATAAACCGTGCCGTCGCCCCCGAACAACCCCGACTCATGCAACACCGCGTCCATCTTTTCCAGCAAAGGCCGCAACGCGCGGTACGCCGGGATCAGCACTTTCATCTCCCAACCAACCGCAGCCAAAGCCTGCGGCAAGGCGCCAACCACATCGGCCAGCCCCCCGGTTTTGACAAAGGGCACGCATTCCGACGCGACTGACAGAACCCGACCCTTCATCTCACCCTCATTTTCTGTTTTCAAATATCCTCGGGAGGTCCGGAGGGCAGACAGCCCTCCGGGTTATCCACCCGCGCCATCCTATCCCAGCTTGCGCGCCCGCGCATCCAGCATATCCTTCGTGATCAGCACGATACCAGCCTCGGTGCGCCGGAACCACTTGCCATCTTCTTCCGGGTCTTGCCCAACCACAAGCCCCTCGGGAATGATCACGCCCCGGTCAATCACACAATTCGTCAGCTCCGCCCGGCGGTTCACAATAACCTGCGGCAAGGCCACCACATGATCCAGCGCGCTGTAGGAATGCGTGCGGCACCCGGTGAACAGCAGCGAATTGCGCACCTCAGACCCCGAAACGATGCAATCACCCGACACCAGCGACGAAATCGCCATCCCGCGCCGCCCGTCGGTGTCATGGATGAACTTGGCAGGCGGAGAGATCTCGGCATAGGTCCAGATCGGCCAGCTGTTGTCGTAAAGGTCCAGCTTGGGCACAAAATCGGTCAGGTCGATATTGGCCTGCCAGAACGCATCAATCGTGCCGACATCGCGCCAATAGGGTTCATCCTCCAGCCCTGCCGTCACGCAGCTGTCGGCGAATTTATGCGCCACCGCTTTGCCGTTCTTCACGATCTGCGGAATGATGTCATTGCCGAAATCATGGCTGGAATTCGGGTCTTCGGCATCGCGGATCAACAGGTCGCGCAGCAGATCCCAGTTGAAGACATAAATCCCCATCGAGGCCAGTGCATTGTCAGGATCACCAGGAATGCTGGGCGGGTCTTTGGGCTTTTCCAGAAACTGGGTGATGTTCATGTCCTTGTCGACATGCATCACGCCAAAGGCGGTGGCCTCCATCCGCGGCACGGTCAGGCAACCGATGGTGACATCCGCACCAGAGGAGACATGCTGTTGCAGCATGATCTCGTAATCCATCTTGTAGATATGATCCCCGGCCAGGATGATCACATATTTCACCTTATAATCGTCAACAATATCAATATTTTGGGTCACAGCGTCCGCCGTGCCCAGATACCATTTGTTTTCATCCACCCGCTGGCTGGCGGGCAGGATGTCCAGATACTCGTTGCGCTCGGCCCGGAAAAAGCCCCAGCCGCGCTGCATGTGCCGGATCAGGCTGTGCGCTTTGTATTGCGTGGCAATTGCCATTTTGCGGATGCCGGAGTTCAGCGCGTTTGACAGCGCAAAGTCAATTATCCGGGTCTTGCCGCCGAAATAGACTGCTGGCTTGGCGCGTCGATCGGTCAGTTCTTTCAGACGGCTCCCCCGCCCGCCTGCCAGAACGAATGCCATGGCCTGAGATGACAGCCTCGTGTTCGGTTTTGCCTTCATGGTCCCCTCCCTGTGCTGGCGCTTTGCCAGCGGTCCCTGTTTTGTCAGCCAAGGCTGATGGTCTCTAAGCTTGCCCGCTTATGCCGACGGGCCCTGTTTCAGATAGACAGCCGACAGCGGCGGCAATGTGACAAGCGCCGACCATGGTCTGCCGTGACACTGCACCTCCTCGGCGGTGACACCGCCCAGATTGCCGCGATTGCCGCCGCCATAGGCCGCCGCGTCGGTGTTCAGCAACTCGGTCCACTGCCCGCCAGATGGCAGCCCCACGCGATACTGGCGGTCCACCGGGGTCATGTTGACCAGGGCCACCACCAACGGATCGCCCGCAGCGCCCTTGCGGACCCAGGCGTAGACGCTGGCCTCGGCATCATTGGATTCGATCCACTCAAACCCCTCGGGGCGGGTGTCATTGACATGCAGCGCAGGCGTCTCGCGGTACACCCGGTTCAGGTCGCGCACCAAGGCCTGCATCCCGGAATGTGCTGGGTTTTCAAGTTGATGCCAGTCAAGGCTTTGATTGTGGTTCCACTCCGCCCCTTGGGCAAATTCGCAGCCCATGAACAGCAGTTTCTTGCCCGGATGCGCCCACATGAACCCGTAATACGCGCGCAGGTTGGCGAATTTTTCCGCACCAGATCCCGGCATTTTGGCCAGCATGCTGCCCTTGCCATGCACAACCTCGTCATGGCTGATCGGCAGGATATAGTTTTCCGACCACGCATAATGCAGGCCAAAGGTCATCATGTGGTGGTGAAATCTTCGGTGGATCGGGTCTTTGTGCATGTAGGATAGGGTGTCGTTCATCCAGCCCATATTCCACTTGAACCCGAACCCAAGCCCGCCATGGTTCACCGGGCGCGACACGCCCGGAAAGGCGGTGCTTTCCTCGGCCACCGTCATCACGCCGAGGGATTCGCCGTAAGCCACAATGTTCATGCGTTGCAGCATTGCGATGGCTTCGTAATTCTCGCGACCGCCATCCCGGTTTGGCACCCATTCACCATGTTTGCGGCTGTAATCGCGGTAGAGCATCGACGCGACTGCATCGACCCGCAAGCCGTCGATATGGAATTCCTCCAGCCAATACAGAGCGTTACTAACCAGAAAGTTCTGCACTTCCGTCCGGCCATAGTTGTAGATCAGCGTGTTCCAGTCGTTGTGAAATCCCTCGCGCGGATCAGCGTGTTCGTACAGCGGCGTACCGTCAAACTGCCCCAAACCATGTGCATCGGTCGGGAAATGCCCCGGCACCCAGTCAAGCAACACGCCAAGGCCCTTCTTGTGCGCGGCATCTATGAACGCGCGGAATTCGGGCGGCGTGCCATGGCGGATTGTGGGGGCAAACAGACCAACCGGCTGATAGCCCCAAGACCCGTCAAAGGGAAACTCTGACACCGGCATCAGCTCGATATGGGTAAATCCCATATCTGATGCATAATCAACGAGTTGCTCGGCGAGTTCAATGTAGCTTAGCATCCTGTCACCCGGCGCGCGCCGCCATGATCCCAGATGCACCTCATACACGGAAATCGGCGCATCGATGTTTTGCCGGGTATGGCGGCTGGCCATCCATTCACTATCGGTAAACGTGCCCGAAATTGTCCTGACGACAGAGGCATTTGCGGGCGGATGTTCAGACCCGAAACCGACCGGATCAGCCTTGAGCGGCAGCGTTTGGCCGCCTTGTCCCCGGATCTCATACTTATAGGTCGCGCCTTCGCCCAGATCGGGCACAAAGGTTTCCCATACCCCCGTCGCGCCGCGCCTGCGCATCGGGTGGCGGCGGCCATCCCAAATGTTGAAATCACCCACGACTGAGACCCGCTCGGCATTCGGCGCCCAGACCGCAAAATGCGTACCCGCCACACCGTCATGCGTGATCAGATGCGCACCCAGCACCTGCCACAGGCGCTGGTGCGTACCTTCGCCAAGCAAGTATTCATCCAACTCTCCCAGCACGGGACCAAAGCGGAACGGGTCTTCAAATTCCCATGTGGTGCCATGGCCTGTGGCACGCAGCCGATAGGCCGCCTTGCGTGGCAAGGCGCACAGGAAAAGCCCCTGCCCCCAATGGGTTGCCTCAAGTTCCTGACCTGACTTTCCGGTCAGGACCGAAAGGGACTCGGCCCCAGGCACAAAGGCAGTGACCACCCATTTTCCGCCGCGCTTATGCGGGCCAAGCACCGAAAACGGATCGCCATGCCGCCCCTCGACAATGGCCCAGGCTTCACTTTCGTTGATCAGAGCGTCGGCCATGCTGTCTCCTCCCAAAGTCAGCGCGCCCGGACCGCCCCGGCGCTCAAAGCGCCGAGGTTACGTTCCAGACGTCATTCATATAGCTGCGGATCGTGCGGTCAGAGGAAAAGAACCCTGACCGCGCAGTGTTCAGGGCCGCCATCTTTACCCAGTTATCGCGGTCGGCATAGGCGGTATCCACCTGCGCCTGCGCCACGTCATAGGCATCGAAATCGCTGGCCACGAGGAAGTAGTCGTGGTGCCAGACGCGGTGAACCAGATCGTGGTAGCGGTCCTTTTCGCCGGGGCTGAAACGGCCCTCTGCAAGCATTTGCAGCACGTCTTGCAGGGTCTGGCTGGCCTCGATCGCCTTGCGGGCGTGGTCGGGGTCGCGGCGCCGGGCCATCGCCTCTTCCGTCGTCATACCGAACAGGAAGAAGTTTTCATCGCCAACCTCTTGCAAAATCTCGACATTCGCACCGTCCAGTGTGCCGATGGTCGGCGCGCCGTTGATCATGAATTTCATGTTTCCGGTGCCCGACGCTTCTTTCCCGGCGGTCGAGATCTGTTCCGACAGGTCCGCCGCAGGGATCAGCCGTTCGGCCATCGAGACATTGTAATTGGCGGGATAGACGATCTTCAACAGATCGCCCGTCACCGGGTCATTGTTAACAACAGTTGCCACATCATTGATAAGACGTATGATTTCCTTTGCCACCGCATAGCCGGGGGCCGCCTTGCCGCCAAAGATCTTGACGCGTGGCACCCATTTGGCATTGGGGTTCTGGCGGATCGCCTCCCAATGGCCAATGGTTTGAAGAATGTTCAAAAGCTGGCGTTTGTATTCATGGATGCGCTTGATCTGCACATCAAACAACGCGTCCGGGCTTACGGTGATGTCTTCATGCGCGGCCAGCCAGTTCGACAGGGCCACCTTGTTGGCGCGCTTTGCCGCATCAAAGTCAGCGCGGAACGCTTTGGTTGCAATCGGTTTTTCCAGACCCTTCAGCAGATCAAGGTTGTCTTCCCAACCAGACCCGATGCTGTCAGTGATCAGCCCGGACAATGGCTTGTTGCACATCTTGAGCCAGCGGCGCGGGGTCACGCCATTGGTCTGGTTGATGATCCGGTCGGGGTGCAGGGCGTGCAGTTCCGGGAACAGGTTTTGTTTGACCAGATCGGAATGCAGCGCCGAGACGCCGTTGACCTTATGCGCCATGATGAATGCCAGCTCGCCCATCCGCACCTCGTGGTGCTTGACGATGCCCACATAATGCGGGCGGGCGTGGTGTTCGGTTTTGTGCCAGTGGTCGATCTGTTCCACAATCTGCATGTGACGCGGCAGCACGTTTCCAAAGGTGAAGGTCGCCCAACGCTCTAGCGCCTCGGGCAGCAGGGTGTGGTTGGTATAGCCAAGGCAGGACCGCGCCAGCGGCAGCGCGTCAGCAAAGGGCACGGCGTGTTCATCGACCAGCAGGCGGATCAGCTCCGGCCCCGCAATCGCCGGGTGGGTGTCGTTCATCTGGATCGCAACATAATCGGGCAGTTTGCGCAGATCAGATTGAGAGCTGAGGAAGCGGCGCAGAATGTCTTGCAGCGCGGCAGAGGTCAGGAAAAATTCCTGCTTCAGACGCAATTCCTTGCCCTGATAGGTGGTGTCATCGGGGTAAAGCACGCGGCTTAACGTGCGCGCCAAAGCCTCTGGCTCTGCCGCCGCCGCGTAGTCACCGCGATTAAACCGCTCAAGGTCAAACATCGTGGTTGGCTGCGCGCCCCACAGTCGCAGTGTGTTGGCCCATTTGCCCTGCCAGCCGACAACCGGCGTATCATACGCCGTCGCCATCACCGATTCCCCCGGCACCCAGACATCGTGGCCGCCCTTGTGTTCGATCTGGCCCTTGAACGGGATCACATAGGCCGCCTCGGGACGGGCAAATTCCCACGGATGGGCTTGCTTCAGCCAGTCTTCGGGGGTTTCCACCTGCCGCCCGCCCTCAAACCGCTGGCGGAACAACCCGTGCTCATAGCGGATGCCATAGCCATAGGAGGGGCAGCCCAGTGTGGCCATTGACTCCATGAAACAGGCCGCCAACCGCCCCAGACCGCCGTTCCCAAGCGCGGCGTCCGGCTCGTCCTCGATGATCGCACGGAAATCCTGACCGAAGCTTGCCATCACCTCTTCGGCAGACTCGCGCAGGCCAAGGTTGACGGTGGCATCTTCCAGAATGCGCCCGATCAGAAATTCCATCGACAGGTAATAGACACGCTTGTGATCCGCCGCCCATGTCTTGCGGGTTGACGCGAACCACGGTTCGACAATCTGGTCGCGAATGGCAAACGACAGCGCCATGCGCCAATCGTAGATGCTGGCATGATCGGCATCTTTGCCCAGCGTAAAGGCCAGATGCCGCAGGATGTTGGCTTTGAGCGAGGTCGGGGTTGGGCTGAGATCGTTCATCGGGTTCCACAGGTTGGGGTTGCGGCACATCGCGGTCAGGCTAGACCCGTGACACGCAGGGTCAAGCGCCCCAAGTATGCCACAGACCTCACCCAGACTGCGTGTCGCGAAGCCTGACCTAACAGTTACCGCAAACATTGCCCAAACGCACGGAATTAAAGATATTTAATAACAATTACTTACATGTTTCAAAGCGCTTTGAAAAATCAAGTGCATGACGCAAGGTTCGCCGCGACGCGCAAAGCGTCGCGGCGCGGTCCTTGCCTAATCCAAAGGCGTCAGGTCGGTTTTCGCAGCAAAGACTGTGCAGTATAGACCAAAATAGCGAGGCCAACCGCCCCCGCAGCCGCCACAGCCAACAGCACCAGCACATCAATCGGCCCGCCAATATCGCGAAACCCCGATGAGGTGATGCCCTGCACAAACAAGACTGCCGCAATCGCACCAAACGGCATCGACAGTTGCGCAAGGAAAAACTTGCGCATCGACATCTGGCGGTCGCGCAGCAACACAAAGACATAGGCCGCCGTGATGACCACAGCCGCCACCAGCATCACCCAGAACAGGCTGCGCCCGAACATTTCTTCCCAGACCGCAATCAGCGTTTCCAGTGTCAGTTGTTTCATGATTTCCCCTCCTCAGGCTTTGCCGCGCAGCATGGCGTTATAAGTTGGCTTCAATGCCGTTTCCTTCATCAGCCAGCTGATCCACAGCTCTTCCAGTGGCGCAATCACGCCCGGAAAGGACGGCACCAGATTGTCCTGATAATCAAACTCGATCAGCATGGCGCGACCGATCCGGGTAATCATCGGGCAAGAGGTATAACCGTTGAAGGTCTCAGTCCCTTCTTTGCCCTGAATGCTGGCGATCAGATGATCTTCGATCACCGGAATATGCCATTTCACCGAGGCGGCGGTTTTGCCCTTTGGCACGCCGTTGATATCACCGATGCCAAAGACATTGGGGTAACGCAAATGGCGAAGGGTGGATTGATCCACCTCGATCCAGCCTTGCCCCACCCATTTGTCGGCCCAAGACAGGCCGGACTCTTGCACCACCTTTGGCGCAACCATCGGCGGGATCACGTTGATGAAATCGTAGGCGATGGTGTGTTCCACAGCGGCGGTGTCAACGATGGCACCGTCCTTGATCGACTGCACCGCCGGGGTGACAAAGGTTGCGGTCTTTGCACTGGCATCAATGCCCTTAAGCACGTGATCCCACCGCACATCAACGCCCCGGTCACGGAACAGCAGTTTGAGCTTTTCATTGACGATCGGCACGCCAAACAATGCCTTGTTGTTGGCGGCGTAGATCATCTGGCTTTTGTCGCGCGTGCCTTTGCGGCGCAGATAGTCATCGGTCAGGAACGCATATTTAAGCGGCGCTCCGGCGCATTTCATCTCTGTCGCGGGGCGGCTGAACAGCGCTGTGCCACCGGTGTCGGTAAAGGCATCCATTGCCCGCCATGTGGCTTCGGCATAGTCCGGCCCGGCATACACCGCGCCGATGCCGTCTTTGCCGACCTGCGCCAGATCAAACCCTTCAACCCCGCCCCAGTTCAGCGTCAGGCCCGCCGCGACAATCAGGTAATCATAGTCCAGTTTGGTGCCGCCCGTCGTGGTGACGGTCTGCGCCTCTGGGTCTATGTTGGCGGCGTATTCCTCGACCCAGTTGATCGAGCGCGGCAGCCAGTCGCCGGTGCCCGATACCGAATAGCCTGCCGGTTTCAACCCCGCTGCAATCAGCGTGAACCCCGGCTGATACCAATGGTCTTTGCGACCGTCGACGATTGTGATCTCGGCTCCGTCCAGCCGTTCTGCCAGACGGTTGGCCATGCCGGTGCCCCCGGCCCCGGCACCCACAATCACAATGCGGGCTTTGCTGCGCACCGTCTGGGCGCGCGCCGGTTTCATGGCGGCTGAAAGCGCCAACCCACCAGCCGCCAAGCCAAAGAAACCCCGGCGGGATGGCAACAAGGCCCGTGGGTAGAATGATTCGGTCATTTGCGGTCCTCCCAATTCAATTCATGCATATGAATGTATACATTTGGCAAACCTTGATCCAGATCAAACGCTGACGCCCTGCGCCGTAAAATATTCAAGGCTAATGCAAGTTTATTCGTACACGCCCCATGACGAGATGATCTGGATCAATGCTGCTGGTGCGCCTGCCCGGCACGCTGAAACCCGGATGCGACGCAGCGGGGACCAAATGCGACTGACCACACGAACCAACCTTGCCATGCGGACATTGATGTTTTGTGCAGCGAACCCCGACCGGATCGTGCGCAAACGCGAGGTGGCGATCGCTTGCAATGCAAGCGAAAACCATCTGGCACAGGTTATCCATCTTCTTGCGCAACATGGCTTTTTGCATACCGTGCGAGGACGGTCAGGCGGGCTTAGACTGGGCCGCAGCCCGGATCTTATCTCGGTGGGGGATGTGTTTCGCCATTTCGAGGCCGGGCTTCCCTTTGCGGAATGCTTTTCTGAGGGTCATTGTGAATGCCCCCTCGTCGGCTCGTGCCGCCTGAAAGCCACGCTCGGTGCGGCGCTTGGGGCATTTTATGCGCAACTCGACACAGTGTCGGTTGCCGATCTGATGCGCGACAACTCCGAACTGCACAGCTTGCTGAGAGTGGCCTGATCCAGACCGGGCCTTACCAGACGCCCAAAGCAAAGCATGCCGCACGTTAGCGCAAACAGCGTAGGTTTGCGCTAACATCATGATACTGTGTCGTTTTTGGCCTATGCAGGCAGATTTTCGCCTTGTATCCGACCTGCATCATTCTTGCAGGAGACGCATATGACCATCACCGTCGGCATCAATGGCTTTGGCCGCATCGGGCGCTGCACCCTGGCGCATATCGCGGAATCAAACCGCAACGATGTGCAGGTGGTGGCGATCAACGCGACGGGGCCGATTGAAACCAACGCCCACTTGCTGAAATACGATTCGGTGCATGGTCGCTTTCCTGGTGTGGTCAAGGTCAGCGGCAATACGCTGGATCTGGGCCGTGGGCCGATCCGAGTGCAAAGCACTTATGAACCCACAGAACTGGATTGGGAGGGCGTTGACGTGGTGCTGGAATGCACTGGCAAGTTCAACGACCGTGACCGCGCCGCCGTTCACCTGACGCGCGGGGCCAAACGGGTGCTGGTCAGCGCCCCCGCCAAGCGCGCCGATATGACGGTTGTGTATGGTGTCAACCACCGCGCACTGACCGCCGATCATCATGTGGTGTCGAACGGGTCTTGCACGACCAACTGCCTTGCTCCGCTTGCCAAGGTGTTGAATGACGCCATCGGCATCGAGTCTGGCATCATGACCACGATTCACAGCTATACCGGTGATCAGCCGACGCTGGACCGCCGCCACGCAGACCTGTATAGGGCCCGCGCGGCTTCCATGGCGATGATCCCGACCACCACAGGCGCCGCAAAAGCCTTGGGCGAGGTGCTGCCGGAACTGGCGGGCAAGCTGGATGGCACGTCGCTGCGGGTGCCGACCCCCAATGTCAGCGCGGTGGATCTGACCTTTATCGCCGCCAAATCTGTCACCGTGGATGACGTGAACCAGATCGTGCGCGAGGCCTGCGCCGGCTATATGGGCATGGTGATGTCGTATGATCCCGAACCCAAGGTCTCTATCGACTTCAATCACACGCCGCATTCCTCTATCTTCGCCCCGGACCAGACCCGTGTTGTGGGGCGTTCCGTTCGCGTTCTGGCGTGGTATGATAACGAATGGGGCTTTTCCTGCCGTATGGCCGATGTGGCTGGCGTGATGGGACGGCTTTTAAACTAGGGGGCTGCGGCCCCAAAAGGGGACGCGCTTGACAGACCGGATTGCCCTGAGCCTTGGATTGATCATCTTGGCCGCCATCGCCGCCGATCTGGTGCTGAACGAAGCCCGCGCACTTATGTTTCTTTTGGTGAAATTCACCGATATGGTCGAATGGCTGGCATTCTGGCGCTGATCGCGCCAGTCTGCCGTTGATCTTTTCCGCTAACTGATGATGTTAGCGCTAAACGTGACATTTGAGTCGCTATCATAGGAGATTGCCATGACGGTCAAGGTTGCCATAAACGGGTTCGGGCGCATCGGGCGCAATGTGCTGCGCGCGATCATTGAATCGGGGCGCACCGATATTGAGGTTATCGCGATCAACGATCTTGGCCCGGTTGAAACCAACGCGCATCTGTTGCGCTTTGATTCCGTGCATGGTCGCTTTCCCGGCACCGTGACCACTGGCGAAGACTGGATTGACGCCGGTCGCGGTAAAATCCGTGTAACCGCTCTGCGCAACCCTGCCGACCTGCCTTGGTCGGATGTGGATGTGGTGATGGAATGCACCGGCATTTTCACCTCGAAAGAAAAGTGCCAGGCCCATCTGGAGAACGGCTCCAAGCGCGTTCTGATCTCGGCCCCCGGTGAGAATGCAGACAAGACGATCGTTTACGGTGTGAACCATCACACGCTGACGAAAGATGATGTCGTGGTGTCGAACGCATCTTGCACGACAAACTGCCTTTCGCCCGTCGCCTTTATTCTGAACGAGGTGATCGGCATTGAAAAAGGCATGATGACCACGATCCACAGCTATACCGGCGACCAGCCGACGCTGGATACCATGCACAAAGACCTGTACCGGGGCCGTGCGGCTGCGCTGTCGATGATCCCGACCAGCACCGGGGCTGCCAAGGCCGTTGGTCTGGTGTTGCCCGAGCTCAAGGGCAAGATGGACGGCTTTGCCATCCGCGTGCCCACGCCGAATGTGTCGGTTGTTGACCTTAAATTCATCGCCAAACGTGCAACGTCGGTTGATGAAATCAATGCCGCGATCAAATCAGCAGCAGACGGCAAGCTGAAGGGTATTCTTGGCTATACCGAGTACAAGAATGTCTCGTCTGACTTCAACCACGACCCTCATTCGTCGGTGTTCCACATGGACCAGACCAAGGTGATGGATGGCACGTTCTGCTCCATCCTGACATGGTATGACAACGAATGGGGTTTCTCGAACCGGATGGCCGATACGGCTGTTGCCATGGGCAAGCTGATCTGACGATCACAACCATCGCGCAACTGTTTCGGGCCGGTCACCAATCGTGACCGGCCCTTCCTTTTTCTCGGGGGGACAAAGGGTTATCATCACGACATGGACCTGATCGTTTTTCTTGGCATTCTGTCCGGCCTGTTTCTGGCCATCGCCCTGTCCGAGCCGCTTGCGGCCCGGTTACGCTTGCCTGTAACCGTGATTCTGGCCGCAGTTGGCATTGGTCTTGGGGCGGCGGCGGCGTGGTTTTTTCGGACTGATGTGACCGACGCACTGAACCCGCTGGCTTTGGCCATCCTGAACCTGCCGATCTCATCCGATCTGTTTATCTACATCTTTTTGCCGGTCCTGATTTTTCAGGTCTCGCTGACGCTGAACCTGCGCCGGTTGCTGGATGACTGGGTGCCGGTGCTGGTGATGGCGGTGGTGGCTGTGGTGGTTGCGACCTTTGTGATCGGCATGGCGCTGAAGCCCTTTACTCCACTGCCGCTGATCGCCTGTCTGCTGATCGGCGCGATTGTGTCGACCACCGATCCATCGGCGGTTGTCAGCATCTTTCGCGCAACCCCTGCCCCGCAGCGTCTGGCCCGGATTGTTGAAGGCGAAAGCCTGCTGAACGATGCCGCCGCCATCGCGCTGACATCGGTATTTCTGGTCGCCGTCGCCGCCCGCGATGCCGAGCCGAACATCGGGCTGGCTCTTTTGCAACTGCCATGGCTGATCGCCACCGGAGCGGCTACCGGCTGGATGATCGGACGGCTGGCGGTGCAGTTGATGGGGTGGATGAACCCTTGGCCGCTGGCACAGGTGTCGATCAGCTTTGCCACGCCCTTTGTCACCTTTCTGCTGACTGATCAGGTGATCGGCGCCTCTGGCGTGGTGGCGGTTGTCGCTGCGGGGATGACCATGAACTTTTCGGCCCCCGGCCGGATCTCGCCGCCTGCTTTGGCGCAGTTGCGCGATGCCTGGGCGCTGATCGCCTATTGGGCGGGCGGGCTGATCTTTTTGCTAGCCGCCCTTTTGGTGCCGCGCGTGCTGGCCTCGATCCGGCCCGCTGATATCGGACTGATCGCGGTTGCTGTCATTGCCGCCTTTGTCGCCCGTGCCATCGTGCTGTATGGCATCTTGCCCCTACTGACCGCCGCGCGCCTGTCGCCACAGGTGGATTCGCCCTATCGGATCGCGATCCTTTGGGGTGGGTTGCGCGGCGCGGTAACCCTTGCCTTGGCGCTTGCCGTCACCGAAAACCCGGCGATTTTTGTCGAAACCAAACGGCAGGTGGGCATCGTTGCCACCGGTTTTGTGCTGTTCACTTTGTTGGTGCAGGGCACCACGCTGCGGTGGGTCATCTCTTTGCTTGGGCTGGACCGCTTGTCGCCGCTGGACCGCGCGCTGTCGGATCAGGTGGTGGCGGTATCATTGCAAGAGGTACGCGAAACGGTGGCAGAAACCGCGCGTGAAATGGACCTGACCCCGGCGATTGTGCGGGATGAGGCGGTACGCTTTGGCGAGCGGCTGAACACCGCGGTCGAACGTGCGGATGAAGCGCGCGACATTCTGGAAAAGGACCGGGTGACGCTGGGCCTTCTGGCGCTTGCCGGGCATGAACGTGATCTGATCCTTGAGGCGTTTCAGGAAAACCTGATGTCGGCGCGTCTGGCGGACCGGATGCTGGCCGACGCCGACCGCCTGATTGAGGCGACGCTGACCGAAGGTCGCTCGGGCTACCGGGCGCAGGCCCGTCGTGCGCTGATGGCAAGCCGAACCCTGCGCGCCGCAGAATGGCTGCACAACCGCTTTCGCCTGAAACCACCCTTGGCCCGCCTGACCGAAGACCGGTTCGAGGCGCTGGTGGCACATCGGCAGATGTTGCGCGCCCTGACCGGGTTTATCGAGACGCGGATCGTGCGCATCCACAGCCGCCGCGTGGCCGGTCTGCTGCACGATCTGATCAAGCGCCGCATTGAGGATACCAACCGCGAGATGGACGGTCTGCGGACCCAGTTCCCCGGCTATGCCGAAGAGCTGGAACGCCGCCTGATCCGCCGTCTGGTGATCCAGCGCGAAGAAGCCGAATATGACCAGATGACCGCAGACGGTCTGATCGGACCAGAATTGCGCCTGTCCTTGCGCGACCAGACCGAAGGCAGCCGAGCCGCCCTTGCCGAGCGGCCGCGGCTGGATCTGCGCCTGCAACGCAGCGACATCGTGCGCAGTTTCCCGCTGTTTTCCGATCTGGAGCCCGCATCACTGGCGCAACTGGCCCGCCAGATGAAAACCGTCTACGCCAAGCCCGGTGATATTCTGATGCGCAAAGATGACAAGCCCGACCGGGTCTGGTTCATCGCATCGGGCGCGGTCGAGGCGGAACAGGCCAGCAGCCGCTTTCTGCTGGGCCGGGGCGAGATGTTTGGCCAGTTGTCGCTTTTGCTGCGCCGCTCCCGCCGGGCGCGGGTGACGGCGATCAGCCACACCACCTTGCTGACGCTAGAGGAATCCCGGTTCATCGAGCTTTTGCGCCGCGCCCCGCAACTGTGCAGCGCCGTGCAGGCCAGTGCGGAAAAGCGCGGCGTTGCCCTGGATGTCAGCCAGTTGCCACAGGTGGGCGCGGCCGCCCCGGCAAAGCCAAGCTGGCTGCGCCGCGTCACCAGCCCCGCGAAATAGGATCCAGACAAGTCATGCGCCGGCTGCATGGGGCTGCGCGCTTTTTGCGGGTTGTTAGCGCTATCGGCCGCACCCATCTTTGGCTCAGGCGGCAAGGAACATCCGGTTCACCGCCTTTGTGAAAAGGAGAGATAGAATGATCTCTGTATATGAAATGATCCGCGACGCCGCTGCAACCTATGCGCGCTTTCGCAAGACCCGCGACGAAATTGCAAACCTGCCGCTGGATGTGGCACTTGACCTTGATCTCTACCCCGGCGATGCCGACCGCATCGCACGGCATGCAGTTTACGGCCAAGCCGCCTGAGCACGCGCTTTAAAAATCCTGAAACGGGGCAGCCGCCCCTTTTTCAGTGGCCGGATTAAAGCCGGGTGCCAAACCTTTGGCGAAGCGCCGCATCTACGGGCGGGGTTACGAATTTTGAGACATCCCCCCCCAGCCGCGCGATTTCCTTGACCAGTTTGCTCGCAATCGCCTGACGCCGCGCGTCGGCCATCAAAAACACCGTCTCGATGCTGGAATCCAGCGCACGGTTCATGCCAACCATCTGAAATTCATACTCGAAATCCGCCACAGCCCGCAGACCACGCACAATGACCGAAGCCCCCACATCGCGGGCGCAGTCGATCAACAAATTTTCAAACGGATGCACCACAATCTCGCCACCCGTGCGCGCGGTGATGGCGGCACATTCCGCCTCTACCATGGCCACCCGGTCCTCAAGGCTGAACAGCGGGCCCTTGTCGCGGTTGATCGCGACCCCGATCACCAGACGGTCAACAAGCGCCATGGCGCGCTGAATGATATCAACATGCCCCAGCGTGACAGGGTCGAATGTGCCGGGATAAAGGCCGATGCGCATGAGATCCCCCGTTTTCAAACTCCGGGCACGCAACAATATTAGGCAGCGGATTGCAAGCGCGAAAGTGCCCTTCGCGGCGGCGGTGCATCGCTCGCTTTGGGCGATCTTCGCCAAGCCTGCGCTTCAGCGAAAACCCCTAGCGGAGCGGCAAAGTGCCCGGTCAGAACCCCTTTATCATGCCTTCCAGCGCGTCTTTTTCCGCAGCCAGTTCCATCAACCGCGCCTTGACCACATCACCAATCGAAATCAGCCCGACCATTTCATCGCCAGCCGCATCGACCACTGGCATATGGCGGAACCGGCCCGTGGTCATCCGCTCAAGCACCGAATCCGCGCTTTCGGCGCATTTGCAGCATTGCACCGCCTTGGTCATAATCGCCTCGACCGGGGCGATCAGGCAGACATTGCCGTTGCGCGCCACCTCGGCCACGATATCGCGCTCTGACACAATGCCCAGAATGGTCTTGCCATCGCTGGACACCACCACAGTGCCGATCTTCCGCGAGGCCAATATCTCGGCCACATGGCTGACATCGGTTCCAGGCGGTACCGTCGTCACCTCATTGCTGGCTTTCAACTTCAGAATTTGCTGCACAATCATCTTTGTTCTCCCTCGACGCGTCAGGTAAAGGGTCAGCCCGCGCTGACAATCTGTCAAGCGTCCTGTGGCCCGAAGACGCCAGAGGTCAGGGATTCCAGCCGATGAACCTCGCGCCGGATGCCGTCTGCCAACAGGTTGGCAAAGCGGGCGAGCCGGGCCGAATGGGCGTCCCCCTCATGGCGGATCAGCCAAAAGGCGCGTGTCAATGACAGCGCGCCCGGCAACACCTTGACCAGTTCCGGCGCAAAGGGCAGCGCAAAATCATGCGCCACGCCCACGCCAGCGCCTGCGCGGAGCAGGTTCAACTGCACCGACACCGAATTTGACGCCATCGCCGGCGCGTTGGCCCCAAGCCCGGTCAGGTAGTCCAGTTCTTTGTCGAAAATCATATCCGCGATATAGCCCACCACCCGGTGCGCCCGCAGATCGGCCAGATTGCCCAAAACCGGCGCCGAGGCCAGGTAATCCGGGTGCGCCGCCAGATGCAGGCGGTAATCGGTCAGCTTTTGCACCGTCAGGCGCCCGGCCGCCGGACGACTGACACCAATCGCCATATCCGCTTCGCGCCGCGACAGGTTGAACACGCGCGGCAGCGCCACGATCTGCACTTCCAGCGCCGGATTGTCGTCACAGATCGCCCGGATCACCTGCGGCAGTATGTAATTCGCGCAGCCATCCGGCGCGCCCAACCGGATCTGCCCCGAAAGCCCTGCGCCTGCGCCGCCCGTCAACGCCTCTGCCGCGCCCATCAACGCAGCTTCGGCGGCCTCGGCATGGGGCACAAGCTTTGCGCCTTCCTCGGTCAGGCTGTAGCCCTGCGGGGATTTCAGGAACAGGCGCGCGCCAGCCCCTTGCTCCAGCCGGGCCACGCGCCGTCCCACCGTTGCCGGGTCCAGCGCCAGCCGCCTGCCCGCGCCCGACAGGCTTTCATCCCGCGCCACCGCCAGAAACACCCGCAGATCATCCCAATCCATACCTCTGCAATCCTGCAAAACCTTTTTGAGATATTGACGCTTTATCCGACATTTCCGCAAGACTATACTGCGCCCAACTCAAGGGAGGCTTTTATGAAAAACATCGGTCACTGGATCAACGGCAAGCATGTTCCCGGCACGTCAGGGCGCTTTGCCGATGTGTTCAACCCCGCAACGGGCGAAGTGCAGGCGCGTGTCGCCCTCGCGTCCAAGGCGGAACTGGACGCCGCCACCGCAGATGCTGCAAAAGCACAGGTCAAATGGGGTGCCACCAACCCGCAGCGCCGCGCGCGGGTGATGATGAAGTTCGTCGACCTTCTGAACCGCGACATGGACAAACTGGCCGAGGCGCTGTCGTCGGAACACGGCAAGACCATCCCCGACGCCAAGGGTGATATCCAGCGCGGGCTGGAGGTGATTGAATTCTGCATCGGCGCGCCGCATCTGCTGAAGGGGGAATTCACCGACAGCGCAGGCCCCGGAATTGACATGTATTCCATGCGCCAACCCATTGGCGTTGCTGCTGGAATTACGCCGTTCAACTTTCCTGCCATGATCCCGATGTGGAAGATGGGCCCCGCATTGGCTTGCGGCAACGCGTTCATCCTGAAGCCGTCAGAGCGCGACCCGTCAGTGCCGATGATGCTGGCAGAACTGATGCAGGAAGCTGGCCTGCCAGATGGCGTGTTGCAGGTCATCAACGGCGACAAAGAGTCAGTCGATGCCATCTTGGACAATCCCGAAATCGCAGGGATCGGCTTTGTCGGATCAACCCCGATAGCCGAATATATCTACGGTCGTGGCTGTGCGAACGGCAAGCGGGTGCAGTGCTTTGGTGGTGCGAAAAACCACATGATCATCATGCCCGACGCCGATATGGATCAGGCCGCCGACGCGCTGATCGGCGCAGGTTACGGCGCGGCAGGCGAGCGGTGCATGGCGATTTCCGTCGCAGTGCCCGTGGGCGATGAAACCGCAGACCGTCTGATCGAAAAGCTTATCCCCCGGATCGAGGCGCTGAAGGTCGGCCCCTATACCTCGGGCAATGATGTGGATTACGGGCCCGTTGTCACCGCCGCCGCCAAGGCCAATATCCTCAAACTGGTGGAATCTGGTGTGGCCCAAGGCGCGAAGCTGGTCGTCGATGGCCGCGGCTTCAAGCTGCAAGGCTATGAGGACGGCTTCTTTGTTGGCCCGCATCTGTTTGACCACGTCACCACCGACATGGACATTTACCGCAAGGAAATCTTTGGCCCGGTCCTGTCAACCGTGCGCGCAAAAACCTATGAAGAAGCCCTCGGTTACGCGATGGACCACGAATATGGCAACGGCACCGCGATTTATACCCGCGACGGTGATACCGCACGCGATTTTGCCAACCGCGTTAATGTGGGGATGATCGGTATCAACGTGCCAATCCCGGTTCCGTTGGCGTATCACACCTTTGGCGGCTGGAAAAAGTCGTCCTTTGGCGACCTGAACCAACACGGGCCGGATGCGTTCCGTTTCTACACCCGCACCAAAACAATCACATCACGTTGGCCGTCGGGTATGAAGGAAGGCGCGAGCCTGAACTTCAAGCCCATGGACTGAACCTTGGCTGACCCGGCAATGCGGCGCCCCCCTTTGGGGCGCCGTTTTGCGTTGCGCCCACTTGCGTCGACTTGCCGCTGGACCGAAAGGTCAAGATCACATATCATTCTTGAATATGTTTATAAGATCTGGATGGTCAAACATGATCCCCAACCATCATTATCGCAAGGAAAACACCATGTTCAAAACCAATGTCGGCGGCATTGACCGTATTTTGCGTATCGTCGTCGGACTCGCCCTGATCGCCGGATTCTTTCTGAACGCAGACGCCAGCTATCGCTGGCTGTATCTGATCGGGATTATCCCGTTGGCGACCGGACTGATGCAAACCTGCCCGCTGTATTCGATTTTCGGCCTGAACACTTGCTCGCTCAAGAAAGGCTGAAATAACGGCCCCCGGGTCAGGGGGCCGCATCGTTTCAATCTTGCGCCCCCACCGACACCGACCAGTTTGCACGGGGTCATAGCGTCGCGCGTCTACTCTGCCGCATGCCGTCGCGGTTTGAGCATGTCTTTCAGATAGCGACCGGTGTGGCTGGCCTCATTCAGCGCCACATCTTCCGGCGTGCCTTCGGCCACGACTTGGCCTCCACCATCGCCGCCCTCTGGCCCGATGTCGATGATCCAGTCGGCGGTCTTGATGACATCAAGGTTGTGTTCAATCACCACAACAGTGTTGCCCTGCTCGACCAGTTCATGCAGCACTTCCAACAGCTTACGCACGTCTTCAAAGTGCAGACCTGTCGTCGGTTCGTCCAGAATATACAGCGTGCGCCCCGTCGCGCGACGGCTGAGTTCCTTGGACAGCTTCACCCGCTGCGCCTCACCGCCCGACAGAGTGGTCGCCTGCTGGCCCACCTTGATGTAACCAAGCCCCACCTGACACAGTGCATCCATCTTGTCGCGGATGCTGGGAACGGCTTGGAAAAACTCCAGAGACTCCTCACATGTCATATCAAGAACATCTGATATACTTTTGTTTTTGAACTTTATTTCAAGCGTCTCGCGGTTATAGCGCTTGCCCTTGCATGTCTCACAGGTCACGTAAACATCGGGCAAAAAGTTCATCTCGATCTTCAAGACGCCATCGCCTTGGCATGCCTCGCACCGCCCACCCTTTACGTTGAATGAGAACCGCGCCGGCTGATAGCCGCGCGCTTTTGATTCAGGCAGCCCGGCGAACCAGTCGCGGATCGGACCAAACGCCCCGGTATAGGTCGCGGGGTTGCTGCGCGGCGTGCGGCCAATCGCGCGCTGGTCAATGTCGATGACCTTATCGAGATGCTCAAACCCGGTGATCGTCTCACAGGGCGCGGGCGTCTCACGGGCGCCGTTCAGCTTGCCAGCGGCAGTTTTGAACAGCGTCTCAATGGTCAACGTGGATTTCCCACCACCCGAAACCCCGGTCACACACACGAACTTGCCCAAGGGGAAACTGACTGTAACATCCCTTAGGTTGTTCCCAGAAGCCCCTACAATGGTTAGCTTTTTTCCACTCCCCTTGCGCCGCGTCTTAGGCACAGCGATTTCGCGAGCACCCGACAGATACTGCCCAGTCAAGCTGGCCGGGTCGGCGGCCACCTGCGCGGGTGTCCCGTGCGAGATCACCCGACCGCCATGAATTCCAGCGCCGGGACCAATGTCGAACACATAGTCCGCCTCGCGGATCGCATCTTCATCATGCTCTACCACCAGCACGGTATTGCCCTGATCGCGCAGGTTTTTCAGCGTGGTCAGCAGGCGGTCATTGTCGCGCTGGTGCAGGCCGATAGAAGGCTCGTCCAGCACATACAAAACGCCCGTCAGCCCCGACCCGATCTGGCTCGCCAGCCGGATGCGCTGCGATTCACCCCCAGAAAGTGTGCCCGCATTACGCGACAGGGTCAGGTAGTTCAGCCCGACATTCACAAGGAATCCAAGACGTTCGCGGATTTCCTTCAGAATTGCCTTGGCGATTTCATTCTTCTGCCCGGTCAGCGCCTCGGGCACCGTCTGAATCCAGGCATGCGCCTCGCTGATCGACATGCGGACCACTTGGCCCACGTGCAAGCCGCCGATCTTTACCGCCAAAGCCTCGGGGCGCAGGCGATAGCCGCCACAGGCCCCGCAATCGCGATTGTTCTGAAACCGCTCCATATCCTCACGCGACCATGTGCTGTCGGTTTCCTTATACCGACGCTCCATGTTCGGGATCACGCCCTCAAACACCCGCCGCACCTTGTAGACGCGACCTCCCTCGTCATAGGAAAAATCAATCTCCTCACCGTGGGATCCATGCAGGAACAGCTGATGCACATGGGCGGGCAGATCTTTCCATTTCTGTTTTTTATCAAACTCATAGTGCCGCGCCAAAGCGTCAATGGTCTGTGTGAAATACGGGCTTTTCGACTTTGACCACGGCGCAATCGCGCCTTGCATCAGCGTTAGCCCCTGATCGGGCACCACAAGGCGTTCGTCAAAGAACTGCTCTACCCCAAGCCCGTCACAGACCGGGCAAGCCCCGAAGGGCGCGTTAAAGGAAAACAGCCGGGGTTCGATCTCGGCAATGGTGAAGCCAGACACCGGGCAGGCAAATTTCTCGGAATAGGTGGTGCGTGCAGGATCGCCCTCGCCCTCTGCAGGGGCGTTTTCAATCACGGCGATGCCATCGGCAAGGTTCAACGCGGTGCGAAAACTGTCGGCCAGACGGGTCTCCAACCCCTCACGCACCACGATCCGGTCAACCACCACGTCGATATTGTGGCGAAACTTCTTGTCCAGAACCGGTGGCTCTTCCAGCTCGTAAAACGCGCCATTCACCTTGACCCGTTGAAAGCCTTGCTTTCTAAGGTCAAGAAACTCCTTCTTGTATTCGCCCTTCCGGTCGCGAATGATAGGCGCCAGCAAATAGGCACGGCTGCCTTCCGGCATCGCCATCACCGCATCCACCATGTCTTGCACCTGCATCGCCGTAATCGGCAGGCCAGTGGTGGGCGAATAGGGCGTGCCGACCCGCGCAAACAGCAGGCGCATATAGTCGTAGATCTCGGTCACTGTGCCAACGGTGGACCGGGGATTCTTACTGGTGGTCTTTTGTTCGATGGAAATGGCGGGCGACAGGCCGCTGATATGGTCCACATCAGGCTTGCCCATCATGTCCAGGAACTGACGCGCATAGGCGCTCAGGCTCTCGACATATCGGCGCTGCCCTTCGGCATAGATGGTGTCGAAAGCAAGGCTCGACTTCCCAGACCCCGACAACCCGGTGATCACCACCAGCTGATCGCGCGGAATATCCACATCAATGCTCTTGAGGTTGTGCTCACGCGCGCCGCGCACCTCGATGAACTTCTGTTCCGCCATGACCTACCCCGTGATACCGCGACACAGATAGGCTCTTTCGCGCGAGTCTCCAAGATGAAATTAAGAACATATTAAGAACATGCGCAAAAGCTGTCAGATCATCCGCGCCCGCCGGCGCGCCTGCACACTGTGCAGCACAATACCAAGCGCACAGGCCAGACCCGCCACCAGCGCCAGCCCCCATGGCCCCGCCCCCAGCAGCAGAGCCGCAAGCACCGGGGTTCCGGTCGTTGTGCCCAGATTACCCAGTTGGGCGATCGCTCCTGCCGCCTGCGCCCGGCTCTGAGCGCTTTGGTTCAACTCGGGGATTGACGCAAAACTCGCCCCTTGCACCACACCCAAGGCAGCAGAAACCCAAAGCGCGCCCGCAACCATTCCCATCCCCCGCCCCCAGAACAGCGCCAGCACCACAAAGCCCGGCACTGCGATCAGATAGCCCCATTGCACCAACCGCACCGCCGACATCCGGCTCAAAAGCCAGACCCCCAGTGTCAGCGACACGGCAATCGAGATCAGCGGCATCCCCGCCGCCGTCAAAGCGCGCTGCGCAAGCGGCACATCCGGCGGTACAAGAGTCAGCACCGCAACATACAGAAACGTATAGCAAAAGAACCCCATCGCCGGGGCCGACAGGCGTGGCGAGGCATAGATCGCCACATGCTGTCGAAATATCCCGGCCTGTGCGATCTTGGGCGCCAGCGGATCACGCGGCAACAATCCCCACAGGCAAATGCCCATGGCCGCCATCCAGACTGCATGGGCCACAAACACTGCGCCCGTGCCATAGGCCGCGATCAACGGTGGCGCCAAAAGCGCCAGAACCGCGTATGTCACACCGAAAAAGCTGGACCAGAGCGTCATCGCCAACCCGCGAAACCGCTCCGCCGCCAGCCCGGCAATAACCGTGGGGCCAACCACCACGATGGCCAGATGCGACACGCCCTCAACCACGCGGCTGGCAATCATCGCGCCGTAGGTCAGACCGACAGACTGTACCGCACTCATGGCGGCCCCCATCACCAGTGCCGCCACCATGGCCCGGCGCGGCCCGATGCGGGCCACAAACAACCCCGCCGTAGTGCCAAACACCAAGCCAATAATGCCAACGATAGAGACGATCAGCCCCAGCGCCACCGCAGACGCCCCGGAATATTGCGCGCCCAATGCCTCAAACAGCACCGAAATCTTGCCAAACTGCGCCGCGGCCCCAAGCCCCGCACACCAGACCGCCAGCACCGTCACAACAGCCCGCATGCCCGGCCCCATTTTCTGTTTCTAAATATCCTCAGGGGTGAGGCCAAAGGCCGAGGGGGGGCGAGCCCCCCCTAACCCCGATCGTCACATATGCAACGCACGCCCGTAAGCATCCAGCACCGCTTCATGCATCATCTCCGACAGGGTCGGATGCGGGAAGACCGTGTTCATCAGGTCTTCTTCGGTCGTCTCCAGCGCGCGACCCACCACATAGCCCTGAATCAACTCGGTCACTTCCGCGCCGATCATGTGCGCGCCCAGCATTTCGCCGGTTTTCGCGTCAAAGATCGTCTTGATCATGCCCTCCGACTCACCAAGCGCGATGGCCTTGCCGTTGCCGATGAAGGGGAAGCGCCCAACCTTGATCTCATGGCCCGCTTCTTTCGCCTTGGCCTCGGTCATGCCGACGCTTGCGATCTGCGGATGGCAATAGGTGCACCCTGCGATGCTGCCCGGCTTGATGGCATGCGGATGGCCGCCTGCGATCAGTTCAGCCACCATCACGCCCTCATGGCTGGCCTTGTGCGCCAACCACGGTGCGCCCGCGATATCGCCAATGGCAAACAGGCCCGGAACCCCGGTGCGGCAATATTCATCCGTGACAACGTGGGTCCGGTCAATCTTGACACCCAACGCCTCCAGCCCAAGGTTTTCGACGTTGCCAACGATCCCAACGGCGGAAATCACGGTGTCAAATTCGTGCAACTCCACCTTGCCGCCCACCTCAATATGGGCGGTGACGCCAACACCGGGCTTGCGGTCCAGCTTCTTGACCGCCGCCTTTTCCATAATCTTCATGCCCTGCTTGATAAAAGACTTCTTCGCAAAGGCAGAGATTTCAGCATCTTCCACCGGCAGAATGCGGTCCATCACCTCAACCACCGTGGTATCTGACCCCAGCGTGTTGAAAAAGCTGGCAAATTCGATACCAATCGCGCCCGAGCCGATCACCAGCAGCCTTTTGGGCATCCGGGTGGCAACCAGCGCGTGCTTGTAAGACCAGACCAGATCGCCATCCGCTTCCAGTCCCGGCAATTCACGAGCCCGCGCACCGGTGGCGAGGATGATGTTCTTGGCCGTCAGCTCCTCGGTGCCCTTGTCGGTTTTGACCGATACCACACCCGCCTTTGGCAAGGTGGCAGCGCCCATGAACACCGTCACTTTATTTTTCTTCATCAGATGGCCAATGCCGCCCGAAAGCTGCTTGGCGACGGCCCGACTGCGGGCCACCACGGCAGGCAGGTCATAGCCGATCCCTGTCGCGGTCAGGCCAAATTCCTTGGCCCGCTCCATCAGGTGAAACACCTCGGCGCTGCGCAGCATGGCCTTGGTGGGGATGCAGCCCCAGTTCAGGCAGATACCGCCCAGATGCTCGCGCTCAACAATCGCGACCTTTTGGCCCAACTGGCTGGCGCGAATTGCCGCCACATAGCCGCCGGGGCCTGCCCCAACCACGATCACATCAAAGCTCTGAGCTGCCATTCGTCCCTCCCTGGAAAAAGTGGTTTACCCTTAAACTATTCCTGAAACCCAAGCAACGAAGCTGACGCCTATGCCCTATGCGCCAGGCGCATAGCTGTCACGCAGCTTGTTCACAATCTTCATATAGCCGCCGTCGGCCATGAAAGCGGCCTCGTCGGCCGTGCTGTCGCGGCCCAAGGCTGCGTTACGGAACGGAAAGCGGCCAAAGCGCGCGATGATCTCACGGTGCGCGCGGGCGTGCAGCAGCGTCTCGGCGGCTCCCTCCATCCGCTCGGCCATCAGGCTGACCGCCAGATCCTGATCGGCCATGTCTTCGGAATGCTCAAACGGCATATAGAAAAACTGGCGTTCCGGCACCGGGGCCTGCATATCCCAGCCCGCCTCCAGCGCGCGGCGCGCGGCGTCGCGGGCGCGCGGGTCATTGGCAAATGCCTGCGCCTTGCCACGATGGATGTTGCGCGAAAACTGGTCAGCGACGATCAGATAGGCCAGCGTGCCCACCACACCATCCACCCAATGTTCCAGCCCACCGTCGTTCTGCGCATCCCACAACGCGCCAAACCGCACCGCGCAGGCGTCGTCAATCTCTTCGCTGCCCGCATACCAGCCCTCGGGGCCGATTTCGCCCAGCCAGAAATCCAGAACCTCTACCGGATCAGACATGCCGTCCCCCTGTTTGTAACCAGCCTGACAGGGCAAGCGTTGAAAGGCAAATCAGTTCCGCGCCTTGCCCTGCCGCGCGTCTTCCGCCTCAACCAGTGCGGCGGTTTCCACCGCGACAATAGACGCGGTTGGCGACACGGGCGTATAGCCGGACGTAACCTCTGGCGTTTCACGCCGCTGGGTCATCCGCCAGCCCGCATAGGCCGCAAGAATTGCGAACAGAATGCCCATGAACAGGAAAAATCCAGACGATCCGATTTCTTCCATCATCCACCCCGTGATGACCGGACCAGAGATCGCGCCAAGGCCGTTTATGAACATCAGCCCGGCCGAAGCAGCGGCCATGTCACTCTTATCCAAATAATCGTTCACATAGGCCAGCAGCAACGAATAAAGCGGGTTGGACACGCCGCCACAAACGGCGGCAACGCCGACCAGAACCGCAAAGGGCGGATCAAAGATCACCGGAATCATCAGCACCACCGCGCCAAGAACCGCCAGCCACAAAACCACGATGCGGCGGTCAATCCGGTCTGAAAGCCAGCCGATCGGGTATTGTAGTACCAGCCCGCCAACATAGATCGCCGAGACAAAGACCGTCAGATCGGCAATACTAAGCCCCGCTTGTGTGCCCCAGACCGCCGCCATCCCGAACTGCGCCGAAAACACGCCGCCCAGTAGGAACATACCAACACAGCCCAAAGGTGACGCCTGATACAAGCGGCGGAACGACATCGGCTTGGTCGATTCAAAGGCCGGCGCCGGACTTGCCGACAGCAAGATCGGCGTGAAGGCCAGCGACACCAGAACCGACGGGATGACAAACAGGATATAGCCCGACGCATCTCCCACGTTCAGCAAAAGCTGCGCCGCTATAATGCCGATCATCTGCACGATCAGGTAAAGTGACAGCGCCTGACCACGGTTTTCATTGGTGGAAGCGTTGTTCAGCCAGCTTTCAGTGGCAATATACACGCCCGAGAACGAAAATCCGATGATCACCCGCAGGGCCGCCCAGACCATCCAGTCGGGGGCTGCCGCATAGAGGATCAGCACCGCAGAAATCAACGACCCAAGGGCCGCAAACACCCGCACATGCCCAACCCGGCGGATCATCAACGGCGCAAGGCGGCTGCCGAACAAAAAGCCCACAAAATAGGCCGACATCACGAGAGACATCTGAAAGGTCGAGAAATTCTCTATCCCGCCCCGAATGCCCAGCAACGTGCCCTGCATGCCATTGCCCAGCATCAAAAGGCCAAGGCCCAAAAGCAGCGCCCAAGTGTTGCGCAGAACGGTCAGCATGGTGTGGTCTTCCTTTGGTCAGTCGAGACAAGCTACGCGGATGGCGTGAAGATGTCATGTCGAACAGGGGTCAGAGTGCGCAAACCGCTCCTAGGGGATCAGCAGCGACGCATCGCCATAGCTGAAAAACCGATACTGCCCCGCGATGGCATGGGCATAGATCCGGTCCATCCGATCCTTGCCCATCAGCGCCGACACCAGCATCAGCAGCGTGGATTTCGGCAGGTGGAAATTCGTCATCAGCGCATCGGTCGCGTGAAATGTGAAACCAGGATAGATGAAGATATCGGTCGGTCCCTCCCACGGCTCCACCCGGCCCGACCGCGCTGCGGTTTCGATCAGCCGCAAGGCTGTGGTGCCGACCGGGATCACCCGCCCGCCCGCCGCGCGTGTCGCGTTGATCTGGGCCGCCGCTTCGGGCGTGACCTGCCCCCATTCGGCGTGCATCTTGTGCGTGGCTACATCCTCTACCTTGACAGGCAGAAAGGTGCCTGCGCCGACATGCAGGGTCACTTCGGTAAACTGCACGCCCTTGGCCCGCAGCGCCGCCAGCAGCTCGGCATCAAAATGCAAAGATGCCGTGGGGGCCGCGACCGCGCCCTTGTGGCGGGCAAAGACGGTTTGGTAATCGTCATCATCCTGCGCATCGGGGCTGCGTTTGGCGGCGATATAGGGTGGCAGGGGCATCGCACCCGCCTGTGCCAAAGCCGCGTCGAAATCGTCGCCCGTCAGGTTGAACTCCAGCCGCAGATCGGTGTCGGACTTTTCCGCAACGGTGGCCGAAAGCTGGGGGGAAAAGGCAATCACCTCTCCCACCGCGACCTTGCGCAAGGGCTTTGCCATGGCACGCCAGCCTGTCGCCGCTGGCTCCATAAGGGTGATCTCGATGCGCGCGACCGCCTCACCCCGTGTGCGCTGCCCCGTCAGACGCGCGGGGATAACGCGGGTGTTGTTCAGCACCAAACGATCGCCCGGCTGCAACAGATCCACCAGATCGCGCACATGCAGATCACGGAAGTTATCCGCCTCTGCCAGCAGCAGACGCGCAGCGGTGCGCGGTCGCGCGGGGCGGGTGGCAATCAACCCTTCGGGCAGATCAAAGTCGAAATCAGACAGTTTCATCAATAGCCCAATCAGTTGCCTTGGCGCAGCACAGGCGCGGGGCTGCGGAAAATCTCGCGGAACATGCCCGGCGTCAGGATCGACAGCGGGTTGACCTGAACTTGTGGCGCGTCAGACGTTCCGCCAAGCGAATAGTTGAAGCCGAACACACCTTCACCGCGCCGGGTCAGCAACGCGCCGATGCCATTGACCAGATAGATCGGCGACACAACCCCCTGCAAGGCCAGACGTTTGGTCTGGGTGCCATAAAGCCCCGCCATCGACACCCCAAGACTGGCCCCCATAGCCGAACTGCGCGTGACCTCGATCGCTTGCGGTGTGATGATAAAATCGGCTTCGGCTTCACTGAAAAAGATACCCTCGCCGTTCAACTGCTCCAGCAGCCCCACGACCGAAATCGCCGACAAAAGCTCGGCCAGCACATTGGCCCCCCGGACCCGAAGGCGCGTAATCTCTGCACGACCGTCATAAACCCCTTTTTGCGCCCGGGGTGTCAGCCGCAAATCCAGAGCGCCCCCACGGGCCGAGGCAAAGATGCCCGCCGCGCGCAAAGCCGCTCCTGCATCGGCAGATTGCAATCGCACCGCGATGCCGTTGCGCGACGGAACGGCGGTGCCAGTGACGGGAACCTCACCGTTGAGACTGGCACGAAAACTGCCGTTCAACCCGCCGCGCTGCGAGAAATCACCGCGAAAACCGGTCAGCGCAATGCCTTCACTGACAATCAGACGATCAAGGCTCAGTGACAGCGCGCCCTGGGCTTGTGCGCTGCCCTGATCCGCCCCAGCTGGCCGGTCAAAGCGGCGCAGGTCCACTGTGCCCCGCGTCACAGCCACATCGGGCGCGCGTCCCGCGCCGCGCCCGGTCAGGGTGACCGCGCCCGTCAGCCAGTTGTTCAGCTTGACCGTTGCAAAGCGCGCTGTCTGCAAACCGCCACCCGCCGACAGGGTGATGGCACCCTCTGCTTCCAGCCCGCCGCCGCGTACCGACAGCCGCGTGATATCGGGCACGCTTCCCAGCGTCGCCTCTACCTCCAGCCGCCCTGCCGATCGTGCTGGCTTTGTCCAGCCAACCGGCGGCAGGGTCAGGCCGATGCCACCCAGATCCGATGTCAGACGCAACCGCCCCGGCGCGTTGCGTTCCAGATCTATCACCACCTCGGCCCGGCCCGAGCCGCTGACCATGCCTTGCGGCAGGCCCAGCCCGAATTCGGCAACCGTGGCGGGCGACAGGGTGACAGAGCCCGCAACCCGGCTTTTGCCCTGCTGCTCGGGGCCAAAGCCTTGGGTAAAGGCCACGTCAAACGGCACCTTACCAATCCGCCCCGGCCCTTCTATCCGCAAGCCTTGCGGGTCTGCGGTCAGGGTCAGCCCTTCGGCGGTGATGGTCTTGCCCGGCACCAGCGCATCGGATGACAGGCCCAGAATCTGGCCGCGTACCTGATAGGCCACATCCTTGACCTCAACCCGCCTGACAAGGGGCAAAGACAATTGCGTGTCGACCACAGCCCGGCCCTGCCCCAGATCCGGCGCGCGCCCGGCCTTGGTCATGAAGCCAAAAGGAGGCAGATCGAGCAGCGACAGCGCGGCCGTCAGAGAACTTTCGCTGCGCAACCTGATCTCGGCCTGTGCCGGTTTGGCTGTAACATCAGGCACCGAAAACACCGAGCCTGCCACATCAATGTTACCGCCAACGGGCGCCTGAACCGTGCCGCCATCCAGAACCAGCGTATAGGCGTTGTTTTCAATCGTTGACCGTCCCCGCCCGTTGCGAATGGGGGGTAAGGTGCGCAGGAAAGTCACCTCAGCCCCGTCAAACTCATACCCCATCGCAAGCCGTGGCTCTTGCCCAGGGGTCACACGCAGCGCGGCCTTGACGTTGGTCAGCAGACCCTGCGCCACGTTTTGCCCCACCCATTCGCGCGTGCCCGGCACAGCCCCCTTGGGCCAGACCTGCAACAGCCGGTCATGGGCAATCGCATCCAGCGCCAGATCCAGCGCGACACTCCACCCCGCAGTCAAAGCCTCGACGCCACCCGCAAGCGTCAGGCGGCGGCCGGTTTCCTCGATCAGCGCAACCTGCCCGATTTCCAGCCGGAACGGTTGCAACGTCAGGCGCGCATCCATAGCCCCACCGGAAAACCGCAAGGGCCGGTCGAACAGGCCCTCTGGGTCAAGCTCTGCGCCCGAAATCTGCACCTGCCCCAAAAAGCCACTTGGCAAGCGCTGCCCAAGTGGCCCGGTCAGAATATCCCCGTCATCGCCCAGCAAATAGGAATGCCCCGACGCCTTGACCCGCAAGGTCCGGCTTTCGATCGACAGATCGCTGATCACCACCCGCCCGCGCGCCGGTTCATAGCCCAAAGACAGCGCCGCACCGTCAAAACCGATGGGCGGCGTTGCCGGGTCTGGGCGCAAAGCCCCTGCCCCAAGGGACATCTGCGCGCTGAGTGCGGTCAGCCCGTCATTGTTCAACTCTGCCGAGATCCGCCCCGAAATCGGCGCGTCCAGAACACCCAACACACCAAGAACCGGCGTCTGCGCTGCGATATCAGCCGCCGCCACCCCTTCGACCGCCGCCGTCACGCGCAGCAACGCCTGCCCCTTGGGCCGGACCAGAGTGACCAGCGCCTGAGCGGGTTCCCCCGACTCTGACGCCAGCGACAGCCCCACCTCGGCCGCCAAAGCGTCCTCGCGGTTTTCCAGCGTGATCCGGCCGTCACCCACCGTCCATATGCGGTTCAGCCGAGAATCAATCATCGTCAGGCTGGCGGCTTCGGCCTCGATCCTGTCCAGCCGCGACAACAGCGGCGTATCCAGGGCCCGGTCGATCTGGGCAAACAGATCGCTTAACCCGTTGATCGGGGGGGCCTGCCCGGTTGCGCCGATCTGAAGGTCCAGACTGCCATCCGCGCGCCGGTTCAGCGTGACCGCGCCGCCAATGATCCGCAAGGATGCCGGACGCAAGCGCCGTTCAGTGATAAACGCCCCTGCGTCAAAGCTCATGCGCAAGTCGGGCAGGGCCAGCAAGGTGCTGCCCGGCCCTTGCAACAGGCGCAGGTCCTCCAGTCGCAGGCGCGGGGTCCAGTCCTGATCCAGCGTGATCTCGATGGCACCCACCGACACGGCAGCACCGGGCAGCACGTCCTGCAGTGCCGCATTGGCGCGGGTCTCGACCTCGGCCACAGTCCAGACTGGCAGACGGATCGGCTTGCCGGTCAGCGCCAGCACCCCCAGCATTGAAAGTGCCGCCACAACCACCAGCACCAAAAGCATCACAAGACCGGCGCGGCCCGCACGGCGCATGCCAGCTTTGCGGGGCCGGGAGATATCTGCCCCCAGCCCGTCGCCCCGTGCCTCTGCCTGTGCCGGGGTGTCTTGCGCTGACATGTCCGTCATCGCGCCTGTGCCCTTCCGCCGTATACTGGCAACCCGTTTCTCGCCCCTTATCCCAATTGTCTCTTGGGCTTGCCTTTATCTTCGCGGATCGGCAACTAAAACGCAAAGGGTCGTGACCCAAAAGGCAAGGAGCCGCTGAAATGACTGCCAAGATCCCCGAGACGGGAACCATCGCCCCTGATTTCACCCTGCCGCGTGATGGCGGAGAGGCTGTTACGCTGTCAGCCTTCCGCCCCGGCAAGGTGGTCTTGTACTTCTACCCAAAGGATGACACCTCCGGCTGCACGCTCGAAGCGCAGGATTTCACCGCGCGCGCCGCCGACTTTGCCGCCGCTGGCACAACTGTCATCGGCATCAGCAAAGACAGCGTAAAGGCCCATGACAAGTTTTGTAAAAAGTACGGGCTGCAGATCATTCTGGCCAGTGATGAGGAAGGCCAGACCTGTGAAGATTACGGCGTCTGGGCCGAGAAAAGCATGTATGGCAAGATCTATATGGGCATCGTGCGCGCCACGTTCCTGATCGACGGGTCGGGGCGGATCGCCCGCGTCTGGCCAAAGGTCAAAGTGAAGGGCCATGCCGACGAGGTGCTGGCCGCAGCATTGGCGCTGTGATGGCAAGCCTTGCCGAACGCGCAGTGCAGGTGCTGACCACCGCAGACGGCCGCGCAAAATGCGCGCTGTCGCGTGCGCATGCTGCCGAATGGATGGCGTCGCGCGCCGCCGGCTCCCCGCTGCCGATCGGCAAGGCGACCCCGCCCGATGCGCCCGCCCGCCCCGAGCGGCCAGAACTTCTGGACCCGCGCGATGTGCCGCGCCGCCGTCCCGGATCGCCCACCGGGCGCGCAGCGCTTCTGCATGCGGTGGCGCATATCGAACTGAACGCGGTTGATCTGCACTGGGATATCGTCGCACGATTTACCGATCATCCGATGCCCTTGGGTTTTTACGATGACTGGGTGAAGGCAGCAGATGAAGAATCAAAGCATTTCAACCTGATGGCTGATTGTCTTGAAGCACTTGGCAGCCATTACGGCGCCATGCCCGCCCATGCCGGGATGTGGCGCGCGGCAAGCGACACCGCCACCGATCTGCATGGACGTCTGGCCGTTGTGCCCATGGTGCTGGAGGCACGGGGTTTGGACGTGACGCCGGGTATGATAGATCTTTTCCGCAAAGCCGGAGAGGCCGGGCCGGTGGCGGCACTAGAGGTGATCTATGCCGAAGAAGTCAGCCATGTTGCCTATGGCTCCAAATGGTTCAACTGGCTGTGCGGGCGCGAAGGATCAGACCCGAAAGAGGTGTTTCACCGGCTGGTGCGCCATTACTTTCACGGTACGCTCAAACCCCCGTTCAATGAAGAAAAACGCGCCGATGCGGGCCTGCCTCCGGATTTTTACTGGCCCCTGACCGAAACCGCGCCCGACCCTGCGTGAAATCAGCCAAGGCAAATCGGCGGGAACTCGCCGATCTATCCCGGCGAACGGCGGGATAACGGCAGGCTGCGGTCAAAATTGTTGCGATATCGTAAAGCGATGGCTAATCAGAAGGCGCTTGCCCCCCGCATGGGAGGTGCGGGCATTCGCCCTTCCCGTGTCTTACGAACGGAACGCCAGCAGTGCTCACGCGACTAACCTATCGCATCAATCTTGGACTTGAGCGGTATTTTCCCGAACAACGTCTGTTTCTGAAATCTGACACCGAAACCCGCTTTATCCGTCTTCGCCCGACCACGCAGGCCGTGGCCATGGCGGGGGGAGCGGTTGTGCTGGGCTGGACCATTCTGGCCACCGCGATCATCTTGATGGATTCGATCAGCGCCGGATCAGGCCGCGATCAGGCGCAACGCCAGCAGATGCTTTACGAACAACGCCTGAACGCCCTGAGCCAAGACCGCGACGCCCGCGCCGATGAGGCGGCAGGCGCACAGGAACGGTTCAACCTTGCGCTGCAACAGGTCGCCGAAATGCAGGGCCGCCTGCTGGCATCAGAAGACAGCCGCCGCGAGCTGGAAACCGGGATCGACGTGATCCAGAACACCCTGCGCCGCACCATCAAGGAACGCGACGAGGCCCGCGCACATGCCGAGGCCGCAGGTGTCGCGCAAGTCGCGGAAAACGGCACCACCAAATCAGACGCAGGACGTGCCAAGGATGCGATGGCCACGGTGGATATTCTGGCTGGTGCCTTGTCCGCCACCGCGCAAGAGCGCGATGTGATGGAAGGTGCCGCCGCCAAATCCGCCGAACGTGTCGAAACTGTGCTGGCCGAGAAAAAGGCCCTGCAAACCCGCAACAACGAGATTTTTGCCAAGCTGGAAGAAGCTGTCAGCGTTTCCATGGAGCCGCTGGACAAGATGTTCCGCGCGGCAGGCATGTCGCCCGATGACCTGCTGAACCAGGTGCGGCGCGGCTATTCCGGTCAGGGTGGGCCGCTGACCCCGCTTTCGGTGTCGACCAAAGGCTCCGTCTCCAACCCGGACGAGCAGCGCGCGAATGCGATTCTGCAGGGGCTGGACCGGATGAACCTGTATCGTCTCGCCGCATTCAAAGCGCCCTTTGCGATGCCCGTCAAAGGCAACTTCCGCTGGACCAGTGGCTTTGGCACCCGCAACGACCCAAAAGGTATGGGGCGGCGGATGCATGAAGGCACAGATATGGCCGGGGCTTACGGTCTGCCGATTCTGTCCACCGCCGATGGTGTGGTGACAGATGCGGGCTGGTCGTCGGGTTATGGCCGTCTGGTGAAGATCCGGCATGAATTCGGAATCGAAACGCGCTATGCTCACTTGTCTGCGATCCGCGTAAAGGTTGGCGATAGGGTATCGCGTGGCGACCGGATCGGTGATATGGGCAATTCGGGTCGGTCCACCGGAACCCACCTCCATTACGAAATCCGCATCGGCGGCAGAGCCGTGAACCCGATGACCTTCATAAAGGCAGCGAACCATGTTTTCTAAGAGCCGAATCAATGAACCCGGGCCGAAGGCAGACGACAAGTCCAAGGCCCCCGAAACCCAGGCTTCGAAACCGAACATGGACTTCACGCCATCAGCCCCGAAGGGCAAAGTTAACGCATCCGTCCTGTCCTCTGATCTCACGATCGTGGGCAACCTGCGTACCACCGGCGACATTCAGGTCGAAGGCACGGTCGAGGGTGACATTCGCGCCCATCTGCTGACCGTGGGCGAAAGCGCCACGATCCGCGGCGAAATCGTGGCCGATGATATTGTGGTCAATGGCCGGGTGATTGGCCGGGTGCGCGGGCTCAAGGTCCGCCTGACCGCGACTGCGCGGGTTGAGGGTGATATCATCCACAAGACCATCGCGATTGAATCCGGTGCCCATTTTGAAGGCTCGGTTCAGCGTCAGGAAGACCCGCTGGCACAAGGCCGTATCTCGGCCCCTATCGCACAGCCACAACTGGCCCCACCGAACGCCGCAACTGCGGTTCCGGCTCCAAAGCCAGCCGACGGCGTCTAAGACCCGTCACCACGGCCCCAGACACAAAGGCGCGCCCCATAACGGGCGCGCCTTTTGCATGTTCCCCGATGGCTTCCCCAGTTTAGGCCACGCTGTCAGTCAAAGGCCAGTGCGCGGCGATACAGATGCCATGTCGCATGGCCCAGCACCGGCAGCACCACAAGCAGCCCCAGAAACCCCAGTGCCATGCCTGCAAACAACAGCGCCGAAATCACCAGCCCCCAGACCAGCATCGTCCCTGGGTTTTGCGTAACAACCGCAAAACTGGTGATCATCGCGGTGATGAAATCCACTTCACGGTCCAGAAGATACGGCAGGCTGACCACCGTCAACGCAAACAGCGTGCCCGCAAAGGCGGCCCCGACACTCGTGCCAACCACCAGCATCATCATGCCCTGAGCCGTCTGAAACACCGCAAAACTGCTGGAGATATTGGTCATCGTGGCATTGCCAAGAAACACGGCAAAGATCATGTGGCCCAGAAAATTCCAGAACAGGAAAAACACCACCACCACCGCCGCCATCGACGGGATCTGACGATCCTTCTGGGAGAAAATCACCCCGGCGACCCCGGCAAGATCCAGTGGCTCCCCGGCCTCCAGTCGCCGTGATACCTCATAGAACCCGCAGGCGATGAACGGACCCAGAATGGGGAAACCTGCCCCGGCGATGATGGTCCACCACACCTGCCCCTTGGCCAGCAGCGCATAGGTGATCAGCCAGCCCGCCGCGACATAGACGGATGAAAACATCACCCCATAGAGCGGTGCGGCCAGAAAATCACGCCAGCCGGCGGAAAGCGCGGCCCGCAGGTCTGACAGGTCCAGTTCCATGATTTCGCTGGCTGGATTTGCTCCGACCTGCTTTTCACTCGCGCTCATAAAGCCTCCCATGTTCTGGTCAGGCTACGCGCAAACGATGGCTTGCTCAAAGATGTATTTCAGCTTTGGAATATATCCGCAGGCTTATTCAGCATTAGCCTCGGCGCGGCTTTTGCCCGACACATCCAGCGCCAGCGTGGCGGCCATGAACTGATCGAGGTCGCCATCCAGCACGCCACTGGTGTCTGACGTCTCAACACTGGTGCGCAGGTCTTTGACCATCTGGTAGGGCTGCAGGACATAAGACCGGATCTGGTTGCCCCAGCCCGCCTCGCCCTTATTGTCATAAGCCGCGTTGATCGCGGCGTTCCGCTTGTCCAGCTCAATCTGATACAAGCGCGAGCGCAACGCGTTCATACAGATTTCCCGGTTCTGGTGCTGCGACTTCATGCTGGAGGTGACCACGATATTGGTCGGCAAGTGGGTGATCCGCACCGCCGAGTCGGTGGTGTTGACGTGCTGCCCGCCCGCACCGGATGACCGATAGGTATCGATGCGAATATCGCGGTCGGGAATGTCGATCTCGATATTCTCATCCACCACCGGGTAGACCCAGACCGACGAAAAAGACGTGTGACGACGTGCGGCGCTGTCATAGGGGCTGATCCGCACAAGACGATGCACACCCGATTCCGACTTCAGCCAGCCATAGGCATTGTGGCCGGAAATCTTGTAAGACACCGACCGGATGCCCGCTTCTTCGCCAGCGGTTTCGGACTGCATCTCAACCTTGTAGCCCTTTTTCTCGGCCCAACGGACATACATCCGCGCCAGCATCGACGCCCAGTCACAAGATTCTGTGCCACCAGCGCCTGCGTTGACCTCCAGGAACGTATCATTGCTGTCGGCCTCACCATCCAGCAGCGCCTCCAGTTCTTTGGCGGCAGCCAGCTTGGTCAGATCGCGTAAGGCGGTCTCGGCCTCGGTCACGATCTCGGCGTCACCCTCGGCCTCCCCCATTTCGATCAGCTCGACGTTGTCGCTCAGCCCCGATGAGATCAGGTCATAGGTCGAAATCGACTCCATCAACGCCTGACGCTCTTTCATCAGCTTTTGCGCCTTGGCCGGATCGTTCCACAGGTTCGGATCTTCGATCATCGCGTTGAATTCTTCCAACCGATGCGGCGCGGTTTCCCGGTCCATCCGCTGGGACAGAAGCTTGAGCGATTTCTCAACGGCGGCAATATTGTTCTGCGTCTCGGCGCGCATGGGTCTTGATCCTTCGGGCTGATGCCCGGCACATAGCGAAAAGGGCGCGGCGCGGCAAGGGTCCGCCCCTGCCGCAGCCGCGCCCCGCTTGCTGGTTAATACAATCCGCCCGAACTGAGCGTGCCAAAATCGGCCTTGGCCGGCACCGATTTGCGCTCGCCCGTGGCCGTGGTTACTGTTGCAGCACTGCCGCCCCGGTCGGTCTCGCCATAAGCGAACAACGGCAGGTTGCCCCCCATCTGGAAGCCACCATCCACCATCGCGCCCAGACCAAAGATCGGCTCTTCGCCTTCACGGAAGTATTCGGCCACCACATTGTCGCCCTTGGCCCCATCGCCAAGACGTGCGCCGCTGAAGCGGTCGATGTTGATAAAATAGCCCCCCGGTGGCACTTTGAACTTGGCGCCGCCGTATTTCTTGATCGCCGTGCGCATGAACTGTTCAAACACCGGGCCGCAGAATCCCCCGCCCGACGCACCATTCATGGTGCGTGGCTGGTCATAGCCGATGTAGCATCCAGCCACGATGTTGCTGGTATATCCGACAAACCACACGTCCTTGGCGTCATTGGTCGTTCCGGTCTTGCCCGCCACCGGCACTGGCAGGTTAATCCCCCGTGCGGTGCCGCGTTTGACCACACCCTCCATCATCGAGGTCAGCTGATAGGCGGTGATCGCATCCATCACCCGTTCGCGCTTTGACGTCAGGCGCAAGGCGTCGCCGGGGTTCAGGCTGGCAAGCTGGCAATCTTCGCAGATCCGCTGGTCGTGGCGATAGACAGTGCGGCCATATCGGTCCTGCACCCGGTCCACGAGGGTTGGCTCTACCCGCTCGCCGCCATTGGCGAACATGGCATACGCCGCCACCATCTTGAACAGCGTGGTTTCCTGTGACCCGAGCGAGTTTGCCAAAAACGCGTTCATCCGGTCATAGACCCCAAAGCGTTCGGCATAGCCTGCCACGGTATCCATGCCGATTTCCTCGGCAATCCGCACCGTCATCAGGTTGCGCGACTGCTCGATCCCGGTGCGGATCGTGGTGGGGCCGTAGAACTTGTTCGACGCGTTCTTGGGCCGCCACAGACCTTGCGGCGTGTTCACCTCAATCGGCGCGTCAACCACGATTGTGGCGGGGGTAAAACCAGAATCCAGCGCTGCCGCATAGACAAACGGCTTGAAGCTGGAGCCGGGCTGGCGCGTGGCCTGTGTGGCCCGGTTGAACACCGAGTCCTGATACGAAAAGCCACCCTGCATCGCCAGAACGCGCCCGGTCACAACGTCCATCGCCATGAACCCGCCCTGCACCTCTGGCACCTGCCGCAACGACCAGCGCACAAAGCTGCCGTCACCATCCTTGGTCACCGCGCGCACCAGCACCACATCGCCCACCGAGACCAGATCGCTGGCCCGCTGCGCCCTTGGCCCCAGGCGCCCGTTTTCCTGCCGCTTGCGCGCCCATGTCACGTCATCGGCGGGGATGAAATGGCCATCTGCGTCTTCTGGCTGGCCCTCAATCCCGATCCGCGCCGCGCGCTCGCCGGTTTCCAGCACCACCGCAGGGAACCAGCCGTCCACATCGCGCGGCACCTCCACCTCGGCCAAAGCCGTGCGCCAGTTTTCCTCGGATGTCAGCTGATCGACCGGCACCGTCTTGCCCGTGCCACGCCAGACGCCCTGCCCCCGGTCATAACGCTCCAGCCCCCGACGCAAGGCAGCAGCTGCGGCATCCTGCAATTCCGGGTCAGCGGTCGCGCGGATCGACAGGCCCCCGCCAAAGAACTCCTCTTCGCCAAAGGTGCCCGACAGCTGGCGACGGATTTCATCGGTAAAGTAATCGCGCGGCGGCAAAGCATCGCGGAACGCCGGAAAATCGCCGTTCTGCACAGATTTCAACGGCAAAACCCGCTCTGCATCATAGGTGGCCTGATCAATATAGCCGTTCTGCCACATCTCGCGCAGCACATAATTCCGGCGTTGCGTCACGCGCTCCTTGGCGCGAACAGGGTGGTATTGGCTGGGAGCCTGCGGCATCGAGGCCAGCATGGCGGCCTCATGCGGGGCCAGATCAGTCAGCGGCTTGTTGAAATAGGTCTGCGACGCTGCGGCGACGCCATAGCTGTTCTGCCCAAGGAAGATCTCGTTCATGTATAGCTCAAGAATCTTGTCCTTGCTCAGCGTTTCCTCCAACCGGCTGGCAAGGATCAACTCCTTGATCTTGCGCTCACCGGTCTTGTCGCTCGACAGAAGAAAGTTCTTCATCACCTGCTGGGTGATGGTCGACGCCCCGCGCAGGTTTTCGCCCCGGCTGACCACCGCATCGCGCAAGGCCGATGCCATGCCCGTCACATCATAGCCACTGTGGGTGTAGAAATTCTTGTCCTCGGCGCTAATGAACGCCTGTTTAACCAGATCTGGAATTTCCTCAACCGCCACGAACAGCCGCCGTTCCTTGGCAAATTCATCAATGATCTGCCCCTCACCGGAATAGATTCGGCTGATCGTGGGCGGCGTGTATTGCGCCAGGCGCTCGTGGCTCGGCAAGTCACGGGAATACATATAGAAAATCGCACCAACCGACAGGGCTGCAAACAGCAACCCCATCGTGATCATAGTGAATATCCCACCAAAGAATGAGCCTATAAAGCGGATCAACCGATAACTCCCGTATCTTCTGCGCGCCTTATACATGCCAAGGCCGCCCCGGTCAAAACGAACGCCCCGGCACAAGCGCCGGCTCGCGCAAACGTCACCAGCCCCCGCACGCGTCTGCGCGTGCAAGTTGTTCGCAGACGGATCAGCGCTTCAAAGCTTGCAGCGCTGCATCCTCACCTGCCCAGAGTTTCAGCCCGTCGCGCAAGGCAACCGCCATTTTTGTCCGCCATTCGGGATCAATCAGCCGCGCCAGATCGCGGGCCGAAGACATGAAGCCCAACTCTATCAGCACTGACGGAATATCAGGCGATTTCAGCACCGAAAATCCTGCGGTCTGGCGCGGGTGCCGGTGCATCCGCAGCCCCGCGCCTTTGATAGCGCCTTCCAGCGCCAAAGCCAGTCGCTCTATCCTTGGCCCGGTCTCGGTGCGCGCCATATCCATCAACACCGTCGCCACCAGATCATCCTGCGCGGTCAGATCAACGCCTGACAACAGATCGGCCCGGTCATGGCGCTCGGCCAACGCCTGTGACGCCGCATCACTGGCCTCCTCGGCCAGAGAATAGATCGTGGCGCCCACCGCCTCGCCTTCCGCAATCGCATCGGCATGAAGCGACAAGAACACATGCGCTCCCGCCGCCCGCGCAATAGAGATGCGCGCCTCCAGCGGCACGAAATCATCCTCCTCGCGCGTCAGGATTACCAGAAAATCGCCGTCGCGCAGCAGTAAATCCTTCAACTCACGCGCGAATGTCAGCATCAGCCCGGCTTCGGTATAGCCGTCGCGCTCTGCCCCCGGATCAAGGCCGCCATGGCCGGGGTCCAGCACCACCACCAGCGGACCGGCCCCGCGCGGGACAGGCTTTGGCAGATCGGCAACCGCTGGCAAGGCCCAGTCCGCAGGCTCCGGCAAGGCGGCCAGCGCCGCAAACTCCGGCCCCGCTGCGGGGGCCAGACGCAAACGCACCTTTGCCCCCGAATCCACGGTCACCATATCTGCCCGAGACACCAGATAGGGCCCCGACAGCTCCATCACCAGCCGCGACCAGCCCTGCCGCACCACACCGGCGCGTATCCCGACAATCGCATCACTGGCCTGATCCACGGCAGCCAACCCCGTCCAGTCCACCTCGCGCATGTCCAGCACCAGGCGTGGCGGCTCATCCAGCACCCGCACCCGCCACGGCACCGGCTGGCTCAGGGCGAACTCAACCGCAACCCCCCCCCGTTGATCGTGCACAAAAGACCGCTCCGGCACCAGCCGCGCCAACGCCGACAAGTCCTGCGCCCAAGCGCCCAACGGCCCCAGCAACAGAAAAAGCACCAGCACAAACAACCGCATCACCACGCCCCATCCATTTTCTGTTCTTAAATAACCCCGCCGGAGGCGCACTGCGTCACCTCACGTTCCCGTCAGGGCGTAAAGCCATGAACGCCCGCAACCGCGCCAGCCCCTCAATAATATCGCCTGTCGCCCGCGCATAGGAAAAGCGCAAAGTCTGCCGCCCGCGCACAGGGTCAAAATCCAGCCCCGGCGTCACTGCCACCCCGGCTTCGTGCAAAATCTCGCGCGCGAAGGCAAGACTGTCGCCGGTCAGGTCCGACACATCGGCATAGACATAGAACGCCCCGTCCGGCGGCGCGATCTTGGTGAACCCGGCCAGGGGCAAGCCCTCCAGCATCAGCTGCCGATTCTTCGCATAGGTCGTCCGGTTTGCCTCCAACTCATCAATACACCCCAGTGCTGCCAATGCGACAATCTGGCTGGCATGGGGCGGGCAAATGAACATGTTCTGCGCCAGCCGTTCCACCGTGCGAATGTGGTCTTCAGGCACCACCATCCAGCCCACCCGCCAGCCGGTCATGCTGAAATACTTGGAAAACGAGTTGATCACATAGCAGTCATCGGTGATTTCCAGCGCCGATACCGCCCGCGCCCCATAGTGCAGCCCGTGGTAAATCTCATCCGAGACGAAAGAAATCCCCCGCCCCGCGCAATGGCTGATCAGCGCCGTCATCGCCGCATGATCCAGCATCGTGCCGGTCGGGTTGCTGGGCGAGGCGACGATCAGCCCGGCCATCTCCACACTCTCCAGATCAGCGGGCACCGGTTGCAGACGATTTTCCACCTGCGTCGGTATCCCCACCGGGCGCAAGGACAGCGCCCGCAATATCTGGCGATAACTCGGATATCCCGGCTCGCCCAGTCCCACCCGGTCGCCTGCTTCAAACAGCGCGGTAAACGCCAGCAAGAACGCCGCAGATGATCCCGATGTCACCACCACCCGCGCGGGGTCCAGATCCACCCCATACCAGCGCCGATACAGGGCCGCGATGCCGGACCGCAATTCCGGCAACCCCAGTGCCACGGTATAGCCCAAAGAGCCCGTCGCCATCGCCTGTGCCAGCGCTTCGCGTGCCGCCTCTGGTGCCGGGGTGCCGGGTTGACCCACCTCCATATGAATGATCGACCGCCCGGCTGCTTCCAACCTGCGTGCTTCTTCCATCACATCCATCACAATAAAGGGATCAACCGCGCCCCGACTTGAACTTTTCATGCTGCCCCCTCTATGGTTCGCGCGATAGTCCCGGTTCGCGGGGCAAGGTCAAGCCCGACCCCGTTCAAACACCTGCGCCGAACATCCGCCGCACCTTATCAGAGACGATCCATGATCCTGAGAACCCTGTTCGGCATCACCGCCATGATGATGACCTCCACTGCCGCACTGGCCGAGATGACGCCAGCCGAGCGTGAAGCGTTCCGGGCCGAAGTGCGCGCCTTTCTGCTGGAAGAACCCGAAGTGCTGGTCGAAGCGATGGAGGTCTTGCAAGGCAAGCAGGAACAAAACGCAGCACAGCGCGATCTGGCCATGCTGCGTGACAATGCCGATCTGATTTACCGCGACCCGAACTCGTGGGCGGGCGGCAATCTTGAAGCAGATCTGACAATTGTGGAGTTCGTCGATTACCGCTGCGGCTATTGCCGCAAGGCGCATGACGAAGTGGCTGAACTGGTGAAATCGGATGGCAATATCCGGTTGGTGCTGAAGGAATTTCCGATCCTTGGCGAACAGTCTATGCTGTCGTCGCAATTCGCCATCGCCTTGCGCCAGTTGCATGGAGATGACGCCTATAAGGCCGCCCATGATGCGCTGATCGCGTTTCGCGGTGAAATCTCGCCCGAGACTCTGACCCGGCTCGCGTCCGATCTTGGCCATGACCCGTCACCCATCATCGAACGCATGGCCGCGCCCGAGGTGCAGTCGGTGATTGACGTCAACCACGCGCTTGGCAGCATGATGGAGATCAACGGCACGCCCACTTTCGTCATTGATGAGACGATGGTGCGTGGCTATGTCCCGCTGCAAGGCATGCGCCAAATCGTCGCCGGTCAGCGCGAAGGCTGACCCCGGTCAGCGCGAGGGCTGACCCCGGTCAGCGCGAAAAATGACACTTAGCGGCGCAGATGGTCCAGCACCGATTGCGCCGCCCGCAGACCGGGGGCTGGCCCGCCACGGCCCAGACGCTCCATCGTGACCTGCATCGCCGCGCGCTGCGACGCGCCGCCGTCTTGCAGCAACGCAAGCACCGCAGGGGCGATCCGGTCGGCGCGGCAGTCGGGGCCGATGAATTCCGGCACCACGCGGGTATCCGACACCAGATTGACCAACGTGACCGTGTCGATAAGCGCCGCCCTTCGCATCAGCCACAAGGTTAGCGGGTTCATGTCATAGGCGATCACCATCGGGCAATCATTCGCCGCAAGTTCCAGACTGACCGTGCCAGAGGCCGCAATGGCCACATCTGCCGCTGCAAAGGCCGCGCGTTTGGTGGCGGCATCCTGAATGATGTGCGGCGCGATTGCCCAATCGGCGGTCAGTTCACGCACCAGACCCGCCACGCCTCGCACCGTCGGCAGCGCCACGCGGGCAGTCGGATGCACCGCGCGTATCCGCGCCACCACCTGCCCCAGCACCGGAGCCAGCCGCGCAACCTCACCCTTGCGCGACCCTGGCAGCGCAAGGATCAGCGGTCCATCCCCTGCAATCAGCGCACGCTCTGACGGTGTTGCCAAAGGCTCTGCCACCACCGGATGCCCGACGAAATCACAGGTCATGCCCGCCGCGGTCATCAGCGGTGGCTCGAACGGCAACAGCGCCAGCACATGATCGACCACGCGCGCCATTCTGGCCGCCCGCCCCGGACGCCAAGCCCAGACCGAGGGGGCCACATAATGGATCACCGGCGTCTTGGGTCGCGCCACTTTCACGATCGCCGCCACGCGCAAGCAAAAATCAGGGCTGTCGATGGTGACAAGTGCCTGCGCGCCCGAGTCCAGCATCGCCTGCGCCGCCTGCGCGATCCGGCGTTTGAGCGCAAAATACTTTGGCAGCACCTCGACCAGACCCATCACCGAAAGCTCTTCCATCGGAAACAGGCTTTCCAAGCCTTCGGCCTGCATCAACGGCCCGCCAATGCCCTGGAACGTCACCCCCGGCGACAGCGTCTTCAGCCCCACCATCAAGGCCGCGCCCAGACGGTCGCCCGACGGCTCGCCCGCGATCACAAACAGCGTCAGCGCGCCCACAAGAACAGGCCCGCATCATTGGCCGCCGTGATCATCGCGTCACGGTCCAGACAGATCACGCCACCCGCCTGCCACGCTATGCCGCCAAGCCCAGCCCCGGCCACCCGCGCCACCGTACCGGGCCCGATGACAGGCAGATCAACACGCAAATCCTGCCCCGGCTTTGAGGCTTTGTAGAACAGCCCGCGCGTGCCCAACGGCCGCAAAGCTGCGGGTACCGCCACCAGCCCGCTCAGCATCGCATCGGTCCCCGGCAAAGCCTCAACTGCCAGACACAAGCCTTGCGCCACCACACAGCCCTGCCCGACATCAACCGCACCAAGCGCCGCCACAATCGCCTCTGCCCGCGCGGCATCGGCTTCGTCCTGCGCAGTCACAGCCCCGCACAGCACCCCCGCACCAGGCACCAGATCCGGCGCGATCTGCGCTGTGCCCTGCACCGCAAAGCCCGCTTCTTCAAACAACAGGATCACCGCGCGCAAAGTGGCGTCATCGCCCTGCGCCATCGCCCCCATCAGGCGCGGCACCAGTGCGGCGGTTGCGGCATCAAACAGCGCCGGGTCCAGCCTTGGCCGCTGCACCGCCCCGGCAAAGGTGACAGTGGTAACCCCGGCATCTTCCAGCGCATGAAAGAACGGCACCAGCCGTTCCACCCGGAACACCATATCCGGCGTCAACCCTTCGGGCGTGAACCCGTCCAGCGCGCAAACCAAAGGCGCATCCAGCGCCTGCGCCACAGCAGCAGGCAGACGCCCGGCCCCGGCAATCACAGCTGTCCGGCTCATTTCGGGGTCAGAAAGCTGCGGTCGCTGGCCGAGAGGATAAAGTCGGTCATCTCTTGCACATGCGCGCTTTCGGATTCTTCCGCCAGCCGCCGGGCCCGGTCAAGGAAAGACCCTTCTCCCTGCGCCAGCATCTGATAGGCGGCGCGCAGAGCGGTGATCTCTGACCGTTCTACCCCGCGCCGTTTCAGCCCCACAAGGTTCAGCCCGTCCAGCACCCCGCGCGGGCCCTGCACCAGACCATGCGGCAGCACATCATTGGTGACCATGGTCACCGCGCCGATGATCGCGCCGCGCCCCACGCGCACCCATTGATGCACCCCCGACAGGCCGCCGACGATCACATCATCGCCAATCTGGCAATGCCCGGCAATTGCCGCCTGATTGGCAAGGATCACACGGTTGCCCATGGTGGCGTCATGACCAACGTGCGCGCCGGTCATCAGCAGGCAATCATCGCCCACCGTTGTCACCCCGCCGCCACCTTCAGTGCCGGTGTTCAGCGTGGCGCCTTCACGGATCTTGCAGCGTGCGCCCACAATCAACCGCGTGCGTTCGCCCTTGAACTTCAGATCCTGCGGTACCTCGCCCACACAGGCAAAGGGGTAGATCACGGTATCCGCGCCCACTTCTGTCCAGCCTGTGACCACGGCATGCGATTTCACCACCACACCCGGCGCCAAAGTCACTTCGGCCCCGATCACCGCAAAGGGACCAATTTCGACCCCGGCACCAATCACGGCACCCGGCTCTACCACGGCCATGGAATGAATGCGGGCGGTGGGATCAATGGTCATGCGTCAGGCCTTTTTCGGCACGTCGAACATCGCGGTAAACTCGGCCTCGCAGGCCAGCTCGTCCCCGACCATGGCGCGGCCCTCAAACTTCCAGACCCGGCCGCCACCGCGCAGCGCGCGCACATGCAGTTCCAGCACATCACCCGGAACGACTTTGCGGCGGAACTTCACGCCATCAACGCCCATGAAAAACACATTGGCGTTTTTGTCGACCAGATCCATCGACAGGCCGACCAGAATGCCACTGGTCTGTGCCATGGCCTCGATGATCATGACACCAGGGAAAATCGGCACGCCCGGAAAGTGCCCGGTGAACTGCGGTTCGTTCATGGTCACGCATTTGATGCCGACGCAGCTTTGGTTGACGTGAATATCGACGACCTTATCGACCAGCAAAAACGGGTAACGATGCGGCAAGATGCGCTGGATCAACGCGATGTCGGCAGTCTGGCCCATGGTTGCTGGTGTGTCGGTCATTCACGATCCCCGTCTGAAAATTATGTACCGACTTCGCGGCGCTTCTGGCTTTGCTAACAAGTGAAACGCTGCGGGGCAAGGCGTTGCACCTGACAAAGCCGCCACGGGTCCCGGTCAGGGTTGCGCGGGCACGGGTGCAGGCGAGGCCGGATCATCGGCTGGCCCAGATTCGGGCCCAGATTCAGGTTCGGGCACGGGTTCCAACAGAACGTCTTGCCCCAGTTCCGCATCCAGCCGCGCAATCGCCTGATCGGTGATGTCGATACGGTCAAAGCTCAGGATCACCGCAGAACGGTCGATGATGGCCACCGCGCCCAGATCCTGCATCAACTCGGCCAGAACGGGAACGGCGGCTTCAAAGAACCGTTGCTGCTCGGCATCGCGAGCGCGGGTAAGCGCACGGCTTTTTGCCTCTTGCGCCACGCGCAACTCCTCGACCCTGGTGTCAAACTCACGGGCCAGTTCGCGAAATTCATCGGTTGGAAGATTGGCCCGACGCTCGGTCAAGGCGCGCTCTTCAGCTTCCAATGCGGCCTCAAGCCGACGGTTTTCGGCGATCAGATCCGCCGAGGCAGCCTCTACCTGTTGCAAGATAGCGCGCCCGACCAGAGAATCCTCGAACAGACGGATCCGGTCAAGCGTGACAACGGCAGACGGTATCATGCCGTCTTGCGCAAAAACCGGGGTCATCATCGGGGCCGCGACAGCCGCCCCGATACCAAACGCAGCAACGCGCAAAGCCGCCCGAAACATCAGAACTGAGTCGAGATCGTAAGATCGAACTTCTGTTCTTTATCGTAGGCTTCTTTTTTCAACGCGCGCGAGAAGTTGAAGCGCAACGGCCCGATTGGTGCATCCCACAGCACGGAAACCCCAACCGCAGCACGCGGGTTGAACCCGGTGTCAATTGGTGCGCCCAAAGCGTCAACCACATTGCCTTTCAGCCCCCAGACCGAACCCACGTCAAGGAACACGCCACCGCTCAGCCCATATTCTTCGGGCAGGCCGATCGGGAAATCAGCTTCGAAACGCGCTACAGCATAGAAGTTGCCGCCCAAAGCGTCGCCGGTAACCGTGTCGCGCGGACCAATGCCGTTGCCTTCAAAGCCACGGATCTTGCCGTTACCAAAGAACCGCTCGGTGACGCGGCTGTTATATCCGCCCAAGGGCGACAGAGCCCCGGCTTCAAAAATCGCACGAAGGGTAACTTCTTCGTTCAGGATCTTTCGCTCGCCCAAGGCCTGCACTTCTGAGGACAGATATTTTGTATCGCCGCCAAGGCCCGCAAAATCCTGGCTGAAACGGAACACCATGCCCCGATCCGGGCTAAGCCCGCCAATCCGGGTGTCGTAGCTATAGGTATAACCTATGGCCGAGGTGAACTCCCCATCCCGCGCGGATTCCGCTGCAAGGGTTGGGTTTACCTCGGTCAGGGGGTTTATGGTACCGTCGCCGTCAACGTCCTTGCCATTATAATTCTTGATCGTGTCTTTCGACAGACGATAGCGCAGCTCCAACCGGCTTACATCACCAACCGGGAAGGACAGTGCCGTCCGGACGCCCACATTGGCAGTGTCGTAAATCGCGTTCTTCTGGCTGGTGATGTTGTAAAACGCCCCCAGTGACAGCGACAGATCACGCCCCAGAAATGCCGGTTCGGTGATCGAGATCGCCGAACTGGTGCTGTCCGATCCGGTTGCGATCGACACCGCAAGCGCCTGACCACGCCCAAGGAAGTTTTGCTCTGAAAAGCCGATATTCACACCGATACCGGCATCCACACCATAGCTTGCGCCAAAAGACAGCGATCCGGTGGGCTGTTCTTCCACGTTCACGTCAACGATCACCTGATCAGACGCCGAACCCGGGCGCGCATCAACCTGCGCGTCCGAGAAGAAGCCAAGCGCACGGATGCGTTCGGCTGACTGGCGCACTTCACGCGGGTTGAAGGGGTCGCCTTCGGCGCTGCGGAACTGACGACGGATCACCTGATCCAGCGTTGTAGTGTTGCCCTCGATGTCGATGCGCTCCACGAAGACACGCTCACCGCGCACCAACGCAAATTCCAGATCCAGCGTGCCGTCGCGGTCGTTGCGCGTGATCCGAGGATCGACACGCACAAAATTCAAGCCCTTGCGCAGCGCAAGATTTTCCATCCGCGCAATGGTATTTTCCACCACCAGCGGAGAATATGGCACGCCCGAGCGCACCCGCGACAACGCCGCAAATTCGTCCGACTCGACACCGCTGACTTCGGAAACCGTGGTGATGTTGCCAAAGCGGTATTGCCGTCCTTCACGGATCGAGAAGCTGACAAACACCGCATCGCGTTCGCGCGACACCTCACCCGAGGCATCCGTCACCTGAATATCGACATAGCCGCGTGCAAGATAGAAATCGCGCAACAGCTGTTTATCCAACTCCAGTCGTTCTGCCACAAAGGTATCGCGCTGGATGATGTTACGCAAAAGCCCCGCTTGCTTGGTCTGAAGCACCTGCCGCAAGCGACGGTCGCTAAAAGAGCGATTGCCGACGAAAGACAGGCGCTCGATTTCGGTCACGCGGCCTTCGGTTATTTCAAACGCCAGATCGACCCGGCCACCACTGCGGCGGATCAGTTTCGGCGTCACCGTGGCGGCGATCCGGCCACGGGCGCGATACGCCTCACCAATCGCGGCGGCATCTGCTTCGGCTACGCTGGGCGAATACACCCTGCGCGCTTGTGACTGAATGATCTTTGCCAGATCTTCGTCCTTCAGGCGGCGATTGCCTTCAAAGTTGATCACGTTGACGATCGGGTATTCCTTGACCCGGATCAGCAACTGATTGCCCTGCGGCACGATCTCGACGGTTTCGAACAACCCCGACCGGATCAGTCCCTGATACGCATCATTCAACTGCCCCTGAGACAGCGACTGTCCGCGCCTGATTCCTGCAAAGCCAAGGATAGTCGCATTGTCGACAAGCTGATTGCCTTCAATCACAACCTGACTGAATGCATACTCCTGCGCGAAAGCGGGCACGAAGAACGCCGCCGAAGCCGTTGCGGTGGAAAGGAAAAGCGCGGTCAGGATACGCTTGCGAACGCCTGCCTTGCCATGTGCAACTTTCGCTGCGACACCCGCTGTATCGTGCATGACAACGCCCCATATCATCAATCTGTTGTGTCTTCACTAGCCCGAAGTGCCGGGCTTGTCAAAGCGTTGGAAGACAAAGGGGGAAGACTAATACGATGCGTGGCCCGTATGCAGCAACCGCGCCAGACCATTGGCCCGGCACGGTTCAAAACCTGACTCGTCAGGTCGTCGCCCGATCAGTGATTGATAAGCGTGGTGCCCAGAAACGCCCCTGCCAACAGGCCCACAATGACCGTACCCAGCGTGAATATCCTGTCGGCATTCAGCCAGACCAGAAAAGACAGCCCACGATACCCTTGCATGACCAATTGCATGACATAACCCCTTCAGATGCAAGGATACGTTAGCGCGAAAATACGGCCTGATTATGGCAATCAGGCCTGACACTCAGGGGCAGAACAGGTCATTCGTCAGGGCAAAAACCATCAGCGACAGCAACACCACCAGCCCCGCCATCATCATGACCTGCAACGCGCGGTCCGAAGGTGGCTTGCCCGTCACTGCTTCATAGGCGTGAAATATCAGATGCCCGCCATCCAGCACCGGAATCGGGAACAGGTTCATAAGACCCACCGCCACTGACAGCAGCGCGATGAACTGGATGAACGTCTCTAACCCCTGACTTGCCGCTGCCCCCGAGCTTTCGGCAATGCCGATCGGCCCGCGCAGGTTGCAGCTGGAGATCTTGCCGGCAACCATGTGCCACAGCCCGGAAAGCGAGGTAGTGGCAATGCGCCAAGTCTGCTCGCCCGCAAGCCCGACAGCCTCAAACACTCCCGGATGCCGGGTTTCCGGCTCGAACCCCAAACCGCCATTCAAACCGATCAGCCAGCGCGTCTCAAACCCGCCCTCTGCCTTTGGCAGGTCCATCTTGCGCGGGGTCAAGGTGGTGTCAAACGTCTCACCTGCACGCCAGACCGTCAGGCGCAGGCTGCGACCTTCGGATGCGGCGACGATTCCGGGCAATTCGGCAAACACCGCAACTGGCGCCCCATCGACCGCCAAAATGACATCACCCGGCTGCAACTTGGCGTCAAAGGCTGCACTTTGCGGCTGCACACCAGAGGCCATTGGTGGCAAGGGGTGCGGACCCTCAAACGTCACCACCTGCCCTGCCCGGTCCACGCTGTAGGTCACGCTTGGCCCGGCAGGCAAATCCGCCGCCACCGCAATCAGGCGGGTCAGATCGGGAGTTTCCGCGCCGTTGATCGACAAGATCCGGTCGCCCGGCTGCAATTGCTGACCTTCAAACGGCTGGGGTGAGATTTTGCCGACCACCGGGTCATCGCTGAACACGCCCGACCACAGGATAAGCCCTGTCAGGATCAGCACTGCGCTGATGAAATTGAACGCAGGCCCCGCCGCCACGGTCAGCGACCGCGCCCAAAGCGGTGCGCCATGCATCGTGCGCCGCCGCTCGGCATCCGACAGGCCAGAGATCACCTCGCCATCCTTGGCCGAGGCAGCATTGCTGTCGCCGAGAAACTTGACATAGCCGCCGAACGGCAGCGCAGCGATCTGCCATTTGGTTCCACGGCTGTCCACGCGCGAGTACAGGATTGGACCAAAGCCAAGACTGAACACCTCGGCATGAATGCCCGTCCAGCGGCCCACGATGTAATGGCCGTATTCATGAATGGCGACGATGATCGACAGCACCACGACAAAGGCCACCACGGTCCAGACGAAACCGCCAAAGCTGGGAACAAGACCAATCAGATCCAAGGGCTTTCCTTTGTGTCAGATGCCGCCAATGGGCCGCAATGTCAGAATTATCGCCGTGCGGCCAGCGCTGTTGCGGCCTCACCTGCCCGTATTCGCGCAAGATGGTCCGCGCGAAGGATGTCCTCAAGGGTCATCACGTCAGTTTCAAGGCACATCTCCGGCATAAGCCGGGCAAGCGTGGTTTCCACCACCCCCGCCATGTCCATAAACCCGATCTGGCCCGCCAGAAACTGATCCAGCGCAATTTCCTTGGATGCATTGAACACTGCCCCTGCCAGCCCGCGCATCGACATCACATCGCGGCACAGACGCAACGCCGGATAGCGGTTCAGATCGGGGGCGCGGAAACTGAGCGTGGCAATCTGCGCCAGATCCAGCCGCGCGACCGGCAGGGCCGCACGCTCGGGCCAGTTCAGCGCATAACCGATGGAATGGCGCATGTCGGGCGCGCCCATATGGGCCATGATCGCGCCATCCTGAAAGCCGACCAACGAATGGATCAGCGATTCAGGGTGGATGATCACCTCTATCTGGTCGGGACGCACATCGAAATACTCGCGTGTTTCAATGACTTCCAACGCCTTATTAAACATTGACGCTGAATCGATTGTGATGCGCTGCCCCATCGCCCAATTCGGATGCGCCAAGGCTTCCTTGACGGTGGCATTGGCCAATGCCTCCATCGGCCAGTCGCGCAGCGCTCCTCCGCTCGCGGTCAGGATAATGCGCTCAACCGCTGCAATGTCCTCACCCGCCAGTGCCTGAAAGATTGCCGAATGCTCGGAATCTACTGGCAGAATGCGCGCGCCATGCGCTGCCGCCGTTGCCATAAGAAGGGGCCCGGCGGTCACCAGACTTTCCTTGTTGGCAAGCGCCAGCGTGCGCCCATGGCGCAGGGCGCGCAGGCCGGGCACCAGACCCGCCGCGCCCACAATCGCGCTCATGACCCAATCAGCGGGGCGGTCGGCGGCATCAGCGATGGCAGCGTCGCCCGCCGCCACCTCAACCCCCGACCCTGCCAAAGCGTCGCGCAGCGCGGGCAGACAAGACTCGTCCGCGCAGACCGCGACCTCGGCCCGCAACGCGCGCGCCATTTCCGCCAGTCGCGCAACATTGCGTCCGCCAGTCAGCGCCACAGTGCGAAACGTCTGCGGCCCGCCCGCACGGGAGATCAGGTCAAAGGTGCTTTCCCCCACCGATCCGGTCGCCCCAAAAATCGAAATACTGCGCATGCCCTTAGCCCCCCAACGGCGCGGGCATTGGCAAAGATGTGAACAATCCCAGCAACATGACCAGCACCACGGCCCCGATCATCGCATCAAACCTGTCCAGAAAACCGCCATGACCGGGGATCAGGCCCGAGCTGTCCTTGACCCCGGACCGCCGCTTGATCCAGCTTTCGGCGATATCGCCCAACTGTCCGGCAAAGGCGACGAAGGGTGCAAGTGCCACCGCCATCCAGGGAGCATGGCCTGTGGCCACAAAAATCAACGACACGATCAGCGCGCCAACCCAGCCCGCCACCGTGCCGGACCATGTCTTTTTCGGGCTGATCGCAGGCCAGAACTTCGGCCCACCCACCACGCGCCCGACGAAATAGCCCATCACATCCGACACAATCACAATGGCCACAATCCACAGGATCGCCGGCACGCCGGGGCTGCGCAATTCGATAAGGCCATAACCCGCAACCATGATGGCGATGCCGTAAAGCGTGGCAATCCGCCGGTCGCGGCGCGGGGTCAGCGCCAGAGCCAGCCCCGGCAGGATCAACAGGGTCGTGGCCAGATCATCACGAAACACCTCAGCCCCAGCCAGACAGGCGGCCGCAAACAGACCCACCGCAAAGGGCGTCCGCTTGCGCCCCGGAGCGGTCATATTCGCCAGTTCCCAAAACATCACCCCGGTCAGCGCAATCACCAGTATCGAAAACGGGGTGCCGCCAAGCCACAACTCTCCCGCACCCACGGCAAGCATGAAAATGGCGGAGATCGCCCGCTTTTTCAGATCTCCCCAGCGGGCAATCGCATCTGTCATCCGGCGGCAACCCCGCCATAGCGCCGTTCACGATTGCCAAAGCGCGACACGATTTGCGCCAGCTCCTCAGGCGAGAAATCCGGCCACAGTGTCGGTGTGAACTCGTATTCCGCATAAGCTGTCTGCCACAGCAGGTAATTCGAGGTCCGCGTCTCGCCGCTGGTGCGGATCACCAGATCGGGGTCGGGCAGGTCTGCGGTATCCAGACGCGACCCGATCATCACATCATTGACCGCTTCGGGTGCCAGCCGCCCCGCAGCCACATCAGTTGCAATTGCACGCATGGCGCGCGTAATTTCATCGCGCCCGCCGTAGTTGATGGCGACCGTCAGGTTCAACCGGGAAAACTGCGCTGTGCGCGCCTCGATCCCATCCATCAGTTTGCGCAGACGCGGGTTCAGCGGGGTGCGATCGCCAATAAAGCGCATCCGCACGCCCTCAACCGCCAGCCGGTCTGCCTCACGTTCAATGTAGCGTGCGAAAATCGACATCAGACCCACGACCTCTTCGGTCGAGCGCTTCCAGTTTTCGGTGGAAAACGCATAGATCGTCAGCCAGCGGATGCCCAGATCCGGCGCGCAGCGCACGATTTCCTTGACCCTTTCGGCCCCTTTGCGGTGACCGACCAGACGGGGCCAGCCACGGTTTGTGGCCCAACGTCCATTGCCATCCATGATGATGGCGACATGCTCTGCCAACCGGGGTGGCTTTTGTTCTGCCGATGTGGTGGACGCCAATCCCCTGTCCCTTTTTTGTCAATCTATCCAGCCTGTTACGCCCGGAAATTCTGTTAAAAACATTGTGTTTTGCCAGCAGAACATGGCGTGAGCGCTGACGTCAGACCTGCATGATTTCTGTTTGCTTGCCTTCAAGCGTCTGATCCACCAGCTTGATATACTTGTCGGTCATTTCCTGAACCTCGGCTTCCCAGAACTTGACGTCATCTTCGGACAAGCCATCGTTCTTGGCTTTCTTGATCTGGTCCATCCCGTCGCGGCGCAGGTTGCGCACGGCCACGCGCGCGTGCTCGGCGTAAGAGGCGGCGACCTTGGTCAGTTCTTTGCGGCGCTGTTCGTTCAACTCGGGGATCGGCAGCATGATGATGGTGCCATTGGTCTGCGGGTTGATCCCAAGCCCGGATTCGCGAATGGCCTTTTCAACCTTGTTGACCATACCCTTGTCCCAGACGTTGATCGTAACCATTCGCGGCTCTGGCACGTTGACGGTGCCAAGCTGGTTGACCGGCGTCATCTGGCCATAGGCATCAACCTGAATAGGCTCCAGCATCGAACCAGAGGCGCGGCCGGTGCGCAGCGACGCAAATTCGGTGCGCAATGCATTGATCGCTCCATCCATGCGGCGGGTCAGATCTTCGGTATCCAGCTCAAAATCGTCAGCCATCGGTTCATTCCTTCGTCAGCGTCCGGCAGAGTGCTGCTGTGTCGGGCGTTTTCCGTTTCTATAAGCGATGCAGACGCATGGGTATAGCCCCTGCTAAACCCGGCGTGCCTCGATTGACAAGGTTCAGTCATGCACAATTGTATAAGTGCCCTGCCCCGCCATGATCCCCTTGAATCCACCGGGTTCAGACAGTGCAAACACAACCAGAGGCATCCGGTTGTCGCGGCACAGCGCAATCGCAGAGGCATCCATCACCTTGAGATTGCGGCGCAGCACATCATCATAGGTGATATCGGCGTAGCGCTTGGCATCGGGGTTGGTCTTGGGGTCGCTGTCGTAAATGCCATCAACATTCTTGCCCATGAAGATCGCCTCGCAAGCCATTTCCGACGCGCGCAGAGCGGCGGCGGTGTCGGTGGTAAAATACGGGTTGCCGGTGCCGGCAGCAAAAATGCAGACCCGCTTTTTCTCAAGATGGCGCACGGCGCGGCGGCGGATATAGGGCTCGCACACCTGATCCATCGGGATGGCGCTGATCACACGGGTATAAACCCCAAGTGATTCGAGGGCGGCCTGCATGGCCAGCGCGTTCATCACCGTGGCCAGCATGCCCATGTAATCGGCAGTGGTGCGTTCCATTCCCTGCGCCGACCCTTGCAAGCCGCGAAAGATATTGCCGCCGCCGATCACCATGCAAATCTCGACCCCGAGATCATGCACCGCTTTGATTTCGCGCGCCACACGCTCTACCGTTGGCGGATGCAGGCCGTATGCCTGGTCGCCCATCAGCGCCTCACCCGAGATTTTGAGCATCACGCGGTTGTATTTCGCACCGCCATCTAGGGCCGCTGGTGTCATGGGCTTTCCCCGTAGTTCGTTTTGAGATTGGACAGTTTTGAGATTGGACTGCGGCGCAAAATGTCGCAAAACGACGGCGGGTTCAACCTGTGACTGGCGTCAGAGCGGGGGTTTCACACCCCGTACCCCTGTGGAGTAATTTTGCCAAGATGAAAGTGCCTGCCAATATATCGCGTGAGGCCCCTGTGCTGATCGTCGGGCCGACGGCCAGCGGCAAATCCGCATTGGCAATGGATCTGGCCGCGCGCGACGGGCGGGTGATTGTGAATGCCGATGCCTTGCAGGTCTATGGCTGCTGGCGGCTGCTGACGGCGCGGCCTTCGATGGCGGATGAAGCGGCGCTGCCGCATGTGATGTATGGCCATGTCGGGCGGGATCAGCCCTATTCTGTCGGGCATTGGCTGCGTGAGGTCCGGGCGTGGCTGGACCGCCCGGTGGTGATCGTGGGCGGCACTGGCCTGTATTTTCTGGCGCTGACCGAAGGGCTGGCGGAAGTGCCGGAGACCCCGCCGACTGTGCGGGCCGAAGCCAACGCGCTGCGACTGGGGGATTTGGCCGCGATGGTGGCCGCACTTGACTCGCAGACGGCAGCGCGGATCGATCTTGCCAATCCGGCCCGCGTACAGCGCGCGTGGGAGGTGTTGCGGGCAACGGGGCGTGGGTTGGCCGCATGGCAGGCGGACACACCCGCGCCACTGATCGCGCGCAAGGGGGCCGAGGCTCTGGTGCTGCGCCCGCAGGTGGCGTGGCTGAACGCGCGCATCGACCGCCGATTCGATCAGATGATCGCACAGGGCGCGCTGGAGGAAGCGCGGGCCGAGGCCCCGTTCTGGCACCCCGACCGCCCGTCGGCCCGCGCGATTGGTGCCCCCGAGCTGATCGCGCACCTGCGCGGCGACCTTCCACTGGAGGCGGCGGTGGAGGCGGCCAAACTGGCCAGTCGCCAATATGCCAAGCGCCAGCGCACCTGGTTTCGCAACCGGATGCGGGACTGGACCCCTGTTCCACCGTCCTGAGATCACCCGGCAAGTGCAACTTATCCACAGGGGGGCATCTGATCTGTGGAGAAGGTCATAATTTTGCTTGGGTTGTGTGGCACGGCCTGATTATCTGAGCGAAGCCCAACCAGCAGGATCTTATGAACGACCTAAGCGGCCTAGCGCAACTGCGTGTCACTGCCATCCCCCGGCTCGCCTCTGGCGGGCGCTGGCGGGTCGAAGCGATGCGTGCCATTTCGGAACCGATGTTCTTGTGGTTCACCAAAGGACAGGGGCGTATCACCATTGCCGGTGTTACCCGGGGCTATACCGCACATAATGCGGTGTTCATTCCGCCGGGTGTGATGCACGGGTTTGAGGTCGGACCGCAAGTCTTTGGCACGGCGGTGTTCTTCGGCCGTGACTCCTCGGTCACCCTGCCAGAGACCGCGCAGCATCTGCGCATCCGCGAGGTGCATGCCCAGCAAGAGATCAACGTGATTCTCGACTCGCTTCAACGCGAGATCGACAGCGATATTCCCGCCCATGACCGCGCCACCCGCCACCACCTTGGGTTGTTGGGCGTCTGGCTGGAACGTCAGACCGTCAAAGCCGCGCCCGAGACGCCCAAACCCGACGCTGCGCGGCGTCTGGTCGCGCGCTACACCGCGCTGTTGGAACAAGGGTTTCGCAACGGCACCGGGGTTGGTGAATTTGCAGCCGCTCTTGGGGTGACACCGACCCATCTGACGCGCTGTTGCCGAATTGCCTGCAACAGGTCTGCGATCGAGGTGCTGCAGGACCGGCGCATCTTTGAAGCCCGCAAGATGCTGTCAGAGACCAAACTGCCGGTGGCCCGCATCGGTGAGGCGCTTGGCTTTGCCTCGCCGGCCTATTTTACCCGGTCTTTCCAGCACCTGACCGGGCGCTCGCCGACCGCGTTTCGCCGCGAAATCTGACCAAAGGCACAAAAGCAGGCCAACCCGCGCGGCGGGGCTTTTTGCCATTTTCTTGTAGATTCCGGCACTTGTCAGGGCATCTTGGTGCGAATTCGCTGCCAACAGGTCGACACCATGTCGTATTTAATGCACAAAGAGGCGACTTCGGGCGTTGACGCAAGAAGCAAAGTGTTGCGCAATGGGGCCAATGCCCCGGCGCACTCAGACCTGTGCCGGGCAATAACAGACTGGTCACGCCCCACCGGGGCGTAGCCCGGCACAAAGATCAAAACAATAACAAGATGGCACTGCCATCAGGGAGACATATGATGACCGAACAGACCGAGATGCTGCATCCGGCGGCGACCACCCTTGCCCGTGAAGTGCGGGCTGGTAAGCTCAGCCGTCGGGAGTTTCTGAGCCGCGCCACAGCTTTGGGTCTTACCGCGCCGGCAGCCTATGGCCTGCTGGGGCTGGCCGCCCCTGCCAAGGCTCAGGATGCAAAGGTTGGTGGCATTTTGCGTGTTGGCATGGAAGTGAAGGCGCAAAAAGACCCGCGCACTGCCGACTGGCCGCACATTTCCAACGTCTATCGTGGCTGGCTGGAATATCTGGTGCAGTACAACCCAGATGGCAGCTTTGAAGGCCGCTTGCTTGAATCGTGGGAGGCGAATGAAGACGCCACCCAATACACGCTCAAAGTCCGCCCTGGCGTGACCTGGAACAACGGCGACGCTTTCACCGCAGATGATGTGGTGCGGATGTTCGAGCGCTGGACCGATGCCTCGGTTGAGGGCAATGCCATGGCCTCGCGGTTCATGGGTCTGGTCGATGAGGCCACCAAATCGCTGCGTGATGGCGCAGTGGTCAAGATTGACGATCTGACCGTGCAACTGGTGATGTCACTGTCGGATGTTGCCGTTATTGCAAACCTTGCCGATTATCCGGCTGCTGTGGTGCATTCGTCTTACGTCGATGGCTCTGACCCGTCGGCCAATCCGATCGGGACCGGTCCTTATCTGCCAAAGGAAATCGGTGTCGGTCAGCGCGCCATTCTGGCCCGCAACGAAGATCATACGTGGTGGGGTGGCACCGTGCCACTGGATGAAATCCACTACATCGACTTTGGCACCGATCCGGCCGCCATGGTCGCCCTTGCCGGTTCGGATGAAATCGACTGCAACTACGAGTCCACCGGCGAATTCATCGACGTGCTGGACGGTCTGGGCTGGAACAAGCTGGAGGCAGTCACCGCATCGACCATCGTGATGCGGATGAACTCGGCAAATGGCGATCTGTATAAGGAAAAGTCCGTTCGTCAGGCACTCCAGCGCGCGGTTGATCCGGCTGTTATTCTGGAACTTGGCTATAACGGCCTTGGGACCACGGCAGAAAACCACCACGCCTGCCCGGTTCACCCCGAATACGCCGAAATTCCAAAGGTTGCGCCAGATCCGGCTGGGTTGAAGCCTGTGCTGGAAGCGGCGGGAATGGCGAATACGGAATTCGAGTTGATCTCGCTGGATGACGGCTGGGAAGCGGCCTCGACCGATGCCGTCGCCGCACAGTTGCGCGACGCAGGCGCCAATATCAAGCGCACGGTCATGCCGGGGTCGACCTTCTGGAACGACTGGCAAAAATACCCGTTCTCCTCGACCACATGGAACCACCGCCCGCTGGCGGTGCAGAACATGTCGCTTGCCTACACCTCTACAGGCTCTTGGAATGAAACCGGCATGGCCAATGCCGATTTCGACGCCGCCATGACCAAAGCCCTGTCGCTGGCCGATGCTGATGACCGGCGTGAGGTGATGGTGACATTGCAGACCATCCTGCAGGACGAAGGTTATATCATCCAGCCGTTCTGGCGCTCGCTGTATCGTCATGCCCGCGACGGGGTGAACATCGACATGCATCCGTCGTTTGAACACCACCACTACAAGTGGTCGGTGGCCTGATCAGACCCCTTGGGACTGCGGCACCCGTGCTGCAGTCCCTTTCCCTAAGCTGCCCATTTTTCCCCCACCCTTTGCAACCAACAGCAAGGGAAGGATAAAGCCATGCTGCCGTTTCTGTTGCGCCGGGTTGGCGTGATGATCCTGACCGCTCTGACGCTCAGTTTCGTCGTGTTCAGCCTGACAAACCTTGCCCCCAATCTGGAAAAGCTGGCCCGCACCGAAGGGTCGGTCCGCATGACCGATGACGCGGTGCTGTCATGGATTGAAAACAACGGCCATGGTGGGCTGATGGTGACGCGCTATGGCCAATGGCTTGGCGTGGTGCCCGGCTGGGTCCGCACCGATGACAGGGGCGTAACCCGAGGCCGCTGTATCACGCGCGACGTGACGGCGGAAGCAGCGCCACGCTATTGCGGCATCCTTCAGGGTGACTGGGGCACCTCGACCGTGTTCCGCGAGCCTGTGTCAAAGACCATTGCCGACAAACTGGGCGCAACCGGCTGGCTGATGATGTGGGTGATGCTGGTCATGGTACCGGTGTCGCTGATCATCGGAGTGCTATCTGGCATGCGTGAAGGCAGCCGCACCGACCGGGTGCTGTCCACCTTTGCGATCGCCACCACCGCCACGCCGGAATATGTCTCGGGCGTGATCCTTGTGGTGATCTTTGCCTCGGCCACCACGGGGATATCGCCCCTCCTTGCCGAATGGGGCTGGATCAGTGGCCGCACGCTTTTCCTTGGCACCGCCACATCGGCCACCGACAAGATCACCTTCTGGAACTTTGCGCTTCCGGTGATGACCATTGCCCTTTACGGCATCGGCTATATCGCCCGGATGACACGGGCGAGCATGACCGAGGTGATGACCCAGCAATACATCCGCACCGCGCGGCTCAAGGGCGTGGCCTTCCATCAGGTGATCCTCAAGCACGCCCTGCGCAACGCCCTGATCGCTCCGTTTACAGTGATCATGTTGCAGTTCCCGTGGCTCTTGAACGGTGTGGTCATCGTGGAGACGCTGTTCAACTACAAGGGCTTTGGCTGGACACTGGTGCAAGCCGCCGGCAACAACGACATTCAGCTTTTGCTGGCCTGTTCGGTGGTCGCGGTCTTTGTCGTTCTGGTCACCCAGCTCATATCCGATGTCGGCTATGTGTTCCTGAACCCCCGAATCCGACTGAGCTAAGGAAAGACCTATGGAACCTCTCTCCTGGCCCATGATTTTTGCCAAGATGGCCGTGCAGTTCTGGCCAGTCTGGACAGCACTTGTGGTGACTGTCGCCCTGTCGCTGCACTTCCGCCGCCGCCTTGGGCTTTATGGCAAGCTGTTTGACTCCACCGTTGGCATGATTGGCTTTGTGATCGTGATGTTCTGGGTGTTCACCGCAATCTTCGCCGATGTGATCATTACCTTCAACCCGCTGGGGCAACTCTCGGGGCTCAAGAACGCGCTGCCCGGCACCCCCGTCCCAGGTTCAGATCAGTGGTATCTGTTGGGCGGCGATCACCTTGCGCGCGATGTGTTCAGCCGAGTGGTGATGGGCGCACGCCGGGTGCTGACCATCGCGCCCGCAGCCACCGTGATCGCCTTCATGGTCGGCATCACGCTTGGCCTGCCTGCGGGCTATTTCGGCGGCAAACTGGATACCGGCCTCAGCTTCATCGCCAACCTCGTGCTGGCCTTCCCGGTGATCTTGCTGTTCTACCTGCTGGTCACGCCTGAAATCCGCTCCACCGGCGTCCCCATAGCGCTGGCGGCCGTGCTGTTCCTGTTCCCGGTGATCTTCGTCTCAGTGCTCCTGAACAGCCGCTATTTCACCACGCCATCCAAGCGCAACCTCTACGTCGGCGTCTCGCTGGCAATCGGGCTCTGGGCCTATTCCGGCCTTGCTTTCAACGCCGACCCCACCGGTATATGGGCGATGGATCCGAACCTACTGAACGTCTTTGTCTCGGTGGTCTTCGTCAATGCCCCCACCGTGTTCCGCATCGTGCGCGGCATCGTGATGGACCTCAAATCCCGCGACTACGTCGCCGCGGGCCAGACACGCGGCGAAGGTGCGTGGTATATCATGCTGTGGGAAATCCTGCCCAATGCGCGCGGCCCCCTGATCGTCGATTTTTGTCTGCGCATCGGCTACACCACCATTCTCCTCGGCACGCTGGGCTTCTTCGGCCTCGGCGTCTCGCCTGAATCGCCGGACTGGGGCAGCACCATCGACGATGGCCGCCGCTTGCTCTCGATCTACCCCCACCCCGCCGTGGTTCCCGCACTTGCGCTGATGAGCCTCGTGCTGGGCCTCAACCTGCTCGCCGATGGCCTCCGCGAAGAGTCCATGCGCGACTGACACATTTTCTGTTTCCAAATATCCCGGGGGTCCGGGGGCTGGCCCCCGGTCCCGACCTCTCCCAAAGGCACCACCCCAAAAGGACAAGCACATGACCGACTGGGACCCTTCAAAACCGATCCTTGAAATTGAGAACCTCTCGATTTCATTCTTTACGCGTCTGCGCGAAATTCCGGCGGTGATGGATTTTTCCTGCACCGTCATGCCGGGCGAATCCATGGGGCTGGTTGGCGAATCCGGATGCGGCAAGTCCACGGTTGCACTGGCTGTCATGCGCGATCTTGGCAAGAATGGCCGCATCACCGGTGGCAGCATCAAGTTCAAGGGCCGCGACCTTACTCATATGACCGAGGACGAACTGCGCCATATCCGTGGCTCGGAAATCGCGATGATCTACCAGGAACCGATGGCCAGCCTGAACCCCGCGATGCGCGTGGGCGACCAGCTTGCCGAGGTGCCTATGATCCATCAGGCCATGGCCCGCGCCGACGCCCTCAAACTCGCGCGCCAGATCATCGCCGATGTGCGCCTGCCCGACCCTGATCGCATCCTGCGCGCCTATCCGCATCAGCTGTCGGGCGGCCAGCAACAGCGTATCGTAATCGCAATGGCGCTCATGGCCAAGCCTGCCCTGCTGATACTGGACGAACCGACCACCGCGCTCGATGTGACGGTTGAGGCAGGGATCGTCGATCTGGTCAAGGATCTGGGCAGCAAATACGGCACATCGATGCTGTTCATCAGCCACAACCTTGGCCTGATCCTCGATGTCTGCGACCGGCTGTGTGTGATGTATTCCGGCGAGGCCGTCGAGACCGGCAATGTCACCCAGGTCTTCGACAAGATGCGTCATCCCTATACACAGGCGCTGTTCCGTTCGATCCCGCTGCCGGGAGCCGACAAGAACACCCATCCGCTGATTGCCATTCCGGGCAACTTCCCGCTGCCGCATGAACGCCCCACAGGCTGCAATTTTGGCCCGCGCTGCGATTATTTTCTGGATGGCACGTGTAATACGGGCGATATCCCGATGGACCCGGTGCCAACCCATGACCGCCACGCCACCCGCTGTCTTCGCTGGAAAGACATCGACTGGGATGCGCCTGCAAAGGTCGGCAAGGTTACCGAAAAGCTGCCACGCGGGCGGTTGGTTCTGAAGATGGACGATCTGAAGAAATACTACGCCGTCTCCTCCGGGGCGTTTGGCGGCGGGGCGGAAAAAGTGGTCAAGGCCAACGAATCGCTGTCGTTCGAGGCACATGAAAATGAAACCCTCGCCATCGTGGGTGAATCTGGTTGCGGCAAATCCACCTTTGCAAAGGTGCTGATGGGGCTGGAAACCGCGACAAGCGGCCAGATCATGCTGTTTGACGAAAACGTGCAAGACACCCCCATTCAGGCCCGCAACACCGACACGGTGTCAAAGCTGCAAATGGTGTTCCAGAACCCGTTTGACACATTGAACCCGTCGATGACCGTGGGCCGCCAGATCATCCGCGCGCTGGAGATTTTCCAAAAGGGCACCGATGATGCCGACCGGGTCGAGCGGATGCTGGTCCTGCTCGACATGGTAAAACTGCCGCGCGCCTTCGCCGACCGGATGCCACGCCAACTGTCGGGCGGGCAAAAGCAGCGCGTCGGCATCGCGCGCGCCTTTGCCGGAGGCGCCAAGGTGGTGGTGGCGGATGAACCTGTATCGGCGCTTGACGTCAGCGTGCAGGCCGCCGTGACCGATCTGTTGATGGATATTCAGCGCGAAAACCACACGACGCTGTTGTTCATCAGCCATGATCTGTCGATCGTGCGCTATCTGTCAGACCGGGTGATGGTGATGTATCTGGGCCATGTGGTCGAACTGGGCACCACCGATCAGGTCTTCGCCCCGCCCTATCACCCCTATACCGAGGCGCTGCTGTCTGCCGTGCCGATCGCCGATACGCGGGTGAAAAAGCGCCGCATCGTGCTGGAAGGCGATATTCCGTCGGCGATGAACCCGCCGCCCGGCTGCCCGTTCCAGACCCGCTGCCGCTGGAAAACCCAAGTGCCGGGCGGGCTGTGCGACACCGTGCTGCCGCCGGTACAGGTGCTGGCAGGCGGGCATCAGATCAAGTGCCACCTGTCAGCCGAGGCTTTGGCAGGGATGGAGCCGGTGATCACGATTGCCGCCGAGTAGGCGGGTGGCCGATGGCGGAGCCTCCGGCGGGAGTATTTTGAAAGCAGCAATCCGGCAGGGGGTCAGCCCTTGATGCTCGCCACTGGCAACAGGGCGGCGGCGATGCGACGTCCCTCGGACAACAGCACGTTATAGGTGCGGCAGGCGGCGGGGGAGTTCATGACTTCGACGCCAATCCCCCCTGCCTCCAGCGCGGCGCGGAAAGCTGCGGGCGTATGTGCTATTTCCGCGCCGGTGCCGACAAACAACACGTCGATGCGGCCTGCGAGCGACAGCGGCGTTTCGCTATCGTCAAACCCGCCCCACGGGCCTGCATCCCAAGGTGTGATCAGGCAGGCACCGCGCAGCACATGGCCGTCTACCCGGAAAAAGCCGGGGCCGTAGCCGTCAATGACTTTGGCGGTGCCATAGCTGATTTCAGTCAGGCGCATGGGATCAGGCGTCGATATTGGCGTATTCGTCGGGCGTGCCCTTTTTGGGCTTGTCGGTGCGGTCGAGGCCGATCAGCAGAACCAGATTCTTGGCAACATAGACCGAGGAATAGGTGCCGATCACGATGCCAAAGGTGATGGCAAAGACAAAGCCGCGGATCACATCGCCGCCAAAGATCAGCATAGCGATCAGCGCGATCAGTGTGGTGCCGGTGGTCATCAAGGTGCGTGACAGCGTCTCGTTGGCCGACAGGTTCATCACTTCGCGCAGCGGCATGGTTTTGAACTTGATCAGGTTTTCGCGCAGCCGGTCAAAGATCACCACGGTGTCGTTGATCGAATAGCCAAGGATCGTGAGCAAAGCCGCCACAATGGCCAGATCGAATTTGATCTGAAACAGCGCGAATACCCCGATGGTGATGATGATGTCATGCACCAGGGCCGCAACCGCGCCGACGGCATATTGCCATTCGAACCGCAGCCAGATGTAGATGAGGATCGCGCCCGACGCGCCCAGAACCGCCAGAATGGCGCTCAGGATCAATTCGCCCGATACCTTTGGCCCCACCGATTCCACCGATGGAAAGGTGATCGATGGATCTACTTTTTGCAGCGCCGCTTCCACTGCAAGGATGGTTTCGGGAGTCACCGCCTCTGAGCCGTCTTGGGCGGCGATGCGGACCTGTGCCACGAACTGATCGGCATCAAAGGTCGGATCAAACACTTCTGTGATCGAGATGTCGCCCAGCTCCAGCCCTGACATCGCCTGACGGTAAGCGCCCACATCGACTGCCGAGCGGCTTTCGGTGCGGATTGTGGTGCCACCCTGAAAGTCGATGCCGAAGTTCAGACCCATCACCGCCCACAGCACAAGCGAGACGACCATCATCACAGCCGACAAGGCCAGTGTAACGCGCTGATAGGCGAAGAAGTTGATATTGGTGTGTTCGGGCGCAAGCCGCAGACGAAAAGCCATGGTTTTCTTCCCTTACACGATAATGGTCTTGGGGCGGCGCCAGTTCAACCACACTTCAACCAGCACGCGCGTGACAAACAGCGCCGTGAAGACTGAGGTTATGATCCCGATGCCCAGAGTGATTGCAAAGCCGCGAACTGGGCCGGAGCCTACGGCAAACAGCACGGTTGCGGTGATGAATGTGGTGATGTTAGCGTCGATAATCGCAGACATCGCCTTTTCATAGCCCAGTTGAACCGCCCGCCCCGGCGTTTTGGCGTTACGCAATTCTTCGCGGATCCGTTCAAACACCAGCACGTTGGCATCGACCGCCATGCCGATGGTCAACACGATCCCCGCAATACCGGGCAGCGTCAGCGTGCCGCCAATCGTCGACAGCGCGCCAAACAGCAGCGCCACGTTGATGCCAAGCGCCACGGTGGCAAAGGCACCGAAAAGCCCGTAACAGGCGATCATGAAGAATACGACCGCGCCCATGGCGATCAGGGCGGCGGTTTTACCTGCATCAATGCTGTCTTGACCCAACTCCGGGCCGACGGTGCGCTCTTCAAGGAACGTCAGTTCCGCAGGCAGGGCGCCTGCGCGCAGCAAGATCGCCAGCTCTGTACTGTCCTCAACCGTGAATGAGCCGGTGATAATGCCCGATCCGCCGGGAATATGGCTTTGGATGACCGGGGCAGAGATCACTTCGGAATCCAGCACTATGGCGAAAGGTGCGCCGATGTTGGCAGCGGTGTAATCGCCGAACTTGCGCGCGCCTTGCGGGTTGAAGCGGAAGTTCACGGCGGGGCGGTTGTTCTGGTCAAACGCGGGCTGCGCATCGACCAGTTCTTCGCCGGTCACAACCGGGGTTTCCTCGACTATGTAATAGGTGCCGCGTTCATCCATTGAGGGAAGCAGCAGATTGCGCGGGCCGGGGCTTGCGCCGGCATCCGTCGTGCGCCCGATCACCGGGTTGAAGGTCAGCTTGGCGGTGGTGCCGATCAGCGCCTTCAGCTCGGCAGCCGATCCAATACCGGGCACCTGGATCAAAATGCGGTCTGCGCCCTGGCGTTGAATGGTGGGTTCGCGCGTGCCGACTTCATCGACCCGGCGGCGCACGATTTCAAGGCTTTGCTGGATGGTGCGGTCATCTGTGGCTGCGCGTTCAGCCTGTGACAGCTGAATCACGATATCCAGACCCTGTGCGCTGATGTCGATATCGTTCTGCCCCACGCCGGTCAGGCTGACCACTGGGCTTGCCAGACCACGCACCGCTTCCATAGCGGTTGCCATCCCGGCCGCTTCAGAGATTGCCACCCGCAAGGTGCCGTCCGGGCTGGGTTGGCGGCGCACATTGCCGACCACGTCGCGCTTGTCACGCAGCGCATCGCGCACCTCGGGCCACAACGCATCCATCCGGGCCTTGTACACATCCTCGACCCTTACCTCAGCCAAGAGATGCGCGCCGCCGCGCAGGTCAAGACCGAGGTTCACCAGCGAAGACGGCAGGTAATTGGGCCATAGCGCCAGATCGGCAGCCTCTTCTGGCGTCACCATGCCGCCCGACGCCTCAACAGCGGCGCGGGCATCGTTGTGACGTTCGATATTGGTGTAGTTCAGGTTAGGCGCAGCCGCGACGATACCCCATGTACAAATCACAAGGATGATCACACGCTTCCACAGCGGCATCGAGTTCATCGCGGCAATCCCTTCAGGCGGCGGCTGGTTCGGTCTTGTTCATCACCTGAACAATCGTGGCTTTCACCACCTTGACCTTCACGTTGTCGGCGATTTCGACAACAACCGTGCCGTCCTCGTTCACGTGGGTCACTTTGCCCACGATCCCGCCTTGGGTCAGCACCTGATCGCCACGGCGCAGCGCCTCTACCATCGCCTTATGTTCCTTCAGCTTTTTCTGCTGCGGGCGGATCAACAGGAAATACATGATCCCGAAAATCAGGATCAACGGCACAAAGCTGGTGAAAGCAGCAGCACCGCCACCGGCGGCTTGAGCATAGGCGGGGGTTGCGAACATGGGCATCCTCATCACTGTCGGCGGGGGTATTCCCCGGATTTCATTGCCGCGCACCCTATCTGCAGGGCTTTGCGGCTGCAAGCCGGGCCTGTGTGCGGCCCTTGGCCTGCCATATATGCGGGGTGGCCCCGAATTGGTAGAGCTTTTGGTCAGCTTTTCGCACCCCCTTTTTCCGCGCGCCCATTTCGGGCATAAGCCCCCAAGACACAGCAAGAGGCCATCATGCACGACATCAAAGCCATCCGCGAAAACCCTGCCGCATTCGACGCCGCGCTGCGCCGCCGGGGATTGTCCGCGATGTCGTCGGAGATTCTGGGGCTGGATGCCGACCGCCGGGCCAAGATCGTGGCTGCGGAAACCGCGCAGGCCGAACAAAACCGCGCCAGTAAAGAAGTGGGCGCGGCAAAGGCACGCGGCGATGACGTCGAATTTGGACGCCTGCGCGCACTGGTCGCCCAGACCAAAGCCGATATCGCGCGCCTGACCACCGAGGCGGGCGAGCAAGATACCGCCCTGCGCACTCTGCTCATGGGCATCGACAACCTGCCCCTGCCCGAAGTCCCCGATGGCAAGGATGAGGCCGATAACGTTGAGGTGCACCGCTGGGGCACCCCGCGCAGCTTTGACTTCACCCCGGTAGAGCATTTCGACATCGCAGGCGTCAAACCCGGTATGGATTTCGCCACCGCCGCCAAACTGTCGGGCAGCCGCTTTGTAGTGCTGCGCGGTGCCGTGATCCGGGTTCACCGCGCTTTGGCGCAGTTCATGCTGGACACCCATATCGAAGAACACGGGCTAACAGAGATGTGGACGCCCGTTCTGGTCAAGGACGACGCGATGTATGGCACCAACCAACTGCCCAAATTCGCCGAAGACAGCTATCAGACCACCAACGGCTGGTGGCTGATCCCCACGTCAGAGGTGACGCTGACCAACACCGTCGCAGGCGAGATTCTGGACGAAGGCCAACTCCCCATCCGCATGACCGCCCACACCCAATGCTTCCGCTCGGAAGCCGGCTCGGCGGGCAAGGATACCAGCGGCATGCTGCGCCAGCACCAGTTTGAAAAGGTGGAAATGGTCACGATCTGCACGCCAGACACCCATCTGGCCGAACAAGACCGTATGCGCCGCTGCGCCGAGGGGATCCTTGAAAAGCTGGAGATCCCCTACCGCACGGTTGTGCTTTGCACCGGCGATATGGGCTTTGGCGCACAGCGCACCTTTGACCTGGAGGCATGGTTGCCCGGCCAGAACACCTACCGCGAGATTTCCAGCGTCTCTACCTGCGGCCAGTTTCAGGCGCGCCGGATGAACGCCCGCTTTCGCGCGCCGGGGGGCAAGCCGGATTATGTGGCCACGCTCAACGGCTCGGGCCTTGCCGTGGGGCGCTGCCTGATTGCGGTGCTGGAAAACGGCCAGCAGGCCGATGGCTCTGTCGATCTGCCAGCCGTGTTGCACCCCTATCTGGGCGGGCGCACTAAAATCGCCCCTGATGGGCAGTTGGCGTGAAACCAAAACGCGCGGCGGGCGTTTGTCCGATGACATTATTGCCCACGATCTTTCAATAAGGCACCCCATGACCCTCCGCGCGATTCTTCTGATCCTGACCACCCTTGCCTTTGCGGTGGCCCCGTTCATCACGCCACCCTTTACAGGCTATGCGCCCGGCGATTTCCCGGTGCAGATCGCCCGCCCGGCCATCCAACCCGCGGGTTATGCCTTTGCGATCTGGTCGGTGATCTACCTGTGGCTGATCGCACATGCCGCTTATGGCTATTGGAAGCGCGCGCACAGCATGGATTGGGACGCTGTCCGCCTGCCCCTGATCGCCTCGCTCGCCATGGGAACGATCTGGCTGGCCATAGCGGGGGCCTATCCGCTGCTTGCGACGCTTGGCATCCTGTTCATGCTGGCCACCGCCATGGTCGCCTTTCTTCAGGCCGATGAGTTTTACGACCGCTGGATGCTGTCGGCCCCGCTCGCGATCTATGCGGGGTGGCTGTCGGCGGCCTCTGCCGTGTCGGTCGGTGTTGTGCTGGCGGGGTATGGCGTGCTGTCCAATACCGAAAGTGCCTTGGTGATGATCGCTGTCGTCTTCGGCGTGGCGGGTCTGGTCCAATGGCTGCGCCCTTATATGCCGATTTACGGCGCAACGGTGGTCTGGGCGCTGATCGGTGTCATCGCCGCAAATGCCGAAACCAACTTCGTCGTGGCCACAACCGCCGCCGCTGCAGCCGCCGCTATGGCCGCCGTGACCTTCTACGCGTGGCACAAGCGCCGGATTGCACTCTGACGCTTGACCTTCCCGTGGGGCTAAGGCAAGGCAGCCCCCATGTTACGCATTGAAGATATCACCTATAACGTTGAAGGCCGCCCCCTGTTCGAAGGGGCGTCGGCCACCATTCCCACCGGCCACAAGGTCGGCCTTGTGGGCCGGAACGGCGCGGGCAAAACCACGCTGTTCCGCCTGATCCGGGCCGAGCTGGCGTTGGAGGGTGGAACCATCACCCTGCCCAACCGCGCCCGCATCGGCGGCGTCGCACAAGAGGTGCCGTCTTCCTCGACCTCGCTGCTGGACACGGTTCTGCAAGCGGATGAAGAACGCAGCGCCCTGCTGGCCGAGGCGGACACCGCCCACGACCCGCACCGCATTGCCGAAATTCAGGCGCGCCTGTCCGACATTGACGCATGGTCTGCCGAAGGCCGCGCCGCCTCTATCCTCAAGGGCCTTGGCTTTGACGCCGAGGCGCAAAAGCGCCCCTGCTCCGATTTCTCGGGCGGCTGGCGGATGCGTGTGGCGCTTGCGGGCGTGTTGTTCGCGCAGCCCGATTACCTGCTCTTGGACGAACCGACCAACTATCTCGACCTTGAAGGCGCACTGTGGCTGGAGGCGTATTTGCAGAAATACCCCCATACCGTGCTGATCATCAGCCACGATCGGGGCCTTCTGAACCGCGCTGTTACCGGCATCCTGCATCTGGACCAGAAAAAGCTGACCTACTGGTCCGGCCCCTATGACCAGTTCGCGCGTCAGGTGGCCGAACGCCGCGCCGTGCTGCAAGCCGAGGCGAAAAAGCAAGAAGCCCGCCGCGCCCACCTGCAATCTTTTGTGGACCGCTTCAAGGCCAAGGCCTCCAAGGCCGTGCAGGCGCAAAGCCGCGTGAAGATGCTGGAAAAGATGGAAACCATCACAGCGCCGGAAGATGCCAAAAAGGTGGTCTTCACCTTCCCCGCGCCCGAAGAACTGTCGCCGCCCATCATCAACATGGAGGGGGCTGCTGTCGGCTATGGCGGCCCCGCGGTCCTGAAAAACCTGTCCTTGCGCATTGATCAGGACGACCGCATCGCGCTTCTTGGCCGCAATGGCGAGGGTAAATCGACCCTGTCGAAACTGCTGGCCGGCAAGCTGGAGACGATGGCGGGCAAGATCACCCGTTCGTCAAAACTGCGCATCGGCTATTTCGCCCAGCATCAGGTGGACGAGCTTTATATCGACGAGACTCCCCTGCAACACCTGCAACGCCTGCGCCCGGCTGAAGGCCAGCCCCGGCTGCGCGCACGTCTTGCGGGCTTTGGTCTGATGGCGGATCAGGCCGAAACCGTGGTTGGGCGTCTGTCGGGCGGGCAAAAGGCGCGGCTCTCGCTGTTGCTGGCCACACTCGACGCACCCCACTTGCTGATTTTGGACGAACCGACCAACCACCTCGACATCGAATCACGTGAGGCACTGGTCGAGGCGCTGACCGAATATTCCGGCGCCGTGATCCTTGTCAGCCACGACATGCACCTTCTGGGTCTTGTCGCCGACCGCCTCTGGCTGGTCAAAGGCGGCGCTGTAACGCCCTATACCGAAGACCTTGAGGCTTACCGCCGCATGCTGCTGGCCGGGGATGAGGTGGAAAAACCCGCCGCCAAACCAGTGGAAAAGGTCAAAAAAGCCAGCCGCGATGAGGTTCTGGCCCTGCGCGCCGAAGTCCGCAAATGCGAAGACCGCCTGACTAAGCTGAACGAAATGCGCGACAAGCTGGCCAAAAAGCTTGCCGACCCCGAGCTTTATGAGGCCGCGCGCCTTGGCGAGTTGGAAACCTGGAACAAGAAATACGCCGAGGTGATGAACGGTCTCGATCGCGCCGAGGCGATGTGGCTGGCGGCACAGGAAAAGCTGGAAAGCGCGGCCTGAGCCGCGCCAAACCTCTCACCCTCAAGATTTTCTGGCAAGAAATCACATCCCCCGTTCCCAAGCTTGCCACTGCTGCATAGGCTGCGCATATGGAAACTGCCTTTCTCATCACCGCCTTTGCCACGCTGTTTGTGGTGATAGACCCGCCGGGGCTGGTGCCGCTGTTCATCGCACTGACCCGTGGGATGACAGCAGAGCAGCGCCGCGCCATGGCACAGCGGGCCTGCTTGATTGCGGCGGCCCTGCTGACCATGTTCGGTCTGGCAGGTGAGGCGATCCTTGGATTCATCGGCATTTCCATGTCGGCTTTCCGCATTGCGGGGGGGATCCTCTTGTTCCTGACCGCGCTCGACATGTTGTTTGAACGCCGCACCCAGCGGCGCGAGGGCCAAACCGCGGATGAGGATCACGACCCATCGGTGTTTCCACTGGCAATCCCGCTGATTGCCGGGCCGGGGGCAATTGCCTCGATCATCCTGCTGATCGGTCAGGGCGGCGGTGACTGGACCGCCACAGTCGCCGTGCTGGGCCTGACGTGGGGGATGATCCTTGTGACCTTCTTTTTCCTGCTCGCTTCGCCCCCGCTGGAACGGATGCTGGGCCGCACCGGCACCATCGTGATCACCCGACTTCTGGGGATGCTGTTGGCCGCGCTGTCTGTTCAATTCGTGATCGACGGCATCCGGCAAACCGGCCTGATTTGACTTTGCCACGATTGCACTTTGCCCGCCCCATCCCTAGCTTTACCCCATAGCGAAAGGAATGCGTATGGACGGCGACATGATCGCAAGACTGGCCTACCTTGGCCTGCTGCTCGCGGCGGTCGGTGGATATATCATCGTGGAATTTCGTGGCCGCATGGGCCAAGCCCTGCGCACCGCCGCCGCATGGGGGTTGATCGTGGTCGGCCTGATGGCCGGCTATGGTCTGTGGCACGACCTGCGCCCCGGCCTGTTGCCACGCCAGGCGGTGGTTGAGGGCGGCGAGATCCGCCTGCCCCGCGCGGCCGATGGCCATTATTACCTGACCCTGACCATAGGCGGCACACCGATGCCCTTCATGGTAGACACCGGCGCCAGTCAGGTTGTTCTCAGCCTTGCCGACGCAAGGCGTCTGGGCATCGATCCCTCAACGCTCGCCTTCATCGGAGAGGCCCGCACCGCCAATGGCATCGTGCGCACCGCGCGGGTAACCCTGACCGATGTGGCACTCGGCCCCCACAGAGACGACCGGCTCGGTGCGGTAGTCAACGAAGGCGATCTCGACACCTCGCTTTTGGGGATGTCCTATCTTGGCCGCTACAGTATCGAGATCACCAGTGGCGAAATGATCTTGCGACGCTGAGCGTGGCGCTGGCCGCGCCGACAGATGCGCTCCGCGCGGGAGTATTTTCAAAGCAGCAAAGCCCGGATGCAGCACTTTGCATTGCTGCTTTCCAAATACTCCCGCCGGAGGCGTCCCGACCCAAACCAACGGTGCGCCGTGGGAGTTTCAGCCTTTTTCAGCCTTCTTTTCCCATTTGCCCGATTCTTCCGACCAGTATTGCGCGGGCAGGCCAGCATCGGTCAGGCGCTTCCACTGACCGCGGGCATGGGTCAGGCGGTCTGGGTTGTCGGCGTCGAAAAGAATCCAGACCCGCTCCATCCTTTCGGCCTCGGACTGTTCCACCTCAGCTCCGTCGATCAGGATGATCCCCTGTGCGCCGTTGGTCGCGGGGCCTGTTCCGATCAGCAGCGGTTGGCGGCGGTCATGCGGCCCGCCTTCGCGGCCATGCGGCAAAAAACTGACCTCGGGCGTGGCCCAGAGCCGCGCGTCCAGCCGGTTCAGCTCTGCCTCTTGCGTGCCCCGGATCATCAACCGCCAGCCCTGCGCCATCGCGCGCGAGATCAGCACCCGCGCGGTCTGCTCGGCCGATGACCGGGTCAAGTGGTAGAACATCACGGTGCCCATAGGGCTTACTTCCCCTCAAACCGGTCGCGGATCAACCGGTCCAGCGCCATCACGCCCCAGCCGGTTGCGCCTTTGGGTGCAAGCGTGCTGTCGGCTTTCAACAGCGCAGTGCCTGCGATGTCCAGATGGCACCACGGCACATCTGGTTTCACAAAGCGCGCAAGGAATTGCGCCGCTGTGATCGCGCCACCATCGCGCCCGCCCACGTTCATCATGTCAGCAATGCGGGATTTGAGCTTGGCATCATACGCCTCGGCCATCGGCAAGCGCCATGCGCCCTCGCCCTCGGCCTTTGCGGCCTTGAGGAACGCATCACACAACGCGTCATCATTGGAAAACACGCCGGTATTTTCATGCCCCAAAGCAATGATGACAGCGCCCGTCAACGTGGCAAGGTCAATCATGGCGGTCGGCCGGAAGCGTTCTTGCGCATACCACAGCACATCAGCAAGCACCAAGCGCCCCTCGGCGTCGGTGTTGATCACCTCGATCGTGTCGCCCTTCATGGATTTTACCACGTCGCCGGGGCGTTGCGCGCGCCCGTCGGGCATGTTTTCCACCAGCCCGACCAGCCCCACCACATTGGCCCGCGCCTTGCGCAAGGCCAGCGTGCGCATCACGCCCGCCACCACTGCAGCACCGCCCATATCCATTGTCATGTCTTCCATCCCGCCCGCAGGCTTGATCGAAATGCCCCCCGTGTCGAAAACCACGCCTTTGCCGACCAGCGCAAAGGGGGCCTCCCCCTTTGGGCCGCCGTTCCATTGCATCACCACAACCTTGGACGGCGTCTCTGACCCCATGCCGACACCCAGCAAAGCGCCCATGCCGAGGCGTTCCAGTGCGTCTTCTTCCAGGATCTCAACCTCCAGCCCCAACTCGTGCATGGCGGCAAGGCGGGCCGCGAAATCGTCGGTGGTCAGCACGTTGGCAGGCTCGTTCACCAGATCGCGGGTGAAAAACACACCCTCGGTCACCGCGGCACCGGCATTGGCCGCAGCGGCCACCTTTTCCGGCTCGGCCACCATCACCGTCACCGGCCCCACCGGCTTTGCCGGGGTGGTTTTGTGCGGGCTGAAATCATAGGCCCGCATGGCCAGACCAAAGGCGATATCGGCGGCCTGCGGGTGCGTGTCGGCCAGCACAAGCGTGGCCACGCCTGACAGGTTGCGCCCCACCGCAGCGCCCGCTTTGCGCGCCTGATCCTGCGTCACCTTGCGCGCAAGCCGGATGATCTGCACCCCATCGGCCGCCAGCCCGGTGGGAAAGCCCAGATCCAGCGACTCGCCGGGTTTAAGCGCGGCAAAGGCCTCAGACCCGACTGCCCGCATCACCGCACCACGGGTCAGTTTGTCCAGCTTGCGCGCAAGTGGCGCAAGGCTGGCCCCCTGCTCGGCCAAAAGCGCAATCCGGCCGGGCTGGCTGGCAAGGGCATCGGCATCGCTGTCGCGGAACTGGATCGGCACGGGTTGGGTCATTATGGTCCTCAGGGCTTGGCTCGGGCGGATATGCGTGCCCTTCGGCAAAGGCTAGCCCGCGCCTGCCGCAATGACCAGATACCAGTTTCCAACCGCGCGCATTTGGCCTAGTTTGACGGCAACGCGAGTGAGGGAGCGATTGCAGCCGTGCCAAGATTCGACAGATACCTGCTGTCGCAACTTCTTGCGCTGTTCGGGTTCTTTTCCCTATTGCTGGTGTCTGTCTACTGGGTGAACCGCGCCGTCGGGCTGTTTGACCAGTTGATCGGTGACGGGCAATCGGCGCTGGTTTTCGTGGAATTCTCGCTTTTGACCCTGCCCAATGTGATCCGGCTTGTGCTGCCGATTTCATCTTTTGCTGCCGCCGTCTACATCGCCAACCGGCTGATGAGCGACAGTGAGCTGGTGGTGATGCAGGCGACCGGGTTTTCGTCCTTTCGTCTGGCGCGTCCGGTGATTGTCTTCGGGCTGATCGTCATGCTGATGATGTCGGCGCTGACACATGTTCTGGTTCCCGCCAGCCGCGCCGCCCTGACCGAGCGCAGCGCCGAGATTGCCGACAATGTGACCGCCCGCTTCCTGCGCGATGGCCAGTTCATGCACCCGGCCACTGGCATGACCTTGTATATCCGCGAGATCAGCCAGAACGGTGAGTTGCGTGATGTGTTCTTGTCAGACGACCGCAACGCAGGCACGACTGTCACCTATACAGCCCGCCGAGCGCTGCTGGCGCGGGGCGATCAGGGGCCAAAACTGTTGATGTTTGATGGCATGACACAGGATCTGGACCACGCCAGCCGCCGCTTGTCAGTCACGCGTTTTGCCGATGTCACCTATGATTTGGGGGCCTTGCTGGGCGGAGGTGTGCAGGGTGCGCGCACCGTGGATGAGGTCTCAACGCTGGAGTTGTTGCGCGCTGACGACGCTTTGGTGGCCGAGGTGCGCTCGACCCGCGCCAACCTGCTGCAAGAAGGTCACAGCCGCATCGCGCAGCCGTTTCTGGCGGTGGCGGCGGCGCTGATCGGCTTTGGCGCGCTGCTTTTGGGCGCGTTCAGTCGTTTTGGTCTTTGGCGTCAGATCGGGGTGGCGGTGGTGCTGCTGATCGTGGTGCAGATGATCAACACCCAAGGCACTGGACTTGCCATCCGGTCAGAGAACGCCTGGCCTGCGGTATATGCGGCTCCGATTGTGGGGATCGCCATTGGTCTGGCGCTGCTGTGGTTGTCGCAGCGCCCGCGCTGGCTCAGCCGCGAACAACGCGCGGCGGCGGGGGCTTTGGCATGATCTTGTCAACTTATATCGCGCGGCGGTTTCTCTGGGCCTATGCACAGGTGCTTGGCACGTTCTGGGCGATCATGATGCTGATCGACATGGTGGAACAGCTGCGCCGCTTTTCCGGGCGCGGCATCGGCACGGCGGGGGCCTTGCATCTGGCCGCGATGAACACGCCTGCCAGCCTGTACCGCATTTTGCCGCTGATCACCATTCTCGCCGCGATCACGCTGTTCTTGTCGCTGGCGCGGTCCTCTGAACTGGTGGTGATCCGGGCGGCGGGGCGATCTGCCCTGCGCTTTCTGGTGGCTCCGGTCCTGATGGCGCTGATGATCGGCGGGCTTACGATTGCGGTTTTCAACCCGCTCGTAGCGGCCACTCAAAAGGAATACGACCGCCTTTGGGCTGCCGCTGCCGATGGCGCGTCAAGCACGCTGTCTCTGGCCGATTCCGGGTTGTGGCTACGCCAAGGGACCGAGGACGGGCAGACCGTCATCCGGGCGGCCCGCGCCAATTCCGACGGGACCGAGCTTTTTGGCGTGACCTTCATTCTGTTCGGGGCCGATAGTCTGGCCGCCGAACGGGTCGAGGCCGACAGCGCGCGGCTGATCCCCGGCGCTTGGGCGTTGACGGGGGCCAAGCGTTGGGACATGTCAGGCGCAAACCCTGAACGAGAGGCCGTGATCCTGCCCGCCGATGCCACCCTTGCCTCGAACCTGACCGCTGCTGGTATCCGTGACAGCTTTGGCGAGCCGTCGGCGGTGCCGTTCTGGGGCCTGCCCGCCTATATCGCCGGGCTTGAACGGGCAGGCTTTTCGGCGCGCGCGCACCGGGTCTGGTATCAGATGGAACTGGCGCAACCCTTGCTGCTGGCCGCCATGGTGCTGATTGCCGCGGGGTTCACCATGCGCCATGCCCGCTTTGGGAAAACCGGGGTTTATGTCTTGCTTGCGATCCTTGGCGGATTCTTCATATTTTTTCTTAGAAACTTTGCGCAAGTTCTTGGTAATAACGGTCAAATACCAATAATCTTTGCCGCCTGGGCCGCTCCTGTAGCCGCCGCTTTACTGGCGCTTGGTCTGCTTTTGCATCTGGAGGATGGCTGATGCGTCCGCGCTCTTTCCGCCATCTGCTGACAGCGCTTGCGACCATCGGTCTGCTGACGTTCGCCCCCGTCAAATCTACCCTTGCGCAGGATATGGCGGCGCTTGTTGCCAACAGCGTGCGGATTGATGCTTCTGGCCAGTTGATTGCCGAGGGCGGGGTCGAGGTGTTTTATCAAGGCCGCACCTTGCGCGCGTCGCGAATTGTCTATGACCGCGCCGCCGACCGGCTGACCATCTCTGGCCCGATTGTGCTGGTCGATGGCGATACGGTCATTCTGGTGGCCGATCAGGCCGATCTTGCCGCAGACCTGACCGAAGGCGTGCTGATCAGCGCGCGCCTTGTCCTGAACCGCGAACTGCAGCTTGCCGCCAATCAGATTCAGCGCGTGGGCGGGCGCTATACGCAACTGGACAATGCCGTTGCCTCGTCGTGCAAGATCTGTGCTGATGCAGCGCCCTTGTGGGAAATCCGGGCACGACGGGTGATCCATGACCAAGAGGAACGGCAGATCTATTTCGATCACGCACAGTTCCGCGTCTCGGGCCTGCCGATCCTGTATTTCCCACGGCTGCGCATGCCCGACCCGACGCTGGCGCGGACCTCGGGCTTTATGATGCCGCAGTTGCGCACCACCTCTGGCCTCGGCACCGGGGTCAAGCTGCCATATTTTCTGACGCTTGGGCCGCATCGTGACCTGACGATCACGCCTTATCTGTCCACCAAATCAGGCCGCACGGTTGAACTGCGCTACCGGCAAGCCTTTGCCACCGGCGAGATTGAGGTGAACGGTGCGCTGTCGCGTGACAGGCTGGTGCCCGGCGACACCCGGCACTTTCTGACAGCCAAGGGCGCATTCGATCTGCCGCGCGGTTTCGGGCTGACCTTTGACGGTATCATCGTCAGCGATCCGGCCTATCTGCTGGATTACGGCCTGCCCGCCGCTGACCGTCTGACCAGCCGGATCGAGGTCAGCCGTACCCGGCGCAATGAGCATCTTTCGGGCCGTCTGATCGGTATACGCTCGATCCGCGCGGGCGAGATCAACTCGACCCTGCCCACGATCATCACCGATTTCACCTATCACCGCCGCTTTTCCGGCGGGCCGTTGGGCGGCGAGGCCGGATTGCAGTTCCAGACCCATGGCCACTACCGAAGCTCGACCGACCCGACCGATCCCGATGGTGCGGCGGGCCCCCTGCCAGCCCTTGGTCGCGATGTCAGCCGTGCGTCCTTGCGGCTGGATTGGCGGCGCAACTGGGAATTGCCGATGGGCATCATGGCCAGCGTGCTGGGTGAGGTCACGGCGGACGCCTATAAAATCGGGCAAGATGACAGCTTTGGCGGCGGCCCCTCACGCCTGCACGGCGGAGCAGCGATGGAATTGCGCTGGCCATGGGCCAAGTCCGGGGCGCAAGGTGTAGGCCATCTGATTGAACCGGTGGTGCAATTCGTGTGGGCCCCAAAGGGCACAGAGAACCTGCCGAATGAAGATTCCATTCTAGTCGAGTTTGACGAGGGCAACCTGTTTTCGATCAACCGCTATCCTGGATCAGATGCGACAGAACGCGGCGGGCGGATCAATGTCGGCCTGTCCTATACCCGCGTTGATCCGGCGGGCTGGACCCTGTCCACAGCCGTTGGCCGGGTGTTTCGCACCGAAGATCTGGGCCAGTTCACTGTCGCATCGGGCCTTGATGGCCGTCGGTCGGACTGGCTGGCGGCAGCCCAGTTGAGCCTGCCGATGGGTATGGGGATCACGCAGCGCCTGTTGATTGACGATGATTTCAAGCTGACCAAATCCGAAACCCGGCTCGCGCTTGCTGGCGAACGATACGGCGTGTCCGGGTCTTATGTCTTTTTGACCGCAGATCCGTTTGAGGAGCGCCCCGATGACATTGCCGAACTGGCTGTTGACGGCAGCTATAAGGTCAACGAGGTCTGGACCGCCCGCGCCGGGGCGCGGTATGATATCGAAGCAAAACGCGCCAACCGGGCCGGGCTTGGCCTTCAGTTCCGCAATGAATGCGTTTCGCTCGATCTTTCTCTCTCGCGTCGGTTCACATCCTCGACTAGTGTGAAGCCGACAACGGATTTCGGCCTTTCGGTCGATCTGGTCGGCTTTGGCGCCGGAACAGGCGCCGGACCCTCTCGCAGCTGCAGGCGCTGACTGTGAACGGGTATGGGCAGACCAATCGGGCGCAAGACGTGAAAGGCGCAAGAGCAGTGACGGCAGAACGCATGACAACAGCAGTGTCTCATATCCTTCGGGCCATGGCCCTGACCGCAACCCTTGCTGCCCCGCTTGTGGCCCTGCCCCAGATCGCAGCGGCGCAGGAAGGATCGCCGTTTCAGGTGGTTCTACGGATCAATGACGGGGTTATCACCCGCTATGAGATGGAGCAGCGCAAGCTGTTTCTGAAACTGTTGCGCGTGCCGGGCGACCCCGAGGCCGAAGCGCTGAAGGGCCTGACGCAAGACCGTCTTGCCACCGCCGAAGCCAAGCGTTTCGGCCTGCGCCTGACGCGTGAACAGCTGAACGCCGGGATGGAAGAATTCGCCGCCCGCGCCCAGCTGACCGCCGACCAATTTGTCGAGGCATTGGCTCAGGCCGGGGTGTCGATGGAAACCTTCCGCGATTTTGTCGGCAACGGGCTTTTGTGGCGCGAACTGGTGCGCGGGCGCTATGTCGGCACCTTCTCGATCACCGAGACAGAGATTGACCGCGCCATCGTCAGCGCCACGGTCAACACCGCGATGCAGCTTTTGCTGTCGGAAATCATCCTTCCTGTCCAAGGCGACCCTGAGGCACAGCACGAGCTGGCACGCCAGTTGCGCCGTGACATCAGCACTGAAGACGGCTTTGCCGCAGCGGCCCGGCGCTATTCCGCATCTCCTTCTGCCGGGCGCGGCGGTCGGCTGGACTGGACGCCAACCTCGGAACTGCCCCCCCAGATCGTCGAACTGGTGCTTGCGCTTGGCCCCGGTCAGGTGTCGGAACCTGTTACGCTGCCAAGCGCGGTCGCCGTGTTCCAGCTGCGCGACGTGGTCGAAGACAAAACTGCCTCTGCCCCGCTGGTGCAGGTGGAATATGCCGAGTTTCTGTTGGCCAATACCCCCGATGTTCAGGCCCGCGCTGCGGCCTTGCACAACCGTGTAGACACCTGCAAAGACCTGTATGAGGAAGCACGCGGCCTGCCCGAAAGCCAGTTGAAGGTCGAAACCCGCACCGTGCCGGAACTGCCTGCCGATGTGGCACTGCAGCTAGCCCAGTTGGACCCCGGTGAATACTCCACCGCGATCACCCGTGGCGGCGCACGCGTGTTCCTGATGCTCTGCGCGCGTGGCCCGAAGCTTGAGACAGCGATTGACCGAGCGGCGATCCGTGAACAGCTTGTCTCGCGCAGACTGACGTTGCTGGCCGAGGCGTATCTGGAAGAGCTGCGCTCGGAAGCCATCATCGTCACACCGTGATCCCGCTTCCTTTGGTCATGACCTGTGGGGAGCCGGCCGGGATCGGCCCCGAGCTTTCCGTGCAGGCGCGCGCCATTCTGGGGGCGGACGTGCCCTTTGTCTGGCTGGGTGACCCACGCCATCTACCCCCCGGCACCACATGGACCGAGGTGCGCACGCCCTCGGATGCGGCTGATGTGCCGTCCGATGTGCTGCCAGTGCTGACCCACCGCTTCGCCGCGCCCAATACTCCTGGTCAGCCTGACCCCGCCAACGCGATTGGCGTGATCGAGGTGATTTCCCGCGCGGTGGCGCTGGTGCAGTCCGGGGCTGCGTCCGCAATTGTGACAGCACCTTTGCATAAAAAGGCGCTGAAGGACGGCGCAGGATTCGCGTTTCCCGGCCATACCGAATATCTGGCGCATCTGGCGGGCGATGTGCCGGTGGTGATGATGCTGGCCTCGCCCCTGTTGCGCGTGGTGCCAGCCACAATCCACATTCCGCTGGCTGGTGTGCCGGGCGCGCTGACGCCCGCCCTGCTGGAGCAGGTGATCCGTCTGACCCATGCTGGGTTGATCCGCGACTTCGGGATTGCCAAGCCGCGCATTGCCGTGGCCGGGCTGAACCCGCACGCGGGCGAAGGCGGCGCGATGGGACATGAAGACGCCGCCGTGATCGCGCCGGTGGTGGCGCGTCTGGCGCAAGAGGGCATGGCGGTGACCGGGCCGCTGCCCGCCGACACGATGTTTCACACCCGCGCCCGCGCCCGCTATGACGCGGCAGTCTGCGCCTATCATGATCAGGCGCTGATCCCTATCAAGACGCTGGATTTTGACGGCGGGGTGAATGTGACGCTGGGCCTGCCCTTTGTGCGCACCTCGCCCGATCATGGCACGGCGTTTGACATTGCGGGCAAAGGCATCGCGCTGCCGGACTCTTTGGTTGCGGCGGCGCGGATGGCGTGGGACATGGCAGCCGCAAGGTCAGTCCAGAGCTCGCGGTGAGGGCGGACTGGGGCACTGCCGCCAGCCCATTGGTTTCTTGAACCAATGGCGAAACCACTAAGCTACCTGTGATATTTGAGAACAGAAAATGAAAAGGGTGCGGGGATATGGCGACGATTGATGGATTGCCACCCCTGCGCGAGGTGATCCGGGCGCATGATCTGGTGGCGAAAAAACAGCTGGGGCAGAACTTTCTGCTCGATCTGAACCTGACCGCCAAGATCGCGCGGATGGCGGGCGATCTGGCGGGCTGCGATGTGCTGGAGGTGGGACCGGGACCGGGGGGGCTGACGCGCGGGCTGTTGGCAGAGGGCGCACGCCGGGTGCTGGTCGTAGAGAAAGACCCGCGCTGTGTGCCGGCGCTGGAGGAGATTGCCGCGACCTATCCGGGGCGGCTGGAGATTGTGCAGGGCGATGCGTTGGAGCTGGATGTGGCGTCGCGGCTGAACGCGCCGATCCGGGTGGTGTCAAACCTGCCCTATAATGTGGGGACGGAGCTGTTGATCCGTTGGCTGTCGCCTGCTGTCTGGCCGCCGTTCTGGACCTCGCTGACGCTGATGTTCCAAAAGGAAGTGGCCGAGCGCATTGTGGCCCGCCCGCGCAGCGACCACTACGGGCGGCTGGCCTTGCTGACGCAATGGCGGGCGGAGCCGAAGATCGTCATGCATCTGCCCCCCGAGGCGTTCACGCCTGCGCCGAAGGTGCATTCGGCAGTTGTGCATCTGACCCGGTTGGAGGCGCCGCGCTTTCCTGCCGATGCAGCGGTTCTGTCGCGCGTGACGGCGATGGCTTTCAACCAGCGCCGCAAGATGCTGCGGTCAAGCCTCAAGGGGCTTGGCGGCGATGTCGAGGCGTTGCTTGAAGGTGTGGGAATTGTGCCGACCCAGAGGGCCGAAGAAATCGGGCTGGAGCAGTTTTGCGCGCTGGCCAGAGCGGTGGCGGCGCGTTGAGCCGCAAAGCACAACGCCGCCTCTGAAGGGCGGCGTTGCGGGGTGTTTCACCTTTATTCAGCAGCTTCGCGTGGGCTACCATCGTCCGGTGCTGCACTGGCCTCACCGGCATCTTTGGGTTTTTTCGGCGCGCGGGCGCGGCGGGGCTTCGGCTCTGCCGCCGGGGCTGCCACATCGGCAACCGGCGCAGGTGCTGGTTGCGGCGCAGGTGTTGGCTGCGGCGCGGGGGCTTCTGCGTGCTGAGGTGCGACCTCTGCCGGACGGTCCTCAACGTTGCGCTCGGGGCGCGGCGGGCGCGGACCACGGGTGTTGCGGTTTTCGTCGCGGTTGCGATTGCGCTCGCCTTCGGGGCGGTCATTGCGGCGCGGACGGTCTTCGCGGCGCGGCGCATCACCCACCGGGCGCGCTTCGGGTGTCTCTACCAGACCGCTATCCTGACCGCGCGGATCGTCGATCATGCCGAGTTCGGGCTGATCGCCCTGCCCGGAATCGGTATGGCGGTCATCGCGCCAAGGACGCGCATCGCGCCCGTCACGGGTATTGTTGTTATTGTTATTGCCCTGCTGGCCACCCTGCTGACTGCTATGTTGGCCATTCTGCTGGCCTCCATTCTGGCCAAACTGCTGCTGGCGCGCCTCTTGCTCGGCCGCCATTTCTCGCTGTGCCTCACTGAGCATACGGGTATAATGTTCGGCGTGCTGCAGAAAATTCTCGGCCGCCACACGGTCATTCGACAGCTGCGCGTCACGCGCCAGAAGCTGATACTTTTCGATGATCTGCTGCGGGGTGCCACGCACCTTGCCCTCGGGGCCCGAGCTTTCGAACACCCGGTTGATGATATTGCCGAGCGTGCGCGGGCGGTTCTGCTTGGAACGCGAACGGGACTTGGAAGAGCGCATCTTGTCCTTTGATCCGACTGTCCGACTTGCCCGCATGTAAAGCACCGGGATGGCGCACCCCCTGTTCAGGGCAAATGAGGCAAGTTCGGGTTTAAGCATTGTCTGAACGGGGGCTGAGATGCCCACCGCGCTGTAACAACGCCTAAGTTTGAATAATCATGTGGCGCGGCGTCTGACAAGCCGATTCTGCATCAATTTATGTGGATTACTGCCCCAGTGACGCTTTTCCGCCGCTTTGTGAGCCAAAGTCGCGCTTAGGCAACCTGCCCCGCAACCACCCGGTCACGGCCGTCCATATCCGGCAAGACCCGGATTCTGTGCAAACCGGCGCCTTCTAACAGCCGCGAAACCGCTACCCCTTGGGTCGGCCCGATTTCCAGCACAAGCCTTCCCCCCGATGCCAGATGTGCCACCGCGCCCGCCGCAATAGCGCGATACGCGTCCAGCCCGTCACCGCCGGGGGTAAGCGCCAGATGTGGCTCGTACAGGCGCACTTCGGGGGACAGATCCGTCATTTCGGACGCCGCAATATAGGGCGGGTTTGACACGATCAGATCGAACCTGCCCTGCACCGGATCAAACCAGGAACCTGTAGCAAAGCTGCACCGGCCTGAAAGACCCATCGCTTGGGCATTGGCTTTTGCCACCTCCAGCGCGGCGGGCGACAGATCAACCGCCATGCCGTTGGCCGCAGGCCGATCGGCCAGCAGCGACAGCATGATCGCGCCTGACCCGGTGCCAAGGTCTAGAACGCTTGCAAAGGGGGCTGTCAGCGCCTCGGCCACCAGCGCTTCGGTCTCGGGGCGCGGGTCCAGCACATCGGGGGTGACGATGAAGCGCCGACCCCAGAACAGCCGCCCCCCGGTCAGATGCGATACCGGCTCACGCAGGCTGCGCCGCTGGACCAAGGACGCAAAGCGCGCGAGGACGTCCGCCGCCGTATCATCGGGCAGATGCAGGGTCAGCCGGTCGGGCGCAATGCCCGCCGCATGAGCCAAAAGCACGCGCGCATCTTTTGACGAATCCGGCACGCCAGCGGCGCGCAGATCGCGCACCGCCTGGGCCAAGGCCATTGCATAAGTGCTCACAACCCGGCCTCGGACAGCTTTTGCGCCTGATCTTCGGCTTGCAGGGCGTCAATGATCGAATCCAGATCGCCCGCCATCACCTGTGCCAGCGAATAAAGCGTCAGGTTGATCCGGTGATCGGTCATCCGGCCCTGCGGGAAATTATAGGTGCGGATGCGTTCGGACCGGTCGCCTGACCCCACCTGCGCCTTGCGGTCGGCGGATCGTGCGGCGTCAATCCGCTCGCGCTCCATCTCGAAGAGACGCGCACGCAAGACCTGCATCGCAATCTCGCGGTTGCGGTGTTGCGACTTTTCCGCACTGGTCACGATGATACCTGTCGGCAAATGGGTGATCCGCACCGCGCTGTCGGTCGTGTTCACATGCTGGCCGCCGGCGCCCGACGCCCGCATCGTATCGATGCGGATGTCGCTTGCGGGGATGTCCAGATCGACTTCCTCGGCCTCGGGCAGCACTGCGACCGTGGCGGCGCTGGTGTGGATGCGGCCCTGCGCCTCGGTTTCGGGCACGCGCTGCACGCGGTGGGTGCCGGCCTCATACTTCAGCCGGGCGAAAACTCCTTCGCCCTGCACATGCGCCGTCACCGATTTGATGCCGCCAAGGTCAGACAGCTGCTGCTCCAGTATCTCAAACCGCCAGCCCTTGGCCTCGGCATAGCGCTGATACATCCGCAAAAGATCGCCCGCGAACAAGGATGCCTCATCCCCCCCGGTGCCGGGCCGGATTTCAAGGATCGCAGGCCGCGCATCGGCGGCGTCGCGCGGCAACAGCGCCACCCGCAAGGCCTGCTCAATCTCGGGGATACGCGCGCGCAGGCGGGGCAGTTCTTCTTCGGCAAGCGCCTTCATCTCGGGGTCGGCCAGCCAGCCCTCGGCGTCGGCCATATCATCCAGCGCGCGGCGATAGGCGGCGACCTGATCGACCACGGGTTTCAGCTCGGAATACTCGCGACTGAGCGCCGCGATGTCACCGGGGGCTGCCCCGGCATTCAGGCGCGCTTCGAGAAACTCGAACCGCTGGGTGATCTGCGCAAGTTTATCAAAAGGAACCATCCGCGCGGTGTCGCGCGATTGCGGGGGCTGGTCAAGGGTTCGCCCTGTTACAGCTGCATATCCCTGAAAATTTCTTGAAAGAAAGGAACCCATGGCTACCATCGGCGTTGTGTCTGGTCATGCGATGCTTTGGGCACGCTTTTTAGGGGACTGTGGGTCAAAATGGCGCCTGTGAATTATCAAGCGGTCCACAAATTTCCCACCAATCCCGAAAGTGCGACCGACCGGCCCAAACCGTCATGGCCCCTGGTGGGCCTGTTCATTCTGGCCATGATCGCAGCAATAGCCTTTGCCCGCGATTTCCTGATGCCGATCACCTTTTCAGTGCTGTTGTTCTTTGTGTTTGTGCCCGTCCGCCGTCGCCTGTCACGGCTGGGCGTGTCCCCCGGCATTACCGGCGCCGCGATTGTCTTTGGCCTGTTCTTCGGCATCATCGCTCTGTTCTGGTCGGTCTCTGGTCCGGCAGGACAATTGATCGCGGATATGCCGGAAATTCAGTCGGCCCTGACCGAAAAGCTGCAACGTCTGCGCGGCACGTTCGAGACCATCGACAGCGCCATGAGCCAGATGGAGGCCGAAGCCGACCCCGAGGCTGAAACCAGCCCCGGCTTTGACGTGGCGTCGGCTATTCTGAACGGGCTTTACACCACGCCCGGCGTTCTTGGGCAGGTGGCGTTGACGCTGTTCTTGCTGTTTTTCCTCATCGCCTCGGGTGACCTGATTTACCTCAAAATCGTGCAAAGCTTTGATACCTTGCGCGAAAAGCGCAACGCCTATTCCGCCCTGCGCGAGATTGAGGAAAGCCTTGGCAGCTATCTGGGAGCCATCACGTTGATCAACGCCTGCCTTGGCCTGACCATCGGGCTTGCCATGTGGGCGCTTGGCATGCCGTCGCCGCTGTTGTTCGGGCTGTTGGCATTTTCACTGAACTTCATTCCCTATCTGGGGGCGATTACCGGGGTTGGTATTGCGCTTCTGGTGGCGCTGGTGACATTTTCCGATGTGTTCTGGCCCGTGATGATCGCCATGACCTACCTGACGATCACCACGTTAGAGGGGCAAGTGATCACCCCCTATTTCGTCGCGCGCCGCTTGCAGATGAATGCGGTGGTGGTGTTCTTGACAGTCGCGCTTTGGGCCTGGCTGTGGTCGGTGATCGGCATGATCATCGCGGTGCCGCTTCTGGTGGTGATCTCGGTCATCTGCGACCATGTGCCGGGTTTGGAAAAACTGGGCAATTTCCTTGCGGGGGATGATCCGGTCCCGCTGGCCGAAGAAGAGCCAAACCTGAAACCCGACACCACATAGGGCTTGGGCGTCCGCGCTAGTGCGGCACATAGCTCAGCCGCAGCACATCGCCTGCCATCTGGTCGCAACTGACCAGCCGCAATGCAGGGCGAGGGCTGGCGAAAAAGGGGGTGCCCTGCCCCAGCACCACCGGATGAAGATAGATGCGGTATTCGTCTATCAACCCAAGTGCGGTCAGGCTTTGTGCCAGACAGGGGCCCGCCACCTCGATCTCGCCGTCATGCTCGGCTTTCACCGCGCGCACCTCTGACTCCAGATCGCCCCCGATCAGTGTGGCATTGGGGCCGACGGCCCCCAACAAGCGCGAGGCCACCCATTTCGGCTGACGCCGCCACGCCGCCGCAAAGGCATGCTCCGCAGCTTCCCATTCCGGGTGGTCATCATCCCAATAGCGCATGATTTCATACATCTGACGGCCATATATGCTGCCCGTCTGGGCCTCGGCCTCTGCGATGAAATGGCGAAACAGCGCAGGCGCCGGAGCAAAGGCCATGTGATCGACATAGCCATCAAGTGACTGGTTCATCCCGAAAACAAGTCTTGCCATGCCTTGCTCCTTACAGTGCCGCCAGCCAGTCCTCCAGCCGTGCGGCATTCACGCCGATATCCTCACGGCCAAAGCGCAGGCGGGCGTGGACATAAAGCCCGTCCGGCCGCACCTCTGCCGTGGTAAAATCGGGAAATCCCCACAGGGCAGACCGCGTGACCCAGGTGATCCGCCCCTCGGCCACCGATCCGGCAAGCCGGGCCGTGCGGGGTGTCTCTTGTGCCAAGGCATCCAGCCACACCAGCAGTTCGCCCGGCGCACCCTTGCTCTGCGACAACCGCAACCGCGCGCCGCCGGGTTCGCGCAACACGCTGTCCCACGCCCCTGTCACATCGGGTGACACATGCCACCGCGCTGGCTCTATAGGGGCCAAGCGCACAAGGGCCATCAGCCCCAACAGCGCAATGATCCCAAAGGCAAATATCAGCCCCATATTGCGCACCCCTGCCCATCTCATCTGAAAAAACGTCTCATCTGAAAAAAGTCTCATTTGAAAAACGGCTCATCTGCGAAACTTTGCCCAATGATACAGACAAATCAGTTCATGCGCCACATGCGCGCCCGCAATCGCGGTGGCCCCGCTGGTGTCATAGGCGGGGGACACCTCGACCACATCGCCGCCGACCATGTTGATCCCGGCAAGATCCCGCAAACACGCCGCCGCCTGCCAAGAATGCAAGCCCCCCCACACCGGTGTGCCGGTGCCGGGTGCGCAGGACGGGTCAAGGCAGTCAATATCAAAGGTCACATAACAGGGCCGGTCGCCGACGATCTGCCTTGCCCGCGCCACCGCATGGGCTGTGCCCTTTTCATGCACCGTGCGGGCGTCGATATACTCGACCCCCAGATAATCATCACAATGAGTGCGGATGCCGATCTGAACGCTCGCCGCCGGATCAATCACGCCCGATTTCACCGCCTTGTAGAAAAACGTGCCGTGGTCGATCCGGTCCATAGCATCATCGGCCCAAAGGTCGGAATGGGCATCAAAATGGATAACCGCCATAGGCCCGTATTTCTCGGCATAGGCGCGCAGGATCGGCAGGGTGATGAAATGATCCCCCCCCAGGGTGACGGTCCCCGGCCCCGCCGCCAATATCCCTCGGATATGGTCGGTCAACAGCCCCGGAAAGCTGGGCGTATGGGCATAGTCAAACGCCAGATCGCCGTAATCGACGATGGCCATCTCCTCCAGCGGGCTGGTCGGCCAGCCATATGGAGGGTCAAACGGCTGCAACGCGCTCGCCTCGCGGATCGCGCGCGGGCCAAAGCGCGCGCCGGTCCGATGTGTCACCGCCTGATCGAACGGCACCCCGGTGATGGCCAGATCAACCCCCGCCAGATCCTTGGTATAGGTCCGGCGCAGAAAGCTGGTTGCCCCGGCAAAGGCGTTTTCGAAGGCCAGCCCTTTTAACCCCTTGCGGGTAAAAGCCGTATCCACCTGCTGTTTTGCATCTTCCAAAGCCATGTCAAAAAAACCCCGTTTGCCAAACGGTCGTCATTCTGTCCCTCGGAGACGCGCCAAATCCGGATGGGCCGAGATGGCCCGAGCGTTGCCTTGCTGTCAACCCCGGCCCCTGCCCTTGTGATGCTACCCCAAGGGCTGTGCGCGCTCGACCAGTCGGGCAAAGAAGCTGGCACCAATCGGGGCGGCATCATCGTTGAAGTCATAGGCGGCGTGGTGCAACCCCGCGCCCGGACCGATGCCCATGAACAGATAGGCCCCCGGTCGGGCCTCTAGCATGTAACTGAAATCCTCCGACCCCATTTCCCGGCCAGATCTGGCATTCACCGCCGCCTCACCCGACACTTCGACCGCGACCGACGCCGCGAAATCGGCTTCTTCCGGGTGGTTGATCGTGGCCGGATAGCCCCAGTCATAGTCAACCTCGGCGGTCACATTGAACGCGGTCGCTTGACCGGCCACGATCTCCAGCACCCGGCGCTTGAGCAGATCGCGCACATCGGGTTTGAAGGATCGGATCGTCGCGCAGAACGTGGCGACCTCGGGAATGATGTTTGACGCCGTTCCCGCATGGATTTGCGTGACCGAAATCACCGCCTCATCCATCGCGTAAACATTGCGCGGAATGATGGTCTGCACCGCCTGCACCATGGCCACCACCGCCACCACCGGGTCGATACATTCATGCGGTGTGGCCCCATGCCCGCCTTTGCCGGTCACCGTGACCCAAGCCGTATCGACCGACGCCATCAGCGGCCCCGGTGTGGTCTGGAAATAGCCCAAAGGAATGTTGGGCGCGTTGTGGATGCCAAAGACGCGGGCGATGTTGAACTGGTCCATCACGCCTTCCTGCACCATCACATTGCCGCCGCCACCTTCTTCCTCGGCAGGCTGGAACAGGATCGCCGCCCGCCCGGCAAAATTGCGCGTCTCGGCCAGATATTTCGCCGCGCCAAGCGCCATCGTCACATGCCCGTCATGCCCGCAGGCATGCATCCGGCCGGGTACGGTCGAGGCATAGTCAACGCCCGTCATTTCCTCGATCGGCAGCGCGTCCATATCGGCGCGCAGGCCAATCGTCGGCCCTGCGCCCTGCCCGTTGATAATCGCCACCACCCCGGTTTTCGCGATCCCTTCATGAATTTCATCCACCCCCATCTCGCGCAGGCGGTCGACGATGAAGGCGGCGGTGTTGTGGCAGGCAAACTCCAGCTCGGGATTTGCGTGCAGATGCCGACGCCAGCCCTTCATTTCTTCGGCAAAAGCCGCGATACGGTTCAGGACGGGCATGGGTCTTCTCCTTTGGACTTCGGCCTTTGATCAAATCGGAAAACGAAGGCCGCCGCAATGCCCCCAACCTCTGATGACCTGAGCAGACGCAACCAGCTTGTTCACGATCCCGATGGTGGCCTACCGCGCCTGCGCGAAATCATGGCGCGGTTGCGGGATCCCGCCACGGGTTGCCCGTGGGATCTGGAGCAGGATTTCGCAAGCATCGCCCCCTTTACGATTGAGGAAGCCTATGAGGTGGCCGACGCCATAGAGCGCAAGGCGTGGGATGAGTTGCGTGGCGAGTTGGGCGACTTGCTGTTTCAGTCGGTGTTTCACGCGCAAATGGCGTCCGAGGCCGGGCATTTTGATCTGGATGATGTGATCCGGTCCATTTCTGACAAGATGCTGGCCCGGCATCCGCATGTGTTTGGCACCGAGTCGCGCGACAAATCCGCCGAGCAACAAACCGCCGACTGGGAGGCGCTAAAGGCGCGCGAACGCGGCCCCGCGCGTGTGCTGGACGGTGTGGCGCTTGGTCTGCCGGCACTGATGCGCGCCGTCAAACTGCAACGGCGCGCGGCACGGGTGGGGTTTGACTGGCCCTCCACCGATGAGGTGGTGGCCAAGATCGCCGAGGAAGCCGCCGAACTGGTGGAAGCGCGCGATCAGTTGACCACAACCGAAGTGGCTGAGGAATTCGGAGATTTATTGTTTGTTATGGCAAACTTGGCGCGTCATCTTGAAGTGGACCCTGAAGCCGCCTTGCGCGCCGCAAACGCCAAATTCACCCGCCGGTTTCAACGGATCGAAGATTGGCTGGCGGAAACTGGCCGCCGCCCGGATCAATCCGATCTGGCCGAAATGGACGCTTTGTGGAACCGCGCCAAGGCCGAGGAAAAGGCACAGGTTGAAAAATAAAGTTTTTCACTCAACTATTGACCAAAGTGAAATTGTCGGATTTATGAGCAAGGCAATTTCCGACAAAAGGACTCAACCATGACCTTCCGTCTTTCCCTCGCAGCCCTTGCTCTTGGCACTGTGGCGATGCCCGCGCTGGCACAAGAGATTAACATCTACTCGCACCGCCAGCCGGAACTGATCCAACCGATCATTGACGCATTCACCGCCGAAACCGGCATCGCAGTCAATATTGCCTTTGTTGACAAGGGTATGTCGGAACGTCTGGTTGCCGAAGGCGACCGTTCGCCCGCCGATCTGGTCCTGACCGTCGATATCGCGCGTCTGACCCAGGTGGTGGATGCGGGCGTCACCCAACCGGTCGAGTCGCCGGTTCTGGCCGCCAATATCCCGGCAGAACTGCGGGACGATGCGAACCATTGGTTCGGCGTGACCACCCGCGCCCGCATCGTCTACGCCAGCAAAGACCGCGTGGCACCGGGCGAAGTCACCACCTATGAAGATCTGGCCGATCCGAAATGGGCCGACCGCATCTGCATCCGCTCGGGCACCAATGACTATAACGTAGCGCTGACCGCCGCTGTCATCGCGCACCATGGCGAAGAAGCCGCGAAAACCTGGCTGGAGGGCGTGAAAGCCAACCTCGCCCGCAAACCCGATGGCGGCGACCGGGACCAGGTCAAGGCGATTGCGGCTGGCGAATGTGATATCGCTGTCGGCAACACCTATTACATCGGCCAAATGCTGGCAGACCCGGAACAGCGCGCGGCGGCCGAAGCGGTAAACATCGTTTTCCCGACATTCACCGATGGCGGCACGCATGTGAACGTCTCGGGCGTGGCGCTGACCAAAGCCGCCCCCAACAAAGACAACGCCATCAAGTTCATGGAATGGCTGACGGGGGATGCGGCGCAAAAGATCTACGCCGAAACCAACTACGAATTCCCGGTGAAGGCTGGCGTGGAGAAATCCGAACTGGTGGCAAGCTGGGGTGAATTCACCGCCGATACCAAGCCGCTGACCGAAGTGGCCAAGCTGCGCCCTGCCGCGCTGAAGTTAATCGAAGAAGTAAACTTCGACGGCTAATAATTTGATAGTATTACGAAAGGCTCCGGGTTTTCCGGAGCCTTTTTCTATCTGACTGCAGACCATACGGTTGCCAGCCAGAGGAAAGCGCCTCATCTGGCTTGGCCTACCCGGAACGACAACACCGCAAGCTTTGCTGGCTCGGTTCTGGCTATGCCGGATTGCATCCATACAAATCGAACCCTCGACACACGGGCCGTCATCGCCCTAAACTCATTCCAGCCGATGGGCGTGCAGTCGACAGTTGGGCATTTTGCATGACCTTTTGCCCGCAACGCGGTCGACCTGACTCGATCACAGCACAGAACGCAGGGTAATTATTTTACCGTATGGACAAATCATTCACCTTGAGATTGAACGGCGCGCTCACAGGAGACTCCGATGACTGACAGTCCGCGCAAAATCATTATCGACACCGATCCGGGACAGGATGACGCTGTCGCCATTCTTCTGGCTTTGGGCAGTCCTGAAGATGTTGAAGTGCTGGGTGTCACCGCCGTCGCCGGAAACGTGCCGCTGGCCCTGACCGAACGGAATGCCCGGATCATCTGCGAACTTGCGGGCAGGACCGACATTCTTGTTTTTGCGGGCTGCGACCGTCCATTGACGCGCAAGCTGGTGACGGCGGAATATGTACATGGCAAGACGGGTCTCGATGGCCCGCAATTGGCCGACCCGACCATGCCGTTGCAAGAACAGCATGGCGTTGATTTCATCATCGACACCCTGCGCCATGAGCCGCCAAACACTGTCACGCTGTGCCCGTTGGGGCCGCTGACCAATATTGCCACCGCGCTGCAACGCGCGCCAGATATCATTGATCGTATTGAGCAGATCGTGCTGATGGGGGGCGCCTATTTCGAGGTGGGCAATGTCACTCCCGCTGCCGAGTTCAACATTTACGTTGACCCGCAAGCCGCTGATATCGTTTTTAAATCTGGAATTCCGATTGTGGTCATGCCGCTGGATGTGACCCACAAGGCGCTGACCACGGAAGAACGGGTGCAAGCCTTTCGCGACATGGGGACAGAGCCAGGCCGGATGGTGGCGGAATGGACTGATTTCTTTGAGCGTTTTGACATGCACAAATATGGCAGCAATGGCGCGCCGCTGCATGACCCCTGCGTGATCGCCTATCTGATCCGCCCAGAGCTGTTTCAGGGCCGTCAGATCAATGTTGAAATCGAAACCCAGTCAGAGCTGACCATGGGCATGACCGTGGCCGATTGGTGGGGCGTGACCGACCGTCCGGCCAATGCGATGTTCATGGGTGATGTTGACGCAGATGGGCTGTTTGCCCTGCTGTCTGAGCGGATTGCGCGGCTTTGATCACTCCAACGGCAGGATGACGGCGAAGGTGCTGCCCTTGCCGCGCTCGCTGACAATGTGCAGGCGGCCGCGGTGACGTTGCACGATATGTTTCACAATCGCCAAACCCAGCCCGGTGCCACCCTTCTCGCGTGAGCGGTGGCTGTCAACGCGGTAGAATCGCTCGGTAAGACGTGGCAGGTGCTGGGGGTCAATGCCCTCACCCTGATCAATTACCTCGATCCGAAGCGCCGCTGATTTTGGCAAGGTGTCCTGCGTGAGCCGCACCACCACATCACCCCCCGCGCCTCCGTATTTTACTGCGTTTTCCATCAGGTTCTGGAACACCTGCACCAGTTGGTCTGCATCGCCGGGAACCTGCGTGCGAATTCCTTCGGCAATATCCAGCCGCACCATCACACCCGACGTGTCTGCCACGGGCCGCAAAGTCGCCTTGGTAGAGCGCAAGATCTCGACCATATCGACCAAAGTTGTCGGGCGCACCCGTTCTTCGGCCTCTACCTTACTCAGGTGCAAAAGATCGCGGATCAGGCGGTTCATGCGCCCGGCCTCACGCTCCATGATCAACAAGAACCTCTCACGCGCGACCGGATCATCCTTGGCGGCGCCTTTCAGCGTTTCGATAAAGCCCGACAGCGCGGTCAGCGGAGAGCGCAATTCGTGGCTGACATTTGCCACAAATTCGCGCCGCATCTGGCCCATCTGCTCGGCCTCGGAAAGATCTTCCAGCACGCACAGCACACCCGCAGACTGCGGCAGAGGGGTCACCGTGACCCGATGCACCGCATCTTGCGATGGCCCCGGCACCACTTGCCGCGCAACGCTGGCCTCACCCTCGCGCAAGGCACGCGTCAAGGCCGCCTGCACCTCGGGATGTCGCAGAGCAATGGCGTGATGCCGCCCCAGCATTGCCGCCCCCAGCATGGTGACGGCGGCAGGATTCATCAATGTTATCCGCTCGTTAGGGCCAATAATTAGCGCGGGCAAAGGAATCCCCCCCAATATTGCCGTTTCGATCATCATTTACCCCGGATAGCTCTGTTGCCCTGCAATTACCCGCTTTGTGTTTCAATTACGAGACGCTGGGTTGAACTGGTTCAATTCAAGACTAAGATTGTGACACGGTATGACGTTGCGTCACTCTGTTCTATTTTTCCGCGATCACTCGACTCTCTCAGCAGGAGTGTTTTCTTGCCCATCGATGACGCCATTCCAGAAGGGGATGCAGCCCGCAGGCAGAACGAAACGGGTTCCGTTGTCAGCATCGGCTTGCCAGATACAGTTGCACAGCGTCTTGCAGGCCAGCGGCCCATTGTATCGCTTGCAGTCAAGGATATTCACACGGCGGGGCTGGATCGTCAGGACAATGTGGAAATCGGCTGTCTGCTGTTGGGCGGCGATATGGATGCGCTGGATATCATCACAAATCTGGGCAAGGCGGGGTTTTGTGGTGTTGTGACGGTTTTTTCCCCGCTCTTGCCCAATCCGCGCATGGTTGAACGTGAGCTTCGGTCCGCAGGCAAGGCAATGACTGTGCGGCTGGTGGTGCGCTAGGCAGTGGAGAGCGCGCGCAAGCCCACCCGGAACCGTGCGGCATTGGCACGGTAGCTTTCTGCAGATTGCAGCAATCGCGCCTGCGTCTCGGCGTCCAGAACCCGCACCACCCGGCCGGGGCTTCCCATCACCAAAGAAAAATCTGGTATTTCTTTGCCTTCGGTGATCAGCGCGCCAGCCCCTATCAAACAACCGCGCCCGATCTTTGCGCCGTTCAGCACAGTGGCCCCCATCCCGATCAACGTGCCCTCGCCAATGGTGCAGCCATGCAGCATCGCCTTATGGCCGATCGTGCAATTGGCCCCGATGGTCAGAGGATATCCCATATCGGTGTGCAGCACGCAGTTTTCCTGCACATTAGATCCTTGCCCGACGTGGATCACCTCGTTGTCACCGCGCAATGTGGCCCCGAACCAGACCGAGCTTTCCGCCTCCAGCACGATGCGCCCGATGATGTTGGCATCAGGCGCGGCCCATGCCGACGGGTCGATGACGGGGGCGATATCGCCTAGGACATAGATCATCTGGACTCAAACTCCCGGTTCAGGCCGCGCACGAAATCAGACAAGGCTGGCTGGCGGTCGCGGCGCATGCGTTCTGCTTCAAGAATGGTCAGCAAGTTATTGAAAGATTGGTCAAGATCGTCGTTCACAAGCACATAGTCATATTCCGCCCAATGGCTGATCTCATCGCGGCTTTTCGCCATCCGGCCCGCGATCACCTCATCGGTGTCTTGCGCGCGGCCCCGCAGCCGTCGGTCCAGTTCGGCAATCGACGGCGGCAGAACGAAGACCGAGACCACATCGCGGCCAAGCGCCGAGTTGCGGATCTGCTGGCCGCCCTGCCAGTCGATGTCAAACAGCGTGTCGCGACCCTCGGTCATCGCGGCCTCGACCGGGCCACGGGGGCTGCCGTAGAGGTTCCCGAACACCTCGGCATGTTCCAGCATCTGGCCCGTTGCGACAAGATCTTCAAACGCGGTCCGGGTCTTGAAGTAATACTCGCGCCCGTCTTGTTCACCGGGACGGGGCGCGCGCGTGGTGGCCGACACCGAAAAACGGATCGTCGGGTCCCAGTCCATCAACCGTCGCGCCAGCGTCGATTTGCCGGCACCAGACGGCGAGGACAAGATAAGTAAAAGACCGCGCCGCTGCATCGTCACTCCACGTTCTGAACCTGCTCGCGCATCTGATCTATCACGGTTTTCAGGTCAAGCCCGATCCGGGTCAGGGCAAGCGCCTGCGCCTTGGCGCACAGCGTATTGGCCTCGCGCATGAATTCCTGCATCAGGAAATCAAACTTGCGGCCTACGGGTCCGGTGTCGGCCAGCAGCGTGCGGGCGGCGTCGATATGGGCAGCCAAGCGGTCCAGCTCTTCGGTCACATCCTGTTTCACCGCGATCAGCGCCAGTTCCTGCGCCACCCGGCCCGCATCCGCGCCATCGGCATGGTCCAGCACCCGCGCCAAGGCGTCGCGCAAGCTGGCGGCGGCAGTGTCGCGGCGCGCGTCAGCTTGCGCCTTGGCGGCTGTGGTCAGCGTTTCAATCTGGCTCAGTTGCCCGGCAATCACTTTTTGCAGTGCCGCCCCTTCGGTCGCGCGCATTGCAGCAAACTCGGTCAGCAACGCGGGCAGATCGGCCATCAGCGCCGCGCGCAACGGCCCGGTGTCGTCATCCATCGATGCCGTTTCCAGCACGCCGCGCACCGCCAGCACATCGGCGGCGGTGGCTTGTGCCAGTGTCACGCCTGCATCCATCGCAGCCCCTTCGACCTGTTGCAGCGCCGCCAGCACCGCGCCCAGAACCGGCGTGTTCACCCGCAACCCCGACTCGGCCTCGGCGCCCTCACGGCTGACCTTCAGCGACAGACTGACATTGCCGCGCGACAGCGCCTTTTGCACATCGGTCCTCAGGGCCAGCTCCAGCCCATCCACCCAATCGGGCAGACGCAGCCGCAGATCCAGCCCCTTGCCATTCACAGACCGGATATCCCAAGCCCAGACAAACCCCGCGCCCTGCCCCTTTCGGGCGGCAAATCCGGTCATTGAAACGGTCATGAGTTCTCCTCGCCGCCGCTGCGGCGTTTACCATTTGTTAAGAATGCGGGCCCGCAGACCCATCCGTTCGTGTAGGGTGAACCCCAGACGGATGGCCAGCTTTGCGCAAACGGACCGTTGACCCGCCATCAGGCAGGCTCGGTCCGAACGGCATATCACGGCGGGAAAGGTCTGGGCAACCAACTGGCAAGCCGACAGGCGGGCGACCAGAGGGCGGCGCGGGCCAACAAGAAGGAATGGGAAGATGACGTTTGGCTGGAAAGGCCGCGACTCGGGCGGCAGCGATCATCAGGACAAGGGCCTGATCGCCGAGTTGCGCGCCTATTGGGAAGCGCTGCGCGAAGGCGAAATGCTGCCCCGACGTGATCGCGTGGACCCGCGCGGCATTGCTGGTGCGCTGGAGCATAGTTTTCTGATCGAGCGCATCGCGCCGGGAGTGGCGCGTTTCCGCATCTCGGGCATGGTGTTCAATGATCTGATGGGCATGGATATTCGTGGTATGCCAATGTCTTGCCTGTTTCTGGGGCCCGCGCGTGACCAGTTGCAACTGGGTCTGGAGCGGGTGTTCCGCGCGCCGTCCATTGTCACAATGGACTTGCTGGCCGAACGTAGTCTTGGGCGTGGCAATCTGTGCGGGCGCATGCAGGTTCTGCCGATGCTGAGCAATAAGGGCGAGAGCAATCTGGCGATAGGCTGTCTGGAGGTGAGCGGCGAAATAGGTCGTGCACCGCGGCGGTTTTCCATCACCGACACACGGCTGGAGCCGGTTCACCCCACCGATGCACCACCCGAACCCCACGCAGAGCCGCAGATTGACCCCGTGCTGCCGCGCCCGCCCCGCGCGCAACCGGGCGTGCCCTATTTACGTCTGGTCAAAGCCTGAACGCAAAAGGGCGGCGCCGATGGCACCGCCCTTTGAGTATGTGCAACAAACGCTGTACCCTACAGCGCAACGCGGTGGCCAACCTGACGGAAGGCCAGCAATTCTTCGGCCACCAGAAACGCCAGTTCCAGCGATTGGCTGGCATTCAGGCGCGGGTCGCAGGCGGTGTGGTAGCGGTCGGACAGATCCTCATCCGTCACAGCGCGCAAGCCCCCTGTGCATTCGGTCACGTCCTTGCCGGTCATCTCGAAATGCACGCCACCGGGGATCGTGCCCTCGGCCTTGTGCACCGCAAAGAACTCGCGCACTTCGGACAGCACCGCGTTGAACGGCCGCGTCTTGTAGCCCGAAGGCGACTTGATTGTGTTGCCGTGCATCGGGTCACAGGACCAGACCACATTGGCACCCTCTTCCTTGACCGCTTTGATCAGGCGCGGCAGATGTTCGGCGACCTTACCTGCGCCAAAACGCGCGATCAGGGTCAGACGGCCCGCCTCGTTCTGCGGGTTAAGCTTGGCCATCAGCACCTTGAGGTCTTCGGCGGTCGTGGTAGGGCCACATTTCAACCCGATCGGGTTCAGCACACCGCGGCAGAATTCCACATGCGCGCCGTCGGGCTGCCGGGTACGGTCGCCGATCCAGAGCATATGGCCCGACCCGGCAACGTTCTGGCCCGAAATGCTGTCCACCCGGCACAGGGCTTCTTCGTATTCCAACAGCAGCGCTTCGTGGCTGGTGTAGAAATCCACCGTGGTCAGCATATGGGCGGTGTCGGAATTCACCCCGGCCGCCGTCATGAAGTCCAGCGCGTCAGAAATTCGGTTCGACAACTCGCGGTAGCGTTCAGCCTTATCATGCTCGGCAAAGCCCAGCGTCCAGGAGTGAACGCGGTGAATGTCGGCAAAACCACCAGTAGAGAAGGCGCGGAGCAGGTTCAGGCTGGCCGCCGCCTGTGTATAGGCTTGCAGCATCCGCGCCGGGTCAGGCTGGCGTGCCTCGGGCGTGGCATCAAACCCGTTGATGATGTCGCCGCGATAGCTGGGGTATTCCACCCCGCCGATCACTTCCGTGGGGGCCGAGCGCGGCTTGGCGAACTGCCCGGCCATCCGGCCCACCTTGATGACAGGCACTTTCGCGCCATAGGTCAGCACAATGGCCATTTGCAGCATCACGCGGAAGGTGTCGCGGATGTTGTCGGCGCTGAATTCGGCGAAACTTTCAGCACAATCGCCGCCCTGCAACAAAAACGCCTTGCCCTCTGCCGCCAAAGCCAGTTGCTTTTTCAGCCGCCGCGCCTCGCCTGCAAAAACCAGCGGCGGATATTTTGCCAACTGAGCCTCAACAGCATTCAGCGCGGCACTATCCATATAATCAGGCATCTGCACCCGCGGTTTCGCGCGCCAGTCTGATTTCTGCCAGCCTTTGGTCATGGCCTTCTCCCTCCCACTCCGGGGTCGTTAGCGGTATCGCGGCGCTGTATACGATCTGAACCGCCGATTGCAAAGGCCCAAACGCCCCATCTGCCCGCCATCTGCCCCCTTGCGAAGGGCGAAATTTCCTGTCTGATAGCGCCATATCCGACATGAACAGGTCGCAAGATGCCCACGCCCCCTGCCCGCGCCCAGAAAACCGACCCGACCCCAGCCACAAAGCGCTTTGTCTTTGTGCTTCTGGACCGCTTTACAATGCTGTCGTTTTCCTGCGCAATCGAGCCGCTGCGCCTGGCAAACTACGTTGCAGGCAAGCCGCTTTACACATGGCTTCTGGCCGGTGAAGGCGGGATTGAGGCGACGTGCTCCAACGGTGCCACCTTCAAGCTGGATATCGGATTAGAGGATGTGGACCGTGACGACACGATCCTTGTCTGCGGTGGCATCGACATTCAGCGCGCCACCACCAAGCCGGTGCTGAACTGGCTGCGGCGTGAGGCGCGGCGCGGCAATGTCATTGGCGGGATGTGCACCGGCGCGCATGCCCTGGCCAAGGCCGGTCTGCTGGATGGCAAACGCGCAACGATCCATTGGGAGAACCAGGACGGGTTTCTGGAGGAGTTTGAGCAGGTAAAGCTAACCAAATCGGTGTTTGTGATGGACGGCAACCGTCTTACCACGGCGGGTGGTATTTCATCCATTGACCTGATCCTGAAAATCATTGCCGCCGATCACGGGCAGGATCTGGCAAACACGGTGGCGGATCTGTTGATCTATTCCACCATCCGCACCGATCAGGACACACAGCGCCTGTCGATTCCGACCCGGATCGGGGTGCGCCATCCGAAACTGTCGCAGGTCATTCAGATGATGGAAGGCAATATCGAAGACCCTCTGTCGCCTGCCGATCTGGCCGATCAGGTCGATATGTCCACCCGCCAGCTGGAACGGCTGTTCCGTCGCTATCTGAACCGAAGCCCCAAGCGCTATTACATGGAATTGCGTCTGGGCAAGGCGCGCAACCTGTTGATGCAGACGGATATGAGTGTGATCAACGTGGCCCTTGCCTGCGGCTTCGCCAGCCCGTCACATTTTTCCAAATGCTATCGCAGCCACTACAACACCACCCCCTACCGCGAGCGCGGGTCTCAGGGCATCACCCCGCCGGGTCGGTTGTCGATCTGATCAGCTTGCGGGATTGAAAATCGCTATGGTACGCTGGAATAGATGGTGAAGTGGGGTTTGAGATGCGGCGGCTGCTGATTGGCTTTGTGGTGACGCTGCTGGCCTTTGCCGCCAATGCCGCGCCTGAACGGCGCGCGCTGGTCATCGGCAACGATACCTATGAAAGCCTGCCCATACTGAAAAAAGCCCGCAACGATGCGCAGGCTGTTGCGGCCAGTTTGCACGATCTGGGCTTTGGCGTGGCGACCCTGACCGATGCCGACCGCCGGGCAATGACGCGCGCGGTGTCTGATCTGGCAAGCGCGGTCCAGCCCGGCGATGAAGTGCTGTTCTACTTTGCCGGACACGGGGTTGAGGTGAAGGGCCGCAACTATCTCTTGCCTGCCGACGCCCCCACTGTGCGTCCGGGGGATGAGGCGTTTCTGACTGCCGAGAGCCTTGCGGTAGATGACATCCTGTTCACCCTGCAATCGCGGGGCGCGCGGGTGACCGTGCTGATCCTTGACGCCTGCCGCGACAACCCTTTTCCGCGCGATGGTATGCGGTCGGCGGGTGGCGCGCGCGGGTTGGCCCCGATTGCTGCACCCGAGGGGGCGTTCATTTTGTTTTCGGCCGGCACCGGGCAATCGGCACTGGATGCGCTGTCGTCCGGCGACGCTGACCCGAATTCGGTTTTCACCCGCGCGCTGCTGCCCTTGCTGGCGGCCCCCGGCCTGCCCTTGCAAGAGATGGCGCGCGCGCTGAAATCGCAGGTCGAGGAAACTGCGGCCACCATCAATCACAAACAGCGCCCCGCGTATTATGACGAGCTGACGGGCGATTTCGTGCTGAACGCAGGCGCGCTGGTCAAGGCAGCCCCCGGCGTCGCCCTTCCACCACCCGTGCCAGCCGTCGCGGCTCTGCCCGCCCCAGTTGCTGCTGCGGTGGTCGTGCCGACATGGCGGGTCAAGGCGGGGGTATCACAGGGGTTTATGAACGCCCGCACCGGCCCCGGCACCATGCACGCGATTTTGTTTCGCATCACAGAGCGCAGCGGCGGGTTGACCTTGGCTGAATGTCGCAAATCCGATCCGGGTGGCGGTCGGGGGGACTGGTGCCTTGTCAGCTTTGACGGCAAGCAGGGTTGGGTCTCCAAAACCGGGCTGGAACAGGAATGAAGCGGATTGTTCTTGCGGCGTTGCTCACCTCGCCCGTCGGGGCCGAACCGTTGCCCCCCGGCTTTGTGCATCTGTCCAGAGTTGCGCCACAGATCGCGCAAGACATCCGCTATGCGCGCGACTTCAACTTCATCGGTGCGCCAGTTCCCGGATATGACGCCGCCGAATGCATCCTGACCACCAACACCGCGCAGGCGCTGATCCGGGTAGAGGCGCGGCTGGCAGAGCAGGGCTTTGGTCTGGTGGTATATGACTGCTACCGGCCCAAGCGCGCGGTGGCGCATTTCGCCAGATGGGCCACCCAATCCGAACCACCCGACCACCGCCCCCCCGGCGTGGAACCCGCAGGCGACACCCCGCCCGAGGCCCCGACCCCGGCGCAGGTATTCTACCCTGACCTGACCCGCAACCAACTGATCCCCGGCGGTTATATCGCGCGCCGTTCCGGGCATTCCGTTGGCCATACGGTCGACGTTTCTCTGCGCCTAAAGGGGACAGCGGTGCCGCTGCCTGACTTCCCCGATGCTGGCCGTTGCGATGCGCCCCAGCACAACCGCGCCGATGAAGGGCTCGATATGGGCACCGCATATGATTGCTTTTCATCGCTGTCTGCCGATAAAGCCACGGTCTCAAGAGAGGCGCAGTCCAACAGAAAAGTCCTTACCCGCGCGATGGAGGCAGAGGGGTTCAGAGGCTATGCCAAGGAATGGTGGCACTTTCGTAATACCACCGACCCATCAACAAAGGCGCATGATTTCCCAGTCAGCGCGCCCTAGCTGGCATTCTCCGGGGCCAAGCGGTAAATCGCGCCTTCGATCACCGACACAAACCAGATCGAGCCGTCCGGTGCCTCGCGCACATCGCGCACGCGGGCGGTTTCTGCCGATTCGATGCGTTCTTCAGCAAAGCCGGTTTCTGCTGGCGTGTCGGGATCCAGACGCGACAGAAAACTGGTGTTCAGCGATCCGGTAAAGATGTCGCCCGCCCATTCCGGCACCAAAGCGCCGGAATAGACGATCATGCCAGATGGCGCGATGGACGGATCCCAATAATGCGCGGGTTGCTCCATTCCATCCCGTTCCTGCCCCTCCCCAATGCTGGCACCGTTGTAATTCACGCCGTAACTTATGACGGGCCAGCCGTAGTTTTTGCCCGCCTCGACACGGTTCACCTCGTCGCCGCCTTGCGCACCATGTTCGACCAGCCACAACGCGCCGTCAGGGCCAAGGGTGGCCCCTTGGGCGTTGCGATGGCCGATCGAATAGATCCCGCGCCGCCAGCCCTCGATTGTGGTCGCGGTTGATCCGTCACGGTTCAGGTGAATCACGCTGCCCTCGACCGTTTGCGGATTTTGTGCCTGCATGCCCGCCGGCCCGGTGCCCCGGTCGCCTGTGGTGATGAACACGGTGCCATCCTGCGCCTCGACGATGCGACTGCCGAAATGGCGCCCGCCGGACATGCCATCGCCGACGTAAAGCATGTCGAACCCTTCCAGCGCCGATCCGTCATCCGACAGGCGCCCCTTGCCAACGGCTGTGGCGGCCCCGCCATCCACGCTTGCCGAATAGGTCAGCCAGACCTCACGGCTTTGCGCGAAATCGCGCGGGATCATCACATCCAGCAAGCCGCCCTGCCCTTCGGCGTAAACCTCTGGCACGCCGGTAATGTCGGTGGGCTCGCCGTCGCGCAGCAGCAACAGCCGCCCCGCACGCTCGGTCACCATCACCGCGCCATCCGGCAAAAAGCCAACCGCCCAAGGCTCATCAAACCCACTGGCCACAACGCTGATCTGCATTGGTCCGGCCGAGGTATCGACCGTGGTTTGCGCCGCCGCGATGCCCGTCATCAGGGCCAAAGCGGAAACGGGGGCGATAAGGGCTGAAATGCGGGTGCGGGACATGAAACCTCCTGAAAATTCGTCTTATGGAACAATGCGACCGCACCATCACAGGTTCCAGCAGACTCGCGCGACTGTGATGCCACGTGAAAGTCCGCACAAGGTTTATCCCAGAGATTGTGGTGCAAGTTGACCCAGCGTCACCTTGAGAAAATCCCTGCTACAAGGCGCTTTTCTTTTGTGAAACGGCCCTCTAGTTTCATGCGCAGGATAAAAGTCCGACATGGGAGACATAAAATGAAGAAACTGCTTCTTGCCACCGCAGCCACAGCGCTGATTGCCGGAGCCGCGCAGGCCGAAGATGTGAAAATGGGGATCATTCTGGGCTTCACCGGCCCGCTGGAATCGATCACGCCGAACATGGCGACCGGGGCCGAACTGGCGATCACCGAGGTGAACGCGTCCGGCAAATTCGCGCTTGGCACCGTGGTTCCGGTCCGCGCAGACTCGACCTGCATCGACGCCGCTGCTGCAACTGCTGCCGCTGACCGTCTGGTCACCGCCGAAGGCATCAAGGCCATCATGGGCGCAGATTGTTCGGGCGTGACCGGGGCGATCTTGCAAAACGTCGCACGCACCAATGGCGTGGCGATGATCTCGCCTTCCGCCACCTCGCCTGCACTGTCCACCGCCGAAGATGACGGGCTGTTCTTCCGCACCGCCCCGTCTGATGCACGTCAGGGCGTCGTCATGACCGACATTCTGATGGACAAGGGCATCAAGACCGTCGCCCTGACCTACACCAACAATGACTACGGCAAGGGTCTGGCCGACAGCTTCGCCGAAGCCTTCACCGCAGCCGGCGGCACAGTCACCATCAACGCCCCGCATGAAGACGACAAGGCCGACTATTCGGCCGAAGTCGCATCGCTCGCCTCGGCTGGTGGTGAAGTGCTGGTCGTGGCGGGCTACACCGACAAGGGTGGCAAGTCGATCATCCAAGCCTCGCTTGATTCGGGCGCGTTCTCGACCTTCGTTTTGCCCGATGGCATGGTTGGTCAAAAGCTGGTGGATGATATCGGCGAAGGTCTGAACGGGTCGTTCGGCCAGTATCCCGGCACCGATAGCCAAGGCGCTGAAGTCTTCCAGAGCCTTGCAACTGCTGCTGGCTTTGACGGCACCTCGGCCTTTGCGCCGGAATCCTACGATGCGGCTGCCCTGATCATGTTGGCCATGGCCGCTGCCGGGTCGACCGATTCCAAGGATTGGGCCGGCAAGGTGATGGAACTGGCCAACGCGCCGGGCGAGCCGATCCTGCCGGGTGAACTGGGCAAAGCGCTGGAGCTGATCGCAGCTGGCACCGAAATCGACTATGTGGGTGCCACCGCCGTAGAGCTGATCGGACCGGGCGAAAGCGCCGGCAACTACCGCGAGATCGAGATCAAGGACGGCAAGATCGAAACGATCAAGTTCCGCTGATCGCGGCCTGATAAACCTTTGACAACGGCCCGGAGATATTCCGGGCCGTTGCCACATAAGACAAAGCCTCCGCGCCCGGAAAATCTGGATGATGCGACGGAAGGTTCAGGGGAAAACAAGATGATCGAGGTTGAGAACCTTCACCGGCATTTTGGCGGATTTCGCGCTGTTGACGGCGCGTCGCTATCGATTGCGACAGGCTCTGTCACCGGGCTGATCGGACCGAATGGCGCAGGCAAGACCACGCTGTTCAACGTGATCGCCGGGCGCCTGAAGCCCACCAGCGGCACCGTTCGGATGGCGGGCGAGGATATCACCGGCCTGCCGCCGCATGAGCTGTTCCACAAAGGCCTTTTGCGCACCTTTCAGATTGCGCACGAGTTCGGGTCGATGAGCTGCGTTGAAAACCTGATGATGGTGCCGGGCGCGCAGATGGGGGAAACCCTGTGGAACGCATGGTTCCGCCGGGGTGCGGTGCAGGCCGAGGAAGCGCGCCTGCGCGAAAAGGCCCATGATGTGCTGAAATTCCTGACCATCGACCATCTGGCCGATCAAAAGGCCAGCCAGATTTCAGGCGGGCAGAAAAAGCTGCTGGAACTGGGGCGCACGATGATGGTCGATGCCAAGATCGTCTTTCTGGACGAGGTGGGCGCTGGTGTAAACCGCACCCTGCTGAACACCATCGGCGATGCCATCCTGCGGCTGAACGCCGAACGCGGCTATACGTTCTGCGTGATTGAGCATGACATGGATTTCATCGGTCGGTTGTGCAACCCGGTGATCTGCATGGCCGAGGGCCACGTTCTGGCGCAGGGCACGGTCGAGGAGGTCAAGAACGATGAACGCGTCATCGAGGCCTATCTGGGGACCGGATTGAAGAACAAGATCAAGCAGGAGGCCGCCCATGGCTGAGCCGTTTTTGATTGGCGAGGCGATGACCGGCGGCTATGGCGGCGCGGATATTCTGCACAGCTGCACCATAGCGGTTGATCCGGGCCAGATCGCCGTGATTGTCGGGCCGAATGGCGCTGGCAAATCCACCGCGATGAAGGCGGTGTTTGGCATGCTGAAGCTTCGCGGCGGGTCGGTGCGGCTGAAGGGTGAGGATATCACCCAGCTTTCGCCGCAGGCGCGGGTGGCCAAGGGCATGGCCTTTGTGCCACAGACCAGCAACATCTTTACCTCGATGACGGTAGAGGAAAACCTTGAGATGGGCGCATTCCTGCGCCGCGATGACATCAAGGGCACGATGGAGCAGGTGTATCATCTGTTCCCGATCCTTAAGGACAAGCGGCATCAGGCGGCGGGCGAGTTGTCGGGCGGGCAGCGCCAGCAGGTCGCCGTGGGCCGCGCTCTGATGACCCAGCCAAGCGTGTTGATGCTGGACGAGCCTACTGCCGGGGTCAGCCCCATCGTGATGGACGAATTGTTCGACCGCATCATCGAGGTGGCGCGCACCGGCATCTCCATCCTTATGGTGGAACAAAACGCCAGACAAGCACTTGATATCGCAGACAAAGGCTATGTTCTGGTGCAAGGCGCCAACCGCTTTACCGACACCGGGCAGGCCCTGCTTGCCGACCCGGATGTGCGCAAATCTTTCCTCGGGGGCTGAGCCATGGATATTCTCAACGCCCTTGTGGCTTTTCTGAACTTCGTCTTCATCCCCGGGCTGGCTTACGGCGCGCAGTTGGCGCTGGGGGCGCTGGGGGCGACGCTGATTTACTCGATCCTGCGGTTTTCCAACTTTGCCCATGGTGACACCATGGCGATCGGCACGGTGTTTGTGATCCTGCTGACATGGGGTCTGCAATCGCTGGGCGTCAGTTTTGGCCCGCTGCCAACCGCCCTTCTGGCGCTGCCCTTTGGCATTTTGCTGACCGCCATTCTGCTGCTGGGCACAGACCGAGTGGTCTACCGATACTATCGCCGGGTCAAAGCCGCGCCGGTGATTTTGGTGATGGCCTCGCTGGGGGTGATGTTCATCCTTAACGGGGTCACCCGATTTATCATTGGCACCAGTGATATCAGCTTTACCGATGGCACAAGGTTCATTGTGTCGGCGGGCGATTTCCGTGCGTGGTCAGGGCTGGCCGAGGGGCTTGCGATCCGCACCACGCAAGGCGTGACACTGGTGGTGGCGATCATCGCGGTGGCGCTGCTGTTCTGGTTCTTGCAAAAGACCCGCACCGGCAAATCAATGCGGGCGTTTTCCGACAATGAAGATCTGGCGCTGTTATCGGGCATCAACCCCGACCGGGTCGTTGCCGTGACATGGATCGTGGCGGCGGCGCTCGCCACCACCGCAGGCACGCTTTACGGGCTGGACAAAGGCTTCAGCCCATTCACCTATTTCCAACTGCTGCTGCCGATTTTCGCCGCCGCCATCGTCGGCGGCCTTGGCAGCCCGATTGGCGCGATTGCGGGCGGCTTTGTGATCGCCTTTTCCGAGGTGATGGTCACATACGCCTGGAAAAAAGTGGTGACCTATCTGGTGCCTGACAGCATGGCGCCCAGCGGATTGGTGCAGTTGATGTCGACTGATTACAAATTCGCTGTCAGCTTTGTGATCCTGATCATCGTGCTGCTGGTGATGCCCACCGGCCTGTTCAAAGGAAAATCGATATGAGCGGCGCACAGATGACCTCTCAGGCCCTGCCCCAAGGCCCCGCGCGCGGGCTGCTGCTGGCGGCGTTCGTTGCGGCGCTGTTCATCGCAACCGGCATGTTCCAAAGCTGGACCCTCGCGTTGCTGATCGTGAACATGGCGCTGATTTCGTCGATCATGGCCTTGGGTGTGAACATTCAATGGGGCTATGCCGGGCTGTTCTCAGTCGGCACCATGGGCTTTGTGGCGCTGGGCGGATTGTCGGTGGTGCTGGTGTCATCCTCGCCAGCGCCGGGGGGGTGGGCCGCGGGTGGTCCCGGCATCCTGTTGGGGCTGATGATGGGGGCGGCCACCATTGCCGCCGCTGTGATGGCTGCCGCCAAGGTGCCAAAGGGCCGCAAGCGCACAATAAGCGTGGCAGTGATCCTGATTGTCGGATTTTTCATCTTCCGCGCCATCTTTGACCCCGCCGTGCAGGCGGTCGAGGCGAACAATCCGTCGGCCCACGGCAACCTTGGTGGTCTGGGCCTGCCGGTCCTGCTGGCTTGGCCGGTGGGGGGGCTGTTGGCCGCCGCCGCCGCATGGGCCATCGGCAAAACCGCACTTGGCCTGCGATCGGATTATCTGGCCATCGCCACGCTGGGCATTGCCGAAATCATCCTTGCGGTGATGAAAAACGAAGACTGGCTGGGACGCGGCGTGAAAAACGTGATCTCCCTGCCCCGACCTGTACCCTATGAGGTAGACCTGCAACGCACCCAAGCCTTTGTTGACTGGGCCACGAGCTGGGGCTTTGACCCGATCACCGCCTCGTCCATCGTGGTGCGGCTGATGTATACCGGGCTGTTCGCCGTGGTGCTTCTGGCGCTGATCTGGCTGTCACAGGCCGCCCTTCACAGCCCTTGGGGCCGGATGATGCGCGCGATCCGCGACAATGAAGTATCGGCCGAGGCGATGGGCAAAGACGTGACCCGCCGCCATTTGCAGGTGTTCATCCTTGGCAGCGCCGTCATCGGCATTGCGGGCGCGATGATGACCACCCTAGACAGCCAGCTGACGCCCGGTTCCTATTCGCCTTTGCGCTTCACCTTCCTGATCTGGGTGATGGTGATCGTGGGCGGCTCGGGCAACAACTGGGGATCTGTCCTTGGCGGCTTTCTGATCTGGTGGCTTTGGGTCATGGTGGAACCCATTGGCAACTGGGTGATGACGCTTATTACAAGCGGCATGGCGGATGGCTGGCTCAAGGGTCACCTGATCAACTCTGCCGCCCATATGCGCCTGCTGACCATGGGCGTAGTGCTGCTGCTGGTGCTGCGCTTTGCGCCAAAAGGGCTGTTGCCGGAGCGCTAAGGGCGCCAACCCTTGCCAACCGCCTGACCGTCAGACGCCTCCGGCGGGAGTATTTCGAAAGCAGCAAACCAAGCTCATGTTTGCTGCTTTCGAAATACTCCCGCCGGAGGCGTTCAACGTCAAAGGGCGCACAACATTGCCTAGCTGCAGCCAAGCCCCGCCCAACGACAACCTATCCGCGACATTTGCTGTCGCGCTTTGACATGACCCCCGTCGCCGGCGCGGCCACTCTGCGGTCAAAGGCAACGGAGTCCTGCAATGAAATCCCATACCCGCGTGGTTGTCATCGGCGGCGGTGTCGTCGGTTGTTCGGTTCTGTATCACCTGACAAAGCTGGGCTGGTCTGATGTGACCCTGATTGAGCGGTCTGAACTGACCTCGGGCAGCACGTGGCATGCGGCGGGTGGGTTCCACACCCTGAACGGCGACACCAACATGGCCGCGCTGCAAGGCTACACCATCCGACTTTATAAAGAACTGGAACAGATCACCGGCATGTCCTGCGGCCTCCACCACGTCGGCGGCATCACTCTGGCCGACAACGAGGCGCGCTTCGAGCAACTGAAAGCCGAACGCGCCAAGCACCGCTATATGGGGCTGGATACCGAGATCCTTGGGCCAGAGGAGATCCACAAGCTGACCGATGGGATGGTAAACCTGCAAGGCATCCTCGGCGCGCTTTACGACCCGCTCGATGGCCACCTCGACCCCTCGGGTACAACCCACGCCTATGCAAAGGCGGCGCGAATGGGTGGGGCCGAGATCATCCTGCACAACCGCGTGTTGGAGACCAACCCAACCAAAGACGGCTGGGAGGTGGTCACCGAAAAAGGCACCATCACCTGCGAGCATCTGGTCAACGCCGGCGGCCTCTGGGCGCGCGAAATCGGAGCGATGGCGGGCGTCTACCTGCCACTGTTGCCGATGGCACACCAATATCTTGTGACCGATGATATCCCCGAGATCATGGATATCCTGAAATCGGGCCGCGAATTTCCGCATGTCATGGACCCCGGCGGCGAATCCTACCTGCGGCAAGAGGGTCGCGGCCTTTGCATCGGCTTCTATGAGAAACCCTGCGAGCCATGGGCGGTCGACGGCACGCCCTGGACCTTCGGCCACGAACTGCTCAACGAGCAATTCGACAAGATCGAGGATTCGGTCAATTTCGCCTACCGCCGCTTTCCGGTCCTCGAACGTTCCGGCGTCAAACGGGTGATCCACGGCCCCTTCACCTTTGCCCCCGACGGCAACCCGCTGGTCGGTCCGGTGCAGGGCTTGCGCAACTACTGGTCCGCCTGTGCCGTAATGGCCGGGTTCAGCCAGGGCGGCGGCATGGGCCTTGCCCTTGCGCAATGGATGATCGAGGGCGAGGTCGAGCGCGACCCGCGCGGCTTTGACGTCTCACGCTTTGGCACATGGACCAGCCCCGGCTACACCGTGCCCAAGGTGATCGAAAACTACCAAATGCGCTTCAACGTCTCTTACCCGAATGAGGAACGCCCCGCTGCCCGTCCGTTCCGCACCACGCCGATGTATGAGGTGTTCGACGGGCTGAACGCCGTCTGGGGCCAGCAATACGGGTTAGAGGTGGTCAACTACCACGCCCTGCCCGATGAGCCGCGCTACGAAGAACCGTCCTTCAAACGCTCCAACGCATGGGAGGCAACCCGGCAAGAGGTCATGGCCGTCCGCGGCAGCGTTGGCATCAACGAAGTGCAAAACTTTGGCAAATACCTGATCAAGGGCGAAGGCGCGCGCGCTTGGCTTGACCGCATCATGGCAGGCCGCATCCCCAAACCAGGCCGCCTGTCGCTGACCCCGATGCTGGCGCATTCGGGCAAGATCATAGGCGATTTCACCGTCACTTGCCTGTCCGAGCATGAATTCCAGCTCACGGCCAGCTACGGCGCGCAAGGCTGGCACCAGCGTTGGTTTGAGCAAAACGCCGCCCCCGGTGTAACTGTGGAAAACATCTCCGACACCCGCTCCGGCTTTCAGGTCGCCGGCCCCCTTGCGCGCGAACTGTTGTCGCGCGTCACCCGCGCCGATGTGTCGGCGGAGACGTTCAAATTCATGGATGCCAAACGCCTGACCATCGGCATGGCGAACTGCCTTGTGCAGCGCGTCAGCTACACCGCCGATCTGGGCTATGAGATATTCACCGATCAGATGTCGGTCCGCCATCTGTGGGATATCCTCAACCAGCACGGTGCCGACCTTGGCCTGCGCCCCTTCGGTATGCGCGCGATGATGTCCTTGCGTCTCGACAAATGGTTCGGTTCATGGGGTCGCGAGTTCAGCCCCGACTACACCCCGGCAGAGACCGGCCTTGACCGCTTCATCGCGTGGAACAAGCCCGCCGACTGGATCGGCCGGGCCGCCGCCACTGCCGAAAAGGCAACCGGCCCGAAACGCCGCCTTACGCAGTTCATCGTCGATGCCAAAGACGCAGATGTGGTGGCATGGGAACCGATCTGGCTGAACGGTTCGGTGCAGGGCTACTGCACCTCGGGCGGCTACAGCCATACCACCGGACAATCGGTCGCCATGGGTTTCCTGCCATCGGGCGCCATCAAGGAAGGGCTGGAGGTTGAAATTGAAATTCTGGGCCACCGCCGCCCCGCCCGCGTTCACCTTGCCCCTCTATGGGACGATGCAGGCCGGATGCGCGCCTGATCCATTTTCTGTTCTCAAATATCCTCAGGGGTCTGGGGGGCGAGCCCCCCCAGTCCACATCAGCCCCCCGCGCCACGCCACTCCAGCCATTGCCCGTGAAACCCGGCACGCCCCAGCGTGATCCGCAGATCGCCCGGCCACAGCCGCAGCGTCACTGCTGCGCCATTGTCTGCGCCATCTGCCTCCATTCCCAGCCAGACCAGCGGGGCGTCAGGGGTGGCCCTTTCCCCTGCCAGCGCCATCGCCACCGCAATCCGGTCTTGGGCGATCGCGGGAAAGTACTGGTGCGCAATGGTGTGATAGACCAGATGCACCGCCCCCGGTCGCGGCTGGCTCAGCCGTGCCTCCAGCCAGTCTGCTGCGTCGCCCGCATCCACCACCGCGCTCTGCCCCACCCCGAGGGCTGCCTGCAACCGTGCCAGCCGGTCCGCCTGATCGGCCCAGACAAAGGCCATCAGCCGTGCGCCATCGCGCGTGGGGTCTAGCGGGTGCAGATCCACCCCGCGCCGCGCCGCCACTGTGATCCGCGTCACAGGTGGCACCACCCCCCCGCGCCAGTCAGGGCACAGACGCACAAGGCTGGCTGACGCCCCAATAACGCCCTCCGGCACCTGCAATGCATAGCGGTCGAACCATAGGTTCAGCCCCGCGCTCGCCCCCAGTTCCGACAGCACCAGCGGCAGGCCATAGCGCCGCGTCACCTCTGCCGCCGCCGCCAGCAGAACGGCAGATCGTCCGACCTCGTTGGTCTGTGGCGCGGTCTTGACCCAATCGCACAGGAACGCATCTTCGGCCAGCAAGGCTCTGACCAGCGGCGCCGCAAGGTCCCTGCCCGCGTCCGGCGGATAGAGGGCGGCCAGATCCGGCACCCGCCCCGCCAGCACCAGCGCATGCAGCCCGCCTGCAATCCGCAGCGGCACCGAGGCCGCACGCGGCCCCAGATCACCCGGCCATGCCGCCACCTGTTGCGCAAGCATGGTGCCGCGCGGCCAGACCTGTCCCAGCACCCGCAAGAGACGCGCAGTAAAGGGCGACCCAAGGGCATCACAGGCGCCGGCCTGTTCCTCCAGCGCAAAGCCAAAGCTGTCTGTCATTGCAGCCTCCATCTTTTTCACATGCTTGCGCAGAGCGGACCAAAGGTCAACAAAGTTGACCCTTTATTTTCTTGTCCCATGTCCGACCCGGAGTCATGAAGACGCAAGGACCAAGCTGACTTGCGCCCGCCCCCGATGAAAGCCGCCAAACCGTGCCAAAGCCCCCCCTGCATATCCTGATCCTTGCGGCGGGCGCGTCCAGCCGGATGGGGGGTGGTGACAAGCTGCTGGAGCCGGTCGACGGTCAGGCCTTGCTGCGGCAAGTGGCGCAACGGGCGCTGGCCAGCGGATTTCCGGTCAATGTCGCCCTCGCCCCCGATCGGCCGGGGCGAGGTGCGGCGCTGGCAGGCCTGGCACTGACCCGTGTGACGGTTTCCGATCCCGGCGAAGGCATGGCCGCCAGCCTGCGCGCCGGACTATGCAGCCTGCCCGAAGATGCTTCGGTGATGCTGATGTTGGCCGATCTGCCCGAGATCACGACCGAAGACCTGACCCAGATGGCACAGGCCCATGCCGCCACCCCCGAGATGATTCTGCGGGCCACCGATGCGGCAGGCCAGCCCGGTCATCCGGTGGTGTTCCCGGCTTGGGTGCGGGGTGATCTGATGGCGCTTGGCGGCGATGATGGCGCGCGGGCGGTGCTGCGCGCCCATTCGAACCGCCTGCGGCTTATTGCGTTGCCGGATCAGCACGCCACGACCGACCTCGATACCCCAGAGGCCTGGGCGCAGTGGCGCTTAGGCCGAGAGTAGCACCCGCGCCTCATGCGCTCTGAGCGTCGCCCGTGCTGCCGGATAGGCTTCCACCGACAGCGCCAGTTCCGGGAACAGGGTCAAGACCTCTGCACGCTGCTCGCGGCCCATCGACTTTAGCGTCGATGATCCCGGCTGGAAACTTTCCGTCCACGCGCCTTCAGCCTGCACAATCTCGTGCTGGCTGCACATCACATGCACATAGCTGACCCCGCGCGGCGTGATTTGCTCGATCCCCGGCTGACCCACAAGATGCAGGGCAGCCACCAGCACCTCGCGCTCGCCAAACAAAAGCTCCGACCGCGCGCCTTCGACCAACATTCGGTGCTGCGGTGAAACCAGCATATCGCGCTGCGGCAACCCGTTGCCAAGCGCGCCGCGGGCAATCCGCACCGGGCGCAACGCCGGGTTCACGAACAGATCGGCCAACCCCAGATCGCGCCGTCCGACCCAGCACAATTCCTGAAATCCGCTGTCGCGGGTCAAGACATGATCCCCCGGCTCCAGGGTTTCCACCGGGCGCAACCCTTGTAACGTGGTAATCAGCGTGCCGAGGGTAAAGCAAGGGATCAACCGCTCGATCCCGTTGAAAGACAAAGTCCCCGCGACAGAGCCGTCTTCGTTCAGGAACTCGACATAGCCATTCTGACGGTTGCCTTCTTCGAAATAGATGTTGGTCGCTTCCTTGCCCCAGGCTTGCAGATCGAGGGTGTCGTAATTGTCGCCATCATCGCCCCCGAAAATCGTGTCGCCGGGACCGCCGAAGAACAGGTCGCGGCCCGCGCCGCCATAAAGGACATCTGCCCCATCACCACCGTAAAGCGTGTCATTGCCATCGCCACCATACAGCGTGTCGTTGCCGTCGCCGCCATACAGTTCGTCATCGTCGCCTTCACCAGACAGAACGTCGTCGCCCGCGTCGCCGTAAAGCGTGTCATTGCCGCCGCCAGCCCAGATGGTGTCATTGCCATCACCACCGTAAAGCAGGGCATTGCCCTGCAATTGGGCGCCTGCGACATCATCAATGACATCATCTCCGGCCCCGCCATAAACGGTGTCATTGCCCGCGCCGAAGTAGATCGTGTCATTGCCGTCGCCGCCATAGCTGACGTCATCACCATCGCCAGCCTCGAGATAATCGGCCCCGTCGCCGCCATACAGGGTGTCGGTGCCAATACCGCCATACAGGAAGTCGTCGCCAGCGCCGCCGGACAACACATCGTTTCCCTCGTCACCATGGATCGTGTCGGTGCCCGCCCCGCCGGTGATGGTGTCATTGCCCGCGCCGCCATAAGCAAGATTGTCATCGGCGGTGCTGATATAGGCGGTGTCTAGGCGCGTGGCGTACAGATTTGTGTTCGCCTCAATGACCGTGCCCAACGTGATCGAAGTGATCGGCCCCGATGCCAGCAAGGCCGAGTCGATATTGGACTCAAATTCGGGGGCCAAATAGACCCGGCCATCGGTCATCTGGATGACAACGGCGGAGAATGTCCCTGAGGTGCCATCAGCAAAGGTGACTGTGGCGTTATAAACCTGCACCGAATCGAGGAAGACCTGCTGACCATCGATCAGGAAATGTTCACTGGTCGGTCCAGCGTCATTGTCCGCAAGCGTGTTATCCCCGTTCAGGTCAACCGCCGTGGCCCTGACAATATGGTCCGACAACGGATCATCGACTGACCCGTGAGTTATGGAGAGGTTGGCGGCAAGTTCCGAAATACCACCATCCGACTCGTTCACATCGACGTCGGGATAGGTGCCAAGGAGGATCAGGTTATAGGTAAGCGATTGAGTTCCGGTCGCGTAAGATGCGCCGGAATCAGAACCTAGGATGATGGTGTCGTTGCCATCGCCGCCATAAACAGTGTCGTTTCCAACCCCCGAATTGATCGTATCATTGCCGGCACCGCCGTAGATCAGGTTGCTGTCGTTACTGCCGGTGATCGAATCGTTAAAGCTTGTGCCAACCACGTTTTCAATCGAGGACAGGCTGTCGGTGCCCGAACTGGTCCCGGTTGCGGTACCAGTGTTCAGGTTGACAGTCACCGCCGCCGTTTCATCGGCATAGGTTACCGTATCCGTCCCAGCGCCGCCGTTGATCGTATCATTGCCTGCGCCGCCATCCAGCGTGTCATTGCCAGCCCCGCCCAAAAGCGTATCGGCCCCCGCCCCGCCATAAAGCAGGTCGTTGCCGTCGCCGCCATCAAGCGAGTCATTTTCGGTGCCACCATAGAGCGTATCATTGCCCGCGCCGCCAAACAGACGATCAGCGCCTGCCTCGCCAAACAGCAGATCGTCCCCGGCCTGTCCGTTCAGCGTGTCGTTGCCAGTGCCGCCATAGACCGTATCGTTGCCGTTTCCGGCATTGACGACATCATTGCCGCCAAAGGCGTTGATAAGGTCATTGTTGTTGGAATCGGTATCGCCGTTCAGGGTGTTGTTGTTGTTATTGCCATTGATCGTTGCCATGAGCGGGTATCCAAGAACATTTATCTCAATTTTGATTAACGTTCGATCCGGGCGCGACTGGGGCAAATGTTGGCCAAAAGGTGTCAAACTGCTTTTTTGTTTCCAATAGCGCAGCAATTCATTCGCAGCTTGACCCGCAAAAAACAAAGGGGCCCCGAAAGGAGCCCCCTTGCCGTCGGATCGGGATGCTATCGCTGACCCGATCCGCGCTGCATAACCCTTATCAGCGCACCAACAGGCTTGCTTCGTGTTTCTTCAACGTCTTGCGGGCGGCTTGATACGCCTCGACCCCGGCAGGTGCCTTGAGTTCCGGGAACAGCTCCAACAATTCGCTGCGCTGTGCATTGCCCAGACCTTTGAGCGTATAGTCACCCGGCTGGAAGCTTTCAGTCCAGGCGCCATTGGACAGAACCACCTCATGCTGGTCGAACATGAAGTGGAAATACGTGGTGCCCACCGATTCCACCTGTTGAATGCCCTTGCCGCCGATCAGATGCTTGGCAGCGACCAGAACCTCATGCTCGTCGAAATACAGCGCGGTGCGGTCGTTGGCCACCAGAAGCCGGTGGTTTGGGGACAGCATCATGTCGCGCTCGGGCAGACCATTGCCAAGGCTTCCGGCCTTGACCATCACCGGGCGCAGATGCGGGTTCCCGGCAAAGTCGCGCCAGCCCATTTCCTTGGCACCCATCCAGCGAATTTCCTGAATGCCGTTGTCACGAGTGATGACCTTGTCGCCCAGACGCAACTGTTCGACTGCAACCTCACCCTTTGGCGTCGCGATCATCGTGCCGGGGGTAAAGCAAACAATGCTTTCGATGTTGGTAAACTCGGACCGGCCGATCACGTTGCCGTCTTCGTCGAAGTATTCGACATAGCCGTCAAAGCCGTTGCCATCGCTGTCAACATTGGTGCGCACCACGTTGCGCGGACCAGTGCCCGCCAGATCCAAGGTATCAAAGTCATCGCCCTCAGAGCCACCAAACACCGAGTCGCCCACGCCCACGCCGGTAAAGGTATCACGACCCGCACCGCCAAAGGCCTGATCGGCAAAGGCATCGGGCGCGCCGGTGGTTGGATCGCCAAGCTGGATCAGATCGTTTCCATCACCACCAAACAAGGTGTCAGAACCATCGCCGCCGATCAGCGTGTCATCGCCCACATCACCGACAAGCAGGTCGTCGCCGGTACCACCATCCAGCAGGTCATTGTCGAACCCGCCTTCCAGCGTGTCATTCCCGGCCCCGCCCAGCAACGTATCGTCGCCATCGCTGCCTTGCAGAACATCATCGCCATCGCCGCCATCCAGCAGGTCATCGCCCAGACCGCCTTCAAGCAGATCGTCGCCGATACCACCAAAGATGGTGTCATTGTCGCCACCGCCATAAAGCGAGTCATTGCCATGATCGCCATAGAGTGTGTCTTCGCCGACACCCCCAAAGATCAGGTCATTGTCAACGCCGCCATAGATCAGGTCATTGCCTTCATCGCCGAAGATGGTGTCGTCATCGTCCATCCCATAAATGGTGTCGTTGCCGAAACCGCCCGTGATGAAGTCAGCATTGTTGGCAGGACGCAGGTCGCCCTCGTCGTTCGGGATGTTGATGGCATCAGGGAAGGACAGATCCAGCCCCCCGAAGATCAGGTCATCACCACGACCACCGTCAATGCTGTCGCGGCCTTCGCCGCCAATGATCGTGTCATTGCCCGCCCCGCCATAGAGCGAGTCGTTGTCAACGCCACCGTCGATGTAGTCGTCGCCGTCGCGGCCAAAGACCATATCAGCATCGTCGCCCGAAAAGATCGTATCATTGCCGTTGCCACCATAAATGGTGTCGCGGTTGTTTTCAGGATCAGTATCGGCCGGGTAAAGGCCCGGATAGTCAACGTCGGGCAGAGGGGACGGCGTGCGCGTGTCGATGAAGTCATCGCCATCGCCGCCATAAATCACATCGCGGCCACCGTCACCGATGATGGTGTCATCGCCATCTTCGCCATACAAAACATCGTCGCCCGGACCACCAAAGATCAGGTCGTTACCAATGCCGCCGAACACGGTGTCATTGCCAAGCCCGGCCAGAATGGTGTCATTGCCGTCGCCAGCAACGATCCTGTCATCATTCGGGCCATCGCCCGGAATGATAGCATCTCCGCCATCAACCACATCGCCATCGAGCGGGTCCACATAGGTGCCGTCGATCAGGTCATCGCCGGGCGTGCCGCCCACGATGCCATCGCGCCCGTCACCCACACCAACCTGCACCACGACAATCGCCGGATCGGTGCCACCATTGCCGTCGGTCACGGTATAGTTGATCACCGCAGCACCGTTGAAACCGGGGTTAGGCGTAAAGGTGATGGTGCCATCCGGGTTTACAACAACCGTGCCGTCAGCGGTGGTTGGCGTGCCAAGAATGGTCAGCACATCGCCATCCGGGTCACTGTCATTGGCCAGCACGTCGATCACCACCGGCGTATCCAGCGGGGTCGTGGCATAGTCATCCTCGGCCACCGGCAGATCGTTCAGATTGGTGATGGTCACCGCAACGGTCGAGGTCGAGGTGTTCCCGTCCGGATCGGTGACCGTATAGGTGATGGTGTCGTCCGGGCCGTTGTAATCGCGGTCGGGCGAATAAGTGATGGTGCCATCAGGATTGATGGTCACATCGCCGTTGATCGCGGTGGCCGAGGTTACGGTCAGCGTCTGTCCAGTGGGGTCGGTGTCATTGGCCAGAACGTCGATCGTCACATCGGTAAACTGCGGCGTGGTCACAGCATCGGGGTTGGCGACAGGTGCGCCATCGACCGGCAGGATCACGTTTTCAATGTTGATGAATGTCATGGTGCCTGTGCTGACGCCGTCAGCACCAAAGAACTCAACTGTGCCGTTTTCCGGGTTGGTCGGGTCATAGGTCACGGTCAGCGGGCCAAGGCCCCGCAGATCGAGCGTGTCAAAGTCATCGCCCTCTTCGCCGCCATCGACAAAGGAACCGGGGCCGACGTTGACAAAGGTATCACGGTCAGCGCCGCCATACATGGTATCGGACTCGCCGCCACCGTCGATGGTGTCATTGCCGGCACCGCCGTAGATTTCATCGTTGTCGATGCCACCAAACAGCAGGTCATCGCCCGCGCCGCCGAACAACGTGTCGTTGTCGTCGCCGCCATAGATGGTGTCATTGCCCAAGCCGCCGTACAGTTCATCACGGTTGTTATCCGGGTCCGGGTCCACACCATCGGGCAGATGGGTCGGGTCGGACGCATCATCCGGCGTTCCACCATAGATCAGGTCATCGCCCGCGTCGCCGAGAATGGTGTCGTTGCCTTCACCACCAATCAGCGTGTCATCGCCATCGCCGCCCGAAACGCTGTCATCATCATCGCCAGCATAGACCAGATCGCTGCCAGCCCCGGCAAAAATCACGTCATTGTCGTCACCGGTAAAGATCGTGTCGGCGCCGTCGCCACCATAAACGGTGTCGCGATCATCCATCGGGTCGGCATCTGCGGTATACAAACCCGGAAAGCTGCGATCAGGCGAAGAGACATCAGACCGGGTATCAATGAAATCATTGCCCGAACCGCCGAAAACAAGGTCATTGCCATCGCCGCCGATCAGGAGGTCGTTACCCTCACCGCCGTCCAGCGTGTCGTCGCCGTTGCCACCGTCCAGCACATCATTGCCAGGCCCACCAACAAGACTGTCATTGCCGTCACCTCCAAACAGGGTGTCCTGATCCGGTCCACCGGTCAGCACGTCATCCCCAGCGCCGCCAAACAAAAGATCATTGCCCGCGTCGCCGCTCATTGTGTCGTTGCCGGGGCCGCCATACAGCACATCATTGCCGTCGCCGCCAAACACGCTGTCATTGCCTTCGCCCGCAAAAACGGTGTCATTGCCGCCATAGGCGAACACGATGTCATCCTGCGGACCCTGGCCCGCAATGATCGCATCGTTGTTGTCGATCAAGTCACCATCCGGGTCGCCGGTATACGAGGCGTCGATCAGATCGCCAGCGATGGTGCCCTCGACAATGCCGTCACTTGCCGATGGCTCTGGGTCGACAGGCGTATTGTCCACCGTGTTGGAGATCGAGAAATACTCGACCGAACCCTCAAAATGTTCGTCAATATTCATCAAGGTGCCCGCAGGCGAGGTGTCCTGGCTGGCACCGATCACCCAGTTCTGGTTGATCTCGCCCATATCCATGGTCAGCGTGCCCGGCACCACATCGTCAAAGCTGTCGCCTGTGGTCAGGTTGTTGATCTGAACAAAGCCACCCGGACCGGACGCATCCCACGAATAGGTAACGCGGATCTCGTCGCCGGGGTTCATGAAGCCGGGTTCGGTTTCAAACACCGTTGTTCCGCTGGCACTTTCGTGGCTGATACGGATCGCACCATTGGGCAGGATTTCAATGCGGAAACCGCCTTCCGTCTCGCCTTCACTGTCACGTGACAGAACGGTCTGCGGTTCGGTCAGCGTCGAGTCTGCGTCTTGGCTGAACTGAATTTCCAATGTGCCGCTGGAAAGCTGAAAGGCCGTATCCTCTTCGATCTTGATGATGTCATCCACACCATCCAGAACGCCGCGACCGTCAACAGAGGATGCGCCATTGAAATAGCCTCCGTTCTGTGTCCCATCATCGGAAGCGCTGTCCACTACGGTTGTCGAAATATCACTCAGGTTGTACAGCGCAAAAACCGGCATTGTCTTCATCCTCAAAGCAGCTGGGCGTTCACACACCCGAGCGGTACACCAAACATCGACCGTTAACCTGGCCGACACATCGGCGCTTTTGCAAAGGACAAACGCCCCGCGCATCACGCCACGAGACCTGTTCGCCTGAGACATCAAAAAGCGGGGCCGTCGAAGGCAAGTGCCTGACGGTGCATTCAAAAGTGAACATTCAGCCTGATGCTACCATCAGACCAAATCCCGTTTTTGTTAAGGTGTGCGGCAGCACACTGTCACAAGACGACCGCCCCCACGGCCATTCGTCTTACCCAGAGAGACAAGCAGATGGTTACCTTTGATTAAGGCTGACGGAAAGTAAAAAAAGGCGGGCGGATGGCCAACAGACGGTTGGAGTGCCAAGCCTCAATCCCCAAAAGCACGCTCTGGTTGATATCCGCGGCCTAATTAATCACGCTCTGGCTGTCTGCTTGTTTCCGATAATGAAACCGGAACGTCAGATCGAATTAAAAAATTTCCGGGAAAATGGCGGCTTGTGACGATCTGACCCGCCCCACGCCTGCGATTTACGCGCGCTACAGAAACAATGTCGTGAACGACCCCGGCACAGTTAACCAACGTCTCAATTCTGCCTTTTTTTGGCCGGATTTTGTTTGATCGAGGTGCTTTGTCGGCACCAATAATAAGATTTAACCATAATTGGTGCGTGTACACATCCAAAACCTTGATTCGCATCCGCGAATCAAAGCGACGTTATCACTGACATCAGAGAGGATGGTGCCCGAGGTCGGACTCGAACCGACAAGCCTTGCGGCGGCGGATTTTGAATCCGCTGCGTCTACCAATTCCACCACTCGGGCAACGTGTTGGATGCTTTAACCGCACCGTCATGCGGCGTCAACAGGCTCTGTGCGCTTACAGTGCATCGGTGGAGAACGTGTCGCAATCGGCGATCTGCCCAGACTGAAACCCGGTCACAAACCAGCGCGAGCGTTGGTCTGCGGTGCCATGGGTGAAGGTGTGCGGCATCGGACGCTTGCCGGCAGCCTTTTGCAATGTGTCATCGCCGATCTGGCGGGCCGCGTTCACGGCCTCTTGGATATCGGCGCGGCTGATCGTGCCGAAGTTTTGCGCGGCGGTGCGCGCCCAGACCCCCGACAAGCAATCGGCTTGCAATTCGATCCGCACAGAGATGGCGTTGCTTTCGGCTTGGCTGACCTGTTGGCGCAACTGGTTGGCCTGCCCCAATATCCCCAATTCGTTCTGCACATGATGCGCAATTTCATGCGCCACCACATAAGCGGCCGCAAATTCGCCCTTGGCCCCAAGACGGCGGTCCAGCACGGTGAAGAATTCAGTATCCAGATAGGCCTTTTTGTCGGCCGGGCAGTAGAATGGCCCAGTGGCACCGGATGCGCCGCCACAAGGGCTTTGCGTCACGCCCTTGAACAGAACCAGCGTGGCTGGGCGGTAGGTCCGGCCCAGTTGCGCGCGAAACAGCTCGGCCCAGACTTCTTCGGTATCAGCCAGCGTAACCGATACAAATTCGCCCGCCTCGCGGTCGGCTTGCGTCAGTTCAACAGGGGCGCCCGATTGCGTGCCTTGGTCTTGTAACAATGGCGTCACATCGATGCCGAGGAAATAGCCGATCAGCAAGACCGCGATCACCCCAACCCCGCCAACGCCGCCAACCTTTGCACCCGTGCTTGCGCGACGATCTTCGATATTGCGGCTGCCCCGCCGTCCACGCCATTCCATCGCACACCCCATGACTCGTTGCCAATGACTGGCTGCCAATGACCCGTTAACAGACAACACTCTAGCGTGATGTCTGGTTCCCGCAAAGCGTGCTTGACCTTAAGCAGCCATCATGATGCAAGCGGCGCAGTCGCGATGGGAAAACACATGATCCGCGCTTTGTATGACTGGACGATCCGGCTGGCCGAACATCCAAGGGCGCTTTGGGCCTTGGCCTTTGTCGCCTTTATCGAAAGCTCGATCTTTCCGATCCCGCCCGACATTCTGATGATCCCAATGATCATTGCCGCCCCCCGCCGGGCCTTTTTGATTGCAGGCGTCGCCACGGTGGCGTCGGTTCTGGGGGGGATGTTCGGCTATTGGATCGGAGCGGTGCTGTATGAAAGCGTCGGCCTGCCGGTGCTGGAATTCTACGGCAAGACCCAGAACTTTGAGGCCTTCAGCGACACCTATAACGAATGGGGTGCCTGGGCGGTGCTGATCGCCGGGGTCACGCCGTTTCCCTACAAGGTTGTCACGATCCTGTCGGGCAGCACCGGGCTGGATCTGATGGTGTTCACCTTTGCATCCGTTCTGGCACGCGGCCTGCGGTTTTTCGTAGTGGCCGCGCTGTTGTGGAAATTTGGCGCACCCATTCGTGATTTCATCGAACGACGGCTTGGGTTGATGTTCACGCTGTTCGTGCTGCTGCTTGTGGGCGGCTTTATTGTGCTGAAGGTGCTGTGATGCGAACCACACTGTCATCTCGCGTGTTGGTTGCTGTTGCCGGAGCCGGGTCCGCCGCGACTCTGGCCGGAGCATTTGCATTTCAATACATTGGCGGCATGGCGCCTTGCGCGCTGTGTCTGTGGCAACGCTGGCCACATGCGGCGGCTGTCCTGATCATGGTGCTGGCGCTCTTGGTGCCAAACCGCTGGCTTATGGCTTTGGGCGCAGTGGCTGCACTTACCACGTCAGGGATCGCCGGCTTTCACATGGGCGTCGAATATGGCTGGTGGCAGGGGCTGCAATCGTGCAGCGGCGGATCTATTGCCGGCATCAGCATGAATGACCTGCTGAACCCCAATGCCGCCGTGGCCGCCCCCGTGCGCTGCGACGAAGTGCCGTGGTCGCTGTTTGGCCTGTCGATGGCCGGGTGGAACATGGTGCTGTCACTGGGCTTGACCGGGGTCTGGATCATGGCCGCGCGCCGGGCCTGACCACTGCTCAGGCCGGGAAATTCGGCCCGGTATGGGTGTCGATCAGCGCACCGCCACACAGCCGCCCGTGTTCAAGAATTGCAAAACGGTCTGTCATTCCGGCGACATAATCGGCAATCGTGCGCGCAAGTTCGGTCTGGTCCTGACAGGCCACCACCGCATGTTCCCATTCCTCTGGCAGCAAGCGCGGGTCGGCCATGAAGGCCGCGAACAGGTCTTGCACCACCTGCGTCACCTTGGCCCGCACCTCCATCACCGTGGGCGCGCGGTACATGCGGTGGAACAGGAAGCTGCGGATCGCTTTCAATTCTTGATAGAGCGGCTTGGAAAAGCGGATGATCGTGGTGCCCATCATGCGGATATCATCAACCGATTGCGGCTGCGCAGCCTCCAGCCGGCCTTGGGCGACCGCGATCACATCCTCGACCATGCGGCCAAACACCCGGCGCAGCGCCTCATGACGGCGGCGCATCGGGTCAAGGTCAGGATAGAGCGCATCCACCTCGGCAAAGGCGGGGCCAGTCACGGGCAATTCCATCAGGTCAGCTTCGGAAAACAGCCGCGAGCGCAAACCGTCATGCAGATCGTGGTGGGAATAGGCGACATCATCGGCAATAGCCGCCACCTGCGCCTCGGCCGATGCGTGGGTGTGTAGGTGAAGATCCCATTGGGCATTCACCTCGGCCAAGGCATAAGGCAGCGGGCCCGCGTGCTTTTCATCAGCATTTTCACCGATAACCGGGCCATTGTGCTTGGCGATGCCTTCCAGTGATTCCCATGTCAGGTTCAACCCGTCGAAATCGGCATAATGCCGTTCCAGCTTTGTCACGATGCGCAGCGCCTGCGCGTTGTGGTCAAACCCGCCGTAGGGGGCCATCAGCGCCGACAGCGCATCTTCGCCGGTGTGGCCAAACGGCGTGTGGCCAAGGTCATGGGCAAGCGCAATACATTCCGCCAGATCGGTGTTCAGGCCCAAAACCCCTGAAATGGTGCGCGCGACTTGCGCCACCTCAATCGAGTGGGTCAGGCGGGTGCGATAATAATCGCCCTCATGCTCCACAAAGACCTGAGTCTTGTGTTTCAGCCGCCGAAAGGCCGAGGAATGGATGATCCGGTCGCGGTCGCGTTGATAGGGCGAGCGGAAGGACGACATGCGTTCTTCGTGCAGGCGACCAAGGGAAGCATCGGGTTGGCAGGCAAAAGGCGCAAGCATGGAACTGCCCGTTCTTGTTGAAGTCTTGTTGAACCCTTATATTGCACCATGAACCCCAAGGATATGTGAAAAATCATGGACCTGACCCTGCCCCCCCGCGTCACCGACCGCGCCTTTGCCCGCCTTGCCGAAATCGCTCAGATGACAGGCGAGCATAAATCGCTGCGCGTCGCGGTTGAGGGCGGCGGCTGTTCGGGGTTTCAGTATGAGATCAAGCTGGATGATCCGGCCTCGGATGATCTGGTACTGGAAAAGGATGGGCAGCGTGTGCTGGTTGATCAGGTCTCGCTGCCGTTTCTGCAAAACGCGGTGATCGACTTTACCGAAGAGCTGATAGGTGCGCGTTTTGTGATCGAAAACCCGAACGCCAGCAGCAGCTGCGGATGTGGCACGTCGTTCTCGATGTAAAGCCGATCTGGCGCTGCATATGAATGCATATGAAAAGGCCGCCCGAAGGCGGCCTTTTTTATTATTCGGCTGGCACAGTCCCCGGCGACCGTGATTGCGACGTACGAGCCAACTTGTCCACCCGCGCCTGTTCCAGCAGCGCAATGCCCCCGGCAGACATCACCAGCAGCGCACCCAGAATCGTTGTCGCTGCAGGCACTTCGCCAAAAAACACAAAGCCCACACCCACCATCCAGACGAACTGAATATTCATCAAAGGCAAAGCGACCGGAGCGCGCAGGCGCTGCATCACCATCACCATTGTCCAGCGGGCAAGGAACAACAGCCCTGAATAAAGGCAGATCCGCGCCACATCGGCCATGCCCAGCGGCTGCCAGATCGCAGGCAACATCAGCGCAGCAACACCAGCAAGCGCCAGATTGGGGTAGAACACCTGCACCAGAGTGTTCACCTCACGCCGCGCCATCAGCCGGGACAGCACCAGCGACACGGTTCCCGCCAAAGCCCCGGCGAAACCGGCAAAATGCCCCATGCTCAGGCCTGACAGGCCGTTGGGGAACAACATCAAAACACCAAGCAACCCCAGCCCAAGCCCGGCCCAAGCCCCCAGATCAACGCTTTCCCCCAGCAAATGCCGCGACATCAGCGCCGACATCAGCGGCATCAGCCCGACGAACAGGAAAATCTCGGCCAGTGGGATCATCGCGATGGCATAGAAAAAGCCCAGCGATGCCACCACCGTCGCCACCGACCGCCACAAAAGCAGCCCCGGCACTGTGGTTTTCAGACAGCTTGTGGTGAACAGCCCGATGCGAGATCCGGCCCGCGCCGCCAGCAAGCTAAGTCCGGCCATGATCAGACCAGACAGGAAAAACACCTGTGGCGCTTCCAGCCGGGCCGACAGATCCTTGACCGTGCCATCCGCCAAAGTCGCGGCAAGGGTAGAGGCGACAAGGAACCCAACCCCAAGAACCAGCGGTGTACGCAACGCGGTCTTCATTGTTTATCCCCATCCCCCTGCCCTGCTCGGGAGAACCCGGCAAAGAAACCTTCAAATTCAGGCATCGTCTCGACGCTCAAAAGGCAATCGCGCGCCGGTTCGGACAGTTTTGCCCAAAGCCGCCACCGCATCCGCGGCCAATCCGGTTGGCGCGCATCGCCCATATCCAGTAAAGCCAGCGACATTTCGTGCAAAGCGGCCCCTTGGCGCAGTGGCTGGCGGATGATCCGCGCATTCCCCGGCACACCGCCGCCAAAAGCATCGCCGCCCGACAAGGCAAACGCCCAGTTGAGCACAAGATACTGGTGATAATCGTCGTCAAACGGTCCAGCCGCATGGCCCGGCTCAAACTCCACCCTATCCGCAGCCCGTGCGACGGCGTTCGCCCATACCTCTGGTACATCCTCGCCCGACAGCCGAAGGGCCAAGGTCACCTCGGCCAAAAGATCAAGATTGCCTTCCAGCCAGGCGACAAGCCCGGCATGGATCAGGCTGATCCTGCGCTGCGGATCGCGCGCCAACGGCTTGCGGCCATAATCCGAAGCATGAAACACAATATGCGTCAGGTCATAGGCCGCCCGACGGTTCGGCAGACAAAACGCGGTAGAATTCGCCGCAAAACGCACAAGACGCGCCTCTAGCGCCGGATCTTCGACCAACACCCCGGCACGACGGAGCAGCAGCTGCGCCTCACCACGATGGGTATCGGAAAGCTCAACCGCCGTAAGATCCCGCGCCTGCACAAAGGCCGCCATCTCCTCAACCGGAGAATCGGCCATGCCCAAAGCCCGAAGATCGACCGCCAGCGACAGATACATGCGGTAGTACTGCGGGAAGAACCGAAGCTCTTGCATCAACGTTCCGGCGCGCAGACGAAGCGGCTCCAGATCCACCTCTGCACCGGCGCCAAGGGCCGCCAGAATTTGCAGAAGCTCGGCGTTTTCCTTCAGCCAGAACGCATCATGACGCCCACGGCGCCGGCTGGCGAACATGTCAATCAGGCCAGGAATGGCCGGTTGAAAGGCATCAGCCTCTTGACGCCGAAGGGATACGACATTGGTCATAGATACGCCCTAACTTGTTCAGGGGAGCGCGGGGCCATGGCAGGGACCATGCACTCCCCCAAGCGTGGATCAGATGTCAGCGACGCTAGTCATCAGGCAGGTTTGCGCGCCCGACAGCTTGCCAGCCAGATCAAGTGCAGCTTGCTCATGTGCAACGCTGGTCATTGCGGAAGAGGCAACCGAAGTCATCATGGACGATGCCACCGATGTCATCATGGACGATGCCACAGAGGTCATCATGGACGACGCCACCGATGTCATCATGGACGATGCCACAGAGGTCATCATCGAGGCGGCTTCGCCCGAAAACATTTCGGCGGAGCGTCCGGCGTCTTCAACAATGTCCAGGCGCAGTGCGGTGTTCGAGATCATTTTGTCCCTCCAGGTTGCTTGTGATCCATCGCCTCACGCTAACGATAAAATACCGATTCGATACATAAATTTCACGCTTAGGTTGTGTTATCCACAGATTTTTCTCCCTGTGGATATCTCTGGCTGCTCCGCCGCTGACAAGACTTGCGCTAGCTGGATCATTGTCCGATAGCTGTGGCCGCAACAGGAAAGGCCGGCGCCATGCGGATCGCAACCTTCAATATCAATGGAATCAAGGCAAGGATTGACGCCCTGCCCCGCTGGCTGACGGCGGCAAAGCCCGATGTTGTCTGCCTTCAGGAAATCAAATCCGTTGACGAAGGCTTCCCGCGCGAGATTTTCGAAGACATGGGCTACCGCGTCGAAACCCACGGCCAGAAAAGCTTCAATGGCGTCGCCATCCTGTCACGCCTGCCGCTCGAGGATGTCACGCGCGGCCTTCCGGGGGATGAGACCGACGAACAGGCCCGCTGGATCGAGGCCACGGTAATGTCAGCCCAACCCGTCCGGGTCTGCGGTCTGTATCTGCCCAACGGCAACCCGGCACCGGGGCCAAAGTATGACTACAAGCTGGCGTGGATGGCTCGGATGGAGGCGCGGATGCGTGACCTGCTTGCGCAAGAGGAAGCTTTCCTCTGCGCGGGCGATTATAACGTGATCCCGCAAGCACAAGACGCCGCCCGCCCCGAGGCCTGGGTAACTGACGCGCTGTATCTGCCCCAGTCGCGGCAAGCTTATCAGCGGATGCTGAACCTTGGCATGCTCGACGCGTTCCGCGCCCGCGAACAGGGGCCGGGACACTACAGCTTCTGGGATTATCAGGCCAATTCATGGGAGCGGAACAACGGCATCCGCATCGACCACCTTTTGCTGTCGCCGCAGGCCGCCGACCGGCTGACTGGCGCAGGCATCGACCGCGAGGTGCGCGCAGGCGACAAGCCGTCAGATCACGTCCCGGTCTGGATCACGCTGGACGACTGACGCGCGGCCTCACGCGCCTGGCCCCGTGCCCGCAACATTGACACGGTATAGATTACCAACGCCGCCCAGATCATCGGGAAAGCAATCAGCCTGACCGCGCCGAATGGCTCGCCAAACACAAAGACCGCGATCAGGAAAATCATCGTCGGCGCGATATATTGCATCATGGCAATCGTCGACAACCGCAGCCGCTTGGCCCCGTTGGCATAGATCATCAACGGAATGGCAGTCACCAACCCAGTGCCGATCAACAGCAGATCATCGCGCCCCACGCCTTGCAGAAAATGACCCTGCCCCTGCCATTGCACCCAGACCAGATAGCCAAGAGCAAACGGCGCCAGCAGCATCACTTCCAGTGTAAAGCCCTGATTTGGGCCAATCGGCAGCGATTTCTTCAGATAGGCATAGGCCCCCCAAGAGACCGTCAGCCCAAGCGCCACCAGCGGCAAACGCCCGGCCTCAACCGTCAACAGCACCACCGCCGCCGCAGCCAGCCCGATCGCCGCCCATTGCGCCCAGGTCAGCCGTTCCTTGAGCAAGACCCGCCCCAACAACACACTGAACAACGGGTTGATATAGTAGCCAAGCGCCGCCTCCAGCGCATAGCCCGCCCCGATGGCCCAGACATAGATCCCCCAGTTGACCGAGATCAGCGTCGCCGTCGCCGCCCCCATCATCAAGGTGCGCGGCGTGCGAAAGGCCTGGCGCAAATCCTGCGTCCGGCCCAGCCAGACAATCACCGCCAGCGCAATCGGCAACGACCACAGCACCCGATGCGCGATCACCTCGACCGGGGGCACATGCGACAGCACCTTCATGTACAGCGGCAAAAACCCCCACATTACATAAGCGGTCAGGGCGTAGAAAAAGCCAGACAGGCTGTCTTCGTTCTTGAGAAGGGATGCGTCACTCATAGCGCCCGCATAGCGCGTTGGCCCTGCAGTCACCAATGCCAATTTGTGACGGGAACAATCATGGGGCGCGATCAGCGCGGCAGATCAAACCCCGGCGCCGCCAGCACAAAGCCCGCAAAATCAAAACCGGGGCTGACGGTGCAAGACACCAGACTATACTGCCCGGTCGAGCGCGCCGCCTGCCAATGGCCCAAAGGCACCACGATCTGTGGCGATTGCCCGGCCAGAACCTCTGGCCCCAGCACATGATCCACCGCTCGTTCCGCGCCCACCGACAGCACCACCGGCGCGCCCGCATGCCAAAGCCAGATCTCATCGGCATCCACATGATGCCAGTGGCTGCGCTCGCCTTCTTTCAACAAAAACAGAATCGCGGTGCCAGTCGCGCGCCCGTCAACCAGCGGCCCGGCCCAGGTCTGGCGATACCAGCCGCCTTCGGGATGCGGGGCAAGGTTCAGATGCGCAATGATCCGGTCAGCTTCTGTCATCCTGACTCTGCCCCATTCATCTTGGCAAAAACACCCCCACGCGGAGCGCGACCGACATAAGCCGGACACGCCACCGCCGGAAGCTTGCGCGCCTTACGCCTTAAGGATCGACCGTCCGGCATATTCCGCCGTCTCGCCCAGCATTTCCTCAATCCGGATCAGCTGGTTATACTTCGCCAACCGGTCCGAGCGTGACAGCGACCCGGTTTTGATCTGGCCACAGTTGGTGGCAACCGACAGGTCGGCAATCGTGCTGTCCTCAGTCTCACCCGAGCGGTGGCTCATCACATTGGTATAGCGCGCGCGATGCGCCATATCGACCGCTTGCAGCGTCTCGGTCAGGGTGCCGATCTGGTTGACCTTTACCAGCATGGAGTTGGCAACGCCCTTTCTGATGCCCTCGGCCAGACGGCGCGGATTGGTCACGAACAGATCGTCGCCCACCAGCTGGATCTTGTCACCGATGGTGTCAGTCAACAGCTTCCAGCCGTCCCAGTCATCTTCAGAGCACCCATCCTCAATGCTGATGATCGGGTAGTCACGGGCCAGCCCGGCAAGAAATTCGACATTTTCCGCGATGCTCAGCGATTTGCCTTCGCCCTTCATCTCATACTTGCCGCCCTTGAAATACTCGGTCGCAGCGCAATCGAGCGCAAGATACATGTCGACACCCGGCTTGAACCCAGCTTTTTCGATGGATTTCAGAATGAAATCAAGCGCGTCACGGGCAGAGCTCAGGTTAGGTGCGAAGCCGCCTTCGTCACCGACATTGGTGTTATGGCCTGCCTGTTGCAGCTCTTTTTTCAGGGTGTGGAACACTTCCGACCCCATGCGAATGGCGTCGCGGATATTGTCCGCGCCAACCGGCATGATCATGAATTCCTGAATATCAATCGGGTTATCAGCATGTTCGCCGCCATTGATGATGTTCATCATCGGAACCGGCAGCACGCGGGCCGAGGTGCCGCCGATGTAGCGAAACAGCGGCTGCGCGGTGAATTCGGCGGCGGCTTTGGCAACGGCAAGGCTCACCCCCAGAATGGCGTTTGCACCTAAACGGGATTTGTTCGGCGTGCCGTCCATTTCGATCATGGTGCGGTCAATGCCGACCTGTTCGGTCGCGTCATAGCCCACCAGTTCTTCGGCCAACTCGCCGTTGACGGCGGCGACCGCTTCCAGAACGCCCTTGCCCTTGTAACGGTTCTTGTCGCCGTCGCGCTTCTCGTTGGCTTCATGTGCGCCGGTGGATGCGCCCGATGGCACGGCGGCCCGGCCCATAGCGCCGCTTTCCAGCGTCACGTCCACTTCAACAGTGGGGTTGCCGCGACTGTCCAGAATTTCGCGGGCGTGAATGTCGATGATCGTGCTCATGGGGGCTCCGTTATGCGGATGATGCTCTCGCCCCGTCTTTACCTTGGGTCGGCCTTTATGGAAAGGGCGCGCGTCACCGACGTTTGATCCGGGCCTCGCGGGCAAAGGTATACAGGCCCGACCCGATGACAAGGGCGGCGCCGGTCAGCATCCAAGCATCGGGACGTTCGCCCAGAAAAATCATCGCCAGAATCATCGCAAACACCAGCCGGGTATAACGGAACGGCGCGACAACAGACACGTCACCCAAGCGCATCGCGGCAGTCACGGCATAATAGCCAAACAGCCCGGTGATCAGCGCGCCCGTCAGGTCAAACCACTGCGACGGGTCCACCGCTTGCGCGCTTTGCCCCTGCACCGCCATCAGCAGCCACCCGGCAGGCACCAGCGACAGATAGGCCCAAGTGGTCAACTGAAACGTGCCGATGCTTTCGGCCATCACCCGCGTGGACAGATCGCGCACCGCAAGAATGGCCACGCAGGCCACCGTCAAAAGCCCGGCAATCCGAAAACCATCCGTGCCCGGTTGCAAAATGATCAGCACGCCCAGAAAGCCAACAGCAATCGCGCTCCAGCGTCGCCAGCCCACCGTTTCGCCAAGAAAAAGGGCGGCCCCCATGGTCACCACCAAAGGTGACGCTTGCAGCAAGGCTGAATTGACGGTCAGCGGGATCAGCGCAAGCGCCGTGATATATAGCATCGTCGCCCCGGCCTCGGACAGGGTGCGCAGGGCCGCTGCCCCTGTCAACGCACGGCGCGTCAGAATCGGCTGGCCCAAGTGCGCGGCAATCAGCCAGAACACCACCGCGCCCCCGGCCCCCATCATCGCAATCACCTGCCCCGGTGGCAGGGCGATGGCGGCACGCTTCAAAAACAGGTCTTCAAAGGCAAAAGCCGCCATGCTGGCCACCATCAGGCCCGCTGCGCGCGGGTTATCGGCGCTGCTCACGTCTTTTGCGGCTTGGTCAGCGGTACACCCAAAAGTTCCAGCCGATGCCCGATCAGCCGATAGCCCAACCGCGCGGCGATGCGTTCTTGCAGTTCTTCGATGTCGGGGTCGACAAATTCGATCACCACACCCGAGTTTACATCGATCAGATGGTCGTGGTGATCTCGCTCGGCATCTTCATAGCGCGCACGCCCGTCACCAAACTCCAGCTTTTCCAGTATCCCCGCTTCCTCAAACAGCTTCACCGTGCGGTAAACTGTAGCGAGCGAGATTCGCGGGTCTAGCCGAGCGGCGCGGGCATACAGTTCTTCTACATCAGGATGATCTTCCGCCTCGCCCACAACGCGGGCGACAATGCGGCGCTGGTCAGTCATTCGGAGGCCCTTGGCCTCGCAACGGGCGATGATGTCGGTCATTGGTGTGTTTCGCAGGCAAGGAACACAACCGCTTTAGCGAAGTGGCGCCAACCACGCCACCCCTTTGGTCTGCGGCGCCAATCAGGTGCGGCACGCTGCGTCGCCGGGCAAAGCAGGCAGTCCCACTATATGTTGGGGTGACCCAGGGCCACTTGCGCTGTCTGTAGGAGAAACCACGGCGCAGACGATTCTTTCCGGGGCGTTCATATTGCACGCGTGTCACAGTGGCATGACCAAACCAACGCCCGGTGTCTTGCAGCGGGAATCACTTTACCGACGCTTCAGCCAGTCATCCCCAAGCCCAACCAAATTCAGACCAAAACTTAACGCCTTGGCGCAAACCTGCGGGAATACTTGGGAAATGCAGGTTCGGCGCCGAATGGTCCCCGCTTTGTCCAGAGACTTATCCGCAAACCTGTCCACATGCCCGATCCACCGTCGCGGTGAACCCGTTGAAACAGACAACGTTGGTCAAGCATTTTTTTGTCTGAAACGTCTAAAAAAGAGATTGCTCAGACCGCGCCATTACGACAGTTTGACAACCGAACCCAGCGACACACTAAATGTAGTGGCCGACGGGAGGGGACAGAAACACTTCGAGCAGGACATCGCTACACGGCGAAACCGTCTTTTCTGCGATCCGCAGACAAGGGCTGAAGTCTTTTGTCCGTCTCCCGTTGGTGGGTGATTTTGCGGATCAACAGGCTGCGACCGGGAAAACCGGGGCCATACAGTGAGGACGGGGCAGAGATGAAAATCGAGCGCAAGTTTACGACCGAAGCGACAGGTGCCTACGGCGCGATGGGGTTCACCAAAACGGTGTCTGAAATCCGCAATCCCGATGGCAAGATCGTCTTTCGCAACGATGCAGTCGAAGTGCCCGAGGGCTGGAGCCAGGTCGCATCCGACGTGCTTGCGCAGAAGTATTTCCGCAAGGCTGGCGTCCCTGCCCGGCTGAAACGCGTCAAGGAAAAAGGCGTGCCCGAATTCCTGTGGCGGTCCGTTCCCGACGACGCCGCTCTTGCCGATGTGCCCGCAGATCAGCGCAACGTGGGCGAAACCAGCGCCAAGCAAGTGTTCGACCGTCTGGCCGGAGCTTGGACCTATTGGGGCTGGAAGGGTGGCTATTTCACCACCGAAGCCGACGCCCGCGCCTATTACGACGAAATGCGCTTCATGCTGGCCCGCCAGATGGCCGCGCCGAACAGCCCGCAATGGTTCAACACCGGCCTGCATTGGGCTTACGGCATCGACGGCCCGTCGCAGGGGCATTTCTATGTCGATCACCAGACCGGCAAGCTGACCAAATCAACCAGCGCCTATGAACACCCCCAACCGCATGCCTGCTTTATCCAGTCGGTCAAGGATGATCTGGTGGGCGATGGTGGCATTATGGACCTGTGGGTGCGTGAGGCGCGTCTGTTCAAATATGGCTCGGGCACTGGCACCAACTTCTCGTCCCTGCGTGGTGAAGGCGAAAAGCTGTCGGGTGGCGGCAAATCATCGGGCCTGATGGGGTTCCTAAAGATCGGGGACCGCGCGGCGGGTGCCATCAAATCGGGCGGCACCACACGGCGCGCGGCCAAGATGGTGATCTGCGACATGGATCACCCCGACGTTGAAGCCTTTGTAAACTGGAAGGTGATCGAGGAGCAAAAGGTTGCCTCGCTCGTCGCCGGTTCCAAGCTGCATGAAGTGCGGTTGAACGAAATTTTCACCGCGATTCGTACTTGGGATGGCTCGGCCGAAGACTCGGTTGATCCGGCCAAGAACGCAGCGCTGAAGGCGGCGATCAAAACGGCTAAAAAGTCGATGATCCCGGACACTTACACCAACCGGATTCTACAATACGCAAAGCAGGGCTACACATCCATTGAATTCCCCACCTATGACGTGGATTGGGATTCCGAGGCCTATATCACCGTGTCGGGCCAGAATTCGAACAACTCGGTCCGTGTCACCGATGCCTTCTTGCAGGCGGTAAAGGATGATGCCGACTGGGCGCTGATCCGCCGCACCGACGGCAAGGTCGCCAAAACCATCAAGGCGCGCGATCTGTGGGATCAGGTCGGCCACGCCGCATGGGCCTGTGCCGACCCCGGCATCCAGTTCCACGACACCGTCAACGCCTGGCACACCTGCCCCGAAGACGGCGCGATCCGCGGGTCTAACCCGTGCTCGGAATACATGTTCCTTGACGATACCGCCTGCAACCTTGCGTCGATGAACCTGCTTACGTTCTTTGCAAACGGCAAGTTTGACTCCGAGGCTTATATCCACGCCTCGCGTCTGTGGACGGTCACGCTGGAAATCTCGGTGATGATGGCGCAGTTCCCGTCGCCAGAGATTGCGCAGCGGTCCTATGACTTCCGCACTCTGGGTCTGGGCTATGCCAACATCGGTGGCTTGCTGATGAACATGGGCCTTGGCTATGACAGCAAGGAAGGCCGCGCGCTGTGTGGCGCGCTGACAGCACTGATGACCGGCGTGGCCTATGCCACCTCTGCCGAGATGGCGGCCGAATTGGGCGCGTTCCCCGGATATGCCCGCAACCGTGAGCATATGCTTCGGGTGATCCGCAACCACCGCGCCGCTGCAAATGCGACGGGCGTGTATGAGGCGGTAAACGTTGACCCGGTCACCCTTGACCACATCAACTGCCCTGACCAAACCCTTGTGTCGCTTGCAAAATCCGCTTGGGATGAAGCCTTGGCACTGGGTGAGGCGCATGGTTTCCGCAACGCGCAAACCACTGTGATTGCCCCCACCGGCACCATCGGTCTGGTGATGGATTGCGACACCACCGGCATCGAGCCTGACTTTGCGCTGGTGAAGTTCAAGAAACTGGCGGGGGGTGGCTATTTCAAGATCATCAACCAGTCGGTTCCGGCAGGCCTTGAAGCGCTTGGCTACCCCGGCCACCAGATCGCCGAAATCGTCGCCTATGCCGTCGGCCACGGCTCTATCGCGCAGGCACCGAGCATCAACCACACGTCCCTGCTGGGTCATGGCTTTGGCCCGCGTGAGATTGAAAAGATCGAAGGTGCCCTGCCCTCGGCCTTTGATATCCGCTTTGTCTTCAACCAGTGGACCCTTGGCACCGATTTCTGCGCGGGCACGCTGGGCATTCCGGCTGAAAAGCTGGCCGATCCAAGTTTTGATTTGCTGCGTCACCTTGGTTTCACCAAAGCCCAGATCGAGGCCTGCAACGACCACGTTTGCGGCACGATGACACTGGAAGGCGCGCCGTTCCTGAAAGAGCACCACTATTCGGTGTTCGATTGCGCCAATGCCTGTGGCAAGAAAGGCAAGCGTTATCTGTCGGTTGACAGCCATATCTACATGATGGCCGCTGCTCAGTCGTTCATTTCGGGCGCGATTTCCAAAACGATCAACATGCCGAACTCGGCATCCATCGAGGAAACGCTGGCAGCCTATGAGCTGTCGCATTCCCTCGGCATCAAGGCCAATGCGCTGTATCGTGACGGGTCGAAACTGTCGCAACCGCTGGCGAGCGCCCTGATCGAGGATGACGAGGAAGCCGAAGAAATCCTTGCCACCGGATCCTTGCAGGAAAAGGCGATGGTGATTGCCGAGAAGATTGTCGAAAAGGTGATCGTCAAGGAAATCGTCCGCAGCCATCGCGAAAAACTGCCTGAACGGCGTAAGGGCTATACGCAAAAAGCCATCGTCGGCGGTCACAAGGTTTATTTGCGCACCGGCGAATATCAAGACGGGCAGCTGGGCGAAATCTTCATCGACATGCACAAGGAAGGCGCTGGCTTCCGCGCGATGATGAACAACTTTGCCATCGCGGTGTCGGTCGGCCTGCAATACGGCGTGCCGCTGGAAGAGTTTGTGGAGGCCTTTACCTTCACCCGCTTTGAACCCGCAGGCATGGTGCAGGGCAACGACAGCATCAAGAATGCAACGTCGATCCTTGATTACATCTTCCGCGAGTTGGCGATTTCCTACCTCGACCGCACAGACCTTGCCCATGTCAAACCTACCGGCGCGTCGTTTGACGACCTTGGCCGCGGCGATGATGAGGGCAAGCCAAACGTGGCCCCGGTGAATGACGCCGCTGCCACGCGCGGTTTGGAAGTGCTGCGCCAGATTTCCTCGACCGGATATCTGCGCAAACGTCTGCCGCAGGAATTGGTGGTGCTGCAAGGTGGGATGGGTGCAACCGCGCTTGCCAATGGCACCGACCCGGTGTCGGTGCTCAACACACTGGTTCCTCAGGCGCGGATGGCCAGCTTTTCCGAAACCACCTCAACCTATGCCATCGGAACAGCCACCAGCATGGACGCCCGCACCAAGGCGAAAATGCAAGGCTACGAGGGCGATCCCTGCGGCGAGTGCGGCAACTACACGCTGGTCCGTAACGGCACCTGCATGAAGTGCAACACCTGCGGCGGCACGAGCGGGTGTTCATGAGGATGGCAAGCACGATCAAACCAGCAATTACCAAGCTGCCAACAAGACGTAAGATTGCTGATCCTGCTCAGTCCGAGTTTGCGTTGCAAGTTGAACGCGTGGTTGAGCAGGACGGAATAGGGATGGGAGTGCTGAGCGATGGCACTCCATTTTTGACGCAGCGCGCCATTGGCGATTTGTGTGGGCTTAGAAATAAGTATATTGGAATAATTTCTGCCGAGTGGGCTGCTGAAAACCCGCCGAAAGAAGTGCGGCGAATTAGGGAAATGCTATTTGAGCAAGGCGTGAACGTTCCCGTCTTGCCACATGTGGAAGTTTGGGAAGGTGCGAAACGATATCTCGCTTATCCTGACCGCGTTTGTACGGTGATGCTTGAGTACTTTGCCTTTGAGGCAGATCGGCGAGGTGCCGAAATTGCTCTGCAAAACTACAGGAAACTTTTGCGGAACGGACTCAAAGAGTATATTTATCGCGCAACTGGATATACGGCGCCACAAGAGGACGACGTCTGGCGGATATTCAAAGATCGCGTCAGTTTGACGTATGACGCCGTTCCAGATGGCTACTTTGGGGTATTTAAAGAACTTGCAAGTCTTATTGTGACCCTTGGGTTGGCAGGATTGCACATCGATGAGAACTTCGTTCCGGATATCAGTGTCGGTCAAGCTTGGTCTAAACATTGGTCTGATAAAGAACTGATGTCTCAGTTTGGCAGCCGTGCTTCTTACGCGCACAATTATCCTAGCTATTTCCGCCAATCTGCGAGCAATCCTCAAATTGCAAATTGCTATCCTGACGCTGCGCTTGGGGAGTTCAGGCGCTGGTTCAGGCAAGATTACATTGGTGAAGGACGTTTCAAAAAGTATCTTTCCCGAAAGGTTAGCGAGAAGCTTCTTCCCGATGGCTACGTCGAGCGTGCCATGTTGGCACTTACAAAAGAACGTCCGTGACCGATGTATTTACTAGGCTCCAGACCCATTGATTTCAGGTTGTTGGCGTGATTCAGGCTCCGCAAGGAGACCGATCCATGAGCAACCTCTACTGGCTGACTGACGAGCAGATGGCTCGGCTTAAACCCTTTTTCCCCAAGAGCCACGGGGTGC